>NZ_JBCDWL010000002.1:314159-493018 GCF_039946255.1 Gordonia aichiensis | reverse complement strand
GGGCCGGCAAGCACTCTGTCCAAAATCTCCCACGCCACAAAACAAAAATAATGTGGCACAAGAAAATCCAAAACACACTATCGAGTTCTCAAAGAACACACACCCACCAGCACCAACCCAGCAACAACCAGGCCGAACTCCAGCAGACATCTGAAATTTTCATTCACCACCCCGTCTCCGAGGCGACCTTCCCAGCCTAACACCGTCACCCGAAGTTCTGCAAACCGTTGGTTTCCGTTGGAAATCCGTTGATCTTCAGTTCCGAGCACCAGTAGCCGGACCCGCAAAAAACCACCGCGAACCAGCCGCGGTGATCGATTTCGGGGGCTTGTCTTCGCGGCCGGGCCGCTCTGACTTCAAATAAGTTACGCACCGATGGACACAAACACAAATCCCCAGGTCACGGCGGATTCCGCCTCGTCAGAGGTACCGGTAGCGGTGTCGGATGCTGCCCTGAACCCGGCCGACCAGGTTCCCGGTGACCCACACCCACTGGCCGCGCCGGCTTCGGGACCACGCCCACGGCCAGATCGGGCTCGTTCCGGCGACGACGCCGACGTGCAGGACGGTCCACCACCACTGCCTGCCCGGTGCGCCGTACTGGCGGGCGACACGCACCTCTTCGCGTCCGTACTCGACCACCTGGTTCCACGACTCGCGCATGCCGGTGCGGTACCGGTAGGCGACCATCGCCTGCGGCGCGTACCCGAAGGAGTGGCCCGAGGTCTGGATGCGCCAGCAGAACTCGACGTCGCCGCCGGCGTTCGGATAGTCCTCGTCCCAGCCGCCGATGGCGTCGAAGACCTCGCGGCGCACCCCGAGGTTGCATCCGAAGCTGATCGGCAGGAAGCGGCCGAGCACCGGGGGCTCGGCCGGATCGGGCAGGGCGCGCCAGGACGCGACGACCGGATCGTTGAGCGTCTCGCGTTCCAGGGGACCGCCGACCGCCTCCGCGCCGGCGAGGCCGTCGACGATCGCCCGGAGCCATTCGGGGTGGACGGCGTCGTCCTGATCGCAGTAGGCGATGAGTCCGTATCGCGCGGCGCGCGTGCCGACGTTGCGGGCATGGGACGTGCCCGCAACGTCGGAGGCGTCGACCCACCGCAGACTCAGGCGGTCGGCGAGCGGATGGTGCTCGACGTACTCGGCGAGCTCCGGCTCCCCGGCGTTGTCGGCCAAGATCACCTCGAACGCCCCGGAGTAGTCCTGGTCGGCGAGCGCCTGCAGTTGTGTCTGCAGGACGGGCAGGCCGCGGTAGCACGCGATGACCACGGACACGCTCATGACCGTTCACTCCTCATCTCTGCTCACTCCCCTATCTCTTCTCGCCCGCGCCCTGCTTCACCCCTGAGCTGGGCCTCACCCCTGAGTTGGGCGACGGTGCACGAGACGCCGCCCTCCGCGACCCGTGCCAGCACAGCGAGGAAGTCGTCGACGACTCCCTGGGCGGTCGCCGCCTCGAACAGGGAGACCGGGTAGGTCAGGGTTCCGGTGACTCCGGCCGGACGGTCGCCGTCGCGGAGTTCGCGCAGGCTCACCTCGAGCTCGTGCTTCGCGACGACGGCGTCGATCGGCTCGCGGCCGACCGTGACGGCGCCGAGGTCGAGGACGTCCAGGCCGGCCTCGACGACGTCGGACTGCTGCAGGATCAACGTCGCCGGGAAGACCGGGGCGCCGGTGGCTCCGTCGGCACCGCGCGACAGACCTGCGGCGTCGAGCAGGTCGGGCACCGACACGTCCGGATGGGCCAGCGCTCCGACGAGTTGGTCGTTCACCTCGGCCATCAGGTCGGCGAACGCCCGCTGGTCGGCGACGTCGAGCCGCATCGGAATGTCCTCGGCGAAGTTGCCGATCACCCCGTCGAGCTCGTGGTGCGCGCGGTTGGCGTTCGCGGTCGCCACATGCACGCGACCGCCCTCACCGCGCGCAGCGAGGACGACCGCGAACGCCGCCTGCAGGACCGGGAAGAGGCCGCCTGCCCGTTGCCGAGCCAGGTCGGCGAGCCGCTCGTGCACGTCGACGGGCACGGCGAACTCGATCGCCGCTCCGGCCGAGTCCCACACCGCCGGTGGGGCGAAGTCGGTCGGCGTCGGCGGCGCGGCGAGCTCCGCGGGCGCAAACACCCGCTGCCAGTACGCGAGTTGACGGTCGAACTCGGCGGTACGGGCCGCAGGTGCCCCGACCGTCGCGTTGCGCCAGCGGGCGTAGTCGCGGTACCGCACGGTGGGCGCGGGCAGAGTCGGAATCTGTCCGACCGTCCGCAGCGTGAAGGCGGTGAGGACGTCGCGCCCCAGGACGGCGGCCGAGTGACCGTCGACGTTGAGGTGATGCAGCACCAGCAGCAGGACGGCGGCGTCGTCGCCGACGGTGAACAGCCGCACCCGAAGCGGCGCGTCGGCGAGCCGCAGCGGCTCCCACGCCGCCTGTGCCACCCGCTCCGACACCAGTTCGGGGCGGGTCGGTTCGGGGACGAGGCCCTCGCGGACCAGCGCCTCGGCTCGCGCCATCGGCAGTGCCTCGGCGTGCGGGCCGCTGTCCCCCGCCCGGTATCGCGTGCGCAGCCCCTCGTGGACGGCGAGCACGTCGAGCAGTGCGGCCGCGATCGTCGGGACGGAGACCTCGCCGGTGAACCGCAGCGCGATCGGCACATTCCAGTCGGCGCCCTGACCGGACCGCACGGCTTCCCAGATGCGGCGCTGGGCCGGCGCCAGGGGCACCGGGCCGGGTCGGTCGTCGCGCACGAGCGGCGGTGCGACGGGCCCGTCGAGGTCGCCGCGGTCGATGCGGGCGGCGATGTCGGCGACGTCGACGGCGTCGAAGACGAGGCGCACGGGCACCGGGCGACCGAGTCGGTCGGACAGCAGGGCCGCCACCCGCGTCGCCGACAGCGAGTTGCCGCCGAGCGCGAAGAAGCCGTCGGCCATCCCGACCTGCGACACCCCGGTGACCTCGGCGATCGTCTCGGCCACCGCGCACTCGGTCTCGGTGACCGGTGGCAGGTGTCGGCGCCGCGCGCGTTCGGGCCGCGGCAGTCGTGCCCGGTCGACCTTGCCGTTGCTGTTGTACGGCAGCGTCTCGAGGACGAAGACCTCCGGACGCAGATACCCGGGCAACCGGTCGACGAGCTCGCGGGTGACCGCGTCGGCGTCGACGGCGCCGGTGACGAAGGCGAGGAGCCGCTCCCCGCCCGCATCGGCGACGACCACCGCGTCGTCGACGTCGGCGCATCGTCGCAGCGCGGCCTCCACCTCGCCGGGCTCCACGCGGAATCCGTGGATCTGGAGTTGGAAGTCGGCACGGCCGACGAACTCCAGCTCGCCGGTCCGCAGGTACCGGACCAGGTCCCCGGTGCGGTACATCCGACCGCCGCCGATCGGGTCGGCGACGAAGGCGGCGGCCGTCCGCGCCGGATCGCCGTGGTAGCCGCGAGCCACCTGGGGTCCGCCGAGGTACAGCTCGCCGACCACGCCGACCGGCACCGGATGCAGTCGGCGGTCGAGGACGCGGACCGACACCGCGGGCTGGGCGGCGCCGATCGGGATCCGCGCGGGCGATCCGCCGTCGTCCGGCAGTCGATGGCCGGTGGCGCTGACCGCGCATTCGGTGGGGCCGTAGAGGTTGTGGACCTGCGCCCGGCATCCGGTGGCGCGCAGCCGGCCCACGAGTTCGGGGGTCAGCTCCTCGCCGATGCACAGGATGGTGTGCACCGACGAGGGCAGCTCGCCTGCGTCCAGGAGCATGCTCAACGACGACGGCACGGTCGGCAGCACGGTGACCGCGTGCCGGTCGAGCTGCCTGCGCAGCGCGATGCCGTCGCGTTCGCTGCCCGGTTCGGCGACGACGATGCGCGCTCCCGCCTGCAGCGCCCACCAGTACTCCCACACCGACAGGTCGAAGCCGGCCGCGGTGCGCACGAGCACGGTGTCGCCTGAGCCGAGCGGGTAGCGCTGCTGCATCCACGTCAACTGGGTGCCGACCGCGGCGTGCGGGACGCTGACGCCCTTCGGCACGCCCGACGAGCCGGAGGTGAACAGCACGTAGGCGGCCGCGGCGGGCGGGACGGGCCGGATTCGGTGAGTGACGGCCTCGCGCCGCGACGGCCGGCCGGTGACGTCGAGGTAGGCGCGCTCGCGGACGACCCCGCGCGGCGCCGGGCCCGCGCCGACGACGAGCAGCGGGTCGGCGGCCGACAGGATCAGCTGCGCGCGATCGACGACGTCGGGGTCGACGGGCACGTAGGCGGCGCCCGCAGTCGCCACCGCGTACATCGCGACCAGTTGTTCGAGCCCGCGGGGTGCGGTGACGACCACCCGGTCGTCGGCGCCGACCCCGCGATCGAGGAGATCGGCCGCGAGGGAGGCGACCAGTTCGCCGAACCGGGCGTACGACAGGGCGCGGTCGCCGACGACGACGGCGTCGGCGTCGGGTGTGCGCCGCGCCTGCGCCCAGAATCCGTCGGCCAGTCCCCGGGCCGGGACGTCGGACGAGGTCACGGCGGCGTCCTCGCGCGACCCCGGCTCGTCGGCAGCCAGCAGTGCCAGGTCGCCGACCGGCAGATCGGGGTCGTCGAGCATCCCGGTCAGGATGCGCAGGTAGAGCTCGACGAACTCGCGCGCGGTGGCCTCGTCGAACAGCTCGGTCGCGTAGACCAGTTGCCCGGTGAGTCCGCCGGACCCGCTTCCGTCCAGGTCCTCGGCGAGGGTCAGGTGCAGATCGAACTCGGCGACATCGCCCGAGTCGTCGATCACGGTGGCTTCGAGTCCGGGCAGCTCCAGCGACATCGCACCCAGGTTCTGGTACGAGAAGCCGACCTGGAACACCGGGTGGTGCGCGGCCGATCGGGTCAGGTCGAGGGCGCCGACCACCGCGTCGAAGGGCACCCCCGAATGCGTGAACGCGTGCAGGGCGGCCTCGCGGCTCGCCTCGAGGGCCGCGGTGCCGGTGTCCTCGGCGCCGATCCGGGTCCGCAGCGCCAGCATGTTGACGAACATGCCGACGGCCCGGTCGAGCCGAGCGCCGTCGCGCCCCGCCGAGGGGGTGCCGACGACCACGTCGTGGTTGTCGCCGATGCGACCCAGCAGCACTGCCAGCGCCGCATGCGCGACCATGAACACGGTGGCGCGCCGGCGTCCGGCGAGATCGGCCATGCGCGCGTGCAGTGCGGGATCGACGGTGAAGTCGATCCGCGCGCCGCGATGCGACGGCCGCGGCGGGCGCGGCCGGTCGACGGGCAGGTCGGCCACCGGCGGCGCCCCCGCCAGGCGCTGCCGCCAGCTCTCCCGATCGACGGCGGCCGGCCCCTCGGGGTCGTCGAGCCGGGCGCGCTGCCAGACGGCGAAGTCGGCGAACTGGACGGCGACCGGATCGAGGTCGGGCGCCCGGCCGGCGAGGCGGGCCCGATATCCCGCCGCGAGCTCCTGGGCGAGGACCGCGACCGACAGGCCGTCGGCACCGATGTGGTGAAGCACCATCACGAAGACGTGGCGGTCGGTGCCGGCGACGGCCAGCAGTCGGGCCCGCACCGGCGGTCGGACCGTGACGTCGAAACCGCGGTCGAGCACCTCGCCGATCGCCGCGTCGACGGCGTCGGCCACCACCCGTCGCACGTCGACGGTGAGCCCGTGCCGGTCCGGCGGCAGGATCTGTTGGCTCGGGCCGTCGACGGAGTCCGGGTACCGCGTGCGGAGCACCTCGTGGCGGCGCACCAGCGCGTCGACCGCCCCGACGAAGGCGTCGACGTCGAGGTCGCCGTCGAGCCGCACGACGAGCGGGATGTTCTCGGTCCGCGCATCTGGTTCGAGCCGGTTGAGGAACCACATGCCCTGCTGGGCGGGTGCCAGCGGGATCCGGTCGGGCCGGGCGAGCTCGCCCAGCACCGGCCCGGACGCCGCGCGGTTCCGGTCGAGCCGGACCGCCAGCAGCGCGGCGGTGGGCGCGTCGAACAGGTCGGTCACCGACAGTTCGCGGCCGCTGGCGGCGCGCACCCGCGCGACCGCCTGCGCGGCCATCAGGGAGTTGCCGCCCGCCTCGAAGAAGTCGAGGTCGCCGCCGACCTCGGGGACGCCGAGGATCTCGGCGAAGATCTGCGCGACCAGCACCTCCGACAGCGAGGACGCCGCGGCGGTCGCGGCGGCCGCGAACTCGGGGGCCGGCAGCGCCCGCGCGTCGACCTTCCCCGACGGGGTCAGCGGAAGCCGCTCCAGCGGCACGATCGCGGCCGGGACCGCGTACCCGGGCAGCGATGCGCGCAGCCGGTCGCGGACCAGCCGCGGCAGGTCGGGCGCGGCGTCGGCGGCGGGCACGAGGTAGGCGACGAGTGCGGTGCGTCCGTCCGGGCCCGGTCGGCCGACGACGACCGCCCCGCTGACCCCGGGTTCGGCGCGCAGGAGGGTCTCGATCTCGCCGGGTTCGACGCGGTGTCCGCGGATCTTGAGCTGCGCGTCGGATCGGCCGCGGTGCTGCAGCGTCCAGCCGGTGTCGGCGCTGCTCGCGACCACCAGGTCGCCGGTGCGGTAGCAGCGCGAGCCGGGCGGGCCGAACGGGTCGGCGACGAAGGTGGCCGCCGTCAGGCCGGGCCGACCGTGGTAGCCGCGGGCCAGTCCCGCCCCGCTGACGTACAGTTCGCCGACCGCGCCGGGCAGCACCGGCGCGAGGTCGGTGTCGAGGAGTCGGACGGTCGTGCCGGTGACGGCGCCGCCGATCGGCGTCCGGCCGCCGTGCACCGACTGCGGGGTCAGCGGCCCGGCGAGAGTCGCCATCACCGTCGTCTCGGTCGGTCCGTAGGCGTTGAAGAAGGCCTTGCCCGCACCGATCCATCGTCGGGCGGTCGCCGGGGCGCAGGCGTCGCCGCCGACGATGACGGTCGTCAGGTCGGGCAGCGCTCCGGGGTCGATCGTGTCGAGGACCGACGGTGTCAGGAAGGCGTGGGTGATGCGCTCGGCGCGCAGCAGGTCCGACAGTTCGTCGGCCCCGTAGACGTCGCCGGGTGCCACGACGGTCGTCGCCCCCACGTCGGCGGCCATCAGCAGCTCCAGCACCGAGGCGTCGAAGCTCGGCGAGGCGAAGTGCAGCACCCGGGACTCGGCGCGGACCCCGTATCGGCGCTGTTCGGCGGCGAACGACGCCAGCCCGCGATGGGTGACGCCGACGGCCTTGGGCCGGCCGGTGGAGCCGGAGGTGTAGATGAGGTACGCCAGGTGCTCAGGCAGGATCCGGCCGGGCACGACCGCGTGGGACGCCGATGCCGCAGTGCGGGTCTGCGGCTCATCGATCACCAGAGTTGCGGCATCGGCGGCCGCGGCGTCCACGACGGCGCGGTCGGCCGTCGAGGTGACGATCAGCCGGGCTCCCGAATCGGCCAGCATGTAGGCGATGCGCTCGGCCGGATGGCGCGGATCGACCGGCACGAAGGCGGCGCCGGTCGCCGCGACGGCTCGGGCCGCGACCACCGACAGGTACGACCGCGACAGGCACAGCGCGACGACCGTCTCGGGTCCGACGCCCCGCTCGCTCAGCAGCCGGGCGAGCCGGTCGGTGTCGGCGGCGACCTCATCGGGCGAATGCTCGGTGCGCGATCGGCCGGGACCGAAGGTCACCAGCGCGTGAGCGCGCCGGGTGAGGACGTCGGTCAGCGGCCGGGGCGCCGGCTCGGGCGCACCGGTGGTCAGCGCCGACACCGTCCGCCGCGTGACGGGGTCGACGAGGTCGAGGTCGGCGACGGGCCGGTCGGGGTCGGCGGCCGCCGCATCGAGCACGCGCCGCCACCGGTCCAGCAGGGCCGCGGCGGTCGGACCGGTGTAGGCCTCGCCGCGGTGGACCACCCGCAGCGCCAGACCCTCCGGCGACGGCGTCGCGGTGAACTCGAGGTCGAAGCGGGCGGTCGGCAGGTCGATGTCGATCACCCCGGCGGCCAGGTCGGCCGCCTCGCCTCCGCCTGCCGGGTGCCGGTCGTCGACGGTGAGCATGGTGTGGATCAGCGGATGCGCATCGGGGTGCCGCGGCAGCCGCAGGGCGTCCACGATCTCTTCGACGTCGAGGCCGCTGTGGTCGAGCGCGTCGATCACCGTCGCGCCCGACTGCTCGAGGATCTGCCGCGTCGAGCGGCGCGGGTCGATCCGCGAGCGCAGCGGAACCACGGACACGAGCATGCCGACGAGTTCGGCCGCGCCGGGGTCTTCGCGACCGGACAGCGGGGTGCCGACGACGACGTCGCGCTCGCCGGAACTGCGGGCCAGGGCGATCGCGAGCGCGCCGTGCAGCACCCCGAAGAGCGTGGTCCGCGCCCGTGTCGCCAGCGACTCCAGCGCCGCGAGCTCCGCGGCCGCCAGTGCGGCGTGCTGAATCGTCGACGGTCCGCTCGCCGAGCCGTCGCGCAGCGGGGCGCCGTCGGCCGACAGGTCGGCGAGGGTTCGCCGCCAGTAGGCGAGGTCGGCGGCGGCGATCGAGGTCGGGTCGTCGATGGTGCCGATCCGGGCGGCGCGACGACGGACGTGCTCGGCGTAGGTCGTCGTCGGCGGCGGCAGCTCGGGCGCGACGCCGGCCGACCGGGCACCGTAGGCGGCACCCAGGTCGGCGGCCAGCACCCGCAACGACCAGCCGTCGGCGGCCACGTGGTGCACCGCCAGTGCCACCGCGGTGTGGTCGCCGTCCGGTCGCACCGCGAGCCGCAGCGGTACGTCGACGGTGAGGTCGAGCGCCGCGATGTCGAGGACCGCGGCGACCGCCGGTTCCAGGCCGGGGCGGGCGCTCGGCGCGTCCTCGTCGAGGACCTCGACGAGATCTGCGGCCGCCACGGCGGCGGGGTCGAGGATCCGCCGCCGCGGACCGTCGACGGTCTCCGGGTAGACGGTGCGCAGGACCTCGTGCCGGGCCAGGACGTCGCCGAGCGCCGCGGTGATCGCGGCGACGTCGACCCGGCCGGGCAGTCGCAGCGGCACCAGGATCAGGTAGGCCGACGAGGCGGGGTCGATGCGGTTGTGCAGCCACATCTGCCGTTGTGCGGCCCCCAGCGGGAGTTGATCCGGGGCAACGGCGCCCGCCGCCGAGTCGGTGGCGGCGAGCCGGTCCGCGGCCGCGGCCACCGCCGCGATGGCGGCCGGGGTGCGGGCGTCGAAGACCTCCCGAACGGGTACTCGGACGCCGAGGTCCTCGGCGAGCCGTGCCACCAGGCCGGTCGCGATCAGCGAGTTGCCGCCGACGTCGAAGAAGTCGTCGTCGACGCCGACGTGTGCGCCGAGCAAGTCGCGGACGATGCCGAGCACCGACGCCTCCAAGTCGGTGGCGGGTTCGCGACGCGCGCCGGCGACGACGGGGTCGGGGGCGGGCAGCGCGGCGCGGTCGACCTTGCCGCTGGTGGTCGCGGGGAATCGGTCGAGCACCAGCACGTGCGTGGGCACCATGTGGGCGGGCAGGTGCTCGGCCACCAGGGCGCGGAGCTCGGCCGGGGCGGGATCGGTGCCGCTGCGGGCCACCGCGTAGGCGACCAGCTGCGGTCCGGCCGGACCGCCGGCGCGCAGAATCACCAGGGCCGCGGCGACCTCCGGGTGCGCGGTGAGCACCGCTTCGATCTCCCCCGGTTCCACGCGCTGACCGCGGATCTTGATCTGGAAGTCGCTGCGGCCGACGAACTCCAGCTCCGGGCCGGCGGCGTCGGCCGTGCGGCGCCATCGCACCAGGTCGCCGGTGCGGTAGAGCCGGCGCCCGTCGCCCCACGGTGAGGCGACGAACCGCGAGGCGGTCAGGTCCGCGCGGCCCTGATAGCCGCGAGCCAGCTGGATTCCGCCCAGGTAGAGCTCGCCGATCACCCCGAGCGGTACCGGACGCAGTCGGCGGTCGAGCACGGCGACGGTGTTGCCCGCGGTGGGTCGGCCGATCGAGACCGGACGTCCGTCGAGGTCGGCGACCCGCACCGGGGTCGCGGTGACGTCGACAGCCGCCTCGGTGGGTCCGTAGAGATTGTGCAGCTGCGCGCCGGTGCGGGCGAGCAGACCGGCCGCCGACGACGCCGCCAAGGCCTCGCCGCTGGTGAACACCAGCCGCAGCGAGGTAAGGGCGGCGTCGGTGCCGGAGGCGAGGAAGGCATCGAGCATCGCGGGCACGAAGTGCGCGACGGTCACCGACTCGGCGTCGATGAGGTCGGCGAGCGCGATCGGGTCGCGGTGGTGGTCGGGCGGGGCCAGGACGGTCCGCGCGCCGGCCAGGCGGGGCCAGAACAGCTCCCACACCGAGACGTCGAAGGTCACCGGCGTCTTCTGCAGGACGGTGTCGGCGGCGTCGATCGGGTACTGGTCCTGCATCCAGGACAGCCGGTTGCAGACGCCGACGTGCGGGACCGACACCGCCTTGGGTTCGCCCGTCGACCCGGACGTGAACAGGATGTACGCCGGGTGGGTGGCCCGCAGCGGCCGGAGTCGGTCGGCGTCGTCGATCGGGGCGTCGCTGCGGTCCAGGTGCAGTGCGGTCGGATCGGCGAGCCGGTCGGCGAACTCGGCAGGGAGCCGCGGCGCGGCCGCGGCGTCGGCGAGGATCACCGCCGGATCGGCGATCGCGAGCATCCGGGCGATGCGCGCCGCGGGTTGGCTCGGGTCGAGCGGCACGTACGCGCCGCCCGCGAGGACGGTCGCATGGATCGCGACCAGCATGTCGATCGAACGCTCCACCGCCACCGCGACCGTGGTCTCCGGCCCCACCCCGGCGGCGATCAGCGCTCGCGCGGTCCGCGCGGTGCGGGCGGCGAACTCTGCAGCGGTCACGGTGACGGTGCCGCCGGCGGGCTGCGGGCCGCGCACCGGACCGCCGCGACCGGCCGTCAGCAGGTCGGCGAGGGTGGCGGTGCCGGTCCGGGCGGACTCGATCGGGGCGGACTCGATCAGGGCTGCCGTGGTCGGGGCGGCACCGTCGGCGTCGGCGAGGGCGATGTCGGCGAGCCTGCGATCCGGGGCCTGCGTCATCGCCGTCAGCACCGCGACCAGCTGCCGGGCCAGCGCCGACACGGTGGCCTCGTCGAACAGCTCGGTGGCGTAGGTCAGGCGGGCGCGGATCGGCCGACCGTCGAGTTCGCCCGCGGGCGGCACGTCGAGGGTCAGGTGCAGGTCGAACCGGGTGACGGGCAGCTCGATGTCGAGCGGCGTCGCGGTGAGTCCGTCGACGACGAGCGGCGCGGGCAGCGGATCGCCGAAGGCCAGCATCACCTGGAACAGCGGGTGGTGCGCGGCGCCGCGATCGGTCTCGAAGGCGTCGACGAGTTCGTCGAACGGGATCTCCGCGTTCGCGAGCGCGGCGAGGTCGGCGGCCCGCACCTGGTCGAGCAGGTCGTCGGCGGTGTCGTCCTCGTCGAGCCGAGTGCGCAGGACCACCGTCTCGACGAACATGCCGATCACCGAGTGCAGGGAACCCGCGCCGCGTCCGGCGACCGGGGTGCCGACGAGGATGTCGTCGGTGCCGCTGACCCGGCCGAGCAGCACCGTGAGGGCGGCGTGCACCACGTGAAACAGGCTGCTGCGACGGCTGCGCGCGTAGGCGTCGGCGGCCGCCGCCAGCTCGGCGTCGAGCCGGAACTCGACGGTCGCCCCCGCCTGGGTCGGGTGCGCGGGGCGCGGGCGGTCGACGGGCAGCGGCAGCGGGCCGGGCAGCTCAGTCAGGGTTCGTCGCCAGTGGTCGAACTGTGCGGTCACGCTCGGGTGCCGCTCGGCGTCGTCGCCGAGCAGGTGTGTCTGCCACACCGCGAAGTCCGCGTACTGCACGTCCAGCTCGCCCAGCCGCTGACCGCCGTACGCGGCCAGCAGGTCGGCGGCGAGCAGACGCAGCGACCACCCGTCGGCGGCGATGTGATGGAGCACCAGGACCGCGACGTGACTGTCGGGCGCGAGCCGGATCAGCGCCAGTCGCAGCGGCGGCTCCTCCGCCAGCCGGAATCCCCGCGCGGCGACGGCGAGCAGTCGGGCGGGCAGTTCGCCCGGCGTCGCGGGTTCGGCGACGAGCGCGTCGAGACCGGCGGCCGCGATCGCCTCGTCGACCGACAGGATCCGCTGGTGCGGTCCCGCGCCGTCGCCGGGATAGACGGTGCGCAGGATCTCGTGGCGGCCCATCACCGCGGCCAGCGCTCCGGCGAGCGCGGCCGGGTCGAGCGGGCCGTCGAGCCGCAGCGCGACGGGGAGGTTGTAGCGCGATGTTCCGGGCTCGAGCCGGTCGAGCAACCACATCCGACGCTGCGGGCGCGACAGCGGCACGACCGCCGGTCGGGGCAGCGCACCGGGTACCGGCCGGTCGGCGGCCGCCGCGCTGTCGAGGTGATCGGCGAGTTCGCCGACGGTCGCCGAGTCGAAGACGGCGGCCACCGGCAGGGCGACGCCGAGCCGGTCGCCGACGCGGGCCGCCAGCCGGGCGGCGAGCAGCGAGTTGCCGCCGATGTCGAAGAAGTCGTCGTCGACGCCGATCGGGCCGACGCCGGCGCCCAACAGCTCGGTGAGCAGTTCCACCAGGACCTGCTCGGTGCCGGTGACCGGCGCCCGGTAGTCGCGGGCCCGGCGCGCGGGCCGCGGCAGTGCGGCGCGGTCGAGTTTGCCGTGCCGGTTGCGCGGCAGTTCGGTGAGCACCGTGGCGACGGTGGGCACCAGGTAGCCGGGGACCCGCGACCGCAGGTCGTGCAGCACCGCCGACACGTCGAGGCCGTCGGCGCCGAGGCCCTCTGCGCCGAGGCCGTCTGCGGGCACCAGGTGCGCCACCAGCGTCTGATCGTCGACGACGACGGCCGCGGCGCGCACTCGCGGGTCGCGGATCAGGGCCTGCTCGATCTCGCCCAGCTCGATCCGCTGGCCGCGGATCTTCACCTGGAAGTCGTTGCGGCCGACGAACTCCAGTTCGCCGTCGGGCCGCACCCGGACCAGGTCGCCGGTGCGGTACAGGCGCCGTCCCCCGCCGGCCGGATCGGCGACGAACCGACCGGCGGTGAGGTCCGGGCGCGACTCGTAGCCGATCGCCAGTTGTACACCGCGCAGATACAGCTCCCCCACGACGCCCGGGTGCACCGGATGCAGCCGGGCGTCGAGGACCAGCGCGTCGGAGTCGTCGACGGGAAGCCCGATCGGCACGCTCTGCCCGCCGTCGTCGGCGGGCGTCCAGTCGTGCCGGGTGATGCCGACGGCCGCCTCGGTGGGGCCGTACAGGTTGACCAGCGAGCCGCCGAAGGCGCGGTGCGCGCGGCGGGCGGTGACCGCCGAGAGCGCCTCGCCGATGCACAGGAGCAGGCGGGGTCGGTGGGCGTGCTCACCGCGGTCGTCGAGGGTGTCCAGGTGCGCTTCCAGCAGCGACGGAACGAAGTGGACCGCGGCCGGCTCCACTCGTTTCAGCAGGTCGGCGACGTAGCGCGGGTCGGTGTGACCGTCGGGTGCGGCCAGCACCAGACGCGCGCCGCTGATCAGCGGCCAGAACAGCTCCCACACCGACAGATCGAAGGTCAGCGGGGTCTTGAGGACCAGGCTGTCGCCGGGTCCGACGGCGAACGCCGCCGCCTTCCAACGGAGTTGGGCCGCGATCGCGCGGTGCGAGACGGCCACGCCCTTGGGCACCCCGGTGGAGCCCGACGTGTAGATGACGTAGGCGGCGTGGTCGGCGCGCAGTCGGCCGCGCCGCTCGGCGTCGGTCAGGGGCGCCGCCGACGCGGGTGCCGCGAGCGGCTCGGTGATGTCCAGGGTCGCCTCGCCCGCGACGGCCGTGGGCGCGGCGCCGGCGACGATCACCAGCGCCGGCCGCGCCGACTGCAGGATCAGTTCGGTGCGCTCGGCCGGTGCCGCCGGGTCGATCGGCACGTAGGCGCCTCCGGCGTGCAGGACCGCGAGGACGGCCTCGACGAGTTCGACCGACCGCGGGATCGCCACCGCGACCCGGGTGTCCGGGCCGACGCCCGCCGCCACCAGCCGGCGCGCCGACCGGCGCACGCGCGCACCGAGCTCCCCGTAGCTGAGATCGGCGTCGGCGCCGTCGGCGCGCAGGGCGGGCCGGTCGGCGAAGCGGTCGACGGCCTCCTCGAGCAGCGCCGTGAGGGTGGTCTCGGCGGGCCCGGTGACCGGTCCGCTCAGGCTGCTCGGGTGCGGGCCGACGGCGAGGTCGCCGACCGGCGTGGCGGGCGCGGCCAGCGCGGCATCGGTCAGGGCCACCCAGAAGCGGTGCCAGCCGCGGACCGTGTCCTCGTCGAACAGATCGGCGTCGTACTCCCACTGCACCCGCAGCGCGCCGCCGTCGGTGCCGGGCGCGGCCTCGTCGACGATGGTCAGGTGCAGGTCGGACTTGGCGACGACGGCCTCCGGCTCGACGATCTGCACCTGCAGTCCGTCGAGGTCGAGGGTGGTGACGCCCATGTTCTGGTACGAGAAGCCGACTTGGAACAGCGGGTGGTACGCGGCCGACCGGCGCGGTGCCAGCTGGTCGACGATCGTGTCGAAAGGCACGTCGGCGTTGTCGAACGCCTCCAGGTCGGTGTCCCGCACGTCGGCCAGGAGCCGATCGAAACCGCGGTCGGGGTCGACCTGCGTCCGCAGCACGACGGTGCCCGCGAACATGCCGACGAGCGGCGCCAGGTCGCGGTGTCCCCGCCCGGCGACCGGGGTCCCGACGCTGATGTCGGCGGTCCCCGACAGCCGCGACAGCAGCAGGGCGAGGGTGGCGTGGGCGACCATGAACGCGGTGGTGCCGGTGTCGCCGGAGAAGTCCCGGATCCGGCGGACCAGCGTCGCATCGAGGTCGGTGCGGATCGCCGCGCCGCGCAGCCCGGCCCGGGCCGGTCGCGGCCGGTCCGCGGGCAGGTCCAGCACCTCGGGCGCACCGGCCAACTGTCGGTGCCAGTAGGCCAGTTGGCGGGAGGTCTCCGAGGAGGCGTCGCTCGCCTCGCCCATCACCTCCTGATGCCAGCGGGTGTAGTCGCGGTAGGTGACGGTCGGCGGCCCCCACGCGGGAGCGGTGCCGCCGAGCCGCGCGCGGTAGGCGAGCGCGAGGTCGGCGGCCAGCGGTGCGGTCGAGGAGCCGTCGAGCGCGATGTGGTGCACCACGCACACCAGGGTGTGGTCGTCGGACCCGGTGCGCAGCAGGGTCACCGACATCGGCACGCGGGCGGCGACGTCGAAGCCGGTGGCGCACAGTTGCGCGAGACGCCCGTCCAGGTCGGCCGGTGCGACCGGTTCGGGGTCGAGCCGCAGGGGCGCGCCGGCGGCGATCACATGTTGCAGCGGGCCCAGCGGGCTGTCGGGGTATCGGGTGCGCAGCGTCTCGTGGCGTGCGACGACGTCGGCGAACGCCGCGCCCAGGGCGTCGACGTCGAGCGGCCCGCGCAGGCGCAGGATCAGCGGGATGTTGAAGACCGCCGACGCGGTGTCGAGCTGGTTGACGATCCACATGCGTTGCTGCTGCGGCGACACCTGGACGTCCTCGTCGTCGGCGACGACGCGGCGCAGTTCGGGCAGATGGCGGCGGGTCGGGTCCAGCAACCGGCCGGCCAGCGCGGCGACCGTCGGCGCCTCGAAGACCCAGCGCACCGGCACCTGCGTGCCGAACAGGTCGCCGAGGTCGGCGGCGAGGCGTGTCGCGGTCAGCGAGTTGCCGCCCAGCGCGAAGAAGTCGTCGTCCAGGCCGGGACCGCTCTGGCCGAGGCAGTCGGCGAAGGCTGCGGCGACGGCCCGCTCCTGCGGGGTGTCGGGGGCGCGGTACGCCGCGCGGGTCACCTCGGGCACGGGAAGGGCGGCGCGGTCGAGTTTGCCGGAGGAGGTCAGCGGCACCTCGTCGAGCTGGACGAGCGCCGCGGGCACGGCGTGTGCGGGCAGCCCGGCGCGCAGGTGCGCGGTCACCGCGGCGGGCTCGACGGCGCCGCGGTAGTAGCCGGCCAGGAACTTCTCCCCGGTCCGGCCGGCGTGGACGGCGGCGGCCGCGAAGTCGACGCCCGGGGTCGCGGCCAGCGCGGCCTCCACCTCCCCGAGCTCGATCCGGAAGCCGCGGATCTTCACCTGGTGGTCGGCCCGGCCCCGGTACTCGAGGGTTCCGTCCGACCGCCAGCGGGCGAGATCGCCGGTGCGGTAGAGCCGCTCCCCCGGTCGGCCGAACGGATCGGCGACGAAGCGGTGCGCGGTGCGCGTCTGCGCGCGCCGGTACCCCGCGGCGACGCCGTCGCCGCCCAGGTAGAGCTCGCCCGTCGCGCTGACCGGAACCGGCTGCAGGCGATGGTCGAGGACCACCAGGTGCGTGCCGGTGATCGGCCGGCCGATGGTGACCGGTTCGCCGGCGACGAGCGGTCCGGCCAGCGTCGCCATGATGGTCGCCTCGGTGGGACCGTAGGCGTTGAACATGCGTCGGCCGGGCGCCCATCGGGCCACCAGGTCGGGCGCGCACGCCTCGCCGCCGACGATCACCGTCCGCAGGGCCTCGAGGCCGTCGTCGGGGACCGAAGCGAGGGCCGCCGGGGTGAGGAAGGCGTGGTCGATCCGCTCGTCGCGGAGCACGCGCGCCAGCTCCCGACCGCCGTAGACGCCGCCGGGGGTGACGACCAGGGTGGCGCCGGCGCCGAAGGCCAGCAGCAGTTCGAGGATCGAGGCGTCGAAGCTGAGGGAGGCGAAGGCGAGGGTGCGGTCGCCGACGCGGACGTCGAACCGGCGACGCTGTTCGGCCACGAAGGCGCCGAGGCCGCGATGCGGCACCACCACGCCCTTGGGCAGTCCGGTGGAGCCGGAGGTGTAGATCAGATACGCCGGATCGTCCAGCAGCAGCGGTCGGATCCGCTCGGCGTCGGTGACCGCCGCACCGGACCGCTCGGTCGGCTCGCCGGTCAACGACTCCGGGTGGACCCAGACGGTGCCCGCGCCGTTGTGCACGCGGTCGTAGGCCTTCGGCCCGGCGATGCCCACGCGGGCTCCGCTGTCGGTGAGCAGGTGGACGACGCGTTCGTCGGGCAGGGCGGCGTCGATCGGCACGAAGGCCGCCCCGCAGGTGAGGACCGCGAGCTCGGCGACGATCGCCTCGGCGCCGCGGACGGCGAACACCGCGACGAAATCGCCCGGCCCCGCCCCCAGTTCGATGAGGATGCGGGCGAGCCGGTTGACGCGGCGCCGCAGCTGTCGATAGGTCTCCCCGACGCCGTCGACGCGCAACGCGACGGCCTCCGGATGCGCGGTCGCGACCTCGTCGAGCAGGTCGACGAGGGTGCGAGGGGGCGCCGCCTGCGGGCCGCGGGCCGGCACCAGCGCGGCGTGCTCGGTGCCCGACAGCGCCCGCAGACTCATGACCGGGGTGTCGGGGTCGGCCTCGACGACGGCCTGCAGCAAGCCGATGAACCGCCGGTGATGTGCGCTCAGTTCGGCGGCCGGGTAGGCGGCGGCATTGCCCTCCAGGTCGATGCTCAGCGAGTCGCCGTCGCCGTAGACGGTGAAGGCGAGGTCCTCGGTGGGGCCGGTGCTGAGGATCCGACTGCGACCGGTGCACTCGCCCAGCTGCACCTCGTCGCGGAACATCATGACGTTGATGGCCGGCCCGAAGAAGGCGCGCGTGGCGTCGGCTCCGCCCGGTCGCGATGCGGCGCGGTCGCGCATCATGTCTTCGTAGCGGTAGCGCTGGCGGCGCAGGGCACCGCTGAACTCCGCGGTCATCGCGGTCAGCAGTCCGCCGACGGTCGTCTCGCCGGTCAGGGCGGCGCGGATCGGGACGACGTTGGAGACCATGCCGCCCGACCGGCGCAGCAGCGCATTGGTGCGCGCCGAGACCGGCAGGCTCAGCACGACGTCGTCGGTGCCCGACATCTGCGCCAGGTACACCGCGGCGGTCGCCGACACCACGCTCGCGACCGTGGCCGCGTGCTGATCGCAGTAGCGTTCGACGCGGTCGCGCACCGCCGAGGGAAGTCGCCCGCCCGCGGTCCGCGAGGCCCCGTCGCCGCCCGGGACCGGTTCGGCGAGCCGGATCGGGTCGGGCAGGTCGGCCACCCGTTGCGCCCAGTGCTCTCGGTCGCGCTCGAAGCGAGTCGAGTGCCGGTAGTCGTCCTCGTCGGCGACGATCTCGGCGAGCGTGCCCGCCCGGTTCGGTGAGACCTCGCACCCCTGCGCGAGCCCGGTGTAGACCTCGGCGGTCCGCTGGGTGAGGCCGGCGGCGCCGTATCCGTCGAGCAGCAGATGATGCACCCGCATGTACCAGAAGTACCGGTGCTCGCCGACCCGCAGGGTGACCGATTCGATGAGTCGATCGTCGAAGACGTTCAACGGACGCCGGAACTCCGCGTCCATCCATTCCATGGCCGCGTCCTCCGGGTGCGGGCGGTCGCGGAAGTCGAGGTGGGTCATCTCGTCCGGGGCGTCGTCGTCCATCAGGAAGGACGGGGCCGCGGCGGCGTCGGCCGCGGGGATCAGCCGCACCATCGTGACGCCGTATTCGTGCACCGCCTGTCGGGCGGCGCGCGTGAGCAGACCGGTGTCGAGGGGACCGGACACGTCGACGTACTGCGCGATCGAGATCGGCGTCTGCGGCGACAACTGCTGCGCGAACCAGATGCTGCGCTGCGCCGCCGACAGCGGGACGACCGACTCGCCCGGGAGGCGAACATGCCGGCCGCGGGCGGTCTCGTCGGACAGCACGGCCTGGGTCTCGTCAAGCGTCATCAGTCATCGCGTTTCTCGTTCGGTCGACCGCAGTCGGCGGGGTGGGGTGCGCCGTGCCGTTCAGCGCCGGAGGCCGGCGTCGAGGGTCGACCACGAGCGGTGCAGTTCGTCCTGCCAGTACCGCCAGGAATGGGTTCCGGTCCGATTGAGCTGGACCGTCGCCGGTATCCGCAGGTCGTGCAGACGTTGCGCCATGTCGGCGGTGCAGGCGCGCGCGGCCGACTCCAGCGCCCCGCCGACGACGATCTGATCGGCGATCGGCGGCGCCCCCGGCGCCTGATGCGCGGAGTCGTCGTACCGGCCGGGCAGCCCGCTCCCGCTGGAGAGGTAGATCGACAGACCGTGCAGCCGGCCGGCGTTGACGTACGGGTCGTTGCGCACCCAGTCGGCCGATCCGCTGGGCCCCCACATGTGGGTCGCGTCGGCGCCGGCCGCGGTGCGGACGATGGCGCGGACGGCCGCCTCGCCCTCGGGCGTGCTGGTGCGGGCGCAGCCGCTGTAGGAGGCGACCGACCGGTACAGGCCCGGTGCGGCGATCGCCAGGTTGAACACCGACGTCGCCGACATCGACAGTCCGGCGATCGCCCGACGGCCGTCGGTGCGCAGCGCGGTGTCGACGACGGACGGGAGTTCGCGGGTCAGAAAGGTCTGCCACATCGGTCGCCCCACCGCGGGGTCGGGGGCGATCCAATCGGTGTAGTAGCTGCCGATCCCCTTCTCCGGGATCACCACGTTGACGTCCTTGTCGGCGAAGAAGGTCGCCGCATCGGTCTGCGCGAGCCAGTTGGCGCCGTCCTCGCCGCCGCCGGCCCCGTTGAGCAGATACAGCGTCGGCCGATTCGTCTCGAGGTGACGCGGACGCAGGACGAGGAACGGGATGTCGGCGTTCATCGCCGCCGAATGCACCGTCATCCGCCACACGGTCTGGTCGACGTGTTCGAGCGAGCGGAGCGCACCGCCGGCCGACGACGATCGCGGGGTCGACGGCTGCCCCGACGACGGCGCCGCAACCATGGTCGAACCCGTCAGAATCGCCGCAGCGACGCCCGCCAGAACGGTCAGGCCGAACCCAAGTCTCCTCATAGCGAGGGTCAGATTAATGCAGGGCGAAAGACGCTGCTCGGCGTAGCCGCAAAGGCGTCCGACTAGTCCGTTCTGGGGACGCGGGATCGCGACTGATCCCCGGCTGGAGAAGGCCACGACGGAGGTCGACTCGACCCCGGTCCGGCGCGGGTTCTCGATTGGGACGAACCGGTCGAGGGCAGCGATCGTCGCAGTTCGCGACGGGGCGGCGGCGACATCGTCCGACGACGGTCGAGATTCCGGACAGAGTTCCCCGCTGCGGGCCCACAGGCGCCCACAGCGCGGTGTGGGGCCGCAGCGGGGAAGCTGATCCGAGCCGCCCGTTCGCGACTGCCGGAGACGCCGCCGACCCGCCGGGTAGATTTGCCCAGATGACGAAGATCAACGAACCGTTGTGGGTCATCGGGGTGGCCCTGCTGGTGGTCCTGCTGGCAGCACTCGTGCTGAGCAGCGTGGCGCGATTCCTGCTCGGTTCGCGGGCGCAGCTGCGGACGTCGACGGCGATCATCGTCTCGATCTTCGGCTCCGCGGTCGGGCTGCTGGTGATCAGCACCGTCAGTTCCGAGACCCGCCTGGTCTCCGCGATCCCCATCGTGGCGTGCCTGGCGGGTTCGGTGATGGCGATCGCCGGCTACAGCGCACTGGCGACCCGATTCCAGCGGCCGGCTCCGACGAGCATCCCCGACCTGCTGGCGGCCGGCGAGTCCGACCAGGTCGAGTTCAAGTCGACCGCCCGCATCAACCTGCGCACCGGCGACAAGGACCCGCGCATGGAGACGGTCATCGTCAAGACGCTGGCGGCATTCCTCAACGCCGACGGCGGCACCCTGCTGATCGGCGTCGACGACGACGGCCGACCGCTCGGCCTCGAACCCGACTACCAGACACTGCGCACCCCGGACGCCGACCGCTACGAGCTCTGGCTGCGCGACCTGCTCTCCACCACGCTCGGCCAGAATGCGGCGGCCGCCGCCGAGATGAGCATCGAGGCGCTGCCGACCGACGACGGCCCGTGCGAGGTCTGCCGGATCAGCGTCGGCGCGTCCCCGCGCCCGGTGTATCTGACGCCGTCGAAGAACGGTCCCAGCGAGTTCTGGGTGCGCATCGGGAACTCCAGCCGCCAGTTGGCCGTCGACCAGGCCACCGAGTACATCATGCATCGATGGCCGCTGGCTGTCGGGCAGAACTTGGCCGCGCAGTTGCGGGCGTCCGTCCGGTTCACCGCCGAGAGCTGAGCTCCGCGCATCCTGCTCTCGTCGCGGCTCTCTCCCGACCCCGATCTGACCGAATATGCCGCTCCGCCACTGACCGAATACGCTGCTCCGCCACCAGGACTCGAACCTAGAATGCCTGAACCAAAATCAGGAGTGTTGCCATTACACCATGGCGGATTACTGCGGTGACGATTGTGCCACAGGCGCCCTGCCATGCGGCGGTCAGGCGGTCGGCATCCGCCCTGCGTGATGGCCGGGACTGTCGCGCAGGCCACTCCGAGCCCCATCGAATACCACCTGAGGGCTCCGGCTGCGTAGGATTTGCCCCGCGTGCCCGCAGCGGTCGAGACGACCCACCCGCGACCTCGACGACGGGACGCGGATGCTCGTGTTCGAGATGCGGAGGACTTGGATGGCCGGACAGACACCGATGACCGGACAATCGACCCGGGAAGTCGCAGTCATCGTGCTCGCCGCCGGGGCCGGGACTCGGATGAAGTCCAAGACGCCCAAGATCCTGCACGAGGTGGGCGGCCGCAGCCTCGTCGGCCACGCCCTGCACGGCGCGGCCCAACTCGATCCCGCACACCTGGTCGCCGTGGTCAGCCATGAGCGCGAGCGGGTCACCGCCGCCATCGAAGCCATCGCCGCCGAACTCGGCCGACCGGTCACGATCGCCGAGCAGGACCAGCCGCTGGGCACCGGCGACGCCGCCCGCGCCGGTCTGGCCGGGCTGCCCAACGACTTCGACGGCACCGTGCTGATCACCGTCGCCGACGCCCCGCTGATCGACGGCGCCACCCTCGCGGAGCTGACCGCGGTGCACCTGGGGGCCGACGCCGCCGACGCCGCAGCGGTCACCCTCACCAGCTTCATCGCCGACGATCCCACCGGGTACGGCCGCATCGTCCGCGCCGACGGCCCCGGCTCAGATGTCCTGGCGATCACCGAGCACAAGGATGCGAGCGAGGCCGAGCGCGCGATCACCGAGGTCAACGCCGGGGTGTACGCCTTCGCCGCCGACATGCTCCGCGCCGGCGTGGCGGGCCTGTCGACCGACAACGCGCAGGGCGAGTTCTACCTGACCGACCTGGTCGCGATCGCCCGCGAGGCGGGTCGCCCGGTCCGCGCCTTCACCGTCGCCGACCCCGCCGTCGTCGCCGGCTGCAACGACCGCGCTCAACTGGCCGACCTCGGCGCCGAACTCAACCGCCGCATCGTCCGCCGCCACCAGCTGGCCGGCGTCACCGTCGTCGACCCGGCGACCACCTGGATCGACGTCGACGTCGAACTGGGTCAGGACGTGCGGATCGAACCGGGCACCCAGTTGCGCGGCCGGACCGTCATCGCCGACGACGCGCTCGTCGGCCCCGACACCACCCTGACCGACGTCGTGATCGGCGAAGGCGCCGAGGTGATCCGCACCCACGGCAGCCGGGCGCACATCGGCGCCGGCGCGCACGTGGGCCCCTTCGCGTACCTGCGGCCCGGCACCGTCCTCGGCGAGGCGGGCAAGATCGGCACCTTCGTCGAGACCAAGAACGCGCAGATCGGCGCGGGCACCAAGGTCCCGCACCTGACGTATGTCGGCGACGCCGAGATCGGCGAGCACACCAACATCGGCGCCTCCAGCGTCTTCGTGAACTACGACGGCGTCGACAAGCACAAGACGGTGATCGGCTCGCACTGCCGCACCGGCAGCGACAACATGTTCGTCGCACCGCTCACAATCGGTGACGGCGCCTACACCGGTGCCGGTACGGTGCTCCGGGAGGACGTGCCCGCGGGCGCCCTCGCCGTGTCGGCGGGAGCCCAGCGCAATATCCCCGACTGGGTCGCCGCCAAACGACCCGGCACCCCTGCCGCCGAGGCCGCACGCGCGGCGCAGCAGAACAAGTGAAGAACCGCAGGTGATCCGCGGCGTGTCCGAGCGGCCCCGAGCCGCTCCACGCCCGGACCCCGACCGCCCGGACCCCGCGTCCGGCGACCCCAGACCTCCGACAACCCCAGACCTCCGACAACCCCAGCCGACCGACGAGGAGAGAACGAGACACCCATGACGTGGACGACCGACAACAAGAAGAACCTCATGCTGTTCGCCGGACGGGCACACCCCGAACTGGCGCAGGCCGTGTCGGAGGAGCTGGGAGTTGAGATCACCCCGCAGACGGCGCGCGACTTCGCGAACGGCGAGATCTTCGTCCGCTTCGAGGAGTCGGTCCGCGGCAGCGACGCCTTCGTGCTGCAGAGCTGCCCGTACCCGGTGAATCAGTGGATCATGGAGACGCTGATCATGATCGACGCGCTCAAGCGCGGTTCGGCCAAGCGGATCACCGCGATCATCCCGTTCTACCCGTACGCCCGTCAGGACAAGAAGCACCGCGGCCGCGAGCCCATCTCGGCCCGTCTGATCGCCGACCTGCTGAAGTCCGCGGGCGCCGACCGCATCGTCACCGTCGACCTGCACACCGACCAGATCCAGGGCTTCTTCGACGGCCCCGTCGATCACATGCACGCGCAGGGCCAGCTGGCCGAGTACGTGCGCACCAAGTACGGCACCGACAACATCTGCGTGGTCTCGCCCGACGCCGGCCGCGTCAAGGTCGGCGAGAAGTGGGCCGACGCCCTCGACGGCGCCCCGATGGCCTTCGTGCACAAGACGCGCGACCCCGACGTCCCGAACCAGATCAAGTCGAACCGTGTGGTCGGTGAGGTCGCGGGCAAGACCTGCGTGCTGATCGACGACATGATCGACACCGGCGGCACCATCGCCGGCGCCGTCAACGTCCTCAAGGAGGCCGGCGCGGGCGATGTCATCATCGCCACCACGCACGGCGTGTTCTCCCACCCGGCCGCCGAGCGGCTGGCGGCGTGCGGCGCCAAGGAGGTCATCGCGACCGACACGCTGCCGATTCCGGAGGAGAAGCGCTTCGAGAACCTGACAGTCCTGTCGATCGCTCCCCTGCTCGCGCAGACCATCCAGGAGGTCTTCAAGAACGGTTCGGTGACGAGCCTGTTCAACGGCAACGCCTGAGCCACGACTGCTTCGACGCCGGCCGCTCCCGTCTCGGGGGCGGCCGGCGTCGTCGTTCTCCGGGCGCCCGGCCGGTACCGTGAGACCCGTGGACGCAACGATCTATCACAATCCGCGCTGCGTGACCTCGCGCAACGCTCTGGCCAAGCTGCGTGAGGCAGGCGTCGAACCGACCGTCGTGAAGTATCTCGACACCGGGTGGACGCGCGAGCAGCTGACCGCGATGTTCGACGCGGCCGGCCTCACGCCGGCGCAGGCCGCGCGCAAGCGGGAGAAGCTCTACAAGGAGATGAACCTGGCCGACGCCTCCGACGACGAGCTGCTGGACGCGATGGTCGCGCATCCGGTGCTGGTGGAACGCCCGTTCGTCGTCACCGAGAAGGGCACGCGCCTGGCCCGACCGCTGGAGCGGATCGACGAACTGCTGGGCTGAGCCGGATCCCTGAGCCGGATCCGCGGGGCTCGGCGACGTCCGCGGGCGCCCTGCACCCGCGGACGTCGCGGAGTCACGCGGGTGCGGGCGTCGCGCGCAGGGAGCCGGGCAGCGGCTTGTACAGCGACGGGACGACGACGGCCGCCAGCGCCCGGACGAAGCCGCGGGTGCAGGCCCAGAAGTCGAAGTAGTCGCGCCACAGCGTGATCCGACCCTCGCCGATCTCGTTGCGGCCGCACACCCAGAACTGGATGCGCAGGGGACCGACGCGCAGTTCGTCGATGCGCTCGGTGAGGACGACGCCCTGCTCGTCGGCGCTGATCGCCAGGATCTCCGCATCGAAACCGACGCTGCGACCGTTGAGCCCGCGCATCAGGGAGGCGAACCGCCGCTTGCCGCGCACGGTGGCCAGCGAGACGTTGGTGTAGACGATGTCGTCGTCGACGCGGGCCAGCGCGGCGTCGACGCGGCCCTGTGCGAGGTCGGCGAAGAAGGCGTGAACCAGTTCCGTCGGTTTTTCTGAGGTCATGCCCCGATGGTATTCTGGCTGGCGTTGTCTCGGCGAGGGTGATCAGTCACCGTTATCGGCGCGGCGGTGTGAAGTTCTCGGAACTGTTCTGATGTTCTCCTCGACCGTGTGCGGCGACGCCCAGGCGCCACCACGAAGAATCCCGAACCGAGGAGAAGTCTCATGGCTACCGCCCCGCAGCTCGCCACCAGCCCGCGCGAAGAGAAGGGCAAGGGCTCGGCCCGTCGCGCCCGCGCCGCCGGCCAGGTCCCGGCCGTCCTCTACGGCCACGGCACCGACCCCAAGCACCTGCTGCTCCCCAACCGCGAGCTGGCCGCCATCCTGCGCAACAACGGCGTCAACGCCGTCGTCGAGCTCGACCTCGCAGGCGAGAAGCAGCTCGCGCTGACCAAGCAGGTCGACGTCCACCCGATCCGCAACCACATCGAGCACGTCGACCTCCTCATCGTCAAGCGCGGCGAGAAGGTCATCGTCGAGGTCAACCTCCTCATCGAGGGCACCTCGGCACCGAGCACCCTGGTCGTCCAGGAGGCCAGCACCGTCGAGGTCGAGGCCGAGGCCCTGAACATCCCCGAGCACATCGTCGTCTCCGTCGACGGCGTCGGCGCGGTCACCAACATCACCGCGGGCGACCTGGTCCTGCCCGAGGGCGTCACCCTGATCACCGACCCCGAGGCCCTCATGCTGGCCGTCGAGGAGCAGAAGGCTTCGGCCGAGCCGGCCGCCGCCGACGACGCCGACGCCGAGGCCGCTGCGGAGTAATTCCGCACCACCACGTGGGCTCTGAGTGAAACTCATTGTCGGACTGGGCAACCCCGGTCCCGCTTACGAGAAGACCAGGCACAATGTCGGCGCGATGGTCGCCGACAGCCTGGTCTCCTCGTACGGCGAGAAGTTCTCCGTGCACAAGCGCTCCGGCGCCCTGACCGCGACCGTGCGGATCGGCGGCGAGCCCGTGCTGGTCGCCAAGGCGCGGACCTACATGAACGTCACCGGCAGGCAGATCGGCCCGCTGGCCTCGTACTACTCGGTGACACCGGGCGAGTTGATCATCCTGCACGACGAGCTCGACATCGACTTCGGGTCCGTGCGCCTCAAACTGGGCGGCGGCGAAGGCGGGCACAACGGCCTGCGTTCGATCTCGCAGACCGTCGGCACCCGCGACTACCTGCGCGTCCGGCTCGGCATCGGCCGGCCGCCCGGCCGCCAGGATCCGGCCGACTACGTTCTCAAACCCTTCCCCGGAGCCGCCAAGGCCGAGGTGGAACTGCTGATCGCCAACGGCGTCGACGCCGCCGAACTGCTGATCGGACAGGGCCTCGAAGCCGCCCAGAACGTCGTGCACGCCTGGTAGAGGCGCACCCGAGGTTCGACGCCGCCGACTGTGACTCGAGATGAGTCGCGGTCG
The DNA here is from genome assembly GCF_039946255.1 of Gordonia aichiensis. GTDB lineage: Bacteria > Actinomycetota > Actinomycetes > Mycobacteriales > Mycobacteriaceae > Gordonia > Gordonia aichiensis_A. The sequence goes on along the minus strand of NZ_JBCDWL010000002.1, from coordinate 466,694 downwards.
GCGGCGTCTGTCGTCTGCGCGGCCGCGGCCGGCATCGGCCGCCGACCACAAATCTGCGCGACCGGTGTCCTGTGCGCCTCGGATCGGCGATGATGACTGAAGTCATGTCGATCGTTCGATCAACATGCGCGTCACAGTCTGAAGGAGTCCACCCCGCCATGACCCCGGCCGCCGATCCCGCCCAGCGCGACCTGCCCGCCCTCCCCCACCCGATCCGATGGGCCGCCGCGACCGCCGCCTTCCAGATCGAGGGCGCGCGCACCGAGGACGGTCGGGGCCGATCGGTGTGGGACACGTGGGTCGAGACCCCCGGCAAGGTCGTCGACGGCGCCACCGCCGAACCCGGCCCCGACAGCTACCACCGCTGGGCCGACGACGTCGCCCTCACCGCGGGGCTGGGCCTGGATCGCTATCGCTTCTCCATCTCCTGGACGCGCGTGCAGCCCGACGGCACCGGCGCGGCCAACACCGCCGGTCTGGACTACTACTCGCGCCTGGTCGACGGCCTCCTCGAAGCCGGGGTGACCCCCTTCCCCACCCTCTTCCACTGGGACCTTCCGGTACCGCTGCACGAAGCGGGCGGCTGGCTCTCGCGCGACACCGCGGCACGGTTCGCCGACTACACCGCGCTCGTCGCCGACCGGCTCGGCGACCGCGTCGAACACTGGTACACGATCAACGAACCGGCGATGACGACGCTGCAGGGCTACGCGGTCGGCGCGCTGGCGCCGGGCGAGTTCCTGCTCTTCGACGCCCTCCCCACCGCACATCACCAGTTGCTGGCCCACGGGCTGGCCACGCGAGTGCTGCGCGAGGCCGGTGCGCAGGCCGTCGGCGTCGCCAACAATCACACCCTGGTCCGGGCGCTGCACCCCGACGACCCCGCCGACCGCGCCGCCGTCACCGCCTACGACATCCTGCACAACCGCGTCTTCGCCGACCCCGTCCTCACGGGCGCCTACCCCGACCTGTCGCAGTTCGGGCACGCCATGCCGGTCCGCGACGGCGACCTGGACGTGATCGCCGAACGCCCCGACTTCTACGCGGTCAACTTCTACAACCCGACCACCGTGACCGCCCCGACCGGCGCCGACAACCCGATCCCGTTCGACATCGTTCCCACCCCCGGCGCCCCGGTCACCGGATTCGGGCCCGAGTGGCCGATCGTCCCGGAGACGCTCACCGCACTGCTGCTGGACTTCACCGAACGCTATCCGGGACTGCCGCCGCTCATCGTCAGCGAGAACGGCGCGTCGTTCCCCGAACCGGACCGCGCGGGCCGCGTCGACGACGCCGACCGGATCTCCTACCTCGACGGACACATCCGGGCGGTCGGCGCCGCCATGGCAGCCGGGGCGCCCGTCGAGGAGTACACCGTGTGGTCGCTGATCGACAACTTCGAATGGGCCGACGGCTACACGCAGCGCTTCGGACTGGTGCACGTCGACTTCGACACCGCCGAACGGACCCCGAAGGCCTCATACGACTGGTATCGCCGGGTCATCGCCGAGAACCGCCGGTGACCGCGCCCGCGCCCGTCGGGCGCCGCTGGATGACCCTGTTCACGCTCGCCTGGCTGGTCATCTGGATGGCGCAGCTGACGCCCCTGCAACTGCTGCTGCCCCTGCAACTCGACCAGCAGACCGCCGAGGGCGGCGACCGCTGGATCCACAGCGTGGTGGTGTCCGGTCTGATCCTCGGCATCGGCGGCCTGGTCGGCGTGATCGCCGGACCGCTCGCGGGCGGGGCGTCGGACCGCACCGACGGCACGCGGATGCCGGCCCGACTGGGCGGGCGACGACGGATCTGGGCGCTCGCCGGCTGCTGGGGTACGGCGGTCTTCCTCGCCCTCACCGGGCTCGCCCACCAGCCGTGGCTGGTGGCGATCTGCTGGATCGGGGTGTCGGTGTCGATCGCCGTCGCCTCGGCGGCGTTCACCGCGATGATCCCCGACCAGCTGGCGCCGCAGCAGCGCGGCGCCGCCTCCGCGTCGATCGGCTCGTCGCAGGCCCTGGGCATCGTGCTGGGCGTGGGCCTGGTGGTGGCCCTCGGCCTGGGCGTCATCGCCGGCTACCTGGTCCTGGCCGCCCTGGTCGCCGCAGTCGGCACCTGGGCCGCCTTCGGCCTGCCCGACCCGACCGTCCCCCGCAGCGAACTGGCCGTCGGCGACGCCGCCCGTTCCCGCTGGGCGTCGCTGCGCGACCGCGACTTCTGCTGGATGCTCGGCGGCCGCCTGGTCGCCAACATCGGCAACGCCCTCGGCACCTCGCTGTTCCTGTTCTTCCTGCTCTACGGCCTCGACCAGGAAAAGGGCGCCGCCGAGAACAACCTGCTCCTGCTGATCGTGGTCTACACCGTCTTCGTCGTCGGCAGCTCAGTGATCTTCGGGCTCGTCTCCGACCGCCGCGGGCATCGTCGGACGCTGACCGTGGTCTCGGCGTGCATCCAGGCCGGCTCCGGTGTCGTCATCGTCGCCCACCCCACATTCACCGCGACGCTGATCGCCGCCGCCCTGATGGGCGTCGGCTACGGCGCCTTCATGACCGTCGGGCTCGCATTCGCCACCGACCTGCTGCCCCACGAGCAAGATCACGGCCGCGACCTCGGAATCGTCAACGTCTCGGCGGCGCTCGGCCAACTCATCGGCCCGATGGTCGGCGCCGGGCTGGTCGCCCTGGTCGGCGGCTTCTGGCTGGTCTTCGCCGCCGCGGCCGTCCTGTCCCTGGTCGGCGCGGCGATGACACTCGGCGCACGCGAGGCCGACGCGGACCTCGCGCAGACCCCACCGGTCGGTTGCGTCGACTGACCCGGCACGACCGGAATACTTCTCGGAAGTAGAATTGCGACAGAGCAGTCGGCGCTGACGAACGCCGCACGGATCACAGAAACGGACGACATCTTGGCGACTCTGGTCACCCCATCGGGCCACGCAAACGTGGCGATGCTCGGCATCGGCGCCTACCGGCCCAAGCGATTGATCACCAACGACCAGCTCTGCCGAGTGCTTGACTCGTCCGACGACTGGATCTTCGAACGCAGCGGCATCCGTGCCCGCCGCTGGATCAGCGGCGACGAGACGATGCGCAGCATGTCGGCCGCAGCCGCCGACCGCGCCATCATCAACTCCGGCATCGACCGCGACAAGGTCGACATGCTGATCCTCGCCACCAGCAGCTGGCCCTGGAACGTGCCGCACGGCGCCCCCATCATCGCCTCCGACATCGGGCTCAACGGCATCGCCGCCTTCGACGTCGCCGCCGGCTGCGGCGGCTTCGGCTACGCGCTCGGCGTCGCCGCCGACGCCATCCGCGCCGGCAGCGCCACTCACGTGGTGGTGATCGGGGTGGAGACCATGTCGGTGGGCCTCGACCCGACCGACCGCAGCACCGGCTTCATCTTCGGCGACGGCGCCGGCGCCGTCGTCGTCGGTCCCAGCGACGTCAACGGCATCTCGCCCATCGTCTCCGGCAGCGACGGCGAGAACGCCGAGGCGATCAAGCAGAACTACGACACCGTCGAATACATGGCGCGGTCGGTGCAGTACCAGTCGCTGGACCCCCAGACCGATCCGGTCGGCCGCATGATCATCAAGATGGAGGGCCCCCGCGTCTTCCGCTGGGCCGCCATCACCCTGCCCAAGGCGCTGACCAAGATGCTCACCGAGTCCGGCGCCGGTCCGGAGGACATCGAGGTCTTCGTCCCCCACCAGGCCAACGCCCGCATCAACGACCTGATGCGGAAGAACCTCGGCCTGCCCGACGACCTGCCGATGGCCAACGACATCGAGAACACCGCCAACACCTCGGCCGCCTCGATCCCGCTGGCGATCGAAGAGATGCTCGCGACCGGAAAGGCCAGGGGCGGCCAGCTGGCCCTGCTCCTCGGCTTCGGCGCCGGCCTGAGCTACGCGGGATGCGTCGCGACGCTGCCGCCCGCCCCGACCGTCTCGTCATTCGACGATCTCGATGACAGTGACGCCGGGCCGCTGGCTCTGCATCTGGCGGGGATCGTGGATTGATCTTCTCTCCTTCCTGTTGAGTTGATGTTCGCCGGATGGAGGGCGGCGACACTGTTCTTCGGTAGTCCTCGGCGCTCGCCCCAGGGGCTCGCGCCTGCGGAGGACTCCGAACAGTGTCGCCGCCCTCCATCCTCGTTCCGCTGTTGCCGGGCGACGTGCACCCCCGCGGCTGCATCATGCTTGCGGGGCTTTGCTTCCAGCGTCGGTCCGGTCTTCGTGATCTCTGCTACTTCCGGGTAACCGGGGCGGCGTGAGACCGTCGAGAAACAGGCGTGTTCTCTTGGGCACGCAAGCCGAGCATGGGAGAGCAAGCATGGCCGAACTACCCGACGCAGTAGGCACACAGAAGATCGGAATGCTCGGAATCGGCGCGCACCGCCCCGAGCGCGTGGTCACCAACGAAGAGATCTGCCAGACCATCGACTCCTCGGACGAGTGGATCTACACCCGCACCGGCATCAAGAGCCGCCGGTTCGCCCGCCGCGACGAGACCGTCGTGGAGATGGGCGTCAACGCCGGCCGCAAAGCCATCGCCAACGCCCTGCTGTCCGGGTCCGACATCGACGCGGTCATCCTCGCCACCAACACCCATCTGCTGCTCACACCCGCCGGCGCGGTGAAGATCGCCACCGAACTGGGCGCCAACGGGGTGCCCGCGTTCGACGTGACGGTCGGCTGCGCGGGCTTCGGCTACGCGCTGGGCCTGGCATCGGACATGGTTCGCGGCGGCAGCGCCACCAACGTGCTGGTGATCGGCGCCGAGCAGCTGTCGGTGACGCTCGACATGACCGACCGGTCCAACTGCTTCATCTTCGGCGACGGCGCCGGCGCCGTCGTGGTCGGCCCCACCGAGAAGCAGGGCCTGGGCCCGGTGGTGTGGGGCAGCGACGGCACGCAGTTCAACGCCATCCGCCAGGACATCGACTGGATCAGCTACATGGACGGCGGCGACATCGCCAACCGCCCCTACCTGCGACTGGAGGGCACCGCCGTGTTCCGCTGGGCCGCATTCGAGATGGGCAAGGCGGCCCAGCGCGCACTCGACGTCGCCAAGGTCGACGCCTCCGACATCGACGTCTTCGTCCCCCATCAGGCCAATTCGCGGATCAACGACCTGCTGGCCCGCAGCCTCAAGTTCGGCGAGTCGACGGTCGTGGCGAACGACATCGAGAAGACCGGCAACACCTCGGCCGCCTCGATCCCGCTGGCCATGGAGGATCTGCTGTCGACCGGCGCCGCCAAGCCCGGCGACACCGCCCTGCTGCTCGGCTACGGCGCCGGCCTGAGCTACGCCGCCCAGGTCGTCACCATGCCGCCCATCCCGTTCGAGTAGCGGTGGTTTCGCCCTGGCCGCGCGGAACCGATAACTTAGACAGGTGAGTTCTGAGGTCATCGCACGCGAGGTGAAGCGCCGTCGAACCTTCGCCATCATCTCCCATCCGGACGCCGGTAAGTCGACGATGACCGAAGCGCTGGCGCTGCACGCCCACATGATCAGCGAGGCGGGCGCAGTGCACGGCAAGGGCAGCCGGCGCGCCACCGTCTCGGACTGGATGGAGATGGAGAAGGCGCGCGGCATCTCGGTGACGTCGACGGCGCTGCAGTTCAACTACACGCCGGAGTCGTCGACGTCGGACCTGCCGAACGTCATCAACCTCGTCGACACCCCCGGCCACTCGGACTTCTCCGAGGACACCTACCGGGTGCTGACGGCGGTCGACGCCGCGGTGATGCTGATCGACGCGGCGAAGGGTCTGGAGCCGCAGACGCTGAAGCTGTTCCAGGTGTGCCGCCATCGCGGCATCCCAGTGATCACCGTGGTCAACAAGTGGGACCGGCCGGGCCAGACGCCGCTGGAGCTGATCGACGAGATCAGCGAGCGCATCGGCCTGATCCCGACCCCGCTCTACGTACCGGTCGGCATCGCCGGCGACTACCGCGGGCTGCTCGACCGGCGCACCGGGGAGTACATCCACTTCGAGCGGACGGCGGGCGGCGCCAAGATCGCCCCGGAGATCCTGTTCTCGGCCGACGAGGCGCTGGCCCGCGAGGGCGACGCCTGGACGGCCGCGTGCGAGGAGAGCGAACTGCTCGCCGAGCTCGGGCAGGACCACGACCAGGAGATGTTCCTGGCCGGACAGACCTCGCCGATGATCTTCACCTCGGCGATGCTCAACTTCGGGGTGCGGCAGCTGCTCGACGCGCTCGTCGAGTTCGCGCCGCCGCCCCGCGGGCGCGAGGACGTCGACGGCACCGCACGCGAGGTGACCGACCCGTTCAGCGCGGTGGTGTTCAAGGTGCAGGCCGGCATGGACACCAGCCACCGCGACCGGCTCGCCTACATGCGGATCGTCTCGGGAGAGTTCGAGCGCGGGATGGTCGTCACGCACGCGCAGACCGGCAAGCCCTTCGCGACCAAGTACGCGCAGGCCGTCTTCGGCCGCGACCGCTCGACCGTCGACACCGCGTTCCCCGGCGATGTGGTCGGGCTGGTGAACGCGATGGCCCTGGCGCCCGGCGACACCCTGTACATCGACCCGAAGGTGCAGTACCCGCCGATTCCGTCGTTCGCACCCGAGCACTTCTCGGCGCTGCGCGTGACCACCGCCGACAAGTACAAGCAGTTCCGCAAGGCCGTCGACCAGATGGACGCCGAAGGCGTGGTCCAGGTGCTGCGCAACGACCTGCGCGGCGACGCCTCCCCCGTCATGGCCGCCGTCGGCCCCATGCAGTTCGAGGTCGTCACCGCCCGGATGAAGGCGGAGTTCAACGTCGACACCATCGTCGAACCGCTGGGCTACGCGCTGGCGCGGCGCACCGACGAGGCCAGCGCCCCCGAGCTCAACCGGCAGCGCGGCGTCGAGGTCTTCACCCGCAGCGACGGCGCCGTCCTGGCGCTGTTCTCCGACAAGTGGCGCCTGCAGTACATCGAGAAGGAACACCCCGACCTGCTGCTGGAACCGCTGGTCGCCGCCGCCGACTAGTCGCCCGCCGATGACTCCCGCCCACCGACGGACCGGCGCGGTCCTCGCGGTCCTCGCGATGTGCGCGCCGCTGGCCGCCTGCGGCGCCGACGAGACGCCGGCCGCCCCCGTCTCCTCGGCGCCGCCCCCGCCCCCACAGGCGGTGACCCGCACGCTCGCGGCCGCGGACTGCGCCGCGACCGCCCCGTCCGGCCGCATCGTGCGCAGCGGCTACGACCTGCGCTATTCAGCGGGCTCGATGAAGGTCGCCGTGGCCACGGCCGGCCGGCCGGCTCGATGCGTCGAGTTCAGCAAATCCGGTCGCGCCGACCCCAACGTGCCACCCGACACGCTGCTGTTCACCTTCGCCGGTGGTCGCGGCGAGGGAGCGCAGCTCGAGTTCCTGGCCGTCGACCTGGCCGGCGGCGTCCTCCCGTGGCCGGTCGGGGCCTCGGCGCGGACGCCGGGAGCGCCGATCACCGCGACCGTCGGCGTCTCGGTCGGCGGCGCGTTCTACCGATCCGACTCGTGCACCCTGACCCTGACCATGGCGAATGAGACGAAGGCCGCGGGACGCTTCGAGTGCCCCGCCGCACTGACGCAGGCGGAGAATCCGATGGACCCGAACGACGACGTCTCCTACGACGAGCCGTCGGCGCCGGCCGCGCCGGGCGCCCCGATCCCGCCTGCCGCTGCGGCACCGGCGACGGCGACGCTGTCCGGACTGTTCACGATCTCGAAGTAGCCGCGCCGGCGCGCGAACCTCCCGCCGGCAGCGGCGACGTCGAGAGGAGCGCCCAGTGGCGTCGGGTCAGAGGCCGGCGATCGCAGCCGCCGCGACGGGGTCGACCAGCTCCACCGAGTCCGGCGAGAACGCCGGGCGACGGTCCTTGTCGACGAGCACCGCGCGCACCCCCTCCACGAAGTCCGGGTGGGCGGTGATGCGTTCGGCGGCGGCGAGCTCGCGGTCCAGGCATTCGGCGAGCGAGGAGACCGCGCCTTCGGCGATCATCGTGGCCGTCACGCACAGGCTGGTCGGTGACGCCCCGGCCATCTGGTCGACCATCTGCGCTGCCCACTCGTCGCCGACCGCGCCGCGGAGTCCGCCGACGATGGCGACGGCGTTGTCGTCGTCGAAGTACTCGGCGATCTTGCGCAGCGGCAGGTCGGAGACGACCGGCCCGCGATGGTCGGCCAGGACCTCGCGCAGCGGCGTCCCGCGGCGGATCGCGTCGGCGACCGCGTCGATTCGCGCCGACGGCACCAGATGGGTGGCGAGCCCGACGGCGACGGCGTCGGCGCCGCCGATCCGGGAGCCGGTGAGGCCGAGCCACATGCCGACGCCCTGCGGCAGCCGCGGAAGGAAGTAGGTGGAGCCGACGTCCGGAATGAAGCCGATCGCCGTCTCCGGCATCGCGAACAGCGCCTTCTCGGTGACGATCCGGACCTCGCCGTGGACGCTGATGCCGAGGCCGCCGCCCATCGCCGGGCCGTCGACCAGCGCCACGTAGGGCTTCGGGTACTCGGCGATCAACTGGTTGAGCCGGTACTCGGCGCTGAAGTACCGGGTCACCTCGGCCGGCTCGCCGGCCAGCACGTGGTCGCGGATCGCGCGGATGTCGCCGCCGGCGCAGAACGCGCGGTCGGTGGCGGAGGTGACGAGCACGGTTTCAACGGCGTCGTCGTCGCCCCATTCCTCCAGCGTCGCCTGCATGTCGTCGATCATCGTCAGGTCGAGCGCGTTGAGGGCGCGCGGGCGGTCCAGGACGATCTCGCCCACGCTGCCGTGGACCTCGGTGCGAATGTAAGACATGCGGTCACGGTATCGCAGCACGGTTGCGAAGACCTGCGCCCCGCCCAACATCGCGGTCGGCCTCCGGTCACCTCGCGGCATGCGACGAGGGCGCCGAAACCACTGTGCGACAGTTGGTTTCGACGCCCTCGCAGGCCGGGTCCGCCGTCGAGACGACGGGACGGCGGTCAGTTCTTGGCGGTGTTCTCCGCGATCCGAGCCGTGTTCTGGCTGATCTTGAAGATCGAGATGTACAGCTCGAGGGTGACGCGCGCCAGGATCAGGTAGAGCAGGTACACCAGCGGGACGAAGATCAGCGAGCCGAGGGCGACCCACAGGCCGCCGTCGCTGAGATTGCTGAACCCGGCGATGATGCCGCTGAGCAGGATGATGACGGCGGCGATGGTGAAGACGATGGTGATCACCATGTACAGCACCGGGATGACGCGGGTGGCGACCATCTTGCTGAACTGGAAGTCGAACAGCGCCGAGAAGAACGAGCCGCTGTCCTCCGGGGCGGGCGGACGCGAGGCGGGCTGCGGCTGGCCGTAGGCGCTGTAGGGCTGGCCGTAGGTGCCGGGCTGCTGCTGACCGTACGGCTGCTGGCCGTAGTGCGGCTGCTCGGCGTAGCCGCCCGGCTGACCGGCACCGGGCTGGCCTGCCCCGGGCTGACCCCCGGGCTGACCTGCGCCGGGCTGCTGGCCGTAGGGCTGGCCCGGCTGCTGCTGACCGTCGGACGGCTGGTTGAACGGGTCGTTGGGCGGGGTCGTCATTCGTCAAACCTCTCAGGCAAGGGTGCGGTCGCACGCCCGGACGGCGTCGCTGCGTGGAATCAACGTAACAACCGTGCGCCGACCGTGCACGCTCCCGTGCCGAGCCGATAGTCCGAATTCGTGTCGGGGACCGCCTGATTCAGGACTCGAGCAGATCCGCGGCCGCCATCCACTCGGCCTCGGCCTCCTCCTTCGCGGCGACGACCTCGCGAAGCTTCGCATCCAGCTCGGTCAGCCGCTGCGGATCGACGGCGGCGTCGACCATCTCGGCGTGCAGCTTCTCCTCCTGCGCCGACAACTTCTCCACCTGCCGTTCGGCGCGGCTCAACGCCTTGCGGGCGGCCTGATGCTCGGCCGCCGACAAGCCGGTGCCCGCCGGCTTCGCCCCGACCTCGGGGGTCGTCGCCTTGCGCGCCGGAACCGCGGCCTGGTCGGCGGCCCGTCGTTCCAGGTACTGCTCGATGCCGCGCGGCAGGTTGGTCAGTCTGCCGTCGCCGAACAGCGCCCACGTGCTGTCGCAGACGCGCTCGATGAGATAGCGGTCGTGGCTGATGACCACCAGGGTGCCCGCCCACGAGTCGAGGAGGTCCTCCACCTGCTGCAGGGTGTCGATGTCGAGGTCGTTGGTCGGCTCGTCGAGCAACAGCACATTGGGCTCGCTCATCAGGACGCGCGTGAACTGCAGGCGTCGACGCTCACCACCGGACAGGTCGCCGACCGGCGTCCGCTGGCGCGCCGGCGAGAAGCCGAGGCGTTCGGCGAGCTGACTGGCCGACAGCTCCTTGTCGCCGAGCATCACGGTGCCGGCCACCTCCTCGACGGCGTCGAGCAGGCGCAGGGTGGGATCGAGGTCGTCGAGTTCCTGGCGGAGCCATCCGATCGCGACGGTCTTGCCTTCGATCCGTCGTCCCGGCGCCACCGGCACCTCACCGGCCAGTGCCCGCAGCAGGGTGGTCTTGCCCGAGCCGTTGACGCCGACCAGGCCGACGCGTTCGCCGGGAGCCAGCCGCCAGGTGGTGTCCTCGAGCAGCACGCGGCCGCCCTCGTCGCCGGTGCTCGGCGTCTCCAGGTGCGCGTTCTCCAACTCGATCACGACGCGACCCAACCGGCGCTTGGCGAAGGCCGACAGTTCGACGGAGTCGCGCGGGGCGGGCACGTCGGCGATCAGCTTCTCGGCGGCCTCCACCCGGTAGCGCGGCTTGGAGGTGCGGGCGGGGGCACCGCGCCGCAGCCAGGCGAGTTCCTTACGTGCGAGGTTGCGGCGGCGTTCCTCGGCGGCGTCGGCCTGTCGGGCGCGTTCGGCGCGCGCGAACACCCAGTCGTTGTAGCCGCCCTCGTACTCGTCGACTCGCCCGGAGTGGACCTCCCAGGTGCGGGTCGCGACGGTGTCGAGGAACCAGCGGTCGTGGGTCACCACGATCAGCGCGCTGCGCCGGTTCACCAGGTGATCGGCCAGCCAGTAGACGCCCTCGATGTCGAGGTGGTTGGTGGGTTCGTCGAGGATCAGCAGATCGGCGTCGGTGACGAGCGCGGCGGCCAGCGCGGTCCGGCGGCGTTGCCCGCCCGACAGCTCACCGACCTTGCGGTGCAGGATCTCGTCGACGCCGATGCCCGCCAGGATCCCGCGGATGCGAGCGTCGCCCGCCCACTCGTGCTCGGGTCGGTCGCGACCGACGACGGCGTCGGCGACGGTGGCCTCCGGGTCGAGGTCGCCGCGCTGGGTGACGGTCGCGACGTGGATTCCGCCGGCCCGGGAGATGCGGCCGTCGTCGGCGTCGGTGATGCCCGCGAGGATCTCCAGCAGGGTGGTCTTGCCGCCGCCGTTGAGGCCGACGACCCCGATCCGCTCGCCTTCGTGCACACCGACGCTGACCTCGTCGAGCAGCGGCTTGATGCCGAAGCTCTTGCTGATGCGTTCGGCATTGATCAGCGAGGTGTTGGTGCGGGGGGCCATCGGTGCTTCCGTTCGTTCGATCGGCGGATGTGATTGTCGGTGGTGAGGTCGGCGGGTCGGCTTCAGGTGCCGGGTACCAGGCGCGCCCCGGCGACCGGACCCGACGCGGTCCGGATCGCCTTGGCCACGCCCGAGCCCGACAGCTCGGCGGCCACCCGGACGGCCGCGTCGGCGTCGGCGCACAGGAAGGCGCAGGTGGGCCCCGAACCGGAGACGATGCCTGCGAGGGCCCCGGCTTCGCGGCCGGCGCGCAGGGTGCGTCGCAGCATCGGCTGCAACGACAGCGCCGCGGGCTGCAGGTCGTTGTGCAGCAGCGGGGCGACCGCGGTCACCTCCCCGGACGCCAGCGCCTGCATCAGCGCGTCGGGGCGCGCGGTGCCCGCCGCCGTCGGCTGGTCGGCGTCGCCGCGGTCGCGGAGCCGGTCGATCTCCCGATACACCTCGGGCGTCGACAGCCCGGTTCCCGACACCGCGAGCACCCAGTGCAGGTCGCCGCGGTGCAGGACCGGCAGCAGCTGCTCGCCGCGACCGGTGCCCAGCGCGGCGCCGCCGACCAGGGAGAAGGGCACGTCGGAGCCGAGGTCGGCCGCGATGGCCTGCAGTTCGGTGCGCGGCAGATCCAGTCGCCACAGTCGCGCGGCGGCCAGCAGGGCGCCGGCGGCGTCGGCCGAACCGCCGGCCATGCCCCCGGCGACGGGGATGTTCTTGTCGATGGTGATCGCCACCCGCGGGTCGGTGCCCGCGTGGTCGGCGAGGGCGACGACGGCGCGCGCCGCGAGGTTGGTGGCGTCGGCGGGCACCTGCCTGCGGCTCTCACCGCGCACGGTGACCGACAGCTCGTCGGCGGCGCGCACGGTGATGTCGTCGTACAGCGACAGGGCGCAGTACAGCGTCGAGAGCTCGTGGAAACCGTCGGCGCGCAGCGGGCCGACGCCCAGGTGGAGGTTGATCTTCGCGGGGACCCGCGCGGTGGTGCCGCCGATCACCGGGCCGCTCCGCCGGCCAGCCCCGCCTGCTCCCCGGCCTGTGCCAGGCGCACGAAGTCGTCGATGCCGCAGCGCTCTCCGCGCAGCCCCGGGTCGATGTCGGCGGCCCGGAGCAGGGCCTCGGCCTGCGGCGCACTGCCCGCCCACGACGAGAGCGCCGACCGCAGGGTCTTGCGCCGCTGCGCGAAGGCCGCGTCGATGGCGGCGAAGGTCCGCGCGCGCAGGTCCGGGTCGGTGCCGAAGGCGTCGCGCCGTTCGATCCGGACCAGTCCGGACTCGATCTTGGGCTCGGGCCAGAACACGTGCTTGCCGATGGAGCCGGCGCGGGTGACGTCGCCGAAGAACCGCGCCTTCACGCTCGGGACGCCGTAGATGCGGCCGCCCGGGGTGGCGGCGAGCCGGTCGGCCACTTCGGCCTGGACCATGACCAGCGCCACCCGGATGCTCGGGAACTGCCCCATCAGGTGCAACAGCACGGGGACGGCGACGTTGTACGGCAGGTTCGCGACCAGCGCGGTCGGCGTCTGCGGCAGATCGGCGGGGGTCACGGTGAGCGCGTCGGCCGTCACCACTTCGAAGTTCGCCGCCTGGGCGGGCGCGAACTCGGCGATCGTCTGCGGGAGTCGGGCGGCCAGCTTGCGGTCGATCTCGACCGCCACCACCCGGCCCGCCTCGGCCAGCAGGGCCAGCGTGAGCGACCCGAGCCCCGGCCCCACCTCCAGCACCACGTCGTCGGCCCCGATCCCCGAGGCGCTGACGATCCGACGGACCGTGTTCGCGTCGTGCACGAAGTTCTGTCCCAGGGTCTTGGTGGGACGGACGTCGAGTTCGGCTGCCAGCGCGCGGATCTCGACCGGGCCGAGGAGCCGCGGCGGATCAGGGACGGTGTTCACCTGAACATTGTGACTGATGGACCCCGCCGAACCCCATTCGCCGGCCGGGTCGCGGCCCGCGCGATCAGCGCAGGCCGAGCCGGGACGTGCATGCCGGCCAGGCGCCCCAGCCCTGTGCGGCCTGAGTCTTGGTGGCGATGGCGATCTGCTCCTCGCGGGTCGCGAGGTCGGCGCGCGGGGCGTACTCCTGGCCGCCCCAGCGGTCCCAGGTGTTCTGGTCGAACTGGATGCCGCCGTAGAAGCCGTTGCCGGAGTTGATGGCCCAGTTGCCGGTCGACTCGCACTCGGCGAGCCGGTCCCAGACGCCGTACGGGACGAAGGGCGCGCCGGGCTTGGTGCCGACGCGGACGGTCGCCGCCTTGGGCTCGACGAGGATCTTCTCGCCGGTCTTCTCCTTCTTGACGACCTTGCCGTTGACGGTGGTGATCCGGTAGGTCACGTCGGCCTTGCCGGGGGTCCCGGGGTCGTCGACGACCTTGCGCCCCTTGGTGAGCGTGTCGTCGTCGGTCTTGTTCTCCGGCGGTGCCACCGCCTCGTCGACCGTCTTGTCCTCGGTCTTGATGCGCGTGACGACGATGTCCATGTCCTTGGTGACCGGCGAGTCCGCGGACGGGACCACCTTGTCGGTGGCCGACAGCGGCGCCCCGACGCGGGTGAGCAGGTCGGCGACGGTCTTGGCGGCGACGGTCGGCGTCGAGCGGCGACCGCCGTCGTCGAGCTTGACCGCCTTCGGCGAGGTGACGTCGAGGTCGGCGCCGGAGACCGGCAGGACCTCGGTGAGCGGCGAGCTGACGACGCTGGTCGCCATCCCGTGCTCGGCGAGGACCTGTTCGACGGTGGAGGCGTTCGTGGTGATGTTCAGCGGCTTGCCGTCGACCACGAGCTGGACCTTCTTCAACCGGTTCACGGTGATGGTCTGGTCGTCGACGGGCGAGCTGGCCAGGTCGGCGCTCACCTTGTCGCCGGCGACCGGCTCGATGCCGTTCTCGCGGAGCACGCTGTCGACGGAGAAGGCCATGGTGCTGACCCTGGAGGTCTGCCCGTCAACGGCCAGCGTCACCTCCTTGTGCATGACGGCACCGGTGGTGGCGCCTGCGGCGACAGTGGCCAGCACTGCGCCGAGGGCGACTCGGGCGCGCATGGACGTGGACGTGTTGATGCGTTTGAAGACAGACAAATTCTTTTCCTGCCGGTTGGGTACAGCCATCCGCGTCGGCACCACGGATCACGGTACGGTAACGAATTGGTAGTCGTTACCGCAACGGAATGGAGTACACGCGGCGCGCATTCGACCCCAGCGTCGTCGCCATCCGTTCATCCGACACACCGCGAAGTCGTGCCATCGCCCGCGCCGTGTATGGCACGCAATAGGACTGATTGGGCTGGCCACGGTAGGGATGCGGGGTCAGGAACGGGGCGTCGGTCTCCACCAGAAGCAGGTCGTCGGGCACCAGGAGAGCTGCTTCACGCAGCTCGGTGGAGTTGTTGAATGTCACAGTTCCGGAAAAGCTCAGCACGTACCCGTTCGCTGTGCATTCGCGCGCGATCTCGCGGTCGCCGGAGAAGCAGTGCATGATGACCGTCTCCGGCGCACCCTCGGCGGCCAGCACGTCGAGCAGGTCGCGGTCGGCGTCCCGATTGTGGATCATCAGCGGTTTGCCGGATCGTTTCGCCAGATCGATGTGCCAGGCGAAGCTGTCCCGCTGCACGGCCGGATCGGCGCACGTGTCCGAGCGGGTGGTCCAGTAGTAGTCCAGACCGGTCTCCCCGACGGCCACCACGCGCGGGTCGGCCACCATCTGCTCCAGTTCGGCGCGGGTCTGGTCGGTCAGGTCCGCGGCGTGGGTGGGATGCAGTCCGACGGCGGCGAAGGCGCGCTCGTCCCAGTGGGCGGCGGCCACCGCCCACCGTGCGTCGACCATGTCGTCGGCGACGGTGACCACCTGACCGACCCCGACCGCTTCGGCGTGGTCGAGGATGGCACGGACGTCCTCCGCGGTTCGGCCGCCGCAGGCCGCCAGGTGCGTGTGGGCGTCCACCAGGCCGGGCAGCGGCTCCGGATCGGGCGGGGGCAGGCGGCGTGCGCGCTTGCGGATCTCCTTGGCGGTCAGTTCACCGGTCGCATCGGTCACCGCTCCACCATGCCCGAGCACGCCGCGGTCGCGGAAATCGCGGGCCCCGCACTGGCCGGACCGCCGGAACCGGTGTAGACCTCGTCCATGGGCCCACGCATCCGTTCGGCGCTCACGCTGCTGCGTGAGCGCAGCGGCCGGGTCCGCGTCCGGCTGACCGCCGTCGTCGCCGTGCTGACGGCCGTCGCGCTGGCGGCCGCCGCTGCGATCGTGCTGGTCCTGCTGCGCTCGTCGTTGACCGACTCGGCGGATGCGACGATGCGGGCGCGGGCGCACACGGTGACCGCGGCACTGGGCGCCGAGCAGGTCTCCGGCATCGATCCGGACATGCTCGCCGCGAGCGGCGGGATCGACGTCGTGCAGGTGATCGGGCCCGACGGCCGACTCCTGGCCGGGACGCACGGTGTGCGCGGCGCCGCCGCGACCTCCCCCGTCGCCCCGGGTGACACCCGTGTGGTCGGATCGATGAAGTTCACCGGCGACCCGGCCGAGTACCGGGCGATCGTCACCGGCGTCCGGACCGGATCCGGAACCGTGCTCGTGGTGGTCGCGACGGGCCGGCAGCACATCGACGAGGTCGTCGGCACCGTCGGGCTGCTGCTGGCGGTCGTCTTCCCGGCGATCCTGCTGCTGTCGACCGTCGGCGCGTACGCGGTCAGCGGGCGAACCCTGGCACCGGTCGCCCGGATCCGCCGCCAGGTGGAGGAGGTCTCGGCCACCGATCTGACCGAACCGATCACCGTCCCCCGCACGCGGGACGAGATCAGCGACCTGGCGCAGACCATGAACCGGATGCTCGCCCGACTCGACGCCGCCCGCGCCGAGCAGCTCCGGTTCGTCGGCGACGCCTCGCACGAGCTGCGCAGCCCGCTGATGACGATCGTCGGGCTCCTCGACCTCGCCCACGCCACCGGTCGACCGATCGACGAGGCCACCGTCGACGATCTGCTCCTGCCCGAGGCGCTGCGCCTGCAGCGGCTGGTGGACGACCTGCTGCTCCTCGCGAAAGCCGATGAGCGAGGGGTCCCCCTGCGCGTGACCGACGTCGACCTCGACGACACGGTCCTCGATGAGACCGACCGGCTCCGGCGCTTGCATCCGCTCCGGGTCGACGTCCACCTGGTGGGGCTGCGGGTCGTCGGCGACCCCGACAAGCTCGGTCGGGCACTGCGCAACGTCCTCGACAACGCCGCGCGGCACGCGCGGTCGCGGATCGTGGTGACGATGCGGCACGATCGCGCGGCGGGCGAGGGTCTTGTGACCGTGGGAGACGACGGCCCCGGCATCGCCGCGGCCGACCGCGACCGGGTGCTCGAACGATTCGTCCGCCTCGACACCGACCGTCGTCGGACCGCAGGCGGTTCGGGTCTGGGGCTGGCGATCGTGGCCGAGATCGTCAGCGCTCACGGCGGTCGAGTGCACATCGGCCGGTCGGACCTCGGCGGCGCCGAGGTCACGATCACGCTGCCCAGCGCCGTCGACGACTGAGGCGGCCGCCCGACGGCGGGTCAGTCGGTGTCGACGAGCCGATAGCCGATTCCGCGCACGGTCTCGATCGAGGCGCAGCCGAAGGGCTTGTCGATCCGGCGGCGCAGATAGCCGACGTAGACCTCGACGAGGTTCTCGTCGGCGGTCAGGTGCGCGTCCCACACCCCGCGCAGGATCTCCGCCTTGGTGACCACCGTGCCGCGATGACGCATGAGGAACTCCAGGACGCCGAACTCGCGCGGGGTCAATGCCACCTCGGTCCCGTCGCGGAAGACCTTGTGCACCGCCGGGTCCAGCGACAGGGACCCCGCGGTGAGCACGGCCGGCCGTTCGGGCGCGCCGCGCCGCAGCAGCGCCCGCAGCCGGGCGCCGAGGACCTCGACGGAGAAGGGCTTGGTGAGGTAGTCGTCGGCGCCCAGGTCGAAGGCGTCGATCTGGTCGTAGTCGCCGTCCTTGGCGCTGAGCATCAGCACCGGCGTCCACACCTCTCGCGCGCGCAGTTCCCGGACGACTTCGTAGCCGTTGCGCCGGGGAAGCATGATGTCGAGGATGATCGCCTGGTAGCCGCCGGCGCAGGCTTCGAGCAGTCCGGTCTCGCCGTCGTGAGCGACGTCGACCGTCCACCCGTCGGCGATCAGGGCGCGCTGCAGGGTCTGGGCACCGCTCACGTCGTCCTCGACCACCAGCACGCGCACCGCACTCTCCTTCTGATTCTCTTCCGGACGGTCTCGATCCCCGTCCACGCACCATTGTGCGGCGACGCCCGGTCGGGCGCCGCCGCACGATGTCATGGGTTCACCGCGTCAGCGACGCTCGGTCACCGGTGCGCGACCGTGTCGGGGGTGTCGCCCGCCTCGGGCTGATCGACGGCACCCGGCGCATCCGCGTGATCGCCCGCCTCCAGCCGATCGACCGCACCCGGCGCATCCGCGTGATCCCCCGCCTCCGGCCGATCGACCGCACCCGGCGCATCCGCGTGATCCCCCGCCTCGGGCCGATCGACCGCACCCGGCGCATCGGCGTGATCGCCCGGTTCGGGTTGATCCGCCGACTGGGTCTGGTGGTCGACGCTGACCGCGGGCGGCGCGGTCGGCGTCACGGCGTGCGCGATGCCGAAGCCGACTCCGGTCAGCCCGCCCGCGCCGATGACCGCCGCGACGATCCCCGTCTTCATTCTCCGTGTGATGTTCATGTGCTCGGATTCCTCCTCGGTTCGGCTGAACAGTCCGTCACTCGGACTGATGCCACCCTGCGTCGGAGGGGCTGAGGGATCGCTGGACGACGCTGAGAGAACGTTGAAAGGCCCGGCGACAGCGCAGATGCGGGTAGCGTCGTGACCGTGCTGGGACTACCTGATGACATCACGGTTGCGCTGTTCGATCTGGACGGCGTCCTGACCGACACCGCCTCGGTGCACCGCACCGCCTGGACCGACGCCTTCAACGCATTCCTCACCCGCCGGGCCGGCGCCGACATCAGCGGCCGCACCGACGAACTGCGCCCGTTCACCGACCAGGACTACTTCAGCTTCGTCGACGGGCGTCCACGGGTCGACGGCGTCCGCTCCTTCTTCGCGTCCCGGGGCCTGGACGTCGACGAGCAGACCGTCACCGCCGTCGCCGACAGCAAGAACGAGGCCTTCCTCGCCGCGCTGGCCCGCGACGGGGTGACCGCCTACCCGGGGTCGGTGCGCTACCTGCATGCCGCGCGCGAGGCCGGTCTGCGCACCGCCGTCGTCACCAGTTCCCGCAACGGCGCGCAAGTCCTCGAGACCGCGGGCCTGACGGAGTTCGTCGAGCATCGGGTGGACGGCAACACCATCGTCGACGAGGGGCTCGCAGGCAAGCCCGCCCCCGACTCCTACCTGCGCGGCGCCGAGCTGATGGGCGTCGCCCCGGCCGCGGCGGCGGTCTTCGAGGACGCCGTCTCGGGTGTGCAGGCCGGTCATGCCGGTGACTTCGGTTACGTCGTCGGCATCGATCGGGTGGGCGGCGGCCAGTCGGCTGCAATGAGCGAGGCCGGTGCCTCTATCGTCGTGGGCGACCTCGACGAGCTCCTGGCCGAGAACTGACCTCCCGCTCCCTCCGCGAGCGCCGACCCGACAAGCCCTGCGAAGGACCTCCGTGATCGAACCGACCACCAGCGAACTGGCCCACACCACCCACGGTGACACGTCGAGCCACACCGACCCGGTGAACGTGCCCCACCACGGAATGCACCCCGTGGAGGGCTTCGACGTCAGCCCGTGGCAGCTGCGCTGGCGCGGCCTCGACGTCGACACGATCGGCCGTACCGAGGCGCTGTTCGCCCTGTCGAACGGGCACATCGGTCTGCGCGGCAGCTTCGAGGAGGGCGAACCCGTCGATCAGCCGGGCACCTACCTGAGCGGCTTCTACGAGCTGCGCGACCTGCCGTACGCCGAGAGCGGCTACGGCTACCCCGAGTCCGGGCAGACCGTCGTCAATGTGACCGACGCGAAGATCATCCGTCTGCTGGTCGAGGACGAGCCGATGGACCTGCGGTACGGCCGCACCGTCGAACACGAGCGGGTCCTCGACTTCCGCACCGGCACCCTGCGCCGCAACACGCTGTGGACCTCCCCCACCGGGCGTACCGTCCGCATCTGCTCAGAGCGCCTGGTGTCCTTCACCAAGCGCACCATCGCCGCCATCCGCTACGAGGTGGAGCCGATCGGCGAGGACATGAAGCTGGTGCTGCAGTCCGACCTGCTGGCCAACGAGCCGATCGGCGGCGTCTCGGCCAAGGAGGATCCGCGGATGGCCGCGGCGCTCGATCAGCCGCTGGTCAGCGCGCTGGCCGACTGCGAAGACCTCTCGGCCGTCCTGGTCCACCACACGCGGCGGTCGGAGCTCGGGGTCGCCGCGGGCATGGACCACGAACTGGAGTTGCCCGGCTCGGCGGACACCGCCATCCGGGCCGACGGCGACCTGGCCCGACTCACCGTCGCGACCACCGTCCCGCAGGGCACCAAGCTGGTGCTCACCAAGTACATGGGTTACGGGTGGTCGGCGCGACGGTCGGTGCCCGCGCTGCGCGCCCAGGTCGACGCCGCTCTGGCGATGGCCAAGGAGACCGGCTGGCACGCACTCAAGCAGGAGCAGATCGAGTACCTGGACGAGTTCTGGCTCGATGCCGACATCGAGCTCGACGGTGATCCCGAACTCCAGCAGGCCGTCCGGTTCTCCCTGTTCCACGTGCTGCAGGCCGGGGCCCGCGGGCAGTCGCGCGCCATCCCGGCCAAGGGGCTGACCGGTCCGGGCTACGACGGCCACACCTTCTGGGACACCGAGAGCTTCGTGCTGCCGATGCTCACCTACACGGTGCCCGCCGCGGCCGGCGAGGAACTGCGCTGGCGGCACTCGACGCTCGACCAGGCGAAGGCGCGGGCCGCCGAACTCGCCCAGGACGGGGCGATGTTCCCGTGGCGCTCGATCAACGGCGACGAGTGCTCCGGGTACTGGCCCGCGGGCACGGCGGGCATCCACGTCTCCGCCGACATCGCCAACGCCACCGCCCGCTACATCCGCGCGACCGGCGACGAGGCCTTCGAGGTCGAATGCGGCGTCGAACTGCTCGTCGAGATCGCCCGCTTCTTCGCCGGCTTCGGCCACCACGACACCGCGGGCAAGTTCCGCATCGACGGCATCACCGGCCCCGACGAGTACACGGCGATCGTCAACAACAACGTCTTCACCAACCTGGCGGCCCAGCAGGCCTTCCGCGACGCCGTCGCCGCCTGCTCGAGGCAGCCGTCGGTGGCGGGCGAGTTGGGGGTGACCGACGAGGAGACCTCGTTCTGGTCGCGGTGCGCCGACGACATGACCATCCCGTACGACGACGCCCTCGGCGTCCACCAGCAGTGCGAGGCCTTTACCAAGCTCGACCGGTGGGACTTCGAGCGGTCGACGGGCCGGTATCCGCTGCTGCTGAACTACCCGTACTTCGACCTGTACCGCAAGCAGGTCGTCAAGCAGGCCGATCTGGTGTTCGCGCTGTACCTGTTCGGCGACCGCTTCACCCCCGAGCAGAAGCTGGCGAACTTCGACTACTACTACCCGATCACCGTCCGCGACTCCTCGCTGTCGGCGTGCTGCGAGGCGGTGACCGCCGCCGAGGTCGGCTACCTGGATCTGGCGTACGACCTGATGAGCGAGTCGGTCTTCACCGACCTGCACGACCTGCACAACAACGTCTCGTCGGGCCTGCACATCGCGGCGCTCGCCGGCGCGTGGACCGACTGCGTCGCAGGCTTCGGCGGGATGCGCGACTTCGACGGCCAGATCACGTTCGCTCCGCGGCTGCCGTCGCAGCTGAGCTACATGTCGTTCCGCATGGTGATCCGCGAGTCGCGGATCGTGGTGGCCGTCGACTCCGAGAAGGCGACCTACCGACTGCTGTCGGGCCCGACAGTCGAACTGTCGCATCACGGCGAGCACTTCATCCTCGGCGACGCACCGGTCATTCGGGAGATTCCGACGCTCGGTCTGCGGACTCCGCCGACCGCGCCGCCCGGGTGCGAGCCGTACCGGCGCTCGCCGCGTTGACGCGCATCTGATCGGCGACGACCAGCCAAGTACAATCGCCGTATTATGCCGAGCGAGTCCTTTGGCGCGTCGTCGCCCTTCTACATCACCACCGCCATCGCGTACCCGAACGGCGCCCCGCACATCGGGCACGCTTACGAGTTCATCTCCGCCGACGTCCTGGCCCGGTTCAAGTCGCTCGACGGATTCGACGTGCGGTTCCAGTCGGGCACCGACGAGCACGGCCAGAAGATGCAGCAGACCGCCGAGAAGCAGGGCGTCTCGACGGCCGAGTTGGCCAAGACCAACTCCGACCGCTTCGAGGCGCTGCACTCGGCGCTGGGCACCGACCTGGACCGGTTCATCCGCACCACCGACGCCGACCACCACCGGGCGTCGGAGGAGATCTGGAAGCGGATGGAGGCGGCCGGCGACATCTACCTCGACTCGTACGCCGGCTGGTACGACGTGCGCGACGAGGCCTTCTTCGCCGAGGACGAGACCTCGGTGAACGAGGCGGGCGAGCGCATCGCCACCGAGAACGGGCACGTGCTGACCTGGACGGAGGAGCAGACCTACTTCTTCCGACTGTCCCAGTACCAGGACCGGCTGCTGGCGCTCTACGACTCCCGCCCGGAGTTCATCGGACCCGACGTGCGCCGCAACGAGGTCCGCAGCTTCGTCGCCGGCGGCCTCAACGACCTGTCGATTTCGCGCACCACCTTCGACTGGGGAGTCAAGGTCCCCGGCGCCCCTGAGCACGTGATGTACGTGTGGGTCGACGCGCTGACCAACTATCTGACCGGCGTCGGCTTCCCCGACGACCAGCAGATGCTGGACCGCTACTGGCCGGCGAACCTGCACATCATCGGCAAGGACATCATCCGGTTCCACTGCGTGTACTGGCCGGCGTTCCTGATGAGCGCGGGCATCGAGGTCCCCGAGCGGGTCTTCGCCCACGGGTTCCTGTTCAACCGCGGCGAGAAGATGAGCAAGTCGGTCGGCAACGTCGTCGACCCGCACGAGCTGGTCGCCCAGTACGGGCTCGACGCCGTCCGCTACTTCTTCCTCCGCGAGGTGTCGTACGGCCAGGACGGCTCGTACTCGGCGCAGGCCATCGTCGCCCGCAACAACGCCGATCTGGCCAACGAGTACGGCAACATGGCCCAGCGCACGCTGAGCATGATCGGCAAGTACTTCGAGTCGACGGTGCCGCAGCCCGGCGAGTTCACCGCCGACGACCGCGCCCTCCTGGACGCCGCCGACGCTCTGCTGCCCAAGGTGCGCGCGCACTTCGACGCCCAGGCCATCCATCTCGGCCTGGAGGCGCTGTGGTCGGTGCTGGCCGAGGCGAACCGCTACATCTCGGCGCAGGAGCCGTGGAAGCTCGCCAAGACCGATCTCGACCGCACCGGGACCGTCCTGTACGTGTGCGCCGAGGTGGTCCGGGTCGTCACGCTGCTCGCGCAGCCGGTGATGCCCGGCTCCACCGCCACCCTCCTGGACCTGCTGGGGGTGAGCGCCGACGAGCAGGCGCGGCGGTTCACCGCCGTCACCGACCGGCTGGTTCCCGGCACCGCGCTGCCGAAGCCGACGCCCGTCTTCCCGCGCCAGGAAAGCCCGTCCGACGAGGCATGACCGGCGACCGCCCGGCAGCGTCCGCGCTCGACGTCCTGCGCGCTCTCGAGACCGCCGCCCGCGTCCGCGGGCTGCCCGGGCCCGCGGCCCTCATCGGTGACTGGGCCGATGCCGACGCGGTGATCGCGCCGTCGATCGAACTCGTCGACGGGTGCGCGCCGCCCGACCGGCCGGACCGATTCTGGTTCGGCGCGCTGTCGTTCCCGGTTCGCGCCGACGAGTCGCCGCTGCCCGCGGTGGTCGGCGGATTCACCGACGGGGTGTTGACGTTGTCGCGGGGCCGGTGGAGGTGGGAGAGCGTCTCGGGCGCCCCGCAGCCCGAGTGGGTGCGCCGGGCGCTGACCGCGACGGCCGAGGCGCGTCCGTGGCGGACGCAGTGGACCGAACCCGATCGGGATGCGCATCTGGACGCCGTGCGGCGGTGTCTGACGGCGATCGCCGCGGGCGAGGTGTACCAGGCGTGCGTGTGCACCCAGTTCCGCGGCCGACTGGCCGGGCGCGGCGTGGACTTCTACGCCGACGTGGCCGCCGCGACCGCGCCCGCGAAGTCGGCGTGGTTGTCGGGCGACTGGGGCGCGGTGGCCAGCTTCAGTCCCGAGTCGTTCCTCGACCGCCGCGGCCGCCGGGTCACCTCGTCGCCGATCAAGGGGACGCTGCCGGCCTCGGCCGACCCCGCGCTGCTGGCCGCCTCGACCAAGGACGTGGCCGAGAACGTGATGATCGTCGACCTGGTCCGCAACGATCTGGGGCGGGTGGCGCGGACGGGTTCGGTGACCGTCCCCGACCTGCTGACGGTGATCGGCGCGCCGGGCGTGTGGCATCTGGTGTCGACGGTGGCCGCCGAACTCCGCTCGGCTGTCGGCAACGACGAGCTGCTGGCGGCGACCTTCCCGCCGGCGTCGGTCACCGGCACCCCCAAGATCCGGGCGATGGAGCTGCTCGCCGACTGGGAGGGGCAGGCGCGCGGGATCTACTGCGGCGCAGTGGGTCTTGCCGGCCCCGACGCCCTGCTCGACCTCAACGTCGCCATCCGAACCGTCTCCATCTCCCCCGACGGCCACCTCTCCCTCGGCGTCGGCGGCGGCATCACGATCGACTCCGACCCCGCCGCCGAATGGCAGGAGTGCCTGGACAAGGCCTCCTCGATCGTCGGCTTCACCCCGCAAGCCGCCCCGTAGTCGGCTTTCAGGCCGGCTGGCTCGCGAACGAACACCCCTCCAGGCCCGCTGCCCGCGAACGAACGCCCCCATCCAGGCTGGTCGAGTAGCCCGCGAACGAACGCACCCCAGGCTGGTCGAGTAGCCCGCGAACGAAGTGAGCGAGCGTATCGAGACCCCAGCACCCCCCCAGGCCTCGATACGCGTCCTCCGCTACGCTCCGGTCACTACTCGACCACCCTAAAAACGCCAGTCGAACAGCCCGCGAACGAACGCACCCCAGGCTGGTCGAGTAGCCCGCGAACGAAGTGAGCGAGCGTATCGAGACCCCAGCACCCCCCAGGCCTCGATACGCGTCCTCCGCTACGCTCCGGTCACTACTCGACCACCCTAAAAACGCCAGTCGAACAGCCCGCGAACGAACGCACCCCAGGCTCGTCGAGTAGCCCGCGAACGAAGAGAGCGAGCGTATCCAGACCCCCACCACACACTCCCCCAGGCCTCGATACGCGTCCTCCGCTACCCTCCGGTCGCTACTCGACCACCCTAAAACGCCAGTCGAACAGCCCGCGAACGAACGCACCCCAGGCTCGTCGAGTAGCCCGCGAACGAAGAGAGCGAGCGTATCCAGACCCCCAGCACACACTCCCCCAAGTCTCGATACGCGTCCTCCGCTACACTCCGGTCACTACTCGACCACCCTAAAAGGCACCCCACGCTGGTCGAGTAGCCCGCGAACGAAGAGAGCGAGCGTATCCAGACCCCCAGCACACACTCCCCCAAGTCTCGATACGCGTCCTCCGCTACGCTCCGGTCACTACTCGACCACCCTAAAAGGCACCCCACGCTGGTCGAGTAGCCCGCGAACGAAGAGAGCGAGCGTATCCAGACCCCCAGCACACACTCCCCCAAGTCTCGATACGCGTCCTCCGCTACGCTCCGGTCACTACTCGACCACCCTAAAAGGCACCCCACGCTGGTCGAGTAGCCCGCGAACGAAGAGAGCGAGCGTATCGAGACCCTCGGGTCAAGGCTGCGCGGCATCCCCGCGGGAGGCCCAGGGCTGAGTGAGGAAGCCGACGAAGGTCAGTGCCCAGGCGGCGACGGCGATCCAGATCTCGACGTGACCGATGCGGTCGAGCAGCGGGACGTCGTTGACGATCCCGAGTTGGTGGCAGCCGACGCCGTACATTCCCAGTGGGAACACGATCGACCAGACGGAGACGTCGTAGCGCAGCGGAATCCGATGCCGGATGTGCCGCCAGTAGCCCGCGAACAGCAGCGGCGGCACCAGCCAGGTCCCGAACCCCCAGAAGAAGATCGACACGGCTTCGACCGTGGCCCGGGTGGGGTGCAGGATCGGCGCGTCGGTCATTCCGGCGATCGTCGCGCCCGCGACCACGGTGATGGCGGTGGCACCCATCGCGATCCAGTAGGCACCGGTCAGCTGGCCGGGATTCGGGTGGTACATGAAGATCCGCGAGGCGACGAACAGCGCCACGGCCATGTAAAGGAACACCCCGACCGACCAGCAGACGACCGCCAGCAGCGCCAACTCGGCCTGACCGGTGCTGACGTGCGGCTGCACCGCGGCGGCCAGGACCGCGACGGACTGGGTTGCGACGACCCACAGGAACCAGGTGCCGTCGGCGCGTTCGAGCTGCGGCTGCCCGGTCCGCGCGACGAAGGCCAGCGGCGGCAGGGCGTAGCCGAGGACCAGGAACAGTGCGACCGCCACCGCCAGCAGCACGAGCGCCGCGGACAGGTGGCCGTCGAACATCAGCCGCGACCCGAGCACGCCGGTCGCCGCGACGATGGTGAAGAAGCCGAACGTCCGACCGGGGAGCCGCAGGTCGAAGGCGACCGCGGCCCGATAGCGGAGCAGGCGGACGGCGTTGAGGACGAGCAGAACGACGTAGGCGACACCGCAGATCCACATCAGCGCCACCGACAACGGGTGCCACCGCTGCAGACCGGCGGCGATCGACACGATGCCCGTCGCCATGACGAGTGAGAAGTACCCCGGGTTGAGCCCGCGGATCATGTGGTCGGTGCGCTGTGCGATCGTCACTGCGGCTCGCTTCGCGACTCGAGGACCGCCTGATACACCTCTCGCCGCGAGAACGGTGTGCCGGTCGCGGCCTGGGCGCACGCCTCCTTCAGTCGGACGCCGTCGTCGGCCAGCTCTGCAGCGTGTGCCGCGACCTGGTCGAGGCTGACCGTCTCGTCGACCGCGGGCGCTCCGGCGAGAACGACGGTGATCTCGCCCTTGACGCCGGCCGCGGCCCATTCGGCGAGGTCGACCAGCCGACCGCGTCGGACCTCCTCGTAAGTCTTGGTCAGTTCCCGGCACACCGCAGCGCGACGGTCGGGGCCCAGGACCTGCGCGGCGTCGGCGAGCGTCTGCGCCAACCGGTGCGGCGACTCGAAGAACACGACGGTGCGCGGTTGCGTGCGCAGCTCGGCCAGCCAGTCCTGCCGCGCACCCTGCTTACGCGGCGCGAAGCCGTCGAAACAGAACCGTTCGGACGGCATCGCCGACAATGCGAGCGCGGTGGTGACGGCGGACGGGCCGGGCAGGCAGGTGATCGGCAGGCCGGCGTCGGCGCAGGCCACCACCAGGCGGTACCCGGGATCGCTGACCGACGGCATGCCCGCGTCGGTGACGAGCAGGACGGTGGCGCCGCCGGTGATCGCCTCTACGAGCCCGGGGGTCCGCGCGGCCTCCACCTGGTCGTAGTAGCTCAGCACCCGACCGGTGATCTCGACGCCGAGGGCCGCGGCGAGCGCCCGGGTTCGGCGGGTGTCTTCGGCCGCGACGATGTCGGCCTCGCCGAGCGCGCGGCGCAGTCGAGGCGAGGCGTCGTCAGGCTGCCCCATCGGGGTGCCGGCCAGCACGAGGCGTCCGAGTCCCGGCTCGCCGCTCGTCTCCGGGTCACTACTGGTCACCGCCTCAGAGTACTGTTCCGGCTACCATCGCTCAGGTGACCCCTGCCGCCATCGACCGCGCGACCGTCGCCGACCGCGCGCTCACCGAGGATCTCGGGACGGCACCCGGCCCGCAGATCCCCGAACCGGTGTTCGGGGCGTCCGACCGGCTGCGCGGCACGGTGGTCGGTGCGATCCTGACGCTCATCGCGGTCGCGACCCGCTTCTGGGATCTGACGCACCCCACCGACAAGGGCACCCCGGTCTTCGACGAGAAGCACTACGTCCCGCAGGCGTGGCAGTTGCTGACCGGCGGAGATCTCGTCGAGGACAACCCCGGGTACGGGCTGGTGGTGCACCCGCCGGTCGGCAAGTGGATGCTGGCCGTCGGCGAGTGGATGTTCGGCTACAACCCGATGGGCTGGCGGGTGATGTCGGCGGTCTCGGGAGTCATCATCGTCCTGGCCGTCTACCTGACGGTGCGACGCATGAGCCGGTCCACCCTCATCGGCGCTATCGCCGGCGTCTTCGCGATCTGCGAGGGCGTGCTGTTCGTCCAGTCCCGACTCGGCATGCTCGACATCTTCCAGATCCTGTTCCTGACGCTGGCCTTCGCCGCGCTGATCGCCGACCGCGATCAGATGCGCATGCGGATGCACCGGGTGTGGACGCAGAGCCGCATCGACGACTCGCCGTTCGGGCCGCGGCTGGGCTTTCGCTGGTACCGCTTCACCGCCGGGGTGATGCTCGGGCTCGCGTGCGGGGTCAAGTGGTCGGGCGCGTACTTCGTCGTCGCCTTCACCCTGCTGTCTCTCGGTTTCGATGTCGCCGCGCGCAGGGCGTATCACGTGAAACGTCCGTGGATGGGGGTGCTGCGGCGCGACGTGCTGCCCTCGGCCGCGTCGTTGGGCGTTCTGCCCTTCGGGATGTATCTGGCCGCCTTCGCCCCGTGGTTCGCCTCCGAGACGTCGGTGTACCGCTACGTGGTCGGCGAGAAGGTCGGCGTCGACGGCCCTTTCGCATGGATTCCGGGCGCCATCCGATCGTTCTGGTATTACCAGTCGGGGGTCTTGGAGTTCCACGCCGGTCTGACGAATGCCGCCGGGAACCACCATCCGTGGGAATCGAAACCGTGGACGTGGCCGATGGGACTGCGCCCGATGCTGTACGCCATCTCGTACGGTCCCGACCAGTGCGGCGGCTCGGACTGCGTCCGCGCGCAGATGCTGGTCGGCACCCCGGCACTGTGGTGGCTGGCCCTGCCGATGATCGCGTGGGGACTGTGGCGGATCGTCTCCCGGCGTGACTGGCGCTACGCCGCGGTGCTGGTGGCGTACGGGGCCGCGATCGTGCCGTGGTTCGGTGAGATCGACCGACAGATGTACTTCTTCTACGCGACCGCGATGGCCCCGTTCCTGGTGATGGGACTCGCGCTGGCGTGCGGCGACCTGCTGCGCGCGCCGCCGCCCGGGGCCGAGGAACGCCGGATGATCAGCGTGCTCGTCGTCTCGGTGTACATCGCCCTGGTGATCGCCAATTTCGTGTGGCTGTGGCCGATCCTGACCGGCGCCCCGATCTCTAACGTCGAATGGGGTCAGCAGATCTGGTTGCCGAGCTGGTCGTGAGGCCGGCCGGCGCCGCCAGCCAGGTCGCCAGCGCCAGCAGCACGACGGCGCCGGTCACCACGAACGCCGGACCGAAGCCGAAGGCGTCGGCGATCAAGCCGGTGATGAGCGGGCCGGACACCGCACCGAGGTCAGAGGCCATGCCGTAGGCGGCCAACGCCGATCCGCCGCGGCGCTTGCCCGCCAGCATGTCGCCCAGCGCCGCCTGGTGAGTGGGCGCGAACAGGCCGGAGCCGACGCCTGCGACGGCGGTCAGCGCCAGCGCGACCCAGATGTCGGGCGAATAGCCCAGGGCCAGCGTTCCCGCGGCCGCGACGATCAGGCCAGGGATCATCACCGGGCGCCGGCCGTACCGGTCGGACAGTCGGCCCGACACCAGGATGGCCACCACGTTGCCCGCCGCGTAGCAGGCCAGGATGATGCCCGCCCATTCGGTGCCGTAGCCCAGTCCGTCTTGGACGAACAGCGGCACCAGTGCGACCCGGACACCCATCGACGCCCAGCCCTGCGCAAAGTTCGAGGTGAGGATCGCCCGGTACTCCCGCAGTCTCAGCGAGGCGAAGAAGGTCGGCGCGGACGGCAACGACGCGGTGTCGGCCTCCTCGCCCGGGCCGTCCGGTGTCGTCTCCGGCGGCGCAGGCATCATCGCCGCGACCACCGCCGCCGCGATCAGCAGCGCGATGCCGTACACCACGAAGGGCAGCCGCAGACCGAACCCTACGAGCGCCGCACCGATCAGCGGCCCGGTCAGGCTGCCGACCAGGAAGCCCGCCGAGAAGTATCCCGACGCCCGACCGCGCACCTCCTGGGGCGAGAGCCGGATCAACAGGGCCATCGCGGAGACGGAGAACATCGTCGAGCCGACCCCACCGGCCGCGCGGAAGACCAGCAGTTGCCAGTACTCCTGGGCGAAGGCGCACGCGAACGTGCTGACCGCGACGATCAGCAGCCCGGTCAGGTAGATCTTGCGCTCCCCCAGCTTGGTGACGAGCCGACCGGTGGTCGGCGCGAACGTCAGCCGCATGAGCGCGAACGACGAGACCACCAGCGCGGCGGCCGCCGACGAGACGCCGAACGCCGTCGCAAAGATCGGCAGCGCCGGCGCGATCAGGCCGTAGCCCAGGGCGATGACCGCGTTGGCGATCAGCAGGACCCAGAGTCCGCGGGGAAGGTTCTTCATCGTGCAGTCAAGGCTATCGGTGGCCACCGACAAGCACTGCGGCAGACGAGCGGTTCGTGACGAACCACTCGCCTGCCGCAGCGACGAGAACGACGTTGCGCGTCAGCGACGCACGATCATCACCGGGACGTGCGCGTGGTGCAGCACCTTCTGGCTGCGCGAACCCAGCAGCAGGCCGGTGAAACCGCCCCGCCCGCGACTGCCCATGACGATCAGCGACGCCGTGTCGTCGGCGGCGTCGAGGATGGCCTTGGCCGGCTCCTCGGGCACCACCACGCGCTCCACCTCGACGTCGGGGTAGTCCTGCCCGTAGCCGGCCATCCGCTCGGCGACCGCTTCGACCGCCTGCTGCGACATCTCGTCGATCTCTTCGGCGTCCAGACCGAAGCCGTGCAGGGCGTCGGCGTCGAGCGGCGTCCAGGTGTGGACGGCGACCAGCTTCTTCTTCCGCAGGTCCGCCTGACGGTAGGCCTCGGCGACCGCCGGATCACTGACCTTGGAGTCGTCGACGCCGACCACGACGGGGCCGTCGCCGCCGAGCGCGCCGTCCGGCACGATCACCACGCGCCCCTTCGAGTGCGAGGCGACGCTGGTGCTGACCGATCCGAGGAACAGTCCCTTGACGCTGCTGAGTCCCCGGGTTCCCAGCACCGTCATGTGCGCGTTCTCGCCGAGTTCGAGCAGCACCCGCGCTGCATCGCCCTCGACGATCGATCCGTTCAACTCCACGTCCGGAGCCACCTCGCGAGCGACGGCGGCGGCATCCTGGACGAATCCGGTGGCTTCGCTGCGGATGGCGTCGATCACGTCCTGCGGAATGACGAGACCGGGGGCGTAGTCACTGGTGGTGGAGCTGTAGGCGGCGACGATCTTGAGGTCGAGGTCTTCGATCGCAGCCGTGGCCGCTGCCCACCGAACCGCATTGGTCGATTCAGGCGATCCGTCTACGCCGACCAGAATCAAGCTCATTTGCGACTGCTCTCCTTTGCACCGGCCCGGAGCCTTCCGACGGCTTCCGACTGAGCCTCAATCCCATTGTTCACCATGACCGTTGCGCGCGCATCGGTACCAAGACCCCAGTTCGCCGATACGTACAATGGAAGCGAAACGACCGCCGTCCGGCACGATCGAGGAGTTCCCTGATGTCGACCACCACCGCCCCGCGCGAGATCCGCGACGCGGCGATCCACGTCTGCATCACGATCGTGCTCGGCGTCGCCGTCCTGATCGCCGCGATGAACACCGTCGGGGGCTTGCACACGGCGCTGATCCTGGCCTCGCCGAGCGTGGTGATCGCCGGCACGATCGCCGCGATGGTCCGCACCTACCTCAACTGGCGCGCCGATGGCCGCTGGCAGATCTGGCAGGGCGCCACCTGGTTCCTGCTCGGTCTGTCGCTGCTGTGGTTCACCGGCGCGCTGCCGTCGGCCATCGTCGACTGATCTCGCCCCGCTGACACCGATGCCGGACGCGCCGGCTCAGCGCGGCCGGTGCGCGTCCAGGCTGAGCTCTTCGGCGTCGAGGCGGGCCAGGGTCGCGCTGAGCGCTTCGGAGCTGTAGGCACCGCGGTCGCGCAGCTCGACCAGCTCGGCGCGCTGCCTGCCGATGATGACCCGGCGCACCCGGCGCATCTCGGCGGCGTTGCGCAGGCGCCGGTCCAACAGGTCCACCCCGGGCTCGTCGGAGTCGTCGTCGGCGGCCTCGAGGTCGCGGACCGTCTCGACGCTGCGAGCCAAGAGGCTGTCGTCGCCGCACACCGCCGGGTCGGTCAGCACTTCGTAGCTGATGCCGGCCATCACCCGATTGAGCCTGCGGCGTTCCCGGGCGGCGTCGGCGCGATGGTCGGGCAGGTTGAGCGCGGTGATGAACCGGCCGAGGGTCCCGCCCTGCACCATCAGCGAGCCGCCGGCGACGACGAAGGCGACCAGCACCAGCAGTGATCGATACGGGGTGTCGGCGGGCAGCGTCTGCGCGGCGGCCAGGGTCACCACGCCGCGCATCCCCGCCCACACCACGACGTAGCCCTCGCGGACCCCGATCGACTCGGTGCGGTAGTACTCGATGTCGGCCAGCCGCCGATCGATCCGGCGTCGAAACCGCCGGGTCATCCGGTCGGCGGCCGCATCGGGATCTCCCAGCCGGTCCTGCATCTGCGCCAGCAACGGTTCCCGGGCGATAACCCGGCGCGACCGGCGACCGATCGAGGCCACCAGGGTCATGACGAAGGCCCACCGGATGACGATCAGGATGAAGAAGGCGATCACTGCGGGCCAGACCGCGTGCCACACCGTCTCGTGGCTGCGATGCACGTCGGTGACCAGCGCTTTCAACTCCAGACCCATCAGCAGGAAGACGCCGCCTTCCAGGAGCAGCTCGACGGTGCGCCACGTCTGCTGGTCGGACTGGCGGTGCGCCGCGGTCAGCCGTCGGACCGCGCCGCGGCCGGTCACCAGACCCGCCGCAACCGCCGCGACCAGCCCCGAGGCGCTCATCGCCTCGGCGGGCAGGTAGGCGATGTACGGGGCGGTGAACGACACCGCGGTGGCGACCGCGACGTTGGAGATGCGGGCACGCACGACGATGAACACCCAGCCGATGGCGCCGCCGACCCCCACCGCGGCACCGATCGCCCACGCGAACGACGCGGCGACGCCGAGCAGCGAGACGCTGGTGGCCATCGCGGCGATGGCGGCACGCAGCACCACCAGCGCGCTGGCGTCGTTGAACAGGCTCTCCCCCGACAGGACCGTCACCAGTCGCTGCGGGGCGCCGACCCGTTTGACCGTGGTGGTCGCGAGCGCATCGGTCGGGCTCAGGATGGCGCCGAGCGCCACCCCGGTCGCGTAGTCGGCGTCGGGCAGGATCCACATGAAGAACAGCCCGAGCAGCAGGGCGCTGATCACCACCAGCACCACCGACAGACCGCTGATGGCCTGGAAGTCCCGCTTGAAGTCCATGGCGGGCAGCGCGACGGCGGCCGCGTACAGCAGCGGCGGCAGCACGCCGACCAGGATGATCTCGGGGTCCACCGAGATGTCGGGGATGCCCGGGAAGTAGCTGACGGCGACGCCGACTGCCACGAGGAGCAGCGGTGCGGCGAGCCGAACCCGAGGTGCCAGCAGGTTGGCGCCGGCCACGGCCAGCACACAGACGACGACGACTGCGACGATCTCCACCTGCGTCATTGTCTCAGCCCGAGCGGCTGTGACGCACGACACCGTGAAGACATCGACACTGATTGTGCCATCGAACATTGACAAGATCGGGCGGCGGTGCGACGCTGGTGACAACAGGTTCTACTTCGGCGGCCTTCGTCACCGACGCAAGTCAGGAGAAGACAATGACGTCCACCCAGCCCCGGCCCGTCACCTACACGCCTCCCGCCAAGGAGGCCGTCGCGGCCGACTACACACAGGTCTTGGAAGATCTGTCGTCCGCCTCGGTGCGACGCAACTTCGACCCCTACCTCGACATCGACTGGGACGCCCCGCACATGGCGGTGATCCCGGACGATCCGCGCTGGATCCTCTCGTCGATCGCCGACCCGATCGGCCGCCACCCCTGGTACCAGAGCCTCCCGCAGGACAAGCAGATCAAGATCGGCATGTGGCGCCAGGCCAACGTGGCCAAGGTCGGCCTGCAGTTCGAGTCGATCCTCATCCGCGGCCTGATGCAGTACGCCGACCGGTTGCCGAACGGCGACAAGCGGTTCCGCTACACCACGCACGAGGCCAAGGAGGAGTGCAACCACACCCTCATGTTCCAGGAGCTGGTCAACCGGATCGGGATGCCGACCAACGGCATGCGCTGGTGGCTGCGGCGCCTGTCGCCGATCATCCCGCTGTTCTCGACCTTCTGGCCGACCATCTTCTACTTCGGCGTCCTCGCCGGCGAAGAGCCGATCGACCACATCCAGAAGGACTTCCTGCGCGCCCGCGAGGAGCTGCATCCGGCGATGTCGGCGGTGATGGAGCTGCACGTGGCCGAGGAGGCCCGCCACATCTCCTTCGCGCACAACCACCTGCGCGCCACCGTCCCGTCGAAGGGCCCGCTGACCAAGTTCGCCCTCTCGATCGCGATGCCCATCGTCATGCGTGTGCTGTGCAACGCCATCGTCGTCCCGCCGAGCGAGTTCCAGCGTGAGTTCGACATTCCGCGCAGCGTCATGAAGGACATCTTCTGGCGCTCGGACGAGTCCAAGGCCTTCCTGTCCGGCGTCTTCGGCGACGTCCGCATGCTCGCCGAGCAGTGCGGTCTGATGAACCCCGTCTCCCGCCAGGTGTGGCGCGCGATGGGCATCGACGGTCGCGCCTCGCGCTACCGCAGCGAGCCCGCCTACACCGCGAAGTAGCGGCAACGGACCTCCCCGCGACCTGAAGTAGGAACAGTGCCCCACGTCATCACGCAGGCATGCTGCGGCGACGCCTCGTGCGTCTACGCCTGCCCCGTCAACTGCATCCACCCGACACCCGACGAGCCCGATTTCGGGACCGCCGAGATGCTCTACATCGACCCGGCGACCTGCGTCGACTGCGGCGCGTGCGTCAGCGCGTGCCCCGTCGGAGCGATCGTCCCGGGGCACCGGCTGACCGAGACCGCAGCTCGGTTCGCCGACGTGAACGCCGATCACTACCCCGATCCGGCGCCGGACGAGACGCGGTTCCCGGTGCGGACCTCCTGGCGGCTGCCGATGGCGCCGATCACCAAGCCGCGAGCCCTGCGGGGAGCCACCCCCGACGAACTGCGCATCGCGATCGTCGGCTCGGGACCGTCGGCCATGTACGCGGCGGACGAGCTCCTGAAGCACCGCCAGGTGAAGCTGACGGTGTTCGAACGGCTGTCGCAGCCCTTCGGCCTGGCCCGTTTCGGGGTGGCACCCGATCACGAGTTCACCCGCACGGTGACGAAGCTGTTCGACGACATCGCCCGTCACCCCTCGATCGAGATCCGACTGAACACCGAGGTCGGCCGCGACATCACCCTCGACGAGCTGCGCAAGACCCACCACGCAGTGCTGTGGGCCGGCGGGGCTCCGACCGACCGGCCGCTGACCATCCCCGGAACCGAGCTCGCCGGAGTGCAGAGCGCGACGTCGGTGGTCGGCTGGTACAACAGCCACCCCGATTTCGCCGATGCCGCCCCCGATCTGTCGGGGCAGCGTGCGGTGGTGATCGGCAACGGCAACGTCGCCCTCGACGTGGCCCGGATCTTCACCGCCGATCCCGATCGCCTCGCGTCGACGACGATCGACCGCGGCGCGCTGGCCGCGCTCCGCGAGTCCGGACTCCGCGAAGTGGTGGTCGTGGCCCGACGCGGTCCCGAGCACGCGGCGTTCACCCTGCCCGAGCTGATCGGCCTGGCCGACGGCCCCGCGCGGGTGTGGGTCGACCCGGCCGAGCTCGTCGGCGTCGACAGCTCGCACATCACCGATCCCACGGTGGCGACGAAGGTCGACCTGCTGCACGAGATCTCCCGCCGTCCGCGGCCGACCGAGCCCTTCATCCGGCTCTCGTTCGGGCTGACGCCGATCCGAGTCCTCGGCGACGACCGCGCCACCGGCGTGGAGTTCGTCAAGACCGGCACCGACGAGGCCGCGGTCATCGACGCCGATCTGGTGCTGACCGCCATCGGCTATCGCGGTCGCCCGGTGCCCGGCCTGCCCTTCGACGACGCCAAGGGCACCGTCGCGCATGTCGCCGGGCGCGTCGTCGACGACGGCACCCCGATCCCGGGCCTGTTCGTCACGGGCTGGATCAAGCGCGGACCGTCCGGATTCATCGGCACCAACAAGACCGACTCCGGCGAAACTGTGCGCAATCTGCTCGCCGACGCCGAGGCCGGGCTGCTGCCCACGCCCGGCACCGCCGTCGTGGGCGTGTAACCGCCTTCCTCACCCCCGTCCGCCTGTGGACAACGGGTGGAGCCGAACGCCGGTGCGGCGCGTCTATACGAATGACGAGTTCTTCTCAATCATTCGGAAGGCAGCCTCATGGACTTCGGCATCACCCCCGATCAGGTCGCGCAGATCGTCGGCCGATGGCGGCACGCGGCAACCGAACTCGCCGGTCTCGACACAGAGGCCGGCGAGTTCGCCGTTTCCGGGAGCTTCACCCTCGATGCGCTCGCCGGCGCCGTCGCCGCCGGCGGTGAGGCGGGCCGCGCGCGCTCCCACGAGCTCGGCGCACTGGCCGATGCACTCGCCGGGTTCAACACCCGCACCGTCGACTCCGACGAGGCCGCCGCGGCGGCGCTCGCGGCGACTCGGCGGCTGCCGTGACCGGGGTCGGCGCGGTCCTGGGCTGGCGATTGGACGGTCTGCTGAGCGCGTCGACGTCGTATGCGTCCGACGGGGAACGCGTCGCCACCACCGCCGACGCCGTCGGCCGCTCCTTCGACATCGATCCCACCTGGTCCGGCCGCACCCGCGACGCGGCACAGGCGCGGGTCGGCGTTCAGATGAGCAGGCTCCGACGCCTGGAGAACACGCTCCTCGACCTCTCCGTCGCCGCCGGGCAGGGGCACGGACGGCTGTCGTCGGTCCGCGACCGGCTGGCCGGGCAGGTGCGGATCGCCCGCAGCACCGGCTTCGCGGTCGGCGACGACGGCGCCGTCGCCCATCCCGACCCGAGCCGTCGCGCAGACTCCGACTACCTGACCGACCGCATCCGCGGACTTCTCGACGAGGCCGACATCGCCGACATCGCCGTCGGCATGAAGCTCAAGATGCTGACGCGAGAGCTCGACGGATCCAACGGTCTGGTGCCCACGCCCGGCGGCGCGTACGCGCTGGCCGACATGGCCGCCGCCGAGCTGGCGTCGATGTCGCCCGCCGATCTGACGCGGTACTGGGAGTCGTTGAGTCCGGCGCAGCGTCAAAGCCTGATCGCGGCTGCTCCGGGAGTCGTCGGCAACCTCGACGGCATCGACTTCGCCGATCGGATCACCGCCAACGAGCGGTCCATCCGGGCCGCCCTGGCGACCGAGGTCGCGGCCGGACGAGGCGGCGGCGAGAAGGCGGCAACACTGCGCGGACTCCTGATGCCGGCGCCGGATCCGCAACACCCGGGGAGGTCGGTGCAGCGCACGTTCCTGGGGTTCACCGACGTCGGCAACGGCCGGTTCATCGAGCTCGTCGGCGACCTGTCGCCCTCGTCCACCGGAGTCGCCGTGCTGGTGCCCGGAACCGGTACGAGCCTGGCGACCAGCGATGACTACCGTCGGCGTGCCGCCGCACTGTCGCGCCGCAGCGGCGCTCCGGTCATCGTCTACGCCGACGGGGAGCTGCCGCAGTCGGTGATCGACACCGACCTGTCCCCCACCCGGAACACGGCCGTCGATCCCGGCCCCGCCCGCCGCATGGCCCCGCGGCTGGTCGGCTTCGCCGCCGCCCTCGACGCGCAGTTGGCCGCCTCCGGGACGCCCTTGGCGACCACCGTGATCGGGCACTCCTACGGCGGCTCGGTGGTCGGCACCGCCGAGCAGCTGGGGCTGCGCGCCGACCGGGTGGTCTATGCGTCGTCGGCCGGAACCGGAGTCGAGGACCGCCCGTGGAACAACGCCAACCCCGAGGTCAAGCGATACTCGATGACGCCGCCGGGCGATCCGATTCACTACGCGCAGAAGTTCGGCGGTCCCGTGCACGGCGGCGACCCCGACACCGCTCCCGGCGTCATCCGCATGGACACCGGCCTGTACAGCGATCGCCAGCTGGTGCAGGGGCCGCAGTCGCATTCGGGGTATCTCGACGACGAGGGCTCCGATGCGATGGGCAATCTCGCCGCGGTGGTCGCGGGGCGTGAGCCGAGCACCTACGTCGACCGGGTCCCCGACATCGAGGTCGATCGCGATGTGAGCCGCGCGATCGGCGATCTGCTCGACAGCGCGCTCCGACTGGTGCCGGGCCGATGAGGCTCCCGCCCGCCGGTACTCACCCGAACCGGTGCACCTCGTCGCCGGTGTGGGCCGCCCAGCCCGGGTCGCCGGTGACGGCGAAGCGGACCCAGGCGGCGTGCATGGCGTCGGCGACGCTCTGGTCGGGATCGGGGCCGACGAGTGTTTCGGCGGCGGCGAGGTGGTCGAACACGAAGGGCAGTTCCACCGCGTGTCCGGCGCGGATGTCGGCCACCGGTGTCTGCCATCCGAACTCGTACAGGTGCGTCGGCGATTCGGCACGGGCCTGCGCGAGCGCCCGGGTGGGGCCGGCGAAGGCCAGTTCGGTGACGGCCTCGCACAGCGCGTCGCCCGCGGCGACGCCCTCGGCCAGCCGCCGGTCGAACCCGTCGGTGTCCATGCCGGTGCGGGCCAGCATGGCGCGGGCGAGATCGGGTGTCGCCGCAGCGACCACCCCGGTCGGTGCGAAGAAGAAGCGGAACTCGTCGGCGTTCCAGCCCGCGAGCAGTGGGATGCCCGCGCCCGCGCCGCCCGCCATCGCTCGCAGCGGAAGGTCGGGCACCACGTCGCCGTCGATCACCGGGAAGGTGCTCATGATGCCCATGCCGATGTCGACGACGGTCTGTCCCCACTGCGCCGGATCGGGGTCGGTCGTCAGCGCCAGCGCGATGTCGGTCTGTGCCTTCAGGAGTTCTCCGGCCGGCACCTGCGCCAACGCCGACGCATCGTGCTCGACGCCCAGGAGTGCGGCCAGCCGCCCGGTCACCTTGCGGGCGTCCGCAGCGTCGGCGGCCGTGATCGCGTTGCCGCTCTGCATGGCGGCGCGGTGGAACAGGCCTGCGGCCCGCGGTGACGCCAACAGGGCGGCCACGCTCATGGCGCCCGCGGACTCGCCGAAGACGGTGACCGCGTCGGGGTCGCCGCCGAAGGCCGCGATGTTCTCGCGCACCCACTCCAACGCCGCGATCTGATCGAGCAGGCCGCGGTTCTCCGGGGCGCCCGGCACCGAGCCGAAGCCGGGGACACCGAGACGGTAGTTGACGCCCACGCAGACGACGCCGTCGCGCGCGAAGGTGTCGCCGGCGTAGATCGCGATCCGGTTGGATCCGCGGGTGAAGGCGCCGCCGTGGATCCAGACCATGACCGGCAGGCCCGCGGCGCCGGGATCGGGTGTCCACACGTTGACGTGCAGGTAGTCCTCGCCCGGTTCGATCACGTTGTCGAGGATCGCGGCGATCGGCGCCGGGTAGGCCGCCTGCGGGGCGGTCGGTCCGTACTCGGTGGTGTCGCGGACCCCGGTCCACGCCGTCGGCGGCCGCGGCGCGTCGAACGCCGCGGGGCCCACCGGCGGAGCCGCGTACGGGATGCCGAGGTAGGCGTGGACCCCGCCGTCGACGCGGCCGCGAACCGGCCCGGAGGAGGTTTCCACGATCGGAGACGACGCGGCCACGGCCGCCGAGGAGATGGAGGTCACAGGGCCACGCTACTACCGGTCCGAGGTTGTCGGAGGCGGGTGCCATGATGGCCGCATGACAGATCAGCAAGTGCCTCGGTTCAGTTTCCCCACGGCTCGCCTCGGCGTCAGCGCCGCAGCCGCGCTGGCGGCCGTGCTGATCGCCGGGTGCGACGCGCCGAGCACCACGACGGCCTCGTCGCCGAGTGCGGTGGCCGACCGCGGCGACATCGCCTGGTCGAGCACGCCCGAGAGCTCGGCTGCCGCCGCGACCAGCACGACCTCACGCGCAGCGGACCTGCCGCGGCTCGCCACCAACGCCCTGTCGACCCTCGAGCGCCTACCGGTCAAGGGCCGGGCGCCGAAGACGGGCTACGACCGCGCACTGTTCGGTCAGCCGTGGACCGACGACGTCTCGGTCGACGGGGGCCACAACGGCTGCGACACGCGAAACGACATCCTGCGTCGTGATCTCACCGACGTGACGTACAAGACCAAGACTCGCGACTGCGTCGTCGCGTCGGGAACCCTGCGCGACGTCTACACCAACAAGACGATCGCCTTCCAGCGCGGCGGCGCCACCTCGTCGGCGGTCCAGATCGATCACGTCGTGGCCCTGTCCGACGCCTGGCAGAAGGGTGCCCAGCAGCTCTCGACAGAGGAGCGCACCGATCTCGCCAACGATCCCCGCAATCTGCAGGCCGTCGACGGTCCCACCAACCAGCGCAAGAGCGACAGCGACGCGGCCTCCTGGCTGCCGCCCAACCGTTCGTACCGGTGCACCTATGTCGCACGGCAGATCGATGTGAAGGCGTCGTATCGCCTCTGGGTCACCGCGGCCGAGAAGAGCGCGATGCAACAGGTGCTGAGCGGGTGCGGTGGCGACGCTCCCTCCACCCCGTCAGCCGTGCCGGAGCCGACCACCCAGCCGCAGCGTCAGGAGCCAGTGACTGCGACCCGCGCACCGATCGTCCAGACTCCGACTCCCGCCCCGCCCGCCCCTCCGGCCCCGCCTGCCGCGGGCGCGGACGTCTTCTATGCGAACTGCGCGGCCGCCCGTGCAGCGGGCGCCGCTCCGATCTTGGCGGGACAGCCCGGCTATTCCCGAAAGCTCGATCGGGATGGGGACGGAATCGCTTGCGAGTGAACAGCTTTCGAGAAACTGCTGAAGTCTCGACCAGTCCTTGAAACTTGGTATGGGTAGCCTAAGTTAACATCAGGTAAAGGAAGCCTAACTTCAGGAGCTGGGAGCGCCGCCGGCGTCTCGATCCACAGCCCGCTCACGGCAAACCCGCAGGCCCGAGGCTCAAGCGAGCCTGTCGTCGAAATATTGTGTGCCGCAACACTTTTGGGCAGACTATGTGAGTTGATTCCGACAACAGGAGCTGAACCGACAAACGTGTAACGATTTTCTCGCATCGTCCGATGCACCCACACGTCATAGAAAGGTGGACACATGTTCCCCGCCCTCACCCAGTTCTTCAACGACGTCACGATCTTCGGCGGCGACCTCCTGCACATCGCCATCACCGTCGGATTCGGCGGCTAGTCCACCCGCTCTGACGCCGGTACACACCGTCGCCCACCGGGCGATTTGTGTACCGGCGTTTGCGTCCTGTTACACTGACTCTCGGTCGTCGACACGACGCCCCGGGGCTATGGCGCAGTTGGTAGCGCGACTCGTTCGCATCGAGTAGGTCGGGAGTTCGATTCTCCCTAGCTCCACCGAGAAGGGCCAGGTCAGAGAATATTTCTCCGACCTGGCCCTTCATCGTTCCGCGCACGGTTCTCCACCGAGCGCCTGCACCGCCCGTGCCTCATCGATCAGATGAGCAGCCCCATCGCCCCTCCCGCGATCACGAGTCCGATCACGATGACAGTGACGACGACGAAGGCCGTCTCACCTCGCCGCACGAAGTATCCCGCCATCATCGCCAGCCTGAGCACAGGAAGCAGAATCAGCAGGGCACACCCGGCGGCGAGCAGGACCGTCGCGATCAGGCCCGGCAGAAGGTAGGCGACGGCTGCCCCGGCGACCAACAGGGCGGCGGCGATGATCGTGCAGGTCCGCATGAGAGCGGCGATGGCCAGAGCGAGTCGGCGGTCGCCGGAATCCGTGGGCGAGCCGGCACGGTGCGTCACGACGCCCCCGTCCAGGCCATGCCGAGAGCGTTGGCCGCCATGGGGACGGCGAGGGCGAACAGCACGATCGTGAACACGACACGCAGCGAGGGTCCCGCCGCTTTGACGAGGATCCTCGCGCCGAGGACCGAGCCGGCGAGCGAACCGAGAACGACGGGCGCGGACAGTTCGAGATCCAGGGTGCCCGACAGCAGGTACGCGGCCGCGGCTCCGCAGGCCGTGACTCCGATCATCAGGTTCGCGGTGGCCGAGGAGACCTTGATCGGCAGTCTCATGGCGGCGTCCATCGCGGGGATCTTGAGGACACCGGACCCGATGCCCAGCAGTGCCGAGAGAGTGCCGGCGCCGAACATGAGTCCGGCCCCGAGCGGCAGCCGCGCGACCCGATAGGAGACGGGATTCCCGTCGTCGCCGGTGACTGTGCCCGACAAGGACGAGTACCGGCGTCCGCGCACATCACGTGGCGCAGCGGCGGGACGACGGCCGTTGATCATCTGCACGGCGGACAGCAGCAGCACCGCTGCGAAGATCGCATAGAGGATCCGGTCGGGCACGGTGCCGACCAGGAGCAGACCGGCCAGCGCTCCGAGCGCCGTAGCGACCTCCAGAACGACGGCCAGGCGCAGGTTCGTCAGCCCGGTGGACAGGAACTCGGGCGCGCTGGCACACGAGCACGCGATCACCGAGACCAGGCTGACCCCGACCGCGACGGGGAACGAGACGCCTGCGAACAGGGTCAGCAGCGGGACGACGAAGATGCCCCCGGCCATGCCGAGCGCGCTGCCCAGGGCTCCTGCCGCCAGCGAGCCGAGGAAGAGCAGGGAGAAGAGAGCGAGCGTCACGTCTGCGGACTCGTCTCGCCGCCGGGCCGGGGCAGGCGCGCGGTGAAGGTGATCGCGTCGCCGCGGTAGTGCAGGATCTCGTAGTCGACCGGCCGCTGGCCGACCGTGAACGATGTCCGTTCGATCCGGAGAACCGCATCACCCGGGGCGATCCCGAGCGCCTCCGCCATCGCGGCGTCGGCCGTGTCGGCCTGGAGGGCGTACGTGGCTTCGAGCAGCGGCGTGCCGTGGCGGGTCTCGAGCAGCGTGAAGATCTGCTCGTTCTCCAGATCGTCCTGCGCGATGAGACGACCGAGCTCAAGAGGGAGGTAGGTGTCGTCGAAGGACACCGGTTGCCCGACTGCGAGTCGAACACGCTCGATGTGAGTCACCCGCACCCCGAGCGGCAACTGCAGGGCCTCACGGACTTCGGCGGGCGCGACG
The DNA here is from genome assembly GCF_039946255.1 of Gordonia aichiensis. Taxonomy (GTDB): domain Bacteria; phylum Actinomycetota; class Actinomycetes; order Mycobacteriales; family Mycobacteriaceae; genus Gordonia; species Gordonia aichiensis_A. The sequence continues at coordinate 423,873 of NZ_JBCDWL010000002.1, read as the reverse complement.
ATCTCCTCGATCGTCACCACTTCGGCGCGCGAAGGCACACCGTGGGAGTCCATGTCCTCGACGAACCCGGTCAGAGCCGTGAGGGGCTGCCGGAAGCTCGGTGCGGTCACGAAGCTGCCCCGGCCGCGTCTGGTCGTGATGAGGTTCCGGGACGCGAGATTCTGCATGGCCCGCCGGACCGTGATCCGGCTGACGCCGAACGTCTCGATCAGCTCGTCCTCGGTGGGCAGTTGGTCGCCGGGATGGAGATCGACCCCGAAGCGGGCGACGAGCGCCTGCTCGATCTGCGAGTACAAGGGGGCATGGGAACTCACCCCACCACGCTACATCATGTTGTTATGACAAGTGTCCGATCTCGGCGCGCAGCAGCGGCTCCGGCTCGGCTCGACGACCCCGAGGACGGGCCTGACGTGGCCTGCCCCTCACTCCGCCGCATTCCATCGCGAACACCCGACAAAGGCCTCGAAGCCCACTGCGACAGGAACCACAGTGTCGGGACTCACACTTCACCGTGGGCGCGGCCTCGACCTGCACGGTTCCAACCGACATCTACACTGACCAGTCACTCAAGTAACGGTCAGATAACGACACCGCTACGGATTGATGTACGTTCGTCCGCAGTCCTTCCGACGGCACCGGCCGCACTCCGGCCCGGCGCAGTCAACGGACGTGCCCGTTCTCCCCATCGCAAGGTCTTTCCACATGCAGTTGCCCCGTTCGTCGCGCAAGTCCGCAGCCCTCATCGTCGCGGGCCTGATCCCCGTCGGCGGGCTGCTGATCGGTTCGACCGCCGGCGCCGGCGATCACCTCGCCGACCCCGCGCCGGCCCGCGTCGCGCACGCCGAGCCCGCGGCTGCCGCGAAGCCTCAGGCTCCCGCGATCCCGACCGTCACCGAGACCGTGCGCCCCGCCGCGGTCCGCCTCCCGGTCTCGGTGATGTCGGGCATGGTCCCGAAGATCAACTACGAGGCCTACCTGTCGGCGGCCGAGACGATGGCGAAGAAGCAGCCGCGCTGCGGCATCGACTGGCGTCTGATCGCCGGAATCGGTCGGGTCGAGTCGCACCACGCGAACTCCGGCGACGCCGACGCGCGCGGCCAGTTGCGGACCCCCATCTTCGGCCCCGTCCTCGACGGTTCGCTCGCCGGCAATCAGGTCATCACCGACACCGACGGCGGACGTCTCGACGGCGACGCGGTTCACGACCGCGCCGTCGGCCCGATGCAGTTCCTGCCGTCGACGTGGGAGCACTACGGCGCCGACGCCGACGGCGACGGCACCGCAGACCCGCAGAACATCTTCGACGCTGCGCTGACCACCGCCCGCTATCTGTGCGACGACGGCATGGACCTGCGGAACCCGAACGACGTGACGCGCGCGGTCCTGCGCTACAACAACTCCATGACCTACGTCGACGACGTCGTCGGTTACGCGCGCTCGTACTGACCTCCGTCGGCCCCGACTGGCGCAGAGCGTCGATCCGCCCTGGTCACCCCATTGCCGGCTGCACTTATTCATCCGTTCACAGGACATCATCAAGTCATTCGGTTGACCGACATCTGAAGGTCGGCCCGGCCAAGAATGTCACAGGCCCCTCCTAGGTTTCTCCGTGTCCGACCAAAGCGGTCGCACAACGACACTCAGGCATCTTCCCTACCTAGGAGTCCTCAATGACCACACCTCAGCCGCCGCAGCCCAGCCCCGATCCGGCAGCACAGCAGAACCCGTATGGGCAGCCCAATCCCTATGCGCAGCCGTACCTTCCGCCCCAGCCCGCCAAGAAGCGCAAGAAGTGGCCGTGGATCGTGGGCGCCATCGTCGTCGTGTTCATCGCGATCATCGGCGGTTGCGCCGCGATGGCGGGCAGCGTCGTCAACGAGATCGACAAGGCCACCAACAGCACCGCGACGGTGACCTACCGCGTCACCGGAACCGGCACCGCATCGATCACGTACAGCGACAAAGACTTCAACATGGCGCAGAACACGGCCGCGCAGCTGCCGTGGACCCAGGAGGTGTCGCTGACCGGACTGGGCAAGGTCGCCTCTCTGACCGCGACGAACGATTTCGAGGCGTCCGCCGACCAGGCGATCACGTGCGAGATCGTCGTTCAGGGGACGGTGAAGAACACGCAGACCAGCACCGGGCCGGCTGCCACCGCGAACTGCACGTACAGCGTTCCGACCGCCGAGACCGAACTCGACCCCGTGATCGAGATCGCATGAGCCGAGGCCTCTCCGATCAGGAGGGGCCTCGGTAGTCTCTTCCCATGGCGCTCACAGATGCAGACATCGCAGAGATCCTCGACCGAGCCGTCGCCGCAATCGATCCGATGATCGATGTCCTCGCCACCGCCGACCCGTTGCGCCTCAAACCGCGCACCTTCCTCGACGCGACCCCGCTGAACTGCCTCGACCGCACCGCGGGCGCGGCGTCGCAGGTCTTGAACTTCCTCGACTGGCCCGGCACCGCAGGCTGGGACGAGCTGCCCATGCGCGATCGCGCCGACTGGTGGGTCTCCCGCATCGGCGTGGTCACCACCGGAGGGGTCGCCTTCCCCGGCGTCTTCGGCGCATGGACCAAGAAGCTCCCCGTCGCCGACTATCTCGGGGTCGCCAGCCAGGCGCTCGTCCTGCGCGCGGTGGGCCGCGAGTACGGCGCACGATCCCGCGAGGCCGGAGTCGTCATGCTGGCCTCGATCCTGTTCGGTCGCGACCTCGACGGCCGACTCGCCGTTCCCGCCGACGCCGATCCGCTGCCGCCCGGTACCGGTCGCCGCGACAAGGCCTTCATCACCCGCCTGTGGACCGTCGGGCGGATGCTGCACGATCTGGCCCGCGCGACCGGCGATCGTCCCAGTTCGCCGCGCATCCTGTCGTGGCTGGGGTGGATCCCGCTGATCGGTGGTCCCGCGGGCTACCTCGGCGAACTCATCGCACTTCGCCGCGCCGCGGCCATGTGCCGCGAGTGGATCGTCGCGCACCCGCACACCGTGTCACCGACGAACTGAGCGGTCCCCACGGGCGCGTGTGCCCGAGGGGTCGCAGGTCCACCAGGCCTGCGCTCAGTCGTCGTCGTCCTGGTCGTCGGCCGCGGCGTTGCGCGCGGCCGCGATGTCCAGGGCGCGACGGGCGGTCGCCTCATCGGGGTAGGGCCCCATCCGGTTGAAGACGTGCCCGACCTTGCCCTGGGTCACCTTGCCGGACGCGACATCGAAGTACCACTGGTCGTCATTGCTCATGTGCTTCAGCCTAAGCGGACATCGCAGCGATCGGTGACGTTACCGCGGACCGATCACACCGCCGTACGACGATGGTCGACGTCGTCGTAACCGTCGTAGTAGTCCTCGTCGTCGTACCGGTCGGCGTACGCGAAGTCGTAGGTCGGCAGGTGATCGAACGCCGGATCCTCGTCGTCGATCTCCAAGACGATCGCGCCACCGGGACGACGCAGCCGAGCAGGCGGCTCCACGTACGTCGGTTCCGCCCGGAGCGACTCCAGACGCGCGTCCTCCCGCTGCTGCCGGCGTCGGCGCGCGGCACGCTGGGCCTGACGCATCTGCTCCTCGCGGACGGTCCGCCGCAGCAGGAACAGATAGGCGCCGAAGACCACCACCATCGTCACCGCGGCGACCGCACCCCACGGCCTCAGCACGAACGCCGCCACGATCGAAGCGAGCGTCACCGCTGCCAGCACCAGGACGATCCGCTGCCGCTCGCGGTACTGCATCTGCTCGCGCTCGGCCACCCGCTCGGGACCGTAGCCTCCGCGACCGCGCACCTCGCGCGGTGCCGGTGCGTCATCGTCGATCATCAGATCCTCGGTCTCCGTGTCGTCGGATTCATCGGTGGCGACCACCTCGTCGGCGTCGTGGGCTTCGTCCGCGTCGTAGGCTTCGTCGACCTCGATCCACTCGTCGATGTCGTCGAAGTCGTCGGCCTCGACGCGGTACACGTCGGTGTCGGCCACGCGGGCGGCCTGCGCCCGATCGAGATCGACGACGTCGTCGGCGACCAGCGGGATCTGGTCGGTCATCTCGACCGCGCTCACCGCATCGGCGCTCTCGTCCGCATCGTCGGCAATGCTCTCGACCGCGTCGTCATCGGACTCGTCGGACTCCGCCGCGATCTCCTCGGCAGCCACCGCGCCCTCGACGTCGCTTTCGGCATCTGTGCTGTCGACTTCCGAACTCTCGACGTCGGCGCTCTCGACATCTGCGCTCTCGAGGTCCGCACTCTCGACGTCTGCCACCGAATCCGCTTCGGCGTCTTCGACGTCGGTCTCGGCGACGGCCGCCGTCTTCCGGCGAACCGCATCTGCCTGCTCACCGGCTTTGGCCGCCGCGCGTTGCGCCGCACGGGTCCGCGTCGCGGTTCGCGTCTGGCCGCTCCGCGACCCGCCGCGATGGACCAATCGGGTGTTCGCCGCCGCTTCGGTCGTCTTGCGCGCCTGGGGACGGCCGCGCAGCACCATCGGGACCAGCACGAACAGCCAGACTCCGATCAAGGTCACCCACAGCACTGAGGTCGGCATGAGCGGCAGCTCCTCTCCGAATGGTCGCGACCGTCAAGATCGCACGTCCCTGGTCGCGGTAGTCGAGTCCACTCAACAGAGTATGAAGTCGGACCACCGACGGCCCTCAGGCGCGCCGGACGAATCGACGATTCTCAGCGAACAGTCAGTCGCACTCGCCTCGACCGGTCAGACGGCGAAGGCGCGGCCGGCCCGGATGAGCGTCTCGACAGCGCTGCCGGCCACCTCTTCGGCGGTCAGCGCGAACAACAGATGGTCGCGCCACCGGGCGTTGACGTCCATGTACCGCTTGAGCAGGCCCTCGTTGCGGAATCCGACCTTGCCCAGCACGGCCTGCGAGGCGTGGTTGTCGGGCTGCACGGTGGCCTCGAGCCGATGCAGGCCGACGGCGCCGAACGCATGATCGACGCCGAGCGCCACGGCCGCCGAGGCCACTCCCCCGCCCGCCGCGTCGGCGTCGACCCAGTAGCCGATCCACGCACTGCGCACCGCGCCGCGCTGCACGTTGCCGATCGTCAACTGCCCGGCGTAGCGGCCGTCGACCTCGATCACGAAGGGCAGCATGGTCCCGTGCTTGGCCTCGTTCTTGAGCAGTGAGAACATCGGCGCCCACGACGACGGCTGGTGCCGGGCGTCCCACGAGCCCTGCCCGGTCGGCTCCCACGGCAGCAGCTGGTTCTGGTTCTTGATCCGCAGCCGACTCCAGTCGCTCGCATCGCGCATCCGCACCGGGCGGACCGTCACCACCCCGGCCTGCACCCGCACCGGCCCCAGCTGCGCGGGCCACCCGGGGCTCCGCGGCGAATCGATCAACCACCTCAGCACAGTGCGATTGTAGGCAGCCCGCCGCGCGCGGCCCGGCGCCGGTTCATCCCCGCTGCGCCAGGAACATCACGTCCACGTGATCGCCGGTCCGCACTTCCTCGACGTCCTCGTCCACCATGATCAGGCAGTTGGCCTCGGCCAACTCCGCGAGCAGATGCGAGGTGCCGGTCTCCGATTCGCCGATCACCTGCACCAGATAGTCACCGGATCGTTCGTCGCGCATCAGCTGACCGCGAAGGAATCCGCGACGGCCCTCCACGGAGAGGATCGGTCCGATGGTCCGGGCGCGCACCGTGCGTCGCATCGGCTGACGCTTGCCCAGTGCGATGCGGATCAGCGGTCGCACCATCACCTCGAAGGTGACCAGCGCGCTCACCGGGTTGGCCGGCAGCAGGAAGGTCGGGATCTCGTCGCGCCCGAGGCGCCCGAACCCCTGAACCGATCCCGGATGCATGCCGACGCGACCGATCTCCAGATCGCCCAGGTCGGCGACGGCGTCGGTGATCGCCGCCGACGCCGCCCCGCCGATCGCACCGCAGATCACCACGATCTCCGAGCGGATGAGCTGGGCCTCGACCGCTTCGCGCAGGCGCGCCGGATCGCGTTCGGCGATGCCGACCCGGTGCACGTCGGCGCCGGCGTCGCGGGCTGCCGCCGCCAGTGAGTAGCTGTTGATGTCGAAGACCTGGCCCGCGCCCGGCTCACGATCGATGTCGACCAGCTCGTTGCCGACCGCGATCACCGAGACCCGCGGCCGCGGGTGCACCAGGACCCGGGACCGACCGACGGCCGCCAACAGACCGACCTGCGCCGGTCCGATCACCGATCCCGCGCGGACCGCGACGTCTCCGGGGCGCACGTCGTCGCCGGTGCGGCGGACGTAGTCGCCGCTGTCGACCCCGTGCCCGATCATCACCCGGGACTCGCCGCCGTCGGTCCAGCGCAGCGGGACCACCGCGTCGGCCAGAGTCGGCATCGGCGCACCGGTCTCGACCCGGACCGCTTGTCCGGGCTGCAGCCGCGTGGGGGTGCGCGATCCGGCGCCGACGTCTCCGACGACCGGCAGGTGCACCACCAGGCGTCCAGAGTCGTCGAGTTCCTCGACTTCGACGTCGGTGGCGAGCGTGTTGACGTCCTCGGGCGCCTCGGTGCCCGCGAAGGCGACGTCGACCGCCCGGACGGCGTATCCGTCGATGGCGGCTTGATCGAAGCCGGGCAGCGGGTCGGAGGTGATGACCTCCTCGGCGCACAGCAGACCCTGTGCCTCGGAGATGGCGACCTGGACCGGCCTCGGCGCGACCACCGAGGCCGTCACGAGGCTCAGATGGTCTTCGACCGAGCGCATAGTTCTCCTCACCATCCCCGGGTCGTGTCCGCCGCGCAGCGCGCGGACGAGTGCCCCTCGAGATTATCGGCCGCGCCGCGCGAGCACCCGCAGGCGCGCGGAGCCGCGGCCGCCGCCCGCACCGACGGCGGCGGTCCGGTCAGTCCTGGGCCAGCCGCCGATTCAGCCACGCGCGCAGCTCAGGACCGTAGTCGTCACGGTCGAGCGCGAAGTCCACAGCCGCCTTCAGATACCCGCCGGGGTTGCCCAGATCGTGCCGCGTGCCTCGATGAGTGACCACGTGCACCGGTTCTCCCCATTCGATCAGCAGGGCGATCGCGTCGGTGAGCTGCAGTTCGCCGCCCGCCCCCGGTTCGATGGCGCGGAGGGCGTCGAAGATCTTGCGGTCGAGGATGTAGCGGCCGGCCGCGGCGAGGTTCGACGGCGCCTGGTCGGCCGCGGGCTTCTCCACCATGCCCCGGACGCGTCGGACGCCGTCGCCGTCCGCATCGTCCTCGACGTCGAAGACGCCGTAGGCGCTGATCTCGTCGCCGGGCACCTCGATCGCGCACAGGACGCTGCCGCCGTAGCGTGCGCGGGCCGCCGCCATCTCGCCCAGCGTTCCGCCCGGCAGGACGAGGTCGTCGGGCAGCAGGACGGCGATCGCGTCCTCGTCGGCGGCCAGTTCGGGTTCGACGCATCCGACCGCGTGCCCCAGCCCGAGGGGCTTGTCCTGGACCACGGAAGCCACTTCCAGCAGCGACGGCGCATTGCGCACCTTGGCGAGCATCGCCTCCTTGCCGCGGACCGCGAGCGTGTGCTCGAGGACCAGGTCTTCGACGAAGTGCGCGACCACGCCGTCCTTGCCGGGCGAGGTGATGATCAACAGCCGCTCGGCCCCCGCCGATTTCGCCTCCTCTGCGACCAACTCGATTCCGGGGGTGTCGACGACCGGCAGCAATTCTTTGGGGACCGTCTTCGTCGCGGGCAGGAAGCGGGTGCCCAGGCCGGCCGCGGGAACGACCGCGGTGCGCGGGATCGGCGGCATCGCCTCGGCGATGCGCCGGGCAGACGGTCGCGATGTGGTGTCTGGCATGTCGACAAGGGTAATGATCGCTTCTGGCAGGATCGGACGCGAGTCACAGAAAGGCCGCCATGAATCAGCAGAAGTCGGACATGCGCCGCCGCGTCCTGGCGGCCCGCGCGCAGCTCTCGCCCTTCCTTCTCGCCCAGTGCAACGCCGAACTCGCCGAATGGATGTACCGGCTGCCGGTCGACCTCGCCCCCGGCGACGTCGTCGCGGCCTACGTCGCCACCCGCGCCGAACCGGGCGGTACCGCGATGCTCGACGCCCTGCTCGACCGCGGGTTGCGGGTCATCCTGCCGATCGTCCCCGAGGGGGATCCGACGCGGTTGCAGTGGGGCGAGTACCACGGGGAGACGTCGCTGAGCGAGGGGCGCTGGCATCTGCTGGAACCGCTCGGCTACCGACTCGACCCCGACACGCTGCACGAGGCCGCGGTCATCCTGGTGCCTGCGGTGGCCGCCGACCGCACCGGGGCCCGGCTCGGGCGCGGCGCGGGCTACTACGACCGGACGCTGGCCGCCGTCGACGCACCGGTGATCGCGGTGGTGCACGACGACGAACTGTTCGACGACGGCGTCCCGCACGAGGCCACCGACGTTCCGATGGACTGGGTCCTCACTCCGGGCAGGGGCTTCGTCCGCGTGTCGTCGTGAGCCGCCGGCGACGCGATCGCGTCAGCGGCGAACCGGTCCGACCGGTTCGCTCGGGTCTCAGGCCGGAGTGGCGGCAGGCGTCGACGACGTCGAAGAAGAAGCGCTGGACGAGGACGAGGAGTCGCTCGACGTCGACGAGCTCGTGGAGTCGCTCGACGAACCGGCACTGACCGACGACGAACCCGACCGCGAGTCGGTGCGGTAGAAGCCGCTGCCCTTGAAGACGATGCCGACCGAGTTGAACAGCTTGCGCAAGCGGCCGTTGCACTGCGGGCACTGGGTGAGCGAGTCGTCCGAGAACGCCTGCTGGATGTCGAACTTGTTGTCGCACACAGTGCACGCGTAGCTGTAGGTGGGCACGGGAACCTCCGAATGTTAAGAACCTCGTCGTCCAGTGTAAACCGAACTTGGCACTCAATCATTCCGAGTGCCAACCGGAGGTCGGATCCGGGCCCGCGGCGGGCTCAGTGACCCAGTTCGACGGCGGCCTCGGTGTCGGGCCGGTACCGCCTGGCGTCGCGGTACAGCAGCGCCGCACCCAGCACCGCCGCGGTCAGCGAGCCGAGCAGGATCCCGATCTTCGCGGCGGGCTGATGGTCGGCCGACAGGCCCGCGTCGGGAGCGAAGGACAGCTCCGCGATCAGCAGTGCGACGGTGAAGCCGATGCCGGTCAGCAGGCAGACCGGGAGCAGCCCGCGCAGGGTGATGCCCTCCGCGAGCCGCAGCGGCGTCAGTCGGGTGACCAGGAAGGTGGTCGTCATGACCCCGATGACCTTGCCGAAGACGAGTCCGCAGAACACGCCGACGCTCACCGGCTGCACGATGTGCCCGACTCCGATGACGGTCACCCCGGCGGAGGCGAAGGCGAACAGGGGCAGGGCGATCGCCGCCGAGATCGGCGCGACCGTCGCACCCAGCGACACCACGCGCGAGTGCTTCTCGCCGAACAGCGTGACGGCGGGGACGGCGAAGCCGAGCAGCACCCCGGCGACCGTCGAATGCACCCCGGAGGCGTGCACGAAGCCCCACGCGGCCACCGCCAACGGGATCAGCAGCCACCAGTGGACGCGCCGCAGTCGCACGGCGACGCCGAACGCGACCACGCAGGCGAGGCCCGCGGCGAGCATCCCGAAGTCGATGGTCTCGGTGTAGACGGTCGCGATCACGATGATGCCGAGCAGGTCGTCGACGACCGCCAGGGTCATCAGGAAGACTCGCAGGCCTGCGGGCAGCCCGCGCCCGACGACCGCGAACACCGCGAGTGCGAAGGCGATGTCGGTGGCGGTCGGGGTGGCCCAGCCGCGCAGGGCGGCCGAATCGCCGGCCGCCACGATCGCGACGTAGATGAGGGCGGGCGCCACCATCCCGCCGACCGCTGCTGCGACCGGCACCCCCGCCCGGCGCGGATCACGCAGACTCCCGGCGACGAACTCGTGCTTGAGTTCCACGCCGACGACGAAGAAGAAGATCGCCAACAGCCCGTCGGCGGCCCATTCGCCGATGGTGAGATCGAGTTTCAGCGACGACGGTCCGACCACCGTTTCCAGCAGCGAATGGTAACCCTCGCGCCACGGCGAGTTCGCCAGAACGAAGCCGATCACCGCGGCGGCCAACAGGATCAACCCGCCTTGGATGTCGCCGCTGACCCATCCGCGCCAGCCCGCTTTGATCAGCGGGTCGGAATCGGCCGGATCGGCCGACGGCGGGTTCGCGGTTGCATCGTCGTTCATAGGCTCATCCTCTCAGATTCACTTCTGTGGAATTCGCCGCCCAGGACTCGAATTCATCCACAACCGGACGATTCGCCGGCATGCCCCTGCGCCGTCGAGCACGCTGACGCACATGAAGATCGGTGGACGCTCATCAGGCCGTGGTTCCGATTCCCTCTCGCCGCTGCTGTCTTCTCGGATTCGCGCTCTCGGCACCCGCGGGACCTTCCGTTCGGTGCGGATGCGGCGAGTCGTCGCGGCCGGACTGGTCGTCGCGGCAGGCGTCGTCGCGATCGCCGCGGCCCGCGCTCCCGCCGACGCTCCGATCGTGGTGGCCGCCGCCGACCTCCGCCCGGGGACGGTGATCTCGGCCGGGGATCTGTCGGTTCGGCGCACTCCGCCCGAGCACCGTCCGGTCGGGGCCTTCAGCGACGTCGACGCGGTCGTCGGGCAACGCCTCACCGGTCCGCTGCGCACCGGTGAGGTCCTGACCGAATCACGTCTGCTGACAACGCGTCTGCCTCGGCTGTTGACCGGAAGCAGCTCGGCGCGGCTGGTCCCGGTCCGCCCCGCCGACGGGGCCGTGACACAGTTGGTCAGACAGGGCGATCTGGTCGACGTCGTCGACGCCGAATCGGCGGTTCTGGCACGCGACGCCGTGGTCGCCGTGGCGCCGGGCATCGCGTCCGGCAATCGACCGGCTGGTTCCGAGCCCATTCTCCTCGCGATGGATCAGGCATCGGCCCAGCGGGTCGCGGCCACCGGTCTGGGTACCGCCCTGGCTCTGCTGTTGCACTGATAGCGCCAGTCGGGGGTCCGCCGAACGCACGACACTTTGCCACTTCACTTCCCGGCGAACTCTTGATGAGTGGTTTAGAATCAGCGAATCGCGATAGGCACATCCGAACCGGAGGGGAACTCTCGTGCTCAAAGGATTCAAAGACTTCCTAATGCGAGGAAACGTGGTCGAACTGGCCACGGCGGTGATCATCGGTGCGGCATTCACGGCGATCGTCACCGCATTCACCGAGAAGATCATCAACCCGCTGTTGGCGACCATTCCCAGTGGTGACTGCCCCTCGGCGGCACCGGCCGAGGGCGGGGCAGCGGGTCCCGCGCAGATCTGTGGATTCGGATTCCCGGTGAAGTCGAGCGATCCCGCGACATTCCTGGATTTCGGCGCCGTCATCTCCGCATTCATCAACTTCGTGATCGTCGCCGCGGTCGTCTATTTCCTCATCGTGGTGCCCTACAACAAGTTGCAGGAACTCCGGAAGCTGGAGGACAAGGAAGAGGACCCGGACGAGCAGATCGTTCTGCTCACGCAGATCCGCAATGCGCTCAACCCCGAGGCCAAGGCCCGCGAGGACGCCGAGCGTGCCGCCAAGGACGCCGAAGAGCGCGCGGCACAGGCGGCCGCCGAGGCCCCGCCCGCGCCGGTCGCAGCCGCACCGTCACCCGGGTATGACGATCGCACGCACACGATGACGATCCCGCCGCAGGCCCAGCAGACGCCGCAGGCACACCAGGGTCAGCAGCCCCCGCAGCACGGCCGCCCGTCGGGGTTCACGCCTCCGTCGGGTCCGCCGACCGGCGGCTTCCCGACCCCCAACCCGGCTCCCGGCGAGTACCCGCCGCCCGGAAACCTACCGCCGGGCCAGTACGCCCCGGGCCAGTACCCGCCGCCTCCCGGTCAGCAACCGGGCGGTGAGCCACCCCGCCACTCCCGCTGACGACTGCGACCCAGAACGACGGCGCCCACCTCGAAAGAGGCGGGCGCCGTCGTCATTCCCGTGCATTCGATGTCGCATCGACGCCGCCTGATTTGTTACGTTAGGTTTGGCTTCACTGAATAGTCTCCGAAAGGGATTCCATGACCGCGACCGCGTCGACCGACGTCGCCTCCGATGTGCGCCTGTCGGTGCAGATGAAGCAGGGATCCCTCGTCGAACACGAGCAGGCCGAGAACTCCGACTTCATGGCTGAACTGCTGGCCGGACGGATCAACGAGGCCGGCTACCTGGCCTACCTGCAGCGTCTGCGCATCGTCTACGACGCCCTCGAACGGGCCGCTCGGGAGCTGTCCGACGATCCGCAGTTCGGTCACGTCCACGACCCAGCGCTGGAGCGGGTCGGGACGATCGACGCGGACATCGCCCACTGGACCGCACGGCTGGGCGCCGAGCCGGCGGTTGTCGACTCCCCCGCCGCGCAGGCGTATGCGGCGCGGCTCGCCGACGCGAGCGGTTGGGCCGGTCTGCTGGTGGCGCATCATTACACCCGCTACCTGGGCGACCTGTCGGGCGGTCAGGCCATCGGCCGACTGCTGGATCGCGCGTTCGAGCTCGACGGCGAAGGCGTGTCGATGTACTACTTCGACCTGAAGTCGGCGACCAAGCCGTACAGGGACGAGTACCGCCGCAGCCTCGACGCCCTCGGGGACGGGTTGGACGCCGACGACCGCGAGCGGATCGTCGACGAGGTCCGCGCCGCATTCCGTCTCAACCACGACCTGTTCGCCGAACTCGGCACTCTCATCGACGACTTCCGTCGCTGACCCGGCCAGCGGGTCTCGATACGCCGCGGCGCTGCGCGCCGGGGCTACTCGACAACCCTGTAGCGCTCCGCACAATCACCACAGGCTGGTCGAGAAGCCGTCTCAGGCTGGTCGAGTAGCCCGCGAACGAAGTGAGCGAGCGTATCGAGACCCCGGCCACCCGGTCTCGATGCGCGGCCTCCGCTACGCTCCGGACGCTTACTCGACCACCCTAAAAACCGCGCCACCCCAGGCCGGTCGAGCAGCCGTCTCAGGCTGGTCGAGTAGCCCGCGAACGAAGTGAGCGAGCGTATCGAGACCCCCACACCCGGTCTCGATGCGCGGCCTCCGCTACGCTCCGGACGCTTACTCGACCACCCTAAAAACCGCGCCACCCCAGGCCGGCCGAGCAGCCGTCTCAGGCTGGTCGAGTAGCCCGCGAACGAAGAGAGCGAGCGTATCGAGACCCCGGCCACCCGGTCTCGATGCGCGGCCTCCGCTACGCTCCGGACGCTTACTCGACCACCCTAAAAACCGCGCCACCCCAGGCCGGCCGAGCAGCCGTCTCAGGCTGGTCGAGTAGCCCGCGAACGAAGAGAGCGAGCGTATCGAGACCCCGGCCACCCGGTCTCGATGCGCGGCCTCCGCTACGCTCCGGACGCTTACTCGACCACCCTAAAAACCGCGCCACCCCAGGCCGGCCGAGCAGCCGTCTCAGGCTGGTCGAGTAGCCCGCGAACGAAGTGAGCGAGCGTATCGAGACCCCCACACCCGGTCTCGATGCGCGGCCTCCGCTACGCTCCGGACGCTTACTCGACCACCCTGAATAACCGCCCCATACCCAGACGCCTCGATACGCCGCGGCGCTGCGCGCCGGGGCTACTCGACGAGCCTGAGAGACGACGCCCCGAACGACGCAGGAGGGCCCGCAACCTCACAGGTTGCGGGCCCTCCTGGCGGAAGACGTCAGCCGATGCTGAACGGCTTGCCGTACAGGGTCACGTTGCCCTTGAAGGTGTCGGTCGAGACCTTCACGGTCACCCGAGCCTGAGCCTGGGCGTAGCCGGCGCAGCCGTCGACGCCGAAGCGCTCGCCGCTGTAGGCGACGCCGCCCTGGGCGCCCTTGAAGGTGAAGCTGTTGACGGTGTCATCACCGATGACGGTGCTGACGACCGGCACGTATGCAGCCTTACCGGGCGACAGCTCGATCTGGCCGGTGCCACCGAAGTCCTTGGGGCTAGCACTGAAGGCGTAGCCTTCATCGGTCGGACCGCCGGTGATCTTGCCGTGTGCACCGACGCCCGCGCCGAAGTTCACCTGGCAGCCGACGACGTAACCGGCGTTGATGTTGCCACCCTTGACGCCACCGGCGGTGGTGACGCGGACCTTGCCCGACACCATGACCTCGCGGGAGGTCGGGATGTTGGTGACGGCGCGGCTGACGCGTGCGGCCTCGTCGTACAGGCGGATGGTGACGCTGCCGCCGTCGAGGTTCTTGGTCTTGACGGCACCCGGCAGTGCGAAGGCGTTGGCCGGTGCTGCGGTGGTGGCGCCGACGACGACGGCGCCGGCGATGGCTGCGGACGCGGTGAGACCGCGGACTACGCGCTTGTTCATAGTTCGTTCCTCGCTAAGTCTGTGATCTCGGGTCAGCCGAGGCTGAACGGGGTGCCGTACAGGTTCGCCTGCACGTAACCGCTGTTGCCGGACAGGACGCCGTCTTCGGCGGAGTAGCCGTCAGCGGCGACCACCTGGACCACCGAACGAGCCGAGGCGTAGCCGCCGCACTGCTGGACGTCGATGGCGAAGCTGTCGACCATGACCGTGCCGTGGCCCTTCTTGAGCTTCAGCGAGTCGGTCTTCGCGTAGACGACCTGACCCGGAGCCAGCGGAACGCTCAGCGAACCGGTGCCGGTGACGCCGCCGGTGAGATCGAAGGAGCCGCCGAGGGTTCCCTTGAAGCCCTGCAGGTTGATCTGGCAGCCGACGAGGTAGCCGACGGTCATGACGCCGGTACCCTTGCTCAGCGAAGCCTTGTAGGTACCGGACACGGCAGCCGCGCGGCCTGCACCGTTGGCCGCCATCGACGGCAGGATCCGGCTGCTCTCATTGCTGCGCGAGATGTTGACGACCTGGCCGTCGATGCCGACAGCCTTGGTGTGACCGCCCGGCAGTCGACCAGCATCGGCCTGACCTGCACCGACGGCGACTACTCCGGACACTGCGGTGACTGCGACGGCAGCTGCAACCGCAGCGCGTCGCATACCGACTCCACTGAACTTCACACGTATCACCCTTCATGTGGCCGGCATCTCGCCGACAAAGAATATGTGGCCGATTCACTTTCTAAGCCGGGGCTTAGGTTAACCCAAGCATTTGAAAGCTGCCGTGTGACAGGGAAGGATGCCCGAATCCGAGTGAAAAGGATCACATACTGTTCAGTCAGTATTGCGGCCCGTACTGAGTTGTGAGTCAGCCGTGATGCGGTGGACGATTCTCGTCGTACCAGCGACGTCCGCGTCCGGAGTGGGGATCTTCGCCCGGATCGCCGATCGTGGCGGGCAGGTCGTCGCCGAACACTTCATCGAGTCGACGCCGCCGCCGCCAGTCCGACGACCGCCCCCGACCTGAGCCCGACCCGGCCTCCTCCGCGGTGTCGGACGCGGCCCCGGAGGGCTGGTCAGAACTCACTGATCGCGGCGATCACGTGGTGGGCCAGCGGCATCAGGGTCGCCATGCCGTCGCGGACCGCGGCCCGGGAGTCGGCGAGATTGACCACCACCGTCTGCCCGGAGATCCCGGCCAATCCGCGCGAGAGCCCGGCGTCGGCCGACCCGGCCGACAAGCCGGAGCTGCGGATCGCCTCCTCGATGCCCCGCAACCTGCGGTCGAGCAGCGGTTCGGCGGCCTCGGGCGTCACATCGCGCGGGCCCACGCCCACACCGCCGACCGACACCACCAGGTCGACACCGCCGATCACCGCGGTGTTGATCGCATTCCGGATCTCCACCTCGTCTGCGGAGACAGCGGTGGTCGCGTCGACGTGGAAGTCGGATTCCTCGAGCAGCTCCCCCACCAGGGGCCCCAGCAGATCCGGGACTTCACCGGCCACCACCCGGTCGTCGACGACCACCACCAGCGCGCGCGGTGTCGCGATCCCGCGGACGACGGCCTCGGCCTCGGCTTCTGCGGAGTCAATCATGGTTCACCCTTCCTCGATCCCGCCGCCGGTGCGGCGCTCGTCTGCGATCCGCGCAGATGCGGGCGAAACCGGTTTCCGTCCGCATCGCGTCGGTCAGCTACTACCCAGCTTCACATCTGCGGTCTTGGTCTGACCGCCGATCACATAGGTGATCTTGACCGAATCTCCCGGAGCGTGCGACCGAATGGCGGCCACCAGCGCGTCCGCGGACGCGATCTTGCGGTCGTTGACCTGCGTGATCAGCGCGTCCTTCGGGATTCCGGCCTGCATTGCCGCGCCGCCGTCGACGACGCTGACCACGAGAGCGCCCGGCTGCGTCAGATCGGCGCTGGGACGCACGTTGACACCGAGGCTGGCCTGCGTCGCCCGACCGTCCTTCCGCAGCTCGTTCGCGATCCGCATCGCCTGATCGACGGGGATCGCGAAGCCGAGGCCGATGCTGCCCGACTGTTCGGCGCCGCCTCCGTTGACGGTGGCGATGGCGCTGTTGACGCCGATCAGCGCGCCGTTGGCGTTGACCAGCGCACCGCCGGAGTTTCCGGGGTTGATCGCGGCGTCGGTCTGGATGGCGTCCATCACCGATTCGACCGAGCCGTCGGCGCCCGACGTCGACACCGGCCGGTTCAGCGAACTGATGATTCCGGTGGTCACCGTTCCGTCGAGCCCCAGCGGCGACCCGATGGCGATCACCTCCTGGCCCACCTTCAGATTGGACGACGAGCCGATGGTGATCGGCTTCAGACCCTTCTTGTCGGCCTGGATGACCGCGATGTCGGAGGTCGGATCGGTGCCGATGACGCGGGCCGGGGCGCGACTGCCGTCGTTGAAGCTCACCAGGATCTTGTCGGCGGGCTGATTGCCGCCGGCGCTGATGACGTGGTTGTTGGTGAGGATGACGCCGTCGTCGGTGAGCACGATCCCCGAGCCCGAACCGGTCTGCCGCCCCACCTGAACGGTGATCGAGACCACCGAGGGCAGCACCTGCGCCGCCACGTTCTGCACCGAGCCGGGCGCGGCCGCCGGCTGCTCGGTCATCGTGGGACCGGAGGCGACGACGCTCGACGACGATCCGGTGTCGGCGCGATCGGTCAGAGTGACACCGAGCAGGCCGCCGACGCCGCCGGCGAGAACAGCCACCACAGCGGCGCCTGCCAGCAGCTTCTTGCCGTTGTTCTTGGGGGCGGGCGGCGCGGGTTCGGGCGCCGAAGCACCGAAGGGACCGCCGGCCGCCGGGAACGGACCGGTGGGCGGCGGGCCGTAGCCGTACGGAGCGGCGGGCGCCTGCCCTGCCGCGGGCTGGGATGGGAACTGGCCGCTGGGTGTACTACCCGCCCCGGCGCCGGGCGCCGATGCTGCGGGCCCCTGCGGCGCGGCGGGGAAACCGCCTGTCGAAGGCTGCGTCGGATACCCGGGGACCTGCCGCCAATCACCGTTGCCGGGGTGTTCGCCATTCGTCATGGAAGTAAGCGTATTGCACCATTCTGTGAAGCGGCTCAGTCTCCGTTGCCGAAATGCTGCCGGGTTCCTGTCAACTCGCTGTCAGCTCTGATCAGCGGCGCACCACGATCGGTTCCGGTTCGGTGTGCTCGGGAAGCCCGGGAAGTCGCATTCGGATGAGCGCCCCGCCGGCCTCGGACCCCTCGGCGACCACCGAGCCGCCGATGCGCGTCACCACCTGCCGGACGATCGCCAGCCCGAGACCCGAGCCCGGCATCGTCCGGGTGGCGTCGGCCCGATAGAACCGCTCGAAGACCATCTCCCGATCCTCCGGCGCGATCCCCGGCCCGGCGTCGGCGACGCTCAGTTCGGCGGACGCCGGCCCCACCTGCACCAGCCGGACCTGCACAGTCCGTCCCGGCGGACTCCACTTGGCCGCGTTGTCGAGGACGTTGAGCACCGCGCGGGAGAGCCCGTGCTCCTCGCCGAAGACGAACCAGGGCGTGGTCTCGACGTCGAAGACGATGTCGGTGCGACGCCGCTTCACCCGCTCGAGCGCCGAGTCGATGACGTCCTCGATCGCGACCTCCTGGTGCACGGCTTCGAGCGCGTCGTCGCGGGCGAGGTCGACGAGGTCGCCGACCAGCGTCGACAGCTCTTCGATCTGGGCCATCACGTCCGACCGCAGTTCCACCATGTCGGCGGCCGGCACCGGCGGCGCCCCCGGGGCCGACGAGGCGATCAACAGTTCGAGGTTGGTGCGCAGCGAGGTCAGCGGCGTCTTGAGCTCGTGCCCGGCGTCGGCGACCAGGCGCGCCTGCTGATCGCGCGACTCGGCCAGTGCGCGCAGCATCGTGTTGAAGCTCTCGGTCAGACGCGCGAGTTCGTCGGTGCCGGTGACCGGGATCGGCGTCAGGTCCTGGGTGCGAGCCACCCGTTCGGTGGCCGCGGTCAACCGGGTGACCGGACGCAGGCCGGTCCGCGCGACCGCCGTCCCGGCGATAGCGGCGAAGGCGACCCCCGCGCCGCCGACGATGAACAGCACCGACGCGAGTCTTGCGAGCACCGCATCGGTGCGGTCGAGCGACTGCGCCAGAATCAGCGTGCTGCCGTCGGAGAGCTTGCGCGCCAGCACCCGGTGGTTCGACGTGGTCCGCAGGCTCTGATTGAGTTTGCCCGGCGGGTTGGTCGATTTGGCGATGTCCTGTTCGGGCGTCCCGAAGGGCACGTCGCCGACCATGATCGCGTGACCGTCCTGCTCGACGAGGGCGATGGAGATGGAGGTGGAAAAGACGGTCCCGGCCACCAGCGCCTCGGGGCCGTTGCTCAGCCGGCCGAGCTTGGCCAGGGCGGTGAGGCCGTCGGCCCGCGCGACCAACTGCGTGTCGACGTCGTTGTACATCGACCGCGACACCACCAGGTAGGCGGCGCCGGCCATCAGGACCGCCGACAGCAGCACCACCGCCGACGCCAACAGTGCGACGCGCCGGCGCAGCGAGACGGCGCGTGTGAGCCGCAGCGGGCCACGCACTACGGCGTGCCCTCGCGCAACACGTATCCCACGCCGCGGACGGTGTGGATCAGCCGGGGCTCACCGTCGGCCTCGGTCTTGCGGCGCAGATAGCCGATGTAGACCTCCAGGGCATTTCCCGAGGTCGGGAAGTCGTAGCCCCACACGTCCTCGAGGATCCGACTGCGCGTCAGCACTCGTTTGGGGTTGTTCATCAGCAGTTCCAGCAGTGCGAACTCGGTGCGGGTGAGGCTGATCTGGCGCTCACCGCGCGTCACCTCGCGCGTCACCGGGTCGAGGGTGAGGTCGGCGTACGAGACGGCCTCGGACTCGTCCTCCTCCCGGATGGTGCGTCGCAGCAGCGAGCGCACCCGGGCCAGCAGTTCTTCGAGGGCGAAGGGCTTGGGCAGGTAGTCGTCGGCGCCGGCGTCGAGTCCGCTGACGCGCTCGGAGACCGAGTCGCGCGCGGTCAGAACGAGGATCGGCAGATCGTCGCCCGCCGACCGCAGCCTGCGGCACACCTCCAGACCGTCCAGCCGGGGCATCATCACATCGAGGACCATCAGGTCGGGCCGGTCGGCGATCACCTTCTCGAGCGCTTCGAGACCGTCGCCCGCCGTCTCGACGGTGTATCCGTTGAAGCTGAGCGATCGCCGAAGCGACTCGCGGACCGCACGATCGTCGTCCACCACCAGGATGCGCATGGATACAGTCTTATCGCGCCGACTGAGATTCGACTGAGCGAACACGCCGGTGAACCGGCCGTACTCTCCCGTTCCTCCCGGTCAGCGTCTCCGCCCGGTCAGCGCCGTCGACGCCCCGCGGCGGCGAGCATGTCGCCGACGTCGGTGAACTTGACGCGGGGACGACCTTCGCGGGCGCCGCGCTCCCGCTCGCGCCGATCGATGGCCGCGATGCCGCGGTAGCCCAGCGACGTGCGCCGGCGGCGTCGGAGCAGATCCGGGAACGCCTTCGGGGGCGCGGCGGTCCGGGCCAGTCCGGCCGCGACGTCGGCGATGAAGGATTCGACGGTCTCGATCGCGTGCTGCTTGTTGGCGCCGATGCCGCCGGACGAGCCGCGCGCCGCCCACCCGACGGCGTAGACACCCGGGATCGGCTCACCGTCGGCGCCGAGCATCCGACCGTCGCGAACCGGGAACCGGCCCGCGGCCTCGTCGAAGGGCAGCCCGCCGATCGGCACCGCTCGGTAGCCGATCGACCGCACCAGCAGGTCGGCCGGCAACGCGGCGAGGTGTCGGCCCGACCGGACGCCGACCGACTCCACCGCTCCCGCGCCGGTCGCGGCCTCGGGGACGGTGTTGAACAGGAAGACGATGCGTCGCCGACCCGGCGCAGCCGGTGCCGACAACTCGGCGGGCAGGCCGTCGGCGCCGTCGTGCACGGCCACGTCGACGCCCGGGATCGTCGACAGCGCGCGGTACTCGGCGGCGGTGTAGGCGGCCGAGTCCTGACCGCGACGGCCCAGGATCACCACCTCGTGGACGTCCTGGCGTCGCAGCAGGTCCAGGGCGCGGTCGGCGATGTCGGTGGCGGCCAACAGGGTGGGCGGCGACACCAGGATGCGGGCGACGTCGAGCGCCACGTTGCCGGTGCCCACGATGACCGCGCGGCCGCTGCCGCCCGCCCGCAGTCGCGGTCCCGCCGCGCCCGGGACCGCGTTGTACCAGGCCACCAGTTCGGTGGCCGAAGTGCTGCCCGGCAGGTCTTCGCCGGGGATGCCGAGGCTGCGCGCCTGCGACGCGCCGACGGCGTAGAAGACCGCGTCGAAGTGCTCGGCGAGTTCGGCGGGAGTGATCTGCCCGGCGGCGGGGTTCGGTCCCACCTCGACGTTGGTCGCCATCTGCACCCGCGGATCGCGGTACAGGATGTCGAAGGTCTTCATCACGTCCTTGGTGCTCGGATGGTCCGGCGCCACGCCCGCCCGCACCAGTCCGCCCGGGGTCGGGAGCCTGTCGAAGACGGTCACGTGCGCGTCGGTCCGGTCCAGCAGGGTGCGCAGCACGTAGCCGCCCGACGGTCCGGTGCCGACGATCGCCACCCGCAGGTCGCGCGGCAGGCGCGGGATCTGCGGGTACACCACGTCCGACCAGCCGGAGGAGATGTCCGGGTTGTCACGGTAGTAGGCGGCGTTGATGTCGGCGAAGATCGCGTCCCGTGCGCCGAGCCGGTCGGCGGGGAAGATCGCGTTCACCGGGCAGGCGTCGGCGCAGGCACCGCAGTCGATGCACGCCTGCGGATCGATGTGCAGGATGTCGGAGGTGCCGAAACCGCGTTCCTCCGGGGTCGGGTGAATGCAGTTCACCGGGCATACCGAGACGCACCCGGCGTCGCTGCAGCAGGACTGGGTGATGACGAAGGCCACCGGAGGCTCCTAGATCATGTGGGCTTTGCGGTAGTACCGCATGGCGGGCTTGGTGAGCAGACCGACCTCGTCGAGGAACTCCATCAGGTGTGCGCAGCTGCTTCGGATCATGGACTGGAAGTGGGAGTTGCGGGTCCGCTCGTACATGGCGCGGCGTACGTCCAGGCCCGCGTCGGCGTAGGCCTGCGGCTGGATCAGGCTCGACACGATCAGGTAGGCGCCCATCGACACGCCGAGCGCGCTGGTCTGCCGCCGCAGCCAACCGATGTCGGCGACGGCGTCGCGCACCTGTTCGCGCGCGTACTTCATGTGGCGCGACTCCTCCAGGACGTGGATCTCGTTGACCGTCCGGATGAACGGCAGCACGCGGTCGTCGCGCATGCAGCCGCGCTGGAAGACGTCGAGGACCTCTTCGGCCACCAGGATTCCGGCGTACGCGGTCTCCTGGTTGGTGACGATCGGGAACAGCTTGCCCAGCCGCGAGATCTTGGGGTGCGGCCGGTACGACTTGCCGACCATCTTCTCCGACGCCTTGGCGAACATCAGCGAGTGCCGGCATTCGTCGGCGATCTCGACGAGCGCGAACTGGAACTCCGGCGAGTGGTAGTCCCCGACGTACTGGTCGCGCAGGACCATCTCCTGAAGGATCATCTCGAACCAGATGCCGATGTTCATGATCGACGCGAACTCGTGTCGGGTCAGGCCGATCCGCTGTTCTTCGCTGAGTTCGGCCCAGTAGTCGGTCCCGTACAGCGACGACCATTCGGGGCTGCAGCCGTACTTGTCGGGCTCCATCGGCAGCGACCAGTCGATCTCGGTCATCGCATCGCGCGACAGTCGCGCCGCTGATCTGAGCAGTCGTTCGGAGACTTGATCGGTCCCCTTGTCCCGGAGGCTGACGATGTTCTCGCCGCCCGCCTGTTCCCGCTCCATCGACGCAGTCATCTCTGACCTCCGCATACCGTTCCATCACACGTTGTAACAACGATTATTGTCACGTTAGCATCGCCTTGCGACACCGTAAACGGCTCTGCCACGCTTACTGGTGAGTAACGTCAGCGCGGGGACCTGACCTCGCACACAGTTGGGAGAACGCATGCCTTCGATCTTCATCTCCGGCGGCGCCGCGGGCATCGGCCTGGCGACCGCCAAACGATTCGCCGCCGAAGGTTGGACGGTCGGCGTGTACGACGTCAGCGCCGACGCCCTCGCCGCCGTGAAGGCCGAGAACCCCGAGTTCGTCACCGGTGTCCTCGACGTCCGCGACCGGCAGCAGTGGGACGACTGCCTGGCCGACTTCACCTCGCACACCGGCGGGGAGCTCGACGTCCTCGACAACAACGCGGGTGTGCTCGTCGCCGGCCCGCTCGCCGAGATCTCGGCCGACGCGATCCGCGCGCAGATCGACATCGACGCCCTCGGCGTCACCTTCGGCGCTCAGGCCGCGCACCGCTACTTGAAGGCCACGCCCCGATCGCACCTGGTCAACATCGCCTCGGCGTCGGCCATCTACGGCCAGCCCGGCATCGCGACCTACAGCGCCGCCAAGTTCTACGTCGCCGGGCTCACCGAGGCCCTCGAGCTGGAATGGGCGCCCGACGACATCCGCGTGGTGTCGATCTGGCCGCTGTGGGCCAAGACCGCCCTGGCCGACAACGACGCGAAGTCGACCAAGACCCTCGGCGTCCACATCACCCCCGAGCAGGTGGCCGACAAGGTGTGGGAGGCCGTGCATCCGAGCGCCGCCGACCGCCTGCTGAGCCGGACCAGCTACTCGGTCGGCCTGCAGACCACGGTGCTGGGCAACGCCGCCAAGTTCATCCCGAACGTGCTCAATCGCGGCGTGAACAAGATCCTGTCGCAGTGACGACGCGCCGGCCCACGCGATAGACCCCTCACCTGCTCGACGCCCCGAAGAGCGGGGCCGTCGAGCAGGTGAGGTCCAACGGCGACGAGCCGTATCGGGATCGGCTCGCGCGCTCTACCCCTTGATCAGGTCCGCGCAGCGCTCGCCGATCATCATCACCGTGATGTTCGGGTTCACCGAGATGTGCTCGGGGAACACCGATGCATCGGCGACGCGCAGCCCGTCCACTCCCTTGACGCGGAGCTCGGCGTCGACCGGGGCGTCGTCCGACGACCCCATCGCCGCGGTGCCGACCGGGTGGTACACGGTGTTGTGGGTGCGCGTGATGTAGCCGGCGAGGTCCTCGTCGCTGACCTTCTCCGGGCCCGGGAACAGTTCGCGCCCGGCCCACTGCGCCATCGCGGGCTGGGCGACGATCTCGCGGGCCCGCCGGATCCCCTCGGTCATGATCCGCAGGTCGTAGCCCTCCGGATCGGTGAAGTACCGCGGATCCACCAGCGGCTTGTCGCGGAAGTCGCGCGATGCCAGACGCACCGTGCCGCGCGAGCGCGCATGCGTGACATTCGGCGTCAGACAGAAGACGTTGTCGGCGGTCGGATAGCCGCGCCGCAGCGTGTGCATGTCGAAGGGCACGCTGCCGTAGTGCATCATCAGGTCCGGCCGGTCCAGACCCGAGTCGACCGTGTCGAAGATGCCGATCTCCCACCACTGGGTGGACTCGGTGACCATCGGCTGCTTGGCCTCCCACGAGATCACCCCCTCGGGGTGGTCCTGCAGATTGCTGCCGACGCCGGGCGAGTCGAGCAGCACGTCGACGCCGCGTCCGGCCAGGTGCTCGGCCGGCCCGACGCCCGAGAGCATCAGCAGCTTGGGCGTGTCGATGGCACCGGCCGACAGCACCAGCTCTCGGGCCGCGCGGATGGTCTGCGTCTTGCCGAACTGGTTGTCGACCACCTCCACGCCCACGCAGCGCAGACCGTCGAGCAGCAGCTTCTTGGCGCGCAGGCCGGTCAGGAGGGTGAAGTTCTCGCGGTCGGCGATGGGATGGACGTACGAGACCGACGACGACGCCCGCGTGCCGTCGGGCAGGCTGTTGATCTGGAAGAAGTTGGCACCCTTGCGGACCGTCGTGCCGGTGTTGAACCGGGTGGTCGGGATTCCGTATTCGGCCGCGGCCGACAGCAGAGCGACCCCGCACGGGTCGGTCGGCGGCACGTTCATCAAGTTCACCGGACCGCTGTCGCCGTGGTGCGGCGCCTGCGGCCCGGCGTCCTCATTGCGCTCGAGCCGCTTGAGCACCGGCCACAGCGCGTCCGCGTTCCAGCCGGTGGCGCCGTAGTCGCGCTCCCACGAGTTCAGGTCTTCGGCGGGCGGCCAGAACGCGATGCACGAGTTGTGCGACGAGCAGCCGCCGAGCACCTTGGCCCGGGCGTGCCGCAGGAACGAGTTGCCGTGCGCCTGCGGCTCCACCGGGTAGTCCCAGTCGTAGCCCGACTCCAGCAGTTCCATCCACCGGTTCAGCTGCAGCACCTCGGGGATGCCCCGGTCGTCGGGGCCCGCCTCGATCAGCGCCACCGACACCGACGGATCCTCCGACAGCCGCGCGGCGACCGCGCACCCGCCCGAGCCGCCGCCGACGACGACGTAGTCGAACTCCCCGACCTCTGCGTTCGTGCCTACCACCGTGCTCATCATCCTTCCTCTGCTCGTCCGACCGCCGGCCGTCGATCGGCGAACCAACCGGTGACCGCCGGGGCGATGTTCTGATAGACGTGCTTGGCCTCGCGGTACTCGTCCAGGCCCGTGGGCCCCAGCTCCCGCCCGACACCGGACTGCCCGAAGCCGCCCCACTCGGCCTGCGGCAGGTACGGGTGGAAATCGTTGATCCACACCGTGCCGTGCCGCAACCGGTTCGCGATCCGCTGCGCCTTCCCCGCGTCCTGGGTCCACACCGCGCCCGCCAGCCCGTACACGGTGTCGTTGGCGATGGCGACGGCGTCGTCCTCGTCGGTGAAGGTCTCGACGGTCACGACCGGGCCGAAGGCCTCGTCGACCACCACCGACATGCCGCGCCTGACGTTGTCGATGACGGTCGGCAGGTAGTAGAAGCCCGCGTCGAGGTCCGAGGTCCCCGAGGTGCCGGTGGCGAAGGCGCCGCCGCACCGCACGCGGGCGCCTTCGGCGATCCCGGCCTGGACGTAGGCGTGCACCTTGTCGCGGTGCGCGGCCGAGATCAGCGAGCCGGTCTCGGCGGCGTCGTCGAACGGTCCGCCCAGAACGATGCCGCGGGCCCGTTCGACGAGGGCGTCGACGAAGCGGTCGGCGATCGAATCCTGCACGATCAGCCGGGCGCCCGCCGAGCACACCTGGCCCGAGTGCACGAAGGCGCCGTTGAGCGCGTTGTCGAGGGCGGCGTCGAAGTCGGCGTCGGCGAAGATCACGTTGGGGTTCTTGCCGCCGAGTTCGAGCGCGACCTTCTTGACGGTGGCTGCGGCGCCGGCGGCGATCACCCGGCCGGTCACCAGGCCGCCGGTGAACGAGACCAGGTCCACGTCCGGGTGCGATGACAGCGGCGCGCCCGCCGTCGCGCCGGCGCCGGTGATCAGGTTCGCCACGCCCGCGGGCAGGCCCAGCTCGTGCAGCAGCGCCACCGTCAGAATCGCGGTGTGCGGAGTCAGTTCGGCCGGCTTGAGGACGAACGAGCAGCCGGCCGCGAGCGCGGGGGCGATCTTCCACGCCGCCTGCAGCAGCGGGTAGTTCCACGGGGTGATCAGTCCGCACACGCCGACCGGCTCGTACTGGATGCGGCTGACCACCTCGTCGGAGCCGGCGTCCACCAGGCGGCCGGCGTCCTGCGCGCCGATGTCGGCGAAGTAGTCGAAGCAGGCGGCGATGTCGTCCATGTCCATCCGGGCCTCGACGATCCGCTTCCCGGTGTCGAGCGCTTCGGCGCGCGCGAACTCCTCGCGGCGGTCACGGATGGCGGCGGCGGCCTTGCGGAGCAGTTCGCACCGCTGCGGCGCCGGGACGGCCGCCCAGCGGCGGTCGTCGAAGGCCCGACGCGCGGCGGCGATCGCGGCCTCGGTGTCGGCCGCGGTGGCCTCGCTGACCACGGCCACCGCGGCGCCGTCGGCCGGACACCGGATCTGTCTGGTCCCGCCGTCGGCCGCGCCCACCCACCCGCCGTCGATGAACAGCGTCTTCGCAGTCACTGAGGTCTCAGGGTTCACGAATCGTCTCCTTCTCCGGCAGCTCCTCCTCGAAGTCTGCCGACCAGTCCAGGGTCGCCTCGGATTCGACGGGCTCGGAGTCCGCGTCGCCGACCGAGTGCAGGTATGCGATGTGCCGCTCGTAGTGGTCGAGCACGTTGGAGCTGATCTGCTCCTTGGTGAAGCCGAAGACGTCGAACCCCTCACTGCCCTGCGCGGTGAACACTTCGAGGCGGAAGAAGGTGTCGGACGGCTCCGGGCTCATCCCGAACACCGGGGTGGGGTGCCGCGTCGGGAAGACCTGGTAGTGGAAGGGCTTCTTGCCGTTGAACTTCACGTCCAGGTGATAGGCGTTCATGTCGTAGGCGTCGACGTGGGTGGCCGCCACCGAGGCGTCCATTCCGCAGCGCTGCAGTTCGGCGGCGACGTCCTGCAACGCCGGCGCGACCGCGTTCTCGGTGAAGCGGCGGGCGTCGTCGGCGTCGGGGAACCGGACCGCGCGGGCCACGCGCTGGCGCCAGTTGAGGGCGGTGCCGCCCGACGCGCGGTGCGACAGCGCGCGGGAGAGCGCGGTCCGCTGCGAGTCGACCCAGGTGGCCTCGACCTGCAGGGCCCGGAACAGGCCGAGCATCATCAGCAGGACGACGATCGCGAAGGGCAGCCCCATGATGACCGTCGCCTGCTGCAGCGTCGAGATGCCGCCGATCATCAGCATCGCCAGGGTCAGCAGACCGGTGGCGCAGGCCCAGAAGATCCGCACCCAGCGGGGGCCGTCGGACTCGCTGTCGTCGATGCGCGAGGTGAAGTGCGACATCACCAGCGCGCCGGAGTCGGCGCTGGTGATGTAGAACAGCAGGCCGGTGAAGGTGGCGATCACGACCAGCGCCGGAGCGCCCGGATACTGGTCGAGCAGCGCGTAGAAGGCCCGTTCGGGGGTCTCGATCGCGGTCGTCTCGAACTGGGCGTCGCCGCCGCGGACGACGTCGAGCGCGCTGTTTCCGAAGATCGAGATCCACACCAGGATGAACAGGAAGGGCACGATCAGCGTGCCCGCGACGAACTGGCGGATGGTGCGGCCGCGGGAGATCCGGGCCAGGAACAGGCCGACGAAGGGCGCCCACGCGATCCACCAGGCCCAGAAGAACAGCGTCCAGTCGGTCATCCACTGTTCGGGACGGTCGTAGGCCATGGTGTCCAGGGCCATGTCGGGGAAGCGGGTGACGAAGTCGCCGACGTTCTGGACCAGGCTGTTCATCAGGAAGGTCGTGGATCCGGCGATCAGGATGAACAGCATCAGCCCGATGGCGATGACGACGTTCGCCTCCGACAGCCGTTTGACGCCCTTGTCGACGCCCGAGACCGCCGACAGGGTCGCGACCGCCACGGCGACCGTGATCAGCCCGGCCTGAGCCCACGTGCTCTCGGCGATGCCGAACAGATCCTCCAGGCCCACGTTGAGCTGGGCGACGCCGATGCCGAGGCTGGTCGCCAGGCCGAAGATCGCGCCGAGGAGGGCGGCGATGTCGACGCTGTCGCCGAGGACCCCGTTGACGCGGTCGCCGAAGATGGGCCGCAGGGCCGACCGCAGGCTGAGCGGCTGGTTGTAGCGGTAGGCGAAGTAGGCCAGTGCCATCCCGATCAGCGCATACAGTCCCCAGCCGATGAGCCCGTAGTGGAACAGCGTCCAGACGACGGCCTGGCGGGTGGCCTCATAGGTGCCGCCCTCCCCGAGCGGGGGCATCGCGCGCTGGGTCACCGGTTCGGAGACCGAGAAGAACATCAGGTCGATGCCGATTCCCGCGGCGAACAGCATGGCCGTCCAGGAGAAGACGCTGTAGGTCGGTTTGGAGTGGTCGGGGCCGAGTTTGACCCGGCCCACCTTCGAGATCGCCGTCCAGACGACGAAGACGAGCACCGACGTTGCGAGCAGGATGTAGAACCAGCCGAGTTCGCGGGAGACCCAGCTCACCGCGGTTCCGATGACGTGGTCGGCCCCGTCCCGGTCGACGAGCGCCCACACGATGATCCCGAGGATTCCGATGCCGGATCCGAGGAACACCGTCCGATTGACGCGTATCGGTCCCGCGTCGGCATCTGCTGATTGAGTTGTTGCAGCCACGATCACATCCCTGAGAAACTGCGCACTGGTTACGTATCACTTCAAGTTCCGAACTGGCGCCAACCTACGTCGACGGCGCTGCCGGAAGCGAACCGGGGGCCATTTCGTGACCTCACCGTGACCGATCGATCCGTGTGCTATAGGAGCTGTCTGCCGGGTGCAGAAACGGCTGTGGCCGGCGATTGCTCGCCGGCCACAGCCGTTAGAAATATCTGCGCGTGCGCTTGATGCGCTCAGCGGCGGTCGAGGTCGACCAGGCCGAGCTTGGCCGCCTTGACCAGACGACGCGGGATGCGCTGCGAAACGCCGTTGATCTTCTCTTCCTGCAGTGCGACGTTGTCAGCCTTCCACTGCGAACGACGGCTGCGGGTATTGGCCCGCGACATCCGGCGCTTGGGTACTGCCATGGTTCCAGCCCTTCTCTTACCTGGTGCGGGTGGGTTCGGGAGGTACTCCCGACCCGCCAGACCCGCTGATCGCCTTGTCACCACGGACTCAGCGACCGCGGCACACAACCAGACCAGGTTAGCGGGCGCAGGCCGTCAGATGCAAAACACGAGGTGCGGCGCAGGTCGCAGGAATTCGTCGTCCGCGGCCGCGACGGCATAATACGACGAGTGTCAGGCGTCGTTTCGGGATTCACCGTCATCTTCCTGGTCGTGGCGCTGGGATACGTCCTGGGCCGCACCGGGAGCCTCGGCGAGCACGCGGCGTCGGTGCTGGCGCGGATGGTCTTCTTCGTCTGCACCCCGGCCCTGCTGATCCATTCGCTGGCCACCAGCGACCTGTCGGTGGTGTTCTCCGCCACCCTGGCGATCGCGTCGGCGTCAGCGGTCGTCGTCGGCGGCGCCTACGCCGTGATCGCGAAGCTGTGGCTGCGGCGGGCGGTCCCGGAGATCGTCATCGGCGCGCTGTCGTCGTCGTACGTCAACAGCGTCAACCTGGGGCTGCCGATCGCGATCTTCGTGCTCGACGACGCCTCGTTCATCGCCCCGCTGCTGCTGTTCCAGATCGTCTTCTACTCCCCCGTCGCGCTCACCGCGCTGGACCTGACGGCGTTGGGGCGGGGCGGGGCGTCCGACGCGGAGCGCACGTCCACCCTCAAGACCGTCCTGGTACCGCTGCGCAACCCGATCCTGGTGGGCGGGGTGGTCGGATTGGCGATCTCGCTGATCGGGTGGACGCCGCCGCAGGCGGTCATGGAACCGCTGAACATGTTGGGCCAGGCCTCGGTGCCGCTGGCGCTGCTGACCTTCGGATTGACGCTGACCGGGGTCGCGGTGTTCAAGAAGGGGCAGAGTCCGCGGCGCGACATCGCGTTGGCGTCGGTGATGAAGATGGTGGCCATGCCGGCGGTCGCCTACGCGTTGGCACGTTGGGGTTTCGGCCTCACCGGGCACCAGTTGTTCGCCCAGGTGGTGATCGCGGCCCTGCCGACGGCGCAGAACGTGCTGGTCTACGCTACGCGCTATCAACGCGGCGAGGTGCTCGCCCGCGACTCCGCACTGATCACCACGCTGCTGGCGATCCCGGTGATCGCGCTGATCGCAGTCACGCTCGCCTAGTGTCCTGCGACTCCCGGTCCGGCGATGGGATGAGAGCGACGGCGGTCGTCCTATCGGGCGCGGCGCGGACCGATGTCGTCGCCGCGCGCGCGACGCCGCACGTCGACCCCGCCCATCAGGGCGAAGCCGCGCACGACGACGCGCGGGGCGCCGGCCCCGCCGGGGCCCGCGGCCGAACCGTCGAATCCGCCCATGATGCCCCGGCCATGCACTTCGACGGTCACATCCGGCGGGACGGTGATCTCGATGCCGCCCATCACCGCCTTGCAGCGGATCTCCAGGACCGGGGCGGTGTACTCGACGTTCCGCAGGTCCAGACCCACCCCGCCCATCACGGCGGTGGCCTTGAGGTCGGCTCCGACGACGGCGCCGCCGCCCACCTCGTTGGCGCCGAAGACGGCCATGGCCTTCGTCACCGGCCGGGCACCGGAGACGCTGATCTGCGTGGTGCCGGACGCCGCCTCGACCGCCGTCGAACGGAGTTGATCGAGCGGGAGGTCTGCGGTCAAGACATCGAGGTCGGCGCGGGTCCGCGCGGCCACCGCCTGCCCGGCGCGCTCGGTGTACTCCTCGGGCGTCAACACTCCGAGGGTCATCGCCGCGGACAGATACGAGTGGGTGCGTTCGCGGTCGGCGTCGCTGGCCCGGACCGCGGGCCGATCGCCCGGACCGGGGTGAGACGAGGGCGAATCGGTCGGCTCCATGTCGGTCATGGCTGCCAGCCTAACCGCCGGCGGCCGACCTCACCGGCGGTGAATCGCAGCGCGTCCAGAACACCCGCGGCGTCGGCGCGGCGCCCCCAGCCCTCGGTGTGGACCTCGCGTCACCGGGCGCGGCGCGACCGCAGGTAGTCGCCGACCACCGCCGCGCCGAGTCCGTCGAGTTCGGGAGCCACCACGCGGCCCCCGATCCGGCGGGCGATCTGGTCGATGAAGCGGGCGTGGCTCGGATCGTCGCCGAGCCGGAAGAACGTGATCTGCGTGCCCATCCGCGCCAGGTGGTCGAGTTCGGCCACCGTGAGCCCGATGGTCCGCGGGTGCGGCGGATAGAAGAAGAAGTCCTCCCCGTTCGACTCCAGGTGCGCGGTCGGCTCACCGTCGGTGACGATCAACAGCACCGGTTGCGCATTCGGGAACCGACGCAGGTGCCGCTGGGCGAGCAGCAGCGCATGGTGCAGGTTGGTGCCCTGCTCCATCCGCGGTTCCAGTGCGGTGAGCTTGTCGACGGTGGTGTCGCGAGCGACCCGGCCGAACTCGATCAGGTGCAGCTCGTCGGCGCGGAAGCGGGTGGCGATGAGCTGGTTCAGGGCCAGCGCCGTCCGCTTCATCGGCGTCCACCGGCCCTCCATCACCATCGAGAACGAGGTGTCGACCAGCAGCACCACCGCCGCCTGGGTGCGGGCCTCCGTCTCGATCACCTCGATGTCGCCGACGTCGATCCGGACTCCGGCGCCGGCGGCGAGTCCGGCCGCGGCCGACGGGTCCTCCGACACCGTCCGGAGGATGGCGTTGGTGACGGTCCGGGTCACGTTCCACGGCGAGGTGTCGCCGAACTGCCATTCGCGGCTGCTGCCGGTGGGTTCGCCGAGCCGGCCCGCGAGGTCGGTCTGACGGTCGCCGCCGCGGGACGAGAGCTGCTGGGCGATGTCGCGCAGGATGGCCTGCCCGAGTCGGCGCATCGCCTTCGGGCTCAGCCGCGTCTGCCCGTCGGGGGTGCGGTCGAAGAAGCCCTCTTCGCGCATCGCCCGGTCGAGTTCGGCGAGGGTGCGGGCGTCGGCGGCCGCCTCGTCGCCGAGCTGACGCGCGAGCGCATCGATGTCGACGTCCTCCAGCTGGGCGCCCGCGTAGCCCTGCGACAGCTGTTCGGCGAGGCTCTCCAGCTCACCGATGTCGCGCAGCGCTGCGGCGCCCTCGCCCAAACCCATCGGCTGATCGCCGGAGAACTGCTGTCCGCCGTTCCAGTCGAGGTCGGGGCGCGCCTGCCGCAGGGCGTCGTCCATCTGCGACAACTGCGCCATCAACTGCGGCGAGCCGAAGGCCTGCGCCGACAGTTCGGCCAGTTCGGCCTGTTGCTCGGGAGTCAAGGAGTTGAAGAACTGCTGGGCGGCCGCCGACCGCGCGGCCAGCGAGTCGACCAGTTCCTGGGTGCTGCGTGGATTCTCCGGGAAGTACTGCCCGTGCCGGTCCATGAACTGTTCGAACTGCTCGGTGGTGTCCTCCCCGCGATTGTGGGCGGCCAGCAGGTCGTTGAGGTCGGTGAGCATCTCGGAGATCGCCTGCCGGTCCTCGTCGGTGGCGCCTTCGAGGGCCTCCTTCATCCCGGCGAACCGCTGATCGAGGATCTCGCGGCCGAGCAGGTCGGAGATCTTCTGGTAGTCGGCGCGCGCCTGCGGGCTGCGCCAGTCGTAGTCCGACAGTTCGCGGACGGCCTGCGCGGTCGAGGCCGGCAGGTTCTCGATCTGCATCTCGGCGAAGCGGGCGTCGTCGTCGAGATCGCGGGCGAGCTGCTTGCGCTCGTTCAACACCGCTGAGTCGAGCAGTTCGCGGATCTCGTCGAACGTGCCGTCCAGGTTGCGGTTCCGCAGCAGCTCGCGCCGCCGCTGGTTCGCCATCTGCGCCAACCGGTCCAGGCCGCGCAGATTCTCGCTTCCGCGTCGCAGGTATTCGCGCAGCGCACGCTCGGGCGACGACCCCGACATCACGTCGTCGCCGATCGCCTCGAGGGCTTCGCGCAGATCCACCGGCGGCGCCAGCGGGTCGGGCCCGCCGGTGTAGCGCCGGTAGGACGATCGGTGGAAACGTCGTCGCGTCATGGCCGTCTCCTTCTCACCCGGACCGCGCTATTCCTCGTCTTCGGTTTCCACGAGGTCTTCGGTTTCCACGAGGTAGGCGGTGCGTCCGTACTCGTCGGTGTCCTTGCCGATCCGGCGCGCCAGGTACAGGCCCTCGAGCGCCAGCTCGGCCGCGCTGGCCCGCTCGGCGGGATCGGTGGCGTCGAGCCGGGCCGCGATGTCGTCGAGGACTTCGGTGACCGGTCCGCTGTCGCCCAGTGCGGTCAGCACGTCGGCGCCGGGCACGCGATCGCCGGTGAGCACTTCCTCCCCGGCCTCCAAGGCCGCGACCAGCGGCCGCATGTCGACGCCGCCGAGATGGGCGCGGACGGTGTCGGCCACCGACTTGCGCAGCAGATAGTCGAGGATCTCCAGCTCGCGCCCCTCCTCCCCGGACTCGAACTCGATCTTGCCGCGCAGGACCTCGATCACCGACTGCAGGTCGATCGGCCGGGCCACCGGGAACTGTTCGTCGGCCACCGCCGCGCGGTGCAGAGCGGCCGCGGCGACGGTCTCGGCGCCGGCGATCGAGAAGCGCGCCGAGACGCCCGAACGCTGGTCGATCGACGGATGGTCGCGGGCGTAGCGGGTGAACCGCGCCAACACCTCGATCAGGTACGACGGCACCGACGCCACGAGGTCGGCCTCCTGCTCGATGACGTCCACCTCGTCGTCCAGGTCGAGCGGGTAGTGCGTGCGGATCTCGGCGCCGAACCGATCTTTGAGCGGGGTGATGATGCGTCCGCGGTTGGTGTAGTCCTCGGGGTTGGCGCTGGCGGTGACGAGCACGTCGAGCGGCAGTCGCAGACTGTAGCCGCGGACCTGGACGTCGCGCTCCTCCATCACGTTGAGCATCGACACCTGGATGCGTTCGGCGAGGTCGGGCAGCTCGTTGATCGCGATGATGCCCCGGTGCGAGCGCGGGATGAGGCCGAACGCGATGGTCTCCGGGTCGCCCAGGCTCCGGCCTTCGGCGACCTTCATCGGGTCGATGTCACCGACGAGGTCGGCCACCGAGGTGTCGGGGGTGGCGAGCTTCTCCCGGTACCGCTCGCTGCGATGGCGCCACTCGATCGGCAGGGCGTCGCCGAGTTCGGCCGCCCGCCGGATCGACGCGGGCAGGATCGGCGTGTACGGGTGCTCGTCGAGCTCGGATCCGGCGATCACCGGCGTCCACTCGTCCAGCAGCACGGCCAGGGTTCGCAGCAGCCGAGTCTTGCCCTGACCGCGTTCGCCGAGCATGACCACGTCGTGTCCGGCGATCAACGCGCGTTCCAGTTGCGGGATGACGGTGTCGTCGAAGCCGACGATGCCCTCCCACGGATCGGTGCCCGACCGCAGCGCGGCCAGCAGATTGTTGCGGATCTCGTCGCGGATCTCGCGTTCGACGTGTCCGGAGGCGCGGAGTTCGCCGAGCGTGGACGCGGAGGGTGCAGGAGTGTCGATATCGGTGACAGCCACGGCTTCCACGCTACCTGCATCGTCGCGGCGCCAGGCGGGTGCGCGACATCCCCCGTCGGCGCCTGCCGGCTCAGAATCCCGGTCGCGCCGCGACTCCGGTGCATCCGTGCGGCGTGGGGCCGCACAATGCACCGACTTCGGCGGCGCGAAACCATGCGGTCTCGGGCGGCCCCGAATAGGCTGGACCCGCCCCGGAACCGAATCAACATGGCCCGCTGGATCGGAGTTCACCATGCCGTGGAATGCCCTGGACACCTACGAGAACGGACTGCGCTCCTTCACCCGGGTGGTCGACGCGGTCCCGAATGACCGGTGGGCGGCCGACTCGCCGTGCGCGGGCTGGACGGCGCTCGACGTCCTCGGGCACGTCGGTGAGGCGACCTCGGTCGGCACGCGGATCCTGCGCGGCGGCGAACTCGAGTTCGCACGGCACGATCCCCCGTCGTCGGTGGTCGACGGCGACCCGAGGCAGTGGTGGACGGCGCTGGCCGCCTCGGCCCGCGACGCACTCGCCGGCGTCACCGACCTCGACCGCGAGGTCGACAGTCCGGCCGGTCGCCGCAGCGTGCGCGACGGATTGTCGTTCCCGGCGGTCGACCTGTTCCTGCACGGCTGGGATCTCGCGGCCGCCACCGGCGGATCGGTGCGGTTCCCCGCCGAAGCCGTCGAGTTCATCCGCGGGGTGTTCGCGCACGTCCCCGAGGAGGTCACTCGCCGCCCCGGCGTCTTCGCGGCGCCGGTCGCCGTCCCCGCCGGCAGCGACGCGACCGATCAGGTGCTGGGTTTCGCCGGGCGCGACCCGCGGTGGACCCCGACCCCGTGAGCCGGGCCAGACCCGGCGCGGTCAGACCGCGGCCCCGCCGGTGGTGAGCGCTACGCCGAGTCGCCGGCGGCGAGCAGGCGGTCGAGTTTCGCGTAGCCCTCGGTCACGCCCGTCTCCATGCCCGACCGCAGCCAGGCGTCGCGCGATTCGATGGAGTCGCACAACGACTGTGCTTCCAACCGGGTGCGTCCGTCGCCGAGGTCGACGAAACGCAGGGTCTCGAGCGTGACATCGTCGGGCATGCCCGCGTAGGTGAAGGTCTGAACGATGCGCTCATCGCTGACGGTGTGGAAGCAGCCCCGGAACCGGAACTCCTGCCCGTCGCGTTCGGAGACGTAACTCCATTCGCCCCCGTCCCGCGCGTCCCAGACGATGACGCGCGAGGAGATGCCGTCCGGTCCCACCCAGCGCAGGTAGAGGTCCGGGTCGAGGTGAGCTCGGGCCAGTTGGGCGGGCGTGGCCCGGAAATCGCGGGTGATGCGGATGATCGGGAGTACCGGGTCGGCTTCGATCACCGCATCGGTGTACGTGTCGGTCTTCATGATCGGCGTTCCTTCGGATCGGAGTGGAGTGCGGTCCGCCGCCATCTCGGCGAGCACGGCGTCGAGCCGCTGGTAGCGCGCCTGTGCTCGACGTCGATACCGCTCGATCCATTTGGTCATGAGGTCGAAGACGTCCGCTTCGAGGTGCACCGGACGCCGCTGGCCGTCGCGCGACCGAGTGATGAGCCCTGCACCTTCGAGCACCTTCAGATGCTTGGACACGGCCTGCACACTGACCGCATACGGGGCGGCGAGCTCGCTCACTGTCGCATCGGTCGAGGTGAGCCGCGCGACGATGTCCCGCCGGGTCGGATCGGCCAGCGCGGCGAAGATGCGAGACAACCCGTCGGACATCGAGACCTCCGTATTCAACCAAATGGTTCAGTATCATCATGCGCCCGCGAGGGCACATCGTCAACCGTTGGGTTGAATACCCGAATGCACGCCGTCGACGTAGAACCATCGGCCGTCGACACGCTCGAAGGTGCTGCGTTCGTGGAGCTCACCGCGGCCGTCGTCGTCACGGTAGACGGCGGTGAACTCGACGACGCCACTGCGATGCAGGGGTGAGCCGTCGACGACGTCGTCGACGGTCAGGTACAGCCAGCGGGTTGCCGGGTCGGGCGGGCACGCCGCCGGACGCGTGCGCGGATGCCAGGTGGCCAACAGATGCTCTTCGTCGCCGAGCGCGAAGGCGGTGAACCTGCTGCGCATGAGGGCTTCCGCGGTGGGCGCGGACCGCCCGTCGCCCAGGCCGGTCAGATAGCGCCCGCAGCACTGCGCCAGAGTCTCCCCCGATCCGCAGGGGCATCGCCGTTCCGTCACGCGATGAACACTACCGCCGCCCCCGGAGTGGACCCTTGACAATCGAGGCCCATCGGTTGCATGGTTAGTTAGTAGAGTAACTAACCACAGAACCGAGGTGCCTGATGATCGACGACGGGAAGGCGATCTTCCAGCAGATCGCGGACTACATCGCCGACTCGATCGTCGACGGGACCCTCGCCGAACAGACCCGCGTGCCGTCGACCAACGAGCTCGCCGCCTTCTACCGCATCAACCCGGCGACCGCAGCCAAGGGCATCAACCTTCTCGTCGACCAAGGGGTGCTCTACAAACAGCGCGGCGTCGGCATGTTCGTCGCCGACGGCGCCCGCCAGACCCTGCGTCGGCGTCGCCGAGAGGACTTCGCCGACCGCTACGTGACCCCGCTGCTCGCGGAGGCCGCCCGACTCGGGCTGTCCGCCGACGACGTCGTCGACCTCATCCGTCACCGTTCACCAGCCACCGCCGCGGCTCCCGCGGAAGGAGATCTGCCATGACCGCCCCAGCCGTATCACCCGCGATCGCCGCCGACCGCCTGACCAAACGCTACGGGGCCACCGTCGCCCTCGACGAGGTCAGCTTCGCTCTTCCCGCCGACACCATCTGCGGCCTGTTCGGGCGCAACGGCGCCGGGAAGACGACCCTGATGTCGATCCTCACCGCGCAGAACCTCCCGACCTCCGGCCGCGCCCGCATCTTCGGCGAGGACCCCTACGAGAACACCCGCGTGCTGCCCCGCATCTGCTTCGTCCGGGAGAGCCAGCGGTACCCCGAGGACGCTGTCCCCACCCACGCCTTCGCGATGGCCCGACTGTTCTTTCCCAACTGGGACCAGGCGTTCGCCGACCGACTCGTCGCCGACTTCCAGATTCCGGTCTCCACCCGCATCAAGAAGCTCTCGCGCGGACAGCTGTCGGCGGTCGGGGTGGTGATCGGGCTCGCCTCCCGCGCCGACGTGACCTTCTTCGACGAGCCGTACCTCGGGCTCGACGCCGTCGCCCGGCAGATCTTCTACGACCGACTCCTCGAGGACTACGGCGATCACCCGCGCACGATCGTCCTCTCCAGCCACCTGATCGACGAGATCTCGAGCCTCATCGAACACGTCTTCGTCGTCGACGCGGGTCGCCTCGTGCTCGACGAGTCCGCCGACGATCTACGCGGCCTGGCCTTCACCGTCGTCGGTGTCGAGGCGGCGATCGACCGGTTCCTCGGCGATCGCGAGGTGCTCCACCGCGAACGGATGGGGCCGGTCGCGTCGGTGACCGCGCTCGGCGGCCTGTCGCCGAACGACTACGTCGACCTGTCCGAACTCGGCCTGACCACGGCGGCGGTCCCCATGCAGGAGTTGATCGTCCGACTCACCCAGCACTCCACCACCGAACATCTCACCGCCGCGAAGGGAGCCCTGCGATGACCCGCACGCTCAACGTCGTCCGCATGCAGTTGATCAACCGGAGGACGTTCCTCTGGCTGCCGTTGATCATCTTCGCCGGTGCGTTCGCGGTGTCGATGATCATCTACGTCGCGATCGACCTCTCGGTGACCGATCTGAACGAACCGATCTACGGCGGCGGCTCGCAGGCCCCGCTCTGGTACTTCGCCGTGATCGGTGTCCAGGCGTTGTCGATGACCTTCCCGTTCTCCCAGGCCATGAGCGTCACGCGCCGCGAGTTCTATGTCGGGACCACCCTCACCGCGCTCGGTGCGTCCCTGCTGCTGGCGCTGGTCTATCTGGTCGGCGGGCTCATCGAGAAGGCGACCGACGGGTGGGGCGTCAACGGCTACTTCTTCGCCGTCCCGTGGATCTGGAATCAGGGCGCGGCGACCGCGACGCTCCTGTACTTCATGGCGCCCGTGCTGACCTTCACGATCGGCTTCTTCGCCGCCACCGTCTACAAGCGCTTCGGGATGACCTGGCTGGTCGTGCTCGGGATCGCCGTCGCCCTGGCCGCGGCCGTCGCCGTCCTGGGCATCAGCCTCGGCGACGCGTGGTCGGCGGTCGGCTCGTGGCTCCTGGATCTGACGCCGCTACGGATCGCCGTGGGCGGGCTGGTGATCGCCGCCGCGCTGTCGGGGCTGTCGTACGCCGCGCTGCGGCGGGCGGTGCCGTGACGTCCTAACCACCCATCCCCAGCCACACGGCCAACCCGATGCCGCAGAGCCCGATCGCGATCCGCAGGGGCTCTGCGGGCAGCCGTGCCACCAGCGGCGGACCGATCCACCCGCCGAGCAGGCACCCGACGCCCATCGCGACGGCAGCCGGCCAGTGGACCGGACCGAAGATGATGAACGCGACCGCGGCGACGGCGTTCGCCACCCCGAGCAGCGCCGACTTCAGCAGCACCGAATGCCACAGCGGCAGGCTGGTGAGCAGCATCGCGGCCGCCAGGAAGATGACCCCGGCGCCCGCACCGAAGTAGCCGCCGTAGATCGAGACCGCGAACACCGCGATCGCCCAGCCGAGCCGACGGTCGGACCCGTGCTCGATCCGCCGCCGCAGGTAGGGCTGGACCAGCAACGCCACCGACGCCAATCCCACCAGATATGGCACCACGTATCCGAAGACGGAGGCGGGTGCCAGCAGCAGGAGCGCCGCGCCGACCACTCCGCCGACCAGGGCCAGCAGCGACGATCGCGCCAGCGACCGGCCTCCGTCGCCCGCGGTGAGTGCACGCCCGGACTTGGCGAAGCTGCCGACGCCGACGGCCACCAACGCCACCGTGTTGGTGACGTTGGCGGCCAACGGGTTCAACCCCACGGCCAGCAGCGCCGGATAGCTGACGATCGACGCCAGTCCGGTCACGTAACCGGCGACCCCGGCCGCGAATCCGGCGACGACGAGGCCGAGCAGTTCAAGAATGCTCATGGGCCGTCAAACCCGCCCACGATCGGTCGGCTCAGTGCGCGAAGTGCCGCGCCCCGGTCAGGTACATGGTGACACCCGCGGCCTTGGCCGCTTCGATGACCTCGTTGTCGCGGACCGACCCGCCGGGCTGCACGACCGCGCGGACACCGGCGTCGATCAGCACCTGCAGACCGTCGGGGAACGGGAAGAAGGCGTCGGAGGCACCGACCGAACCCGTCGCGCGGTCGCCGGCGCGGTTGACCGCCAGGTGTGCCGAGTCGACGCGGTTGACCTGCCCCATGCCGACTCCGACGGAGGCGCCGTCGTGGGCCAGCAGGATGGCGTTCGACTTGACCGCGCGGCAGGCGCGCCAGCCGAAGACGAGGTCGCGCAGCGTGTCGGCGTCGGCGGCCTCGCCGGTGGCCAGGGTCCAGTTGGCGGGATCGTCGCCCTCGGCGTCGATGACGTCGCGTTCCTGGACCAGCAGTCCGCCCGACACCGGACGCATCTCGAGCCCGGTCTCGGTGGGGGCCTGCGCCACCAGGATGCGGATGTTCTTCTTGCGCGAGAGCACGTCGACCGCGCCGTCGGCGTAGCTCGGGGCGATGATCACCTCGGTGAAGATCTCCGCGACCTGCTCGGCCATCTCGACCGACACCTCGCCGTTGGTGGCGATGACGCCGCCGTAGGCGCTGACCGGGTCGCAGGCGTGGGCCTTGCGGTGTGCTTCGGCGATGTCGGCGCCGACCGCGATCCCGCACGGGTTGGCGTGCTTGATGATCGCGACAGCCGGCTCGGCGTGGTCGTAGGCGGCCCGCCAGGCGGCGTCACCGTCCGTGTAGTTGTTGAACGACATCTCCTTGCCGTGCAGCTGCTCGGCCTCCGCGAGACCGGGCGCGGCGTCGGTGTCGACGTACAGCGCGGCCGCCTGGTGCGGGTTCTCGCCGTAGCGCAGGGTGGCCGAGCGCTTCCAGGTGGCGCCGGTCCACACCGGGAACCGGCTGACCTCGCCGTCGTCGGCGACATCGGGGGCGACGGTCGAGCTCATCCAGGTGGCGACCGCGACGTCGTAGTCGGCGGTGTGGCGGAAGGCCTTGGCGGCCAGCGCCTTGCGGTCGGCGAGCGAGAAGCCGCCCGCGGCGACGGCCTCGGCGACCCGGGCGTAGTCGGCGGGGTCGACGACGACGCTCACCGACGGGTGGTTCTTCGCGGCGGCGCGCACCATCGACGGCCCGCCGATGTCGATCTGCTCCACGCACTCGTCGGGGGTCGCGCCGGAGGCGACGGTCTGGGTGAACGGGTACAGGTTCACCACCACCAGCTCGAAGGGTGCGACGCCGAGCTCGGCGAGCTGCGCGAGGTGGTCGTCCTTGCGGGTGTCGGCCAGGATGCCCGCGTGCACACGCGGATGCAGCGTCTTGACGCGGCCCTCGAGGCACTCGGGGAAACCGGTCAGTTCACTGACCTCGACCACCGGGACACCCGCCGCGGCGATCGTCTTGGCGGTGGAGCCGGTCGAGACGATCTCGACGCCCGCGGCGTGCAGCGCGGTCGCGAGATCGGCCAGGCCGGTCTTGTCGTAGACGCTGATCAGCGCGCGCCTGACGGCGCGAGCGCCCAGGGCCGCGGAATCTGCGGGTGCATTCACTTGATGTGTGCCTTTCGTCCATCGGTGACAACGCCACGGGTGACGACCGCGTGCACCACTTCTGGCAGCAGCACGCGCTCGACTTCTTTGATGCGTTCGTGAAGGGTCTCTTCAGTGTCCTCGGGCAGCACCTCCACGATGCGCTGCGCGAGGATCGGCCCGGTGTCGACGCCGTCGTCGACCAGATGCACCGTGGTCCCGGTGACCTTGACGCCGTAAGCGAGCGCGTCGGCCACGCCGTGTGCGCCCGGGAAGGCGGGCAGCAGCGCCGGATGCGAGTTGACGACCCGACCGCCGAAGCGAGCCAGGAAGGCGCTGCCGAGGATCTTCATGAAACCTGCGGTGACGATCCAGGCGGGCGCCAGTTCGGCGACGGCGGCCGTCAGCGCGGCGTCCCACGCCGCACGGTCGGGATAGTCGCGCAGTTCGCACAGCACCACGGGCAGGCCCGCGTCGATCGCACGATCTGCGGCAGCGCAATCGCGGTCGACCACGACTCCCACGATGCGGAAGGGCGCATCGTCGGCGTCGGCGAGGTCGCAGACTGCGGCCATCAACGATCCGGTTCCGGATGCCATGACGACCACGGGCACGCGGGCGTCCTGGGCTGGTTTCACGGAGTACAGCTTAGTCGGGGCGCGGCGCACTCGGACGAGCCGGGTCGTGCCGTCGCATTTCTACCACCGAGACGGCAGATTCGGCCCCGATCAGCCCAGACATCGCCACATACGCGTTGGTAATGCGGTTCACTCCCGAGTCGGGCCCGCAGCGTCAGCGTCGACGTCGACGTCGACACCGTCCTCGACCCCATCCGCCGGGTCGGCCTCGAGGTCCTCGTCCGCCGCCCGGTCGTCCGCGTGATCGTCGTCTACTCCACTGCCCTCGTTGTCAGTGGCGGCCGTATCGAGCGCCGGCGCCGGGAGCGTCGGCCTCGCCGATGCCGCGCGCTCGGTGCGATGGTCGCGCAGCCGGTACAGGCCGGCGGTCGCCGCGGCGGTCACGCCCACGGCGGCGAACGCGTAGACGCCGGTGGCGGGCACACCGACCCCGGCGTGCCCCATCTCGCCGAGCGTGCCGCCCGCCAGACCCGCGGCGATCACCATCAGGCCCGACGCCACGCCCGCCCCCACGCCGACGGCGCGCAGGTGAGCGATCACGTCGTGGCTGCGCGTGAACCACCCCAGCAGGACACCCGCGACGACGGGGACCAGGAACAGGAGGCCACCGACGGCGCCGACATCGGCGGTCGGCACCACCGCGGCGACGGGCACGGGCGGCAGTGTGCCCGGGTGGGTGCTGAACGCGTCGATGACGGTCCCGCCCAGTTGCGCGCTCGCCCCCACCGTGATCGCCGCGGCGCCGACGACGAAGTTCGGCAGATACAGGATCGACAGGACGGTGAGGCCGAGATACCCGTCGAAGGTGTTCCCCGCTCCGATCACTTCGGCGACCGCATCGAAGTGCACGACGAATCCGACGAAGACCGCGACGGCGCCGCCGGCGATCAGCGCGCCGAAGGCGGCGGCACCGCCCCGCGCACCGACCCGGTCGGAGGCCGGAATCGCGAACTCGTCGAGAAAGGGATGCAGCAGCCGCGGCACCAGGCCGAGCAGCGCCGCGACGCCGTGAACGAGCAGGGTGAGCCCGAAGGCGGCCAGGGGCGCCGGGTTGCCGATCGGGCTCGCGGCGGC
The DNA here is from genome assembly GCF_039946255.1 of Gordonia aichiensis. Taxonomy (GTDB): domain Bacteria; phylum Actinomycetota; class Actinomycetes; order Mycobacteriales; family Mycobacteriaceae; genus Gordonia; species Gordonia aichiensis_A. Next base: position 381,246 of record NZ_JBCDWL010000002.1, on the reverse strand, counting down.
GCCGTCGGCCACCACGGCCAGCGCCAGGGCGGTCGCGACGATCGGCCCGATCACCGCGGTCCCGGCCACGCGCAGGAGTTCGTTGAACGAGGAGGCGTGCGCGGTCGCCCGCCGCACCACGCGATAGGTGCCGTACCCCACGAGCAGGGTCGGCAGCAGGGGCAGCACCCCGATGCTCACTCCCCCGATGGAGAGCGCGGTCTGATTCACCGCCAGCCACCCGGCGGCCGTCGCGGCGCCGAGACTCGAGAACCCGGCACCGGACGCGACCTGGGTGATCAGCACCGTGAGGAAGATCGTCAGCCAGGCGACCGTCGGCACCGTCAGGCCCACCCGGATCACATCCCAGGTCACCGGCGCCTTGGGCGCCTGGTCGGCACGCCGGTCCAGGCGGACCTGCCGAAGACGGGCCGCCAGCGAATCGGAAGTGGGCGCAGACATCACCATTGAGGGTGTCATGTCGCGCGTGAGGCCACCGTCCGACGCGCCGCGCCCCGCAGAGAATGCGCGGCAACCCACAGGTTTCACTCAGGGACGCTGCCGCGCAAACGGCGATCGCCGGGCTGCGGCCCAGAAGGACCGCGACCCGACGATCGCCTGAATGCTGTCAGATTCAGTGCTGACCGGACTCCGGCCGCTGCTCGGGCTTCACGAACGCGGTGGTCGCGCCGGCATCGGTGTCGGTCGCGGGAAGCGGATTCGACGGCGACGACGTGGGTCCGGCTTGCTCGGCCGCCTGCCCCTGCTCGGCCTGGCCGTACTGGGCGGCGGGCTGACCGTAGCCGGCGCTCGGCTGATACGCGGCCTGCGACTGCTGGCCGTAGGCGGTGGTCGGCGGAGCCTGCTGACCGTACGCGCCGTAGCCATACGACGACGCATCGGCCGCGGGTGCCGCCGGTGCGTGTGCGGCGGTCGCAGCAGGCGTCGAGAGAGCCTCAGCCGACTCGATCTTGACCTTGCCGGACTCCACCAGCAGCCAGAGGGCTGCGGCTACGAACACCAGAACCGATGTAACGAGAAGGATGATGGCGCCCGCCGCCTTAGAGATGGTGCCGCCACCGAGTTCCTTCCCGAACGAGTCCAAAAACTCCACGAACGGCTCAGTCGTCGCGAACTGAAAGATCGTGACCAGCACGCCAACCGTCGCAAGCCCTGCAATAAGCGCGACATAGTGTTTCGTCGCCCCGACAAGGAAGGTGAGCAAAGCCAGAACACCGGCCAGGGACACCAGACTGTACGGAGTCGAGAACGTCGAGTTGAAGACTTGGAAAGCGGAATTGCCACCGTCGGCCTTGTATGCGTCGACGAATCCGCAGAACAGCGTGACGACGCCCAGCACGCCGACGACCCCGGCCAGGATGGTCGGCGTGTTCGCGGGCAGTCCGTGGCTCGCGGGCTTGGGCGCCTGGTAGCCGTAGCCCTGCTGGCCGTACTGCTGTTGGCCGTACTGCTGCTGGGCATACTGCTGCTGCCCGTACTGTGACTGCCCGTGCTGCGCCTGTCCGTACTGTGATTGCCCGTACTGCGACTCCCCGTACTGGGGCTGCCCGTACGCCTGCTGACCATACTGTTGGTCGCCGGGCTGCTGACCGTAGCCGCCGGCCTGCTGACCGTATTGCTGACCGTACGCAGCCTGCTGACCGTATTGTCCGGCGTCGCCCTGACCGTAGCCCGACTGCCCCGAACCCGATGGCGGGTAAGTCATCCAATCACTCCTCAGTGACGCTCGGGCCACCCCCGTGATGGCCCACGAATGCAATCCACGCTAATACACGTCCCTGACCGTCCGCTGAACGCCGTCGGCCGTTCGGCTCACCAGCGGTGCGCGCGTCCCCGCTCGGCGTACCACTCGATCAGCGAGTAGTCGTCGACCGATCTCGGGTCGACGTTGACCTCGCTGCGACCGGCGAGAATGGCCGTGACCGGCACTTCCAGCTTCTTCCCGGTCCGGGTGTGCGGGATGCCCGGCGCGACGACGACCTCGTCGGGCACGTGTCGCGGCGACAGCTTCGTCTTGACCTCCCCCGCGATCCGCGCGGTGAGCTCGTCGGTCAGTTCCGCACCCGGCACCAACGTCACGAACAGCGGCATCCAGTACTTCGCGCCGGGACCGTCGACGCCGAGGACGAACGCTTCGGCGATCTCCGGGATCGCCTCGACGACCTCGTAGATGTCGGCCGATCCCATGCGGATGCCGTGGCGGTTCAACGTCGCGTCGCTGCGGCCGTGGATCACCAGCGAGCCGCGCTCGGTGACGGTGACCCAGTCGCCGTGTCGCCACACGGGCGCGGCGGGGCCCTCGCCCTCCCATTCGTGGGCGAAGTACGCGTTGCGGTACCGCTGTCCGTCGGGGTCGTTCCAGAAGCTGACCGGCATCGACGGCATGGGTGTGGTGACCACCATCTCGCCCACCTCGCCGATCAGCGGCTCGCCGCTCGGCGACCAACTCTCCAGTCCGACGCCGAGGTAGCGCGCCGACAGTTCGCCAGCGACCACCTCGACGCCGGTGGTCCCGCCGGCGAAGGCGCTGACCACGTCGGTGCCACCGCTGATCGACGAGATCGGCAGCTCGTGCTTCACGTTCTCGTCGACCCAGTCGAACAGGTCGGCGGCCAACGTGGAGCCGGTGCTGCCGAGCAGCTTCAGTGCGGACAGGTCGTGGTCGGCGCCCGGGTGCAGTCCGGCCTTGCGCGAGGCCTGCAGCTGGCCGGGGCTGGTGCCGAAGAAGGTGACGCGCTCGTCGGCGACGATCCGCCACAGGCGGTCGGCGTCCGGGTACAGGGCCGAGCCGCTGTAGGTGATGATCGTGGCGCCGCCCAGCAGCCCGGCCACCTGGTAGTTCCACATCATCCAGCTCAGCGCGGTCTGCCAGAAGAAGACCGACGACTCGTCGAGGTCGGACTGGATGGCGACGCATTTGAGGTGCTCGACGATCACGCCGCCGTGACCGTGCACGATGCCCTTGGGCCGTCCGGTGGTGCCCGAGGAGAACAGCACCCACAGCGGATGGTCGAAGGGCACCTTCACCGGCTCGGGCAGGTGGTCGGTGTCGGCGACGATCTGCGACCACGGCGTCGCCGCGACCTCGCCCGGCTCACCGACCATGATGTGCGCGACGTCGTCGCCGAGCAGCGACGCGAGTTCGGCCGAGTCGGCGCGCTTGTCGATGTCCTTGCCGTTGTAGCGGTAGCCGGCGGCCGAGAAGAGGACCTTCGGCTCCAGCTGCGCCAGGCGGCCGGCGGCGCCCTCGGGGGCGTAGTCCTGGCCGCAGCCCGACCAAATGGCGCCCAGCGACGCCGTCGCCAGGAAGGCGATCACCGCTTCGGGGATGTCGGGGAGATAGGCGGCGACCACGTCGCCGCTGCCGACCCCGGCCTGCCGCAGCGCATGCGCGACGGCGCCGACGCGAGCGGGCAGCTCGGCCCAGGTGATCGCGGTCCGCACGCCGTCCTCGTCGAGTCCGACGATCGCCTCGCCCGGCTGCCCGGCGCGGCGCAGCACCACGTCGACGTAGTTGAGGCGCACGTCGGGGAACCACACCGCGCCGGGCATCGTGTCGTCGGCCAGGACGGCGGCGTCACCGTCGGCGAGGGGCGCCTGCGCCACCTCGTCGAGCTCGAAGAACTCCCACACGGTCCGCCAGAAGCCCGGCAGGTCGGTCACCGACGCCTGCCACACCTCGTCGTACGTCGTCAGCGGCCGCCCCGCACGCTCGCTGAACCTGGCGGCGAACCGCTCCAGCACCGTCATGATCCGAGCCCCAAGAATTCGATCGACTGCTCCCGCATCTCCACCTTGCGCACCTTACCGGTGACGGTCATCGGGAACTCGTCGACGATGTGCACGTACTTGGGGATCTTGTGCCGGGAGATGTGGCCGGTCGAGAACTCGCGGATCGCCTCGGCCGTCAGTTCCGCCGCACCGTCCCGCAGCCGGATCCACGCCATCAGCTCCTCCCCGTACTTCTCGTCGGGGACACCGATCACCTGGGCGTCGACGATGTCGGGATGGGTGTACAGGAACTCCTCCACCTCGCGCGGGTAGATGTTCTCGCCGCCGCGGATGACCATGTCCTTGATTCGCCCGGTGATGCGGACGTAGCCGTTGGGCGCCATGACGCCCAGGTCGCCGGTCCGCATCCATCCTTCGGAGTCGATGGCGGCCGCGGTCTTCTCGGGGTCGTTCCAGTACCCCTTCATCACCGAGTAGCCGCGCGTGCGGAACTCGCCGGTCTCGCCGAAGGGCAGCGTCTGCCCGGTCTCCGGGTCGGCGATCTTGATCTCCAGGTGCGGACCGACCCGTCCGACGGTGCCGACCCGCCGATCGAGCGCGTCGTCCATCCGGGTCTGCGTCGACACCGGGCTGGTCTCGGTCATGCCGTAGCAGATCGACACCTGCGCCATGTTCATCTCGTCGATCACCCGCCGCATCACCTGCTCGGGGCAGGGCGAGCCCGCCATGATGCCCGTCCGCAACGACGAGAGGTCGAACGCCCGACCCGAGTCCAAGAGCGCCAACTCGGCGATGAACATCGTCGGCACGCCGTACAGGCTGGTGCAGCGGTACTTCTCGACCGCCGCGAGGGTGGCGGCGGGATCGAACGCCGGGCCGGGGATCACCATGGCGCAGCCGAAGGCGATGGCCGCGAGGTTGCCCATCACCATGCCGAAGCAGTGGTAGAAGGGCACGGGCAGACAGATGCGGTCGGCCTCGGTGTAGTCGAGCAGCGCACCGACGAGGTAACCGTTGTTGCCGATGTTGAGGTGCGTCAGCGTGACGCCCTTCGGCGAGCCGGTGGTCCCGGAGGTGTACTGGATGTTGATCGGATCCTCGGGCCGGAGGCCGGCGGCGATCTCGGCGATCTTCGCGATCTCGTCGGCGGTCGGCTCGGCGAGCATCTCGGTGAACGTGTCGGACTCGAACAGGACGGTCTCGCGCAGGTCCGGCAGGTCGCCGGCGACGTCGTCGAGCATCACCGCGTACTCGGAGTCGCGGAACCGTTCGGCGGCCAGGACCAGCGTAGTGCCAGACTGGGCGAGCGCGTACGCCACTTCGTGACGTCGGTACGACGGGTTCAGCACCACCAGGATCGCGCCGATCTCGGCGGCGGCGAACTGGGTCAGCACCCATTCGAAGCGGTTGGGCGCCCACAGTCCCACCCGGTCGCCGGGCTGCACGCCGTGTCGCAGCAGCCCGGCGGCCAGGGCGAGCACGTCGTGCCGGAACTGCGTGTAGGTCCACGTGCGGTCGACGGCGGCGTCGATCAGCGCCGGCGAGTCGCCGTGCGCGGCGGCCGTCGCGGCCAGCGTGGTGCCGATCGTCTGGCTCAGGAGCGTGGGCTCGGATTCGCCCGCCGCGTAGGACAGGGTGGCGTCAGTTCCGGTCATGGTGTCCTCCAGTGGGTGTGAGATGAAGTGTGACTGGTCGTGCGTCGTGCAGGTCTCGATACGCATTGGAAGGCCGCCCCGTCCAGGCTGGTCGAGTAGCCCGCGAACGAAGTGAGCGAGCGTATCGAGACCCACGGCCGAGCAGGTCTCGATACGCCTGGAAAGGCCGCCTCCCCCAGGCTGGTCGAGTAGCCCGCGAACGAAGTGAGCGAGCGTATCGAGACCCCCCACGTCCGAGCAGGTCTCGATACGCCGCGGCGCTGCGCGCCGGGGCTACTCGACCACCCTGAAACGGCCGCCTCATCGGAAAGCGCCCCCGCAGGCTGGTCGAGTAGCCCGCGAACGGAGTGAGCGAGCGTATCGAGACCCCGCGCCGACGCCATGCTCAGCCGTCCTGCACTCGGGCCAGGACGGCGCGGGCCTGCGCGATCAGCGGGGCGTCGATCATCTGGCCGTCGACGGCGAAGACGCCGTTCGCGTTGTCGGCCACACCGGCCATCACCGCGCGCGCCCAGGCGACGCGTTCGGCCGACGGCGCGTAGCCGGCGCGGATGTGTGCTGCCTGGCTCGGGTGGATGCAGGCGGTGGCCGTGTACCCCTGTGCGACCGCGTCGCGCACCTCGGCGACGAGGCCGTCGACGTCGGCGATGTCGATGTGGACCGAATCGATCGCGGCCACCTCGAAGGCGGCCGCAGCGAGCCGGACCCGCGCCCGCACGTGCCGGGCCACATCGCGGTAGCGGCCGGGATGCGCCTCGTCGTCGCCGAATCGGCTCGCCGTGCCGCCCATGGCCGCCAGCAGGTCTTCGGCACCCCACATGAGGCCGACGCAGTTGTCGGCGGCGGCGATCTCGTCCACGCGCACCGCGCCGAGCGGGGTCTCGATGAGTGCGATCGTCGGCAGGCCGTGCGCCAGCTGCGCCGCCGACTCCGCCTTGGCCTGCATGACGACGCGGTAAGCGGTGGCTGCGACTGCTTCCAGATCCAGGCGATGGTCGGCGGTGTCGGCCGGATTGATCCGGACGACGACCCGTTCCGGGTCGACGGGTTCGGCGATCAACGCCTCCCGCGCGGCGGCCTTGTTGCCCGGCGCAACGGCGTCCTCGAGGTCGAGGATCACCACGTCGGCGCGGTCGAGGGCCTTGCCGTAGCGTTCGGGCCGGTCGGCGGGACAGAACAGCAGTGCCGGGCCGGCCGGCGTCCACGTCGCCCGGGAGTCTGGTGCTGCGGAGGTCACGCTCACTCCCCTTCCGGTCGGACACGGACCAGCGTCGACCGCGAGGCTCGCGCCACGACCACGCCGTCCTGGTTGCGCCCGATGTGGGTGAGGTCGATGATCCCCTCCCCCGGCCGCGACTTCGACAGCCGCTTACCCGTGCACTCGGTCTCCCCGTACAGGGTGTCGCCGGCGAACATCGGCGCGGGGAAGGCGATGTCGTGGAAGCCGAGGTTGGCGACCAGGGTGCCCTGCGTCAGCTGCGCCACCGACAGCCCGACGATCGTCGACAGCGTCAGCATGGAGTTGACCAGTCGCTGCCCGCCGAAGCCGGGCTGCGTGGCCGACCACGCCGCGTCGAGGTGCAGCGCCTGGGTGTTCATGGTGAGGGTGGTGAAGAAGGTGTTGTCGGCCTCGGTGATGGTGCGTCCGGGGCGGTGCTCGTAGACGGTGCCGACCTCGAACTCCTCGTACCAGAGGCCACGCTGGGTGACTCGCTTGGCGCCCTCGCCGGGGGTCATGCCGGCAACCCCAGCGACCGTGCGATCAGCATGAGCTGCACTTCGGTGGTGCCCTCGCCGATCTCGAGGATCTTGGAGTCGCGGTAGTGCCGCGCGACCGGGTACTCGTTCATGAAGCCGTAGCCGCCGTGGATCTGGGTCGCCATGCGGGCGTTGTCCATCGCCGCCTCCGAGGACACCATCTTGGCGATGGCCGCCTCCTTCTTGAAGGGCTTGCCCGCCAGCATCTTGGCGGCCGCGTCGTAGTACGCCATGCGCGCGACGTGGGCGCGGGCCTCCATGCGGGCGATCGCGAAGGAGATCGACTGGTACTCGGAGATGGCCTTGCCGAACGACTTGCGTTCCCGCGCGTACTTGATCGACTCGTCGACGCAGCCCTGGGCGACGCCGGTCGCCAGACCGGCGATCGCGATCCGCCCCTCGTCGAGGATCGACAGGAAGTTGGCGTAGCCGCGGCCGCGTTCGCCGAGCAGGTTCTCGCGGGGGACGCGGCAGTCGTCGAAGCTGAGCGGGTGGGTGTCGGAGGCGTTCCAGCCGACCTTGTTGTAGGCCGGTTCGGCGGTGAACCCGGGCGTGCCGGCGGGCACGATGATCGTCGAGATCTCCTTGCGTCCGTTGTCCTTCTGCCCGGTGACCGCGGTGACCGTGACCAGCGAGGTGATGTCGGTGCCGGAGTTGGTGATGAACTGCTTGCCGCCGTTGACGACCCACTCGTCACCGTCCTCGCGGGCGGTGGTGGCGGTGGCGCCCGCGTCCGATCCGGCGCCCGGCTCGGTCAGGCCGAAGCCGGCCAGGCGCTTGCCTGCGAGGAGGTCGGGCAGCCAGCGTTCCTTCTGTTCCTGGGTGCCGAACCGGTAGATCGGCATGGCGCCGAGTCCGACGCCGGCCTCGACCGTGATGGCGACCGACTGGTCGACCTTGCCGAGTTCTTCCAGTGCCAGCGCGAGGGCGAAGTAGTCGCCGCCCATGCCGCCGAACTCCTCGCTGAAGGGCAGCCCGAACAGGCCCATCTCGCCCATCTGCGCGACGATCTCGTACGGGAACGACTTCTCTTCGTCGTGCTTGGCGGAGACGGGGGCGACGACCGACTGGGCGAAGTCGCGCACGGTGTCGACCAGGTCGGTGTATTCCTGCGTCAGTTCCATGGGGTGGTGATTCCTCTGTGCTTCTAGATGGTGCGGGTTTCTAGGGACGTGGTCGGGATGGTCAGGACTCGGTTTCGGGGACGACGTGCGCCAGGAGCTGCTGTGCGTCGACCTTCTCACCCACGCGGACCTCGATGCCGACGGTCCCGTCGATCGGGGCGCGCAGGGTGTGCTCCATCTTCATCGCCTCCACCACCACGAGGGCCTCGCCCGCGGTGACCGCGGCGCCGTCGACCCCCGGCACGGCGACGACGGTGCCGGGCATCGGGCTGACGACGTCGCCGGCCGCATCAGACTCATCGTGCTCCGAGAGCATGCGGGCCGTCTGCAGAATCCAGGTTCCCGGCTGCCCCGACACCCAACGGCGGCCGGTGCGGGCATCGACCTCCACCTCCCAGCGGCGGGAGCGGCCGTCGAAGACGAGGTCGAAGACCCCCGCGGCGACCTCGTGGAGTCGCACCGGCGCCTGCCACGGCTCGCGGTCGTCGTCGAACTCGATGGTCACCTCGGCGTCGAACAGTCCCTCGCGTCGCTGCTCGTAGCCGCGGCCGGTGATCAGCGCCGACACCGTGTAGACGCGGCCGGACTCGACGAGTTTGGCGACCACCGGCGACGGCGCGCCGATCCGGAAGCCGACGGCGCTGGACCACAGGTCGTCGGGGCTGCCGAGGTCGAGGGCCCCGAGGGTGGCGGCGACCAGGGCCCGCGGATCCGGCTGCGGTGCGGCGTAGTCGACGGCGATGCGGTCGAGCAGTTCGGTGTCGAGGGCGCCGGCGCGGACGTCCTCGCGTTCGAGGATGTACCGGCAGAAGTCGATGTTGCTGACGACGCCGAGCAGTCGGGTCTCGGCGAGGGCTTCGTCGAGGCGGTCGATGGCCTCAGCGCGGTCGGCGCCGTAGGCGATCACCTTGGCGAGCATCGGATCGTAGTCGCTGCCGATGACCGTTCCGGCCTCGATGCCGCTGTCGACGCGGATGCCGTGCCCGCGACCGCCGGCGACCGGATGTGCCGGCCCCGACGACGCCAACCGCGGCCACGACAGTCGCGTCACGGTGCCGCCGGTCGGCAGGAAGCCCTGGGCGGGGTCTTCGGCGTAGACGCGGGCCTCCACCGCGTGTCCGGTGAGCACGATGTCGTCCTGGGTCAGCGACAGCGCCTCACCGCGCGCGATCCGCACCTGCTGTTCGACGAGGTCGACGCCGGTGACGAGTTCGGTCACCGGGTGCTCCACCTGTAGGCGGGTGTTCATCTCCATGAAGAAGAAGTCCTCGGGCGCCTTCGCCGAGACGATGAACTCGACGGTCCCCGCGCCGGTGTAGCCGACGCTGCGGGCGGCGTCGCACGCGGCGGCGCCGATGCGGGCGCGGGTGGCCTCGTCGAGCAGGGCCGACGGCGCCTCCTCGATGACCTTCTGGTGGCGGCGCTGCAGGGAGCATTCACGTTCGCCGAGGTGGATGACGTTGCCGTGCTCGTCGGCGAGGATCTGGACCTCGATGTGCCGCGGGGTGAGGACGAAGTGCTCGAGGAACAGGGTGTCGTCGCCGAAGGCGGAGGCGGCCTCGCGGCGGGCGGTCGCCAGGGCTTCGGGCAGGTCTGCCGGGTCCTCGACGCGGTGCATGCCCTTGCCGCCGCCGCCCGCGCTGGGCTTGATCAGGACCGGGAACCCGACGCCTTCGGCGGCGTCGATGAGCTCCTGGTCGGTGAGGCCGGGCCGGGAGATGCCGGGCACCACGGGCACGTCGCGCTTGGTGACGGCGTCGCGTGCGGTGATCTTGTCGCCCATCGTGGCGATGGCGGAGGCGGGCGGGCCGATGAAGACGATGCCCGCGTCGGCCAGGGCCTTCGCGAACTGCTGATTCTCGGACAGGAAACCGTAGCCGGGATGCACGGCGTCGGCCCCGCACAGGCGGGCGGCCTCGACGACGGCGTCGATCCGCAGGTAGCTCTCGACCGCGGCGGCCGGACCCAGCCGGACCGCCTCGTCGGCGGCCTTGACGTGGGGTGCCTGCGCGTCGGCGTCGGAGTAGACCGCGACCGACTTGATGCCCATCTCGTGCAGCGTCGAGATGACGCGGCACGCGATCTCGCCGCGGTTGGCGACGAGGACCTTGCGGATGTTGCGGGTGCGGACGGGAGTGTTCGCTGAAGTGTTCATGTGGTGATCCCTCACATCCGGAAGACGCCATAGGCGGGGTCGGGCAGCGGCGCGTACCGGCAGGCCTCCAGGGCCAGGCCGAGGACCGTGCGGGTGTCGGCGGGGTCGATGATCCCGTCGTCCCACAGCCGTGCGGTGGAGTAGTAGGCGTCGGACTGACGCTCGAACTGGTCGCGGATGGGCTGCTTGAACGCCTCTTCCTCGTCGGCCGACCAGGTGCCGCCCGACCGTTCGACGCCGCCGCGGCGCACGGTCGCGAGGGTGTCGGCCGCCTGCGGTCCGCCCATCACCGAGATCCGCGCGTTTGGCCACATCCACAGGAATCGCGGCGAGTAAGCCCGCCCGCACATGGAGTAGTTGCCTGCACCGAAGGAGCCGCCGATCATGACGGTCAGCTTCGGCACGCGCGCGCAGGCGACGGCGTTGACCATCTTGGCGCCGCTCTTGGCGATGCCGCCCTCCTCGTATTGGCGGCCGACCATGAAGCCGGTGATGTTCTGCAGGAAGATCAGCGGGATGCGGCGTTGGTCGCACAGTTCGATGAAGTGCGCGCCCTTGAGTGCGGCCTCGCTGAACAGCACGCCGTTGTTGGCGACGATGCCGACCGGGTGCCCGTGGATCTTGGCGAACGCGGTCACCAGGGTGGTGCCGTAGCCGGCCTTGAACTCGGTGTACTCGCCGCCGTCGCAGACGATCTCGATGACCTCGCGGACGTCGTACGGGATACGCGGATCGGTGGGGACCACGTCGTAGAGGTCGGTCTGGCTCCGCTGCGGCGCGACGGTGGTCGCGGTGTCCCACTGGGCGGGCTCGCGCGGGCCCAGGGTGGCGATGATCTCGCGGACCTTCAGCAGGGCCTGCTCGTCGTTGTCGACGAGGTGGTCGGTGACGCCGGAGACGGTGGAGTGCATGGTGCCGCCGCCGAGGTCCTCGGCGGTCACGTCCTCACCGGTGGCGGCCTTCACCAGGGGCGGGCCGGCCAGGAAGATGGTGCCCTGGTTGCGGACGATGACGTTCTCGTCGCTCATCGCCGGCACGTAGGCGCCGCCCGCGGTCGACGAGCCCAGCACCGCGGAGATCTGCGGGATGCCCGCCGCGCTCATGGTGGCCTGGTTGTAGAAGATGCGGCCGAAGTGCTCGCGGTCGGGGAAGACGTCGTCCTGGTTGAGCAGCATGGCGCCGCCGGAGTCGACCAGGTAGATGCAGGGCAGCCGGTTCTGGGCGGCGATCTCCTGCGCGCGCAGATGCTTCTTGACCGTCACCGGGTAGTAGGTACCGCCGGAAACCGTGGCGTCGTTGGCGACGATCATGCACTCGCGGCCGTGGATGCGGCCGATGCCCGCGACGACGCCGGCGGCCGGCGCCTTGCCGTCGTACATGTCGTGGGCGGCCAGCGGCGCCACTTCCAGGAAGGGCGATCCGGCGTCGATGAGTGCGTCGACGCGGTCGCGCGGGAGCAGCTTGCCGCGGGACAGGTGGCGTTCGCGCGCCTTGTCGCCGCCGCCGCGCGCCGCGGCCACCAGCCGAGTTCGGAGCACATCGACGTTGGCGCGGTGCGCGTCGGAAGAAGTCGTGGTCGTCATGCCCGCTCCCTTTCGGTTAGTTTCGATTAACTGAAACTAAGGATAGGTGATCGCGCGCACATTCGCCAGTGCTCGCGCAGACCGATTCGGATCCGCCGAGACTCCGCCAGACCGCACCCCTGTTCCCGATGAGTGGGCACGCACCCCGCGTCCGCGCACACACCCGTTACCGTGCGGGCATGGCATCTGCTGAGATCACGCTGTCGATCCCCGAGCAGCTCTGGGCGATCGAGTGCATCAAGAACACTTTCGCCGAGCGGCTGCGGTGCATGGATCGCAAGGAATGGGACCGCTACCCCGCACTGCACACCGACGACGTCGTGTCGGAGACCTGGGGCGGGCTGCCGAAGGACAAGCAGCCCGACACCGACGGCGTCGCGAATCGCATCGTCGGCACCGGTCCGCTGACCAAGGCCATCTCCGCGCTGCTCGACGGCCCGGTGAAGGTGACCTCGGTGCATCACGCCCACACCCCGCAGATCGAGCTGACCTCCGACACCACCGCGCGCGGCACGTGGGCCATGGAGGACAAGCTCTGGTGGACCAACGGCGACCACGAGGAACACCTGCACGGCTACGGCCACTACCACGAGGAGTACCGCAAGGTCGGTGAGCGCTGGCTCATCAGCTACCGGACGCTGGTGCGCATTCGTGAAGACAAGACCCCCGGATTCTTCGACCTGATCGGAAAACTGTGACCTCCCTGCTGACCCCGCTCACCGTCCGCGGACTCACCGTCCCCAACCGCCTCGTGATGTCGCCGATGACCCGGCAGCATTCGCCGAACGGGGTGCCCGGCGCCGACGTCGCCGAGTACTACCGCAAACGCGCGGCCGGCGGCACCGGGCTGATCATCACCGAGGGCGTCGCGATCGACCATCCGAGTGCCGTCGACAGCCCCGCCGTCCCCCGCCTGCACGGCGACGAGGCCCTGGCCGGCTGGCGCGCCGTCGTCGACACCGTGCACGCCGAGGGCGGGCTGATCATTCCGCAGCTGTGGCACGTCGGCCCGCTGTGGGGCGCGATGTCGGAGGTCGATCCGGCGATCGAGCCGATGCGACCGTCCGGCCGGTGGGGCACCCCCGGACGCACCGGCTACTCCGCGGAGTACGTCGACCGGTCGACGCCGATCACCCACCCGATGACCGATGACGACATCGACGCCGTCATCGCCGGATACGCGACCAGCGCCCGCAACGCCGCCGAACTGGGCTTCGACGGCATCGCGATCCACGGCGGACACGGCTATCTGCTCGACGCCTTCATGTGGGCCGACACCAACCGGCGCGACGATCGCTGGGGCGGCGACCTCGCCCGGCGCGCCGCCTTCCCCGCCGCGGTGGTGGCCGCGATCCGCGCCGAGATCGGCGACGATCTGCCGATCATCTACCGCTTCTCCCAGCACAAGCAGCAGGACTACACCGCCCGCATCGCCGAGAACCCGGACGAGCTCGGCGTCCTGCTCGGCGCCCTGGCCGACGCCGGCGTCGACGTCTTCGACGCGAGCATCCGCTACTTCACCGCCCCGGCGTTCGCGGGCAGCGACCTGAGCCTGGCGGGCTGGGCCAAGAAGCTGACCGGGAAGGCCGCGATGGCCGTCGGCAGCGTCGGAATGCCCGCGGGCACCATGCCGACCGCGCTGGCGACGGTCGCGCGGACCAGCGCCGACGCCGCCGCGGCCGCCGTCCCCGACCACTCGATCGTCGGCGCCGCCGAATGCGTCGCCTCGGGCGAGTTCGATCTGGTCGCGATCGGCCGCCTGCACCTGGCCAACCCCGACCTCGCCGCCCGGATCCGCGACGGCGTCGACCCGGTGGTGTTCGACCGGAAGCGCCACGAGTTCGTCCTGCACTGACCCTGCACCGGGCACCGACACCGGTGCGCGGCTCGTCGTCCGGTGAGCGGGCGACGGGCCGCGTCAGGCGTCGAGCGCGCCCATCGCCATCCGGACGAGCAGCTCGTGCAGCCGGTCTCGGGAGAAGGCGGGCAGACGCGGCGACGAGTTCAGCAGGCCGAAGGTCGCGTGAACCCGGACCCGCGCTTCGATGGTCTCCAACTCGATGCCCCGACCGTCGGCGTGTTCTCGCAGGACCCGAACCCACACCTCGACGTATCTCCGCTGCAACGAGCGCACCCGGTGCCGCGCGGCGTCGGACAACGACCACAGGTCGCGGTCCTGCACGCTGATCAGGTCGGGCCGGGTGACCAGCACCTCGATGTGGAAGACGATGAGGCGCTGCAGGATCTCCTCCGGGGTCCCGCCCTCCGCGGCGGCCGCCGCACCGCCCTCGTAGAGCCGTTCGCTGACGTCGACGAGGATGGTGTCGAGCAGCTCGGACTTCGACTCGAAGTGGCGGTACATCGCCGGACCGCTGATCCCGACGGCGGCGCCGATGTCCTCGAGCCGGACGCCGTTGTATCCGCGCTGGGCGAACTGACTCGCCGCGGCCTCCAGGATCTCGATGCGCCGCTCGGCCTTCGCCAGTTCACGGCGAGTGGCGGGGCGCGGAGACGGGGCGGTGTCGGGACTCATGTCGGGCCCCACTCTACTGCCCGACCCGCACCCGACCGGCCCGATCGGCTCGCACGCCGCCCGCGATCCACGCATCGATCGCGTCCACGACCCCGGGCAGATCCTCGACGACCTCGTCGACGATCCCCAGTCGGTGCAGATCACGCACCCAGATGTGCTGGCTTCGCGCCATCTCTGCGGCGCGCCCGACGTCGCCGTGCATGATGATGCCCGCACCCTCGGGCGGCAGCGGCGCCAGCCAGGCGTCGGCGACGCCGAAGACTCGGTCGGCGGGGAACATCGCCAGCGCCGCGCCGCCGGTCCCCTGTCCCAGCAGCACCGACACAGTGGGAGTCGGCGCGGCGAGCAGTTCGGCCGTGCAGTGGGCGATCTGCCGGGCCAGGCCCGCCTCCTCCGCCGCCCGCGACAGCTCGCCGCCGCTGGTGTCGACCACGCTCACCAGCGGCAGACGCCAGCCGACCGCGAGGGCGATCGCCCGGCGCGCCACCCGCAAGGCGGCGGCGTCGATCAACCGGCCGTCGTCCTGGATCCGCCGATCCTGCCCCACCATGACCGTCGGTCGCCCGCCGAAGCGCGCCAGGCACACCCGCACCGGGCCGTCGCCGGCGACCGTCACCGCGCCCAGCAGCGATTCGAGTTCGGCGAGCCCGTGCCGGCCGGCCGCGCGCGTCGCGACGACCGCCGCCCACGCATCGGACGCCGGGGTCGCTCGCCGCGTCGACCGCCCCGGCTGTCGGACCGACCGGCCGGCCGGGTCGATCGCCTCGAGCACGCGGTCGACGCGGCCACGCACATCGGCGACGTCGAAGACGTCGTCGATCAAGCCGAGCCGATGCAGATTGTCCGACTGCTGCACACCGGGCGGGAACGGTTCGCCGTAGATTCCCTCGTACACCTTGGGGCCGAGGAAGCCGGTCAGCGCACCCGGCTGCGCCCAGGTGAGGTCGCCCAGCGACCCCCACGACGCGAAGACGCCGCCGGTGGTCGGATGGCGGAGGTACACCAGGTAGGGCAGTCCCGCCTCGCGATGCTCGGTGACCGCCGCGGTGATCGCCGCCATCTGCAGGAACGCAGGCGTCCCCTCCTGCATCCGCGTGCCGCCCGAGGCGGGCAGAGCGAGCAGCGGCAGTCGGCGCGCGGTCGCGGTGCGCACGGCGTCGACGATGCGCGCGCCCGCCGTCGCCCCGATGGACCCGCCGGCGACGCCGAACTCGCTGACCACCAGAGCCACCGGGCGACCGTGGATCCGGGCGCAGCCGGTCACCACGGACTCCGGTTGCGCGGCCGGAGTCCACGGCTCCCAGGTGGTCGGGTCGGCCACCGATTCGACGACGGCCCGGGCATCAGGTCGGTCAGCTCGCATGCCCCGATGATGCCTCAGTCCACGACGTCACTCCCGCGCATAGACCACCCGGGTGCGCAGGAGCGCGTCCTGCAACGACAATCGCTTGGACGACAACGCCACCCAGAACAGTCCGACCGGGAACACCACGCACAGCACCGCGCGCGGCCCGATCTGCGCGAAATGCAGCGGCTCGCCGTTGGCGCGGATCACCCGCAGTCCCATCAGCACGTTGCCGACGGTGCGGCCGGACATCGACCAGCACACCATCAGATACAGCACCGAGGTCACCAGGAAGCCCGTGGTCGTGAACCACAGACCGATCTGGGGAAAGACGAAGTCGGTCACGTCTCTGGTGAAGATGATGAACGAGGTCGCCAGGTAGCCGACGCCGAGGACCGTCACGACCACGACGGCGTCGATGACCGCCGCGATCGCCCGGCTGACGATGCCCGCGGAGCGCTCGTCACTCATCGTCGTCGGACTTGCGGCGCAGCACCCGGTTGACGAAGCCTTCGACGACGTCGTCGGCGCGTTCACTGCCGGTGCGGACGTCGGAGATCATCTCCGTGGTCACGGTGGAGCCGGCGTCGCGGACGATCGACGACAGGTCGACGCCGTCGATAACGCGATTCCCGACGACGACCAGGTCGATGTTCGCCAGGACGGCGTCGAGGTCGACGGAGCCGATGACCTCGTCGAGGTCGATGCGGGCGATGATCGCTTCCACGTCCACCCCGGTGAGCACCGGGTTCAGATCCAGTCGCGCCAGGATCGGGTTCAGATCGACGGTCTGGAGCAGACCGTCGAGGTCGATGCGCGCGAGCAGTGCATTCAGGTCGATCCGCTCCACCACGGGCTGCAGGTCGATCGCGGCGAGCACGCGATTGAGATCGACGGCCGCGAGGAGCACCTCGGTGAGATCGACGTCTTCGGTGAGGAAGTCGATCGCCTCCGAGAGCACTCCGCGGATGATCGCGCGGGGAAGGTCCGCGACGCGGTTGACCGCTCCCGCGACCAGATCTGTTATCACCGACTGATTATGGCCGATGACAGAACGCCCCGGTGCGGCAGGACTGCCGCACCGGGGCGTTCATCCGGTCGATCCAGCCGAAGCCGGAGTCAGATCAGAGTGCGTCGAAGAGCTCGCGCGCCAGAGCGGCGGTCTCGCTCGGGGTCTTGCCGACCTTGACGCCTGCGGCCTCGAGGGCCTCCTTCTTGGCCTGCGCGGTGCCGGAGCTGCCCGACACGATGGCGCCGGCGTGGCCCATGGTCTTGCCCTCGGGAGCGGTGAAGCCCGCGACGTAGCCGACGACCGGCTTGGTGACGTTGGCCTTGATGTACTCGGCCGCACGCTCCTCGGCGTCGCCGCCGATCTCGCCGATCATGACGATGAGCTTGGTCTCCGGGTCCTTCTCGAAGGCCTCGATCGCGTCGATGTGGGTGGTGCCGATGACCGGGTCGCCACCGATGCCGATGGCGCTCGAGAAGCCGAGGTCGCGCAGCTCGTACATCATCTGGTAGGTCAGGGTGCCCGACTTCGACACGAGGCCGATCGGGCCCTTGCCGGTGATGTTGTTCGGGGTGATGCCGACCAGGGCCTCGCCCGGCGTGATGATGCCGGGGCAGTTCGGGCCGATGATGCGGGTCTTCTCGCCCTTGTCGACGTTGTAGGCCCAGGCGTACGCCGAGTCCTGCACCGGGATGCCCTCGGTGATGACCACGAGCAGCGGGATCTCCGCGTCGATGGCCTCGATGATGGCGTCCTTCGAGAAGGCGGGGGGCACGAAGGCGATCGAGGTGTCGGCCCCGGTCTTCTCCATGGCCTCGGCGACGGTCGCGAACACCGGCAGCTCGACGGCGTTGCCGTCGGCGTCGACGTGCGAGACGGTGGTGCCGGCCTTGCGGGCGTTGACGCCGCCGACGACGTTGGTGCCGGCCTTCAGCATCAGTGCGGTGTGCTTGGTGCCCTCGCCGCCGGTGATGCCCTGGACGATGACCTTGTTGTTCTTGTTCAGGTAGATCGACATGAGTCTGCTTCGTCTCCTACTTGTTCGCCAGCTCGGCGGCCTTGTCGGCGCCGGCGTCCATGGTCTCGGCCACGGTCACCAGCGGGTGGTTGGCCTCAGCGAGGATCTTGCGACCCTCTTCGACCTTGTTGCCGTCGAGACGGACGACCAGCGGCTTGCTGGCGGTGTCGCCCAGCTTGGCGAGCGCGCCGATGATGCCGTTGGCGACCGCGTCACAGGCGGTGATGCCGCCGAAGACGTTCACGAAGACGCTCTTGACCTGCTCGTCACCGAGGATGACGTCCAGGCCCGCAGCCATGACGTCGGCCGAGGCGCCGCCGCCGATGTCCAGGAAGTTGGCGGGCTTGACGCCGCCGTGGTTCTCGCCCGCGTAGGCGACGACGTCCAGGGTCGACATGACCAGGCCCGCACCGTTGCCGATGACACCGACCTGTCCGTCGAGCTTGACGTAGTTGAGGTCGTTCTCCTGAGCCTTGAGCTCGAGGGGATCGGTCGCGTCCTTGTCCTGGAACGCGGCGTGGTCGGCCTGACGGAAGTCGGCGTTGCCGTCCAGGGTGACCTTGCCGTCGAGGGCCAGGATCTGGTCGTCGGGGGTGCGCACGAGCGGATTGACCTCGACCAGCAGGGCGTCTTCGGCGACGAAGACCTCCCAGAGCTTCTGGATGGTCACTGCCGCGGCGTCGAGCACCTCGGCGGGCAGGTGGCCCTTCTCGGCGATCTCACGCGCGAACGCCAGGTCGACGCCCTTGACGGCGTCGACGGCGATCTTGGCCAGCCGCTCCGGCTTGGTCGCGGCCACTTCCTCGATCTCCATGCCGCCCTCGACCGAGCACATGGCCAGGTAGGTGCGGTTGGCGCGATCGAGCAGGAAGGAGATGTAGTACTCCTCGGCGATGTCGCTGGCTTCTGCAACGAGCAGTCGCTTCACGACGTGGCCCTTGATATCGAGCCCGAGGATGTTTTCGGCGTGCGTCTGTGCGTCATCAGGGGTCGCGGCGTACTTGACGCCACCCGCCTTGCCGCGGCCGCCGACCTTGACCTGCGCCTTGATCATCACGGGCTTGCCGATTTCCTCGGCAATCGCGCGCGCATCAGCGGCAGTATCGGTCACCCGACCGGGTGTGGTGGGTACCCCATGCTTGGCGAACAGTTCCTTCGCCTGGTATTCGAAGAGATCCATTCAGCTCACCATCTGAAGTAATGTTCCGCCCGCTTCGGTGTAACGCGGGCCATAGGCGACTCTAGTGCCCCGCACCTGCCGCATTCGCACGCGGCCCCAAGCTTGTGCGACATATCACCCGCTACTGGTCAGTAACCCCATATCCATGCAAGATCCGGTCGCTGAGCAGCCAGAATGAAGACGTCACGAAACCAACCGGTGGACTTCATGCGTGCACCTGGCTACCCTCAGTGAGGTTGGTAACGACTAGGTCACGACATGCGCACTGCTTTCGGGTGTTTGCGCGAACGGATTTGAGGTGAACGACTTGGCAGCACGGAGCCTGCTCGACCGTGACGGCACGAACGCCCGCCAAGCCCCCTCCCCCTCGCTCGACACCCCCGCCACTCGTGACTTCCCGCAGCTCTCCCGCGACTTCCGCCTCGGCCTGGGCGATGGTGCGACCCGCACTCCGGTGTCGGACGATGCCGCTCTCAACGCCAACGCCAGCACCACCGAGATCATGGTCACCAGCTCGGACGTCGATTACGACGACGAGCCGAGTGCCGCTCCGGTCCGCACCAAGCCGAAGCACCGCCTGCAGGCGCCCTCGTCGGCGCTGAAGGCGCGTACCGCACTGTTCGCCATCGCAGCCGGAGCCACCGCCATCGCGGTCACCGGATCGGGCGCCGACGGTCAGCCGAGTCCGGTCGCCGCCGCGCCTGCCGATCCGGCACCCGTCGACGGCAACGCCGTGACGCCGGTGGCCAATGTCTCGGACACCGGACCCGGCGTGGTCGATTCCGCACCGCAGGCCGACATGTCCGACTTCGGCGCCCAGCTCCAGCAGGGTGTGAAGATCGCCAAGGAGCAGGCGGCCGCGATCGCAGCGGCACAGAAGCCGCTGGTCGTGAGCCCGATCAAGCTCGGCATCTACCAGCTCACCTCAGCTTTCGCGCCCCGGTGGGGCACCTTCCACGGCGGCATCGACATGGCCGCTCCGCTCGGCACGCCGATCCATGCCGCCACCGACGGCGTCGTGGTCGCGGCCGGCCCGGCCTCCGGCTACGGTCACTGGATTCAGATCAAGGCCGCCGACGGCACCATGACCATGTACGGCCACATGGCCTCCTCCGGAGTTCTGGTTCAGAAGGGCCAGAAGGTCACCGCGGGTGACGTCATCGGCCTGGTCGGCTCCGAGGGTTTCTCCACCGGCCCGCACCTGCACTTCGAGCACTGGATCCCCAAGGGCGGCTCGATGGTCAAGGTCGACCCCGCCATCTGGCTCGCCAAGCAGGGCGTCCGCCTGTCGACCCTGGTCGGCTAGTCGCGCCGCCCAGCCGCAGGCTGATCGAGCGGATCGCGAGCCCCAACACCCCTGCAGGGCGTCCGGCATCGCCGCGCGACGCCCCTAGGCTGATCGAGTAGCCCGCGAACGAAGTGAGCGAGCGTATCGAGATCCCCGCACCGACCACCGCCGGAGACCGCCCGTGAGGCTACTGCTCCCGACAGCACGCCACGCACCATCGTCTCGATGCGCTCCCCCGCTCCGCTCCTCCGCTTACTCGACAACCCTGCAGGCCGCCCGGCGTCCGCCTTCTCGACAACCCTGCGGGGCACCCGACATACGCCTTCTCGACAACCCTGCAGGGCACCCGGCATACGCCTCTCGACAACCCTGCAGGCCACCCGGCATCGCCGCGCGACACCCCTAGGCTGATCGAGTAGCCCGCGAACGAAGTGAGCGAGCGTATCGAGATCCCCGCACCGACCACCGCCGGAGACCGTCCGTGAGGCTACTGCTCCCGACAGCACTCCACGCACCATCGTCTCGATGCGCTCCCCCGCTCCGCTCCTCCGCTTACTCGACAACCCTGCAGGCCACCCGACGTCCGCCTTCTCGACAACCCTGCGGGGCACCCGACATACGCCTTCTCGACAACCCTGCAGGGCACCCGGCATACGCCTCTCGACAACCCTGCAGGCCACCCGGCATCGCCGCGCGACCCCCTAGGCTGATCGAGTAGCCCGCGAACGAAGTGAGCGAACGTATCGAGATCCCCGCAACCAGCACCCCCACCGACCACCGCCGGCACATTGCCGGAGACCGTCCGTGAGGCTACTGCTCCCGACAGCACTCCACGCACCATCGTCTCGATGCGCTCCCCCGCTCCGCTCCTCCACTTACTCGACAACCCTGCAGGCCACCCGGCGTCCGACTACTCGACAACCCTGCAGGCCACCCGGCGTCGCCGCGACACCCCTAGGCTGATCGAGTAGCCCGCGAACGAAGTGAGCGAGCGTATCGAGATCCCCGCTCCCGCAACCAGTACCCACACCGATCTCCGCCGGCACATTGCCGGAGACACCCCGTGACGCTACTGCTCCCGACAGCACTCCACGCACCATCGTCTCGATGCGCTCCCCCGCTCCGCTCCTCCGCTTACTCGACAACCATGTAGGGCACCCGGCGTCCGACTACTCGACAACCCTGCAGGCCACCCGGCATCTGCTTACTCGACAACCGTGTGGGAAACCCGGCGTCCGCTTACTCGACAACCCTGCCGGGCACGTCTCGACGCCTTACAGCTTCTCGCCCGGAAGGCCGCCCGCGGTCATCAGGGTGATTCGGCCGACGTTGCCGCCGAAGTCGAAGGTGATGCGTTCGGTGACGCCGTTCCCCTCCTTCGCGACCGCCTTGCCCATGCCGTACTGGGGGTGATTCATGCGGTCGCCGATGTCGTAGTGCACGTTCTTGTTGCGTCCTCGCGTCGGCGCCCCAAACCCGGACCCCGACCCGAACGACGACCCCTTCGCCGAACCGAATCCGAAGGCCCCGCCGCGCGAACCGGCCTCTCGCGGTGCCGGCTTCGGTTCGCGGCGACGCCAGTCCATCAGCTCTTCGGGGATCTCGCCCAGAAAGCGGGATTCCGGATTGGCGACCGGCTGTCCCCACGACGCACGCGACATCGCCCGGGTCAGATACAGCTTCTGCCGGGCGCGCGTGATGCCGACGTACGCCAGTCGTCGTTCCTCGCTGAGCTCGTGCGGATCGCCGAGCGCCCGCATGTGCGGGAAGTGCCCGTCCTCCCATCCGGTGACGAAGACGACCGGGAACTCCAGGCCCTTGGCGGTGTGCAGAGTCATCATCGTGACGACGCCCTCGCCCTCGTCGGGCACCTGATCGGCGTCGGCGACCAAGGCGACCTTCTCCAGGAAGGCCGCCAGCGACCCCGGTTCCGGTTCCCCGTCCTCGACGCCTCCGATGACACCGTCCCCGGTGCCGTCGTCGTCGGCGGCGCCCGGCTCGTCGTCGGCATCGACCGCGCCCGCCGCCTCATTGCTGAAGTCGCGGGCCACGGCGATCAGCTCGTTGAGGTTGTCCATCCGCGCCGCGTCCTGCGGGTCGTTGGAACCTTCGAGCTCGGCCCGATAGCCGCTGCGTTCGACGATCGCCTCCACGAGTTCGCCGACGTCGGCTCCCTCCGCCGTGGCGTCGGCGACAGCGTCGTCGGCGGAGTCGCCGCCGACCGCGCCGAAGGCGAGCAGGAAGTCGGTCCGCAATCCCTCGATGAGGTCGACGAATGCGGTGATCTGCTTGACCGCGCGTGTGTTCAGCAGCGGCACCCGGTTCTCCGTCGCCTCGACGAGTGCTTGATAGAAGCTGATGCCCAGGTTCTCCGAATGCACGGCGACGCACGCCTCGGCCCGATCGCCGATCCCGCGACGGGGCGTGTTGAGGATTCGCCGCAGACTCACCGAATCGTCGGGATTGGCGACCACGCGCAGGTAGGCGACGATGTCGCGGACCTCCTTGCGCTCATAGAACTTGGTGCCGCCGACCACCTTGTACGGGATGCCGTGCCGGACGAAGACCTCTTCCAGCGACCGCGATCCGGTGTTGGTCCGATAGAACACGGCCACGTCGGCGTACGTACTGCTGGTCGAACCGCCGATCGAGTAGTCGACGAGCTCTTCGATCTCCTTGGCGATGAACGCCGCCTCGTCGCGGTCGGAGTCGGCGACGTACCCGACGATCTGATCGCCCTCCCCGGAGGCGGTCCACAGCTTCTTCTCTCGCCGATTGGGGTTGCGGGCGATCACCGCGTTGGCCGCCGACAGGATGGTCTGGGTGGACCGGTAGTTCTGTTCCAGCAGGATGGTCTCGGCGTCGGAGTAGTCGCGCTCGAACTCTTCGATGTTGCGGATGGTCGCGCCGCGGAATGCGTAGATCGACTGGTCGGCGTCACCGACCACGCACAGCTCCGACGGGGTCAGTCCGTCGGCTGTCACCTGCTCGCCGACGAGTTCGCGCACCAGCACGTACTGCGCGTGGTTGGTGTCCTGATACTCGTCGATGAGCACGTGCCGGAACCGACGGCGATAGTACTCGGCGACGTTCGGGTGGCGTTGCAGCAACGAGACCGTCTCGCCGATCAGGTCGTCGAAGTCGAAGGCGTTGGCGGCGGCCAGACGACGCTGGTATTCGGCGTAGATCTGCGCGACCGTCCGGGCGGTGACGTCGGGCTGGTCGTCGGCTCCCGCTTCAGCCAGGGCCTCGTCGGGGTCCTTCAACTCGTTCTTGAAGTTGGAGATCTTGGTGCCGACGCCGCGAGGACTGAACTTCTTGGGGTCGAGATCGAGGTCGCGCACCACCATTCCGAGCAGTCGGCGCGAGTCGTCGGCGTCGTAGATCGAGAAGTTGGAGTTCCGGTTGCCGAGCAGCGCCGACTGCGCCCGCAGGATTCGCACGCAGGTCGAGTGGAACGTGGAGACCCACATGTAGCTCGCGCGCGGTCCGACCAGATCGATGACCCGCTCCCGCATCTCGGCGGCCGCCTTGTTCGTGAACGTGATCGCCAGGATCTGCCCCGGCGTCACTCCTCGTTCGGCGAGCAGGAAGGCGATCCGCCGGGTCAGCACCGCCGTCTTGCCCGACCCCGCGCCCGCAACGATCAGCAGGGGCGACCCCGTGTGCAGCACGGCGGCCCGCTGCTGCGGGTTCAGCCCATCGAGCAGTTCGCGTCCGCGATCGCTCATCGCGGGATCGGCTGGGCTGGTCGCGGAGGAGGCAAGTGAAGTGTTCATGGCCTGTCCAGGCTACCCGCGGGCACCGACATCCCCGGTGGACAGTACGACCGAGGCACGGCCGGACAGACGCCGCCCCGTCAGGGCGCGTACTCGGCCATGACCGGCGCACCGACCCGACCGTCGCCGGTGTGCAGGCTCAGCCCCGGAGTCACCGGACGGATCAGCAGGTCGGTGCCGCGGCCGTCGAGCTGGAGGTAGGCCGAGTGAAGGCCCGCCCGGACCGGGACCTCGACCGGATCGCCGCCGGTCAGCCGGACTTCGACGGTCCCCGCGCGATCGGCGCAGTAGCTGAAGCCGACCGTCCATCGCCAGTCGATGAGCGGTCCGCTCAACGGCAGCTTCGTCGGCTCGTCGATGCCCGGTCTGGCGCAGCTGCCGCGACTCGGTTCGAACGTTCGCTGCGGTGTGACGGCGCCGGCCACCAGCCGACCCTGCGGATTCAGCACCTTCAGTTGATCGGTGACCTGGCCGAAGTCGGGACGCTCCGACAATCGCCCGAAGACGTGGCTGATCATGTTGTTCGGGTGGGCCACCGGCAGCAGGACCTCCAGAGGCACCGGCTGATCGAACATCGTCTTCCCGGACATCTCGGCAAGCGATGCGCGCGCGGTGGTGAGGTAGGCGCCCGTCGGGTCGTCCCGCCAGGACTGGCCGTACGACATGGTCGCGACCATCGCCGAGACGACGAAGGCGACGCCGGCCGCAGCACCGGCGGCGACGAGCCGTCGGTCGGTGGCCGGGACCGGGGCGTGGGCGCCGGCGTTGCGCGGCGACCCCGCGATCAGCGCGAAGGCGATCGTGAGCACGAGTGCGGTATCAGGCAGGTAGCGCATGGTCTGCGCCAGCTCGAGCGCGGTGTTGGCGCTCGACCGGTTCCACATCACCGGGATCTGTGCGACCACCGCGTACAGCAGCGCGAAGAACCAGATCGGGGCCACCCCGCGCCGGGCCCGACAGGTCAGCACGATCAGTGCGACCAGGACGAGCCATCCGGCCACGATCAGCCCGACGCTCGGAAATCCCATCGGCGGCGACGGCGTCCACCGCTCCCAAACCCACGGTCCGCCGACCAGCGACGGAACGATCGCATCGTTGATGCTGCGCCACACCAGGTGAGCGGTCTGCGAGGCCGAATGCACGCCGGCGGTCGCCGTCGACGTCGCCAGGAACAGGGCGGTCCAGGCCACGAAGATCGCACCGAGCGCGAACCACAGCGATCGGGCGCGATTGAACGCCTGGGTCAGCGGCGAGTTCCGGTAGTCGTCGCCGTCGTGCCCCGCGGCGAGGGTCGGACGCAGCGCCAGCACCGCGGCGACGAACGCCACCGGCACGATGAACAACGACTTCTCGAAGAACAGCAGCGCCACCACGAAGGCCGCCACCGAGGCGACGACCAGTCGTCGACGGCGGGCCTCGTCGAGCCGGCCGCGCACCAGCAGGACGACGTTGCCGACGATGAAGGCCATGGCTGCCTGCATCGGGAGGGTGTTGAGGCCGGCCGACCACCAGATGTACGCGGCGACCGTCATCGGCACGAACAGGTAGAAGGCCAACGTCGCAAGCGCCGCGCCGCGGGCCTTCGGCGCGATGATCCGGATCATCCGCCACACGGCCAGCGAGGCCAGCGCCTGCAGGACCACCAGCGTCGCGGCCGGCAGCCACCATTGCACCGGCGCGATGAGGGTGCTGACCCCGGCGACGAGGAACGCCGCAGGCATGAAGTGCCCGTCGTGGCTGTAGCCGAGGTAGTCCCACGACAGGATCGAGTGCGACGACGCGCGCCCGATCAGGATCAGGTCGTCCCAGTAGAAGTCGCCGGCGGCCACCAGCACCGTCCGGACGACCAGCTGGGCGGCGATCAGTGCCAACGCGACAGCCCCGATCCGTCTGGCGATCGTCGCCTCGGCGGAGGTCCCGGCAGTGGTGGATCCGGCAGCGGTCATCCCTGCATTGTTCACCACGCGCCGTGCCGGTCGCGAACCGCGCGTGGCAAAATCAGAAGCCGTGAGTGGCCAGGATGAACAGCAGCACGGGGACAGCATCGACAACGGAACCGACGTCGGCGACGGAGCCCTGCCCTACGCGTTGGACCTCGAGGCGCTGAACCTGAGCGCGGACGTCACCGCGCTCCCCGACGACATCGACGAGCTGCGGCCGGAGATCGACCGGATGGACGCGATCATCCTCGCCGCCATCCAGCGCCGCAGCGCGGTGTCGAAGAAGATCGGCGCGCACCGCATGGCCCACGGCGGCCCCCGTCTGGTGCACAGTCGCGAGATGAAGGTTCTGGATCGGTTCTCCGCCCTCGGCTCCGAGGGACACACGCTCGCGATGCTGCTGCTGCGTCTCGGGCGCGGCCCGCTGGGCCGGTAGCCGCCCGTCGGTCACACGGCGCGGCCGCGCCGCTGTCGATACCAGCGCACCAGCGAATCGGTCGACGAATCACGCCCGGCCGGGGGCGCGATCTCGTCGCTGATCACGCCCACCAGGTCGGCGGCCTGCTTCTTGCCGAGCTCCACGCCCCACTGGTCGAAGGGATTGATCCCCCAGACCATCGCCTTGACGAAGGTCTCGTGCTCGTAGAGCGCCACCAGCTGGCCGAGCACCGACGGCGTCAGCTTGGGTGCGAGGATCGACGTCGAGGGCCGGTTCCCCGGCATCACCTTGTGCGCCACCAGTTTCGGCGGCACTCCTTCGGCGGCGATGTCGTCGGCGGTCTTCCCGAACGCCAGGACCTGCGTCTGCGCGAAGAAGTTGCTCATCAGGATGTCGTGCATCGAGCGTCCGTCGGCGGCCTCGATGTCGTCGAGCGGCTCGGCGAAACCGATGAAGTCCGCGGGGATCAGCCAGGTGCCCTGGTGCAGGAGCTGGTAGAAGGCGTGCTGCCCGTTGGTGCCGGGCTCGCCCCAGTAGATCGAGCCGGTCGGCATGGTGACGTGGCGACCGGTGCGGGTGACCGACTTGCCGTTCGACTCCATCGTCAACTGCTGCAGGTAGGCGGGGAAGCGATCCAGATCGTTGGCGTACGGCAGCACCGCCTGAGACTGGGCATCCCAGAAGTTCGAGTACCACAGTCCGACCAGCGCGAGCAGGACCGGCCCGTTCTCCTCCAGCGGCGCCGTGCGGAAGTGCTCGTCGACGGCGTGGAAGCCGGCGAGGAACTCGTCGAACAGGTCGCGGCCGATCATGGCCATCAACGACAGCCCGATGGCCGAGTCGATCGAGTACCTCCCGCCGACCCAGTTCCAGAAACCGAACATGTTGGCCGGATCGATGCCGAATCCCGCGACCTCGTCGGCGTTGGTGCTGACCGCGACGAAGTGCTTGGCGACCGCATCGGACCGGTCGGCGTCCGCCCCCAGCTCCGCCAGCAGCCACCGCTTGGCCGCGGTCGCGTTGGTGATGGTCTCCAGGGTGGTGAAGGTCTTCGACGAGACGATGAACAACGTCGTCTCGGCAGTCAGCCCGGCCAGGACCGCCGCCAGATCGGACGGGTCGCTGTTGGCGACGAAGTGCCCGGTGAGCCGCGGATGCCGGTAGTGACGCAGCGCCTCGTAGGCCATCTCCGGGCCGAGGTCGCTGCCGCCGATCCCGATGTTGACCACGTCGGTGATCGCTCGGCCGGTGTGCCCGGTCCACTCTCCGCTGCGGACTCGATCGGTGAACACGCCCATCGCGTCGAGCACCTCGTGCACGTCCGGGACGACGTCGTGGCCGTCGACCTCGAGCCGCGCCTCGCGTGGCAGTCGGAGCGCAGTGTGCAGCGCGGCCCGATCCTCGGAGGTGTTCAGGTGCGCGCCGGCGAACATGGCATCGCGCAGGTCTTCGACGCCGGCCTCGCGGGCCAGGGCGGTGAGCAGTTCAATGGTCTCGCGGGTGATGAGGTTCTTGGAGAAGTCGATGTGCAGATCGGCCGCGTCGACCACCAGTTCGCGGCCCCGATCGGGGTCCATGGCGAACAGTTCTCGCAGGTGGAGGGAGTACATGTGTTGTTGGTGAGCGGCCAACGCGTGCCAGGAGACGGTCGAGGTGATGTCGAAGTCATCGCCTCCATCGAGCCGTCCGCGCAGGTTCGTCATCATGGTTGCCACCCTATGCGTTCGATCGGGTTCGCGGCTGTGGCCGACTAGATCAGTTTGGCCGTCACCGCATCGGGCAGCAGCCGCAGCGCCCAGGAGATCGGGGTCCACGGCCACGACGGCACCGCGGCACGTCGACGTTCGGCTTCGATCGCCGCGACCATCGCCTGCACGCCGGTCCGACGGTCGGTCATCATCGCGGTCTTCACCCCGCGGTTGATGTCGGTCTCGATGTAGCCGGGCAGCAGCACCGTCACCTTGATGTCGGTGCCCGCCAGCTCTGCCTGCAGGCCCTGTCCCAGCGCCGACAGTCCGGCTTTGGACGCCGAGTAGGCCGCCTGTGCCTTCGGCAGCCCGCGGACCGCGCTCATCGAACTGACCAGGACCAGATGACCTCGGCCCTGTGCCCGGAAGATCGTCATCGCCGCCTCGATCTGCGCCAATGCCCCGACCAGGTTGGTCTGCACGGTCTCGATGTTGGCGGCGGCGTGCCCGGTGCCGATCGCCGCCCCCTTGCCCAGCCCGGCGTTGACGATGACCCGGTCCACGCCGCCCAGCTCGTCGGCGAGCGCGTCGAAGACGACGGGGACCGCACCGACGTCGGTCACGTCCAATGCGGCGACTGCCACCCGCGCGGCCTGTGGGCGCAGGTCGTCGGCCAGTTCCTGGAGTCGGTCCACTCGACGCGCCGCCAGCCCGAGGCTGCGACCGCGGGCCGCGAACTCCCGAGCCATGCCCTCGCCGAGCCCGGAGCTGGCTCCGGTGATGATGATCTTCTCTCTCAGCATGCGGCCGAATGTACCGGTCGCCTCCGACATTTCGAGTCCCGATCGTGATCCGAGTGCCGTGTGAACCGTCTTCGACATTGGTACGAAGGATGGACAACAGCAGCCACACCCGCCACAGATTGAGTTCGATGCGACGTCACATCCAGCAGTTGTCGCGACTTCGGCCGCTTCGCTCCCGTACCGCCTTTGCCGTCCTGACCTGCGCCGTCATGTCCGCGTCGGCACTCACCGCCGGCGTCGGCAGCGTCGACGCGCGCGCCTGCAGCAACAGTGGACCGATCGTCGACATCCCGGTCGTCGGGCCGTTCCTGCCGCGCGGCGGTTCACCGTCCGGCCCCCAGAAGCCGTTGCCCGCCTACGACAGCGGCGGCACCAAGACGGTCGTCTGGGTCACCGGCCCCCGCAGCCCCAACCGCACTTTCGGGCGCTTCGGCATCACGGGCACCGACCTCGGTGTGGCGTGGGACAACGGGCGCGGCGAGACCCTGCTGGCGTTCGGCGACACCTTCGGCAACTGCCTGACCGGCGACCAGCAGTGGCGCCACAACGCCCTGCTGCGGTCGACCGACTCCCAGTTGAGCGACGGGCTGCGTCTGTCGGGGGCCGGTTACGTCGGGCAGATGTTCGGCGCCCTCGGCTTCGACGGCATCGAGAAGACGACGATCCCCACCGCGGGCATCGCGCTCGGCGGCGTGCAGTACGTCAACTACATGTCGGTGCGCGCCTGGGGCCCGCCGAGCGTGTGGTACACCAACTACTCCGCCACCGCCGTCTCGTCCGACAACGGCCGCACCTGGTTCACCCCGCAACGCACCATCCGGATCAACGCGGGCGTCACGGCACCGCTGCCCGCCGGATGGCCGTCGATGCGCGCGGGCGACGCGAACTTCCAGCAGAGCGCGTACGTGAAGGGAGCCGGTCCGGACGCCGGCTGGGTGTACCAGTACGGCACCCCCAACGGCCGGTTCGGGTCCGCCTACCTGGCCCGGTTCCGCGCCGGCGACATCCTGGACCTCGACCGCTATCAGTACTGGACCGGGAGCAGGTGGGCCGCCTCGCCCGACGCCGCTCGCCCCGTCGTGCGCGGCCCGGTGACCGAACTGTCGGTGTCGTGGAGTCCGTATCTGCAGCGGTACGTGATGCTCGACAGCCCGCGCGGCGTCCTGCTGCGCACCGCGGCGCGCCCCGAGGGGCCGTGGAGTCCGCCGCGACGGGTCGCGCCGGCAAGTCTGGAACTGTATGCGCCGATGATGCTGCCGACGTCGCCGGCGCTGCGCGGCACCGGCCCGGAACTGTACTTCAATGCGAGCCGGTGGGACGACTACAACGTCCTGCTGGTCCGCACCGCGCTGCGCCGCTGACGATCACTTCAGCAGCCGCGACAGACGTCGATCGGCGAGCACCTTGCCGCCGGTCTGACAGGTCGGGCAGTACTGGAACGACCGGTCGGTGAAGGAGACCTCCCGGACGGTGTCGCCGCAGACCGGGCACGGCATGCCCGTGCGGGCGTGCACTCGCAGCCCGGTCCGCTTCTCCGACTTCATCCGGGCCACCTCCCGCCCCTCGAGTCGTTCGACGGCGCCCAGGAGCACCGACCGCACCGCGGCGTGCAGGCGATCGATCTGGTCGTCGTCGAGCGTCCTGGCGGTCGCGAAGGGCGACAGTCGGGCGGTGTGCAGGATCTCGTCGGAATAGGCGTTGCCGACTCCCGCGATCACCCGCTGATCGGTGAGCAGGTTCTTGATCCGACCTCCGCTGCCCGCGAGGATGCGGGCGAACTGGTCTCGACTGAGCTCGAGCACGTCGGGACCGAGTGTGGCGATGCGGTCGACGTCGCCGGGGTCGCGCACGATCCACGCCGCCAGCCGCTTCTGGGTTCCCGCCTCGGTGACGTCGAATCCCTCGCCGGGCAGCCCGCAGTGCACCCGCAGCGCGATCGGACTCTTACCGCCGGGCCGGGGCGGCGTCGGCGACAACGACTCGCTCCACCGGACCCAACCCGCCCGCGACAGGTGGATCACCAGATCCACCTCGGCGTCGGCGCCAGGCGGGCTGTCGGGCCCGGGCACCGTGCGGATCACCAGGTACTTGCCGATCCGGTCGACCGTCGACACGGTGCGGCCGGTCAGCGCGGTGTAGGGCGGGTCGGCGGTCTTCAGCACGGACAGTGAGGCGACGTCGACGCGGCGGATCGGCAGACCCGCGGCGCGCGAGTCCAGGAACGTGGCGATGGCGGTCACTTCGGGAAGCTCCGGCATTCATCCAGTGTGCGCCACACCCCCGACATTCTCATCCCGCCGGCGAACCGGCGTGTGATCTAGTTGAACGATGCACCAGTCCTCGCCGATGTCCGATGCCGATCTCGCCGCCGCCATCGCCGAAGGGGCCGGCGAGATCCTGCTCGGCATCCGGCACCGGGATCTGCTGACCGGGCACCTGGTGGGCGATGTCGGCGACGCGATGGCACAGGCCTGGATCTCGACGGTGCTCCGGCGCCATCGCAGCCGCGACGCGGTGCTGTCGGAAGAGGCCGAGGACGTCGGCGATCGGTCGGTCGCCGATCGTGTCTGGATCATCGACCCGCTCGACGGGACCAGCGAGTACTCGATGGGCACCTCCGACTGGGCGGTCCACGTCGCGTTGACCGTCGACGGGGAGCCGATCGCCGCCGCGGTCTCCCTGCCCGCCAAGGGCGAGGTCTTCCGCAGCGACGAGGTGCCGGTCGCCGACGGCCCGCTGACCGGCCGACTCGCGGTCTCGCGATTCGGGCACTCGTACCATTCGGCGGCGGTCGCCGACCGGCTCGGCATGGACACGGTCCGGATCGGTTCGGCCGGCGCCAAGGCGATGGCGGTCGTCCGCGGCGACGCCGACGCGTACGTCCACTCCGGCGGGCAGTTCGAGTGGGACAACTGCGCGCCGGTCGGTGTGGCGCTGGCGGCCGGGCTGCACTGCAGCCGCCTCGACGGCCGCCCGATCGTCTACAACAATCCCCAGCCCTACATGCCCGACTTCATCATCTGCCGCCCCGAGATCTCGGAAGCGATCCTCGACGCCGTCGCCTCCCCCTGGTGAGTCGGTCCGCCTCGGCTTATTCGGTAACTCCGCCATCGTCTCGATACGCCCTCGGCTAGCGCCTCGGCCTACTCGACAACCCTAAAGGAACGCCACACAAGCTGGTCGAGGCACACTCGACAACCCATGAACGCCACACAGGCTGGTCGAGTAGCCGCCGAGCGAAGCGAGGCGGCGTATCGAGACCCCGCGACAACGCCACACAAGCCCGCGAAACGAAGAGAGCAAGCGTACCGACACCCGCATCGTCTCGATACGCCCTCGGCTAGCGCCTCGGCCTACTCGACAACCCTAAAGGAACGCCACACAGGCTGGCCGAGGCCCACTCGACAACCCTAAAGGAACGCCACACAGGCTACCCGCGCCCCACTCGACAACCCACGAACGCCACCCAGGCTGGTCGAGTAGCCACCGAGCGAAGCGAGGCGGCGTATCGAGACCCCGCGACCGACAAGCTCATCGAACCCCAGCGCGCCTCTGCAGCAGGTAGATGTCCATGATCCAGCCCAACTCGGCGCGTGCCTGCGCGCGTTTGGCTTCGATCTCCGCGGTCACGTCACCGACCCTGCCACTGACCAGGATCTGATGTTCGGTGCCCAGATACGCACCCCAGTAGACGAGGTCGTCGGGCTCGGCCGTCTCGCGGAAGGCGAGGTCCGAGTCGAGCATGACGATCTGGTTCGCGTCGGCGCCCGCCGGTGTGCCCGACAGCCGTCGTCCGGTGGTGGTGAGGATCGGTTCCCCGATGCCGTGCGCGACGATGCCGTGCGCGGCGGTCAGCGCGGACGCGCTCGTCACGCCGGCGATCACCTGAACCTCCACGTCGACGCCGTCGCGCTCGGCGAGCTGCGCGAGGATGCGGAGCGTCGAATCGTAGAGCGCGGGGTCGCCCCACACCAGGAAGCCGCCGGACTGCCCCGGCCGCAGGTGGATCGCGATGGCCTCCTGCAGCGCGTCCACGCGCGCGGCGTGCCAGCGTCGGACCTCCGCCTCGTAGTCGTCGGGGTGCCGGTCGCGCGGCGGGTCGGGAACGACCACGACTCGATGATCGGGCGAGGCGTGCGCCGCCAGCATCTGCGTGCGCAGGTCGGTCAGCTCGCTGGTGCGCGAACCCTTGTCGAGCAGGAAGAAGACGTCGGTCGCGGCGATGGCGTCGACCGCTTCCAGGGTGATCTGCTTCGGCGATCCGGGCCCGATCCCGATCACCCGCAGCAGCGCGGCACTCAGGGCCGCACCTTCGTCAGACCGTGGATGCGCGCGGTCAGGTCCAGGACCACCTGCCGCGGAACCAGCCGCCGTAGGGCGAACACCACCGGCGCCCGATTGCCGCGCGCATACAGGGGTTTGGGGTCGACGGCGAGCGCGGCTTCGACGATCGTCTCGGCCATCGCGGCCGCCGAGATGCCTCTGCCCTCGTTGCGGCGGGTCGCCGCGGCCAGGGTCTCGTACTCCTCGCGGTACACCGAGTCGGGTTCGATGTGGATGGTCCGACGGTCACCGATGCCGGTGGCGATGGTGCCGGGTTCGACGGTGGTGACGCGGATCCCGTACGGCGCGACCTCCCGCCGCAACGCCATCGCGTACCCCTTGAGCGCCGACTTGGTCGCCGCGTAGTTGGTGCGGAAGGCGACCGGGAAGCTCGACAGCATGGAGCCGACCATCACGATGGTGCCGGTACGACGACGGCGCATGCGCGGCAGCACGGCCTTCGTCAGCGCGACCGGCCCGAAGACGTTGACCTTGAACAGATGCTCGACGGCATCCATCGGGGTGTCCTCGAAGGCCCCGGCGGCACTCTCGCCCGCATTGTTGATCAGGATGTCGAGGTCGCCGACGGCCTCGGCACACGCCCGCGCCGACTCGTAGTCCTCGTTGTCGAGCCGCACGTAGGTGACGCCCGGGATCGGATTGCGCACCGTGTCCGGGTTGCGGCTGGTGCCGTACACCTTGTGCCCCAGCGCCACGAACTGCCGCGCGACGGCCTCCCCGATGCCACTGCTTGCCCCGGTGACCAGCACAGTCCGCTGCCCGGTGATCGATTTGGTCATGGTGACCACGGTAGTCGGCGGCGGCCGCCGTCACCGCGCAGGTGGCCGTCGCACGCGGCTCACGCGATGCGCTTGCCTTCCGTGAGCACGGAAGATCGGATTCGTGCCGCGACCCGTACGATTCGACACACCATCGATCCCCTGAAGAATCTAATGCAGACGACGGGCATACCTGATCAGCGCACGTGTTGTTAGATTTCCGCGAGCTGGAAACACCAGTGTTGCCTGCACCCGCCGGCACCCTCGACGTCCTGCCGTTCCGATCACCGCATCGAGGGCCGATATCCGATCGGACCGACCACTGGAGCAACTCACCATGCGCAGAATCCATCTCGCCGCGGCTGGCGTGGCCATCGCCGCGACCGCCGCGCTCACCCCGGCGGGCATCGCCTCGGCCGCCCCCTCCGCGAACACCGACGTGACCTTCGTGATCGCCGGACTGGACGGTGACCTGTCCATCACCGCGGGCCCGCTCGGAACCATCGTGCCTGCGATCACCGGGCAGAGCGCCACCGGGACACTTCCCACCGTCACCGTCACCGACAGCCGCAACGGCTCCCCCCGCAACTGGACGACGACCGCGTCGAGCACCCCCTTCACCAGCACCGACCAGACGATCCCGAACGGGAACGTCGACTACACCGCCACTGCGATCGCGGGCAAGGTCGGCGGCGGATCGGTCGCCGCCACCGGGACGCAGTCGCTCTCGGCAGCGAAGAACGTGGTGACCCGCACGGGTCTCAACATGCCGACCGAACTCATCACGTGGACCCCCTCGCTCACCGTCAACTACCCGGGCGGCGCAGCGATCGGGACGTACTCCGGCACCATCACCGTTTCAGTCGCCTGATCTGAAGCACACATCTCCGGGCGGATTCCCGCCCGCTGTCCGGGGTGCGCACTGAGCGCACCCCGGCGTGCATCGACGAAAGTTCCCCCGCATGCGCCCCGCCCTCCTGCTCCGTACCGTTCTGACCGCGATCGTCTCCCTCCTCGTCCTCGGCATTACAACCGCGGCCTTCCCGACCTCGGCCGGCGCGGCTCCGGCCGACGCCGGAGAACGCGAGGGGTCCATCGGCATCCGTCTGCTCGATGTCCCGGTGAAGCTGAAAGACGATCCGCGCGCGCAGCTGTACATCGTCGACAATCTGCCGCCCGGACGCACCATCAAGCGTCGCGTGCAGGTGACGAACAAGACGAACATGCGGACTAAGCTCTCCATGTACGCCGGTCCCGCGCAGGTCGTCGACGGCAACTTCACGCCGGGCGAGCCCGGCACCAAGAACATGCTGACCTCGTGGATCTCCCTCGACAAGACCGAGTTGGATCTCAAGCCCGGCGAGAAGGCCAAGGTGACCGCGACGATCGCCGTCCCGAAGGACGCCCCCGAAATGGAGCAGTACGGGGTCATCTGGGCCTCCACCGCACCCGCCGCGCCGACCGCAGGCGGCATCGCGATGGCCAGCCGCGTCGGGGTGCGCGTGTACCTGTCGGTGGGACCGGGCAACGGGCCGCCCGCAGACTTCTCCATCGGCAGCCTCACCGGCGGCCGCAGCGCCGACGGCAGCGCCATCGTCACCGCTGCGGTGACGAACACCGGCAAGCGCGCCGTCGACGTCACCGGCGATCTGGATCTCACCGACGGGCCCGGCGGACTCTCGGCCAAGACCGTCGGTGCCCAGGGCGCGACCATCTCGCCCGGGCAGTCGGCCGACGTCGTCTTCACCGTTCCCGACAGCGCCGCGCTTCCGGACGGTCCGTGGCAGGCGAAGGTGAAGCTCGAGAGCGGGGTGCACACGCACGAGGCCGCCGGGCCCGTCACCTTCACCGCGTCGACCGAGGTCCGCAGCACGAGCTCGTCATCGAACACGGCCCTGATCTGGACCATCGTCGGTGTACTGCTCGCCATCGCGGCCGCCGTCGCCGCCTGGTTGTGGCGCCGGAAGCGCTCCACGGCGGACGGTGGGCGATGACCGTTCGAGGGTCTCGCGCAGTCTGCGCCACGGCGCTCGCCGTCACCGGACTCCTGCTCATCGGCTCCCCCGCCCTCGCAACGCCGTCCGAGACCGCCTCGCCCGCCGCGACTGAGGAGACGATGCCCGCGGAGACCACGACGGACACGCCGCCGAGCTCTGCATCGACCACCGCTGGGCCGACCACGTCGACCGCATCGACGACCGTGACGACCACATCGCCCGGCGGCACAACGCGCCCCGAGACCCCACCGCCTTCGACGACGACACGCACGAGCACCGGCTCCGATGCGCCGACGACGTCGAGCAGTCGGCCGACGACGTCGGCGCCCCGGCAGCGGGCCGCCCTCGCTCCGCTCGCCGCGACGGACCTCTCGGTGACCGTGGGCTCGGTCGGCACCATCGTTCCGGGCGCCACCTCGGCCGGCGGTTCCCTGCCGTTGGTCTCGGTGACCACCTGGCAGGGTCAGGCGTGGTCGGCGTCGGCGTCGTCGACCGACTTCACCTGCCCCGGCGGCGTCACCATCCCCCGCTCGCAGGTCACCTATCGCGCCTCCGCGGTCGCCGGCCTGCTCCGCGGCGGCGGATCGACGGGTTCGCAGACCCTCGACACCCAGCGGACGGTGCTGACCAGCAACGGCTCCGGTTCCAACGGCCTCGTCGAGACGGCTACCTGGACACCGCTGCTGACCGTCGCCTACCCCGACGGCGCCTCCGCCTGCACCTACTCGGGAACCATCACGGTCTCGGCATACTGAGTCGCCATGATCCGTCCGCGACCCCTCACGTAGACTTCTCCCGTCGGCGCCTTGATCCCCTTCTGCGCCGGCCGATCGACCGGCCACCGCCGGTCCCCGCTCTCGTAGCTCAGGGGATAGAGCACCGCTCTCCTAAAGCGGGTGTCGCAGGTTCGAATCCTGCCGGGAGCACAACACGTCATCGGCGACACTCGGTGCCGACCGTCGTCTGCCTGCGCGGATGCCACGGCATCGCGGATTGCGGGCCCGCCCGACCCCCGATCGCCCGCACAGGTGTGCCGGTAGCGTGCCAACCGTCGCCCTCCGGTGTCTAGAGTCATGGGCGAAGCACTGTCCGTGCGATTCATCCCAGGAGGACCAGCAAGTGTTGAAGACGCGTCTGAGCGCCCTCATCCTCGGACTGGCAGTGGCGGCGATCGCCGTACTGCTGGTCCCCGCGTCGGCTCACGCGTCGACCTCGGCAGAGCGCGAGACCGGCGGCATCTCCGCCTGGTGGTGGATGCTGCTCCTGCTGCTTCCGCTGCTCGGCATGATCCTGGCGTGGCTGCGCGGACGTCACAGCTACGACTACACGACCTTCAAGGCCGCGACCGGGCCCGGCTTCCCGCCGGTCACCGCCGACCGCGCCGCACGACTGTCGGCCCTCGCGGCCGGCACGGAGTCGAGCGCGGCCCTCGCGATCGCCAGGGCCGACGCGGCCGCCGCCGCTGCGGCGATCCCGGTGCGCCCGGGGGCCCGGGTGCCGTCCGAGGGCGGCGCGGTCCCGCTGCCGATCGGCGCCTCGCGGCCGCTGTCAACCGATGCGATGCGCGCGCCGGACGGGTACCCGATCAAGGCCGACGTCGCCGCCGGACTCTTCTACCGGCCCGACCACCCGTCGTATGCGACGGTGCGGCCGGACCTGTGGTTCGCCACCGCGCCGACCGCGACCGCCGGCGGCTTCAAACCCGCAGACTGACGCGGCCGGACGACGGCCGTCGGGCTAACCGAAGATCTCGGTGAAGCGTGCCAGCGACTTGCTGATGTCGCCCTTCACGGCGATCGCGGCCGCCTTGCCCGCGGGACCGATCAGCGGCAGGCCGCCGAGATCGATGAGGAACGTGACCTTGGAACCGTCACCGTCGGGCTCCACCAGCAGGTTGATCTTGGCTTTGACGCCGCCCTTGCCGTTGCCCTTGAGCACCACCTCGTGCGGCTTGTCGAACTTCTCGATCTCCCAGGCGAAGCGGACACGCGCGCCCTTGACCGACACCACCGACGAGACCTTCGATCCCTTCGCCAGCTCGTCGGCTGCGGGGAGCGGGCTGCGCCAGCCGTCGTGGAGGATGAGCCAGTCGTCGTACCGCGACAGGTCGGCGGCACACGCGAAGGTATCCTCCGGGGAGAGCGCAACATGAATGGAGTCACTGGTCTTTGCCATGGCTACAGACCCTAACCGGAACCGGCCGTCACAGGTAGATCGGGGCTGCGCAGACCCGTCGGACGAGCCCGCGGTACTGGGTGCCGCGCGCGCCCTGCTGGGCCGGATCATCGTCGGACACGGCGTCGCCGCTGCGATCACGGAGGTCGAGGCGTACAACGGCCCCGACGATCCCGCCTCGCACGCATTCAAGCGCACCAAACGGTCGGAGATCATGTACGGCCCGCCGTACCGGCTGTACGTCTATCAGATCCACACCCACCACTGCGCCAACGTCGTGACCAGTCCGCTGGGTCAGGGGGCGGCGGTGCTGCTCCGGGCGGCGCGCATCGTCGACGGTCTCGAGACCGCACGCGCCCGCCGCGGCGACGTCCCCGATCAGCGGCTGGCCCGCGGCCCCGGCAATCTGACACGCGCACTCGGCATCACCAAGGCCGACCTCGACACCGATCTGCTCGACGAGACCGGCGTGCACCTGCGCGACGCAGGGACGCTGGAGTCAGGGCCGTCGGGGTCAGGACCGTCGGAGTCAGGGTCGGAGGGATCGGGGTTGATCGCCGCGCCGAGGAGCATCTCGGCCGGGCCGCGCGTCGGCGTCCGCTTGGCGGCCGACCGCCCCTGGCGCTTCTGGATCACCGACGACCCCTCGGTCTCGCCGTATCGACGGCACCCGCGAGCCGAGCCTGCCTGAATCGGCGGGCCGGCTCGCGGGGCGAGTCGCCTACCGACCCTGCTGTTCGCCCTCCGGCGGCTGCTGTTCGCCGGTGGGCGTCTGCTGTTCACCCTCCGGCGGCGTCTGCTGCCGCTTGGGCTCATCGGCGCCGACGGCCTTGCGCGCAGCCTCCTGCGCTTTGTCGACCTGCGAGGCGTACTTGTTTCCGGTGGCCTTGTCGAGCATGTCGCCACCCTTCTCGATGAGATCGGGGTTCGACTTCAGTGCGTCCTTGGCCTTGTCTACGAGTCCTTTGAGATCCATGTCCCGATGGTACGTCCGCAGTCCGACAACCGCGGGTGTCTACTCGGGCGACCCGGGTCAGACGTGCACCCGCTGCTCCCGGACCCGATTGCGGCGAGCGAGATAACCGTTCAGCACCCGCGTGCTGATCTCCACGGCGACGATACCGACGATCGCGCAGACCGCCGCGACCGACATCATGGCGCCGTTGGACGAATCCAGGTGGAACAGCCGCTGGCTCAGGGGCAGCAGGAAGATCAGCACGTACATGCCCGCCGAGACGGCCAGCAGCACGATCTTCCACCAGTTGTACGGGCGCGCGACCACCACCAGGACGTACACGGCGATCGCGATCATCGTCGCCAAGGCCGCGGTGGCGGCCTGCGTCTGGATCGCGCCGACCGTCAGCGCGGCATTGGCGACCGAGGCGGCCGTATCGGCCGGATCGACTGCGAGATGGCCCACGTACGCGCCGAGCGCGGTGGAGTGATCGCCGTTGACGATCAGGAAGCACACGAAGGTCGCGACGCCGACGATGATGCCGTTGGGGATGGCCTGCACCAGCACGCGCCGTACGAAGCCGGTCTTGGCGCGCTCGTTGTTCGGCGCCAGCGACAGGATGAAGGCGGGCACACCGATCGTGAACCACGCCGAGATGGTCACGTGGATCGGCTGGAACGGGTAGCTGATCGACGCCCATCCCATCGCTTTCGCGAGCAGACCCGCACCGCCGATGAGCAGGGCCAACAGCACCGCGTACACGGTCTTGGTCAAGAACAGGTTCGAGACCCGCTCGATGTTGCCGATGACGCGGCGGCCCTCGCCGACCACATACGGCAGGGTGGCGAACTTGTTGTCGAGCAGCACGATCTGAGCGACCGATCGTGCCGCCGACGAACCGGCGCCCATCGCCACGCCGATGTCGGCGTCCTTGAGGGCCAGGACGTCGTTGACGCCGTCGCCGGTCATCGCGACCGTGTGCTCGCGCGACTGCAGGGCCTTGACCATCGCGCGCTTCTGGTCGGGCCGCACCCGGCCGAAGGCGTCCGCGCCGGCGATCACGTCGGCGAGGGCGTCGTCGTCGGTGGGCAGCGACCGCGCGTCGACGGCGGTGTCGGGTGAGCCGAGCCCCAGCGACTGTCCGACCGCGCCGACCGAGCGCGCGTTGTCGCCGGAGATGATCTTGACCTCGACGTTCTGCGACTCGAAGTACTTGATGGTGTCGGCGGCGTCGGGCCGCACGCGCTGTTCGAGGACGACGAGCGCGGTGGGCGCAAGGGTGCCGGGGACGGCGGTGTCGCCGGTCGCCGGGGTGTCGACGGGGACGTCGGTGGTGGCCACCAGCAGAATCCGCAGGCCGGTCGCCCCGAGGTCGGAGGCCAGCCGGGCGGTGTCGGACGCCGGATCGAGCAGGACGTCGGGTGCGCCGATCAGCCAGTTGCCCTGCGAGGCGCCGGCGGCGTCACGCAGCGACATGCCTGAGAACTTGTTGGCCGAGCTGAACGGCAGCACCGCCGAGGTGGTCCAGTCGGGCGCGTCGGGGAAGGCCTCCTGAACGGCCTGGATGCTGGCGTTCGGCCGCGGATCATGGGCGGCGATCGACGCGAGCGCCGCCTGCACCCGGTCGCGGGTGACGGCGTCGTCGACGATCCGCACCTCCGCCAGCCGCATGCCGTTCTCGGTGAGAGTGCCGGTCTTGTCGGTGCAGACGATGTCGACGCGGGCCAGACCTTCGATGGCGGGCAGCTCGTTGACCAGGCATTGGCGCTGACCGAGGCGGACGACGCCGACGGCGAAGGCGATCGAGGTCATCAAGACCAGGCCCTCGGGCACCATCGGAACCAGTGCGGCGACCATCCCGAGCAGCGCCGTCCGCAGGCCGTTCTGGCTGATGAACAGCTGGTTGACGATGGTCAGCACGCCCGCGGGGATCAGCAGCCAGGTGATCACCTTGAGGATCTGGTCGATTCCCGACCGCAGCTCCGAGGACACCAGCGTGAACTTGGACGCCTCGGCGGCGAGCTTGTTGGCGTACGAGTCGGCGCCGACCTTCGTCGCCCGGTAGGCACCGGACCCGGAGACGACGAAGCTGCCCGACATGATCTGGTCGCCGAGCGACTTGTCGACGGCGTCGGCCTCACCGGTCAGCAGCGACTCGTCCATGTCGAGCGACTCGGATTCGACGGTCACACCGTCGACGATCACCTGGTCGCCCGGGCCGAGTTCGATGATGTCGCCGAGGACCACTTCGTCGGAGGCGATCTCGGTCGCGACGCCGTCGCGCCGGACCATCGGCCGGGTCTGGCCGACGATCGCCAGGCGGTCGAGCGTCCGTTTGGCGCGGATCTCCTGGATGATGCCGATGCCGCTGTTGGCGATGATCAGCAGCCCGAACAGGCCGTTGATGAACGAGCCGGTGGACGCGACGATCAGGAAGAGCACGCCGAGGATCGCGTTGATTCGGGTGAAGACGTTGGCCTTGACGATGTCGGCGACCGATCGGCCCGACTTGCCGGGGGTCACATTGGCGTGGCCGGCGGCGATCTGTTCGGCGACCTGCGCGGCCGTCAGGCCGGGGTCGCGTCCGGTCGTCGTCGAGGTCGTCATGCGCATCGCTCCCACCAGGTCGGGTCGAAAAAGGCGGTTCCGGCGCGGCGGTCGGGATCCACGGTGGTCCCCGGCCGGGGCACGCAGACATCGACGCCGAGGCGCTGGGCCTGCCCCATGAGCCGAATCATCGGATCGGCCCACGGATGCCGCGCAAGATTGAACGTACCCCAGTGGATCGGCACCATCAGCGCGCCGCGCTCACCGCCGTTGAGCAGCCGGTGGACGGTGACGGCTTCCTCCGGGTTCAGATGGATGTCGGGCCACGCCGGGTCGTACGCGCCGACGGCGATCAAGCTCAGGTCGAAGGGCCCGAAGTCGGCGCCGGTCTGCTCGTACGACTCGGTGAAGCCGGTGTCGCCGGAGAAGAAGAAGCGGTGCCTGGGCCCGAGGACCGCCCAGCTGACCCACTGGGTGAGGTTGCGGGACAGGCCGCGGCCGGAGAAGTGCCGTGCGGGCACGGCGTGGAAGCCGATGGTGGTGCCGCGGACGGTGAGCGCGACCCGTTCGAACCAGTCGGCCTGCCGGATGCGCGTCGGGTCCACTCCCCACGCGTGCAGATGCGCGGCCACCCCGACCGGGACGACGAAGATCGCCTCCGGCTGGGTCCGGGCGATCGTGAGGACGGTCGCGGTGTCGAGGTGGTCGTAATGATCGTGGCTGATCAGGACGACGTCGAGCGGCGGGAGGTTGCGCGCGGCCAGCGGCGCCCGGTGCATCCGCCGCGGTCCGACGGTCTGCGACGGCGAGCAGCGCGCCGACAGCACCGGGTCGGTGACGACGCGGACGCCGTCGACGTCGACGACCGCGCTCGCGTGCCCCAGCCACGCCGCGCTGAGGTCGGCGGGGGTCGGACTGAACTCCGGCCGCAGGACCGGGATCTGGGCTCGCGGGCGGCCGGGGCGTCGCACCATGTCGACCATCGTCGCCGCATCGGGGCCGGGTCCCGGCGACGCCGGTTCCCGGTTGGCGAAGACGCCGTCGCGCGCGAACAGCGACGACGCGGTCAGCGGCGCGATCTGTTCTCGACTCGCTCCCAGGGCGTTGACAGGGGACAAAATCCGTGCCCTCTTCGCCATCGTCGCCTGCATCGATGCGGTGACCGTGTTTCCCAGAGACCTCACGCTTGTCTAGCGTAATCGGTATCAAGCCACTCGGATTCACTGAAGGAGGCGCCGCGATGTCGTCCACCGATCTGCCGTACGTCACCGATCCGGAGCAGTACTGGGGCGGGATCGACGACGCGGTGGCGCGAGCCGGGCTCGACTCCCCGGTCCTCACCCTCGATCTGGGAGCCCTCGAACACAACATCGCCGACCTGCGACGGCGAGCCGGCGGGGTCCCGATCCGGGTCGCCAGCAAGTCGTTGCGGGTCCGATCCGTGATCGACGACATCCTGGGCCGCGACGGTTTCGCCGGGGTCCTGGCCTACGACGTCGCCGAAGCGCATTGGCTGGCCACCGAGTCGGGCGTCACCGACGTGCTGCTGGGCTATCCGAGCGTCAAGCGCGGAGCCCTGGCCGCCCTGCTGAGCGATGAGACGGCGTGCGAGCGCGTGACCCTGCTGGTCGACGCCGCGGCGCAGCTCGACATCGTCGACGCGGTGTGCCCGCCCGACCGACGGCCCACGGTTCGGGTGGCGATCGATCTGGATGCGTCGCTGCGCGCGGCGGCCGGGCACGTGCACGTCGGAGTGCGGCGATCACCGGTCCACAGCGTCGGACAGGCGCGCGAGCTGGCGCACACCATCACCGCCCGGAAGGGTTTCCGGCTGGTCGGCGCGATGTCGTACGAGGCGCAGGTGGCCGGCGTCGGCAACGAGGTCGCGGGCAAGGCGCTGATGAACACCGCGGTGCAGGCCATGCAGTCGGTCTCGATGCTCGAGCTCCGACACCGTCGAGGGCGGGCGATCGCCGCACTGCGCGAAGTGGCCGACCTGGAGTTCGTGAACGCCGGCGGCACCGGTTCGCTCGAAGAGACCGCCAAGGACGACGCCGTCACCGACATCGCCGCGGGCAGCGGCTTCTTCGGCGGGCACCTGTTCGACACCTACAAGCATTTCCGACCCGCGCCCGCACTCGCCTTCGGGCTC
Organism: Gordonia aichiensis; assembly: GCF_039946255.1. GTDB lineage: Bacteria > Actinomycetota > Actinomycetes > Mycobacteriales > Mycobacteriaceae > Gordonia > Gordonia aichiensis_A. The sequence goes on along the minus strand of NZ_JBCDWL010000002.1, from coordinate 337,289 downwards.
GACGTGCTGCGCCGGCCCGACCGCGAGATCGTCACGTGCGGGGGCGGCGGCTGGGTGGCATCGGGTCCGCCCGGCACCGACCGCCTGCCGAAGCCGGTGTGGCCTGCGGGACTGCAGTACATCGGCACCGAGGCGGCCGGCGAGGTCCAGACGCCGCTGCGCGGGAAGGCCGCGGCCGCTCTGCGGATCGGCGATCGGGTGTGGTTCCGGCACACCAAATCCGGTGAGGGGTGTGAGCGTTCGGAGTCGGTCGCGCTGGTGCAGCGCACCGCCGACGGCACGGCAGAGGTCGTCGACGTCGTCCCGACCTATCGTGGAGAAGGGAAGTGTTTCTTGTGAGCGCACGCGGATCGGGCACCGCCTCGGCGACGTGGAGCAACTGGGGCGGGACCGCGCACTGCGCGCCGAGTCGGCTCCTCATGCCGCAGAGCGTCGACGAGCTGGCCGCCGACGTCCACGCCGCCGCCGAACGCGGTGAGACCGTCAAGCCGGTCGGCGCCGGGCACAGCTTCTCCGAGATCGCGGTGGCACCGGGCGTCCAGGTGAGCATGTCCGGTTTCCAGGGCCTGCGCAGCGTCGACGTCGACCGCCGACGGGTGACCCTCGGCGCGGGCACGCACCTGCATCAGCTTCCCGGTCTGCTCGATCCGCTCGGCTTGGCGATGACCAATCTCGGCGACATCGACCGCCAGACCATCTCGGGCGCCACGTCCACCGGCACGCACGGCACCGGCGGCCGTTTCGGCGGCATCTCGACCCAGATCTGCGGCGCGACCCTCGTCGACGGCGACGGCCGCGTCCGCACCCTCGGCGAGGACGATCCCGACCTCAAGGCCGTCGCCCTGGGGCTCGGCGCGCTCGGCGTCCTCACCGAGGTGACCCTTCAGTTGGTCGACGCCTTCGCGATCGAGGCGGTGGAGGCGCCCGCCGACGCCGACGAGACCATCGACGGATTCCTGGAGCGGGTCGCGACCGTCGATCACTACGAGTTCTACTGGTTCCCGCACACCACCTGCGCGCTGACCAAGACCAACACCCGCCTGCCCGCGGGCACACCGGCGAGCGGGCCGGGCCGGGTGCGCCGCTACATCGACGACGAGCTGCTGTCGAACGGACTGTTCCGGGTGCTGTGCACGCTCAGCGCCACGGCACCGGCCGTCGTTCCGGCGATCAACCAGCTGTCGGGCCGGGCGTTGTCGGCCCGAACCTACACCGACCGCTCCGACAAGATCTTCATCTCGAACCGCGACGTCCGGTTCCGGGAGATGGAGTACGCGATCGACCTCGCCGCGGTCCCGGAGGTGCTGCGCGAATTGCGCGCGACCATCAACCGACGCAGGCACCGGGTCAGCTTCCCGATCGAGGTCCGCGCGGCCGCAGCCGACGACCTGATGCTCTCGACCGCGAGCGGACGGGCCTCCGGCTACATCGCCGTGCACCGCTACCACCGCGACGACTCGCGGTCGGCGCAGGCGTACTTCCGCGACGTCGAGGACATCATGACCGCGCACGGCGGTCGCCCGCACTGGGGAAAGATGCACACTCGGGACGCCGACTACCTGCGCAGCGTCTACCCCCGCTTCGACGACTTCCTCGCCGTCCGCGACCGCTTCGACCCGAACCGCACCTTCGCGAACCCCTACCTCACCCACACCCTGGGCGAGTAGGTCTGCGCCCGCCGGCTGAGCGGGCGGCGAGCCCCGGGATCTACCGTCCGCGGAAGACCGGCGCCCGCTTCTCCTCGCGGGCGGCCCGCGCCTCCTGCACGTCGTCGCTGAGCCAGGCGGCGTGCATGGCCGCCACGCGGTCAGCGGGGGCCTCGTCGCGGGCGCCGTCGCCGGTGAACACCGACTTGTAGTGCCGCAGCGTCAGCGGCGCGAACTGTGCGATCTCGGCGGACCACCGCTGGGCGTCGGCCAGGCTGCCGAGCCGGTTCGCGAAGCCGAGGCCCAGCGCCTGGTCGGCGGTCAGCAGGTCGCAGCCGAAGAGCATGCCGCGCGCGTGCCCGGCGCCGACCAGCGAGACGAGCCGCCGGATCGTCCACTCGTCCACGGCGACACCGATCTTGGCCGCCGGAATCCCCACGAACGCAGACGGTGCGAGGACTCGCAGGTCGGCAGCCATCGCCAGTTGCAGTCCGGCGCCGAGCGCCGGGCCATTGAGCGCCGCGATCACCGGGACCGGGGTCGTCTCGATCTGCTCCATCAACGCAACCAGAGCGTCGATGAAGGACCGGTTGTACACCGGACCCGACAGATCGGCGCCCGCGCTGAACGCCTTGCCCCGACCGGTGAGAACGATGACGCGCGCACCACCGTCGACCGCCTCGGCGAAGGCCGTCGACAGTCCTGCGACCATCCCCTCGTCGAGGGCATTCCGCTTGTCTTCGCGAGCCAGTTCGATGGTCGTGACGGTCCCGTCGGTGCTGCTCTCAATCATGCGGGCATGCTATCGAGTACCACCGACATCGCCGTCAATAGGGTCAACGGTTGACATTTCGTTGTGTTTTCACAACACTCGATTAGGTGAGTCCGGTCAGGAGGGGCCCTCGGCTCCCCATCCACAACCGCATCGCCGTCCTACGCGCCGAGCGGAAGATGTCACGCGCCGAGCTGGCCGACGCGGTGGACATCAACGTCCAGTCCGTGGGGGCACTGGAGCGCGGCGACAACTACCCCAGCCTCGACCTCGCCTTCCGCATCTGCGAGGTCTTCGGGCTGCCGGTGGAGGCCGTCTTCAGCCGCACCGAGTTCACCGCCATGTCGACCCAGCTCTACGGCCCACCCGATCCCCCGCAACCGACGACGACGCAACCGACGACGAATGGTCCGACAGATGATTGACTCCAACTCCGTCTTTCCCGACGATGCCGTCCCCCAGTGGGCGCGCCGCTACACCGCGGGCGCGGCGCGCCGACATGACCGCTTCGTTCACCTGACCCGCAACCTGTTGCCCGGCATGCGTAATCGTCGCGGACGTCGGACCCTGGCCGCGACCGTCGTCATCTCCCTGGACGTCGTCCTCATCGCTGCCGTCATCTCCTTCTGGAGCATCGGCTGGGCGTCGATCCCGCTGGCCGCGGGGCTGGTCGTGTCGTTGACCGCGCTGATGATGCTGCGCATCGTGACCGGCTCGGTCGGCGGCGCACCCGCCGACGCCCTCGACGAGATCCAACTCGCCCAGCGCAACGCCGCACGGGCGATCTGCTACAACCTGGTGATTCCGATGATGCTCGTGGTCTACGCGATCCTCATCGGACTCTCGATGCGCGAAACCGTCAGCGGCGACTCGCTGGTGGCCGCCGCCTGGCTGCTGATCGCCCTCGTCTACTCGGCCTCGTGCCTGCCCGACGTGCTCATCTCCTGGTGGATGGCCGACCCAGAACCCGACGACTTCCCGCTCGACGACCCGTCCGACTGACGACCGCCCAGTCGATGACCATCCAGCAGGCGACTGCTGCGCCGAACGACTGCTCACCTGATGACGACATAGGAGAACTCTTGTGCCACAAGCATTGACCGTTAACCACCTGGCGAAGAGCTACGGGCGGGTCAAAGCCCTGACCGATGTCACCTTCCAGGTGGCGCCCGGTGAGATCTTCGGCTTCGTCGGCAGCAACGGCGCGGGCAAGTCCACCACCATGCGCATCATCCTCGGCGTGCTGGCCGCCGACTCGGGGCAGGTCCTGCTCGGCGGATCGCCGATCGACTTCGAGGGTCGCAAGCGGATCGGCTACATGCCCGAGGAACGCGGCCTGTACCCCAAGATGAAGGTCGGCGACCAGTTGACCTACCTCGCGCGCCTGCACGGCCTGTCGAAGGCCGAGGCCGTCGACGCCACCGAGCAGTGGACCCGCCGCCTCGGCATCCACGAGCGGATCGGCGACAACGTCAACGACCTGTCGCTCGGCAATCAGCAGCGGGTCCAGCTCGCCGCGGCCCTGGTGCACGATCCGGACGTCCTGGTTCTCGACGAGCCCTTCTCCGGCCTGGATCCGGTCGCCGTCGACGTGATGAGCGAGGTGCTCACCGACAAGGCCGCCCAGGGCATCCCGGTGATCTTCTCGTCGCACCAGCTCGACCTGGTGGAGCGCCTGTGCGACACCGTCGGCGTCATCTCCGGCGGCGTGATGAAGGCCCTCGGCACGGTCGACGAGCTCCGCGCCCGCGACGGTCTGCGCCTGCAGGTGGCGGGCCCCGATTCGGCGGCCCGCTGGGCCGACGGCCTCCCCGGCGTGACCGCTGTCGATTACGGCGACGACTCCGCGGTCCTGCACGTGGACGGCGCCGACGACCAGCAGATCCTCCAGGCGGCACTGGCCGCCGGCCCGGTCCATCGATTCGCGATGACCGCGCCCTCCCTGACCGAACTCTTCCGAGAGCTGGTGTGACGCAGATGAATTCATCGATCCAGAACATCCTTCTGGTGGCCGGTCGCGAGATCGGCACCCGCGCTCGCGAGAAGTCGTTCGTGATCAGCACCGGCCTGCTGATGGCCGTGATCATCATCGGCGCCGTCGTCTGGTCGAGCCTGTCGGGCGGCGAGAGCGTCGACCGAGTGGGCGTGGTCGGCGGCGACCGGAGCCTCGCGCAGACGATCGAGGCCACCGGGGCCGCGGCCGGCCAGCGCATCTCGGCGGTCGCGGTGCCGGATGCGAGCGCCGCGCGCGCCCAGGTGGCCGACGGCGACCTGGACGCGGCCCTCGTCGTCGGCAGCGACGGCGCGTACACCGCGATCAGCAAGAACGCCATGAACCCGACCGTCGAGGGCATCCTCCGGGGCGTCTCCTCGCAGCGCGCACTGTCGACCGCACTCGAGGCCAAGGGAGTCGACGCCGCCACCCTCCCCGAGCCCCGCTTCGAGACGGACCGGACCCAGGTCACCAAGCCCGACGAGGCCCAGCGCGTCACCGTCGCCCTGATCGGCTCGGTCCTGCTCATCATGGCGATCATGATGGGCGGCCTGATGGTCGCCGTCGGAGTCGTCGAGGAGAAGTCCTCCCGCATCGTCGAACTGCTGTTGTCGACGGTCCGACCGCTGCACCTGCTGTGGGGCAAGATCCTGGGGATCGGCGCCATCTCGCTGGGTCAGATCGTCCTGATCGGTGCCACCGCGATGGTCGCGGGAAAGGTCACCGGCCTGCTCACTCTGACCGGCACCGCGGCCACCGTCTTCGCCGCGGTGATCGCCTGGTTCCTGCTCGGCTTCCTGTTCTTCGCCGCCCTGTACGCGGCCACCGGCGCGATGGTCAGCCGCCAGGAGGAGCTGAACTCCAGTTCGGCGCCGCTGACCGTGCTGGTGATGGCGGTCCTGTACTCGGGCACCTTCGGGATTCAGGCCCTCGATTCACCGTTCATCGAGACCCTCAGTTGGATTCCGCCGTTCAGCGCGGTCCTCATGCCGATCCGCATCGCGACCGGTGACACCGATCCGGCGCAGGTCGCGGGAACCTTCGGGCTGATGATCGTGGCCTGTCTGATCGCCGTGTGGGTCGCCTCCCGGATCTACCGGCACTCGATTCTGCGCACGGGCAGCCGGATCCGTTGGCGCGAGGTGGCGGGGATGGTCACCGCACGCAAGTGAGGCGCGATCCTGTGACATCTGGAACCGGGAGGGTTCCAGATGTCACAGGATCCACCGCCGTCAGGCGATCTTGACGACGCCCCGCCCGGTCGCGCCGCCCGCCCGGATCCGATCCAGGGCCGCAGGCAGCTCCTCGAGGCCGATCTCGTCGATCAACCGGTCCAGGTGACGCGGCTGCAGATCGGATTCGATCCGCGCCCACAGGGCCCGCCGCACCCTGCTGCTCGCCAGCACCGAGTCGATGCCCTCCAACGCCACTCCGCGCAGGATGAAGGGCATCACCGTCGTCTCCAGACCCGCGCCGCCGGTCAGTCCGCTCGCGGCGACCGCGCCGCCGTACGAGGTCGTCGACAGCACGTAGGCGAGGGTCCGACCACCGACGCAGTCCACCGCGGAGGCCCACCGCTGCTTGTCGAGGGGGCGGATCTTGGCATCCGGGTCCTCCGGGAGGCGCCCGATCACCTGCGCCGCACCCAGCTCCCGCAGCAGTTCGCCGGCCGACTCCTTCCCCGAGGACGCCACCACCTCGAATCCCAGCTGTGCCAACAGGTCGACGCTGACCGAGCCGACGCCGCCGCTGGCACCGGTCACCAGCACCGGGCCGTCAGACGGCTTGAGTCCCCGGTTCAGCAGGGCCTGCACGCTCATCGCCCCGGTGAACCCCGCGGTGCCGACCGCGGCGGCCTCGCGCGTCGACAGCTTCTCCAGCTTGTACACCCACTCGCTCGAGACGCGCGCGTACTCGGCGTATCCGCCGTGCTGCGCGGTGCCGATGTCGTGCCCGTGTGCGACCACCGCGTCGCCGGGGGCGAACAGGTCCGACGCCGACTCGGTCACCACGCCCGCGATGTCGATCCCCGGGATGATCGGGTAGTTGCGCACCACACCGCCGCGCGGGGTCACCGCCAGCGCATCCTTGTAGTTGACGCTGGAGTACTCGACGCGGATCGTCACATCGCCGTCGGGCAGAAAGCTCTCGTCGACGCTCTCGCGCGCCAGCGTGATGGCACCGTCGGCCTCGCGTGCGACCATCGCGGTGAATGTCATGTGCTGCTCCTCGACTGTCGGGCCGGCCGTCGTCGACGGACGGGCCTGGGGGTGGGGTGTCGGTCTCGAGGTTACTTCCAGAGACGAGAAGAACCGCATCGCAGGTGCGATGCGGTTCTTTTCGTCGGACTCGGCTCAGACTCCGAGCAGATCGATCACGAAGATCAGCGTCTTGCCCGACAACCGGTGGCCGGCGCCTGCCGGACCGTAGGCCAGCTCCGGCGGGACCACCAGGCGACGACGACCGCCGACCTTCATGCCCGGGATGCCCTCCTGCCAGCCGGGGATCAGCGCGTCGAGCGGGAAGCGTGCGGACTGGCCGCGGTCCCACGACGAGTCGAACTCCTCACCGGAATCGAACTCGACGCCGACGTAGTGAACGTCGACGGTGCCGCCGTGCTGCGCCTCGGCGCCCTCACCGATCACCAGGTCGGTGACTTCGAGGGAGGCGGGCGCCGGGCCCTCGGGGAACTCGACTTCGGGCTTGCTCATGTCAGCGGTCCCCCATCTCGACGAAATCGCGCTCGGTGTAGCCGGTGTACAGCTGGCGCGGACGACCGATCTTGGTGGTCGGATCGTTGTGCATCTCGCGCCAGTGCGCGATCCAGCCGGGCAGTCGGCCGAGGGCGAACAGCACGGTGAACATGCGGGTCGGGAAGCCCATCGCCCGGTAGATGACGCCGGTGTAGAAGTCGACGTTCGGGTACAGCCTGCGCTCGACGAAGTAGTCGTCGTGCAGTGCGACCTCTTCCAGGCCCTTCGCGATGTCGAGGAGCTCGTCCTGGACGCCGAGTGCGCTGAGGATCTGGTCGGCGGTCTTCTTCACGATCGCCGCACGCGGGTCGTAGTTCTTGTAGACGCGGTGACCGAAGCCCATGAGCTTCACGCCGTCTTCCTTGTTCTTCACCTTGGTCATGAAGGCCTTGGTGTCGCCGCCGGAAGCGCGGATCTCTTCGAGCATCTCGAGGACGGCCTGGTTGGCGCCGCCGTGCAGCGGGCCCCAGAGCGCGTTGATGCCGCCCGAGATCGAGGTGAACAGGTTGGCCTGCGACGAGCCGACCAGGCGCACGGTCGACGTCGAGCAGTTCTGCTCGTGATCGGCGTGCAGGATGAAAAGCATGTCGAGCGCCTTGGCGACCTCGGGGTCCACCTCGTAGGGCTCGGCCGGGAAGCCGAAGGTCATCCGGAGGAAGTTCTCGACCAGGTTGAGCGAGTTGTCCGGGTACAGGAAGGGCTGACCCTGTGACTTCTTGTAGGCGTAGGCCGCGATGGTCGGCAGCTTGGCCAGCAGGCGGATGGTCGCCAGCTCGACCTGCTCGGGATCCTTGGGATCGAGCGAGTCCTGGTAGTACGCGCTGAGAGCGTTGACCGCGCTCGAGACCACCGGCATCGGGTGCGCGTTGCGCGGGAAGCCGTCGAAGAACCGCTTCAGGTCCTCGTGCAGGAGGGTGTGCCGCTGGATGCGGGTGGTGAACTCCTCCAACTGCGTCGGCGTCGGCAGCTCACCGTAGATCAGCAGGTAGCTGACCTCGATGAAGGTCGACTTCTCGGCGAGCTGGTCGATCGGGTAACCGCGGTAACGCAGGATGCCCGCGTCGCCGTCGATGTAGGTGATCGACGACTTCGTCGACGCGGTGTTGACGAAGCCTCCGTCGAAGGTCGTCAGTCCGGTCTGGGCGAGGAAGGTGCCCAGCGCGACCGAATCGCTGCCCTCGGTGGCGCGCAGGATCGGCAGATCGATCTCGCCACCCGGGTAGGTGAACTTCCCTGTCGCCTGTTCGGTCACGTCATTGTCAACGGACACACAAACCCCTTATAACTCGCGGGTGAGCAGTTGCTGGGTAACAACCTAGTCGTGGTTCGACTCGGACGCCGCACGAGGGTCCCACGTTCAGCATCCACGACTCTTGTCGCGTGCTCAGCTTACGCATAAGTCGGTACCGTGATGGAATGCGAGAGCTCCCCGCGGGCAGCGACGCCACCCTGCTTGACCTGCATGCCGAGCCGTTTCCCGAGGCGACGGCGGTGCGCGTGGCCCGCGCCCTGCGCGCGGCGGTCGACGACGGGCGCCTGCCGATGTGCGATGTGGTTGTGGGCGCCGACACAGTCTTGGTCGAGGCGCTGCCGGGCGCAGGACTGGATCGGCTGTCGATTCTGAGAATCGCCCGTGACGCCCGCGCGCACGCCCCGGGAACCGATCCGGCGACCGATTCGGCCGCCTCGCCCCTGACTGTTCCGACGGTCTACGACGGCGCCGATCTCGCGTCGGCGGCCGACCTCGCCGGAGTTTCCACAGATCGGCTGATCCGGGCCCACAGCCGCGTCGTCTGGACCGTCCAATTCATGGGTTTCGCACCCGGTTTCGGCTACCTGGTCCCCCACCCCGACGCCGACGCCGACGACACCGCGATCCTGGCCCGCATCACGCGGCGCGCGCAGTCGCGGCCGTCGGTCCCGGCCGGCTCGGTGGCCATCGCGGCCGGCTACAGCGCGGTGTATCCGCGAACCAGCCCAGGCGGGTGGTTCCTGTTGGGGCACACCGATATTCCGCTGTGGAACAGTGCCGCGAACCCGCCTGCCGCCCTGCACGCGGGCCGGCAGGTGCGCTTCGTCCCCGCCCGTGCCGACGACGCTCACCACGCGCGCCGCCCCGCACTGACACCGGCGCCCGAGGCGAGCCGGACGCACGCCGGTCTGATCGTGGTGAGCACCGGCCCGCTGGCGACCCTCCAGGACCTGGGTCGCCCGGGTCTGGCACACCTGGGGGTCCCCCGGTCGGGCGCCGCCGACCAGTTCGCCCTCACCCAGGCCAATCGGCTGGTCGGCAACGCCGAGCACGCCGCAGCCGTCGAGGTCACGCTGGGCGGATGGTCCGCCCGCGCGGTCGGTCGCCAACTGGTCGCGGTCACCGGTCCGGCCGTCGACGTCCGGGTCGACGGCGTCCCGGTCGGCAGCCACTGCGCCCTCACTCTCCCCGACGGCGCCGTCATCGCGGTGGCGACACCGCCTCGCGGCTGCCGCAACTACGTGGCGATCCGGGGCGGTTTCGATGCCGCCCCCGAACTGGGTTCCCGGGCCGGCGATGTGCTGTCGGCGCTGGGGCCGCCGCCGCTGCGCCCCGGGGATGCGCTACCGGTCGACGACGCGGCGCAGGCGTGGCCCGCCGTCGACTTCGCGCCGACGGCGGGCGCCGACGGCGTCGTCGAACTGTTCGCCGACCGCGGCCCGCGCGATGACCGGCTCGAGGACGCCGCCGTGCTGACCGCAGGCCGGTGGACGGTGGCGCCCGCGAGCAACCGCGTCGGGGTTCGGCTGGTGCGCACCGGGTCCGAACCGTATCCGGAGCACCGCGCCGACCTCGGCGAGATGCGCAGCGAGGGCGTCCCGTTGGGCGGAATCCAGATCCCGCCCAACGGGCACCCGGTGATCTTCCTGACCGATCACCCGGTCACCGGCGGCTATCCGGTGGCCGCCGTCTTGACGCCCGAATCCCGGTGGCGGGCCGCCCAGCTGGTGGCCGGCGACGTCGTTCGGCTGACTTTTCGATGACGGCGGGCGGCGGCGAGATCCTGAAGAGTGATTGACACCACTGAGACGTATCGATACGTTCGTCTCATGACGCAGGCAGAGGCCGTTCCCACCAGCGGCGGATTCGAAGACGCGGACCGATCCACCGGAGCACGCTCCGCCGACGCCATCGCCTCGCCCGGACCGGACTCGGTCACCTGGAAGTACTTCGGCGACTGGCGCGGCATGCTCATGGGCCTGTGGTCGGGGTCGATGCAGAACATGCATCCGAAGCTCGCCGCCGGGGTGTGGGATCACTCCGACTTCTTCGGCGAACGCTGGGAACGCCTGCTGCGTTCGCTGTACCCGATCAGCGGCGTCGTCTTCGACCGCACCCCGGAGACCGGCCATGCCGTGCGCGACTATCACCTGACGATCAAGGGCACGATGGACACCGGAGAGCGCTACCACGCGCTCGACCCCGACGTCTTCTACTGGGCGCACGCCACCTTCTGGTACGGCAACATCCGCTGCGCCGAGGCCTTCGGGCCGCCGATCTCCGAGGCCGACAAGCGCCGCCTGTTCGAGGAGTCCCGCGCCTGGTACGCCCAATACGGCGTCAGTATGCGGCCGTGCCCGGACACCTACGAGGACTTCCTCGAGTACTGGGACCACATGTGCCGCCACGTCCTGCGCGATCACGCCGCGGTCCGCACCGTCCTGGACATCACCACCCTGCCGCCACCGCCGTGGATGCCTTCACTGGTGCCGGACTGGTTGTGGCGCAAGCAGATCGGCGTGGTGCAACGCCTCTTCATGTGGATCACCACCGGTCTGTACGACGAACCCGTCCGCGAGATGATGGGGCTGAGGTGGACCGACGCCGACCAACGCCGTTTCGAGTTGTTCGGCAAGGCCGTCGACACCGGGATGCGACTGTTGCCGCGACGCTACCGCCGCCATCCCCGGGCCCGCGACGCCGACGACCGTCTCACCGGCCGCGTCGCTCCCGACGCGCCGCTGCTGGAGAGCCCGGCCCGCAACCTGCCCTCGGGCGCCGAGCGCGACAACCCGATCCACTACTGCCCCGTGCATGCGAGCCGTCGCGCCAATCTTCCGTGGCAGAGCAACGACGAGACCGGACGGTGACGGAACGGGGCCGCCCCGCCCCACACGGACCCGGTGGAGCGGGGCGGCCGGTCGGCACCCGATCGTGCCGTTCGGTCAGCGTGTTCAGACGGGCTCGGTGACACCGCGATCACGCGCAGTCGCCACCGGCGGCTCCGGGAGGTCGACGGCGGTCTCACGCAGCCGGCGCCGATGGATCGTCTGCGTGAGGTATCCGCCGAGGCCGCCCAGCACACCGATCACCACCACCAGCAGCGACACCGACCAGCCCGCACCGTCGGACCACAGGAGCAGCGCGGAGGCGATCATCGGAATGAAGCCGCTGAGCACCGCGGAGAGGTTGTAGCACAGTCCCATCGCCGTGTAGCGGGTCTCCGCCGAGAACAGTTCCAGCAGCAGCTTGCCGTTGACCGCGTAGGCGAGCGAGAGGCAGGCCAGTCCGATGAAGATGCCGACCACCAGACCGAAGTAGGTCGCCATCGACGCCACGCCCATCAGGGGGAGGGCCAGCGCCACCGTGGCCACGCCGCCGATCATCGTCAGCCGCGCCGCGCTGATCCGGTCGGCCACGCGGCTGAGCAGCAGCAGCCAGCCGATCTGAATCGCAGCGGCGGTGAGGGAAGCGGCCAGCACGGTCGACGCCGCCATCCCGAGCTGGTTCTTGGCGTAGCTGATCATGAAGGTGGTCACGACGTAGAACAGGCCGATGCCCAGGAACGACGCCAGGGTCCCGGCGAGCAGTTCGGCACCGTTCTCCCGCAGCACGACGAGCAGCGGGAACGACTTCTTCTCGGGCCGATCGCCGTCTGCGGCCTCGGCCTCCGCCTCAGCGACCATGGCGAGGAACTCCGGAGACTCCTCGACCTTCTGCCGGACGTACATCGCGATGGCGAGCAGCGGGAAGGCCAGCAGGAACGGGATGCGCCAGCCCAGCTGTCGAAACCGTCGCCGCTGAGCACGGTGACCAGGGCGAAGGCGCCCGAGGACATCAGGGTGCCGACCGGCGCACCGATCTGGGGCAGGACCCCGTAGAAGCCGCGCTTCTTCTCGGGCGCGTGCTCGAGGATCATTGTCATGGCACCGGACCACTCACCGCCCACCGCGAGCCCCTGGATGAAGCGGAAGGTCGTCAAGGCGATCGGCGCGATGACGCCGATCGACGCGGTCGGCGGCAGCAGACCGATCATGCCGGTGATGGCGCCCATGATCACCAGCGACCAGATCAGCGCGATGCGCCGCCCGTACCGGTCGCCGACGTAGCCGAAGATGACTCCGCCGATCGGGCGGGCGACGAAGCCGACGGCGAACGTGCCGAACGCCGCGATCGTCGCCACCACCGGACTCAACCCGCTGAAGAACAGCGAGCCGAAGACCAGTGCGGCGGCGGTGCCGTAGATGTAGTAGTCGTACCACTCGAGCGCGGTGCCGACGAAGGTGCCGATGACTACCTTGCGCATGCTCGTCGGGTCCGGCGCACTCACGCCGCCCGGCGCGGCAGCAGGCAGTCGGGACATGTCGATTCTCCTCTTGGTACAGCGGATGCGACCGGAGGCCGTCCCTGGGCGGGGAGGGTCCGGGCGGCCTTCGCGGCCGCGGCAGCCGAGCCCCGCGGGTGGAGCGGGGCGGCGAATGTTCTGAGGCGGCATCCGAATGGGATCGGCGGGCCCGGAGAGTTCAGGTGGTGCGATACGTCCCGGGAGGAGTCATCGCAGCGAGGCACGCGAACAGCGCTGGATCGCATTCGGCGAATGCGGCGCTCGGGCGAACGACACGGATGCCTGGTTCGGTCACGGCATGAAATGTGTCGCAGGCAACAATAGCAGGTTCACTGCGGCAGGCAACACCGCAAGCCGTCGATCACCTGGCGGACACTGCGTCGCTCCAGACTCGCCGGCTGCGCGAGCGCGACCAGGAGCCGCTCGGGATCACCGGGGAAGCGGTGCTCGTGGCAGTGATGAGCCCGCAGCCGGGAGGTGGTCTCGGTGGCCGGCGTGACGCCCAACCCGGCTTCGGCCAATGCTATCGCCGCGACGTGGTTCGACAGCACGTGCCGTACCCGCGGCGTCACTCCGACCGCGTGCAGGGCCAGCCGTATCGACGCGCCGAAGTGACTCTCGTAGGGCGGCATCACCCAGTCGACCTCGTTGAGCCGGGCGATCGTCAGCGGCTCCGGATCCGAGGAGAGCAGGTGGAAGGGCTCGCTCTGCATCCGCACCACCGTCAACGCCTGGTAGTCCATGACCGGGTAGTTCGGGTAGTCCACGCCCAGCGCCACGTCCAGACGCCCCTGCGCCAGACGTTCGTGCACCGTGGTCAGCGAGATCTCGTGTGCATTGACGGTGATCTGCGGGCTGGTCCGAGCGAGCAGCGCCAGCAGCTCGGGCAGGTATGCGACCGCGGCGGAGGTGAAGATCCCGAGATTGACGGTGACGGGCCGATCGTCGTCGGCGCGTTGCAGCGCATTCGCGGCGGCCTCGTTGGCGGCGATGATCTCGCGCGCATGGCCGACCATCACGTGCCCGGCATCGGTGAGCCGCACCCCTCGCCCCAGACGGATGAGCAGGTCCTGGCCGACGGCCGCCTCGAGAGCGGAGATCTGCTGCGAGATCGCCCCGGTCGTATAGGACAGGAAGGTCGCCGCCGCGGTCATCGATCCGAAGTCCGCCACGGCGACCAGCGCACGGAGCTGCTGCGTCGTCCAATTCATGAGGCCCACCTTACCGAGGTTTTAGGTTTCTTAAACTTAATTGTTCATAATCCTTCGCTAGGCCTAAAGATCGTGATCCTGCCAACATTGACGCCGGTTCGGTCCAACAGAGAGGAGACGATTCGTGTCGCCAGTGGAAGTCGCGGTTCTACGAGCACAGTTCGCAGAACGGCTGTCCGAGGTGTACGGCCGGGAGGTTCCCGCCTACACACGCCTCGTCGAGGCGTCGTCGGCGGTCAACCGCCAGGTCATGATGAACGAGGGAGTCCAAGCCGAGCGACTCGGCTCCGTCGACCGCGTCACCGCGGAACGGCACGGTGCGATCCGCGTCGGGACCCCGGAGGAACTCAACCAGGTCGCCCGCATCCTGGGCGCCTTCGGCATGCATCCGGTCGGGTTCTACGACCTGCGCGACACCGCCGACAGCTCGATCCCCGTGGTGTCGACGGCCTGCCGCCCGATCGACGCGGCCGAGCTGGATCGCAACCCCTTCCGGGTCTTCTGCTCCATGCTGGTCCCCGAGGACCGACGATTCTTCGACGCCTCCATGCAGGCTCGCCTGGAGGAGTTCCTGGGCGCGCGCCGCATCTTCGGCGACCGCCTGCTGGAGCTGGCCGACAAGTGCGAGGCCACCGGCTTGTCGGAGAGCGAAGCCGAGGAGTTCCTCACCGAGGCCGTCGCCGCCTTCGAGATCTCGAGCGAACCCGTGCCGAAGGAGTGGTACCGCGAACTCGAGCAGATCTCGGCGGTCGCAGCCGACATCGGCGGCGTCACCAGCACGCACATCAACCATCTGACGCCCCGGGTCCGCGACATCGACGAGCTCTACCGCGTCATGTCGGCCTCCGGCATCACGATGATCGACGCGATCCAGGGCCCGCCGCGCTGGGAGGGCCCCGATCTCCTGCTCCGTCAGACCTCGTTCCGTGCGCTCGAGGAACGTCGCCGCTTCATCGACGCCGACGGCGAGATCTCCGAGGGCTCCCTGCGCGTCCGCTTCGGTGAGGTCGAGGCGCGAGGCATCGCCCCCACGCCCGAGGGCCGCCGACGCTACGAGGAGGCCATCGCCCGGATCGAGGCCG
Organism: Gordonia aichiensis; assembly: GCF_039946255.1. Taxonomy (GTDB): domain Bacteria; phylum Actinomycetota; class Actinomycetes; order Mycobacteriales; family Mycobacteriaceae; genus Gordonia; species Gordonia aichiensis_A. The sequence continues at coordinate 322,235 of NZ_JBCDWL010000002.1, read as the reverse complement.
CCCGCACCGACGGGACGATGGATGCGCGCAACGACGCCGCAGCCGCCGTCTGGCGCGAGTACTTCCCGGACTCCGAGCAGGGTCTGCACCGCGACGGTCTGGCCTACTTCACCTATGCCGTCCCCGCCGACCGCCCCGGCGCCGAGCCGCCCGCCGCCGCCGACGTCGAAGAGCTGCTGTCGGGCGGCTGGCTGGTCGCCGAGCCGATCGTCTACGAAGACTTCCTGCCCCGCTCCGCCGCCGGGATCTTCAGCTCCAACCTCGTCGAGGCCGGTGCGAAGAACGGCGAGCACGACGGCGCCGGCTACGACCTGGCGCGCCTGTCGACGCTGATCGGGCGCCCCATCGCCGATCCGGACGAGCTCTACCGGCAGCAGAGCCAGACCAGCCTGAATGCGGCGACCGACGCGCTCGGTCTGCCCCGAACGACGCCGACCCCGGCGCCGACCGTCGCGCACATCTGACCGATGGACATCAACACGTTCGAAGCCGAGCTGCGCGAGGCCGTCACCGGCGAGGTCGACTTCTCGGCCCGTCGGCGCGCCGAGTACTCCACCGATGCCTCCAACTACCGCGTCGTGCCCACCGCCGTGGTCTTCCCCCGCTCCGGCGACGACGTCGTCGCCGTGCGCCGGATCTGCGCGATCCATCGCGTCCCGCTGATCGGTCGCGGTGCGGGCACGTCGGTGGCGGGCAATGCGATCGGCACGGGCGTCGTGATCGATTTCAGTCGGCACATGAACCGCATCATCGAGATCGATCCGCAGGCGCGGACCGCGCGCGTCGAGCCGGGGGTGATCCTCGCCGACCTCAACGCCGCGGCCGGCCGGTACGGGCTGCGTTTCGGACCCGATCCGTCGACGCACACCCGGTGCACGATCGGCGGCACCCTCGGCAACAACGCCTGCGGCCCGCGTGCGCTCGCGTACGGTCGCGCGGCCGACAACGTGGTCTCGATGGACTGGCTCGCCGGGGACGGGCGCCGCTTCACCGTCGCGGACGACCTCACCGTCGTCCCGGGCCTCGACGCCTTCACCCGCACCAACCTCGCAACGCTCCGCCTCGAGTTCGGCCGCTTCTCCCGCCAGGTCTCCGGCTACTCGCTCGAGCACCTGCTCCCGGAGAACGGTCATCATCTGGCGCGGGCATTGGTCGGCACCGAGGGCAGCTGCGGGTTGATGCTCGAAGCGACGGTCCGACTGGTCCCCCGCTCGGCCACCCCGGCGCTGGCCGTCCTCGGCTACCGGTCGATGGCCGAGGCCGGCGACGACGTGCGCAACCTGCTGCACCTGCAGCCGCTGGCGATGGAGGGCATGGATTCGCGCCTGGTCGACGTGGTGCGTCGCGCCAACGGACCCGACGCCGTCCCGCCGCTGCCCGCCGGCGACGGCTGGCTGTTCGTCGAGATGCCCGGCGAGACCGTCGAGGAGGGTCTCACCGCCGGTCGCGAGCTCATCGCCGCGAGCGCCGCCCTCGACTCGGTCCTCCTGCCGCCGGGCCCCGAGGCGACCGCGCTGTGGAAGATCCGCGCCGACGGCGCCGGTCTGGCCGGCCGGACGCCCTCCGGTGATCAGGCGTGGCCGGGCTGGGAGGACGCGGCGGTGCCGCCCGAGCACCTCGGGCAGTACCTGCGCGACTTCGAGGCGCTGATGGCCGCGCACGAGGTGGAAGGCCTCGCCTACGGTCACTTCGGCGACGGCTGCGTCCACATCCGGATCAACATGCCCCTGGAGGAGCGCCCGCACGAGATGCGTCCGTTCATCCTCGCCGCTTCCGATCTCGTCCAGCGCTACGAGGGCTCGCCGTCCGGCGAACACGGTGACGGTCGCGCCCGCGGAGAGCTGCTGGCCGGCATGTACTCGCCGGACGCGATCGCCGCACTCGCCGGCTTCAAGGCGCTGTTCGATCCGTACAACGTGTGCAACCCCGGCATCATCGTCGACCCCGAGCCGTTCGATGAGAACCTGCGACGACCCGCGGCACAGCCCCTGCCGGCGATCGGCGGCTTCTCGTTCGCGCACGACGGCGGCGACCTGTCCAAGTCCGTCCACCGGTGCGTCGGCGTCGGGAAGTGCCGGGCCGACGACGGCTTCATGTGCCCGTCCTTCCAGGCGACCAAGGACGAGAAGGACTCCACCCGGGCGCGGGCCCGCGTCCTGCAGGAGCTCGCGAACGGCAGTCTCGTCCAGGGATGGGACGCGCCGGAGGTCGCCGAATCGCTGGACCTCTGTCTGTCCTGCAAGGCCTGCGCGAGCGAATGCCCCACCGGCATCGACATGGCGATGCTCAAGTCGGAGGCCCTCTACCGCAAGTATCGCGGCAAGCGCCGACCGGCCAGTCACTACTCCCTGGGGCGCCTGCCGACTCTCGCCAGACTGGCCTCCCCGTTCGCCGGAGCGATCAACCGAGTCACCCGCAAACGAGCGCTGATGCGGCCCCTGATGTCGCTCGCGGGAATGGATCCCCGGCGCAGCATGACCGATTTCGCCCGCAAGCGGTTCTCGAAGCTCGCCCCGACCGTCGTCGAAGGCACCGCCGGCGACCTCGGCTCGATCGTCCTGTGGGCCGACTCGTTCACCGAGTACTTCCGGCCGGAGGCGGGACTGGCGACCATCCGGCTGCTCGAATCCGCCGGCTACACGGTGGAGATCGCCGCCCCCGGAGCCTGCTGCGGACTGACCCTGATCTCCACCGGTCAGCTCGACGCCGCGAAACGACGCCTCGCGCAGACCACGCGGCACCTGACGCCGCACGTCGCCCAGGGCAAGACGATCGTCGGCATCGAACCCTCGTGCACCGCGACGCTGCGCTCGGACCTGGTGGAGCTGCTTCCCGACGACCCGGACGCGGCCGCGCTGTCGGCGGCCACCCGAACCATCGGCGAGGTCCTCGACGATGCGGTGCGTGCCGGGTGGCGGCCACCGCGGCTCGACGGCGTCCAGGTGGTCGCCCAGCCGCACTGCCACCATCACGCCGTCATCGGTTACGGCGCCGACCGGCGAGTGCTGACCGCGGCGGGCGCCGAGCTGATCGTCGTCGAAGGCTGCTGCGGGTTGGCCGGCAACTTCGGGATGGAGAAGGGCCACTACGAACTATCGGTGAAGATCGCCGAGGACGGCGTCCTGCGCGTCGTCCGGGATCATCCCGAAGCGGTGGTGCTGGCCGACGGCTTCTCCTGCAAGACGCAGCTCGCCCAGCTCGGCGACGTGCCCAGCGTGCATCTGGCCCAACTGTTCGATCAGGCCGACGCCGTCGCGCGATCGTCGACCGGCGCCGCGCAGCGGACGCAGAATTGATGTGACCGGCGGGCGTGCGCCCGCCGTGACGCCACCGGAACCCGATTCAGTGAGAGATGGAGAGTAGATGACCAAGGTCGCAGTGGTTCAGGCCGCGACGGTGCTGTTCGACACGCCCGCCACGATGGCGAAGGTCCGCGAGTGGGTCGGGCGTGCCGCCGAGACCGGCGCGCAGATCGTCGTGTTCCCCGAGGGGTTCATCGGCGGGTACCCGAAGGGCCTGGACATGGGCTCGTTCGTCGGCGGCCGCACCCCGGCCGGGCGCGACGACTTCCTCCGGTACTGGAACTCGTCGGTGCGGATCGACGGACCGGAGATGGCCGAGGTGGCCGACCTCGCCACCGAGTTCGGCATCACGATCGTCATCGGGATCATCGAACGCGAGCACGGCACGCGGTACTGCGCGGTCGCCACCGTTGCTCCCGAGCAGGGCATGATCGCCTACCACCGGAAGCTGATGCCCACCGGTCACGAGCGTCTGCTCTGGGGCATGGGCGACGGCTCGACGATGCCCGTCGTCGAGACCCCGCACGGCGTGATGGGCACGGTGATCTGCTGGGAGAACCACCTGCCGCTGCTGCGGCACCACATGTACGAGCAGGGCGTGCAGATCTGGTGCGCCCCCACGCTCGACGACCGTGAGCTGTGGGCCACGAGCATGCGCCACATCGCGTACGAGGGCCGCGTGTTCGTGCTCTCGGCCTGCCAGTACATCGAGCGGGCGGACTGCCCCGACGACTACGACTGCGTGCTCGGGAACGAGCCGGACACCGTGCTGATGAACGGCGGCTCGTGCATCATCTCGCCGCTCGGCGAGGTCCTCGCCGGTCCCGTGTACGGCGAGGAGGCACTGCTGACCGCCGAGATCGACCTCGATGAGATCGTCCGCGCCAAATACGACCTGGACGTCGTGGGCCACTATTCTCGACCGGACATCTTCCAGCTGTACGTCAACACCCGCGCGAACCCGCAGACCGTGACCGGCCCGCCCCGGACCGTCGCACCGGCCGCCGACGACCAGCAGGATCCGACCGTCACCCTGCCGTGACTCCACCCGCCCCCGCCGCATCCCGATCGGGACCTCCCCAGAAAGGCAACGAACCATGGCCACCGCCGTGCCCGCACACGAGCTCCGGTCGCCGGCCCGAGCACCGCTGGCCGAGCTGATCGACGAGCTCGCACCGAAGACCGTCGTGACCGACCCCGCGGTCGTCGCCGCCTACCGGGAGGACGGTGCCCACGCGCCCAGCACCGCCGAGCCGCTGGCCGTGGTCCGCGCGCGCAGCACCGCTGACGTCCAGGCCACGCTGCGGTGGGCCGGTCGGCACCGGGTCCCGGTAGTGCCGCGCGGTGCGGGAACGGGCCTGTCGGGCGGGAGCATCGCCGTCGACGGCGCCGTCGTGCTGAGCGTCGAGGCGATGCGCGAGCTCCACGTCGATCCCGCCACCCGGACGGCCGTGGCACAGCCCGGCGTGCTGAACGTCGCGGTCAAGGCCGCCGCCGCCGAGCACGGTCTGTGGTATCCGCCGGACCCGTCGTCGTTCGAGATCTGCTCCATCGGCGGCAACGTCGCGACCAATGCGGGCGGCCTGTGCTGCGTCAAATACGGTGTCACCGCCGACTACGTCCTGGGGCTGGAGGTCGTGCTACCCGACGGCGAGGTGGTCCGGCTCGGCGGTCCCCGGCTGAAGGACTCGGCGGGCCTGTCGCTGACGAAACTGTTCGTCGGCAGCGAGGGCACGCTCGGCGTCGTCACCGAGGTGACGCTGCGACTGATCCCCGCACCGGAACCGCATTCGACGATGGTGGCGTTGTTCCCCACCACCCGTGCCGCCGCGGATGCGGTCCTCGCGATCACTGCCGGCATGCGGCCGTCCATGCTCGAGTTCATGGACCGCAATGCCATCGCCGCCGCGGAGAGCCGGCTGCGCATGGGGCTCGATCCGGAGGCGGCCGCGATGCTGATCGCACGGTCGGACGCACCGGGCAGTCAGGCGGCCCGCGAGATCGAGTCGATGGCCGCCATCTGCACGCAGAACGGTGCCACCGAGGTCTTCCACACCGACGACCCCGAGGAGGGCGAGGCCTTCGCCGCCGCGCGCCGCACCGCGTTCCCCGCACTGGAACGACAGGGCAGCCTGCTTCTCGAGGACGTCGGCGTACCGCTGACCGCGCTTCCGGACCTGATCGCGGGCTTCGACGCGATCGCCGCCGACCGCGACGTGACGATCGCGACCGTCGCCCACGCCGGTGACGGCAACACGCACCCGATGGTCGTCTACGACCCGCGCGACGCCGACATGCACGCCCGCGCCCAGGCCGCCTTCGACGACATCATGGCTCTGGCGATCTCGTTGGGAGGCACCATCTCCGGCGAGCACGGGGTCGGGCGACTCAAGCGCTCGTGGCTGCCGGAGTATCTAGGCCCCGAGGCGATGAGACTGAACGAGCGGATCAAGAACGCCCTCGACCCGGCAGGCATCATGAACCCCGGAACCATGTTCGCGGCACCGTCCTCGACCACCGCGGACTGAGCGAACGGCGTTCCGGCGCAGACAACCCCGGATTCGCGTTGGTAAGGTCCGGCGAGTCAAGTGTCTGGCGGACCAGAGGAGCCCAGTGATGACCGCGCCCATCGTTCACCGGATCGTCCGTGTCGGTGAGATCGACATGCACGTCGCCGAGCAGGGCGAGGGAGAGCCGGTGGTGCTGTGCCACGGCTTCCCCGGGCTGTGGTACTCCTGGCGGCACCAGATGGCGGCGCTGGCCGACGCCGGGTACCGCGCGATCGCGCCCGACATGCGCGGGTACGGCCGCACCGATGCGCCGACCGACGTGGCCGCCTACGACCGGGCGCACACCGTCGCCGACCTGACCGGGCTGCTCGACGCCCTCGGCCTGGACGACGCGGTGTTCGCCGGACACGACTTCGGCGCCCACCTCACCTGGGATCTGCCGTCCTGGGCTCCCGACCGTGTGCGCGCCCTGATCCAGTTCAGTGTGCCCCGCACGCCTCGGCAGCCGATCGCGCCGAGCGCGGCCTTCGCGCGGATGGCGCAGCGCCACTTCGTCCACTTCCATTACTTCCAGCAGCTCGGCGTCGCCGACGCCGAGCTGGGGGCACGCCCGCGGGAGTTCCTGGCGAAGATCTTCCATGCGCTCGGCGGCGACGGCGACTATCTGAGCTGCTGGGGTCATCCGTCGGAGGGCAACGGTTACCTGGACGTGCTGCCGGCGGCGCCGCCGCTGCCGTGGCCGTGGCTGAGCGCCGCCGAGTTCGACGTCTACCTCGACGGGTTCACCCGGACCGGTTTCACCGGCGGCCTCAACTGGTATCGCGCACAGGACCTGGTGTGGGAGCAGACCGCGCAGTCGCACGACCTGCCGATCACGGTGCCGACGCTGTTCGTCGCCGGCGAGCAGGACCCGGTGCTGTCGATGATGGGCGCCGCCGCACTCGAATCCACCGCGGCGATGGTCCCCGGTCTGGCCTCGACCCTCGTGGTGCCCGGCGCCGGGCACTTCGTCCAGATGGAGGCGGCACCGCAGGTGAACGAGGCGATGCTCGCGTTCCTGCGCGGGCTGGGCTGAGGAGGCCGCCGTGTCGCTCGTCTCGGCCCTCGACGGCTTCCAGCGCCGCCACCCCGTCGTCGGCTATCCGCTCGGGGTGGCCTACAAATACTTCGACGACCAGGGCGGCTATCTCGCGGCGTTGATCGCCTACTACGGATTCGTCTCCCTGTTTCCGCTGCTGGTGGTGTTCACGACCGTGCTCGGGATCGTGTTGGAGCACCACCAGGAGCTCAAAGAGCAGGTCATCGCCTCCACGCTCGATCAGATCCCCGTGGTCGGCAGCCAGCTGGCCGATCCCGCCGGGCTCAGCGGCAGCACGACGACGGTGATCATCGGGCTGATCGGCGCCGTCTACGGCGGTCTCGGCGTGGCCGTCGCCGTCCAGAATGCGATGAACGTGGCGTGGACGGTGCCGCGCAACTCCCGCCCCAACCCGATCAAGGTGCGGCTGCGGGGCGCGGTGCTGCTGTTCACCGTGGGTCTGACGATGATCGCGATGGTGGCCATCAACATCATCGTCGCCTCGGTCGACCTCGGCGCGGCCGGCTCGTACGTGACCGAGGCCGGCGTGATCCTGCTCGGGGTCGGCGTCTTCACCTTCGCGTTCCGATTCAGCACGGCCAGGCCCCTGAGCGTTCGCGACGTGCTCCCCGGCGCGGTCCTCGCCGCCGTCGGCTGGCAGGGGCTGCAGCATTTCGGTCGCGTCTACGTGGAGCGCGTCATCATCCACAGCCGCGACGTCACCGGCGTCTTCGCGGTGGTCCTCGGTCTGGTCGCCTTCCTGTACCTGGCCGCGGTGATGCTGGTGCTCTGCGTGGAGATTAACGTCGTGCGCGTCGACCGGATGTATCCGCGCGCACTGCTGACCGAGTTCACCGACAACGTCCGCCTGACCGACGGCGACGAGATCGCCTACGCCCGCGCGGCGCAGGCCCAGCGCAACAAGGGCTTCGAGGTGGTGACCGTGGAGTTCGACAATCCCCTCGAGCGCGAGGTCGACGCCCCCGACGCACCACCCGCCGCCAAGCCGATCGACCCCCGTTAGGCTGGCCGAGTACGTATCGAGACCCCCTCGTCTCGATACGCTCGCTCACTTCGTTCCCGGGCTACTCGACAACCCTGAAACGCCACCTTCCAGGCTGGTCGACAACCCTGAAACGCCACCTTCCAGGCTGGTCGACAACCCCTGAAAAGCGCCCACCCCAAG
>NZ_JBCDWL010000002.1:0-314060 GCF_039946255.1 Gordonia aichiensis | reverse complement strand
GGCCGCTCGACCCCCTTTCAGGCTGGTCGAGTAGACCGAGGCGCTAGCCGAGGACGTATCGAGACCCCCGTCGTCTCGATACGCTCGCTCACTTCGTTCCCGGGCTACTCGACAACCCTGAAACGCCACCTCTTCAGGCTGGTCGACAACCCCTGAAAAGCGCCCACCCCAAGGCCGCTCGACCCCCTTTCAGGCTGGTCGAGTAGACCGAGGCGCTAGCCGAGGACGTATCGAGACCCCCGTCGTCTCGATACGCTCGCTCACTTCGTTCCCGGGCTACTCGACAACCCTGAAACGCCGGGCTATTCGACGACCTTGACGTCGTCGGTCTCCTTCAGCGACACCCGGTAGCGCCAGAACACCGGGACCGCCAGGGCGGCGACGACGGTGAGCACGACGACCAGCACGCCGCCGCCGGCCACGGTGGCGGCGGTGCCCGCGACGGCCGCGGTGGCGCCGTGCGTCACGTCCGCGATGCGCGGACCGCCGGCGACGACGACGATGAACACGCCCTGCAGGCGGCCGCGGACGTCGTCGTTGGCGGCCGACTGCAGCATCGTCTGCCGGAAGGCTGCCGAGGCCATGTCGGCGGCGCCGCCGACCATCAGCGCGAACACGACGATCGGCAGCACCGGCAGCATGGCGCCGTCGGCGAAGATCAGCACGCCGCCGGCGACGGCCACCGAGGCGCCCCACACGAGGATGCACAGGACGACGGCCCGGCCCTGCCGCTGCACGTGCGAGACCCACCCGGACAGCACGCCGCCGACCACCGCACCCAGCGGGATCGCGATGAACAGCAGCGCGAACGCGATGCCGCCGTCGGTGGGACCGCCGAAGCTCTCGTGCGCGATCTGTGGGAACAGGGCGCGCGGCATGCCGAAGATCATCGCGATCAGGTCGACGACGAACGACATCAGCAGTACCGGGTGTCCCTTGAGGTAGACCAGGCCGTCGACCACCGATCGGAAGCCCGCGGTGGGCCGCTCCCCCTCGGCGTGCTCGGGAGGCAGCGGCGGCAGCGAGATCACCGCCCACAGCGTCGCCAGCAGGAAGACCGCGTCGACCGCGTACAGGGTGGAGAATCCCAGGAACGGGATCAGCGCGCCGCCGACCAGCGGGCCGGCGATGGCACCGGCCTGCATCACCGTCATGTTCAGCGAGTTCGCGGCGGGCAGCTGCTCCAGCGGCAGGATGCGCGGCAGCACCGCGGTCCGGGTGGGCTGGTTGACGGCGAAGAACGCCTGCTGCACCGCGAAGATCCCCAGCAGCAGCCAGACGTTGCCGAGCCCGGCCGCGGCCTGCGCCCAGAACGCCGCCGAGGTGACGATGAGGCCGACGGTGGTCACCATCAGGATCCGGCGGCGGTCGAAGGTGTCGGCGAGCGCCCCGCCCCACAGTCCGAAGACCACCAGCGGCACCAGCCCGAAGACGCCGCTGAGCCCGACGTAGGCCGAACTGCCGGTGTCGGCGTAGATCTGCGCGGGCACCGCGACGATGGTCAGCTGTGCGCCGATCACCGTGATGATGTTGGCGCTCCACAGGCGCCGGAAGTACAGATTCTGCAGCGGCCGGGTGTCGGCCAGGATGCGGCGCGACATCAGGGCTGCAGCCGCTCCAACTGCCAGCCGTCGGCGGTGCGGACGGCGCGGGCCCGGTTGTGCAGGCGGTTGGCCCGCCCCTGCCAGAACTCCACGACCTCCGGTTCGATGCGGTAGCCGCCCCAGTTCTCGGGCACCGGGACCGGGTCGCCGGCCTCGGCGCCGCCGAAACGCTCCGCGGTGGCCGCGGCGGCTGCTTCGAGGTCGGCGCGCGAGCCGATCGGGCGCGACTGCGCCGACGCGTACGCCGACAGCTGCGAGCCGCGCGGACGCGAATCCCAGTACCGCCGGGTCTCGGCCGGGTCGACGCGCACCACCGGGCCGCGGAAGTGCACCTGCCGCTCCAAGGCGATCCACGGGAAGGTCGCCGACGCGTACGGGTTCGCGGTCAGCGCGCGCCCCTTCTGCGAGTCGTAGCCGGTGAAGAACACGATGCCCGCATCACTGACGCCCTTGCACAGCACCGTGCGGGTGGCGGGCCGACCGTCGGCGTCGACGGTGCCCAGGACCATCGCATTCGGTTCGGGAATCCGCGCGGCGACCGCCTCGGCCAGCCAGGAGCCGAACAGGTCCCGCCACGGCGGCTCGCCGGTGAGCCACGACGGGTCGAGGTTCGCCGTCATCCCGTCGGCGCCCGCCGCATCGTCGCCGTCACGTCCGCCTGCCCCGTATGACACTCGCATACTGGGCAGGTCTACCAGCTTCTTCACGTGCTGCATCGTACTTTCCGTTCACACCACCAGCCGATCGGGCAGGCCGGGCACCGCGGCGTCGACGGCCGACGCCGCGCTCGCCGAGGGCACCTGGCCGGTCACCTGCCGGTACGCCTGCCCGACGAGTTCGACACCCCTGGTCAGAGTCGTCACATCGAGCGTGTATGGGATTCGGACGTGCCCGGCGAAGCCCCCGTGCGGACCGAAGGAGCCGCCCGGGATCAACCGGACCCCCAGGTCCGCCGCGGCCGACGCGGTGGCCGAGGCGACCGGCTGCGGCAGTCCCACCCAGAGGCACAGTCCGCCCACCCCGCGCACCGGGACGGCCCCGGGAAGGTGTTCGGCGATCGCCGCCAGCGCGCTGCCGCGCCGGCCGCGCAGATCCGCCAGGCGCTGCGGCAGGAAGTCGGCGAGATGGTCGAGCGCGTACTGGGCGGCGAACTGCTCGACGACCGCACCGCCGAGGTCGGACTCGTACCGTGCCAGCGCGTAGGCGTCCGGGCGCGCGTCGACGCGGATCCAGCCCACCCGCAGGCCCGGCCAGACCGTCTTGCTCGCCGACCCGAGCGTGATGATCTGCGCGCGACCGCTCGTCGCGTCGAAGGCCGCGACCGGCGGCGGCGCGGCGACGTCGAGCCCGATCTCGACCATCGTCTCGTCGATGACGATCGGCACCCGGTGCCGCGCGGAGATCTCCGCGAGCCGGATGCGCCCGGCCTCGTCGAGCAGCAGTCCGGTCGGATTGTGGAAGTCGGGGATCAGGAAGATCAGCCGCGGGCGCTGCAGCCGCACCGTCGACTCCAGTTGATCGAGGTCCCAGCCGTGCACCGGGTCGAGGCCGACGGCGACCGGGCGCGCCCGATGTCGGGCCAGCGCGAGGATGGTCCCGTGGTGGGTCGGCTGCTCCACCAGCACCCGATCGCCGGGCGCCACATGCGTGTCGAGGATCAGCCGCAGCGCATGCTGGGCACCGGAGGTGATCAGGATCTGATCGGCGTCGGTGGGCAGGCCGCGGTACCGGTACCGCTCGGCGATCGTCTCGGCGAGAGCCCGCAGACCGTGCGGATACAGGCCCGTGCCGGGTAGGTAGCCGGGCGCGCATTCGAGCGCGTACCGGTATGCATCGTGCATCACCTTCTCCGGGGCCGGCGGCGCGGCGATGTTCAGTTTGATCATGTCGGCTTCGGCGCCCAGGTCGATCGGTTCGCGGGGGATCTGGACCGGCAGCCGAAGCACGCTGCGCGCTCCCTGCCGCGACTGCAGGTGCCCGCTCTCGCGCAGCGCCGCATAGGCGCCGGCGACGGTGGTCCGGGACACGTCGAGGGCCTCGGCGAGGGTGCGTTCGCTCGGCACGGCGGTCCCGACCGGCACGCGGCCGTCGAGGACCAGGACCCGCAGGGCATCGGCCAGCGCCTGGTATCCCGGACGCGGCCCCGCCGGACGCCAGGCGCCCAGACGCCGGGCCAGGGCCGCGGCGCCGATGGTTCCGGTCGGTGACATCATGAGTCCAGTGTTCCACAACTGGCTATGGATTCAGTATCCAGTTCGATGAACGATGGAATCATGCTGAAACGACTCCTCGCCCTCGCCGTCGGCCTGGTGCTGTACGGCGTCTCGATGTCGATGATCCTGCACGCCGGGCTCGGCAACATCCCGTGGGACGTGCTGCACCAGGGGTTGGCGGGCCAGCTCGGACTGTCGGTCGGAACGGTCACGATCATCGTCGGCGCCGCGGTCCTGGTGACCTGGCTGCCGCTGCGCCAGCTACCGGGATTCGGGACGGTCGCGAACGTGGTGGTGATCGGACTGGCCTTCGACGCCGCCAGCCCCCTGCTGCCCGATCACCCGCCGCTGCTGATCGCGATCCCGATGATGCTCGGCGGCATCGTCGTCAACGCGTTCGCCACCGCGCTGTACATCGGCGCCCGGTTGGGACCGGGACCGCGTGATGGGCTGATGACCGGGATCGTCGCCCGCACCGGATGGCCGGTCCGGGTCGTCCGCACCGGGCTCGAGGTGATCGTGGTCGCGGTCGGCTTCCTGATGGGCGGCACCCTCGGCATCGGGACCGTGCTGTACGCCGTGGGCGTCGGCCCGCTGATCCAGTGGTTCGCGCGCGTGATGGGCGTCGACCGCGCCGTCGCCGGCGACACCGGTCCCCGTCGCGCGGCCGACCCCAACGCAGGTCCCGTCAGCCCAGGTCCCGTCAGCCCAGGTCCCGTCAGCCCAGGTCCCGTCAGCCCAGGTCCCGTCGATCCCACAGCCGCCACGCCGCCACGCTGAAGACGACGGCGACGACGGCCGGGATCAGCAGGGGCAGCACGTGAACGGTCGCTGACGGAATCATCGGGACGTGCGTGAACGGCGAGATGTCGCGCACCCACTGCGGCAGGCCGAGCATCCCGCCGAAGGGCCCCAGCAGCCACGACAGGATCAGCAGCGGCCAGCCGATCGGTGCCAGCGCCCCGCGGGCCGCGAACAGCAGTAGCGCCAGCCCCGTCGTGGCTGCTGCGGCGGGCAGCGACGCGGCGGCGACGCCGAAGGCGGTCTCGGCGGTCGACGCCCAGCCCGCTCCCGACAGGCCGGCCCCCACCAGGATCGCCGTCGCCGCCGCGATCGGCACACTGACGAGGGCGACGGCGATCAAGCCGACCTGCGCGGCGAAGTAGCGGGTCCGCGACACCGGCCCCGCCAGCACCGTCTCCATGCGGCCGCTGGTCTCCTCGGCCCGCCATCTCGTCAGCAGGGCGACGCCGGCGCCGACGCCGGCCACCGACAGGAACGCGGTCATCGTCGACAGGAAGATCTGCGAGAGCGTGCCGTGCGTGCCGGTCGACTTCAGGAAGTCGGTCATCGTCTTGTTGGTGCCCGCCAACTGATCCACCTGGTCGGCGACGATCCCGATGATGACGCCGTAGGCGGCGACCCCGTAGGCCCAGGAGGCGATCGTCGTGCGGTTCAACCGCCACGCCAGCGCCAGCGGCGAACGCAGCCGCGGCGCCGTCGCCGGGCCCGGCCGTGCGACGAGCAGTCCGGCGCCCAGATCGCGGCGACGCCGGATCGCGGGCGCGATCGACAGTCCCGCCGCGAACACCCCCACCGCCGCCAGCGCGGGCAGCAGGTTGTTGCGATCGAACGGCTCGATGGCCTGCGCCCAGCCGATCGGCGACGTCCATCGCAGCCACCCGGCTCCCGAGACGGTGTCGGCGACCCCGCGCAGCACGTAGCCCAGCAGCACCACGCCGGACGCCGCGAGATTGGCCGCGTGACTGGACGGGAACGCCTCGGCGGCCACCACCGCCAGGCCGACTGCGGCCAGACCGATGCTGGCGTACTGCGCGAAGACGGCGAGCAGCGAGCTCGCGTCGGCGCCGTCGACCCGCATCAGCGTGAGCGCCATGACGGCCGCGACCGCGATCACGAAGCCGATCGCCACCCCGACCGCGGCGACGGCCGGCGCCACCGGTCCCACCGCCCCCGCGAGGATCAGCTCGGTGCGTCCGGCCTCCTCCTCCTCCTTGCGGGTCAGGCGTACCACCGCCATCGCCGCGCACACCGCCAAGGCCGCGATCATGAACAGGCCCGCACGCCAGGAGGCCAGTGCGGCAAGGGAGTTCGATTCGGGGACCGGGCCGAGCAGGAAGCGGAAGGCGGCGTTGCCGCCGGCCGCGACCCGCAGGTGCAGCTGCTGCGTCGGGTCGCCCGCCATCGCCTGGATCGCCGCGCCGGTCGAGAGGTTGATGGCGGCGAACAGCACCACGGTCACCGGCACGATCAGCCGCTCGTGGCGCAGGTTCAATCGCACCAGCAGCGGCCAGCGGGTGACCGCGGTGCTCACGCCCGCCCCCGTCCGGCGGGCGACGCCTCGTCGTCGCGGTCCTCGGCCCCGTTCTGGTCCCTGTAGTCCTGATCGCTGTAGTTCTGCAGGAACAGCTCCTCCAGGCTCGGCGGCGCGATCGACAGACGCGCGACGCCGGCCCCCGACAACGCCGCGGTCACCGCGGGGAGCGCCGCATTGTCGACGGTGAAGGTGACCTCGCCGTCACCGAACGGTTGCAGGTCGTGCACGCCGGGGATGCCCGCGAGGTCGACGGAATGGGCGGTCGCCGTCGTGACCCGCGAGCGACGCAGATGGCGCAGGTCGTCGATCCGGCCGGACTGAACGGTCTTCCCCGAGCGGATGATCGTGACGGTGCTGCACAGCTCGTCCACCTCGGCGAGCAGGTGCGACGACATCAGGACCGCGGTCCCCGCAGCGGCGCGCGCAGCGACGCAGCGGGTGAACTCGCGCGTCATCAGCGGGTCCAGGCCGGTGGTCGGTTCGTCGAGGACGAGCAGGTCGGTGTCGGCGGCGAAGGCCGCGACGAGCGCCACCTTCTGCCGATTGCCCTTGGAGTAGGACCGCGCCTTCTTCGTCGGATCCAGTTCGAATCGGTCGATGAGCTCGGCGCGCCTCGACGTCGCCGCCTGCGCGCCGCGCAGTTGCAGCAGCAGATCGATGCACTCGCCGCCGGTCAGCTGCGGCCACAGGGTCACATCGCCCGGGACGTACGCGAGCCTGCGGTGGATCGCGACGGCGTCGGTGTGCGGGTCGCCGTCGAAGACGCGGACGTGCCCGCCGTCGTGGCCGAGCATGCCGAGCAGGATGCGGATGGTGGTGGACTTGCCCGCACCGTTGGGGCCGAGGAAGCCCGCGACCTCGCCGCGCTCCACGGTCAGATCGAGACCGTCCAGCGCGGTGAACTTGCCGAACTGCTTCCGCAGGCCGCGGACATCGATCACCTTCGTGGCGTTCATGGCGCTCCTTCGACGACGAGTACGAAGCGATCCGACCCTTGTCATCATGCGCTGTTCCGGCCGTCTGCGACGCCCATCGGCGAAGTGACTTCGCCGAGCCCGCCCGGCCGGCGGGCGACGTGAGTCGGCCCACCCCCGCGACCGGCGGCGCGCGGGCGCCACCTGGCCTGTTTTAGAATCGTGACCATGACCGATACCGCGATCACACTGCCCGCCGAACTCCTTCCCCATGACGGCCGTTTCGGCTGCGGACCGTCCAAGGTCCGTCCCGAGCAGTTGCAGTCGCTGGTCGACACCGGCGCCTCGGTGTTCGGCACCAGCCACCGTCAGGCCCCGGTCAAGAACGTCGTCGGCGCGATCCGCGAAGGCCTCACCCAGCTCTTCTCGCTGCCCGACGGCTACGAGGTGGTCCTCTCCAACGGCGGCACCACCGCTTTCTGGGACGCCGCGTCGTTCGGCCTGATCCGCGAGCGCGCCCTCAACCTCACCTACGGCGAGTTCTCGCAGAAGTTCGCCACCGTCTCCAAGAAGGCCCCGTTCCTGCAGGACCCGAAGGTCATCTCCACCGACCCCGGGACCGCCCCCGATCCGGCCGCGCTGACCGCCGCCGACGTCGAAGGCGTCGACCTGATCGGCTGGGCGCACAACGAGACCTCGACCGGTGTGGCCGTTCCGGTGGTGCGGCCCGCCGCGGCCGGTGACGCCCTGATCGCGATCGACGCGACCTCGGCCGCCGGCGGTCTGCCGGTCGACATCGCCCAGACCGACGTCTACTACTTCGCCCCGCAGAAGAGCTTCGCCGCCGACGGCGGCCTCTGGATCGCCGTCATGAGCCCGGCGGCGCTGGCCCGGGTCGCGGAGATCAAGGAGTCGGGCCGCTGGTGCCCCGAGTTCCTGTCGCTGCCGACCGCCGTCGACAACAGCGCCAAGAACCAGACGTACAACACGCCGGCGCTGGCGTCGCTGCTGCTGCTGAACAACCAGATCGAGTGGATGAACTCGAACGGCGGCCTCGACTTCTGCACCGGCCGCACCGCCGACTCCGCCTCGCGTCTATACTCCTGGGCCGACGCCAGCGAGTTCGCGACGCCCTTCGCCGATGAGGCGCACCGCAGCCACGTGGTCGGCACCATCGACTTCGCCGACACCGTCGACGCCGCCGCCGTCGCGAAGACCTTGCGCGCCAACGGAGTCGTCGACACCGAGCCGTACCGCAAGCTCGGCCGCAACCAGCTCCGCATCGGCATGTTCCCGGCCATCGACCCCGAGGACATCACCAAGCTGGCCCAGTGCATCGACTACATCGTCGAGCGCCTCTGAGGCATCGGATGGCCTCGCGCAGTGCCCGTCGACCACTCGGCGGGCACTGCGCGTCTGGATCGAGAGTTTCGTCGGACCCCGCCATCCGACGGCGCCGTTCACCGCGTGTCCACTCGTCGTTCGACGCGGAAGTTCACTAGGGTGAATGCAGTATCCGCGTACCTGGGACCGGAGGAGGAGTCGATGCGCGAACTACATGCCGATCGCGCAGAGACCGACGGTGCGCACATCATCGTGATCGATCTGGACTCCGGCGACGAGTTCCTGGTCGCCGTCGACGACACCCTGCGCGCGCTGGTCCATCCACCCGCCGAGGCACCGCCCGCCCCTACCGAAGACGGTGACGACGGACCCGAGGCGGCCGAATCCGGGGCCGTCGAATCAGGGGCTGTCGAGTCGGAATCGGGGTCCGCGGAGAGCACCGACCCGCAGA
This sequence comes from Gordonia aichiensis, assembly GCF_039946255.1. Classification (GTDB taxonomy): domain Bacteria; phylum Actinomycetota; class Actinomycetes; order Mycobacteriales; family Mycobacteriaceae; genus Gordonia; species Gordonia aichiensis_A. Next base: position 305,196 of record NZ_JBCDWL010000002.1, on the reverse strand, counting down.
CCGACGACACCGCGACCGTCGATTCTCTGACAGACGACGCCCCGACCGATGCCGCGCCGACCGACGACGCACAGTCGGCCGACGCCGCCGATGCCCCGGCGCCAGGCGCACCCGAGCCCGCCCCCGCCACCGAATCGGCCCCCGTCACCGCTCTTGCGGCCGTGCCCGACCGGCAGGCGGTCACCCTGACCCCGCGTGAGATCCAGGCACGCGTCCGGGCCGGCGCGACACCGGAGGAGCTCGCCGAGTCGACGGGCGTGGCCCTCGACAAGATCTCGCGTTTCGCCCATCCGGTGATGCTCGAGCGCAGCCGCGCCGCCGAGTTGGCCCGCGCCTCGCATCCCCTGGGCGTCGACGGCCCGTCGGCGGGGACGCTCGGCGAGGTCGTCGCCGAGTGTCTGGTGCTGCGCGGTGGATCGCCGCAGAACGCGAAGTGGGACGCCTGGCGTGCGGCGTCCGGGCAATGGGTGGTTCAGGTGTCGCCCGACCCCGGCTCCGGGCTCTTCGCGCACTGGCGATTCGTGCCCGGGTCGCACGGCGGCACCACCGACCCGATGGACGACCTCGCCGTCGAGCTCAGCGAACCCGAACTCGCCAGGAGCCGGCGCCGACCGACTCCGCCGACGATCGCTGCGCAGGCCTCGCCGCGCGCAGCCGACCCGCCGATTCGCGAGGTCACCGCCGACGGTCACGAGTTGGTGACCGTGAATGCCGACGACCTGACCGAAGACCAACAGCGCAGGCAGCGCGAGCCGTTCGGGGACGTGCTCGATCTGGGCTACGGTGACCGGCGGTCGGCGCCCGAGGAACGGGAGCCGACCGGACCGCGACACCGCGGAAAACGTGCCACACCGACGGTGCCGGCTTGGGAGGATGTGCTGCTCGGCGTTCGCAGCCACCCGAACGAATGATGCGAATGGGAGACTCGGTGCTGCCGAACATTTCTGCACTCTGGTTCATCGACTGCCCGGATCCGGCAGCCGAACTGCGGGCCGGGGCCTACCTGGACCCGGAGAAGACGACCGACTTCATGGAACGCGCCTTCACCGACGCCGACCTCACGCCGATCGGCACCTCCGATCTGGCCGCAGCCGTCGACGGCGCCGACAACCGCGTCTTCGCCGCCCACTTCGGCCGGCTCGCCGTCCTCGCCGGGACCAGTCTGCGCACCAGTGATCCGAACGAGTTGTCGTCATATCTCACCGATCTCGGCGTCGGACACGCATGGGTGCTGATCTCGCTCGATCCGCTCAGTGATTCAGCGTGCTTCGCGCGATGGCAGGACGGTGAGATCCAGCGCTCCTTCTCCGGCACCGCCACCGCGATCCGCGACGACACCGGCCTGCCGTATCCGTTCGAGGGCCCCTTCTGGGCGGGTGAGCACCCGCAGACCGCCGTCGGCGACCCGTTGGCCCTTCCCTTCCATCCCGGGCGACTGGCCGATGCCGCCCACCGCGAATGGTTCGGCTTCGCCTTCGGGGAGTCGGCCGATGACGACGTCGATCCGACGCGCATTCCCGTCACCGTGTACCGGGTCGGTCCCGATGACGGCCTCGACAAGGTCATCGAGACCTCGGTGTCCCTGCAGACGGCGCGTCCCGCGGCCGACGGTGGCGACGCGATCGCGCCCGAACCCGAGGCCGCTCCCGCACCCGCCGCCCCGGTCGCCGAGTCCGGCACGGAGGCTCCCGGCCCGAGCGAGGAACCGACCGCACCCATCCGGCGAGACGGCGCCGAGGAGCCGACGATCCCGATCGAGCATCTCCCCGCGGCGGAGCCCGAACCCGAGGGCGAGCCCGCCCGGCAACGCACCCCCGGCCCGATCTCGCGCTACTTCGGCTTCCGCGGGCGTCTGTGACTCCGATCTACACCCGGGCGCGCTCGTAGAAGGCGAGGGCGGCGGCCGTGGCGACGTTCAACGAGTCCGTTCCGCGGCTCATCGGGATTCGGGCGCGCACATCGCACCGCGCCATCGTCTCGGCCGTCAGCCCCGGCCCCTCGGCACCCACCAGGAACGCGACCTTCCCGCCGGTGACGGCGCCCGCCAGCGGCACGCTGCCCGCTCCCGGTGACAACGCGACCGTGGTGAAGCCCTGCGCCCGCAGCAGGTCCACCTCGCTCGGCCAGCTCTCCGCCTTGGCGAACGGCACCAGCAGCGCATGCCCCATCGACACCCGGACGCACCGCCGATACAGCGGGTCCGCGCAACCGGCACCGAAGATCACCGCGTCGACGCCCAGCCCGGCGGCGTTCCGGAAGATGCTGCCGATGTTCTCGTGGTCGTTGACGCCTTCCAGGACGACGACGGTCCGCGCCCCGTCCAGCAGTTCGGGCACCGTCTGCTCGGCCGGTCGGTGGGCGGCGGCCACCACGCCGCGGTTGAGGTGGAAACCGATGACCTCCGCCATCACCTCGGCGCTCGCCCGGTAGAAGGGCACCGCCGCGACCGACGGGGCGGTGAGGTCGGCGGCGAGTTCGCGGAGCCGACGGTCGACTCCGAAGAAGGCGTGCGGCGCGAAGCGTGAGGCGATCATTCGCTGCACCACCAGGACGCCTTCGCCGATGACCAGTCCCCTACCGCCCTGACCACCCGGCAGGGTGAGGACGTCGGGTCGGCGGTCGACCGACTTGAGGTCGCGGAAGTCGTCGACGCGCGGGTCGGCCGGGTCGACGATGTCGATGACCTCCACAGCGGGCGGGATGTTCCGAGGTGCCTGCGCATTCACCAGACAACGGTGGCACATCGTCGCCGCTCAGTGGCAGCCGACAACCCCGTCGGTGAGCTTTGGCACACTGGAACGGTGAGTACCCCGATGCCTGAGGCCACCGATCCGCTGTCGCTCGAACGGCCGCGGGGAACCGATTGGCCGGAGATTCTGGCGATCGACGCGCGCGCCTTCGCCCTGCCGAAGCCGCTGCCCGCCGACGAGATGATCGAGTTCCGCAATCGCGCCGGCGAGGGCGACACGGTGATCATCCGTGACACCGTCTCCGACGGCAGGCCGATCGTCGCGGTGTCGCTGTACTTCCCCGTGCCGGTGACGGTGCCCGGCGGCGGGGTGGCGACCACCGCAGGCCTGTCGTGGGTCTCGGTGTCGGCGACGCACCGCCGTCGCGGACTGCTGCGGCGGATGCTCACCGAGCAGTACCGGACGTGGCGCGAGCGCGGCTTTCCTCTTGCCACGCTCACGGCATCCGAGGGCGGCATCTACGAACGCTTCGGGTTCGGTCCGGCCGCGTTCTCGCATCGGGTGCGGATCGCGCCGCCGGCCGCTGAGTTCCGGACCCCGGCGCCCGCGGACTCGCGCGTGCGGTACGGCAGTCAAGAGCAGGTGGTCCGGCACGTGCCGACCATTCACGCCCGGTGGGCGGCCGGCCGCAACGGCGCCATCACCCGGCCCGAGACGTGGTGGCCGTCGATTCTGGCCGACCGCAGTTTCCGCCGGAACTCGCAGACCTCCGGGCTGCACTATCTGCTCCACGCCGACGGGTACGCCGCCTATCGGATCGATGCCCGCGACAAGACGGCGATCGTCGGTGACTTCGTCGCCGCCACTCCCCAGGCGCACACCGACCTGTGGCGGGTGCTGACCAGCCTCGACCTGGTCTCGGCGGTGACCGCGTCGATTCCGGTGGACGATCCGCTGCCGCACAAGCTGGTCGATGCGCGTGCCCTCGAGATCTCCGGACGTCCCGATGAGCTGTGGGCGTCGATCCTCGATGTGAAGGACGCGCTGAAGTTGCGCTCGTATGCCGCCGACGGCGATCTGGTCCTCGCCGTGACCGACGGTTTCGGAGATCGGGCCGGCCATTACCGTTTGCGGGTCGTCGGCGGACGCGGAAGCGTCGAACGCACCGACGATCCCGCGCAGCTCACCATCGACATCGCCACCCTTTCGAGCGTCTACCTCGGTGGGATCAGCGTCCGCGAGATGACCGCGGCTGGCCGGATCGCGGCCGACGCCGACACCGCCGCCGCCTTCGCCGCACTCTTCGCCGTCGACGAGGCCCCCTTCGCCGGCACCTTCTTCTGAGAGTCGCCGTCCAGCGGTCTCGATGCGCTCCCCCGCTTACTCGACAACCCTAAAGGCCATCTCAGGCCGGTCGAGTAAGCGACCGGAGCGAAGCGAAGGCCGCGCATCGAGACCCCCGGCACCTTCAGGCCGGTCGAGTAAGCGACCGAAGCGAAGCGAAGGCCGCGCATCGAGACCCCCGGCACCTTCAGGCCGGTCGAGTAAGCGACCGAAGCGAAGCGAAGGCCGCGCATCGAGACCCCGGCACCCCAGTCTCGATACGCTCGCTCACTCCGTTCCCGGGCTACTCGACAACCCTGAAAGCCGCCCCCCAGCCGTCTCGATGCGCTCCCCCGCTCCGCTCCTCCGCTTACTCGACAACCCCTAAAAGGCCCGCTCAGGCCGGTCGAATAAGCGACCGGAGCGAAGCGAAGGCCGCGCATCGAGACCCCCGCATACCCCGTCTCGATACGCTCGCTCACTCCGTTCCCGGGCTACTCGACAACCCTGAAAGGCCACCCCAGGCTGGTCGAGTAAGCGACCGGAGCGAAGCGAAGGCCGCGCATCGAGACCCGGCGACTAACTGATCAGCGACGAGATGGGGCCGCGGGCGAAGTAGACGATGAACAGCGCCGCCACGATGTACAGCAGCGGGTGCAGCTGGCGCCACTTCCCGCGGCCGACGCCGAGCGCCACCCAGCTGATGAATCCGACGCCGATTCCGTTCGCGATCGAGTAGGTGAAGGGCATCGCGACGATCGTCAGGAAGGCGGGCAGCGCCAGCTCGAACTTGCCGAAGTCGATGTCGCGGATCTGCCCCATCATCAGCGCGCCGACGATCACCAGCGCCGGCGCGACGGCCTCCATCGGGACCACCTTGTACAGCGGGGTGAAGAACATCGCCGCCAGGAACAGCACACCGGTGACGACGTTCGCCAGACCGGTCCGCGCACCTTCGGCGATGCCCGACGACGATTCGACGAACACCGTGTTCGACGACGACGAGGCCGCACCGCCGACGATGGCACCGGTGCCCTCCACAACCAGCGCCTTGCCGATGCCGGGCAGGTTGCCGTGCTCGTCGGTGAGGCGGGCCTCCTTGCCCAGACCGGTCATGGTGCCCATCGCGTCGAAGAAGTTCGAGAGCACGAGACTGAACACGAAGACGCACGCGATCAGCACGCTGACGTGTTCGAAAGCCCCGGTGAAGGCACCGAACAAGTCCACTTGACCGACGAGGCCGAGATCGGGCATGCCGCCGACTCCGTCGGGCATCTGCGGCACGTTCATCGCCCAGCCGCCGTTGCCGTCGGACGACCGGCCCAGGTGCATCACGCTTTCGACGATGATCGACACGATCGTCATCACCACGATGCCGAGCAGCAGACCGCCGGGCACCTTGCGAACCACCAGGATCGCCATCAGCAGCACGCCGATGACGAAGATCAGGGTCGGGACCGTGGCGATGGAGCCGTCGCTGCCCAACTGCACGGGCGGTGCATGCGGATCGGCGGGCCGGGTCACGAAACCCGCGTTGATGAGGCCGACGAAGGCGATGAAGGCGCCGATGCCCGCGGCGATCGCCGATTTCAGCTCGTCCGGGACCGCGTTGAGGACCGCCGTTCGCACGCCGGTGAGACCGAGCAGCACGATGATGATGCCGTCGATCACGACCAGGCCCATCGCGGCGGGCCAGCTCATCTGAGGTGCGATGGTGACCGCCAGCAGGCTGTTGATGCCGAGCCCGGCGGCGATCGCGAACGGATAGTTGGCGACCATGCCGAAGATGATCGACATGACGCCCGCGACCAGCGCCGTCACCGCGGTCACCTGCAGGACCGGCAGGACGTTGCCGAAGGCGTCGGCGTTCATCTTCTCGCCGGGGATGCCGCCGATGATGATCGGATTCAGCACCACGATGTAGGCCATCGTGAAGAACGTGACCAGACCGCCGCGGACCTCCCGGACCACGGTCGATCCGCGTTCGCTGATCTTGAAGTAGCGGTCCAGCACCGAGTGCGGGGCCTTCGATCCGGCGGGGTCGGTCGTCGCCTGCGGATCGTTGTCGACCGGGTCGGTCATCGGCGGGTCCTTCACTGTCGAAGAGCTTGACGTTCGAACAATTCTTACCCACGGTCGTCGGCCGCGGTGCGACACGGCCCGAAAGCTACCCTGGATGCATGTCGCATGACGAGCAGATCCCCCCGCTGCCGCCCCGTCTCCGGGCTCCCGAACCGGTGATCGTCGCCGGGATGGCGATCTGGGCCGTCGCCACGCTGGTGGTCTGGCTCACCGGTGTCGGGTCCGACCGCGCGCTCGTCGTCTGCCTGGTCGGACTGGTCGTGGGCATCATGGGAACCACGCTGGTGCTGGTGCAGAAGGCGGCGGTACGACGCGGCTCGCGCGGCGCTCAGGAAGGTTTGGACGCGCCCTGACCCGGCCCGCCGGGTCGCTGCGGCCCCGGTTTGCTGACGGTTCGCTTGGTGCCGACGCGCAACAGTGCCGGGCGTCGAACGATCTGTGCGTGACCGAACAGGCACACAGTCAGCCAGATCACGCCGAAGACCCAGCCGAAGAAGACGTCGGACGCCCAGTGGACGCCGAGGTAGACCCGGCTCAGGCCGATCAGGACCACGAGCACCGGCACCCACAGCAGGACCGCCGCACGCGCGCGAACCCGCGGATACAGGCGGAACAGGATCACCGCGGCGAGCCCGTACACGACGGTGCTGAGCATCGCGTGCCCCGACGGGAACGACGCGCCGCCGACGTCGATGAGCCGGTCCTCGATCGGCGGTCGGGCGCGCGCGAAGACGACTTTGAGCAGCAGCATCAGCAGATAGCCGGTGAGGCTGCCGACGACGATCAGGGCGGCCAGGTCGATTCGGTTGGCGAGCCACGCCAGCACCAGTGCCCCGATCACCACCAGGGCGAGGGTCAGGGTGTCGCCGAACACGGTCACCAGATGCATCGCCGAGGTCAGCGGCTCATGCCGGGAGTGCACCACCCAGTCGGTGATGCGGTCGTCGATCGGAAACTGCTGCACTTGTCACCTCGCTTCACCGATAACCGTACTGCCCCGACTCCCGTCCTCAGCGCACACACGGGTCGGTGCGGTTCAGGTGAACCACAGGTCCGTCGCACCACATCGCGGTACGGCACCGACGGCTCGTCCCGTCCTCGGTCAGCGTGACGTGGAGGTCGTCGTGCACCACCAGTCGCCTGGGTGTGCGCAGCCCGGCTGCGGCGAGCAGCGCGACGCCGTCGGCCGAGTCCGGGTCGATCGGATCTCCGTCCGGATCCGGCAGCGCCCGATAGGTCTCCGTGGCCGTCGCGCAGTCGAGCAGTTCGGCGAGAAGACCGGCCGATTCGGCATCGGGAGGCACGTCGGCGAGGACGCCGCGAGCGGCGGGCACCACCGCGGTCCACCACGGTGCGTCCAGGACGATCGGATCGTCGGCGACGCCGCCGTCGACGGTCCGCGCACCGGCGGGCGGTTCGATGTCGGCGGCGCGGTAAGCGCCCGCTCGCACCCCGGCGACGAGCGCGGCGTGCGCCCGCACCGCGACCCCGGGCGCGACGGTCCGCGCGGGGTCGGCCAGGGCGTCGAGCCACGCCTGCGCGTCGTCGGCGTCGTCGGGTGCGGCGCCGGCGAGCAGTCCGGCGGCGGCTTCGGGCACGGCGACCGGATCGAACAGACCCTTCAGGGTCGGGTCGTCGACGCCGCGCAGGTGCCGCAGCGGGGTGCCGCCGATCTCGGCGTATCGGCGCAGCCACCACCGCGTGTAGCCGCCGGCCAGCAGCGGCGCCGTCTGTTCGTCGGCGGCCAGCAGGGCGAGGGCCTCGGGCCATCGGTCCGGATCGACGAGGTCGAGGTCGCGGACCGCCGCGAGCTCCTCGGGCGGCACGTCATGGGTGTCCCACCACTGCTCCTCGTCGGGCAGATCGTGATCGGGCGCGACCGGCGCGGGATCGACGATCACGCTGAAGCCCCATCCCACGCCGAGCCGGCGCAGCGCCTCCGCGCCGTAGTGGTCGACGAGCGCCTCGTCGACCGTCCCGAAGGGCGAGTCCGGCACGAGCACGCCGGCGAGCGGGCCGCCCGGCAGGAGCAGTTCGTCGGCGGGCCAGTACTCCCCGTCGGCGCCGCGCAGTTCCAGTGCGCCGAGCTCCGCGGGCGCCCGCCCGGCATCGGGCATCGCCAGCAGTCGCAGCACGGTGTCGGCCAGATCGTCATGGTCGTCGGCGCCGTCGAGTTCGGCGGGCAGGCCCGGATGCTCCAGTGCCTGCGCTGCGGTGATCCGAGTCAGTCCGAGCCGTTCCAGCAGTGGATCGTAGGCCTCCAGTGCGACCGTCGGCACCCACGAGAGCACCGGCGGATCGTCGACGGCGTCGAGCCCGTCGATCAGGAACAGCCCGCGACAACCGACGTGCATGCGACCGTCGGCGCGGGGCACCGGCAGCGTCGCCAGCTCCTCGGCGTCGCGGGCGTCGGCCACCGACGCGGACAGCGCCGCGTACAAACGGGCCCACCACTTCGGGTCGTCGACGTCGACGCCGGCGAGCAGGTCGGCGACCTCCGCCAGGCCCAGCTGTCTGGCACCGAGCCCCACCAGCAACGATGCGGTGACCCGGTCGCTGACGTCGGGGTGCGCCAGCGGTTCGACGACTTCGCCGAGCAGCGACGCCAGCTCCGCCGTCAGGCCCGGCAGGACCCACGTCCGGTCCGGCGCCAGCGCCTCCCCGGTGGCCGACGGCACCCAGCGGGCATGAGCCAGCCGGTCACGAATGGCCTGTCGCAGAGCCGCATCGACGCGGCCGGCGGCGAGCGCGGGCGGCGGGATCAGGAGGTGCTTCTGATCGTCGGGCGCCGCGGCCACCAGTTCGGGATAGCCCTCGGCCGCGGCCGCGACCTCCGCGTCCGGGTGGAGTTCGCGGCGGTCCGGAGTCACCGGCAGGTCGGTGATCACCCGCGCGGGCAGGGTCAGTTCGATGTCGGTGGCGGTGGGGCTGCGCAGCACGTCTGCGGACAGCGGTCGCAGTCGCCCGCCGCTGACCGGGACCAGCCAGCGCGCGCCTGCCGCACGCGCGGTGAGCCAGCGCCGGTGCTCGACCCCGTCGAGGTCGATGACGACGTCGTCGCCGTCGGCGCGTCGCTCATAGCGGTGTCCGTCGATGTCGATCCGATCGATCGACTCCAGCTCCAGCAGCAGGTCGGCGGCCTGCGCGGCGGCCGACGCCACCAGATCGGCGGCCGACTGCGCCTCGCCCAGGTGCAGGGTCACCTCGGTGTCGAAGCCCGCGGCGGGCGCCGACGCCACCGGCCAGGCGAGCCGCTGGGTCGGCAGTCGATCGAGGTCGGCGCCGGGGACCAGCGCCGCGACCGTCTCGGCGGTGCGTGCGGCGTCGAACTCGATCGTCCCGGTCGTCGAGGCGATCACCACGCACTCGGCGAGCGAGGTGGCCCGGAATCCCATGCCGAACCGCCCGACGGTCGCGCGGCCGTCGGCGCCGTCCGCACGGTGCTTCGGGGAGACGCGAAGCGCGGTCAGCGACCGGACGCCGTCCGCGGTGAGCGGCGCGCCGGTGTTGGCGACGTGCACACGCGTCCCATCGGTCCGCACGGACACCCGCCCGACGATCCCGGCCGCCGCGGCGGCATCGGCCGCGTTGGCGGCGAGCTCGGTGAAAAGTCGGTCGCGGTAACCGATCTCGATGAGTTCGGCCTCGGCTGCCGCGTCCTCGGCGAGCCGAGTCGGTGAGCCCTGCCAGCCGGCGAGCGTCGCCCGGCGCAGGTCGGCGGTCCCGAAGGGGTCCGCCGGGTCAGGCTCCGGTCTCGGCATCTGCGACCGGCGCGGTCGGCAGCGTCACCACTTCGACGGCCCCGTCGTCATAGGCGTCGTAGGCCGGGCTGCCCTCACCGCCGGCGACCTTGACGTCCGAATGCGCACCGCACCCGTACTCCACCGAGACCACGCGGCCGTCGGCGGACAGTTCGTTCGCGCACACGCCGAAGGCGCCGTGGAGCGCGCCGGCGATCGGCAGGTAGAAGCCGCAGGTGCCGCACGAGTGGCGGGCGTTGCGGGCCATCGCCGAGCCGGGACCGAAGTCGCCGTCGTGCCAGCGCTGGGCCGCCTCGGCGCGCCCGTCGAACGACAGCAGTCGCTTGCGGCCCAGGCCGATCGCGGCGTCGACCTGACCGACCTGGTCGCGGTCGATCGGATCGATGTCGAGGGTGTCGATCTGTCCGGGCACCAACCGCGGGTCGTCGGCGGGTGCGGCCAGCAGGTCGCCCGGCCCCAGATCTCCCGGTGCCACCCGGTCGACCCACGGCACCCACTCGGGAGCCAGCAGGGCGCCGTCGCCGGGGAGCAGCACCGTTTCGCTGACCGTCAACTCGTCGACCGCGGGGGCGCCGGCCACCACGACGCACCACTGCCACCCGCGGTATCCCGGTACCTGCGCGGCGAAGTAATGGGTCGCGGCGTACTCGCCTTCCTCGCGTGCCCCCAGATGCTCGCCGGGGACCTCGCCCTCGGCCAGCAGCGCGTCTCGTGCAAAAGCGACGGCGTCCACCAAGGCGCCGTTCTTCGATGCAACACTCACCCTTCCAGTGTGCAATAGCGACACGGTGAAATGCACGTCAGGGCCCCGACGCCGCCGCGCATCACGTCCCGAGGCTCGTGTCGAGACAACCGGACGGGCCTCGATACGCCGTCTCGCTGCGCTCGATGGCTACTCGACCACCCTGACACGGCGCCCGTCCCAGGGCCTATCGAGTAGAGCAACCCAGGCTCATCGAGTAGCCCGCGAACGAAGTGAGCGAGCGTCCCAGGCTCATCGAGTAGCCCGCGAACGAAGTGAGCGAGCGTCCCAGGCTCATCGAGTAGCCCGCGAACGAAGTGAGCGAGCGTATCGAGATGCCCGCACGAGGCCTCGATACGCCGTCTCGCTGCGCTCGATGGCTACTCGACCACCCTGAGGCTGCGCCCGTCCCAGGGCGTATCGAGATGACCGACCGGCGCCGGTCCCAGGCACATCGAGCAGCCCGGAGACGCCTGTTCCCGGAGCAGTCGGCACGATAGGGAACAATTGAGGCGTGAACTCTCGTCAATCCGGTGACGGTCGCCCCCATCGCGGCGACCAGGCGCCGCGGGCTCCGCGGCGGCCCGCGCCGCATCCCGGCCAGGCGAACTATCCGGCCGACCCGCCGCCGCGGGTCCCCACACGACCGTTCGATTCGCGGCGCAGGCCCGCCAGCGACGGCTACCTGCCGCCGCGGACGCGGAATCCGCATCTGCCGCCGCTCGACCAGCCCGACCGGGGCGACGAACCGACCACGCGCATCGACGCGCCGACCGCCGACGCGCCGTCGAACGGGCGCCGCGACACCTCTTACGTCCCGCCCGAGAAGGTGACGGTCGTGCGGGTGATGGCACGACGCTCGCGGTACTTCACCGCCCGCGGGGTCGACATGGTCCACCGGGCCGCGACCGCCGACGGCGCCGACCGTTCCGGCCTCACCGCCTTGACGATGCCGGTGATCGCCAACAGCGCCGTCGACGCCGCGATGGCCGTCGCGCTCGCCAACACCCTGTTCTTCGCCGCGGCCACCGCCGAGTCGAAGGTCAACGTCGGCCTGTACCTGGCACTGACCATCGCTCCGTTCGCGCTGATCGCGCCGCTGATCGGGCCCCTGCTGGACCGTCTGCAGAACGGGCGCCGGATCGCGATGGCGTCCACCTTCGCGCTGCGCGCGGTGCTGGGGCTGCTCATCATCGTGAACTCGTCGTGGGATGCGGGGTCGGGCCAGCTCCAGTACAAGCCGTGGGTGCTGTATCCCTGCGCGCTGGGGTTGATGGTGCTGTCGAAGTCGTTCGGCGTCCTCAAATCGGCGGTCGCCCCGCGTGTGCTGCCGCCGTCGATCGACCTGCCGCGAGTCAACTCCCGCCTCACCACCTTCGGGCTGATCGGCGGAACGATCGTCGGCGGCGGCATCGCCGGAGCGCTCGAACTGCTGCTGGGCAAGGCCCTGCCCTTCCACGTACCCGGCGCGATGATCTTCCTCGTGCTCATCGCGGCGATGGGCGGCTACTACTGCATGCGGATCCCCTCGTGGGTGGAGGTCACCGAGGGCGAGGTGCCCACCACCATCACCTATCGGGGCAGCCCCGACGCCGAGGCGCCGACGGTCGCCGTCGGCAAGCCGAGCCTGTCGCGGATGCTGACGGCCAAGATGCGTCAACCCCTGGGCCGTTCGGTCGTGACCGGGCTGTGGGGCAACGGCACGATCCGCATCCTCACCGGATTCCTGACCCTCTACATCGCGTTCTACGCCAAAGCCCAGGACCACGTCGGTTCCGGGTGGGCACAGCTGATGATGCTGGGCGCGGTCGGCGCGGCCGCCGGCGTCGGCAATGCGCTGGGCAACGGCCTGGGCACCCGCGTCGAACTGCGCAATCCGACGAACATCGTCGTCTTCTCGACGGCCGCGACCTTCACCGGCTGCCTGCTCGCGGCGATCTTCGACTCCCTGATATTCGTCATCGTCGCCGCGTTCATCGGGTCCGCGACCAGTGCGATCGCAAAGGTCTGCATGGACTCCAGCATCCAAGACGATCTCCCCGAGGAGTCGCGGGCGTCGGCGTTCGGCAGGTCGGAGACCGTGCTGCAGCTGTGCTGGGTCTTCGGCGCCACGATGGGCGTGCTGCTCCCGACCGAACTGTGGATCGGCTTCACCGTGGTGACGGTCTTCGTCGGCATCGGGCTCGTCCAGACCGTGCTCACCAGCCGCGGAGCGACCCTGGTGCCCGGGTTCGGCGGCCGACGCCCCGACCACGCCGCGCCGACCATGCCGATCCAGGTGCCGACGCCCCCGCACCGACCCCGCCCGTGAGCACGGGAGTCGGCACGACCGCCTCAGCCCCCGACCGCTTCAGCTCATCGACCGCTTCAGCTCATCGATAAGGACAGGTGTTCGCCCGTGATGCAACAGCAAGACAAGAAGGCCCTCACCATCATCGGCGCGGCCGTCATCGCCGCGCTGGTGATCATCGTCGGCGCCACCGCGGCGTTGGTCCGCGGCCACGAGGAGCCGCTGCCCGCCATCTCCTTCCAGTCCGGCGACAGTCTCACCCGGGTGGAGCCGTCGTTCTGGTGCTCGGTGAAGATGAACGACTGCCGACTCGTCGACGCGCAGGGCCGATTCACGATCCGGACCTACGACCATCCGGTCGCCATCGGCGAGCGCGTGAGCTTGAGCGTGCCCAGTGAGATCGCCACCGGGCCGTGGACGGTGATCGCCGAGTATGCGACTCCGCGCGGAATCCTGCGCGTGCTGTCGGTCCATCTGCCCAACACCCTGTACACCCAGATCCTGCACAGTGAACCCGACCGCGTCTTGATCGGCGTCGAGGTGTCGTCGATCAGCGGCTACCGGGAGAAGACGCCCGGGCAGCAGCCCGGCTCGTTGGACGGCGACTTCCCGTTCCGCGGCACCTTCTCGATCCGCACCCTGCCGCTCGACTTCCAGATCGTCAATCGCACCGAGTTGGACTCCGAACGCGAGTGAGGGACCCCGAGACGAACAGACCCGCCCGGTGATGCACCGGGCGGGTCTGTTCGTCGTGGGCCTTCTCGGCCGAGGTCAGCGGTCGAGTTCGCGGGTGACTCCGCGGACCACTTCGGAGATGCGCTGGGCGGTCTTGCGGTCGGGGTAGCGACCGTTGCGCAGGTCGGGCTGGACCTTGCCTTCCAGCAAGCTGATCAGGTCGGCGATCAGGCCGTGCAGTTCATCGGGCGAGAGCCTCTTGGCGTCGCGTTCGCGACGGGCCGACTCCCGGGTGTTGCGCGTGACGCTGGGCGCCGGCTCCAGGACCGTGACCCGCAGCGCCTGTGGGCCGCGTCGGCCCGCCGCCATGTCGAACTCCACCTTCTGCCCGACCTTGAGCTCGGAGACGTCGGCAGGCAGCGCGTTGGCGCGGACGTACACGTCCTCGCCGTCGGTCTGCGACAGGAACCCGAATCCCTTTGCGGAGTCATACCACTTCACCCGGCCGGTCGGCACAGTGCTCACCTTCACCATTGATCTGTTCTGCCACAGACAAAAGCGCCCGAGCCCGATGGCAGTCCGAGCAGAGGCGCGCTGTCACGGATTCTACCGTCACGACTACCGTGGATGCCATGCAGACCCAGAAGTCCTCCCGCCTGCTCGGGGTCGCCGTCGTCCTGTTCGGGATCGGCATGATCGCCAGCATCGCCCTGCTGTTTCCAGCAGTCCGCGACGCCGGAACCGTTCCGGTCACGATCGTCTACGTGCTGGCGATGTGCGCTCCGCTGGGCTTCCTCCTCGGGTTGGTCTTCGCCCTGCTGTCCGGACGCCGCAGCCGGTGACCGACCACCCGCAGCGGACCGTCGACCGGCTCCGCCCAGTCACCGACTCGGCCGCGCTCAAGCGCGCCTTCAGCTGCTTCCCGTCCGGCGTGGTCGCCGTCTGCCGCCGCGCCGACGACGGGTCGGCGCCGATCGGGATGTCCGCGAGCGCCTTCACCACGGTCTCGCTGGACCCTCCCCTGGTGTCGGTCTGTGTCCGTCGCGGATCCACCACCTGGCCCGTCCTGCGCACGGGAACCGTCGGTGTGAGCGTCTTCGCCGCCCATCAGGGCGAGGTCTGCCGTCGCCTCGCCGGTCCGCCCGAGCAGCGGTTCGACGACGTCCGACCCATCTCCGACGAATCGGGCGCGGTCTTCATCCCCGGCGCCGCCGCGCACCTGGAGTGCACGGTGTTCAACGAGATCGAGGCCGGCGACCACTATGTGGTCCTGCTGCAGATCGCGGCCTTGCGGTGCGATCCCGAAGTGGAGCCGCTGGTCTTTCACGCCAGCACTTTCCGCGCACTCGAGGCTCGTCGCGCGCAATCCTGACAAATCACTGTGTCCGATGCCTCAATCATTCTGTGACCTTAATCACGTAACAGAACGATAACGAACTGGACACGAGACGGCTATCAGTGCCGTGAGCAGCGGGGACGGCCTCAGCGGCGCAGAAACCACCGATTCGTGTCGCCTGAACGAAGTTGTGCCAACGGGTGACCGGGATTCGTCGACGACGTAGTGTTCATGTCGGTCGCCAGCCCGGCGATCACCCGAACGCCGTTCCGCCGGTCGCGCCCAACCTCGCTTCCGCCGGCAGAACTTCCGCAAATGCAGTTTTCAGGAGCGAGGACGGGGGACCCAAAATCCTCCGGGAACCGGCTGATCGCCTCGGCGAACAGCCTTGGGGTTAAGTCTCAGAGGGCATCGCACCCAGCGACGTCGTACTGGACCGGGCACCTCTCGCCCGAACCCGACAGCTCACCTCGTAGGCGCGTGGAGAGAGGAAACGAAGACTCATGTCCGGACGTCACGCTAAGCAGTCGACGAACACCAAGACTTTCGCCAAGATCGCCCTGACCTCCGCGGTCATTGGCGGCGGCGCCGCACTGATGGGCGCAGGCCACGCCTCCGCCGCGACCGATGCCGAGTGGAATCAGGTCGCGCAGTGCGAGTCGGGCGGCAACTGGCAGATCAACACCGGTAACGGCTACCAGGGCGGCCTGCAGTTCAGCCCGAGCACCTGGGCCGGCCACGGCGGCACCCAGTACGCTCCTTCGGCCGACCAGGCCACCCGCGAGCAGCAGATCGCCATCGGCGAGCGCGTCCTGGCGACCCAGGGCAAGGGCGCATGGCCCACCTGCGGCGGCCCGCTGTCCGGCCCCACGCAGCGCTCGGTGCCTGCGGCCCCGGCCGCTCCGGCCGCTCCCGCCCCGCAGCAGCAGAGCGCGCCGTCGGCTCAGCTCGGCAAGACCGGCGAG
The DNA here is from genome assembly GCF_039946255.1 of Gordonia aichiensis. Lineage (GTDB taxonomy): Bacteria > Actinomycetota > Actinomycetes > Mycobacteriales > Mycobacteriaceae > Gordonia > Gordonia aichiensis_A. Next base: position 289,332 of record NZ_JBCDWL010000002.1, on the reverse strand, counting down.
GCGAAGACCACCGACGAGGCCATCAAGCAGGTCGACGCGGCTGTCGCCGGCTCGACCCTGAGCCCCGAGGTCCGCAACGCATGGAAGGCCGCCAAGGCCTCCGGTTACCAGCTGACCCCCGACCAGCTGAAGCTGTACAACCAGAACAAGGGCCTGATCAACCTGCCGTGATCGCCTGAACTTCCAGTGAGGCCCCCGTCGACCGACGGGGGCCTCACTGTTCGCATCGGTCCTGTTTCGCATCGGTGCCGAACCGCCCCGGCGCCGAGTGAGCTCGACACCTGATGATCTCGGTGCCTGATGGTCTCGGCGCCCGGCGATCTCCCGGCGGAGCCTCGACGCCCATGCGTCTGCCTGCCGCAAGCCCCCGACAACAAGAACCGGCCGAACCTCACGGTTCGGCCGGTGATGAGAAGAGTCGGTTACGTCAGCGGTTGACGACGGTCTTCGACTGAATGAACGGGAGGTCCTCGGCGGGCTTGGGCAGCTGCGTGTCGCCGAACGGCGAGAGTGCTCCGGCCAGATGCGCAACCAACTCGGTCACCGCGTGCTCGTCACCGATCTCGGTCGGCCAGCCGTTGTCAATGTATCCAGTCTTCTTAGCCACGGCCTCATTGTGCCATGCCCGACACTCCGGCGGTAACGTTGTCCCAATGAGCCCGGACCTGCCGCTGCGCGGGTTGGCCGACGATCTGTCGACACGCTCCGACCAGGAGCTCGCCGAACTGCTGATCGCCCGTCCCGACCTCGCCTCTCCCCCGCCGCGCGGCACCGGTGTCCTTGCCCAGCGTGCCCTGTCGGCGGCGTCGATCTCGCTGGCGGGCGAGGCCCTCGACCTCCTGTCCGTCGCCGTCCTGGAGGCCTTCCTCGACGCCGCCGCCGACATCGGCGAACGCAAGGAACTGCTGGGACCGGTGAGCCGCGACGACATCGTCGGCCGCCTCGGCCGACGCGCACTGCGCAGCGAGATGGACGACCGGCTCGAACGGCTGGTCGCGAACGGTCTGCTGTGGGGAGTCGGTCCGGTCAGACGCGGCAGGCACTCAAGCTGGCTCGCCGGAGCACACCTGCCTTCGGCGTTGCCGTGGCGAACCCACCATCTGCTCGGCCCGGTCGCCATGCTCTCGGTCGACGAGATCCGGGAGCGGATCGACGCGGTCGGCGAGCGCCCGCGCGAACTGCTCGCCACCCTCGCGCAGGGGTCGGCCCTGGGCCGCAGCCGCGACGCCGCCCCCGACGCCGATCCGGAGGCCCCGGTGCCGCGTCTGCTGGCGAAGGGGCTGCTGGCCCGCGTCGACGAACAGACCGTCGAACTGCCGCCGCAGGTCGGGCAGATCCTCCGGGGTGAACCGCCGATGCTCACGGCGAGTCTGCGCGAACCGCCGCTCACCGATCCGGATGTCCCCGGCCGCTTCGATGCGGCCACGATCGACGCCGCGGGCGCCGGGGAGGCCCTCGAACTGCTTCGGCACGCCGGCGACCTGATCGACGTCCTCGGCGAGGCGCCGGCGGCCGTCCTGCGCTCGGGCGGGGTCGGGATCCGGGAGCTGCGCCGACTCGCCAAGTCCACCGGCCACAGCGTCGCCCGCATCGGCCTGCTGGTGGAACTGCTCGCCAGGCAGCGACTCGTGGACGCCGGCTCGCCCGACCTCGATGCTCCCGATCATCTCGGCGACGACGTCTTCGCGCCGACGACCACCGTCGACTCGTGGGCGCACCAGGACACCGAGCGCAGATGGCTGGCGATGGCTCGGGCGTGGCTCGACCTGCCGCGCCGCCCCTGGCAGATCGGGGAGACCGACCGCGACGGCAACACCCTGGCCGCGCTGTCGTCCGAGCTCTTCGACGCGACCGCCCCGGCGGCACGGCGCCTGATCCTGAACCCGTTGGCCGACGCCGAACCCGCCCATCCGGTGACGTCCGAGGCGCTCGTCGTCGTGATCGGTCGGCGCCACCCCCGCCAGCTGCGCCGACTGCCCCTCGCCGTGGTCTCCGAGACCATGCGTGAGGCACGCGAACTCGGCCTCGTCGCGCACGGCTCGCTGACCTCGGCGGGCCGCGCGCTGCTCACCGCATCGGCCGACGACGACACGCCCGCCGACGTCTTGTCGGCGATGGCCGACGCGCTGCCCACGCCGATCGACTACTTCCTGGTGCAGGCCGACCTCACGGTGATGGTCCCGGGGCCGCTCGAGACGGACATCGGCGACCGACTGCGCGTGCTGGCCGACCTCGAGTCCGGCGGCGCCGCGTCGATGTATCGGATCACCGAGGACAGCATGCGGCGGGCGCTCGACTCGGGCCTCAGCGGCGCCGAGATCGGCGCCTTCCTGGCCGCTCATTCCCGTACCCCGGTGCCGCAGTCGCTGACCTACCTCATCGACGACGTCGCACGCAGGCACGGCACGTTGCGGGCCGGCCTGGCGACCTCGTTCGTCCGCTCCGACGACGCCGCGACCCTCGCCGAGGTCCTGCGCAGCGACGCGGCCGCCGACCTCGCGTTGCGTGCACTGGCCCCGACCGTCGCCGTGTCCGCCGCGCCCCTGCGCGAGGTCGTCGACCGGTTGCGCCAGGCGGGTTTCGCACCCGCAGGCGAGGATTCGTCGGGGGCGCTCATCGACTTGCGGGGGCGCGGCGTCCGCGTCCCGGCCCGCGCGGCAGCGAGTTCGCCGGCCGCCCGCCGCGGCGCTCTGGGCCGCGGGCAGGCGCAGGCGGTCGTCTCGCGCATGCGGACCGCCGACCGCGCGGCCACCCCGGTGTCGGCGACGGCGTCGGTCACAGGCTCGGCGACGACCGGAGACGAGACCGTCACGGCGCTGATCCAGTTGGCGCTGCGGACCGGGCGGCGGCTGCGGATCGCCTATGTCGACGCGCAGGGCGCCGCGAGCCGCCACGTCGTCCACGCCCGTTCCCTCGCGGCCGGGCAGTTGGTGGCCGACGAGGACGGCGGCGAGGCCGACCTGCGCTTCCCGCTGCACCGCATCAACCGCGTCGAGGTGCTGTAGGAGACGGTCGGCCGGTGGCCCCGCCGCGCCCGAACCTGGACAATGGACGGGTGACTGACGGACCGCTCATCGTGCAATCGGACAAGACTCTCCTGCTGGAGGTCGATCATCCGGGTGCGGCCGCCGCGCGCGCGGCCATCGCCCCGTTCGCTGAGCTCGAGCGGGCGCCCGAGCACGTTCACACCTACCGCGTCACCCCGCTCGCGCTGTGGAACGCCCGCGCCGCCGGGCACGACGCCGAGCAGGTCGTCGACGCCCTCGTCACGCACTCGCGGTTCCCGGTCCCGCAGCCGCTGCTGGTCGACGTCGTCGACACGATGGGCCGGTTCGGGCGGCTCCAGCTGGTGAAGAATCCCGCTCACGGGCTCACCCTGGTGAGCCTCGACCGCGCGGTCCTCGAGGAGATCCTGCGCAACAAGAAGGTGGCGCCGATGCTGGGCGCCCGCGTCGACGACGACACGGTCATCGTCCATCCGTCCGAGCGAGGGCGCCTGAAGCAGATCCTGCTGAAGGTCGGCTGGCCTGCCGAGGATCTCGCGGGCTACGTCGACGGCGAGGCGCATCCGATCGACCTGGAGCAGTCCGACTGGCACCTGCGCGACTACCAGGAGCTGGCCGCCGACTCGTTCTGGGCGGGCGGCTCGGGCGTCGTCGTCCTGCCGTGCGGGGCGGGCAAGACGATGGTCGGGGCCGCCGCGATGGCGAAGGCTCGTGCGACCACGTTGATCCTGGTGACCAATACCGTCGCCGGTCGGCAGTGGAAGCGCGAGCTGATCGCGCGGACCTCGCTCACCGAGGACGAGATCGGCGAGTACTCCGGCGAGCGCAAGGAGATCCGCCCGGTCACCATCGCCACGTATCAGGTGATGACGCGCAAGTCGAAGGGCGTCTACAAGAATCTCGATCTGTTCGACTCGCGCGACTGGGGTCTGATCATCTACGACGAGGTGCATCTGCTGCCCGCCCCGGTGTTCCGGATGACGGCCGACCTGCAGTCGCGGCGCCGCCTCGGGCTCACCGCCACCCTGGTCCGCGAGGACGGCCGCGAAGGCGATGTCTTCAGCCTCATCGGGCCCAAGCGCTACGACGCCCCGTGGAAGGACATCGAGGCGCAGGGGTGGATCGCGCCCGCCGAATGCATCGAGGTGCGTGTGACGATGACCGACGAGGAACGGCTGCAGTACGCCGTCGCCGAGCCGGAGGAGAAGTACAAGCTCTGCTCCACCGCCCATTCGAAGGTGCGGGTGGTGCGTTCGATTCTCGCCCGCCACGCCGACTCGCAGACACTGGTGATCGGTGCGTACATCGACCAGCTCGAGGAGCTGGGCCGCGAGCTCGACGCCCCGGTCATCCAGGGCTCCACACGAAATGCCGAGCGCGAGAAACTCTTCGACGCCTTCCGCCGCGGCGAACTGCAGACCCTCGTCGTGTCGAAGGTGGCTAACTTCTCCATCGACCTGCCGGAGGCCTCGGTCGCGGTGCAGGTCTCGGGCACGTTCGGCTCGCGGCAGGAGGAGGCGCAGCGCCTCGGCCGTCTGCTGCGCCCCAAGTCCGACGGCGGCCAGGCCCACTTCTACTCGGTCGTCTCGCGCGACAGCCTCGACGCCGAATACGCCGCCCACCGGCAGCGCTTCCTGGCCGAACAGGGCTACGCCTACCGGATCGTCGACGCCGACGACATCGTCGGCCCTCCCCTCCCGTAGTCGCCCCGGCCCTGTCGAGCAGCCCCCTCAGGCTGGTCGAGTAGCCCCACCCAGGCTGGTCGAGTAGTCGATCCGGCGCACCGAGCAGCCCCGCCCAGGCTGGTCGAGTAGCCCGCGAACGAAGTGAGCGAGCGTATCGAGACCCCTCACCCCCCGGCCTCGATACACGCCCTCCGCTCCGCTCCGGCCGCTACTCGACCACCCTGAAACCAGATACCGCAAGCCAAACCGAAAACACACCCGGACTCACCAAGCACTCCCGCCTCAGCTGGTCGAGCAGCCCCGCCCAGGCTGGTCGAGTAGCCCGCGAACGAAGTGAGCGAGCGTATCGAGACCCCTCACCCCACAGTCCTCGATACACGCCCTCCGCTTCGCTCCGGCCGTTACTCGACCACCCTGAAGAACAGACGCCCCGGGCTCTGCGAGCGTAGCGAGACGCACAGCGTGTGCCACCCTGGACGCATGCCCCTCGTCGACCGCATGCGTCCGTTCACCTCCACGATCTTCGCCGAGATGTCGGCGCTGGCGCTCACGCACGACGCCATCAACCTCGGGCAGGGCTTCCCCGACACCGACGGGCCCGCGTCGATGCTGGCGGCGGCGGTCGAGGCGATCAACGGCGGCGACAATCAGTATCCTCCCGGCATCGGTGTCCCGGCGCTGCGACATGCGGTCGCCGAGCACGAACGCGCCTGCTACGGCATCGAACTCGACGCGGACACGCAGGTACTGGTGACGGTCGGAGCCACCGAGGCCATCTCGGGCGCACTGCTCGGACTCGTCGAACCGGGCAGCGAAGTGGTGATGATCGAGCCGTACTACGACTCGTACGCGGCGTGCGTGGCGCTGGCCGGCGGCACCCGAAAGACGGTTCCGCTGGTGCCCGACGGCGACGGCTTCGTCCTCGACCGCGATGCCCTCGCCGCCGCGTTCGGACCCGATACTGCTGCGGTGCTGGTGAATTCGCCGCACAACCCGACCGGCACCGTGCTCGGCGACGACGATCTCGCCGAGATCGCCCGGCTCACGATCGCCCACGATGCGATCGCCATCTGCGACGAGGTGTACGAACACCTCCTGTTCGACGGCCGCACCCAGACGCCGCTGTCGACGCTGCCCGGCATGGCCGAGCGCACGCTCCGCATCTCGAGCGCCGCCAAGACCTTCAACTGCACCGGGTGGAAGGTCGGCTGGATCACCGGCCCCGCCGACCTCGTCGCCGCGGCCCGCGCCGCCAAGCAGTTCCTCACCTACGTCGGCAGCGGCCCCTTCCAGCCGGCGGTCGCGCACGCGCTGCGCACCGAGATGGCTTGGGCTGCGGCCAATGCCGCCGACCTGGAGCGCAAGCGGAATGTCTTGTCCGACGCTCTGCGCGACGCCGGATTCGGCGTACACCGCAGCGAGGCCGGCTACTTCGTCTGTGCAGACCCCAGGCCGCTCGGCTACACCGACGGCGACCGGTTCTGCCGCGAACTGCCCGCCCGGATCGGGGTGGCGGCGGTCCCGGTCAGCGCCTTCGTCGACGACACCGCATCGTGGCAGCATCTGGTGCGGTTCGCCTTCTGCAAGCGCGACGAGGTGATCGCCGAGGCCGCTGCACGATTGCGCGGCCTGTAGTCCCGGCGCGAGGTCGGCCGATCCGCCAATAGACTAGCACATACGTTCGATCGCAGCGTATGCTCGGGACATGAGCACGGGAGTCCAGCCCTCACTGTTCGACGCGCCGACCGGCGCCGCCGACCTCGCGCCGCTGCCCGGGCATCTGGTCCGCCACTCCCTCTCCGACGGCGCCTGGGTCGATGTCCGACCGGGATGGATCACCGGATCGATACCCCTGTTCAACGCACTCATGGCCGATGTACCGTGGCGCGCCGAGCGCCGCCAGATGTACGACGCGGTGGTCGACGTCCCGCGGCTGCTCGCCTTCTACGAACGGACTCAGCCGCTTCCCGCCGACGTGCTCGTCCGTGCCCGCAACGCGCTGAGCCATCACTATCGCAGGCTGCAGCCCGACGGTTTCGCCACCGCCGGACTCGCGCTCTATCGCGACGGCTCCGACAGCGTCGCCTGGCACGGCGACCGCATCGGTCGCGGCGACACCGAGGACACGCTGATCGCGATCGTCTCATTGGGCTCGCCCCGCTGCCTGATGCTGCGGCCACGCGGCGGCGGAGCGTCGCGTCGATTCGTGCTCGGGTCCGGCGACCTGCTGGTGATGGGCGGAACCTGCCAGCGCACCTGGGACCACGCGGTCCCGAAGACGACCGGCGTCGGACCGCGCATCAGCGTGCAGTTCCGCCCACCCGGCGTGCGCTGACGACGCACGCCGTCGAACACCCACCGCCGCCGGGTGCGTCCGGTCAGATCTCGAACGGGATGCCCGTCAGCTTCTCCGACGCGGCCCACAGCCGGTCGCGGACCGCCTGCTCGTCGGCCAGCGGCCGGTACCGCGCCGTCGAGGGCCCGCCCCACAGCACCAGGCGCGGCCCCCAGTAGCTGCCGTTCGGGACGTCCATCGTCGCCGCGTAGAGCGCCGGGAGCGCGCCCTCGTCGGCGCTCTGCCCCACCTTCAACCGGGCGCCCGCACGTGTCACGTAATCCATGAACGACTCCGAATGCCCCATCAGCCCGGTGTCGGCGTAGCCGGGATGGGCCGCGACGCTGCGGACCCCGGAGCCGGATTCGGTGAGCCGACGCGACAGTTCGCGGCCGAAGACCATGTTGGCGAGCTTCGAGTCGCCGTACGCCGCCCAGCGGTTGTAGCGGCGTCGCTCCCAGTTCAGGTCGTCGGGTCGCACCCGCCCGAAGTTCTGCGCGAGCGAGGACATCGTGACCACGCGCTCGGCGACCCGCGGCATCAGCAGCGCGGTGAGCGCGAAGTGCCCCAGATGGTTGGTGCCCATCTGCATCTCGAAGCCGTCGATGGTGCGGCGCAGGGGCAGCGCCAGCACGCCGGCGTTGTTGATCAGCACGTCCACCTCGTCGACGGTGTCGGCGAACTCCCGCACCGACGACAAGTCGGCCAGATCGAGGTGTGTCACGGTCGCGGCGGCGCCGATGTCGGTCGCGACGGCTTCGGCCTTGTCGAGGTTGCGGCACGCGAGGGTCACGGTGGCCCCCGCGCCGGCCAGGGCTCGTGCCATCGAGGCACCGAGTCCGCTGTTGGCACCGGTGATGATGAATCGGCGCCCTCCCTGATCGGGCATGTCGCGGGCCGACCATGCGCTCATCGTCACTTCTCCTTCGGAACCGATTTCGTCGGGCGCTCGCGCGGGATGGCGAACTTCACCAGATCTGCAAGGACACTACCCAGTGACGGCGGCTCAGCGCGGATCAACAACTCGCGTGGCGCAAAGATCTCCGTCGGCTCGGGCCGCCCCCGCAGGGTCACCCGGTCGACCCGACGCCAGTGCGCGGCCTCGGAGTCGCCGGCCGCCTCGATGGCCACCCCGCTGGCATAGACCGGCGAGTAGCCCTCCTTGGCGCGGTCGGACAGGCGCGCGCACTCGTTCACCGGATCGCCGATGACGGTGTACTCGTAGCGGGTTCGGGCTCCGATGTTGCCTGCGAACACCGATCCGTACGACACCGCCATCCCCCATTCCAGGGGCAGCTTCTCGCCGAGCGCCTCACCGAGTTCTCGAGCGGCGATCAGCGCGGATTCGGCCGGGTTGTCCATCTTGGCCGGCGCACCGAAGACCGCGAGGGCCGCGTCGCCCTCGAACTTGTTGATGAAGCCACCGTGCTGCTCCACCACCTCGGCGACGATGGAGAAGAAGGCGTTGAGGACCACTGCGGTCTCGCGCGGATCGCGCCGGGCGGCGAACGAGGTCGACCCGGTGATGTCGACGAAGATGACGGCCGCCTCGGTGTTGGAACCGACGAGTTCGCCGCCGTGCTCCAGCGCCAGATCGGCGACGCCGACGCCGACGTGGCGGGAGAAGATCTCGCGCATCCGGTCTCGTTCCTGCAGACCGTCGAGCATGCCGTTGATGCCGTCCTGCAGGACGCCGATCTCGGACGCGTCGTAGACCGCGACGCGTCGACTGAGATCCCCTGCGCGTGCGGCCTCGATGACACCGCTCATCTCGGTGAGCGGGTCGCGCAGCGCCCGTCCGACGAGCCCGACGACGCGGCCACCCGCGGCCAGCGACACGAGTGCGAGGAAGGCGACGGCCCAATCGAAGCTGGCCTGCACCTCGGGGAGTTGGCCGAGGGCTCGCCCGGCGATGATGGTGAGCATGCCGACCATCGGCACCCCCGAGGACACCACCCAGACGACGACCATCCGTTCGCGGACACCGTGCATCACCTCGGCCGCCGACCGACCGCCGAGCGCCAGCACCACCAGCGGGCGCGCGGCGGCTTCGATGAACATGTACGTCAGCGCCCCCGAGGTGACGGCGGCCAGCACGAAGGCGACGGCCATCGCCAGCAGGAACACCGGTCGCGCGCCGGCGGTGATCACGTAGCTGAGGTAGGCGGCGAGCCAACCGAGCAGGTCGGCGTACACCGCCCGCATCGGGATCACCCGCACCTGTTTGCGGCGCTCGGCGTCGGCCGGTGCCCCGCTGACGAACCAGGCGAACTGTGGGCGCAGGAAGAGCAGCGAGCAGATGAGACTGACGATCAGACCGACCAGGGTCGAGAGCAGGATCGCCAGCATCCCGGGATCGCGACCCGCCGGGTGCACCGTCAGGTCGCCGCCGCTGAACGCGAGCAGAATCGCGACGAAGGTCTCGACGCTGATGAGGATCTTGGCGCCGGCCATGATGGCGCCGCCCAGCAGCATCGCGCGGCCGGCGATGCTGCGACGAGTCGGCACGTCCATGGAGCGCCACTCGCTGGCGACCCGTTCGTTGCCGCCGTCGACGAGCCTTCCGCCGAAGTATGCGACCTTCAGCCGACGGTCCACCCAGTCGGCGAAGCGATGCAGTTCAGCGCGCGTCTGGTCACGCAAAAACCAATCACCTCCCGGCCGAGTCGAATCTCACTGAGATTACCCAAGACCGGGAGGTGATGCGGTGCGGTGCGATCAGGCGGCGAGGCCGGCCTCGATCTCGAGGGTGATGGTGATCTTGTCGCCCACGACGGTTCCGCCGGTCTCCAGCGGCATCTCGATGTCGATGCCGAAGTCCTTGCGGTTGATGACGGTGGAGGCCTCGAACCCGGCGACCGGTCCCTGGCCCATGCCGGCGTGGACGCCGTTGTACTCCATCTTCAGCACGACCGGCTTGGTGACGCCCTTGAGGGTGAAGTCACCGGTCAGCAGGTAGTCGCTGCCGTCGGCTTCGACGGAGGTCGACACGAAGGTGGCCTTCGGGAAGTTGTCCGCGTCGAAGAAGTCGGCCGAGCGGATGTGCCCGTCACGCTGCTCGTTGCGGGTGTTGATCGAGGTCACGTCGATCTCGGCCCGGACCGACGGGGTGCCGTCTTCGGCGACGGTGATGGCGCCGGCGAAGGTGTCGAAGTTGCCGCGGACCTTCGAGACCATCAGGTGACGGACGGAGAACCCGACGGTCGAGTGGACCGGATCGATGGTCCAGGTGCCTGCGGTCAGGTCGGTCGGGGTCAGGGTGGCTGCAGTCATGGGGTGCTCCTTAGTCGGTTGAGGATCGCTGTGGGTGTCGTTCTCGGCGTCGTTCGCCGTACACACAGAGCATAACCGGACCGCGGTCCGTATCATTCCGAGTGTGACGACGTTCACAACCGGACCGCGGTCACACCTCGACGACGTCGCTGGCCGGATCGATCAACACCTTCGCGTGACCCTGCGCGGCGGCGAGCGCATCGAACGCCGCCGCCGCGCCGCCCAACCCGACGGTCGCGGTGTGCATGATCAGCGGCCGCACCTTTCCGTCAGCCACCATGTGCAGGGTGTTGCGGAACTCGGCCGGGTCGTACCCGAAGACGAACCGCAGGTCGATCTCCTTGTTGCTCGCCATCGCCGGCGCGAAGGTGTCGGGTTCCATGCAGACTCCGACCACCACGATTCGCGACCGGAACGGGGCGCGACCGATGAGATCGTCGATCATTCCCGGGACTCCGACGCATTCGAAGACCACCGGACCGCGCGGGGTCAGCGACAGCCGCTCGGCCAGACCCATCAACCGCCACCACGGCACCCCGGGCACCATTCGCAGCGCGTGCATGGCGTCGAAGGCGACACCGAACAGATCCCCTGCCCGCGTGAAGTACTTCTCCTGAGCCGGGACGGCGTCCCACGGACTGTCGACGGCCGGATCGACGACGACGTCGGCGCCGCATTCGCGGGCCAGTCCCCGACGCGATTCGGACAGATCGCCGGCGATCACGGTCTTGACGCCGGCGGCCTTGAGCATCAGGATCACCGCGAGGCCGATCGGCCCGCACCCGATCACCACGGCCACATCGCGCCGACCGATCTCGCTGCGCCGCACCGCGTGATGGGCCACGGCCAGCGGCTCGGTCAGCGCGGCGGCATCCAGGTCGACGCCGTCGGGCACCGGCATGGCGAGATCCTCTTGCACCACCATGAACTCGGCGTAGGCGCCGGGCGCCCGCGCCGACAGTCCGACTATCTCCACTTCACCGTCGTGGCGGATGATCGGCAGGGCCACCACCGGCGTTCCCGGCTTCCAGCGCCTGCGGCACTTCGGTCCGTACGAGACCACCTCGCCGACGAACTCGTGGCCCATCACCACCCGCTGCGAGGGCCGCATGAAGTTGTCGTACCCGACCTTCGCACCGATGTCGGCGACCTCGTCCCCGTGCAGCCGAGCATGCAGATCCGACCCGCAGATCCCGGCCCGCCGCACCTTCAGGAGGACGTGTCCCGGTCCCGGTTCGGGACGATCGACCTCGTCGACTCGAAGCGAACCCTCATGACACACCACTGCTTTCATGCGTCCACTGTAAGAGCCGCCGACGACGACGCCGCTGAAGTCAGTACTCTCACCGACCTCCGCCGGCTATTTGCCGGAGGTCGGTCGCCACCGTACTGATTCCAGCAGTAGCGACAGGTCAGTCCTCGCTGCGATGGCGGGCGGTCAATCCTCGCTGCGATCGCGGGCGGTCAGTCCTCGCTGCGATGGCGGGCGGTCCGCACCCGGTAGGTCGGATCGATCCGCGGCCGGGGCTGCGCCTCCTCCGAGTCCGCTCCGGCCAATCCGTCGTCGGGATGCTCGCCGGTGGACTTCTCCACCCACCGGTGGCGACCCGAATCCGACTGCGGCACCAGGTACTGCGCCTCACCGCCGACGACGGGCGAGTCGGCCTGATCGTGCGTCACCGTCCGGACCGTGTCGGGGAGTTCCTCGACATAGGTCTCCACCGGCTTCTCGACCACCTTGCGGACGATCACCGGCTTCTCCACGACGACGATCTGTTCGATCGGCTTCTCGACGATCTTCTCGACCTCGACGTAGACCGGCTTCTCGACGACCTTCTCGATGATGTGCTCGACCGGGATCTCGACGATCCGCTCCACCAGGAAGTCGAACCGCTTCTCGATCACGTTCTCCACCAGGACCGGAGTCTCGACATGCTTGTCGAACTCGCGGCGCACATGCTCCTCGACCACCTGCTCGATGATCTCGGGCCGCTCGACGATCTTCTCCACCACGTGTTCGACCGGCTTGTCGACCACCTTCTCGATCACGTTCGGCTGTTCCACCACGCGCTCGACGATCCGGTCGACCGGCTCCTCGATGACCTTCTCTACCACGTTCGGGCGCTCGACGACCCGCTCGACCACGCGGTCGACCGGACGTTCGGTCACCTGGTCGACGATGTTGGGCACTTCCACCACGCGTTCGACCACGCGATCGACGGGCTTGTCGACCACCTGCTCGATCACGTTGGGGACCTCGACGATCCGCTCCACCACGTGATCGACCGGCCGCTCGACGATCTTCTCGACGACGTTCGGGACTTCGACGACGCTCTCCACCACGTGATCGACGGGCTTCTCCACCACCTGCTCGATCACCTTCGGGAGTTCGTGAACCCGTTCGACCACATGCTCGACCGGCCGTTCCACCACCTGCTCGACCACGATGGGCCGCTCGAGGATCTTCTCGACGACGTGCTCGACCGGCTTGTCGACCACCTGCTCGCTCACCGTCGGCACCTCGACCACCCGCTCGACCACGTGCTCGACACGCTGCTCGACGATCTGCTCGACCAGCTCGGGCTTCTCGACGATGCGCTCGACGATGTGCTCCACCGGGTTCTCGACGATCTTCTCGACGACATCGGGCTTCTCGACGATCCGCTCCACCACGTGGTCGACCGGCTGCTCGACCAGCTTCTCGGTGACGTTCGGAACCTCGACGACCCGTTCCACCTCGCGGTCGACGACGCGCTCGATCACCTTCTCGACGACGTTCGGGGTCTCCACGATCCGCTCGACGATGTGGTCGACGGGCTTCTCGATCGGCTGATCGACGAGCTGTTCGACCACCACCTCCCGCGGCACCTCGACGACCTTGATCTCGGGCTTCTCGACGACGAGCTCGACGGTCTTCTCGACGACCTTCTCGACCGTCTTATACACGATCTTCTCGACCGGAACCTCGATGGTCTTCTCCACCGTCGTCTCGACCGCCGAGTCCTCGGTCGCGTCGACGACCTTCTCGACGATCTTCTCGACCGGCTTGTAGACGATCTTCTCGACTGGAACCTCGACCGTCTTCTCGACGATCTTCTCGACCGGAACCTCGCGAATCACCTCGACGATCTTCTCGACGGGCTTCTCCACAACCTTCTCCACGACCGACTCGACCGGGATCTCGACCACCTTGTCGACGATGGTGACGATCGGCTTCTCGACCATCCGCTCGACGCTGATCGGCTTGTCGACGACGTCGTCGACGATCTCCACGAGCAGCTTCTCGACCAGGCGGGTGACTTCGGTCGGGCGCTCCACGATCTCGTCGACGACCGTCACCAGCAACTTCTCCACCAGACGGGTGATCTCGACCGGCTTGTCGACGATCTCGTCGAGAATCGTCACGACCGGCTTCTCGACCATCCGAGAGATCGAGATGTCCTTGTCGACGATCTCATCGACGACGGTGACGATCGGCTTCTCGATGACCCGAGGCACCTCGACGGGGGTCTCGACGATCTGCTCGACGACGGTAACGACCGGCTTCTCGACCAGTTGCGGCAGTTCCACCGGCTTCTCGACGACTTCGTCGACGACGGTCACCACCGGCTTCTCGACCAGGCGACTGATCTCGACCGGCTTCTCGACGATCTCGTCGACGACGGTCACCACCGGCTTCTCCACGATCCGCGGCAGTTCCACCGGCTTGTCGAGAATGCCGTCGACGACGGTCACGACCGGCTTCTCGACGATGCGCGGCAGTTCCACCGGCTTGTCGACCGGTTCATCGACGAAGGTGATGACGGGCTGCTCCACCAGCCGGGGCACGTCGACCGGTGGGGTGACGACGTTGTCGACGATGGTGACGACGGGCTGCTCCACCCGGCGGTGCACGTTGACGGGTTTGTCGACGACCTCGTCTTCGATGGTCACGACCGGCCGCTCCACCTGGCGGGTGACGGTGACGGGTTTGTCGACGACCTCGTCGACCACTGTGACGACGGGACGTTCGACGAGTCGTGAGACGGTCGCCGGCTTGTCGATGATGGTGTCGACGGTGTTCACGACGAGCCGCTCCACCACGCGTTCGAGGGTGACCGGCTTGTCGATCACCTTCTCTATGGGGTTCTCCACCAGTCGTTCGACGGTGTACTCCCGGTCAACGACCTCGTCGACGACGTTCAGCGCCGGAACGTCCTGGTGCGGACCGTCGTGCTGCGGCGTCTCGTCGTTGGCCATCGCCCCTCCTCATAATGCGCTGATCCCATCAGAAACCCTTACACAGCCCGATGGAATTGTCCTAGCCGGACTCTCTGACTGAACTCTCAGATTACGCGGACTCACCCGGCCCGGGGCACTCCGCTGGGCCCGGTAACGCTCGGCGCGTCGCCGCCCGCGGACCCACCGGCGGCGACCCGTCAGCCGAGCCCCACGGTCAAGGTCAGCGCGACGGCGAAGACGACGGCCGGCGCCGCCATTGCGGCCAGGAACGCCGTGCCGAATCGCCTGCCGCCGGCGATGTACGCCAAGATCACCTTCACCAGCAGATTCGATCCCAACGCCGCACCGATGGCGACCAGCGCGGTCGCGACCGTCGCCGCTCCCTGCGCCGACAGGGTCGCGGCCGCGACCGCACCCGCGTGCGCGTCGGTGAGTCCGGCGGCCAGCGACGCCAGCACCAGTCCGTTCGGTCCCAGCAGATCTGCGGCCCACCGTCCCACCAGCAGCGCGAGGGTCAGCACCACGGCCAGCAGGAGGGCCGGACGCAGGGCGAAGGGCCGATCGGGCGTGTGATCGGGCGCCGATCCCCCACCGGTGCCCGGTTCGGCCTTGCGCGCGCCTCGGTAGACGAGGGCCGCGATCACGAGAAGCACCGCGGCCCCCGCCGCCACCGAGGGCCAGAGTCGGCGGAGGACGTCGGCGTCGACGATCCCGATCACGATCAGCAGCTGCACGAAGGTGGCCAGGCTGGCGACGAGCGCGCTGGCCAGCGGGGCGCGCACCCCGACGTCCGATCGACTCAGTCGGCCCATCGACGCGGTCGTCGCGCTGGCCGAGACGAAGCCGCCCGCCAAACCGGTGACGAGCAGCCCTCGCTGCGGGCCGAGCGCCCGCACCCCGATGTAGCCGACCCAGCCGATGCCGGTCAGCAGCACCACCAGCAGCCAGATCCTCGACGGATTGAGGACGCCGTACGGGCCGAGCGCCCGGTCCGGCAGCAGGGGCAGGATCACGACGGCGACGACGAAGAACTTGATCGCATCCTCGAGTTCGAGCTCGCTGACCGTCTCGCGGGCGAACCGGTGGATCCGCGACTTCGACACCAGCAGCACCGCGACCACGACTGCCAGCGCGGCCGCCTCCCCCGGCCGGGTGAAGGCGAGCGCGCCGAGCAGAAAGGAGATGAGGGCGGCGATGACCGTCGTCGTGCCCGGGTCGTCGTCGCGAGTCCGCAGGTACGCGGCCGTCATGAGTGCGGCCACGCCCAGGACGCCCGCAGCGATCACCCACGCGCCGACCGCCGCGGCAATCGCACCGCTCAGCGCCAGGAGTGCGAAGGAGCGGGAACCGGCGGGCAGCTGCGCGCGAGGGTGACTGCGCTCACGCTCGAATCCGAGGAGCAGTCCGATCGCCAACGCCACCAGGAAGGGTTCGAAGTACTGCCAGTCCACGACGGTCCTCTCTCGCCGGGGCGCCCGGTGTGCCCGTCCGGCAGCAATACTCAATCCTTGCGTGGAACGACGACGCGCGTGAATGGAATCCGCTGCGACGAGCCACCGAGGAGAACAGGGTTAAAGGCCAGCAGTGAGAAGGAGACGAAAAAAGCAGAGTCCCACCGTTTCCGGTGGGACTCTGCTTTCGAATGTGGCCAGGGCCGGGATCGAACCGGCGACCTTCCGCTTTTCAGGCGGACGCTCGTACCAACTGAGCTACCTGGCCGGATGGCACCAGTACGAAACCGTAACCAAAGCGACCCTGACGGGACTCGAACCCGCGACCTCCGCCGTGACAGGGCGGCGCGCTAACCAACTGCGCCACAGGGCCATATTCTATTGTGCGATTCGGCCGTAGCCGCTCCGCTGTGTGCGTTTCGACTCTAGCCGATCCGCTCCGAATCACCCAATCGGGCTTTCCGGGTGCTTCTCGACTGACGCCGATCTGCGTACCCCCTACGGGATTCGAACCCGCGCTACCGCCTTGAAAGGGCGGCGTCCTAGGCCGCTAGACGAAGGGGGCCGGTGTTTGTTCCTCGTTGGGAGCGAGACAAACTTTATGGCATACGTTCATGGAAACACAAATCGCCAGGTCACGCGGGTTTTTTCGGGCTTCGGCGAACATTCGACGCCTCCACACCAGTGCCACGGCCGCGCCGAGACCCCGAGACGTCGACCCCACCCCTCCCCCGCAAACAGCGCCGGCAGACCTGCACGACCACCGCACGCCCGACCGACGCCGCCGCAATCGACGCCACCACGACCGTCGCCGCCGTCTTCACACCGGGGACCGAACGACGAAACCCCCGCCCGACCCAGAAAGGGCCGGACGGGGGTTTCGATACCGCGTGCCCCCAGCAGGGCTCGAACCTGCGACCTGCGGATTAAAAGTCCGTAGCTCTACCAACTGAGCTATAGGGGCGTCACGTCGCGCGCGACGAAGGCCAAGTCTACCGAACCCCGCACACGGATCGCCGCGACACCCCGACACGCCCGCCTCCCGCCGCCGAGTGCCCATCGTCACAGTAGACCGATCATTCTCCGTTACGTACGGTTACACCTGATCTTCGGCTCGACCGCATCCCCAGGAGGACGCCATGGCCCACGGCCCCAGCCGCACTTTCACCGGTGTGGGACGCTTCGCGCACCGCCACGCCTGGTGGATCCTCGGGTTCTGGGTGGTCCTCGCCGCCGGACTCAACATCGCGATCCCGCAGATCGAGGTGACCGTGTCGAAGACCTCGGCCGACTTCCTGCCGCGCTCGCTGCCGGCCAACGGCCACCTCGAGGACATGGCCCGCGACTTCGGCGTGCCCGCCTCGAATGCCGTCAGCAGCATCGTGCTGGTCGACGAAAAGGGCTTCGGGGCCGGGGACGACGCCTACTACACGCGGCTGATCGACCGACTCCGCGCCAGCGACGACGTCGCCTACCTCATCGACTTCTACGGGAAACCGGTGACGCGGGAGGCCGCGCTCAGCCCGGACGGCAAGGCCGTGAACATCCTCGTCGCCGCCGAGGGCTCGGTCGGCTCCACCCGCGCCCATCACGCCGCGAAGGGGATCCGGGCGGCGATCGACGAAGCCGGCCCGCCCGCAGGCCTGCAGACCTACTACACCGGACCGACCGCCACCCTCGCCGACCTGTTCAGCGCCATCGACTTCTCCCTGCTCATCATCACCGGAGTCTCGATTCTGCTGATCTCGGTGATCGTGCTCGTCGTCTATCGGAAGCTGTCGACGGCTGCGATCCCGCTGATCAGCCTGGCGCTCGGGCTGGCCGTGGTGCGTCCGATCGCCTCACTGCTCGGGATGAAGGGCTGGTTGTCGATCTCCAACTTCACGATCGCCATCATGACCGCGCTGATCCTCGGCGCGGTCACCGACTACGCGATCTTCACCCTCTCCTCGTACCACGAGGAACGCCGACGCGGATCGACGGTCGGCGACGCCGTCGCCGCCGCCAGCGGGCGCACCGGGCCGGTGCTGGTGGCCTCGGCGCTGACCATCGCGGTGGCGTCCGGCTCGATGATCTTCACCGAGATCGGCATGTTCCGAACCGCCGGACCGCCGACGGCCGTCGCCGTGCTCGTGGTCCTTCTGCTCGCCCTGACCCTCCCGCCCGCACTGCTGTCGATCGCCGGACGTGCCGGCCTGGCCGAGCCCGGACCGTCGACCGAACGCCGTTGGCGCCACCGCGGTGCCGTCATCATGCGCCGCGCCGGCCTGTACGCGACCGCGTCGCTGGTCTTCCTCGTGAGCTGCGCCGCACTCTTGATCGGACACCAGACCAACTGGGACGAGTCGTCGATGTTCGTTCACGCCAACGAGTCGACCCGCGGATACGACGCCGTGTACCGGCACTACGGGGTCAACGCCGTGGCCACCGAGTACCTGATCGTGCGAGCCGACCACGACCTGCGCAACACGGCCGACCTCGCCGCCCTCGAACTGGCCGCCGACGCCGTGGCCCGCCTCGATCCGGTCACATCCGTCCGATCGATCACCCGCCCGGACGGCCGACCGATCGCCGAGTCGGCAGCCGGATACGTACCCGGGCGGGTCGGCGGCGAACTCGCCGGCGCCGCACGGCAGATGGCCGACGCCCGGCCCGACCTGATGCGGCTCGCCTCGGGCGTGGGCCAGTTGTCGGCCGGTGCCGACGAGGCCGCTCGGCGGATGCCCGAACTCGTCGACGGCACCGGCCAGGTGGTCTCGATGGCCGACGGCGTGCTCGACGCGCTCGACGCCGCGCAGAACCTCGTCGGCGTCGCCACCGACCACCGCGCCGACCTGCGCACCGCCGCAGACTCGGCCCGCGCCGGACTCGACGCGCTGGCGCCGCTCCTGAAGCAGCTGCGAGCGTCCGCGGCGACGGCTGCCCCCGCGCTCACCGAGTTCGACCGGACCTTCGGCCCGCTGCTCGCACCGCGCGCCGCCCCGTCGTGCCTCACCGACCCGCGCTGCACCGCCGCGCGCACCGCGCTCGACCGACTCGATCGCGCCACCGGCGGCCGGATTCGCGAGACGTTGACCGACCTGCGCGCCGCCGCCGCGGCCCCGGCCGACGCCATCCGCCGCGTCGACGACTCCACCGGCGCGCTGCGCACCCTGCTCGAGCAGCTGACCGGCCTGCTCGGACGACTCGACGGCCGCACCCCGGATCAGATCCGCGCCGACCTGCGGCGCCTCACCTCGGGTGTGAACGAGCTCGCAACCGGCATCGATCGGCTGGCCGACGGCCTGCACCAGGTGCAGGCGGGCACCGATCAGCTCAATGCGCTCACCGACGAACTGCACGCCGGCCTCAACCAGGCCGTCGGCTACCTCGAGCCGATGAGCCGGGCGACGTCCGACGGTCCCGGTCGCGGCTTCTACCTGCCCGACGAGGCGCTCCGCGACCGTCGGATGGTGGAGGGCGGCAAACTGCTGATCTCACCGAACGGGCACACCGCCCGCATGATGGTGACCTGGCGGATCGATCCGTACAGCGGCGAAGCCCTCGCCGCCAGCCGCACCCTGGCACCTGCCGCGACCGCGGCGCTCGCGGGTACCGGGCTTGCCGACGCCGCCGTCTCGAACACCGGACTGGCGTCGCTGTCAGCCGACATGGACGACCAGCTCCGCCGCGACCTGCTCGTCTTCGGCCTCGCCGCGATCATCGCCGTGACGATCGTGCTGATCGTCCTGCTGCGCAGCGTCGTCGCACCGCTCGTCCTGGTCGGGACCGTGCTGCTCTCGTTCGCCGCCGTGATGGGAATCAGCACTCTGGTGTGGCAGCACCTCATCGGCATTCCGCTGGACTGGTCGGTGGCGCCGGTCGCGGGGATGGCGTTGATCGCCGTCGGCGCCGACTACAGCATGCTGTTCGCGTCGCGCATCCGCGAGGAGTCCGTCGGCCGCGGGCTCGTGTCCGGGGTGATCCGCGGCTTCGGCAGCACCGGCAGCGTCATCACCACGGCGGGGCTGGTCTTCGCGACGACCATGTTCGCGCTCATGTCCGGCACCACGCTCAACCTGGTTCAGATCGGGTTCACCATCGGCGTCGGCCTACTGCTCGACATCCTGGTGGTGCGGTCGGTGCTGGTCCCGGCCACGATCTCGGTGCTCGGCGACCGCATGTGGTGGCCGGCCAAGCCGGTCTGAGCCCGGCGACGCGACCGGGGTCCCTCCCCGTCGCGTCGCCGGCTCAGGCCGAGACCGACTGCCGGTTCACCGCGGCCACGGCCGCGGTGAACTCGGGCACGAACTTCTCCGCGCCCACCACACAGCAGGCGTGTCCGCCGGCCACGTCGAACCGTTGGGCGCCGGGAATGCCGTCCACAAGCAGTTGCTGACGCTCCGGCTGCACGATCTTGTCGTGTGTGGAGACCACGACGGCGGTCGGCGCGTCGATCTCGCCGAGCCAGTCGCGTGAGTCGAATCGGGCCATCGCCTCGGCGAACACGCCCTGAAGGCCCAGCGGGGTCGATGCGACCTGCGCGAGTCCCCACTTGAGCGGGTGGCCGACGGCGTCGAGGGCTCGATCGGACGGGCTGGGCAGGATCTTGTCGACCACCGTCAGTGCCCTTCCGATCCGCTGCTCGAGCGCGAGCCTGCCCGGTTCGATGCTCGAGAAGTACGGTCCGGTGGAGCACAGCACCATGCCGGAGACTCGGTCTCGGTGCCGCTGCCACGCGAGCTGGGCGATGCCGCCGCCCATCGAGAAGCCGGCGGCGATGAAGCTGTCGATGCCGAGGGCGTCGGCCACCGCCGCCACGTCGTCGGCGCAGTCGGCCAGCGAGAACGTCGCCGAGTCGATGCCCCGCCCGTGCAGTCGATGGTCCATGGTGATGACCCGGTAGTCCTGCTCCAGAAGCGGGATCACCGGGTACCAGCACAGCAGCCCGGTGGTGCTGACCGAGTGCAGCAGGAACACCACGGGACCGTCCGGTCGCCCGGAGTCGGTGATGAAAGTGGTTCCGCGACCGGGTAGTTCGAGTCGTCGACCGGTGGGCAGCCCGGTCACGGGGTAGGGGCGCAGGGCGTGGCCGATCCCTCGGCGCACGGTAGCGAAGCTGTTGCTCAGTGCTGGCACTCCTTCAACGTACACCGGATCGAGATCGAAAGATCCTGCTCACAGGCTCCTTTAAGACAATTCCGAGATTTCATCTCGCTAGTGTCCTGCGCCGGAAATTGCTTTCGTGTTTCTGTGGATCCGGTGGGCGGCTGGCAAGGCGGAGGAGGGAGGCATAGCGGTAGCTATGTCGACCGACGACAACGCAGCCAGGCGTTCACCGGGCCGCAGAAACCGCAAGCGAATTTCCGGTGCAGGACACTAGTTGCCGCGTCATCTGACATACTCCGCGAGGTGATCCCGATTGACCGCCCCAAGCTCGAAGGTTCGATCGCCGTCGGCGACAAGCGCCGCCGCCGCATCGGCTTCTCCGAGTTCGGCTCCCCCGAGGGCCCCGCAGTGCTGTGGCTGCACGGCACGCCCGGCGCTCGCCGCCAGATCCCGCCCGAGGCCCGGGCCTACGCCGAGACCCGCGGCTTCCGGCTCATCGGTCTGGACCGCCCCGGCGTCGGCTCGTCGACGGCGCACAGGTACGAGTCGATCGCCGAGTTCACGATGGACTTCCAGACCGTCCTCAACACGCTCGGGATCGATCGGTTCTCGGTGATCGCCCTGTCCGGCGGCGGGCCCTACTCCCTGGCCGTCTCCCACTTCCTGCCCGACCGGATCGTCTCCACCGGCATCGTCGGCGGAGTGGCCCCGATCAACGGGCCCGACGCGGTACACGGCGGCGCGGTGCAACTGGCGCAGTACGCGGTGCCGCTGCTGCAGGTGGCCGGCCGGCCGATCGGATCGGTGCTGAGCACCGTCCTCGGATTCGCCCGCCCGATCGCCGACCCGGCCATCAGCATCTATGGCCGACTGTCTCCCGAAGCCGACCGCGAACTGCTCTCCCGCCCGGAGTTCCGGGCCATGTTCCTCGACGATCTCCTGCACGGCGGCAGCCGCCGGATGGAGGCGCCCTTCGCCGATCTGCAACTCTTCGTCCGCGATTGGGGTTTCCGCATCGGCGACGTGCAGGCCTACGTCCACTGGTGGCACGGCGACGCCGACAACATCATCCCGTACGCGCACGGCGAGCACATGGTGAAGCTGCTGCCCCACGCCGAACTGCACACGCTGCCCGGGCAGAGTCACATCAGCGGTCTCGGGCACAGCGTCGAGATGCTCGACGTGCTCCTGGCCGCCTGGGACTGAGCCCGCCGCGCAGACTTGTGTCGAACAAGCGGGCCCATTCGACGCAAGTCTGATCCGATCATCCGGCCCCGGTCGTCGCCAGGCCCGCGGCCAATCCGAGGATCACCGTGAGCACCAGCAGTTCGGCGCCCGCCCGGCCGATCGACTCGCGTTCACCGGCCGCGTGTCTGCGGGCACGCGGCACCCACGACCGGCGATACCACCAGGCCAGACCGACGGCCGCCACCAGCAACACCGATTTGGCGATCACGATTCGGCCGTAGCCGGTGTCCCACAGTTGAGCGCCGATCCCCATCTGCGCGACCGCCGCGACGACCCCGGAGACGGTCAGCGCCGCGACGACGACCACCGCGCGGTGCGAGAACTCCGGGAGCAGTCGCGCCCAATCGCGCTTGCCCCGGGTGGTCGCCACCAGCGCCGCGAGCGTGCCCGCCCACCACGCCGCGCACAGCGAATGAACACCGAGAACCACGGGGATCCACGCCGACTCCCCACCGTGTCCGGTCACCGACACCACCAGGACCCCGAGCGCGGCGACCACCGCGACGACGGACACCGGTGGATCGAACCGCATCGCGGCCACGCACCACAGCAGGACCGCCGTCGAGCCCAGCGCGCCGACCGCGACGGGCAGACCCATCTGCACGCCCGCCGTCAGGTCGGCGAGTCCGACCTGCAGCGGCGACACATCGGCACGCTGCGCCACCTGCAGCCAGCCGCCGATCACGCTCGACGCGCCCCACACCCCGGCGGCCGCCGCGATCAGCGGGACGGTCGGCGTTCCGCCGAGCACGGGCAGCGCGCCCAGACCCAGCAGCAGGCACAGCGCGACCATCGAGACGGCGCCGGCCCACGACGACGCCTCGGGTCGGGCCAGAACGCCGCTGAGCCACACGCCGACCAGCGCGAGCAGCAGCGCCGCGGCGCCGAGGCCCGCGCGGAGCGCAGCTGCGTCGACGGCCATGCGGCTCGGCGTCAGCTGCGGCGCTTGGCGAGCACCAGCGTCAGCGCGCCCGCGATCAACAGCACCAGGACCACACCGCCGATGATGAACGGCCACGCCTTGACGCCGTGATCGCTCGCGGGCTGCCAGTCGTCGGCCTGCTCACCGGGCGTGCCGTTGCCCGCAGCGGTGGTCTCGAAGCTGACCTGGCCCTCCACCGGATGTCCGTCCGCCGAGGTGACCCGGTAGTTGACCTTGTACTGGCCCGCCGGGCCGAGTCCGTTCAGCGCCACCGACATCTCGGTACCCTGCACGACCGGCTCACCCTGCTGCCAGAAGTGGTTGTCCGGACCGACCACCTTCAGCACCGCGTACTGCGACTTGAGCTCTTCGTTGAAGGTCAGCGTCACCTTGTCGGGCGCGGTCGCGATCTTCGCGCCCTGCTCCGGATTCGAGGCGATCAGCGCCGAGTGCGCCGCGGCCGGGCCCGCGAACAGTCCGGTCAGCAGTGCGACGACGGCCACCACGGCCGCGAACGCGGAGGAACGAGCGAGCTTCGACGAACGGGCGGACACCCTGGACATGCGCAGTACACCTGACCTTGACAGAGAATCGGCGTCGGCGTGCCTGCACGCCGATCGCAAGACGGCCGGGCCGCCTCGCCTCCATCGTGGCATGCGCCGACCCACTAGCCTGAATCTGTGTCGCCCTACTCACACGGCTTCGTCCGTCTCGCCGCCGCCGTCCCGCAGGTCGCCCTGGCCGATCCCCGGCAGAACGCCTCCCGCACCATCGAACTGATCCACCGCGCGCATCAGGACGCGGTGGCCGTCGTCGCCTTCCCGGAGCTCGGGATGTGCGGATACAGCGTCGACGACCTGGTCCAGCAGGACGCCCTGCTCGACGAGGTGGACGCCGCGCTGGCCGCGGTCGTCGCCGCGACCGCCGATCTGACTCCGGTGGTGGCCGTCGGCGCCCCGCTGCGGGTGGACGACACGCTGTTCAACTGCGCGGTCCTCATCCACGGCGGGCGCGTGCTCGGCGTCGCGCCGAAGTCATACCTGCCCAACTACCGCGAGTTCTACGAGCAGCGGTACTTCGCCGCCGCACGCGACGCCGTCCGCGACACCGTGACCGTCGCCGACCAGCACGTGCCGTTCGGCGCCGATCTGATCTTCGAATGCCAGGACCTGCCGGGCCTGCGGATTCACGCCGAGGTCTGCGAGGACGGCTGGGTCGCCGTCCCGCCCAGCACCTGGGCCTCCCTCGCGGGCGCGACGGTTCTGCTGAATCTGTCGGGCAGTCCGGTGACCGTCGGCAAGCAGGCGTACCGCCGGTCGTTGGTGACGGGGCAGTCGGCACGGTGCATCGCCGCGTGCCTGTACGTCTCGGCCGGGTTCGGCGAGTCGACCACCGATCTCGCGTGGGACGGCGACGCCCTGCTCGCCGAGAACGGCACCCTCCTGGCTCGGACCGAGGGCTTCTCGATGGATCCGCAGTTGATCGCCGCTGACGTCGACCTGGATCGACTGCGGCAGGAACGCGCGCGGATGATCAGCCTGCGCGATCAGGTCGGTGATTTCGCCGACCGGGCCCGCGCGATGCGCCGCATCCCGTTCACCCTGGGGGTGCCCGAGACCGCAGGCGCGCTGCGCCGCGAGGTCCCGCGCTTCCCGTTCGTGCCGACCGGTGCCGCCGACCGCGACGACCGCTGCCGCGAGGTCCTCGACATCCAGGTGCAGGGACTGGTGGCCCGACTGCGCGCCGCCGGCATCGACAAGATCGTCATCGGCGTCTCCGGCGGCCTCGACTCCACGCTCGCCCTGCTCGTGGCGGTGCAGGCCTTCGACGCGATGGGTCTGCCGCGCACCAACATTCACGCGTACACGATGCCGGGCTTCGCCACCGGCGGGGCGACGCTCGCTCGCAGCCACGTGCTGATGGACTCCCTCGGGGTCACCGGCAACGAACTCGACATCCGGCCGTCGTGCCGTCAGATGCTCCTCGACCTCGGGCATCCGTTCGCCGACGGCGAGCCCGTCTACGACGTCACCTTCGAGAACGTGCAGGCCGGCGAACGGACCTCCCACCTGTTCCGACTGGCCAACCATCTCGGCGGGATCGTGCTCGGCACCGGCGACCTGTCGGAGCTGGCGCTGGGCTGGTGCACCTACGGGGTGGGCGACCAGATGTCGCACTACAACGTCAACGGCAGCGTCCCGAAGACGCTGATCCAGCATCTGATCCGGTGGAAGATCGCCACCGCGCACTACGGTCCGGACACCGTCGCGACCCTGCGCGAGATCCTCGACGACGTCATCTCCCCCGAACTGGTCCCCGCCGACGCCGACGGGAACATCCAGAGCACCGAGGACCACGTCGGCCCCTACGAGCTGCACGACTTCTTCCTCTACTACCTGACCCGCTTCGGGCATCGCCCCAGCAAGATCGCCTATCTGGCGCAGCACGCGTGGGGCAGCCGCGAGCGCGGCGAGTGGTCGGATCTGATGACTGACGACGAGCGTCACGAGTACGACGACGCCACCATCGACAAGTGGCTCACGGTGTTCCTGAAACGATTCATGTCGCAGCAGTTCAAGCGCACCGCGATGCCCAACGGCCCGAAGATCGGTTCGGCCGCGCTCTCCCCGCGCGGCGACTGGCGTTCGCCGTCCGACGCCCCGTCGTCAGCGTGGCTGGCGGAGTTGCATCGGGACTGAGCGCCGCGCCGCATCGGCGGGCACCGGCCTCACTCCCCCGACTCCTCCCCGGGCACGCCGCCGAAGGGTTCGCCGTCGAAGCGTTCGAGCGTGACGAACTCCGGCACCGTCTCGCGGCGCAGCTTCGTCAGTTGTCGGACCGGGCGGCCGATGGGCAGCACGGCGGCCACGGCGTACGGCGCGGGCACCCCCAGCAGCTCCTGCATGCCCGGCTCCTGCGCGGCGGCCATCGTGGTGATGGTGCCGCCGAAGCCGGAGGCGCGGGCGGCGGTGAGGATGTTCCACACCAGCGGGTACACCGAGGCTCCGCCGACGATGCCGACTCGGTCGAGTTCGGCGTCGGTGGCGGCGACCTGCGACAGGTCGATGGTCACGACCAGCAGCACCGGGGCCTGGATCAGCGGGGCGACGAAGTCGTCGACTCCGGGAGCGGTCGCCAGGTCGGCGTCGGTGATCGACGAGTCGTGCACGGTGTTCCACGGCACCTCGCCGGCCCGACGCTGTGCCAGGTAGCGGCGGGCGGCCGGCTTGCTCAGGTCGGCGATGCGGGCTTTGGTCTGCCCGTCGCGCACGACGATCACGTGCGCGCCCTGCCGGTTGCCGCCGCTGGGCGCGAACCGCGCGGTGTCGAGGATCTGCCACAGCGCCTCGTCGGGCACCGGGTCGTCGGTGAAACGGCGCGCAGCGAAGGTCGTTCGGATCACGTCATCGAATTCCATCGGATCCTCCGCGTTCTCGGGCCGGTCCGGATCGACCGCACCGGCACTTCCGTTGTCTCGGAAACTACCCGCACCGATTCGTCGACCGTCGGTGAATCGCCGATCAGCGGTCGCCGGCGCCGTGATCGCCGTTTGCGGCGGCCCGAATGCGGCTATTCGCCGGAATCCTCGTCGTCGCGCTGCTCGGCCGCCACCGAGGCATCGACCGCCGCGAGCAGCGCATCGAGCTGAGTCTGGAAGCCGGACACCAGATCCCACAGGTCGGCGGCCAGGTCCGGGCACGACAGCAGGCCGACGTTGAGGGTGCCGTCGACGGACATCACGGTGATGTTCAGACCCAGGCCGTGGAAGATCGGCCCCATCGGGTAGACCGCGGTGACGCGGCCGCCCAACATGTACATCGTCCGGGCCGGACCCGCGACGTTCGAGATGACCGCGTTGAACACGGGCGGATGCAGGCCCGAAAGCAGGCGGTCGGTGTACACGCGCATCAGCGCGCCGAGGGCGTTGCCGGGCGCGAACTCGGCGTATGCGCGCAGCATGTTGGCGTCGATGCCCTGGTGATGGCCCTTCGCCTGATCGGCGTAGGCGCCCGCGGCGCGGATCCGCTCCACCGGGTCGGCGACGTTGGTGGCCAACCGGGTGAACATTCCGGTCACCTTGTTGGTGCCGGCCTCGATCAGGTCGTTCTCCTCGACGCCCCGCACCGACACCGGCACCAGTCCGACCAGCGGATCCTCGGGCAGTTCGCCCCGCTCCTGCAGGTAGTCGCGGAGCGCGCCCGCGGCGATCGCCAGGACCACGTCGTTCATCTTGACGCCGAAGTGGTTCTTGACCCGCTTGACGTCGTCGAGCGGCATCTGCGCGAACGCCAGGTTGCGCCGCGAGGTGAGCGGTGCGTTGAAGCGGGTGCGCGGCGCGAGGAAGGGTGCGGGCATGCCCTCGCCCGAACGCGCCCGCTTGATCCACTCGAACGGGACCGGGACGGTCTTGGGGATCAGTTTCAGCGCGGCGATCGGTCGCTGCAGGAAGAAGTTGATCGCGCCGCCGAGCGCCATGTCCGAGCGCGAGGCGTCGCCCGCGTTCTCCTTGACCCGATCCGGGTCGATGGCGGGCGGTTCGGGGGTCGTCGTCGCCAGTTCGCCGAGGATCTCGGCGACGGTCGCGCCGTCGACGCACGCGTGGTGCATGCGCAGCATCAGGACGACCTGGCCGTCGGCCATGCCCTCCATCACCCACAGGTCCCACAGCGGCTTCTTGCGGTCGAGCACCTGGCTCACCAGATGGCCGCAGACCTGCGCCAACTCGGCGAGCCCGCCCGGTGTCGGGATCGCGATGCGGTGCACGTGCCGTTCGATGTCGAAGTCGTCGTCCTCCACCCACACCGGATGGTCGACGTTGGTCAGCGAGTCGGCCAGCCGCCGACGCAGCATCGGCAGCCCGCGGACGCGCCGGCCCATCTCCAGGCGCAGCGAAGCGAACGTGTACCCGCCGGAGATGGTGGTCGGATCGATCTTGACGATCGCCGCCACGTTCATCACCTGCGACGGCGTCTCCAAGTACAGGAACGACGCGTCCAGACCGCTCAACCTCTGCATGCTCCGGACCCCTCTCCTCGGTGCGACGCGTCTCGGCACACTCGTGAACGTGCGCTACCCGACATGCAGAGTAAACAGTAGCGCCACGGCGGCGGCGACCCCGAGCCGGAGCCGAAGCCGCCGCAAACATCCCGTGACCGACGAAACGCCGTCCGGGTGCGAGCACCTCGTGATAGGTTTCGCCCGAATGCGCAGACATGTGCCGGGGGGCACACCGTTCGGCCTCGCCGACGGACGCGCACGGGGGGACTTCCATCGAGGTCGGAGCCTGCCGTGTGCGCGGCTGCGCACCGCGATGAGGTCAGGGGGAGACCGGGGATGAATCGACCACCGGAGTATCCGTCGTGGCTCGACATGGGCGAGGACCCCTCGCCTCCCGCGGCACCACGCACGGCGCCGCAGCAGGGTTCGGCCGCTCCGCACACGCCGCCTCCGTCGCCGGAGCCCGACGCACTCGCCACCGACGCAGTCGGCTCGGCCGCCCTGCGTCGACGAGCCGCGCAGGCCCCGGCCCGCGGATGGCGCCGTGCGCTGTTCCGGGCGTCCGGCGGCACGCTGAACCTCGGCGACTCCCCCGCCGACGCCCGCCGGGCCCGCCTCGTCCACGCCGTGCGCCGGCCGGTCCGCGACGACTATCGGATCGCCGTCCTCTCACTCAAGGGCGGCGTCGGGAAGACGACCACGACGATCGGCCTCGGCGCGACGCTCGCATCGACGCGGGGAGACCGTGTCATCGCCGTCGACGCGAACCCCGACCTCGGCACGCTGGCGCAGCGCGTGCCCCAGCAGACCTCGTCGACGGTCCGCGACCTGATCGCCACCGGCCCGGCGGCGCGGTACTCCGACGTCCGAGCGCACACCTCACAGGCACCGAGCCGGTTGGAAGTGCTGTCCTCCGAACGCGATCCGGCGCGAGTCGGGACCTTCGGCGCCGGCGACTACCACCGAGCGATGGAGATCCTCCGCCGCCACTACAACATCCTGCTCACCGACTGCGGCACCGGCATGAGCAATTCCGTGATGACCGGCGTCCTCGACCACGCCGATGCGTTGATCGTGGTGACCTCGCCGGCCATCGACGGGGCGCGCAGCGCCGCGGCGACCCTCGACTGGCTCTCGGCCCACGGCCACCGCGAACTCGCGGCGTCCGCGGTGGTCGTCGTCTGCGCCGCACGCAGTTCCGCATGCGTCGACGTCGACAGGCTTGCCGAGTACTTCCGCTCCCGGACCCGGGCCGTGCATCAGGTCCCCTTCGACGCCCATCTCGCCGAAGGCGCCGAGGTGGACCTCGACCGCCTGCACTCCAGGACCGCCGCGGCGTTCCTGGAGCTCGCCGCGACCGTCGCCGACGGGTTCGCCGACACCGCACGACGAGCCTGACGAGTCTGACCGACCCGCACCCCGTCCGGCATCGACACCGTTCGGTGCCGAGCCCATGGAAAGGCGACAGCAATGCAGGAGCACTCCACCCACTTCCCGTCGTGGACGACGCGGGACCCGTCGGAGGCCGCGGCCGCCCTCGACCACCCGTCCGTGGAGCCGGTCGGCCCGTACTTCGCGACCGGCGCACCCGAACCGCCGCCGCCGTCGCAGGGTCCCCCGCCACCGCATGTCGAACCGCCGTGGCATCAGCGGGTGCCCGCCGAGACCGCGTACGGATACCTGCCCGAACCACCGCGGGACCTCGCATCGCCCGCCTCCGGCGACGCCCACCGGCGGACTCCGCAGCACACGGGCGCGCCGAGGGCCGTGGCACCGCAGCAAGGGCACGCCCAGCCGCCGGCCGCCGCGGCGCCACCCCGCAGGCAGCGATCCCTGCTCGGTCGTGCCAACGGCTTCGTCGCCTTCGGCGGCACTCGGAAGAAGGATCAGATCGCGCAGCTCGCGAACCGCGTCCGACAACCGATCGGGAACGACTTCCGCCTCGCCGTGCTGTCTCTGAAGGGCGGTGTCGGGAAGACCACGGTGACCGTCGGCCTCGGTTCGGCGCTCGCGTCCCTGCGCGGCGATCGGGTGATCGCGGTCGACGCGAACCCGGACCTCGGCACGCTGGCCCGTCGCATCCCGGCGCAGACGGCGTCGACGGTGCGGGATCTGCTCCTGGACCCGCACCTCGAGCGGTACATGGACGTCCGAAGGCACACCAGCCAGGCGACCTCTCGGCTCGAGGTCCTCGCGTCCGAACGCGACCCGGCCATCTCCGAGGCATTCGGCGAGGACGACTACCTGCGCGTCATCGAGATCCTCGAGAACCACTACAACATGATCCTCATCGACTGCGGCACCGGACTGGTGCACTCCGCGATGGCGGGCGTGATGAAGTCGGCGACCTCGCTCGTCCTCGTCACCTCACCCGCCCTCGACGGTGCGCAGAGCGCGGTCGCCACCCTCGACTGGCTCCTCGCCCACGGCTACGAGCAGCTCGCGCGCGAGGCCGTCGTCGTCATCGCCGCCTCGAAGAGCAAGAACGCTCCCGTCGACGTCGAAATGCTGCGCGAGTACTTCCTCGGCCGCACCCGTGCCGTGCAGATCGTCCCGTACGACGAACACCTCGCGGTCGGCGGGTTCATCGACCTCGACGAAATGAAGCCCGCGACCCGGTCGGCGTTCCTCGAGCTCGCCGCCACGGTGGTCGAGCCGTTCGCCGTCGCACCGCCGCCGGCGTACTACGGCCCCTTCGGCGCGGCCTTTTCGGCCGGGATCGGCGGTCGGCGATGAGCGGTCCGCACGCGTCCGAGGACGGCACCGTCTTCGCCGATGACGCCGACACTCAGGAGATCCCGGTCGTCGAAGACGACGTCGACGGCGGCGCGGCGCAGACGGGACGTCGCGCGGGCGACGATCCGACCGCCTACCCGATCCTTCCGTCGGATGCGTTCGCGCCCGCACCCCGCAGGCGTGGGCGATTCGTGATGGTCGCGGCGGCCGGCGCCGTCGCCCTGGGCGTTGTCGTCGGCGGCGCGGCCTGGCAGCTCACCGGGAGCCGGGACACGGTCGCGGCTGCCGTCGCCGACGAGCCCGGCCCGGGATCCGTGCCCGCCGACGAGGCGTGTCCGACCCGCGTGGACGGGAAGGTGACCACCGGCCGCGACGCCGGCGGCACCGACAGCGGGCCGGGCGTCATCAAGGCGTTCAACGCGGCCTACTACAACCTGCGCAGCGCGGCGGCCGTCAGCGAGTTCGTGCTGCCGGCCGCACGTCAGGCCGTGATTCCGTCGATCGAGAACTTGCAGCAGGCCATCGACGCCCTTCCCCCGGCGACCGCGCACTGCCTGACCATCACCGAGCTCGACGACGGCTGGCACCGCGTCGACCTCGCCCAGTTCGACCCTGCGCCCGGCGGCGACCGGATCACCTTCCACCAACTGATCCAGACGACCCGGGAGGACGGCCGGTGGCTGATCGTGTCGAACACCGCCGTCGACTGATGCCGGCACTTCGAACACCCGTCTTCGCGCGCGGACACGCCGCGACACACCCAGTCACTGAACAATGAGGGGACCCGAGTACATGAATCCGACGACAGACACGCTCCGATCCAGCGGTCGGCCACTGGCGCAGGTGGGCCTCGCCGCGCTCGTCGCCGCCTCGATGGCGTTCGGCGCCGTCGCAGGCACCGGCGACGCCTTCGCCGCTCCCCGGCAAGGCGGCATCGGCGGCGGCGAGGCACCCCGGCAGGGCGGGTTCGGCGGGGACGACCCGGGCGAGAGGTTGCAGGGCGGCATCACGCCGACCCCCGCGCCCGAGCCGACTCCGGAGCCTGTCCCGGAAGCCGTTCCGCATGTGCCGCCGCCGACCCCGGGCCCCGGCGGTCTCCCCGCGGCGCCGACCGCGCCGCCGACCGAGTGGACCGCCGTCCCGCCGTCGTACCACGGCGGCTACGACCCGACTCCGCGCGTCATCCACGCTCCCGATCCGGCCGCGCCGAGAGTCAAACGCATCGCGCCGGCACCGCAGACGCTGCGCATCGGCAACTTCGAGAGGCCGAACAAGGACATCCCGGACTTCCCGAACAAGGCCGCGTACATCGATTGGGCCAACGGCTGGGCCGCCTACGCCGAACAGCAGATCGCCAACACCCTGATCTCGATGGGCATGGCCGAGGAGGACGAGGCCTCCCGGCAGGCTGCGGCGATCGTCATGGGCGCCGCGGGCGCCGGTGCGATCGGCGGAGCGGTCGCCTTCACCGCGACCACCGTCACCGTCGGGTTGTTCAGCGTGTCGATCGGCGCGTACGCCGGCGGCCTGACCGGCGGTCCGACCGGGGCCCTCGGCGGAGCCGCGATCGGTGCCGGTGTGGCCGTCGGCGCGGGCGCCGCCGCCGGCCTCGGCACCGCCGTCGTCGCCGGTCTCATCGGCGGTGTCGCGGGGTGGGCGCTCGGCTCCGGCGACAAGGGCCACGACGCGCCCCGCCCCGACGCGCTTCCGCAGACCGCCCCGCGCGTGACGCCGGGTCCGGCCCCTGCGACCGGTCCGAATCAGTTCGAAGTCCGGCTGGACGAGAACGCCGCCGCCCAGGCGGGACTGCCTCCCGTCGAGTACGTCGTGACCGGTCGCGGCGACGTCGACCTGTCCGCAGGCGGCGCCCGGATCGGCTGGACCGCCGAGCAGGCTCAGGCCCCGATCCAGGCGCTCGGTTCGGCGGCCCCGGCCGTCGAGAAGGCGATCGACGACGGCGTCGTCGCCGCCGCGGAGGTCGCCCGCGACGTCGTTCCCGCACTGCGGGTGGAGTGGCCGGGCCAGGGCGGGCGCCGGGCCGCGCACCACCGATAGTCCGGTCCCGGTGCCCTCGCGACCCGGGGATCCCGTCGAGGCGGGCCCCGGGTCGCGAGGGCCCTGAGCTCGGCCTCCTGCGACCGCGGCGCGTGGAATGCTGGACTCATGGCTGGGATGCGGCAGGACAATCGGACGCCGGTCCTGTTCGCCCTGATCCTGTCGATGGCTCTGGTGGCGATGGACACCACCATCGTCGCCACGGCCATCCCGCAGGTCGTCGGCGACCTGGGCGGCTTCTCTCAGATCGGCTGGGTGTTCTCGGCATATCTGCTGGCGCAGACGGTGACCATCCCGATCTACGGCAAGCTCGCCGACCTGTACGGGCGCAAGCCGATCCTGCTGTTCGGCATCGCCCTGTTCCTGCTCGGCTCGCTGCTCTCGGCGCTCTCGTGGAACATGCTCGCGCTCATCGGTTTCCGTGCGTTGCAGGGGCTGGGCGCCGGATCCATCGGCGCCACGGTGAACACCGTCGCCGGCGACATGTACAGCGTCGCAGAGCGCGGTCGGATCCAGGGATACCTGTCCAGCGTGTGGGGCATCTCAGCGGTGATCGCCCCGGCCGTCGGCGGCGTCTTCGCCGAATACGTGACGTGGCGGGCCATCTTCCTGGTGAACCTGCCGCTGGGCGCCCTGGCTCTCGGGTTGATCGTCAAACTGCTGCACGAGGACGTCGAACGGCGCAGCCACCGCATCGACTACGCGGGGGCGGCGCTGGTCCTGACCGCGTCGTCGCTGCTGATCCTGGGGCTGTTGCAGGGCGGCACCGCGTGGGCGTGGAGTTCGCCGCAGAGCATCGCGGTGTTCGTCGGCGCCGCAGTGGCGGCGGGCGGCGTGGTGATCGTGGAGAAGCGGGCCGCCGAACCGCTGATGCCCGTGCACCTGTGGGCGCGTCGGCTGCCCGCGGGCTCGTATGCGGCCACGTTGACCGCCGGGATGATGGTGATCGGACTGTCAGTGTATCTGCCGAACTGGGCACAGCACGTCCTCGGTCTCAATGCGGTGGCCGCCGGTTTCGTGCTGGCGACGATGAGTGTGACCTGGCCGACGGCGTCCGGACTGTCGGCCCGGCTGTACATGCGGATCGGTTTCCGCAACACCGCGCTGGTCGGCTCGGCCTTCGCGATCGCCTCGGGGGTGGTGTTCACGCTGATGCCGATCACCGCCGGGGTCTGGCAGCCGGTGCTGGGCGCGGCGCTGATGGGCGCCGGAATGGGACTGATCGTGTCGCCGCTGCTGGTCGGTCTGCAGAACACCGTCGGCTGGTCCGAGCGCGGCACCATCACCGGCGGTGCGATGTTCGCGCGCTTCCTGGGCCAGAGTCTGGGCGCGGCCGTCTTCGGCGCCATCACCAACAGTGTGATGGCGGGCCGGCGCGAGTCCTCGATCGCGGTGGCCACGAATGCCGCCGCGCACGCCACCTTCATCGGCCTGCTGGGAGCGGCGGTGCTGACCGCGGCGATCCTGCTGGTCCTGGTGCCCCGACACTTCCCCGCCTATGCCGCCGCCGACCCGGCTGCTGATCGCGCCGAGCCGAATCCGTGACGTCCCACGCCGATTCGACGGCGGCCCGAGGTGCCCGGCCCTATCATCGTCGCCCATGACCTCCCCCGCTTCCGCGCCCCAGTTCTCCGCCGCCGAACTCGATGAGGCTTTCGCCGGGTTCCAGCAGACCGTCGCCGAGGTGGCGGTCAGCAAGGACTGGGATCGATGGGCCGACCAGTTCACCCTCGACGCGACCTACATCGAGCACGCCTACGGCGAGTTCAGCGGCCGCGAAGAGATCCGAGTGTGGGTCAACAAGACGATGCACTCCTTCCCCGGCAGCCACATGACCGAGTACCCGTCGCTGTGGCACGTCACCGATCCCTCCACCGGCCGGGTGATCTGCGAGGTCGACAACCCGATGCGCGACCCGGGCGACGGCTCCCTGTTCACCGCCACCAACATCACGATCCTCACCTATGCGGGCGACGGTCTGTGGAGTTGCGAGGAGGACGTCTACAACCCGATGGAGTTCGGCATGATGGCGCTGCGCTGGTGCGACCGCGCGAGCGAACTCGGCACCCTGGACGAACCGGCCCGCAAATGGATGGAGAAGACGGCACCGATGTTCGGGCGCCGGTAGCGCTGGTGGTCCCCGGGTCTCGATACGCCCTCGGCTAGCGCCTCGGGCTACTCGACCACCCTGAAAGGCGGTCCTGCAGACAGCTCCGCCCCGAGCCCACACGCGAGCCCCGAGGCCCGTCGCATCGAAACCCCAGGCTCGTCGACCCCGAGCGCACACGCCAGCCTCCAGGCTCGTCGAGTAGCCCGCGAACGAAGTGAGCGAGCGTATCGAGACGCCCGCACCCGCACAACCGCCCCGAGGCGCCCCCGACCCCGAGCGCACACGCCAGCCTCCAGGCTCGTCGAGTAGCCCGCGAACGAAGTGAGCGAGCGTATCGAGACGCCCGCACCGGCGCGACCGTCTCGAGGCGCTCCCCGACCACCCGAAACCGGCTCGGCATTCGGTAACGATCTGCACCGCCGCCGCGATGAGATCCCGACGGCGGAACTTGGGACGTCACCTCCATCTGACGTAGCCTGGGATCGGTATACGCATGTCGGGCCCGTTGCGGAACACCCCGGCCGCGCCCGGAACCACCCGCCCGAGACGACCCCGAACCCGACCAGAGGAACACCGATGGCACGCGAACTCACACAACTCGAACTCCTTCGCGAGTTGGAGCCGACGGCAGAGGCGAACGTCAACCGACACCTCAAGACCGCCCGCGACTGGAATCCGCATGACTACGTGCCGTGGGACGAGGGCAAGAACTACGCGGCGCTGGGCGGCACCGACTACTCCCCCGAGGACTCGCAGCTCGACGAGGTCGCCAAGGCGGCGATGATCACCAACCTGCTGACCGAGGACAACCTGCCCTCCTACCACCGGGTGATCGCCGAGAACTTCTCGATGGACTCCGCCTGGGGCCACTGGGTGGGCCGGTGGACCGCGGAAGAGGATCGTCACGGCATCGCGATGCGCGACTACCTCGTCGTCACCCGCGGCGTCGACCCGGTCGCGCTCGAAGAAGCCCGCATGATCCACATGACCAACGGCTACGACCCGATGCTCGCCGCCGCCGACCGCGCCGAGGAGATGGCGGCCAACGGCGAAGAGGTCGGCCTGCTGCACTCGGTCGCCTACGTGACCTTCCAGGAGCTCGCCACGCGCGTGAGCCACCGCAACACCGGCAAAGCGTGCAACGACCCGATCGCCGACCGGATGCTCCAGCGGATCGCCGCCGACGAGAACCTGCACATGATCTTCTACCGCAACATCTGCGGTGCGGGCATGGATCTGTCCCCCGACCAGACGCTGCGCGCCGTCACCGACATCGTCACCAACTTCCAGATGCCGGGTGCGGGCATGC
The DNA here is from genome assembly GCF_039946255.1 of Gordonia aichiensis. Lineage (GTDB taxonomy): Bacteria > Actinomycetota > Actinomycetes > Mycobacteriales > Mycobacteriaceae > Gordonia > Gordonia aichiensis_A. Next base: position 252,896 of record NZ_JBCDWL010000002.1, on the reverse strand, counting down.
CCAACTTCCGTCGCCACGGCGTGCTGATGGCCAAGCACGGCATCTACGACCTGCGCCAGCACCTCGAAGAGGTCATCCAGCCCGTGCTGCGCAAGTGGAAGGTGTTCGAGCGCAACGACTTCGGCGCAGCCGGCGAGAAGACGCGCGACGAGCTCGCCGCCTTCCTCGAGCAGCTCGACAAGGATGCCGCCCGCTTCGAGGAGATGCGCGACCGCGCGCTCGCCCGCGAGGCCGCCAAGCGAGAGAAGCAAGCATCCTGAGTACCTCGACGCTGACCGCACCGGCGCCTTCAGACTCCACCGAAGGCGCCGGTGCGCATTCCACCCCTCAGTCCGGTCGCGCGCCCCTGCGTATCGGCTCCATCGAACTCGGCAGCCCCGTGGTGCTGGCTCCGATGGCCGGCGTCACCAACGTCGCCTTCCGCGTCCTGTGCCGCGAACTGGAGCTGGCCCGCACGGGTACCGTGTCCGGGCTGTACGTCTGCGAGATGGTGACCGCCCGCGCCCTCGTCGAACGCCACCCGGTGACGATGCACATGACCGCGTTCGATCCCAGCGAGACACCGCGGTCGATGCAGCTGTACACGGTCGACCCGGAGTACACGTACCAGGCCGCGAAGATGATCGTCGACGAGAATCTGGCCGACCACATCGACATGAACTTCGGCTGCCCGGTCCCGAAGGTCACCCGCAAGGGCGGCGGCTCGGCGATCCCGTACAAGCGACGGCTGTTCCGCAACATCGTCGCCGCGGCGGTGCGCGCCACCGAGGGCACCGACATCCCGGTGACCGTCAAGTTCCGCATCGGCATCGACGACGAGCACCACACTCATCTCGACGCCGGCCGGATCGCCGCCGAAGAGGGCGCCCAGGCGGTGGCGCTGCACGCCCGAACCGCCTCGCAGCGCTACTCCGGCACCGCTGTGTGGGATGAGATCGCCCGACTCAAAGAGCACGTGACCACCGTTCCGGTCCTGGGCAACGGCGACATCTTCGAGGCCGACGACGCCGTGGAGATGATGCGGCAGACCGGCTGCGACGGTGTCGTCGTGGGTCGCGGCTGCCTCGGCCGACCGTGGCTGTTCGCCGAACTGTCGGCCCGCCTGCGGGGTGTCGAATGCCCCACTCCGCCGAATCTGGGCGAAGTGGGCGAGATCATGATCCGCCACGGCGAACTGCTGACGGCACATCACGGCGAGACCAAGGGCATGCGGGAGATCCGCAAGCACGTGGCGTGGTACCTGCGCGGCTTCCCGGCGGGCTCGGACCTGCGCTCGTCGCTGGCGCTGGTGAAGACCCTCGACGACCTGCATGAACTGATCGATTCCCTGCCGAAGGACACCCCCTTCCCCGACGACGCGCACGGCCCCCGCGGCCGACAGGGGTCGCCGGCGTCGGTGGCGCTGCCCGAGGGGTGGCTCGACGACCCCGAGGAGGACATCGTTCCCGAAGGCGCCGAGATCATGCATTCGGGCGGTTGAGGGTCGCTGCCGATCGCGCACAGCCCGAGGTTCTCAGCCGTTCCCTTTAAGATGTGCCAAGCACGACGACACTCCGCGCCCGGCCCGTGTCGCTAAGTTCCGAAGCATTGAAAGTGAAGCACTGTGAGTTCTGACCGTCCCGGCTCCCCCGAGTCCGACGACGATTCGCCGACCCAGTCGCGGCGGATCCGTCGGCCGGGTCGGGACGCGGGGACCTACGACTTCCGCACTCGCTTCGGCGACGCCCCGGGCGCCTCGTCGGCCCAGCCGGAGGGCCTGCGCGAACCCTCCTCCCGCGAGGGCTACGTCCGACCCCGGGGCCGACTGACCGTCCGTCAGCTGATGGAGCAGATGGGCGTCGACGAGAGCGGCGCCCCGGCCCCGAATCCGCGGGCCCGAACAGCAGTCCCCCGACCGCCGTCACGGCCGCAGCCGGCTCCCGGACCCGACGATCCCGCCTCCAACGAGGTCACCCAGATGATTCCGCCGGTCACCGACGGACCGTCGGTGGACCTGTCGGACACCGCGACCACCGCGCGCCTCTCGCAGGAGTCGCGGGCGCAGCGGCAGGCGCCGCCCCGCCCGCCCGCGCAGACGAAGATCACCCGCAGCCCGGCCGCGATGGACGCCGAGGCCGCCGGCCGGGCAACCGCCGATCCGGCATCGTCGAAGTCGGAGGATCCGAAGCCGGAGGCGCCGAGTGCGGCGGACACCGATGTCGATTCCGGGGAGGACGCGGGGCGTCGACGTCGTCCCCTGGAACCGACGCCGGATCTGACCGCCGCACTGACGAAGATCGGTCGCGAACGAACCGCCGCCGCCGACCGTCGCCGCACGCGCGATGTGGCGACGAAGACCGGCCGCATCCTGCTGGGGCTGGCGTGCGCCTTGTCGCTGGTCGGCACCGGAGCCGTCTGGAACTGGATGCGCAGCGTCAACGGCGGGTGGAACGTGGTCAACGCACTCGACCCCGACAACGCGAACATTCGCAAACCGCAGGACCAGCACGGCGACGAGACCTATCTGATCGTCGGCACCGATACCCGGTCGGGCAAGAACTCGAAGGTCGGCGCCGGTGACGCCTCGGCGGTGGAGGGCGCCCGCTCCGACACGGTGCTGCTGGTGAACATCCCCGCCGACCGCAGCCGGGTCGTCGCGGTGTCGTGGCCGCGCGACCTCGCCGTCGACCGCCCCGAGTGTCAGGCCTGGAACAGCGACACCCACGAGTATTCGGGCACCCTCGAGGCCGCCACCTCGGTCAAGCTCAACGGCGTCTACGCCGACGGCGGCCCCAACTGCCTGGTCAAGACGCTCACCCAGATCAGCGGCTTGAACATCAATCACTTCATCGCCATGGACTTCTCCGGATTCGAGCATGTGGTCCGCACCCTGGGCGGGGTCGAGGTCTGCTCGACGGTGCCGCTCTACGACTACGAGCTCGGCAACATCCTGAAGAAGGCGGGCACCAAGAAGCTGACCGGCCGCCAGGCCCTGAACTATGTTCGCGCCCGCCACATCTCGGTGGAGGGCAACGGCGACTACGGCCGGATCAAACGGCAGCAGTTGTTCATGTCGTCGCTGCTGCGCGCGTCGCTGTCCGGGGACGTGCTGTCGAATCCGTCGAAGCTCAACAAGATCGTCAAGACGTTCATCGACTACAGCTACGTCGACAACGTCGACACCGATTCGCTGATCCAGCTCGCCGAGTCGATGCAGGGCATGGAGGCCGGCCGGGTCACGTTCCTGACGATCCCGACCTCGGGCACCTCGACCGACGGCGAGAGCAATGAGATCCCCCGGATGGACGACATCGACGCGATCTTCAACGCCATCATCGACGACAAGCCGCTGCCCGGCGAGAAGAAGAACAAGCCGAAGAGCACCACGACGGCCGCCGCCCCCACATCGAAGGCGCCCGCACCGCGCACCGAGCTGACCGCGCAGTACCCGTCGAACATCAGCGTTCGGGTGCTCAACGGCACCGAGACGCCGGGGCTCGCCGGTTCGGTGATGGAGGAACTGGTGCGGCAGGGCATCGACGTGGCCGGTGTCGCCGACTCGTCGGAGAAGCGCACCGACACCGTCGTCCGCTACGGCCCCGGCGAGAAGGACACCGCCGCCACCATCGCCAAGATGTTCCCCGGCGCCAAGATCCAGGCCGACAGCACCGTCAAGGCAGGCGTCGAGGTGATCGTCGGCTCCGACTTCGGCGGCGTCGAGACCGTCAGCGCACTCCCGACCCCGGGCACCTCGCTCACCGTGGGCGAACTTCCCGCCAACGTCGACAACAGCGATCTGCCCAACGATCTGTCGGTGACCAACGCCGGCGACACGACCTGCGCGTAGCGCCGGCGTTCGCCGGTCGCCTCCCCCGGCCGCTGAATGTTCACGCCGACTTCACCGTCGCGGTCCGGGCGCTCAATCGGCCTTCCGTAAACTGGTGGATATGCGTGACGCTTATCAGGAGCAGATGGCTGCCCTAAACACCATCCTCGGGGAGATGGTCGACGAGGTCGGTGCAGCGATGGCTCAGGCCACCCAGGCCCTGCTCGAAGGTGACCTCGAGTTGGCGGAGCAGGTGATCTCCGACCACGACTCCGTCGCCGAGAAGTCGGCCGAAGCCGAGGATCAGGCCTTTCAGCTCTTGGCACTGCAGGCACCGGTTGCGGGCGACCTGCGGTCGGTGGTCAGCGGGTTCCAGCTCGTCTCCGAGATCGATCGGATGGGGGCCCTGGCCCTGCACGTGGCGAAGGTGGCCCGGCGCAGGCATCCGGCGAAGGTCCTGCCCGAGGAGGTCGCGGGCTACTTCGAGGAGATGGGCCGACTGGCCGTCGAACTGGCGCACAACGCGCGTCGGGTGCTGGAGAACCAGGACTACCACGACGCGCTCAGCCTGATGGACGACGACGACGCGATGGACGATCTGCACCGCCACCTGTTCACCGTGATGATGGACCGCGAGTGGGAGTACGGGGTGGCGGCCGCCGTCGACGTGACCCTGCTGGGTCGCTATTACGAACGCTTCGCCGACCACGCCGTCCTCATCGCCCGCCGCGTCGTCTTCCAGGCCACCGGCAAGACCCCCGAGCAGTTGATCGAAGCGAGCTGACAGAGTCGGCTCGACCCCCGGCAGACGCGAAGCGCCGAGGCCCCGTCCGGGCCTCGGCGCTTCGCGTCGGTTCGCCGCGGGCTATCCCCCGTTGAACGCGGACCGGTAGGGTCGGCAGGCCGAACCGCGCAGGAAGCCGCAGTCGGGGCCGGCGCCGGGGACGGTGCCGCCGATGACCGGGAGCGTCACGTACGAGCCGCTCAGGTCGACGGTGTCGACGACCCGGCCGCCGGTGGCGGGGGTGGTGAACTGCCAGGCGGGAAGGTCGCCGCCGGGTGGGGACACCACGATGCGGATCCGGTTGCCCTTGCGGAATCCGTGCATCACCGGGTTGATCGGGACGGTGATCTGGTTGTAGCCGTCAGCGAGCGGGATCTGCCGGGTGAAGTCCGGCTCGGTGCCGTCGCCGCGGAAGCTGGACCGCAGGACGCCGGTGCCCACCGAGGTCTCCTGACCTCGCGCGTTCACCTCGGTGACGGTGACCTGCAGGTCGGTGACCTTCGCCGTGCTCGCCAGCCGCAGTGTCACCGAGCCGTTGCCGAGCATCACCTTGTCGGCGGGCAGCGGTGCGCTGATGAAGCCGAGGCCGCTGCGGCCCGGCGCCGGGCGCCAGTCGTAGTCCGGGTGCACGCCCCAGGCCGCCGCGGTGTCGGTCGCGGCGGTCGCCACGGTGTTCGACGGACGGTTGGCCGGGTTCGGCCGGAACGAGACCGTGCCCGTCCCCGCGGACGTGCCCAGCCGCCCCTTGGCGTTCAGGTAGAGCCTCTCGGTGCTCGTGGGCCAGCCGGTGAGCGATCGTTGCCACGGGGACGACAGTCCGCCCGGGCCTGCGGCCCCGCCGCCGTTGTCGAACAGCGCCCAGACGCGGGGCGTATTCGCCTTGAACCGCGCCTTGGCCGCGGTCACCGACGGGGCGTCGCTGAAGCGGACCGCCGGAATCGTCTGTCCCGGAGCCGAAGTCGCGGCCGGGAACACGACGGTGCCCAGCGGCTGCATGGTCGGCGGCGTGTGCGGGACCTGGTCGGCGACGAAGATCTGCAGGAACTCCGCCCACCGCGAGAGGATCTGCGGGCCCAGCGAGTCGAAGTGGTGACCGTTGATGATGTTGACCCACACGTCGGGGTTGTGGTCGAGATGCTTGATGAGATTCACCCAGTTCGGGCCGGTCTGCTCGTCCTGGGCGGCACCCACCAGGAACACCGGGACGTCGATCCGATCGGTCCAGTCCGGGATCGACCGGTCGCGGTAGACCTTCGACGCGCGCGTCGGATTCTCGCGGATGAGCTTGAAGACGTCCTGCGTCTGCAGTCGGAGCTTCTGATTGTCCGTGCAGATCCTGTCGCCGCCGCGGACCCGGGCCTGCGCCCACTCCTGGCCGCCGCGCGGGGCCGGCCGCGCCTGCTGGACGCGTTCGCGGAGCCACGAGTTGGCGAAACCCTTGTTGTAGATGCCGCCGGGCAATCCGGTCGAGTACAGGTCGTCGGTGGTGCTCATCGGCGCGATCGCGGCCAGGTGCGGCGGACGCGTTCCCGCGGCGTACATCTGCGAGATCCCCGAGAACGAGATGCCGACCATGCCCACCTTGTTGCCCGACACCCACTTCTGCCGACCGACGGTCTCGATGACGTCGTACGCGTCGAACGCGGCGGCGTCGTCGAAGAGTCCGAAATCACCGCCGCTGCATCCGCTTCCACGCATCTGCAGGCTGACGGTGGCGAACCCGAGCATCTGGGTCGCCAGGGTCGCGCCGACGATGACCGATGATTCCGGCGAGTCCGGCGGAACCCCGTCCCGGCCGGTGACCGCCGTGCCCACCGCACCGACGATCAAGTCGCCGGGCGCGGCGTTGGGATATCCGGAGTACTCGATGACGGTCGGGAACGGACCGTCGGCCAGGGTCTTTCCGTAGGGCAGCCGGACCGTCGCGGCCAGCGAGATGCCGTCGCGGACCTTCACGTAGTTGAGCCCCTGGTGCAGCTTCTGCCCATACAGCGCAGGGTCGGGCGGCGGTGCGGTGCGACCGGTCACCGATACTTGGGCGCTCTTGATGCCTGCTCCGACGAAGCGGTATGCGCCGGGCGCCAGGTCGCGCACGATCAACGATCCCAATCGATCCGCGACGCCCGAGCCGACCTTCTCGCCGGCCGCGTCGACCAGGGTGAGCCCGGTGCCCGGCCGCGCATCGGTCAGATAGGCCTGCGTGACGCCGCCACCGACGTGCACCGACTGCGCGGCGTCCGCGGGTGGCGCGGCCAGCCCGCCGGCCGCCGTGGCGACGACGGCGGCCACGGCGACCGCCGCGCGCACCGCGTATCGATTCTTGAACAACGTGATCCCCGATCCTGTGCTGTCGCCCCGAGGCGGTCGGGGCCCCGTCTCGCTATCGCCGGACGTATCCGAGCAGCAGTGCCGCGCCGCCGTCAGCGATGCGCTGCACGACGTCGTGGTCACCGGTGCCCAGGTAGCTCAGCGTCATTCCGTCCGTCATCGCCACGACGATCGTCGCCAACTCCCGAGGCGGCAGCGCCCACGTGATCCCGGTCGATTCGGCGGCGACCTCGAGCAGACCCGAGACCAGCTCGTAGTACCCGCGGTAGAGGCGGTCGGCCAGATGCTCCAGACCCTCGGTGCGCTGCGCGTACAGCGCCAACTCCACCAGTGCGTATTCGCGCTCTCGGTTCTCGATGAGATCGTGCTTGAAGGCCGCGAAGGCCGCCGCCAGGATGTCGACGATGTCCATCGTCGCCGAGGCGAAGAACGCCGACGCCTCGCCGAGCCAGCCGCTCATGGCGGCCAGCTCCTGCGCGATGCCGTGCTCGACGACCGCGGCGAGCAGTTCGTCACGGGAGGCGAAGGCATAGAACAGACTCGACTGCCCGACGTTCGCCTCTTCGGCGATCCGACGCGTGGTCGCAGCCTCGACACCGTCGCGCGCGATGACCCGCATGGTCGCCTCGATCGCAGACTCGCGCCGCTGCTGAACTGTGAGTCTCGCCATTTCACCTTCAAAGTTGATCGATCGATCGATATGATGACAGTACGTGACGGTAGTCACCGGGGATGTGAAAAAGCAACCCGGACCATGCAGGGGGCATGGTCCGGGTTGTTTCGTCTGTTCAGTTGACGCTCCGCGTCGGGGGGCGTTCGGCGAGGCGCGACGCGGCCTAGCCGAAACGGCCGGAGATGTAGTCCTCGGTCTCCTTGCGTTCCGGGTTGGAGAAGACGTCGAGCGTCGCGCCGACCTCGACGAGCTCACCGGGCCGACCGGCCCCGGCGAGGTTGAAGAAGGCGGTCTGATCGCTCACCCGAGCGGCCTGCTGCATGTTGTGGGTGACGATCACGATCGTGTATTCGCTCTTCAGCTCGGCGATCAAGTCCTCGATCGCCAGCGTCGAGATCGGATCGAGCGCCGAACACGGCTCATCCATCAGCAGGACCTGCGGGGAGACCGCGATGGCCCGGGCGATGCACAGCCGCTGCTGCTGGCCGCCGGAGAGTCCGCCGCCGGGCTTGTCGAGCCGGTCCTTGACCTCGTTCCACAGGTTGGCGCCGCGCAGGCTGGCCTCGGCGACCTCGTCGAGGCGGGCCTTGTCCCGCACCCCGGCGAGCTTGAGGCCGGCGACCACGTTGTCGCGGATCGACATCGTCGGAAACGGGTTGGCGCGCTGGAAGACCATGCCGACGGTGGTGCGGACGCTGACCGGGTCGACGCCCTTGTCGTACAGATCCAGGCCGTCGAGGCGGACCGAGCCGGTCGCGTACGCACCGGGCGTCACCTCGTGCATGCGGTTGAGGGTGCGCAGCACCGTCGACTTGCCGCATCCGGACGGGCCGATGAAGGCGGTGACCGACTTGGGCGCGATCTTCAGCGAGACGTCCTTCACCGCGTGGAACTCGCCGTAATAGACGTTCAGATCTTCAATGGTCAGGCTCTTGGCCATCGCTAGCTTCTCTCCATTCGGGGTCCGGTGAATCGCGAGAGCACCCGCGCCAGGACGTAGACGATCGCCACCGCGATCACCAGCGTCAGCGCGGCACCCCAGACCGTCTCGTATCCACTCGGGCCCTTGTTGTATTCCTGCAGCATCATCAGCGGCAGCGACTGCTGATTGCCGACGAACGGGTTCACGTTCATGGCGCGGGTGGCGCCGACCAGGATCAGCACCGGCGCCGACTCGCCCATCACGCGAGCGATGGCCAGCATGATTCCGGTGATGATGCCCGACATCGCCGTCGGCAGGACGACCCGCAGGATCGTCTTCCACTTCGGCACGCCGAGCGCATACGCCGCCTCGCGCAGATCCTGCGGAACGATCTTCAGCATCTCCTCGGTGGCCCGCACCACCAGCGGCACCATCAGCAGCACCAACGCCAGCGCGACGGCGAAGCCCGACCGCGGCATGTCGAGCGTGGTCCGCCAGACGGCGTAGACGAACAGCGCCGCGACGATCGACGGCACCCCCGACAGCACGTCGACCATGAAGGTCGCCACACGCACGAGGCGGCGCCCGGTGTCGGCGTATTCGACCAGGTAGATCGCCACCAGCACGCCCAGGGGGACGGCGACCACCGCGGCGATCGCCGTCTGGATCAGGGTGCCGACGATCGCATTCGCTGCACCGCCGTAGCGTTCGGACTGCAGCCACCACGCCGGGTCGAGGATCGGTCCGATGCCTCGTGCGACGAGCGTGAAGACCAGCCAGCCCAGGGGCAGGATCGCCAGCACGACGGCCGCGGTGACCGCTGCGCGCACCGAGGCGTCGGCGTAGCGGCGGCGCGAGGACAGTTGGGTCAGTTCCATGTTCTTCCTCCTGCTCAGGCCCGAGCGGCTCGTCGTGCGATGATGCCGCGCGCGGCGGCATTGACGATGAACGTGAGCGCGAACAGGACCAGGCCGGCCGAGATGTAGGCGCCGGTCTTGAGCGGCGAGTCGAATTCGGCGGCGTTGTTCGCGATGATCGTGGCGAAGGTCTGACCGCTCTCCAACAGGTTGAAGTTGATCGGGCCGGCGGTGGAGATGATCAGCAGCAGTGCCATCGTCTCGCCGAGTGCGCGGCCCAGACCGAGCATCGCGCCGCTGATGTATCCGGAGAAGCCGAAGGGCATCACCGCGTACCGGACCACTTCCCACTGGGTGGCGCCGAGCGCGAGCGCGGCCTCCCGGTGGCTGCGCGGGGTCTGTGCGAAGACCTCGCGGGTGACGGCGGTGATGACGGGCAGGATCATCACCGCGAGCACGATGCCCGCCGTCAGCAGGGTGCCGCCGGTCGACATGTTCGCGGCGTTCTCCGGCTCGGTGAAGAAGGGCAGGAAGCCGAGATTGTCGACCAGCCACCGGTTCGGGCCGACCATCGCCGGCCCCAGCACGAGGATGCCCCACAGGCCGTAGACGATGGAGGGGACCGCCGCCAGCAGATCGACGACGTAGGCGATCGGCGCGGCGAGCCGCTTCGGCGAGTACTCGGTCACGAACAGGGCGATGCCCAGGGCGATCGGCATCGCGATGAGCAGCGCGATCACCGAGACGAGGACCGTCGCATAGAACTGCTGCGGGATGCCGAACTCGAGCGTCGATCCCGAGACGACCCACGAGCCGGTGTAGGTGAAGAAGTTGGCGGAGTTCTTGGCCAGCGCCGGAATCGCCTGAATCAACAGGAACAGCGCGATGAGTCCGATGACGACCGAGACCAGCAGACCCGAACCGGTGGCGAGGGATCGCATGACGCGGTCCCCGACACGGGAGACAGCCGAGCCGGTACGAATACCGGACTCGGCTGCTCTCCGTCGCGCACTGGCCGCTCGAGGCGCCGGAAAAGCGGCTTCCTCGAGCGATTCGGACACTGCCGGGTCCCCGTCGCTTTCAGCGAGCGGGTTCACGGGGGTGTCCGATCTGGTCACAGCGCGTCGATCGTTCCGCGCAGCTTGGTCTTGAAGGTCTCAGGCAGCGGCACGTAGCCGAGCTTGTCGAGGCCGTCCTGGCCCTTGTCGAGGATGGTGCTGAACGCCGACTTGAGATTCTTCGAGACCGCCGAGTCCGAGTATCCGGTCGAGCAGACGATCTCGTAGGTGGTCAGCACCAGCGGGTAGGCGCCGGCCTCCTTCAGGCCGTACAGCGCCTTCGTGTCGACGACGAGGTCCTTGCTCTCGGGCTTGACGAACTTCGCCGCGTCGAGCGCCTTGCCCGCCGACTCCTTGGTCAGCTCGGTGGCACCGGCACCGAAATCGATCGCGGCGACGCTGAGGCCGTTCTCCGTGGCGAAGCCCCACTCGACGTAGGTGATCGAACCGGGGGTCTTCTTCACGGTGTCGCCGACACCGGTCGACTTGGCCGCGCCCGAGCCGCCGTGCCCGGTCCATTCCTTGCTGTGCGCGTACGGCCATTCGGCCGGCGCCGCGGTGTTCAGGTAGCGGGTGAAGTTGTCGGTGGTGCCCGAGCTGTCGCTGCGGTGCACCGGCACGATGGCGGTCGACGGGAGCTTGGCCGCGGGGTTGAGCGCCTTGATCGCGGCGTCGTCCCACTTGGTGATCTTGGAGTCGAAGATCTTGGCCATCACCGACGCGTTGAGGTTCAGCTTCTCCACGCCCGGGACGTTGAACGCCACCGCGACGGGGCCGGCGACCAGCGGCAGGTGCCAGGCCTCGTTACCGCCGCAGCGCGCGTTGGCCGAGGCCACCTCCGCGTCCTTCAGCGGCGAGTCCGAGCCGGCGAAGTCGGCGTCACCGGCGATGAACTTCTTGACGCCGTCGCCCGACCCCGAACCGGTGTAGTCGAGGCTGACGCCGCCGTTGTCGGTGAGGACCTGCGCGAAGTGCTCCATGGCCTTCTGCTGTGCCGTCGACCCTTCGCCGGTGATCGAACCGGCCGACGACGAGTTGCCGCCGCCACACGCGGTGAGGACGAGGGAGGCTGCAGCCACGCCGGCTGCAGCGACGCCCGCGGTGCGGACGAACTTCGGGGACACGCTCATGGGAGGGGGCTCGCCTTTCAAATCTGTTCAGGTGACGAGCCGAAACTATCGACGCCCGGTTATGAGCCGGCGACGAGCGAGTTACGCACCGGGTAACAGTGCGGACGAAGACATGAACGATTGGTGACCGGAAACCGAAAGCCTTCCGCACCCACCGGTCGCCGACCTATTCGGCGTGCCTGCGGCGGTAGGCGATGTCGGCGGTGTAGCGGTCGAAGCCCAGCCGCGTGTAGGTGTTGAGCGCCGCAGTGTTGTCGCCCTCGACGTACAGCTCCACCTCGTCGAGCGCGCGGCCGCCCGGAGTCAGCGCCCCCATGTGGTGCAGACCCGCCAAGGTCAACAGGCGCCCGAGGCCGCGGCCCTGCGCGGTCGAGTCGACGCCGACGATGTACACCTCGCCCAGCGGCGGCCGGCCGCCGTCGGCCGGGTGGATCTTGGTCCAGTGGAAGCCCAGCAGCCGGGTGGGATCGGCGGCGTCGAAGGCCAGAAAGACCCCGGCCGGATCGAACCAGTTCGAGCCGGTGCGCTCGGCGATGTCCGCGAGCGTCCAGCCGCCCTGCTCGGGGTGCCAGGAGAAGGCGTCGTTGTTGACACGCAGGATCTCGGCGTCGTCGCCGGGCCCGGCATAGGTCCGGACGACGAGGTCGTCGCGCTGCGGCAGTTCGGGCAGCGGCTCGGCGACCGGCCGACGCAGCTGCAGCAGTTCGCGCGCCCGTTCCAGATCCAGGACGGCGGCGACGGCCGCGGCGGACGGCAGGTCGCCGTGCGCCCACGCCTGCGGGGCCTGAGATCCGGGCACGCCCGCGGCGGCGGTGAGCGCGGCGTCGACCAGCGCCCGCCCCTCCCCGCGGCCGCGGTGCTCGGGGTCGACGACGGCCTCGACCATCGCCGCGCCGCCGTCGCGAGCGGCGATCACGTTGGCGTAGCCGTGGTCGGTGAGCACGTGGAGATCGGCGCCGGCGACGATCGCCCGGCGCGCCTGCTCGGCGAGCGGCGCGATGCGGTCCGCCTGCTCGGCGCGTCGGCACAGCTGCTGCGCGAAGTCGATCTGGTCCTGGGTCAAGGGGCCGGAAACCACCCGCGGCCGATTCTGTTCAGTCATCACCGACCAATCTATCGGCCCGATCCGATTCCGGGCCGCCGCTCGCGCCGCCGTCGCGATCCGGTCGGCGGGGCGGCTTCACCGCCTTGTATCCGACGTTGCGGACGGTCCCGATCAGCGACTCGTGGTCGGAGCCGAGTTTGGCGCGCAGTCGTCGCACGTGGACGTCGACGGTGCGAGTGCCGCCGAAGTAGTCGTAGCCCCACACCTCGTGCAGCAGCTGAGCGCGCGTGAAGACGCGGCCGGCGTTCTGCGCGAGGAACTTCAGCAGCTCGAACTCCTTGTACGTCAGGTCGATCGGCCGCCCGCGCAGCCGGGCGGTGTAGGTGGCCTCGTCGATCACCAGTTCCCCGAGGGTCACCTTGTCCATGGGTTCGTCGATCGAGCCGGACGCCCGCGTGGTCACCAACCTGAGCCGGGCATCGAGTTCGGCCGGGCCGGTGCCGGGGAGCAGGAAGTCGTCGATGCCCCAGTCGGCGTTCACCGCCACCAGGCCGCCTTCGACGACCACCGCCACGACCGGTGCCGTACCGGTGTCGGAGACGAGTCTGCACAGGGTGCGGGCGGCGGCGAGGTCGGTGCGCGCGTCGACCAGGATCGCCTGCGGCTCGCCGAGCTGCACCAGCGACGAGGTCTGGGCGGGCAGCAGCGCCACGCGATGTGACAGCAGGGACAGTGACCCCAGGACGGCTTCGGCGGATTGCTCGTCGGTCAACAGCAACAGGTCCACGCACCACTCCGATCTCGTCGTGGCTGAAGTGTTGGGCTGTCGATCGACGCTGGTCGCAGCACCCGGTTATGTAATGACACAATAGCGCCGATGCCACGCACCGCCACCGCCCCCCCGAAGCCGATGCCGCGCCGCTACCTGCGGGTCGGCGCCTGGATCCTCGTCATCGCGGTCGTCGCCGCGGTCTCGGCGCTGATCGTCGACGACTTCGCGGCCTCGCGCGCCGAACACCGCCTGGCGCGGTCGGTGCAGGCCTCGGCGGGCGTGCCGTTCGAGCCCGAAGTCATCATGAGCGGGTTCCCGTTCCTGGCGCATCGCGGTTCCGGCGAGTTCCGTTCGGTGCTGATCAGCGCGTCCGGGATTCCGATCTCCGGATGTGCGGGCACCCCGCGGTGCACGTCGGCGGTCGATGCGCGGCTGCAGAACGCGACGCTCGGCGACACCGGCGACCTGACGCCCGAGACCGTGCTGCACGCCGAGTCGATGCGGGCCGAGACACGTATCGACTCGCCGACGCTCGGTCGGCTGATGGGGATCGTCGACCTCTACATCAACACGCCCGCGCCGACCGACAAGGTCGGCGGCGGCGGTCCCGGCGACGGCCTGCTCGAACGCACCGACGGCATCATGATCAGCGGCACCGTCCCGCTCCCCGGCTCCCCCGATCAGCAGAACGGCTTCCCGCCGTCGGCGGCCGAGTACACCGCGCCCAAGGTGAAGGTCAGCGTCTCGGCGCGGGTCTCCGTGGTCGACGGCCGCATCCGGATCGAGGCCACCGACTTCTACACCGGCCCCGAGGAGCACTACTCGGCGGACGTCCCCGTGGAATTACGCTCAGCGGTATTAAAAAGGTTCTCCACCCTTCTCCCCCGGTTCCAGATGGCCTGGGGAACCACCGCGAAACATGCCCTGAGCAGGGGAAGCGACCTGGTCGCGGTCGGCGAGACCGGACCGGTGGCCGTCCGGGGAATCGACTACGCGAAAGCACTCTGAGCCCGGCCGCGAATTCTGGTTGTAGTGTCGCTTCCATGCAGCACCGACGTGACCTGCGGCTCACCCGCCGATTGGCGATCGACCTCTGTCGCGTCACCGCCTGCTGCTGTCGCTAGCCGGTGACGCGACGCCGCTGATTCACGGTCGACGACTACGGCAGCATCCGGCGAATCCATGTCTCGACATCGGCGTCGTCGACCCCGGAACGTCCCCCGTCGCAACCGCTGCGCGAGGAGATCTGCCGTCAATTGTGACTTCGCTGCTCGCGCAGTGACTTCTGAAAGGAACCGAAATGGCACGCACCGATGTGCTCGTCAGCGCTGACTGGGCTGAAGAGAACCTCAATGCAGACAAGGTCGTGTTCGTCGAGGTCGACGAGGACACCTCGATCTACGACACCAACCACATCCCGGGCGCCATCCGCCTCGACTGGCGCAAGGACCTGCAGGACGGCCTGCGTCGCGACTTCCTGAACGCCGAGCAGTTCGGCGCGCTGCTCAGCGAGCGCGGCGTCGGCAATGACGACACCGTGGTGCTGTACGGCGGCAACAACAACTGGTTCGCCGCCTACGCCTACTGGTACTTCAAGATCTACGGACACAAGGACGTGCGCCTGCTCGACGGCGGCCGCAAGAAGTGGGAGCTCGACGGCCGTCCGCTGAGCACCGACGCCGTCACCCGCCCGGCGACCACCTACATCGCGCAGGCCGCCGACACCTCGATCCGCGCCTTCCGCGACGAGGTCATCGACTCGATCGGCACCAAGAACCTGGTCGACGTCCGCAGCCCCGACGAGTTCTCGGGCAAGATCTCCGCGCCGGCGCACCTGCCGCAGGAGCAGGCGCAGCAGCGCGGCCACGTCCCGGGCGCCATCAACATCCCGTGGTCGAGCACCGCGAACGAGGACGGCACCTTCAAGTCCGACGACGCGCTGACCGCCCTGTACGCGGACAAGGGCTTCGACGACGCCAAGGAGACCATCGCGTACTGCCGCATCGGCGAGCGGTCGAGCCACACCTGGTTCGTGCTGCAGGAACTGCTCGGCAAGAAGAACGTGAAGAACTACGACGGCAGCTGGGTCGAGTACGGCTCGCTCGTCGGCGCCCCGATCGAGCGCTGAGCGCTCCCGAGTCCAGTCCCCCACACTGACAGTCTCTGAGAGGACTAACCACATGTGCGCAGCACCCAAGCAGGGTCAGACCATCCCGGCCGGCGTTGACACCGAGAAGGAGACCGTCCTGACCGGTCAGGTCGTCGACGGTTCGGGCAACCCCGTGGCGGGCGCCTTCGTGCGTCTGCTCGACGGCACCGGCGAGTTCACCGCCGAGGTCGTCGCGTCGGCCACCGGCGACTTCCGGTTCTTCGCCGCTCCCGGCACCTGGACCCTGCGTGCGCTGAGCTCGCAGGGCAACGGCGACGTCGTCATCGCGCCCGAGGGCCCCGGCATCCACAACCAGGATGTCACCGTCGCGAAGTGACGCGATGTCACCGTCGCGAAGTGACGCGATGTCACCGTCGCGAAGTGACGAGATGTAGTCGTCGCGAAGTGATCTGAGCGTGAGCAAGGCCCCGGTCCGCCTCTTCGGCGGGCCGGGGCCTTGTCGTCTGTTCGACCCACGGCACGTCAACGACGCGCGGTAGTAGCGTGGAGTCAGCGCCCGAACCGGACGCGGGAAGGGATGTCACACATGACCACTCAGGCCACTCTCGCCGAAGTCCTCACCGTCGAGCATCATGCGATCGACGAAGGCATCGAGAAGTTCGTCGCCGCGTCGGCCGGCGGTCCGGTCCGCGAGTGGGCCGCACCGCTCGTCGATGCGATGGAGGCCCTGCGCAGGCACATCTACCTCGAGGAGATGCTCGTCTTCCCGCAGCTGCGCAACGGCCCGTTGATGATGCCGATCATGGTGATGCTCAACGAGCACGGTCAGATGTGGCGGCAGATGGCCGCCCTCGACGAGCGGTTGGCGTCAGGCGACGCCGACCCCGACGCGCTCGTCGCCGCCTGCCGCTCGATGCTGGAGCTGCTGGCCGATCACAACTCCAAGGAGGAGCCGGTGATCTACCCACATCTGGACGCCGACATGGACGAGTACTCACAGTCGGTGCTGCGCGAGTTCCTCGACGGCGGCAGGACCCCCGACGGCTGGGAGTGCGCCCGCGCCGACGCCGCGTAAATCTTCCAGTCGCATCCGCGGGGCTCGACGGTGTCCGCGGGTGCGCTGCCACCGCGGACACCGTCGAGCCCCGCGGATCTGGGTGTGGATGTCGTGCGGAACCGTTCCTCGGCATCCTGCGTCTAAAGCAGTATGTGGGGAACGGACGCACACGGTCTGATCTGGCGCGCCGACGCGTTGGCGGCGGGGGTCACCGAGAACGCGCTGAGGCAGGCGCAGCGCGAAGGGCTGATCCATCCGGTCGGTCGCGGGGTCTTCGCCCCCGCCACGTTGTACCCGCCCGGCGCCGGCGACGCCCGGCGCGAACACTATCGACTTCGGTCGCTCGCTGCGGCAGCGGCAATCACACGATCCACCGACGGCGATCGTCGTGCGATCAGTCACGAGTCGGCAGCCGCGGTCCTGGGCCTCGAGCTGCTCCTGCCGAACACGACCAGGGTCCACGTGACCAACGGTCGCTGCTCCGGAGGCAATGTGACGGCGACGCGATCGATGCACCCGGGGCTCCTCCACGACGACGACGTCGTCATGATCGACGGACTGCCGGTCACCAGCCCGGGCCGGACGGCCGTCGACGTCGCTCTCGAGCTCACCGACTTCGCCCGAATCCTCGCCGCCTTCGACAGCGCGCTCCGGTGCGGGGTTCGGCGATCGGAGCTGGAACGACGTCTGACGGCGCCTCGACGAGGGGTCGCCCGCGCACGGCACGTCCTCGGGTTCGCGAACGGTCTGTCAGCGAACCCGGGCGAGTCGTGGAGCCGCGCGCAGATCCTCGAGGCCGGCCTGCCCGTCCCCCTCCTTCAGTCGCAGTATCGTCTCGGCGACGGAAGCCTGGCGATCTGCGACTACGACTGGGACGGCGTCGTCGTCGGGGAGTTCGACGGCTTCGGCAAGTACCTGCGCGACGGACTCCGGCCCGGCGAGGACGTCGCCGACGTCGTCATCCGGGAGAAGATCCGCCAGGATGCGCTGTGGGATCTGGGACTGCACGTGGTCCGCTGGCACTGGGAGCATCTGCGCAAGGGGCGGTTCATCGCCCATCTGACCCAGAATCTCCGCCGCTTCGGCGTCAGCGTCTGAGATCCGCGTGGCTTGTGGGCTTCCGCGGGTGCACCGCATCCGCGGAAACCCATGAGCCACGCGGATGCGACCGCTGCCCGTTATCGGCTACCGCTTGATCAGCGGACTGCGCACGACGTGGGCGCCGTTGGCGCGGTCGGCGGCGTCGAAGAAGTCCTCGCGGTAGATGTCGCGCGGGAAGAGTCGGGCCCTCATCAGCGCGCGCATCGTGTCCTCGACCATCGCCGGATTGCCGCAGATGTAGGCGACGTTGCCGCCGGCGCGGGGGAAGTCCTCGGCCAGCAGGGCCGGGACCCGTCCGCGGCGACCGTCGAACTCCTCCCGAGAGACGGCCGGCCGGTAGGTGAACCAGTCGCGCTCGTCGGCCAGTTCCTGGAACCACTCGCGATCGTAGAGGCCGCTGCACATCGCGACGCCGTGATACATCGCCACCTCGTGCTCCCATTCGCCCTCCTCGTCCTCGATCGCCATGATCGTCTTGAGGATCGAGACCAGCGGGGCGAGCCCGGTGCCGCTGCCCAACAGCAGCAGCGGCTTGCCCCGACCGGGCCGGAAGTAGAACTTGCCGTACGGCCCCGACAGGGTGACCGACTCGCCGGCGACGAGCCCGTCGAACACCCAGCCGTCGGTGGCGGCACCGTTCTCGGCGCGTTTGATGTGCAGTTCGATCCGGTCCGGCTCATGCGGCGCGCTCGCGATGGAGTACGGCCGATTGTCCCCGCCGGGGAGGTTGAGCTGCACGTACTGTCCGGCGTTGAAGTTCAGGGGCTCGTCGAGGTCGATCACCAGACGTCGCACGTCCGGGGCGATCTCGTCGAGCACGGCGACGGTGCCGGTGAAGTCGCGGACGGGATGCATGGTGATCCCCTCCTCGATCTCCACATCGCCTTCGATGACCACGTCCGCCCGCGGGGTGGCCACGCACATCAGCGCGGCGCCCTCGTCGCGTTCGCTCTCCAGCAGCGCGTACGGCGACGCGTCGCCGTAGTCGACGGCGCCGTCGAGCACCTCGGCCTTGCAGGTCCCGCACGTGCCGTGGGTGCACGCGTGCGGCAGCCAGACGCCGTTGCGCAGGCAGGCGTCGAGGATCGACTGATCCTCGCGGCAGGTCAGCTCGGTGCCGAGGGGCTCGACGGTGATCGTGTGCGTCGTGGTCATCGAAAGTCTCCGATCAGTCGGTGGTGAACTTCAGCAGCGCCTTGTGCCCGATGCCGAGCTCGCGCAACGACGCCGAGCCGTCGCCCGGGTCGAAGGGGTCGTCGAACAGCATCCAGCCCGAGATGGACTCCGGGTCGAAGTCCGGATCGGTGGCCGCGAAGGGCAGCACCATCTCGGCGACGAAGTCGTTGAAGCTCATCGCCTGCGGCGCCCGGAAACAGCCGGCCGAGCAGAACAGCGGGTTCCCCAGCCAGTGCACGTACAGCAGCTGGTCCGCGCCGAACACCTCGGCCCGGTCCGCAGCGGGATACTTGTAGTCGTAGAGCGCCTTCACAGCCATCGCTCACGCCTCCTGGTTCTGTCGGTCCGAGTTCTCGTCATGCCCCGGGTCCTGGTCGTGCCCCGATTCCCGGCCATGCCACTGCTGCCACGATCGGTGGTCGACCGAGCCCTTGTACTCGCCGTTGTCGCCCTCCTGGATCCCGTACCAGTCCAGGACCTCCGGGACCGACGGTCCACCGCAGTTGCCCTGGTAGATCTGGTGCACCGGCAGCCACGCCTGCACGTACTTCTCCGGTTCGCGCTCGAAGATCCACTGGCAGCCGTTGCTGCACGTGTGGTAGGTCTCGCCCTCGTACTCGCTGCGCCGGAACGAGATCGCGGTCGGATCGCCGGGCTCGGTGAACGCCATCGGCACCTGACACACCTGACACAGCTGCGGCAGCCCCTGGAAGAAGATCCGCCCACCGGCCTCCTCGACCCGGCGATGCTTCTCCCAGTTCGGCCCGTAGTGGGTGTCGAAGGTCTCGCCGTACTGCTCCGACAACCAGCTCATGTGCTCGGGAGTCGGGACCTGCGTGGTGAACGACGCGGCGAAGGAGAAGTTGTGCAGGATCTTGTAGACCTCGTGCGAGAGCTTGTCCTTCTCGGCGATCGCGTCCTGCACGTGCCGCGGCGGCTTGATGCCGTAGAACTCCAGATCCGGGAACAGCCCGCCGAGCATCTGCTCCTCGAAGTACAGCTCGAAGGCCTCCTTCCAGCTCATCACCGGCTTGGGAAGCATGTAGTCCATCATCCCGGCGACCAGCGCCGACATCCGGTACGCGCGCCAGAACCACTTGTCGATCCACTCCTGGATGATCGGCACGTTGTCCTCGTCCTGCTCCAGCAGGAACTTGATGGCCTCGAGCCCCAACGTCATGTGGCGGCTCTCGTCCGACTGGGCCGAGAAGCCGAAGCTCATGGTCGGCATGTCGCCGTTGAAGCTGGCGCCCGACATGAAGGGCACGAACAGCAGGTTGGTCAGCAGATACTCGAAGCTGAACGAGATCGAGATGAGGAACTCGAACGGTCCGGCGCTCATGGCGTCGTCGAACAGCGACTTCGGGACCGACAGGTACCAGACGCGGTCGTGCATCTGCGACCAGGAGTGGAAGCCCGAGTAGTACTTGTTGTAGTTGCTGATGGTGTGGATCTGCGTCTGGCAGTGCCGCAGTTCGTCGACGCTCTGACACAGTGCCGCGAACCGCGGCGCCGGCCCCTCCAGATACCGCGCGAGGTACGCGAAATGGCGGTGCGCCTGGTACTCCAGCGGGGTGACGCCCTGGATGAAGAGCTTGATGGCGTTGAGGTAGGACGCGTCGGAGACGGTCAGGTGCCCCTGGCTCTGCGCGAAGCCGTCGAGCACGGCGTACAGGCGCTTGTCCTTCTCGGCCTGGTACTTGTAGTAGGCGTCGACGGTCAGCCGGAACGGGTCCTCCCAGCCGTCCCAGTCGTGGATCTTGATGCCCTCGTAGCGGGTGTACGGGTACAGATCGTCACGGTCGACGTACGACGGCTCCCAGTCCAGGTCGCGGGTGAGCAGCGAGTACCGCTGCTTGAGCGGCAGCTTCTTGGGACGGTTGGGGGCTTTGGCGGTGGTCATGTGAAGTGCTCTCCTCGGGAAGTCTGCGATGGTCGGCGCGGGTCGGTTCTAGTGCTCCCAGGCGACGACGATCTGGTCGTCGTCCCATTCGGCGAAGTTGCCCGTGTAGGTGACGATCGCGAGCTGGAACTCGCCGGTCTCCCACTCCCGGCCCAACTGGGCCTCCACCGACTCGCGGTTGATGACGATCTGTCCGGGCGCCGACAGCTTCACCAGCCCGGGCAGCCGACGGACGCTGACCTCGGGGTTGTCGCTGCGGATCGCCGCGACCAGCGCCCGGTTCTCCTCCGACTCCTGCAGGTCGATGCCCACGGGTCGCGCTGCTGCTGCGGTCATTCGGGAACCTCCGCTCCGATGTTGGTGTCGACGACGCCGACGAGTGCGTCCACCGCCTCCTGGGCACGCGGGGACCACGTCGCCTCGATGCGGTCGAGGACCGCGATGTTGTCCGGTCCGTGCTCGGGGTCGGCGCGCCAAGTCTTGATCAGCACGTCGAGCCACTTGCGCTGATCGGCGAACCAGGTGGTCAGGTACTGCGCGAACAGGCTGTAGGCGCCGGCGCCGCCGAGCAGCGCGCGGTCGTCGAGCCCGCTGTAGAGCGCCGGGTAGAGCAGCCGGTCGACGAGGTCGACGGCCAGCAGGCCCTCGGCCCAGTCGTCGACGATCATGATCTCCTCCACGAGGCGACGCAGCGGCTGCAGGTGCTCGGCGCTCATCCAGGCCTGCTTGGCGCTCTTGAGCACGTCGGCGGTCCCGCCGCCCGCGGCGATGCCGGCCCGCGAGAGCATCTGGGCGTTGCCGATGCGGTCGAACGCGGCGAAGCTGGCGCACTGCGACAGCGAGGTGCCGTACGCGAACCGCGACCCGGCGACGCTGACCAGCTGAGCGCCGGCCTCGTAGTGCCGCAGCGGGACGACGACGTCGGTCAGGACCGTCGCCCATCCGGCGGGCAGCTTGGCGAGCAGCCCGCGGTTCTCGAGGTAGGCGAGGGTCTTGCCGAACTCGTCGTGCAGTGCGGCCCGGTTGGTCACGTAGGGCGTGTAGTAGAAGCCGCGCGGATCGGCGAACTCGTACGGGTCGGTCAGCTTCAGGGCGGTGAAGTTCGCGTCGTACAGCTCGTGGTCGGCCGTCCAGGTCGGTCGGTAGTGGAAGTTCTCCCGCGGCTCGATGTCGAGGGTGGCCTCCTGGTAGCGGGTGGCCGGCTCGTCGCCGAATCGCTCGATGATGTTCTGGTAGGTCTGCCGCTTGGGCTCGATGGTCTGGTAGCGCAGTTCGAATTGCATCGATGGTCTCCTGCTTCGGGGTGTTCGGAGTCGGCGGTCAGCCGGCGATCAGGTCGAGGACCAGCGCGGCCATCTCGTCCTCGCCGGCCAGCCGACGGGACTGCCGCTGTCCGCCGACCACCAGCTGCGCGGTAGCGGTGTGGCCGGAGACGACGGTCTCCACCCGTGCACTGCGGTCGGCGTAGCCGAGGGTGAAGGCCAGCGCCCCCGGTCCGGTCTCGTCGACCAGGGAGATCACTCGGGCGTCCGGGGCGTCGGTGAGCACCGCGTTGGCTTCGCTGACCAGCTGCTCGGCGAGCGAGCGGATGATCACCTGGGTGTCGGCGGCCTCGGCCACCGTCACCTCCTCACTGGGCAGCGTTCGCGGCGAAGACGACTCTCCACCGTCGAGCAGGTCCTGGACCTGATGCATGAATGGGGTCATGCCATCTCCTCCACGTCTGTGGCCTATCGCATAGCCACCTATGCGTTGAGATGAGCTTCACACACCATTGAGCAACTGAGAAGTATTAGAAATACCCTTATTCATATGCAGGAAGTCTTAACTGAGTTCGGTGGCGCTGGTCTCCGGAAACGCGGCCCGCAGACACTCGACCACCCGGGCCAGATGGGGCGACGGCGGCTCCGCACGCATCGCGATCGCCAACTCGACGGTCGGCACCTCGCCGTGCAACGGGACGTAGACGGCGCCGGTGATCTGCATGTGACGCACCGAGCTCGGCACCAGCGCGACCCCCATTCCGGCGGCCACGAACGAGACCAGCGTCGCCGTCTCGCCGACCTCGTGACGGATGGTCGGCGTGAAGCCCGCGCGCTGGCACGCATCGACGACCACCTCGAAAACCACCGACCGGCTGAAGCCCGAGTAGGTGACGAACACCTCGTCGGCCAGATCGGCGACTTCGATCGACGACTGTCCGGCGAGCGGATGCGACCGCGGCAGCACCGCCGTCATCGGCTCGGTGCTCACCACCTCGTACCGCAGCAGGCGATCGTGCACGGGCGGGCGCAGGAAGCCCAGATCGATGGTGCCGTCGGTCAGCGCCGTCGCCTGCCGGGGAGTGAGCATCTCGCCGTGCAACTCCAACTCGATGTCCGGCAGCTCCGAGCGCAGCCGGTGCGCGATGGCCGGCAGCAGGTGATAGGTCGCCGATCCGGTGAACCCGATCGCCACCCGGCCGACCTCGCCGCCGGCCACTCGGGTCGCCTCATCGGCGGCGGCGTCGACCGCCGACAGGATCTCCCGCGCCCGGTCCAGATAGCGTCGGCCGGCCTCGGTGAGCTCGACCTTGCGAGTCGACCGATTCAGCAGGGTGACGCCCAGGTCGTCCTCGAGCTGCTTGATCTGCTGCGACAGCGGGGGCTGCGCGATGTGCAGACGCTGCGCCGCCCGTCCGAAGTGACATTCCTCCGCGACGGCGACGTAATACCGCAGGTGCCTGAGCTCCACGCCTGCACTGTAGTCAGCGCGACCGCCGCGAGGGCCGCAGACGCCGACGACCGCCACCCGGCCGGGCGGCGGTCGTCGGCGCGGCTGTGGGCCGTCAGGGCGTCAGCAGCGCCAGCAGCTCCGCCGGTTCGGCACCGAAGGTCTCGACGATCTGCGCGCCGTCGGGACCGGTGGAGATCAACGCCTGCGGGGTGTAGACGCGGTCCACGCACGACAGACCGGTGAGCGGGTAGGTGCACGACGGGACCAGCTTGGCCGCACCGTTGCGTGCGAACAGGGTCATCATCACGAAGACCGACTTGGCGCCGGTGGCCAGATCCATCGCGCCGCCGACGGCGGGAATCGCATCCGGGGCCCCGGTGCTCCAGTTGGCGAGGTCGCCGCCGAAGGACACCTGGAAGGCACCCATCACGCAGACGTCGAGGTGGCCGCCGCGCATCATCGCGAAGGAGTCGGCGTGGTGGAAGTACGACGCGCCCGGCGCCTCGGTGACGGGCACCTTGCCCGCATTGGTGAGATCGAGGTCGATCTCGTCGCCCACCGCAGCACGACCCATCCCGAGCATGCCGTTCTCGGTGTGCAGGGTGATCGCGCTCGCCGGATCCAGGTGATCGGCGATGCGGGTCGGCTGGCCGATGCCGAGGTTGACGAACGACCCGGCCGGGATGTCGGAGGCGATGCGTGCAGCCAACTGATCGCTGGTCAGCTGCTCGTCGGACGTCCGTGCGACGTCGGGGGACAGAGTCAGTGCGATGTTCATCGTGCGCCCTCCACGGCGAATCGGCGGGTCGGGGTGGCGACCACGCGGTCGACGTAGATGCCCGGCGTCACCACCACCTCGGGGTCGATGGCACCGACCGGGACCACCTCGTCGACCTGCACGATCGTGGTGTCGGCGGCGGTCGCCATCACCGGACCGAAGTTGCGGGCGGTCTTGCGGTACACCAGATTCCCGACGCGGTCGGCACGATGCGCGCCGATCAGCGCGACGTCGCCCTTGATCGGATACTCGAGCAGGTGGGTGCGGCCGTCGATGACGCGGGTCTCCCGGCCCTCGGCGATCGGCGTCCCGACCGCCGTCGGGCAGTAGAACGCACCGATCCCCGCGCCCGCGGCCCGCATCCGTTCGGCGAGGTTGCCCTGCGGGACCACCTCGAGATCGATCTTGCCCTCGCGGTAGAGGCCGTCGAAGACCCACGAGTCGGACTGCCGCGGGAAGGAGCACAGGATCTTGCGGACGCGGCCCGCGGCGAGCAGCGCGGCCAGACCGTGGTCGCCGTTGCCCGCGTTGTTGCTGACCACGGTGAGGTCGGTGGCGCCCTGGCGGATGAGGGCGTCGATCAGGTCGAACGGCATGCCGGCGAGGCCGAAGCCGCCGATCAGGACGGTGGAACCGTCGGCGATGCCCGCGACGGCCTCGTCGGTGTCGGCGCAGAAGACCGCGGCGCTCATCGTTTCTCTCTCTGCCGGAGGTGATGTGCTGATGGCGAGGACACTGGTCGCCCCTTTCGGTCGGAGTTCGACTTCGTCGAGCGGCCCGAGATCGGGCCGAATGTCTCTGTCTCCACGCTAAGTCGCGCGATTAGTACTGACAATTACTCATTTATCGCTATTTGATATGTTCAGACTCTCAACGAGGCGCGCGGGCTGCCGATTCGACGACTTCCGCGACGCAACTGTGATCTACCCGGCAGTCGATGGACTCGGTTCGGTCACCGCACCCCCGCGCGGTACTATCTGCTCGTGGTCCTTTTCTTTGAAATCCTGTTGGGATTGGCTTCGCTGCTGATCATCTGGTTCGCGCTCTACACCGTTTACCGTCTGGTCAACGACGAGTCGTGACCCGCTCCGGCAACGAGGCGATCTCCGACGCCGAGAAGCGTGCGGAGCAGACCGCCGGCAAGAACCTCTCGCCGGTCGGTGACATCCCTGTGCCCGCCGACACCGCCAACCTGCGGGAAGGCGCCGATCTTCATTCCGGGCTTCTCGCACTCCTGCCGATGGTCGGGGTGTGGGAAGGTCAGGGCGAAGGGCACGATCCCGTGTCCGGCGACGACTATCAGTTCGGGCAGCAGATCATCGTCTCGCACGACGGCGGCAACTACCTCGTCTGGCAGTCCCGGTCCTGGGTCATCGACGAGCAGGGTGCCTACGTCCGCCCCGACCTCCGTGAGTCCGGCTTCTGGCGGATCAGCGAGGATGACGAGATCGAGCTGCTGCTGACGCACGCCGAGGGTTCGATCGAGCTCTACTACGGGCGCCCCCTCAATCAGACGTCGTGGAACCTCACCACCGATGTCACCATTCGAAGCGAGACCGGTGCTCACACCGGCGGCGCCAAGCGCCTCTTCGGCCTCGTTCCCGACGGCGACCTCGCGTACGTCGAAGAGCGCGTCGACGCTGCAGGCGATCTCACGCCGCGGCTGTCCGCAAAGCTCCGCCGCGTCGTCGGCTGACCACACGCAGGCTCGACGAGGAGCCACTGGCCAGCGGCATCCCGGGCTCGCGAGTAGCCACTGGTCAGCGGCATCCCGGGCTCGCGAGTAGCCGCCGGTCAGCAACTCTCCAGGCTCGACGAGTTACCGCTGGTCAGCAGCGTCCCAGCCTCGCGAGTAGCCCGCCGGTCAGCGGCAACCCCAGGCTCATCGAGTAGCCCGCGAACGAAGTGAGCGAGCGTATCGAGATGCACCCCAACGGGTCTCGATACGCCGCCTCGCTGCGCTCGGTGGCTACTCGACCACCCTGAAAACGACCCCGATCCGGCTCAACCAAACCCGCCACCCCCAGGCCCATCCAGCTCTCCCCCGGTCAGCCGCAACCCAGGCTCATCGAGTAGCCCGCGAACGAAGAGAGCGAGCGTATCGAGATGCACCCCAACAGGCCTCGATACGCCGCCTCGCTGCGCTCAGTGGCTACTCGACCACCCTGAAAACGACCCCGATCCGGCTCAACCAAACCCGCCACCCCCAGGCCCATCCAGCTCTCCCCCGGTCAGCCGCAACCCAGGCTCATCGAGTAGCCCGCGAACGAAGAGAGCGAGCGTATCGAGATGCACCCCAACAGGCCTCGATACGCCGCCTCGCTGCGCTCAGTGGCTACTCGAACCACCCTGACAACGACCCCGATCCGGCTCAACCAAACCCGCCACCCCCAGGCCCATCCAGCTCTCCCCCGGTCAGCCGCAACCCAGGCTCATCGAATAGCCCGCGAACGAAGAGAGCGAGCGTATCGAGATGCACCCCAACAGGCCTCGATACGCCGCCTCGCTGCGCTCAGTGGCTACTCGACCACCCTGAAAACGACCCTATTCCGGCTCAACCAAGCCCGCCACCCCAGGCTCATCGAGTAGCCCGCGAACGAAGTGAGCGAGCGTATCGAGATGCACCCCCAACGGGTCTCGATACGCCGCCTCGCTGCGCTCGGTGGCTACTCGACCCCCCTGAGAACGACCCCGCTCCGGCTCACCGAGGACAGGGGCAGCAGCGGGACGTCGATGCCGGCCACGTCCTGGTGCGTCACCACGACCACGGTGCGATCGCCGAACAGGTCGCCGCAGATCAAGGACAGCAGCTCGTGCGCGTCGTCGGCGGCCAGATGCTCGGTGGGTTCGTCGAGCAGGACCACCGGCGCCGGATGCAGCAGGGCACGGGCCAGGAGCAGCCTGCGGCGCTGTCCGCCCGACAGCGCTGCGCCGCCGCCGGTCAACTTCTCCCCCAAGCCGTCGGGCAGCGACGCCAGCCACGGTCCCAGGCCCACCCGGTCCAGCACCTCGCGCATCTGTTCGTCGGTGACGTCGCCGCGCGCCACGCGCAGGTTCTCACCGACCGTCGTCGAGAAGACGTGGGCGTCATCGGCGAAGTAGACGACGGACTCGCGCGGGGATCGGTGACCGACGTCGACCGTGCCCGACAACGGCGGTACCAGGCCGGCGAGGGTCATCAGCAGCGTCGACTTCCCGACTCCGCTGGACCCGACCACGGCGAGTCTGCCGCCGGGTTCGAGGGCGAGATCGATCGGTCCGCCCAGCGGACGGTCCCAGCCCCAGCGCAGGCCGGCAGCGGTCAGCGTGACCGGCGCCGGATCGATCACCGGGTCGGATTCGGCGACTCCGGCCCCGTCGACCAGGGCCAGGACTCGCCTCGCGGCCTGTCGCCCGCTCTCCCACGCCATCCCGGCCTCGGTGAGCGGCGCGGTGGTCTCGAACGACGACAGCGGCAGCAACAACAGGATGCCGAAGACCATCGGCGTGACGCCCTCGCCGGAGGCGACGTCGGCCAGAGATCCGGGCAGGTCGGCGGCCAACTGGACGGCGATGACCGCGGCGGCGATCACACTCGCGGCCAACGACAGCGGGGTGACCGCTTGCGCGGCCGCCTGCCAGCGCATACCCGCGTCCTCGGCGTCCTCGGTGCGACGATCGGCGTCGGACACCGACCGCAGCACCCGCCCCCGCGCCCGCGCGACGGCCAGTTCCGGACCGTGCCACAGCAGCGACGACGCCGCCTCGACGACCTCCTCGCGCGCACGCGAGGCGTCGGCGACCCGCCGGGAGGCGCCGCGCGCCGCGAGCCACGGGGCGAGCACCCCGCTCACCAGCAGCGCGACCGCCAGCACCGCGGCGGCCGGAAGCGAGACGCACGCCATGATGACGACGGCCGACACCGAGGTGACGGCGCCGACCGCCATCGGGATCAGGCCGCGGACGACCGCGTTGCCGATCTCGTCGACGTCGTCGGCGGTGCGCGCCATCAGTTCCGACGACCGCAGGCCGACGGTGTAGCCGGGCGCACCGCCCGAGAGCGCCCGATAGAGGCGGGTTCGGGCCTCGGCCATCGCCCGCAGGGCGAGGTCGTGGGTGGCCAGCCGCTCCAGATAGCGGAAGACGCCGCGGGAGATGCCGAGCGCGCGGACGGCGGTGACCGCGACCGACAGATACAGCACCGGCGGCATCTGCCAGGCCCGAGTGATCAGCCACGCCGACAGCGCCGCGAGTCCGAGAGCTGACAGCGCACCGGCGACCCCGAGCAGGATCGGCACGGTCAGCGCCCGCCCGCGCACGCCGGTGAACTCCAGCGCGGCGATCAGCGGGTCCCGCGGGCGGCCGCCCGGGCGCCGGGAGGTGGGATCAGCGGGCATCGGAGACCTCCGAAGCGAGATCGACGACGTGGTCGGCCGCCGCCAGAACCGCGGACCGGTGCGAGATCATCAGCACGGTGGCGCCGGCCCGCGCCCGCTCCAGCAGGGCGTCGAGGACCCGGCCGGCGGTGTCGTCGTCGAGATGGGCGGTGGGTTCGTCGAGCAGCAGCAGGGGTGCGGGCGAGGCGAGCGTCCGGGTCAGCGCTAGTCGTTGTCGCTGTCCGGCCGACAGACCCGCGCCGCCCGCGCCGAGCCGGGTGCGGAGTCCGTCGGGAAGATCGGTGACGACCTCGTCGAAGGCCGCCGCACGCATCGCCGGACCGACAGCGGCCTCGTCGAGGGGGCCGAACAACGCCAGGTTCTCCTCGACGGTGCCGGGAACGACTGCCGGGTGCTGCGGCAGCCAGGCGATCTGGCCGTAGTAGTGGTCGGGACGCAGGTCGCGCACGTCGTGATCGCCGAGGCGCACGGCGCCCTCGTCCGGTTCCTGCAAGGCCAGCACGCATGCGAAGACCGTCGACTTACCGGACCCGTTCGGCCCGGTCAGCACCGTCACCTCACCGGGCCGGGCGACGGCGGAGAGTCCGCGGGGCGCCCACCCGTCGCGTCCGCCGACGCCGAGCGCATCGATGACGACGGGCTCGCCCGACACCGTGACCTGCGATGTTCCACGTGGATCAGCGCGACCGGCGTCGATGATGTCGAGCACGTCGTCGGCGGCCTCGACGCCGTCCTCGGCGTTGTGGAACTGCGCGCCTATCTGCCGCAGCGGCAGATAGGCCTCGGGCGCCAGGATCAGGGCCAGCACGCCCGCATACAGGCTCATCTCACCGAAGACCAGGCGCAGGCCGATGCTGACCGCGACCAGGGCGACGCTCAGCGTCGCGAGCAGCTCCAGCACCGCACCCGACAGGAAGGCGATGCGCAGCGAACTCATCGTGCTGCGCCGCAGCCGCTCCCCCAGCCCGGCGACCTGCCCGGCCGGCCCTTGCGCGCGTCCCAGCGCCCGCAAGGTCGGCAGACCCGCCATCAGGTCGACGAGCTGGGCGTTCTGCCTGCTCATGGCGTCGAGTTTGCGGCGGGTCCGGTCCCGGGTGACCAGCCCGATCAGCACCATGAAGAGCGGGATCAGCGGCAGCGTGACGACGATGATCACGCCGCTGATCCAGTCGGTCCACAGTTCGACGGCCACCACCAGCGGGGTGATGATCGCGGTGGACAGCAGCGCGGGCAGGTAGCCGGACAGATAGTCCGACAGTCGGTCCAGTCCGCGCAGGGTGACGGTCAGCGCGTGCTCGCGCCGGATGAGCAACTCCCGCGGACCGGTCCGGGCCGGGTCGGTGAGCGTGTCGAGCGCGGCGATCCGCAGTTCGTCGATGCTCTGGTGGGCCGCCCGTCTGCCCACCCGATCGCCGGCGTAGGTCATGGCGGCGCGGGCGGCGAAGGCGATCGCCACCACCGCCAGGTGACGCCATTGGGCGTCGAAGCTCCGCAACGACGGTTCGGTGACGATCTCCGCGAGCAGCCCGGCCAGTGCCACGGCGCCGGCGACCACGGCGATCACATTGCCGACCGCGAACGCCGCCGCCGCGACCACGTACCGCCGCGCCGACCGGGACGCGCGCAGCAGCCGCGAGTCGAGCGGCGGCCGTCGCCGTTCGACCCGCTCCGGCGCGGTCGCGGTCGGCTCGGTCACTTGTCCGCGCGCTGCAGGGGCAGCCCGATGGACGGCGGGATGTGATCGATCGACAGCCGCTTGCGGAACACCCAGTAGCTGTAGGCCTGATAGCCGATCACCACCGGCGCCGCGATCGCGATCGCCCACGTCATGATCACGAGCGTGTAGTGGCTCGACGAGGTGTTCGCGATCGTGAGGCTGAACGCCGGGTCGGTCGCCGAGGGCATCACGTCGGGGAACAGCGACGCGAACAGCATCGCGACGGTCCCGGCGATCGCCACGCAGGTGGCGGCGAAGGCCCAGCCTTCGCGCCGGGTGACGGCGCCGAGCACCATGCCGACCGCGGCGACCGCCGCGACCACCACGATCGCCCACGTCCAGGTGTCGCCGTAGGCCAGCTGCGTCCAGATCAGGAAGGCCGCGGCCACCACGGCGGTCGGGATCGCCGACCGCGCGGCGAAGTCCTGCGCGGCCTCGCGCATCTCGCCGGACGTCTTCAAGGCGACGAACACCGCGCCGTGGGTGAGGAAGGCGAGCAGCGTCGTCGCGCCGCCGAGCAGCGCGTACGGGTTCAGCAGGTTGAAGAAGCCGCCGGTGTACTGGTGGTCGGCATCGATCGGCAGGCCGCGGACCACGTTCGCGAATGCGACGCCCCACAGGATCGCCGGCAGCCACGAACCGAGACCGATGCCGACGTCGCACCAGCGGCGCCACCGGACGTCGTTGATCTTGCCGCGCCACTCGATGGCGACCACACGGACGATCAGTCCGATCAGGATCAGGAACAGCGCCAGGTAGAACGCCGAGAACATGGTGGCGTACCAGCCGCCGAACGCTGCGAACAGCAGTGCGCCACCGGTGATCAGCCACACCTCGTTGCCGTCCCACACCGGGCCGATCGTGTTGAGCAGCACTCGCCGCCGCTTGTCGCCGTCCGGGTCGGTGTGTCGGCCCAGGATCGGCATCAGCATGCCGACGCCGAAGTCGAAGCCCTCCAGCACGAAGTACATGACGAACATGAACGCGATGAGCACGAACCAGAAGTTCTCAAGAGTCATCGGATTGCCCTCCTAGTACGCGAACGAGAGTTCGGCGGAATCGTCGTCGTCCGACCCGGCGGCGGGCGCCTTGGTGTCGGAGTCGCCCGGACCCTCGATGACATAGCGGCGCTCGAGGTAGAACCAGACGACGCCGAGCGCGCCGTACAGCAGAGTGAAGCCGATCAGCGTGGTCCACACCGCGGGCGGCGCGTGATTGGAGACGCCGTCCTGCACGAGCATGTGGATGCGCAGCGGATCACCGCCCTCGTCGGCCCAGTTCGGGACGACCACCCACGGCTGTCGGCCCATCTCGGTGAAGATCCAGCCCGAGGCGTTGGCCAGGAAGGGCGTCGGCAGCATCCACAGGCACAGGCGCCCGAACCACCGCGGCACGTCGGACCGCTTGCGCCGCAGGAACCACAGGCCGCCGAAGGCGACCACCACCGACCCGAGAGCCCAGGTGATCATCGCGCGGAAGCTCCAGTAGGTGACGAACAGGTTGGGCGCGAAGTTCTGGCCCGGCATGTTCAGCGCTTCCTGGTACTGCTTCTGCAGTTCGTTGACGCCCTTGACCTCGGTGTCGAAGCGGTGGTCGGCCAGGAACGAGAGCATTCGCGGGATGGTGATGACGTGCTCGATGTTCTCGCAGTTGTTCTGCCTGCCGATGCTCAGCACCGAGAACGGCGCACCGGTCTCGGTCTCGCACAGCGATTCGGCGGCGGCCATCTTCATCGGCTGCTGTTTGAACATGAGCTGCGCCTGCATGTCGCCGGTGACGAACAGGCCAAGCCCCGATCCGATGACCACCCACAGCGCGAAGATGCTGATCGGTCGCCACAGGGTGGCGTTGTCGTGGCGCAGGTCGGCCGGCGAGGCGCCCACCTGGCTCGGCGACGACGTCGCCGGGATGATCGACTCGTCGCCGATCCGTGCGGCCTCCTCGATCTTGGCCGCGCGGTGGCCGTTGCGGGCCATCCACCACAGGCCGATCACCGCCACCACCGTCGCAGCGGTCAGCAGAGCACCCATGATGACGTGCGGGAACGCCACCAGCGTCGTGTTGTTGGTGATCAGCGCGATGATGTTGGTCATGCGCGGCCGACCGCGTTCGGCGTCCCACTCGACGCCGACCGGATGCTGCATCCACGAGTTCGCGACGAGGATGAAGTACGCCGAGAGGTTGACGCCGATCGCGACCATCCAGATGCAGGCCAGGTGGATGCGACGCGGGAGGCGTCCCCAGCCGAACATCCACAGGCCGATGAAGGTCGACTCGAGGAAGAAGGCCAGCAGGCCCTCCAGGGCGAGCGGCGCTCCGAAGACGTCGGCGACGTAGCGGCTGTACTCGCTCCAGTTCATGCCGAACTGGAACTCCTGCACGATGCCGGTGGCGACGCCGAGGGCGAAGTTGATGAGGAAGATCTTGCCGAAGAACTTGGTGGCGCGGAGCCACTGTTCGTTGCCGGTGCGATGCCAGACGGTCTGCATCACGGCGATCATGGGCGCCAGACCGATCGTCAACGGCACCAGGATGAAGTGGTAGACGGTTGTGATACCGAACTGCCACCGGGAGATGTCTACAACATTCACTGCGACCTCATATTCGTCACGCGCAGAGCCGGGTGTTACTACACACCGTAGTAGCGGTTTGAGCGTTGTAAAGCAGTCGTGATGCAGCCAACGGACCGAAGTCCTATGACCCCGCTGACCTGTGTACCAGGCACGCGACGTCGATCACGTCCTGCCGCCGACACGCTCGCCCGTTCAGCTCACGCACCCGCGCCGCCAGCGTCACCGACGACAGCAGCCACACCTCCTGTGCCGCGTACAGGTCCTCGACCGTCAACGACCGCTCCACCGCCGGGACCCCCTCGGCAGCGGCGAGATCGAACAGCGCGTCCTGCGTCGTGCCCGGCAGGATCCCGTCATCGCGCGGCGGGGTCACCAGGGCGCCGTCGATCACCGCGACCACCGAACCGCGCGGACCCTCCAGCACCGTGCCCGCGGCGGAGACGAAGATCGCATCGTCGGCGCCGAGACCGCGCGCGTGACGCAGTGCGGCGACGTTGACCGCATAGCTCAACGATTTGACGCCGGCCAGCAGCCACGGCGCATGCTGCGCCGAGCCGGGCTCGTACGCGGTCGGCAGCGTCACCGCCCGCACCCCGTCACGGCGGGCGACGGCGACCCGATCCGGAACCGGATCGACGGTCAGGAACAGCGTGGGCGCGGCCGCGGGGTCACCTTCCCGACCACGGGTGCAGACCAGGCGGAGCATGCCCTCACCACTGCCCACCCGACGCCACTGCGCGACGCCGGCGTCGACCATCCGCATCAAATCCTCGACGTCGACGGCAGGCAGTCCGGCGACGGACGCACTGTCGCGCAGACGAGCCAGGTGGCGGTCCGCGCCGCACGCCCGACCCTCACGCACCAGCATCGTCTCGAACAGCCCGTCGCCGTGGACCAGACCCAGATCGTCGGCGTGGATCAGCGCGGCGTCGGGATCGAGGACGAGGCCCGCGGCGGAAACCAGGACGGTCGGCATCGTTCCACGATGTCATGGAGCCGCCGTCGGCCGCATCCAACGCCCACGATCGGCCCTTTCGCCGATCCCCTTCGCACGGCACAGATTCCGTCCATCGGGAGAAAGTCCCCCACCGACGACGCCGACCGGGTAGCACGGTGAGGCATGACCACTGAACGCATCGTCGTCGTCACCGGCGCCAGTCGCGGCGCAGGCAAGGGCATCGCCCTGGCCCTCGCCGGGCCCGGGACCACCGTCTACGTCACCGGACGCACCGTCGTCGAAGGGCAGGCCGAACTGCCCGGCACCATCGGCGCGACCGCCGCCGAGATCACCCGCCGCGGCGGCGTCGGCGTCGCGGTCGCCGTCGATCACTCCGACGACGCCCAGGTGGCCGCCCTGTTCGAGCGGATCCGCGCCGAGCACGGCCGCCTCGACATCCTGGTGAACAACGCCATCACCCTGCCGCCCGAGCTGACCGCGAAGGGCCCGTTCTGGAGCAAGCCGCTCTCGCTGCTCGACCTGCACGACGTCGGCATGCGCTCGGCCTACGTCGCCGCCTACTACGCGGCTCCGCTGCTCATCGAGACGCCCGGCAGCCTGGTGGTCAACACGTCCTCGTTCGGCGGCACCGCCTACATGCACGGACCGGCATACGGTTCGGGCAAGGCCGCCGTCGACAAGATGGCCCACGACATGGCCGTCGACTTCAAACCCTTCGGCGTCACCGCGATCTCCCTGTGGATGGGCCTGTTGAAGACCGAGCGCACCATGGCGGCCTTCGCCGCGCACCCCGGCATGTACGAGGGGTTGGCCGCCACCGCCGAGACGCCGGAGTTCCCCGGCCGCGTGATCGACGCTCTGCACCGCGACCCGAACCTCCTCGACCGCACCGGCCAGATCCTGGTGGGCGCCGAGGTCGCCGCCGAACTCGGTGTCACCGACGTGGAGGGCAACCAGCCGCCCTCGCACCGCCCGTTCCTCGGCGACCCGCCGGTCTACTCGGCGGCCGTCATCGAATAGGCCCGACTGCGGCGGATCGGTCCGGGGTGGCTCGGCACCGAACCGAGCCGATCCACCGCGGCCGACGGCCCGGGCCGAACGCGTCGGCCGCTCATGCTCGTAGACTCGATGACATGGCCTCCGCGTCTGTGATCCTCACGTCCGCACCGTCTGCTGTCGCCACCCCCGAGGGCGACCCGAGTCCGGGCGTCGCCTGGCATTACGGAGACCCGCTCGGCGAACAACGCATCGCCACGCGACGCGCGGCGATCGTCGACCGCTCGGACCGCTTCGTCATCGAACTCGGCGGCGACGAACGCCTCAGCTGGCTGCACACCATCTCCACCCAGCACCTGACCGAGCTGCCCGACCGCCGCAGCGCCGAGAATCTGTCGCTCGACGGGAACGGCCGCGTCGAAGACCACTTCGTCCTCACCGACATCGACGGCACCACCTGGATCGACACCGAGGCGCTGCGCGGCGAGCCGCTCGCGGCCTTCCTGGCCAAGATGGTGTTCTGGGCCAAGGCGACGCCCACCCCGCGCCCCGACATGGCCGTCCTGACCCTGCTCGGACCGGACGTGCTGACCGGCCCCCTCGCCGAAGCGATCGGCCTGCCCGCCGACGCGGTGCAGTATCAGGCCGGGGACCTGCCAGAACTGCGGCACGACGACGAGCCGCTCGGCTTCTGGCGCGTGATGCCACCGATCGGCGAGCGCGGCTCGACGCCCGTCGTCGACCTGGTGGTCCCCGAGGCGGACCTGCGCCAGTGGTGGCAGTTGCTCACCGAGGCCGGCGCCCATCCCGCAGGCATGTGGGCGTTCGAGGCACTGCGCGTGGCCGCGATGCGGCCGCGGTTGCACCTGGACACCGACGAGCGCACCATCCCCCACGAAGTCGACTGGATCGGCGGCCCCGAGCAGGGCGGCGCCGTCCATCTCGACAAGGGCTGCTATCGCGGCCAGGAGACGGTCGCGCGGGTGGCGAACCTCGGCCGCCCGCCGCGTCGCCTGGTCCTCCTGCACCTGGACGGCAGCTCGGCGTACCGGCCGAGCGTCGGCGACCCCGTCACCGCCGGCGGTCGAACCGTGGGCCGGGTCGGCAGCGTGGTCGACCACTTCGAGAACGGCCCCATCGCCCTCGCCCTCGTCAAGCGGAACGTACCCGCCGATGCAGAACTGACCGTCGGCGATCCGGCGACGCCCGATGACTCCGCGACCGCCCGGATCGACGCCGACCTGTATACACAGGACGACGAAGTGCCCGCCGGCCGCGCCGCAGTGGACAGACTCCGCGGTCGCCGCTGACCGCGCTTGCACACGACCTGCGACAGGCAGGCGTGAAAAGACTCCTGGGTCACAGACGAAAGCCCTGCTCACAGCGTTTTTGGGAATTGACCGTCCGGCGATGAGACTTAATCGGAAGTGCGCGCTAGACTGTCAGTACGAAAACTATTAACGAAAAGAACGGGGCCGCCACACCGATGGCCGCCCCGTCACTGTGCGAGGGGGTCCCACATGGGCCGCGGCCGGGCAAAGGCAAAGCAGACGAAGGTTGCTCGTCAGCTCAAGTACTCAGCTCCGCATACTGACTTCGACAGCCTCCAGCGAGAGCTCTCTGGTGGCAGCGACAAGTCACACGACTCCTGGTCGGATGAGCAGAGTTGGAACAGTGAAGAGGAGTGGCGACACGCTTGACGCGGTGTCGTTCACACCCACTCGTACAGGGCATCACCCGGACAGCCGGGATAGGCGCGTGACGCGTCGACGATGACCGCCGTACATACGCAGAACCCCGTGTCCCGGTAGGCACGGGGTTCTCGTATTCTCAGGTCGCACGAGACCACACCGAAGTCTCGATACGCTCGCTCACTCCGTTCGCGGGCTACTCGACAACCCTGGCTACCGGCCCCGGCGCACACGCGCTCACCCAGGGTTGTCGAGTAGTCCGAGGCGCTAGCCGAGGACGTATCGAGACCCGATGATCGCCTGAGGATCTGCGTCCGATTCTGTACCCGCAGCGAACAACTGCGGACACAGATCGCGCCGCGCCCACGGTGTCTCGATACGCTCGCTCGCTCCGTTCGCGGGCTACTCGACATACCTGAGTGCCGGCCCGCCGCACAAGCCCTTACCAGGGTTGTCGAGTAAGCCCAGGAGCGCAGCGACTGAGCGCATCGAGACCGACGATGCGCGACCTCCGCTGCGCTCCGGTCGCTTACTCGATCACCCTGGAACGTTCCGGCCGCTCACTCGCTCAGCTTGAGAACGGCCCAATCGCCTAGAAGCGGGGGTGATCGCCGATCAGGGTGGCCGAGCCGGGGGCGCCGGGCTCGCCGCGCTTGACCGTGCCCAGGACCCAGTTGTCGACGTGGCGGGCGGTCAGGATGGCCTGGGCGCGGTCGGTGTCCTCGGGCGACACGATCGCGACCATACCGACGCCCATGTTGAAGGTCCGCTCCATCTCCGCACGCTCCACGCGACCGCGCTGGGCGATCAGCGAGAAGATCGGTGCCGGCGTCCACGTGTTGCGCTCCAGCTCCGCGGTGAGACCCGCGGGCAGCACACGGCCGAGGTTGTCGGCCAGGCCGCCGCCGGTGACGTGTGCAAACGTGCGGACGTCGCTCTCGGCCGCCAGCGCCAGGCAGTCCTTCGCGTAGATGCGAGTCGGCTCCAGCAGTTCCTCACCGAGGCTGCGGCCGAACTCCTCCACGTGCCCCGACAGATCCATGCGACCCCAGTCGAGCAGCACCTTGCGGGCCAGCGAGTAACCGTTCGAGTGCAGGCCCGACGAGCCCATCGCGATGACGACGTCGCCCGCCCGCACGCGGTCCGGTCCCAGGATCGAGTCGGCCTCCACCACGCCGACGCCCGTCGCCGAGATGTCGTAGTGGCCGTCCTCCATGACGCCCGGATGCTCGGCCGTCTCGCCGCCGAGCAGCGCGCAGCCGGCGTCGACGCAGCCGTCGGCGATGCCCTTGACGATGTCGGCGACCATCTCCGGGATGACCTTGCCGATGGCGATGTAGTCCTGCAGGAACAGCGGTTCGGCGCCGCACACGACCAGGTCGTCGACGACCATGGCGACCAGGTCCCGGCCCACGGTGTCGTGCTTGTCCATCGCCTGCGCGATGACGAGCTTGGTGCCGACACCGTCGCTCGAGGCCGCGAGCACCGGCTCCCGGTAGTCACCCTTCAGCGAGAACAGACCGGCGAAGCCGCCCAGTCCACCGAGCACCTCCGGCCGCGTGGCGCGCTTCGCGTGCGGCGCGAACAGCTCGACCGCACGCTCACCGGCGTCGATGTCCACGCCGGCTGCGGCGTAGGAAGCGCCGGCCGTCGGCTTGTCGGCAGACCCGTCGGTCATATTCTTGATTCTCCTGAAAGTCGACAGCTGAAAACAGCCGTTCGGGCGGTGGGACGCACTCACGGTACCTGAGTGCGGAAGTGATTCGGGCGGTCTGGGGAACAGACCGAGTCAGGGGCGCATCACGGCGCTGACATTGTCGTTCGACGCGGTCAGCGGATCGACGCCGTCGGCCGATCCCTTCAGCATGCTCTCCAGCACGGCCTTGCCCATGGTGGTCTCGGCCGGCAGCTTGATCGGGTACTTGCCGTCAAAGCAAGCCGCACACAGCTTCTCGCGCGGCTGCTCGGTGGCGTTGATCATCTCGTCGATGGTGATGTAGCCGAGCGAGTCGGCGTCGATCGCCTGCCGCACGCTCTCGACCATCGCCTCTTTCGAGTCCGATCCGTTCGCGATCAGCTCGGCCGGCGAAGCGAAATCGATGCCGTAGAAGCACGGCCAGCGCACCGGTGACGACGCGATCCGGACGTGGACTTCGGCGGCGCCGGCTTCGCGGAGCATCCGGATCAGTGCGCGCTGCGTGTTGCCGCGGACGATCGAATCGTCGACGACCACCAGCCGCTTACCGCGGATGACCTCCCGCAGCGGGTTGAGCTTCAACCGGATGCCGAGCTGGCGGATCGTCTGCGAAGGCTGAATGAAGGTACGGCCGACGTAGGCGTTCTTCATCAGACCCTGCCCGTAGGGGATGCCCGACTCCTGCGCGTAACCGACCGCGGCCGGGGTACCCGATTCGGGAACCGGGATCACCAGGTCGCCCTCGGCGGGCTGTTCGCGGGCCAACCGGCGACCAATCTCGACGCGGGTCGAGTGCACCGACCGACCGTGGATCACGCTGTCCGGGCGCGCCAGGTACACGTACTCGAAGACGCAGCCGTGCGGGGTCGGCTCGGCGAATCGCTGGCTGCGGACGCCGTCGGCGTCGATCGCCAGGAGTTCGCCCGGCTCGATGTCGCGGACGAAGGAGGCACCGACGATGTCGAGGGCGGCGGTCTCGGAGGCGACCACCCAGCCGCGATCGAGGCGACCCAGCGACAGCGGGCGCACCCCGTGCGGGTCGCGTGCCGCGTACAGCGTGTGCTCGTCCTGGAAGGTCAGGCAGAAGGCGCCCTCGACCGTCGGCAGCAGTTCCATCGCCGACTGCTCGAGCGTCTTGTCGGCGGCGCCGTGAGCGAGCAGGGCGGCCAGGATGTCGGAGTCGGAGGTCGCGGCGTTGCCCGCGCCCGTCCCGTAGATGCCCAGGGCACGCGCCCGATCGGCGAGCTCCGCGGTGTTGACGAGGTTGCCGTTGTGCCCCAAGGCCAGCCCGCTCCCCGCCGCGGTGGTGCGGAAGATCGGCTGCGAGTTCTCCCACGTGGTGGAACCGGTGGTCGAGTACCGGCAGTGACCGACGGCGATGTGGCCGACCATCGAGGCGAGGGTCTGCTCGTCGAAGACCTGACTCACCAGTCCGAGGTCCTTGAACACGAGCACCTGCGCGCCGTCGCCGACGGAGATGCCCGCGGCCTCCTGCCCGCGGTGCTGCAGTGCGTACAGACCGTAGTAGGTCATCTTTGCGACGTCTTCTCCGGGAGCCCAGACGCCGAACACGCCGCACTCCTCGCGGGGTTCGTTCTCGGGCTGGTCTGCCTCGACAGGGTGCGACGATCGGCCGCATCCGGGCTGGGTCAGCAGGTTCGGAGAGTGTATCGACTTGTCGGTCACGTGAGACGCTCCGGTTTCATGGGCTTGGCGGGCGTTACCGTTACCACATTCTACGGTCCCGGCTCGGACTTCTTGAAATCCAGCAGAATTCTACGCGAGCGGAATCACTGGCAGCAGGTGTGCGACATCACCGGCCCGATGGCCGGAGACGCTGACCCGGTGGGCGTCGACGGCGTCGTCGAAAGTCAGCAGCCCCGTCGCCAGCAGCAGCCAGTCCCGCGGCGTCGTCTCCATCACGTTCGGCGGTGTGCCGCGCGTGTGCCTGACCCCCTCGATGCACTGGACGGCGACGAAAGGCGGCACACGCAGCTCGACGGCGTTGCCGGGCGCATCCTGCGCGACGGTGCGCGCGGTGAGCCGGACCGCGGCGGCCAGTGCCGCGCGACCGGGCTTCGGCGCGGTCTCATCGCGCAGCCAGTCGGCCACGGCCAGCACTGCGGCGCGCGTCTGCGCGGGGTCGGCTCTGTCTCGGGGTGCCACGGTTCCAGTGTTCCCGTCTCACGCGCCGAACGGCGCCACGGCACCGCGGTCGATGATCGCCTCGACGACGTCGTCGGGTGTCCGCTCCTGCCCGAGGCGCAGCTCCTTGTTGTCGCCGTGGTAGTCGCTGGATCCGGTCTGGAGCAGCCCGAGGTTCGTCGCGATGTCGGCCAGTTCGGCGCGGGCGGCGGCGTCGTGGTCGGGGTGGCGCACCTCCAGCCCGGCGAGCCCGTGCGGCACCAGCGACTCGATGACCTGCGCGGTCAGGACCGGCGCCGCGGCGCGGGCGCGCGGGTGAGCGATCACGGGCACGCCTCCGGCGTCGACGATGAGTCCGATTCCCTCGCGCAACGACGTGGACCGCAGTGCCGCGTAGTAGGGACTGTGATCGTGCAGGAGGTCGTCGAACGCCTCGCCGATCGAGCCGACGGCCCCGGCCTCCATCAGGGCCCGGGCGATGTGCGGGCGGCTGATACTGCTGGGGCCGGAGATCTCGCGCACCCGCTCCAGGGTGATCGGATAGCCGGCGGCGACGAGGTTCGCCACGATCCGGGCGCCGCGCCCCCTGCGTTCGTCGCGGATGCGGTCCCACTCGCCGACGATCCCCGAATCGTGGCGGTCGAAGAGATAGCCGAGCAGGTGCACCGACACCAGCGCACCGTCGGGCGCCGGGTGCTTGGTCGAGAACTCGGCGCCCGGCAGCACGCGCATGCCCGCGGGGACGTGCGCCGCGGTCTCGTCCCAGCCGGCCGCCGTGTCGTGGTCGGTGAGTCCGACGGTGGTCAGGCCCGCCGCCGCAGCCGCGGCCAGGAGCTGAGCCGGACTGTCGGTGCCGTCCGAGTACGCGGTGTGGGTGTGCAGATCAGCGGTCAGCCCGAGCGTCATGCCACCGATC
This sequence comes from Gordonia aichiensis, assembly GCF_039946255.1. GTDB lineage: Bacteria > Actinomycetota > Actinomycetes > Mycobacteriales > Mycobacteriaceae > Gordonia > Gordonia aichiensis_A. The sequence goes on along the minus strand of NZ_JBCDWL010000002.1, from coordinate 211,614 downwards.
GTAGTGCGCGGGTGCGTGATCGCCGCGGGCGACGTCGTACCCGTTCTCGCGGGCCGGTCAACGTCTCCCGCTCGCCTTCCGCCCGATCATGTCGCCCCGGTCGGTCCGCGGTCAGCTGCCGGTCACCAGCCCCCGGCCCGTCACCAAGGGCATGTCGAGCGCGGTGACGATGCCCGGTTCGGCGGCGACCACCGCCGGCACCGAGTTGACCAGGCGCATCGCGGTGACGATCATTCCCGACACGTTGTGGTCGCCTTCTCGCCCGTGATGGCCCACTTCGACGGTCATCGTCGGCTCGCCGGAGATCAGGATCCGGTAGCAGCCGTCGCCGTCTGCCGGTCGCGGCCAGTCCGGGCACTGGTCGGGATGGGTTCGCGTGTAGTGCTCCAGCACCACGCGGTCGACGCCGCCGACCTGCCCCGCCACCTCGAAGTGCAGCGCGGCCATCGTCCCGGCCGGGATCGGTACCGAGACCGTCTCGTAGTCGCGGTCGGCGGCCACCCGCCGATGCCGTTCCACCAGCGGCTCGTCCAGGGTCACCCCGAGGCCGGCGGCGAGCTGACGGACCACGCTCCCCCACGCCAGCGACAGCACGCCGGGCGCCAGAATCATCGGCTCGGCGTCCATCGGCTTCCCGAAGCCGAACAGCTCGCCCATCACCACCGGCTGATAGTAGGTGGAGTAGTCGGCGATCTCCTGGCAGCGGACCTCGTCGATCTGCTGCGACAGGCTGGTCATCGCCAGCGGCAGGACGTCGTTCGCGAAGCCGGGATCGATGCCGTTGACGTGCAGGCTGACCCCACCGGCCCGCGCCGCCTCGTCGATCGGGCCGATCATCGCCTCGGGCAGGACGCCGTACGGGTACTGCAGGATCACCGGGCCGGAGGAGACGACGTTGATCCCGGCGGCGAGGAACGCGGTCAGGTCGCCGATCGCCTCCACCACGCGGTCGTCGGTCATCGCGGTGTGCACGATGGCGTCGGGGCGCAGGGCGAGCAGTTCATCGCGGTCATCGGTGGCGATCACACCGAGGTCGCGGTCGAGGCCGGCCAGGCGCCCGGCGTCGACGCCGACCTTCTGCGGATCGGACACCCACACTCCCACCAGCTCCAGATCGGGGTGGGCGTCGACGCCCGCGATCGCATGCCTGCCGACCGTTCCGGTGGACCATTCGACTACGCGCAGCGTCATGCGCGTCACGTTAGCGCCGCGCGGCGCCGAGCGTCGACGTTCGTCAGGACCGGGCCGGCAGCCAGTTGCCGTGGAAGCCCGCCGGGACGCGCTGCGGGAGCGCGACGGAGGCGATGTCGTCGAGCGTCTGGGCGTCGAGCACCGCCAGTCGCGTCGTGTCGGCGGCGAGATCGGTGACGAAGCCGAGGACCGCTCCGTCGCCCTGGGCGGCATCGGGGCGACGCGGAACGAAGACGAACTCACCGAGTCGGGTGTGGTCGCCGAACCGGCGAGTCACGGGTTCGCGGCCGTCTGCGGGGATCCGGGCGAGCGTGGAGCCGAACAGGTCTCCGCCGGCGCCGGCGCCGATCAACCAGCCCGCCTCATGTGCTCGCCCGGTGAACCGATCGTCGATCCGCGGGAACTCGACCTCGGCGTCCCACAGCGGCGCGCGCCGACAGGTCCGCCGCATCGGATCCAGCGTCCACCGCTCCAGCCGCGCGCGCCCCTCGGTGGGCCCGGACGCATCCGCGTCGAAGGTCCGCTCGTGCACGACGAGGTCGACGACGACGGTGCCGTCCACGTCGTGCGCGTTGACCGGATGGTAGACGTAACACGGATCGACATCGATCCAGACGACGTCGGCGTCGTCCCCGTCGCGCGGCATCAGGCCGACCCGCGGACGATAGTTCCGGTTCCAGCGGTACGGCAGCGATCCGGGGCCGCCGGCGGGCATGCGTTCAGCCATGGCGTGCGGCATCGGCACCCGCCCCACCAGCGCCGACATCGCCAGGCGCGCCAGCGGCCGGAGCGGTGCCGGGACCGAGGTCGCGGTCGCGGTGCGCACGTCGAAGGTGACGGGCAGGTCGTAGACGACCACCGTCGAATCCGTGAGCGAGAAGGCGTGCATCATCGGGCTGCCGCCCACCGTGATGTCGACGTGGCGACGCTCACGGCCGTCGACGCCGATCACCGAGTACCTCACCTTGTCGCCGCGGCCGAAGTGGTAGCTGACCGCGTGCAGCTCACCGGTGGCCGGGTCTTCGAGCGGATGGGCGGTGAAGCCGCCGAGGACGGTGCCGTCGAAGTCGCACACGTCGAGGGTGTCGAGCTCGTCGGACAGTTCCGCGCAGGGCAACCCGGCCTCCACCAGCGCCAGGGTGCGACCACCGAAGCCGATGACGTTGGTGTTGGCCCCGATGCCGTGCAGGAACGAACGACCGCGCTCGTCGGGTCCGGGCCTGCCGAGACGGCGTCCGGTGCAGACCGAGTCGACCCAGCGATTCCGATACCAGAGGGCGTCTCCGCCCGACAGTCGGACCCCGTGCACCATGCCGTCGCCGGTGAACCAGTTGTAGGTGTCGGGGTCGACGTCGGCGATGGGGTTGGGTCCGTTGCGCAGGTAGCGGCCGTCGAGCCAGTCCGGGAGCCGTCCGGTCACCGCCAGACGCTCTTCGGTGAGCTCGGTCCGGACGGGCGCGTACTCGTCGGCGAGGAATCGATTCGTGGTCATCGGGCACCTCCAAGTTCGTCATAACGACGTTATAGGGGAAGAATAACGCAGTTATGACCGAACGTGAAGAGGGCCGGACAGACTCCGTGCGCGACGACCTCGCAAACGCGGCATACCGTCTGATCGCCGTGGACGGAGTGGAGGCACTGACCGTCCGGCGGCTGGCGCAGGAGGCGGGGACCTCGACGATGGCGGTGTACACCCGCTTCGGGAGCCTCGGCGCGGTCGCCGGTGAGGTCTGCGAACGGGGTTTCGCAGAACTCGGCACCGAACTGTCGGCATGCGGCGCCTCCGACGATCCGCTCGCCGACCTCATGCATCAGGGGCTTCGATATCTGCAGTTCGCCACCTCGCACCCGCGGCTGTACACGTTGATGTTCCAGTACACGTCACCGGATTGGCCGTCGGCTCAGCGGATGCCGCTGCTGCAGCACGGCGCACCGACCGACTCTGTCGCCGGCCGCGCAGCGTTCTCGACGATGGTCGGCGCCGTCCGCGCCGCCTCGGCGGCGACGATCGACGACGCCACCCTGCTGATCCGCGCGGGCGTCGTCTGGAGCACCGTGCACGGACTGTCGATGCTGTCCATCGCCGGTCACCTCACGGGCGCACACGACCTGGTGGCGCGCGACGGACTGATCACCCTCGCCGTCGGCCACGGCGCCGACCGACCAGACGCCGAGGCCGCCTTCGCCGAAGCAGAGCTGCGGATGAACCGGCCGCCGCTCACACCTGCAGCCCGGTGAACGGCGCAACGGGAACGTTGCGAACGACGAACCAGACGACGACCAGGACCAGCACCGCCTTCGACGCCGGTCGCCACCGCGTCCAGTCGGCGACGATCGGTCGGCCGCGCCATCGGCCGACCACGTACCCGAGATAGCCGACGACCAGCGCCAGGAAGGCGACGACCGCCAACGCGTTGAAGTGCATCGCCGCCCCCGGATCCCCGTGCATCAGTGCATCGAGTGCGCGGGTGGCCCCGCAGCCGGGACAGTCGATGTTCAGCAGCACCTTGATCGGGCACGGTGGGAGGATGCCGCCCGGCTCGGAGGGGCGACCGATCCACACCGCCGCGCAGACGGCTGCGCCGACCCCGCCGATGATCGCCGGACGCCCGAGTCGGCGACCCAGCGGCTGCGCCCCGGGGTTCACGGCCGGACGATCACCAAGTCGTTCGCCGCCTTGTCGTGCCAGCCCTGCATCCGGCCGGAGGAGTCGAACAGCGGCGACAGGTACACCACCAGTTGCCCGATGCACACGAATGCGCCCAGGAACGGGATCAGCTGGCGCACGAACGCCGATCCCAGTCCGATCGGCTGTCCCGTGTACTGGTCGACGACCCGGAGCCGGACCGCCATCTTGCCGAGGGTGGCGCCGACCAGGCCGATCATCAGCCATTCGTACAGCAGACCGATCACCAGCACGACCGCGACGAGGATCAGGAAGCTCGCGATGCCGGCGCCGCTCGGGTCTGTGCATCGCTGGTAGCCGTAGGCGTCGCGGTGGCATTCCATCGACTCCGCAAGGGCGCCGATGCCGAGTCCGATGCCGATGCCGTAGACGATCGCGTACAGCACGGTGTCGAGCAGGCGTGCGAGGAAGCGCTGACCGATGGTCGCGATCTGGGCGTGCCCGCTCCCGGGAGACGGCCCGTACCCGGGAGCGGATGGCGGAGAACCGGCCGACCCCATCGGCATCCATCCGGCAGGGGCCGGATATCCCGGCGGCGACGGGTGCCCGGGGTGGGCGCCACCCGTCCCGCCCGGCGCGTACGGCGAGTCTCCCCACGGCGCCCCTTCCGCTCCCCACGGTGCCCCTTCCCCGTACGGCGCGCTCCCGAACTGGGGAGCGTCGTACGGGTTCGCCGCGGGAACCGATCCGGGCGCGGGCGGCCACCCGTCGCCGAAGGGCTGCGCCGTCGGCCCGATCTGTGTCTGCGCGAACGGGTCCGGGGTGGGATCGGCGGGATTCGGTGGGCCGGGCGGGTATGTCATCAGCAGTCCTTCACGCCAAGCGCTCCGCCTGGCTGTTCGTTTCGGTGCGCGCTCATCCTACGAACCCGTAGTCGGGTGCACCGACACCCGACTACTTCTCCGGGCCGTCGTGACCGCGCAGCGCCTCGAGCGCGCCGCGCACACGAGCGGTGTCGGCGGCGGTCCAGCCCGCGGGCTGAGTCACCGCGACCCAGCCGTCGAGGATCACCGTCCCGTAGTTGTGGCCGTGCCCGTCCGGGACGCCGGCGGCGTTGCCGAGATCGGCGGTGACCTGCCAGAACGTCACGAACGGATACCAGCGCATGGTCGGCGTTCGATCGCCGCTCGCGGGTTCGGCGAGCCAGTCGGGTTTGCGGTACAGCAGCGACGGCGACCACCAGACCACCGGATCGGAGCGGTGTTGAATGTAGAGCACCCGCGGCGACAACCACTCGTCGGGATTTCGCCAGATGCCGGCGGCGTCGTTCGCGAAGCGGACCACCAGTCCGTTCGCGTAGGTCGGGTCCGCTTCCGGGGTTCCGGGGTCTCGTCGCTCGACCAGGGAGTGCCACAGCCGGTTCGAGTTCGGCGGCCCCACCCACAGCACCCCGTCGACGGTGGACCGGATGTCGTTGAGGTCGTCGAAGGCGCCCTCCCCCGCCTGCGTGCCCAGGCTCTCGCCGTAGACGAACAGTCGGGGACGATGCGCGGCGGGTTCGGCGAGCCAGCGGGCGTGCACGGCGTTCACCAGACGACGTCCGGCGTCGGCGGCCTCGCGTCGGTCAGCCAGGAACGACATCCAGCTCGGCAGATACGAGTACTGGGCGGCGACGAGGGCGATGTCGCCGTTCGCGACCAGTTCGAAGGTCTGCGCCGCGGTGGGATTCACCCAGCCGGTGCCGGTGGTCGGGATGACGACGATGGTCGACCGCTCGAACGCCCCGGTGCGTTCGAGCTCGTCGACGATCAGCCGCATCTGCGCATCGGGTCCGTCGGCCGATTCCAGGCCGGCGTAGACGCGGATCGGCTCCAGCGCGGGCCTGCCGTTGAAGTGCGCCAGCTCAGCGGCCCGGATGCCACCGGAGACGAAGTTGCGCCCCTCGAAACCGAGCGTGTCCCATCGGGCGAGCGACTGCGGGCTGCCCGACTTCTCCGGCAGGGTCGGCCGCACGGCGCCGTCGCGCGTGGTGTCGTTGGAAGCGCTGAAGGCTGCGTTGAGCGCCATGTATCCGCCCCGGACGGCCACCCCGTCGATCAGCGCGTAGGTCACGAAGAGCACCACCACCAACGACAGCACCCCGGCCACCCGCCGTGGAATCTTGAAGAGCCGGTTGAGCTTTCGCGCCAACCATCGCCCGACGTCCCGCAGCAGCCGGAAGGCTCCGACGATCGCGACCGCCACGCCGACGCTCATCGCCATCGCGCGCAGGTAGCCCAGGAAGGTCGGCTCGGCCGCCCCCATCAGCGACGCGAGCTCGTCCTGCCAGCCGACGCCGTAGTACAGCGCGACCAGCGACGCCGCCAGGCACAGCACCGGGACGCCGATCCGCAGCCACCGACGCACCCGCGGCGGAGGCGGCCACCACGTCGCCTTCGGCAGCAACAACCGTTCGACGGCGAGTGCGATCACCGCACCGACCGCATAGCCGGTGGCCGCCGCGATGCCGCCGATGAGTCCCTGAAAGGCCCAGTTGCGGGGCAGCAGCGAGGGCGTCAGCGACCACGTGTAGAAGATCGTGCCGACCACCAGCCCGGGCGGGTCGATCCGAAGCACCCGCATCAGCCGGGTCACCTCCGACCCGAACCGCATCGACGAACGACGAACGGCGGCGCGCGGACTTCTCCGCGGCGCCGCCGGCGTCGGATGCCGATACTCGGCAGTCAGTTCTTCCACATACGACCTAGCCGAAGACCTTGGGCAGCGTCCCTTCGTGAACCTCGCGCAGTTCGTCGAGCTTCACCTCGAACTGGCCCTGGACCTCGAGCGCGTCGCTGCCCTGGTCGACGACGCCGATCCGCGTCCACGGCAGCTGGCGGGCGTCGAGCATCGAGCAGAACCGCGACTCCTCGGTGCGCGGAACCGCGACCAGCACGCGGCCGGTCGACTCCGAGAACAGCGTGACGAACGGGTCGGCGTCGGCGGGCAGGATGATGCGGCAGCCGGTCTCCCCGGCGAGCGCGGCCTCGGCGACGGCCTGAATCAGGCCGCCCTCCGAGAGGTCGTGCGCGGCCGAGACCAGTCCGTCACGCGAGGCGGCGACCAGGATCTCCCCGAGCAGCCGTTCGCGCTCCAGGTCGACCTGCGGCGGCACGCCGCCGAGGTGGTCGTGCTCCACCTGGGCCCAGATGGACCCGTCGAACTCGTCGCGGGTGTCGCCGAGCAGGATCAGCGTCTCGCCCGGCTCGGTGCCGATGCCGGTGGGAGTACGCCGCCGGACGTCGTCGATGACGCCGAGCACGCCGACCACCGGGGTCGGCAGGATCGGCGTGGAGCCGGTCTGGTTGTAGAAGCTGACGTTGCCACCGGTCACCGGGATCCCCAGCTGGGCGCAGCCGTCGGCCAGACCGCGGACGGCCTGGCTGAACTGCCACATGACGGCGGGGTCCTCGGGCGAACCGAAGTTGAGGCAGTTGGTGACCGCGCGCGGCGTCGCACCGGTGACCACCACGTTGCGGTAGGCCTCGGCCAGCGCCAGCTGCGCACCCGCGTACGGATCGAGGTAGGTGTAGCGGCCGGACGCGTCGGTCGCGATCGCGATGCCGCGACCGGTCTCCTCGTCGATCCGGATGACGCCGGAGTCGGCGTTCTCCGCGAGGACGGTGTTGCCGCGGACGTAGCGGTCGTACTGCTCGGTGATGAACTTGCGGCTGCACAGCGCGGGGCTGGCGAGCAGCTTCAGGAAGGTCTCGCGCAGCTCGTCGGCGGTCTGCGGCCGCGCCAGGCCCGCCGTGGTCGAGGCCACGAGCTCGTCCTGCCAGTCCGGACGCTCCACCGGACGGTTGTACACGGGGCCCTCGTCGGCGACGGTGCGCGGCGGAACGTCGACGACCGTCTCGCCGTGCCAGTCGATGACCAGGTTCTCACCGTCGGTGACCTCGCCGATGACCGTGGCGAGGACGTCCCACTTGCGGCAGACCGCCATGAACTCGTCGACGTTCTCCGGGGTCACCACCGCGCACATGCGCTCCTGCGACTCCGACGAGAGCACCTCGGCGGGGGTCATTCCGACCGCGCGGGTCGGGACCTTGTCGAGCACGATGTGCATGCCGCCGTCACCGGCCGCGGCCAGCTCGCTGGTGGCGCACGACAGGCCCGCGCCACCCAGGTCCTGGATGCCGACGACGAGCCCGGCCCGGTACAGGTCCAGGCAGCACTCGATGAGCACCTTCTCGGTGAACGGGTCGCCCACCTGCACGCTCGGCAGCTTCTTGCGGTTGGGGCCGTCGGCGTCGTCGTCGAAGTTCGCCGAGGCGAGCACCGAGACGCCGCCGATCCCGTCGAGGCCGGTGCGGGCGCCGAAGAGGATGATCTTGTTGCCCTTGCCCGAGGCGAAGGCCAGGTGCAGGTCTTCGACGCGCAGGACGCCGGCGCACAGCGCGTTCACCAGCGGGTTGCCCTGGTAGCTGGGGTCGAAGACGGTCTCGCCGCCGATGTTCGGCAGGCCGAGGGAGTTGCCGTAGCCGCCGATGCCGCGGACTGCGCCGTCGAGCACGCGACGGGTGTCCGGGTGGTCGATGGCGCCGAAACGCAGCTGGTCCATCACCGCGATCGGGCGGGCGCCCATCGCCATGATGTCGCGGACGATGCCGCCCACACCGGTCGCCGCGCCCTGGTACGGCTCCACGTAGCTCGGGCTGTTGTGCGATTCCGCCTTGAACGTCACCGCCCAGCCGTCGCCGACGTCGACGACACCGGCGTTCTCGCCGATGCCGGCCAGCATGCCGGCCTTCATCTCGTCGGTCGTCGTCTCGCCGAAGTAACGCAGATGCACCTTCGACGACTTGTAGCTGCAGTGCTCCGACCACATCACCGAGTACATCGCCAGTTCGGCTTCGGTGGGACGACGGCCGAGAATCTCACGGATCCGGGCGTATTCGTCGTCCTTGAGGCCGAGCTCCGCATAGGGCTGCGGCAACTCGGGGGTATCGGCGGCGTTGGAAACGGTATCGACCTGGGCGCTCACGCTAGACAGTCTATGCGAGATTCCAAGTCGCTCCGGACACGGTCGACTCCGAGGTCCGATCACGCGAGATGACCGATTCCCCCGCGGCCGGCATCGGCGCCCGATTACCCTGCCAGGTGCCACACGAGGTTCGGGGGGACCACATGATCGATGGGACAGTTCGTTCGGCTCTGATCACGCAGCGCGGCGGGGCCTCGGCGCGCGAATATCTGCTGGCGGGGCTGGGCGCCGCCGGGATTCTGGCGAGCAGCGTGCCGCCCGACCCCGATCGGGCGCGTCGGGCCTTCGTCCGCGCCACCGAGTTCGCTCCCGAGATGGGCGATGCCTGGCTCGGCCGGGTCGCGACCGGCGACCGATCCGGTCCCGCCCTGCTCGGCCTGTACCGGGCCCGCGCGACCATCGGCGTCGAGCAACGACGGCTGGGGATCGCGCCGGGCACCCTGGCCGGACACCTGCCGACCGGGATGTTCATCGACCTGCCGATCACCGGGCCGGTCGATGCGGCGGCCGCCTACGCCGCCTCGCTGCTCGACGGCGGCGACGCCGACGGCGCCGCCGCCGTGCTGCGGGAGGTCTCGCCGGCCGACGACCCGTCGGTCGTGTTCTGCCGCGCCCTGGTGGCCCTGCGGTCGCAGCGATGGCGCGAGGTCCTCGACGTGATCGGACAGATCGAATGGCCCGACGAGGTGCTCCGCGCCGCGGTCGACTTCCTGGCCGGGACCGCCTGCGTGCAGCTCGGGCTGTTCGACGAGGGACTGCGGCGGCTGGCGGCGGTCCGGGACTCGGTGCTGGTCAACGCCCACCCGCAGGCGGCGTTCCTGACCGGGATGGCGTGGCGCACCCGCGGCGACGAGGGCGCCGCGCGTCCCTGCTTCGAGGAGGCCTACGCCCTGGACCCGCGGCTCTCGGAGGCACGGCGGGCCCTCGACGACCCGCGCTACCGGCTGGTCGTCGCGGACGGCGAATCCGGATCGCCAGCCGCCGCGGCCCCCGCGACCGAGACCGACGACCGCATCCGGTCGATCCTCGACGAGCTCGACGCGCAGGTCGGCCTGACCGAAGCGAAAGCGCAGGTGGAACGGCTGCGCGCCACGTGCGCGCTGGCCTCCGTGCGCGCCGAGAAGGGACTGCGGACGCAGTCGCGCAGTCTGCACCTGGCGTTCACCGGGCCGCCCGGGACCGGTAAGACCACGATCGCACGACTCGTCGCCCGCCTGTACTGCGCGCTCGGGCTGCTCGCCACCGACACCGTCGTCGAGGTCGGCCGCAAGGATCTCGTCGGCCGACATCTGGGGTCGACGGCCCCGAAGACCTCCGCCGTCATCGACTCGGCGCTCGACGGCGTCCTGCTGATCGACGAGGCCTACACGCTGATCCAGGACGGGCTGGCCGGCGGCGACGCCTTCGGCCGCGAAGCCCTCGACACGCTGCTGGCCCGGATGGAGAACGACCGGGACCGCCTGGTCGTCATCATCGCGGGGTACGACGACGAGATCGACCGCTTGCTGTCCGCCAACGAGGGTCTGGCCTCCCGGTTCGCACGCCGCATCCGATTCACCTCCTACACGCCCGGCGAACTGACCCGCATCGCCGAAACGATGGCCCAGCAGCGTGATGCCCGCCTGTCCGGCGAGGCCGCCGTCACCTTGGAGTCGGCGTTCACCGACCGCTACGCCGACACCGTCGACGGCCGGCGCGCCTCCGATGTGGCGGGCAATGCACGTTTCGTCCGGAACGTCGTGGAGGCCGCCGAGGAGGAGCGGGAGGTGCGCCTGGCGTCGCGGCCCGACCTCGCCGCCCTCGCCGATGCGGACCTGATGACGATCACCGGGCAGGACGTGCGACGCGCCCTGCGGGTCCTGGCCGCCGGGTCGGCCCGATGAGCGCGCCGGACCGGTCCGCCGGCCGACCGCTCCCCCGCCGCAGCCGGTCGACGACCGCGGTCGACTTCTTCGCGTGCGCGCTGTGCTGGGTCGTGCAGATCGTCGCGGCGGCCGTCACCTTCCTGCTGAGCGCAGCCGGGATCATGATGACCGACCCGTGCGGTCCGGCGGTGGACTGCGGCGGCAGCGTGTGGATCGACCGCGCGATGGGCCTGTCCGTCCTCGCCGGCTTCGGCCTCCTGGCCGCCTCCCTGGTCGCGTGCACGACGCTGCTGTTCCGGCAGCGTCGGGCGTTTCCGGCCGCCATCGGCTTCGCGCTGGCGCAGGGCGGCGTGTTCGTCGTCGCGATGATGATGGTCGAGCAGGCGGGGGTGCGGTGAACCGCCTGCGCCGGGGAAAGATCTGCGTCGGGAGTTGTCTCTCTGGGCGACAACTCCCGACGCAGATCAGACCGCGAGCAGCGTCGGCGTCACAGCCCGAGGTCCCGCATGATCGCATCGGCGACCGCCGCCGGTGAACCGTCCTCGGGACGCACCACCAGATCCGGCGACAGCGGCCGCTCGTACGGGGAGTCGATGCCGGTGAACTGCGTGATCTCCCCTGCCCGCGCCTTGGCGTACAGCCCCTTCGGGTCGCGGGCCTCGCAGTCGTCGAGCGGGGTGTCGACGAAGATCTCGTAGAAGGGCAGGTCGGCGGCTTCGTGGATCTCCCGCGCACGCTGTCGCTCAGCGGCGAACGGGCTGATCAGCGAGACCAGAGCGACGGCACCGGAGTCGGCGAACAGCGACGCCACCTCCGCGGTTCGGCGGATGTTCTCGCGGCGATCGTCGTCGCCGAAGCCGAGGTCGCTGTTCAGCCCGTGACGCAGGTTGTCGCCGTCGAGCAGATACGCGGGCCGCCCCTCCGCGACGAGCCTGCGCTCCAGTTCCATCGCGATCGTCGACTTCCCCGACGCCGACAGCCCGGTGAGCCACAGGGTCGCGCCGCGATGGGCGCGCTGCTCGCGGGACACCTTGCTCGACTGCCACACCACCTGGGTGTCGTGAGCCAGCGGTGCGGTGATCATGCCCGCGGCGACGGTGGCGTTGGTGGCCTCGTCGATCAGGATGAAGCTGCCGGTGGCGCGGTTGCGGCGATACTCGTCGAACATCACCGGCTGCTGGGTGTTCAACGACACCCGGCCGATCTCATTGAGCGCCAACGAGTTCGCGGCCTCGTCTCGGTGCAGGGTGTTGACGTCGAGCCGGTAGTTGAGGCCGTCGACGCGCACCCGGGTCTCGCGGGTGCCGCACAGCATCCGGTAGGTGCTGCCGGGCGCGAGCTGGGTGGTCTCGGAGAACCAGCACACCATCGCATCCAGTTCCCGGCCCACGTGCGGACGGTTGTTCGGCCGCACCAGCATGTCGCCGCGCACGATGTCGATCTCGTCGTCGAGGGCGATCGACACGGCCTGGGAGGCGAAGGCCTCCTCGAGTTCGACGCCGCCCGGCCCCCAGATCTTGGCGACCGTGGTGCCGAATCCGCCCGGCAGCGCCACCACCTTGTCGCCCACGGCGAAGGTGCCGCCGGCGACGGTCCCGGCGAACGCGCGGTGGTCGAAGCCGTCGCTGCGCTGGGGCCGGATGACGTACTGGACCGGGAAGCGGGCGTCGCGCAGATTGCGGTCGGAGGCGATGTAGACGTTCTCCAGGTGGCTCAGCAGCGGCCGTCCGGCATACCAGGGGGTCTGCGCCGATCGCTCCACCACGTTGTCGCCGCGCAGCGCGGAGATCGGGATGAACGTGAGATCGGCGACGTTGAGTTTGGCCGCGAAGGACACCATCTCATCGCAGATCTCGTCGAAGCGCTCCTGCGAGTAGTCGACCAGGTCCATCTTGTTGACGCACACCGTCAGCCGCGGAATGCCCAGCAGCGACGACAGGAAGGCGTGTCGGCGCGTCTGTTCCAGCACGCCCTTGCGGGCGTCGATCAGGATGATCGCCAGGTCGGCGGTGGACGCGCCGGTGACCATGTTGCGCGTGTACTGCACGTGTCCGGGCGAGTCGGCGATGATGAACTTGCGTTCGGCGGTCGCGAAGTAGCGGTAGGCGACGTCGATGGTGATGCCCTGCTCGCGTTCGGCGCGCAGGCCGTCGGTCAGCAGGGCGAGGTCGGCGTACTCGTCGCCGCGCTGCGAGCTGGTGCGTTCGATGGCCTCGAGTTGATCGGTGAAGATCGACTTCGAGTCGTACAGGAGTCGCCCGATCAGGGTCGACTTCCCGTCGTCGACGCTGCCGGCGGTCGCGATGCGAAGCAGTTCGGCGGTGCCCGGTGCCGTATCGACACTCATCAGAAGTAGCCCTCCTTCTTGCGGTCTTCCATGCCGGCCTCGGAGATGCGGTCGTCGGCGCGGGTGGCGCCGCGTTCGGTGACGCGGGTGGCGGCGACCTCGGCGATCACCTTCTCGGGGGTGTCGGCGTCGCTCTCGACGCATCCGGTGCAGGTGGCGTCGCCGACCGTGCGGAAGCGGACCCGCTCGGTGTGCGCGGTCTCCCCCGGGTAGGTCTGCAGGAAACGGGTCTGGGCCAGCAGCATGCCGTCGCGCGGGACCACCTCCCGCTCGTGCGCGTAGTAGATGGACGGCAGGTCGATCTGCTCGGCGGCGATGTAGTTCCAGATGTCGAGTTCGGTCCAGTTGCTCAGCGGGAACACGCGGATGTGCTCGTCGCGGGCGCAGTGCCCGTTGTAGAGATTCCACAGTTCGGGTCGCTGGTTGCGCGGATCCCACGCGCCGAACGAGTCGCGGAACGAGAAGAAGCGCTCCTTGGCGCGGGCCTTCTCCTCGTCGCGCCGGGCGCCGCCGAAGACCGCGTCGAACCGATTGTCGGTGATCCCGCGCAGCAGCGTGACCGTCTGCAGGCGGTTGCGGGAGGTGCCGGGGCCGGTCTGCTCCACCGACCGACCGGCGTCGATGTCGTCCTGGACGTACTCGACGATCAGTTTGACCCCGGTCTGTTCGACGACGCGGTCGCGGAACTCGATGACCTCGTCGAAGTTGTGTCCGGTGTCCACGTGCATCAGCGGGAACGGGACCGGCGCGGGCCAGAAGGCCTTGCGCGCCAGGTGGAACATCACCACCGAGTCCTTGCCGCCGGAGAACAGCATCGCCGGTCGCTCGAAGGTGGCGGCGACCTCGCGGAAGATGTGGATCGATTCGGCTTCGAGTTCGTCGAGGGTGGTCATCGCATAGCGGGGCGCGACGCCGCCGTGCGTCGCCGTGCGTGACCCGTCGGGTGTGGTGATCATGTCCGGGGCTGGCTCCCTTGGCCTGTCGAGGATTGGCCCGACGATGTCGGTTGTTGATCGTTCAGCCGACACGGTCGGCGTTCAGTAGACACCGTAGGCGACGGGTTCATCCCGTCGGCGGTTTACCTCGGATGTCGGCTCCGGCACAGTGCCGGGTCCGACCGTTGCTCACTGCCGCCGCCCGCGCTAGATTTTTTACAAGTCTTCGTTGTTTTTATTGAGAGGATGCTTCATGCCCGACGTCACCCTGGATGTCCGCGAGATCCCCAAACCGCAGCGCCACCCGAAGATCTTCGGCCTCTTCGACTCCCTGGCCGTCGGCGAAGCCGTCATCCTGGTCAACGACCACGATCCCCGTCATCTGCACGACGAGTTCGAGGAGAAGCTGCCCGGCGGTTACGGCTGGGAGTACCTGGTCCGCGAGAAGCGCGACTACCGCATCCGCATCAGCAAGACGACCGAGGCGCCGCCACCCCGCAAGCTCGGCAACACCGCGGAACTGACGCAGCATCCGGTCGACGCCGCGGACGTCGCCTGGAAGCTCGACTTCGACGGTCGCGGCCTCGACTCCAATCTCATCCGACTGTCCGCGGGCGGATCCATCGGCACCCATCGGGGCGGCGAGGTGGACGTGCTGATCCACGTGATCGCGGGCTCGGGAACCGTCGGCACCGAGACCGGCGACGTCGCCGTCATCGCGGGCGACCTGCTGTGGCTGCCGCGCCTGTCGCAGCGGTCGTTCACCGCAGGCCCCGACGGACTGAGCTACCTGACCGTGCATTCGCATCGCGAACCGTCTCTCACCATCGCGCCGCTGAGCGCCCGGCCCCGCACCGATCAACCACTGACTCCGAGGAAGTGACGTCATGGCTTATGTGATCGCCCTGCCCTGCGTGGACGTGATGGATCGGGCCTGCGTGGAGGAGTGCCCCGTCGACTGCATCTACGAGGGCGGCCGGGCCCTGTACATCCACCCCGACGAGTGCGTCGACTGCGGCGCCTGCGAACCGGTCTGCCCGGTGGAGGCCATCTTCTACGAGGACGACGTGCCCGACGAGTGGACGCCGTACATCACCGACAACGCCGACTTCTTCACCGAGACGCTCCCCGGGCAGGACGGTCCGCTGGACTCGCCGGGCGGCGCGATGAAGATGGGCCCGATCAAGGCCGACGGACCTCTGGTGGCCACGCTGCCGCCGCAGAACGCCGACTGACGGCCGGCGCGGAATCGACCCGATGCGTTCGACGATCCTCGACACCCTTCGCCGCTCCGACTCCGCGATGACCGTCGCCGAGTTGTCGGCCACATGCGACATCCCGGCGACGACCGTCCGGTTCCATCTGCGCGGCCTGGAGGACGACGGGCTCGTCGTGGCGGAGACCGCCGAACAGACCGGTCGCGGTCGGCCCCGACTGCTGTACCGGGCGCGCGCGGCGATGGACCCGTCCGGCCCGCGGAACTACGAGCTCCTGGCCGACGTGCTGGTCCGGGCGTTGGCCGCTGTTCCGGGCGCGGAGCAGCAGGCCGCCGAGGCCGGCCGGGCGTGGGGTCGGTCGCGGGCCGTGGCGGCGGGCGATCCGGCCGACGATCTGATGACGGTGCTCGACGAGTTCGGCTTCGCGCCCGAGCGCGCCCGCGCCGGCATCAGGTTGAAGCGCTGCCCCTTCCTCGAGCTGGCCCGCGAGCACCCCGGCATCACGTGTGCGGTGCATCGGGGCATCATGCAGGGAGTGCTGTCGACGCACAGCACCGATCTGACATTGGTCGGCCTCGACGCCTTCGTCGAAGGCGATCACTGTTTCGCCTCGTTGGCCGAAGGAGACCAGTTGACCGAAGGAGACCATCGGTGACCAAGCGCCAGGTCGGCATCGACGCCCACACCGCGGGTGGCGCCGCCCTCGTCATCGCGGGCGGACTGGTGGCCGCGGTCACCGGACCGCTCGACCTCGCCAAGGGCAGCTGGCTGGCCGCCTACCTGGTCCTGGTCGGCGGCGTCGCACTCATCGCCATCGGGATCGCGCAGCAGAACCTGCCGACGCCGGTTCCCGCGCCGATCCAGATCGTGCAGCTGGGCGGCTGGGCGGTGGCCAACGCCGTGGTGATCGTCGGCGCCCTGCTGTCGTCGTCGGCGACGATCAACGTCGGTGCCATCCTCCTGCTGCTGGTCCTCGCGCTGACGTGGTGGGTCGGCCACGGGTTGATCCGCCTGCGGAACCTTCTCGGCTACGCCTACCTCGCCGTCCTCGCGATCCTCATCGTGAGCGCGCCGATCGGGATGGCGCTGGGGGCGCGCTGACCGCCGTGCCTCCGTTCTCCGCGGCAGTAGGTCGACTGCCCTCCCGACCGATCCCGAGAAGCTCTGCGCCGGCGTGCGTGACTCGGAACCGAAGCGGCTTCTGTGTCACAACCTCCACGAGACCCGCATCGATCAATGCTTGCACGCGCGGCCGGACGAACTGCACGGACCGCCCCGTCGTGTGCACCAGCGACTGCAGTTTGACGGCACGGTTGACGTCGAAGAGCCACGCCTGTCCCAGGATGAAGAGCAGATCGCCGATGTCGGTCAGATCGAACGGCCTCCCCTTCGCCGAGTCGAACCTCGGGCTCCCCTGCGGGCCGTCGCTCACAAAGGCATGAATACGCTCGTTCAACGCCTCTATCCGCTGCGCCCGGTCTGCCAGATCAGCCAGCAGGCGGTGTTGCGCTTCCGCAATGATCTCCAGGAGCGACGTCACGAAGACCGTCAGGTCGCCCCGGTTCAAAGGCTCCTCGGCATCGGCGAACGCTCGGTAGTAGCGATCCTTGTTGTCAGCGATCGTCGCCGACAACGCCAAACTCGAGTACGGAGCCAGGACGTCACGCAGATCCAACGCCAGCAGATAACGACCCGTCCGACCGTTTCCGTCGTAGAACGGATGAGCGAACTCGAAGATGAAGTGTGCGACAACAGCCCGGAGCAACCGCGGGATCTCAACATCTCGAGCCTGGCTGATCATCACCGTCAATGCCTCGTCGATCGCAGACTCCGGCACGATGCCCCGGTGCGCGACTTTCGTTCCGGACTCGATCGTCACCGGCCCCGCTCGAAATCGCATGCCGTCCGGGGCCGCATCCTCGTCGATCTCACCCGCCGTGACCGCGTCGTACACGCGGCGGAGGTCATCGAGCGTCTGCGGCGCCCGAGCATCGGCGTTCCCGATGTCCAGGTAGAGCCGGACCATCTCCGTGAACCGCTTGCCTCCGGTCGGCTCCTCCTCGCGGAGCGCCGTCAGCGCGTCGCCGATCTCTTTCCGCGTGGACCGAATCTGTTCGATCTCGTTGGTCGCCTGAATCTCATCGACGATCATCTGAGCCAGATAGTCCGATTGCGCGCGTCCGGGAAGTCTGTCCCAGTGATGCCTGATCCTCGGCTCGAACATCAGGATCCGCTCGATCAGCGAGGAGACCTCTCGGGTCACGAGCATGAACGCGGAGCTGTCACCGATCCGCAGGTCCCAGTGGATCGCCGAAGGCGAAGTGCGGCGCACCAGCTCTTCGTCGTCCAGTCCAGCCCAATCTCGCTGATGGAAGATCGACTTCAAAGTTCGGTATGGCATGTCACTCCATATGCCGCGGACACAGAATACGATCGCCGCCGCACTGCCCTATTCGACGCCATCGACCTCTTACGTCAAATAGCATCTCACATCGCCCGCTGAACACGACCCCCGTCGGCAATTTCGTCCTACCGCCCACCACCCGGGCTACCAACCAAGCACTTGCTAGGTTAGAGTCTGAAGGCATGAGCAACGCCGTCATCCCTCCCCCGCTGGGGCCCGACGATCTCGGTCCCGACACCTCACCCGTCGCGTACGAGACCGGCGACGGGGTCGCCTACGTCACCCTGAACCGTCCCGAGTTCCGCAATGCGCAGAACTCGGTGATGACGTACTCGCTCGACGCCGCCTTCCGCAAGGCCGTCGACGACGCCGACGTCAAGGTGATCGTCCTGCGTGCGGCCGGCAAGCACTTCTCGGCCGGCCACGACATCGGCACCCCCGAGCGCGACTTCGACACCTTCTACCCGAACGTCGCGACGCTGCACTGGGACCACACCCGCGGCGACGGCCAGCCGCTGGACAGCAACCAGCGACTGGCTCGCGAGATCGAGGTCTACATGGGGATGTGCCGCCGCTGGCGGGAGATCCCGAAGCCGGTGATCGCGCAGGTCCACGGCGCCTGCATCGCGGGCGGGCTGATGCTGGCGTGGTCGGCCGACTTCATCGTCGCCTCCGACGACGCCTTCTTCTCCGACCCGGTGGCCCGCATGGGCATCCCGGGCGTCGAGTACTTCGCGCACGCCTACGTCCTCGGCGCCCGCCGCGCCAAGGAGATCCTCTTCACCGGAGCACGGTTCACCGCCGCGCAGGCCGAGGCCTGGGGCATGGTCAACCACGTGGTTCCGCGCGACGAGCTGGAAGCCAAGGTCGACGAGCTCGTCGCCCAGATGACGGCGATGCCGATGCAGGGACTGTTCCTGAGCAAGAAGGCCGTCAACATCTGCGAGGACCAGATGGGCATGCGCAACGCCATGGACTCGGTCTTCGGCTGGCACCACTACGCGCACGCCGCCAATGACGCCGACTCCGGCGACTCGCTCGGCGGGATGGACGCCAAGAGCATGAAGCAAGCCGCAGAGAAGGGTCAGGCCTGATGGATCTGTTGTTCGACGACGCCGCGCGCGCCTTCCGCGCCGAGGTCCGGGCCTGGCTGGCCGAGCACGTGCCGACCGAGCCGCTGCCCTCGATGGACACCGCGGAGGGCTTCGAGGCCCACCGCAAGTGGGAGGCGGAGATGGCCGCCGACCGGATGTCGGTGGTGAGCTGGCCGGAGGAGTTCGGCGGCCGCGACGAGCCGCTGCTGCACTGGCTGATCTTCGAAGAGGAGTACTACCGGTCCGGTGCGCCGGGACGGGTCAGCCAGAACGGCATCTTCCTGCTGGCGCCGACCCTGTTCGAGCACGCGAACCCGGAGCAGCTGGCGCGCATCATGCCGCGCATGGCGCGCGCCGACGACATCTGGGGTCAGGCGTGGAGCGAGCCGGAGGCCGGCTCCGACCTCGCGTCGCTGCGGTCGACCGCCACCCGCACCGAGGGCGGCTGGCTGCTCAACGGGCAGAAGACCTGGAGCTCGCGGTCGAGCTTCGCCGACTGGGGCTTCGGGCTGTTCCGCACCGACCCGGAGCAGGCCCGCCACAAGGGCATCACCTACTTCATGTTCGACCTGAAGGCGCCCGGCGTCACCGTGCGGCCGATCGCCCAGCTCGACGGCGAGGCAGGTTTCGCCGAGCTGTTCCTCGAGGACGTCTTCGTGCCCGACGATCCCGCCGACCCGGCGAACTCGGGGGTCATCGGCGAGGTGAACAACGGCTGGAAGGTCGCGATGAGCACCGCGGCCAACGAGCGCGGACTGTCGCTGCGCTCGCCGGGCCGCTTCCTGGCCGCCACCGACCGCCTGGTGAAGCTGTGGAAGTCGGCGGGCGAACTGCCGTCGACCGCCGCGACCGACAAGGGTGTCGCCGACGCCTGGATCGGCGCCCGCGCCTACGAGCTGTCGACCTACCAGACGGTGAGCCGGCTGGCCGCCGGCGGACAGCTCGGCATGGAGTCGTCGATCAACAAGGTCTTCTGGTCGCAGTGGGACATCGCCGCCCACGAGACCGCCCTGGACCTGCAGGGCGCCGACGCCGAACTCGCCGATTCCTGGATGGACGGCTACCTCTTCTCGCTGTCGGGCCCGATCTACGCCGGCACCAACGAGATTCAGCGAAATGTGATCGCCGAGCGACTCCTCGGCCTGCCCCGCGGAGACCGATAGCCATGGACTTTCTGCTCAACGACATCCACACCGACCTGGCCGCGACCGTCGCGGCGATCGGCGAGAAGGCCGGCGGCTCGACGATCGCCCGCTCCTGGTCCGAAGGCGACCGCGCCCCCGCGCTGGCCGTCTACCGGCAGCTCGCCGACGCCGGCATCACCGGCCTGATCGTCGACGACGCGCTCGGCGGCTCGGGCGCCGGCGCCACCGAGATGGTGGTCGCCGCCGAACAGGTCGGGCGCTTCGCACTGCCCGGACCGGTGGCCGAGACCCTGGCCGCCGTCCCCGCCGCGCTGGCGGCCGCCGGTGCCGGCGACGCCCTCGAGGCACTGCTCGGCGGGCGACCGGCGACGATCGCCGCCGCCGACACCGCGTTCCGTGCCGCGGCCCCAACTGACGCCGACGTCTACCTGCTGCGCGAGGGCACGCTCAGGGCCGCCTCGGTGACCGCCGAACACGAGTCGGTGGACCCGACCCGTACCGTCGCCGAGGTCGCCGCAGGCACTGCGCTGGGATCGGCCGACGAGGCCGCCGTCGCACGCTTCGGCACGCTCGCCACCGCCGCGGAGCTGATCGGTCTCGGCTCGGCGATGCTCGATCTGGCGTCCGAATACGCCAAGTCGCGCAAGCAGTTCAATCGGGCGATCGGCTCGTACCAGGCGGTGAAGCACCACCTGGCCGACGTCGCGATCGCGATCGAGATGGCCCGCCCGCTGGTGCACGGCGCCGCCGTCGGGCTCGACGGGCAGGCCCCCGAGGAGACGAACGTGGCCCGCGACGTGTCGGCTGCCAAGGTCGCCGCCGCCGATGCCGCCTACCTCGCCTCGCGTCGCAGCCTGCAGGTCCTCGGGGCGATCGGTTACACCGCCGAACACGACCTGTCGCTGTACCTGACCAAGACGCGCGCCCTGGTCTCGGCGTGGGGCACCCCCGCCGTGCACCGCGCCCGGATTCTGGAGACGCTGTGACCGCACCGGACAACACCACCCCGGAGCCGATCAGCGCCGAAGACCGGGCGGCGCTGGCCGAGTCGATCCGCGACGTGCTGCGGCGCCGATCCGATTCGGCCGCGGTCCGAACGGCGATCGAATCCCCCGGCCGCATCGACCGCAGCCTGTGGGAGACGCTGTGCGGCGAGATCGGCGTCGCCGCCCTCGCGGTGCCCGAGGAGCACGACGGGGCGGGTGCGACCCTGGCCGAGACGGCGCTGGCCGTCGAAGAAGTCGGCGCCACGCTCTCGCCGGTCCCGGTGTTCTCCTCGGCCGTCCTCGCGGTCGGCGCGGTGCTCGCCTCCGGCGACGCCGAGGCCGCGGCCCGACTGCTGCCCGGGCTCGCCTCGGGCGAGCGGATCGGCGCCCTGTGCTGGGCCGGCCCGTCGGGCTGGTCCACCCCCGGGGTGACCGCCGAGGCCGGGCTGCTCAGCGGCACCGCCGAGTACGTGATCGACGGCGAGTCTGCCGATGTCTTCCTGGTGATCGCCGGCCGCCCCGGCGACCCGGACGGCCCGCAGACCCTGCACGAGGTGGATGCCCGGGCCGAGGGCGTCACCGTGACCCCGCTGCCACTGCTCGACCCGACTCGGGCGCTGGCCCGCGTTCATTTCGACGAGGTCTCCTCGACCACGATCACCTCGCCGGCGGCGATCGCCGAGCACGTTCGCGCTCTGGCCTGGGCGATGCTGTCGGCCGAGCAGGTCGGCGGCGCCGCCCGCGCGCTCGCGCTGACGGTCGAGTACACCTCCACCCGCAAGCAGTTCGGTCGCACCCTCGCGTCGTTCCAGGCGCTCAAGCACGCGATGGCGAACATGTACGTCTCGGTGGAGGCCATGCGGTCGATGTCGGCCGCGGCGATCGACGCGCTGATCCACCGGCGCGCCGACGCCGCCGAGCTGGCCGCCGCCGCCCACGCGTACTGCTCCGAGCAGTACATGGCGGTGACCGGGGAGGCGATCCAGCTCCACGGCGGGGTCGGGATCACCTGGGAGTACGACATCGGGATGTACTTCAAGCGCGCTCAGGCCGACGCCCAGCTGTTCGGTCAACCGCACCAGGCGCTGGCCCGCATCAGCCTGTAGCAGCGCCGTCGTTCCATATAAGACTGCAGTTCGGTGCCACCTGCTGGTGGCACCGAACCGCAGTCTCATGCGAAGGTCAGCACGATCAGCGCCGCGTTCAGCACGACGATCGCGACGGCCGCGACGGCCGAGCCCCAGCGGAGCCAGGGACCGTCGGCGAAGGCGCCCATCATGGCGCGGTTCGCGGTGTACCGACGCAGCGGAATGATCGCGAACGGGATGCCGAAGCTGAGCACCACCTGCGAGATCACCAGCGACATCGTCGGATCGACGCCCGCGGCCAGGATGACGACCGCCGGGATAAGGGTCACCGACCGCCGCACCAGGAGCGGGATCTGCTTGCGGAGCAGTCCGCCCATGATCGCACTGCCTGCGTACGCGCCGACCGAGGTGGAGGCGATGCCCGAGGCGAGCAGCCCGATCGCGAAGACCGCGGCCACCACCGGACCGAGGGCCTCGCGGACGGCGGCGTGCGCGCCCTCGATGCTGTCGGTGCCCTCGTGTCCGTACAGGCTCGACGCCGCGAGCACCAGCAGCGCGATGTTGACGGTGCCCGCCACGACCAGCGCGACGACGACGTCGACCCGCGTCACCGCCAGCAGCTTGCGCGTCCGACGTTCGCTCTTCGGTGCGCCGTGCCGATCGATCATCAGCGAGGAGTGCAGGTAGATCGCGTGCGGCATCACCGTCGCGCCGAGCATCGATGCGGCCAGCAGTACGGTCTCGGTGCCCGCCAGTCGCGGGACCATGCCGTTGACGATGCCGCCGGCGTCGGGCGGGTTCACCAGCAGCCCGGCCAGGAACCCCAGGACGATGATCGCCAGCAGGGCGAGGATGACGAACTCGAACTGCCGCTGTCGTTGCCTCCCGGCGAGCATGAGCAGGGCCATCGAGACGACGCCGACGATGACGCCGCCGACCGGCAGCGGCAGTCTGAACAGCAGGTTCAACGCGATGGCGCCGCCGATGACCTCGGCGATGTCGGTGGCGCCCGCCACGAGTTCGGCCTGCCCCCAGAACAGCAGTCGAGACCGGCGCGGGAGTCGCTCGCCGAGAGTCTGCGGCAGTGACTTGCCGGTCACCGCGCCGAGTTTGGCCGATTGGTACTGCACCATCACCGCCATCACGTTGGCGACGACCAGGACCCAGACCAGCAGGTATCCGTACTTGGCGCCCGCGGTGATGTTGGCGGCGACGTTGCCGGGATCGACGTAGGCGATGGCGGCGACGAATGCCGGACCCATCAGTCCGGCGACGCGCGCCCACCCCGATTTTCGCACCGCTTGAAGCATGACCAACGATAGGCAGAAGACAAAGTTTCGGTCAACCGAAACTGGGTATGAGGTAAGTCATCAATCGCGCCGGATGCCGCTGAGTGGACCTGTCGTGCCGCCGGCCCTCGATGTGTAGTACCCACAAGGGAGACGTTTCATCACCGAAGGGACCCCGCCATGACCGACTCCACCGCCCGGCCGTTCTCAGTCGACGCGGGCGGCACGGTCCTGCGCGGCGATCACTGGCCCGCCTCGACGACCGGCGCCGCGACCGTTCCCGCGCTGCTGCTGCACGGCGGCGGGCAGACCCGGCATTCGTGGGATCGCACGGCGGCCGCCCTCGCCGCCCGCGGCCGCGACGTGTACACTCTGGACGCCCGCGGGCACGGCGACACCGACTGGGCGGCCGACGGCGAGTACGGGCTCGAGGCCTTCGTCGCCGACCTGCGCTGCACGCTGGGTGCCCTGCCTGCGCGGCCGGTGATCATCGGCGCCTCGCTCGGCGGCATCACCGGACTGTGCACCGTCGGCGAGGACCCGTCGGTCGCCGCCGCACTCGTCATGGTCGACGTGGTGGTGAACGTGGAACAGAAGGGCATCGATCGGATCAAGGCGTTCATGACCGATCACGTCGACGGCTTCGACAGCCTCGACGACGTGGCCGACGCCGTCGCCGCCTACAACCCGGAGCGCAGGCGACCGAAGAACCTCGACGGCCTGCGCAAGAACGTCCGCCTGCGCGAGGACGGTCGCTGGTACTGGCACTGGGATCCGGCGTTCATCACCTCGGGCGAGGGCGACGAGCCCCGCAGACACACCGATCCGGAGCGGCTGGCGGCCGCCGCGCGCACGGTCACCGTGCCGACGCTGGTGGTCCGCGGCGGCAAGTCCGACGTCGTCAGCGACGCGGGCATCGCCGACATGAAAGAGCTGGTCCCGCATGCGGAGATCGCCGACGTCTCCGGCGCCGGACACATGGTCGCCGGCGACGACAACGAGGTCTTCGCCGCGGCGATCGAGGCCTTCCTGGAACGGCACGCGCTGTAGTCGAATGGCCCCAGGCTGAGCCCCCAAGGCTCACGGGGTCTCGATACGCGGCCTCCGCTTCGCTCCGGTCGCTACTCGACCACCCTAAGAAAAGAACGCCCCCAAGGCAGCACGCAAACAAGCCCAGGCCGGTCGAGCAGCACGCGAACAACCCCAGGCCGGTCGAGTAGCCCGCGAACAAAGTGAGCGAGCGTATCGAGACCCGGTCTCACGAGGCCTCGATACGCGGCCTCCGCTTCGCTCCGGTCGCTACTCGACCACCCTAAGAAAAGAACGCCCCCAAGGCAGCACGCAAACAAGCCCAGGCCGGTCGAGCAGCACGCGAACGACCCCAGGCCGGTCGAGTAGCCCGCGAACGAAGTGAGCGAGCGTATCGAGACCCGCTCAGGAGAAGGCGGCGCGCACCTGCTCGACGGTCAGCCCGTAATCGTCCAGGGCGTACCGGTGCACGGGCCGCCGGTCGCCCGACCGGGACTGCTCGTCGAGGGCGACCATCGCCGCACGGGCGCCGTCGGTGAAGTCGGCGCCGATCGCGTCGTACACGCGTTGCACGGTCCCGAACGGGTCCGACCGCAGGTCGTCGAAGTCGACGTCGACGAACTGCGCCGGATCGTATTTGCTGCGCGCCTGCGAGAACTCCCGCAGCCCGCGCGACCAGAGATCGAGTTGGGTGCGGCCGATCCGCTCGCCGGTGAAGGCCGTCGAGTAGCCCTCGGTGGCGTGTTCGGCGAGGCTGCACATGGACGCGATGATGGTCTCCGGCGCGCGATGGGTCTGCACCACGATCGCGTCCGGATACACCGCCATCAGCGCGTCGAGCGCGAACAGGTGGCTCGGGTTCTTGAGCACCCAGCGCTTGCCCGGATCGTTCGCGCCGATGAGCTGCAGGTTGCGCCGGTGCCGCTCATACGCCGGGGTCCAGTCCTGTTCGGCCAGCCACTCCGAATAGGTGGGGATGTGCGCGAGCGACTCGTACGAGATCGACATCAGCGACTGCCGCAGCAGCTGCCAGCACTCCTCCACCTCCCCTGCGCTCATGTAGTGCAGACCCATGAACTCCGGGTTCTCGACGTGATGCCGGGACAGCCCGGCGTCGATCTGGCGGTACACCGGATTGTCGGCCCACTCCTCACGCGGCGGGCGGGGCTGAGGGAACTCCGTCAGCCACATCTCCAAGCCCTGGTGAGCGGGGTCGGCGGCCAGCAGTCGGTGCAGGGCGGTGGTACCGGTGCGCGGCAGGCCGGTCACGAACACCGGACGCGTGATCTCGATGTCGGCGCTGCCGGGATTGTTCTTCCAGCCGGCCTCGCTGAGCAGCCGGGCGATCAACGCCCCCTTGAGGAAGTACCGGAACATCTTGCTGCCCGCAGGCGTCAGCTCGGCCTCGCGCGCATACGAGTCGAGCAGCACGCGCAGACCGTCGAGATAGTCGGTGTCGCCGAAATCGTCGAGCCCGACGGTCCGGGCCGCGGAGGCGTGCAGTTCGTCGACCTCGCCGACCGAGGTCCGATCGCCTGCTTCAGTCATGGTATTCACCGCAGTTCACGTCGAGGGTGTGCCCGGTGATCGCCCGAGCCATGTCGGAGGCCAGGAACAGGACCGCGTCGGCGATCTCGTCCGGCTCGGGAAGGCGTTTGAGGTCGCTGCGCGCGGCGGTCTGCTCGTAGACCTGCTCGGCGGTGATCCCGTACTTCTCGGCGACCTGCCCGAAGTACCACTTGAGCTGGTCGTCCCAGATGTAGCCGGGAGCGACGCTGTTGACGCGGATTCCGGCGCCGCCGAGTTCGGTGGCCAGGGTCTGCGACATCGCCAGCAGCGCCGACTTGGCGATCTTGTAGCTGCCGTAGCGTGGCTCGGAGTGCCGGATCACCATCGAATTGATGTTGACGATCGCCCCCTGCACCTCGCTCAGCGTCGGCGTGAACGCCTTGATGACACGCAGCGTGCCGAGCACGGTCAAGTCCAGGCTCGAGCTGATCTGCTCGAAGTCGGTGCGGCCCAGCGGCTTCATGGAAGGTACCGAGAAGGCGTTGTTCACCAGCACGTCGGCCCGACCGAACTCGGCGACGGTCCGCTCCACGAGGGCGGCGACGGCCGCGTCGTCGGTGATGTCGGTGGCCACGGTCAGCGCCTGCCCGCCGGCGTCGCGGATCTGCGCCGCGATCTCGTCGAGCCGCGATTGAGTGCGCGCGGCGAGCACCACCTCCGCCCCCTCCGCCGCGGCCCGCAGGCACACGGCGCGGCCGAGTGCGGGGCCGACTCCGGAGACGACCACCACCTTGTCGTCGAGCAGTCCGGTCATGGCGATCTCCCTGATGTGTGAGTGTCCTGAAGTCAGCCGAGCATCCGGGCCGCGAAGGCCCGCTGTCGCACGGCGATCCGATCGGCCCAACCCGCGGCGTCGATGCGGTTGTCGGTGAAGTACGGCAGATGCGCCGGGACGTCGGCGTCGTCGACGACCACCGCCGTCGGCCCCTGCGCGGGGTCCACCGGCTCGTCGATGCGCTGCCACCGGAACTGCAGGATGCCGCGACGGCGCCCGGTGGTCTCGATCCAGTTCGCGACACCCGGATCGTTCGCGGCGATCACCATGCGGATCATGCCGTCGGGATCGGTCTGGGCCTGCGCCGAGTTGAGTGAGGTCTGGTGGTTCACGTAGTCGAGCGAGATGTACCACATGCTGCCGAGTTGGAAGCCCTGATACGGCGCCGACGACCGCGGCACCGTCACCACCATCGCCTTGCCCGCGGGCAGATCGAAATGCCCCACCGACGAGTACTGCGTCGACAGTCCGCCCGGCGTGCTGCGCGGCGCGGTGAAGGTGTTGACCGGCTCGTCGAGGTAGAACCACTTCGGGAAGTTGAACCACGTGTTGATGCGGGCGGTCAGCATCTTGGCCGCGATCGCATACCGCTTGGCCATCCGCTCGGCGGTGAGTTCGGCGGGCGCGGTGCCGACGGTGTCGACGCGCTCGATGGTGATCGAGCCCTTGGCCTGCGCGGCCCAGTCGCTGTACACCTCGCGGACGGCCAGCATGGAGGCCCCCTCACCGAGGACGAAGTAGTCCTCGCGCGGTTCGGCGAGCTCCGGGCCGAAGGTGATCTCGAAGGAGCCGTCGGCCGCGACCCGGATGCGCCGGTCGTCGAAGGCGCCGTCGCCGCCGGGCACGTCGGTCGGCGTGTAGTCGCCGCGCAGCACCTGGAAGCTCAAGTCGACGGTGGATCCGCGCACCCCGCGCACCACGTACGTGGCGGCCGGGTCGACGGTCGCGTGATAGTAGAGGGTGTCCGGGTTGTCCAGGCCCATCTTGGCGTACGGGCCGGTGGAGGTGACGAAGTACGGGTGCGTCCGGTCGTGGGCGCGCGCCAACTGCAGGATCGCCGAGATGCTGCCGGACAGGTAGTCGAGGCCCTCGGCGAGGTCGGCGCCCGTCTCGATGAAGTCGGCCCCGACCACCATCGCCTCGGCCCGCCCGATCGCCTCGCTGAACGGTGCGGTGAAGCCACCGGAGGCGGACCGATCGGTGAGCGATCGATCCGCCTGCGATGGAGTCTCGCCGGGTCGGCCGGCTACAGCCATGTGTCGCCGCCGTTCCAGGTGAGGAAGTTGTCGAGCTCGGCCTGCACGGGTGTCACGCGCGGGTGCTCGGTCGAGAGGTAGCCGCCCCGGTAGAACAGCAGCGGCTTGTCCTGCAGGACCTCCCCGAGGGTCAGCGCCCGGCCGATCACCACCCAGTGGTCGCCGCCGTCGCTGACCGAATCCACCGAGCACTCCACCCAGGTGAGGTTGTTGCGGAGCACCGGCAGGCCGGCGGGCGACGGATCCCAGCGGACCGACTTGAACTTGTCCGAGCCGGGGGCGCCGAAGACGGCGCTGACGTCCTGCTGCCGGTTGGAGAGCACGTTGACGCAGAACTGACCGCGGGCCTCGATCACCGGCCAGGTGCGCGAGGTCTTCTGCGGGCAGAACAGGACCAGCGGCGGATCCAGCGACAGCGCCGCGAACGACTGGCAGGCGAAACCGACCGGGTTCTCGTCCGCGTCGAGGGTCGTGATGACCGTGACCCCCGTACAGAACTGACCCATCGCGGTGCGGAACTGCCGGGAATCGAAGTCGTCGGTCCCGTACGGGGAATGCGGTGCCATGTTCGTCAGCCCTTCATGCCGATCGTGAAGTCGTGACCCCACAGACTCACTGCGGTCGACTCACGTGCGATCCATTCATTGTCGTCGACCTGCCGTCCCTCGCAGCCGAACTCGACATCGAAGCCGCCCGGGGTCTTCATGTAGAACGACAGCATCAGGTCGTTGACGTGCCGACCCAGCGTCGCCGACATCGGCACCTTCTTGCGCAGCGCACGGTCGTGGGCGAGGCCGACGTCGTCGGAGTTCTCCACCTCGACCATCAGGTGCACGATGCCGGTACTGTTCGGGATCGGCAGGAACGCCAGCGAATGGTGGCGCGGGTTGCAGCCGAAGAAGCGCAGCCACGCCGGCTCCTCGCCCTCCTGGCGTCCGACGACCTGCGGAGGCAGCCGCATCGAATCGCGGAGCCGGAAGCCGAGGACGTCGCGGTAGAAGGCCAGGGCCTTCGCGTCGTCGGTGGTGGTCAGGACGACGTGGCCCAGGCCCTGTTCGCCGGTGACGAAGCTGTGCCCGTACGGGCTCACCACGCGACGGTGCTGCAGCGCCACGCCGTGGAAGGCCTCCAGGACGTTGCCGTCGGGGTCGGCGAAGACGATCAGCTCGTCGACGCGACGATCGGCGAGCTCGTCGGCGGTGCCTTCGCGGTACTCGACTCCGGCCGCGGCGAGCCGGTCGCGGACCTCCTGCAGACCGGCGGCGGTCGCGCACTCCCAGCCGGAGCAGGCGAGGTGGTCGCGGTCGGACGGGACGATCACCAGGCGCGCCGGAAAGTCGTCCATCCGCAGGTAGAGCGCGCCCGGAATGGTCCCGGAGCCCTCCACCATGCCGAGGACCTTGAGTCCGTACTCGCGCCACGCATCCATGTCGGTGGCGTCGATTCGCATGTAACCGAGAGACCGGATGGGGCTCAGGGCTTCAGACATCTGCTTGTTCCTCGTTCTCTTCGCTGTTCTCGATACAGAAGGTCGGGGTCGGGCGGGGCTTCGCCCACTACATTCGCTCGGGTCGACGGTGCCGGTCACCATGTCCGCTCAGCCAGTGGGACATCGGTCGCCCCACCGGCAGGTCAGGGGCGACGGCCGGCGGCCGTCGCCCCTGGCCCCTTAGACCATCGTGTCGCCGATCGGGATGCCGAACTCGCCGTTGCCGAAGGCCACGTACGCGCGCTCGGCGTCGTTGGCGGCGTGAACGCGGCCGGCGTGGGCGTCGCGCCAGAACCGCTGGATCGGGGTGCCGTTCTCCAGGGCGTGCGCGCCGGAGTTCTCGAAGAGCAGGTCGATCGAGTCGATGGCGCGGGCGGTGGCGCGGACCTGGTCGCGGCGGGCGGCCAGACGCAGTTCCATCGGCACCTGCTCGCCGGCGACGATCAGGTCGTACTCGGCCTGCAGGTTGCCCGACAACTGACGCCAGGCGGCGTCGATGTCGCTGGCGGCCTCGGCGAGGCGGACCTTGGCGAACGGATCGTCCTTGGCCTTCTCACCGGCGTAGGCGGCGCGCACGCGCTTGCCCTGGTGTTCGACGTGCGCGTCGTACGCGCCGTAGGCCATGCCGACGATCGGGGTCGAGATGGTGGTCGGGTGGATGGTTCCCCACGGCATCTTGTAGACCGGTGCGGTGTTGCGCTCCAGGCCGGGGGCCTCGCCCATGCTCATGGTCCGGAAGCTGAGCATCCGGTGCGACGGAACGAAGACGTCCTTGACCTCGATGGTGTTGGAGCCGGTGCCGCGCAGGCCGACCACGTTCCACACGTCCTTGATGTGGTAGTCGCTGCGCGGGATCAGGAAGCTGACGAAGTCGACGGGCTTGCCGTTCTTGATGACCGGTCCGCCGACGACGACCCAGTTGGCGATGTCGCAGCCGGACGACCACGCCCACGAACCGTTGACCTTGTAGCCGCCTTCGACGACCTCGCCCATGCCCATCGGAGCGTACGACGAGGAGATCCGGACGTTGGTGTCCTCGCCCCAGACGTCTTCCTGCGCCTGCTGCGAGAACAGTGCGAGGTGCCAGTTGTGGACGCCGACGATGCCCGCGACCCAGCCGGTGGAACCGCAGGCGGTGGCCAGTCGGCGGACGGCCTCGTAGAAGGTGACCGGGTCGGTCTGGTAGCCGCCCCACTGCTCGGGCTGAAGGAGCTTGAAGAAGCCCGTCGCAGCGACCAGGTCGGCGACGTCGTCGGGGATGCGGCGGGCATCCTCGGTCGACTGAGCGCGCTGCGCCAGATCGGGCAGCAGGGCGTCGATCTTATCGAGAACCTGCTGCGCTGCTTCGCTCCGCTGTGGTGCCATGAGGGTCACTCCTGTTCGTGTCGTCGTCGACTTTCGACTAATACTAGAACACGTTCTCGTTCTAAACTAGAACACGTTCTCATTTTGCCTGAAACGTGTTCTAATATCGATGTGAACGGGCGCACGCCCGACAAGACACCGACGAGGGAGTCAAGACGATGACTGACACCGGAATCCGGGAGATCGACACCGGTACGCCCCCGACGCGGTTCGCGCGCGGATGGCACTGCATCGGACTGGTCGACGAGTACAACGACGGCGAGACGCATTCGCTGGAGATCTTCGGAACCAAGCTGGTGGTGTGGGCCGACCGCAAGGGCGACATCCACACCCTCGACGCCTACTGCCGCCACATGGGCGCCGACCTGTCGATGGGCACCGTGAAGGGCGACAACGTCGCGTGCGCCTTCCACGGCTGGGAATGGAACGGCAAGGGCCGCTGCGCCGACGTGCCGTACGCCAAGCGCCACCCCAAGCTGGCCAAGACCCGCACCTGGCCGACCATGGTCCGCAACGGACAGGTCTTCGTCTACAACGACCCCGAGGGCAACCCGCCGGCCGAGGACATCGTCATCCCCGAGCTCGCCGAATTCGGCACCGACGAGTGGACCGGCTGGACCTGGAACAAGATCGTGATCGAGGGCTCCAACTGCCGCGAGATCATCGACAACGTGGTCGACATGGCCCACTTCTTCTACGTGCACTACGCCCTGCCGGACTACTTCAAGAACGTCTTCGAGGGTGAGACCGCGGCGCAGTACATGAACAGCCACGGCCGTCCGGACGTGGGCATCTCGACCGCCTACGGCGACACCCGGCTGGAGTCGATCGCCGCCTACTACGGTCCCTCGTACATGCTGAACCCGATGGTGCAGTACTACGGCAAGTACTCGGTCGAGACGATCCTGACCAACTGCCACTACCCGATCGACTCGAACTCGTTCGTGCTGATGTTCGGCGTCATGGCGAAGATCCCCGAGGGCCTCTCGCCGGAGCAGGCCGACGGCATGGTCAAGACCATCACCAAGGGCGTCGAGGTCGGCTTCATGCAGGACGTCGCGATCTGGAAGCGGAAGACCCGCATCGACAACCCGCTCCTGGTGGAGGAGGACGGCCCGGTCTACCAGCTGCGCCGCTGGTACGAGCAGTTCTACGTCGACGCCGCCGACGTCACCGAGGAGATGTCGGGCCGGTACGAGTACGAGATCGACACCACCAAGGCACTGGAGTCCTGGACCAAGGAGGTCGAGGAGAACATGCGGATCAAGGCGGAGAAGGAAGCCGCCGAGGGCGCCAAGGGCGCGTCGGTCTGATGACTCGCGCCGATGAACGCGGCACGGCGGGGTCCGACTGGGCCAAGGCCCCGCAGTGGGCGCACGACCCCGCCCGCGCCGCGGCCATCGCCGAGGCGACCGCCCGCGACCGCAGGCACTACCTGGCCGGCGGGATGTCCGAGATCGAGTGTCGCAGCTGCCACGCCCGGGTGCTGGTGAAGAAGACCAGCCCGCATCACACCAGCGTCCAGTGGAACGACGAGGCGTTGGCCACCTGCACGCGCATCGCCGAGATCCGTGACGCGGGCGGCAATGCCGCGCTGCTGCCCACCTGCCCGCGCCTGTCGGCGAGCATCGATCACGGTGTCGCCGAGGGCCTCATCCCCCGCGAGTCTCCCGGCGAGGACCCCGACGGCTACTGGTGACTGCTTACCGAAACGTCCCCGTGACGGCGACTGCCGGACAGATCGTCCGGCAAGCCGACTCACGGGGACGTTTCCGTCTGCAGCGCCGGATCAGTTGACGCAGGGGACGGCGCTGCCGTTCGACACCGCGGCACCCGAATCCGGCGCGGTCGGTTCGACGGCCATCGACGTGGAATCGACCGGCGAACCGCCGGCTGATGTCTCCGTCGGGGAGGTGCTGGTCGGCGGAGGCGTCGCCTTCATGCCGAACGCGCGCTGCACGCGCGCACGGATCGCCGCCGGATCGATGATGTTGACGTCCTGGCCGTCGAAGGTGTCGTATCGGACCACCGGCAGCGTGCTGAAGGTGATCCGCTGGTCGGACACGGTGCCCATCTCCTGCGCCCAGTCGACCAGGTTCCACCCCGATGACAGGACCACGTTGCGCTGCGCGACGTCGACCAGTCCGTTGATCTTGTCCAGACTGGTGAAGGTCCCGGCATCGCGCAGTTGATTGAGCACCGACAGCAGGAACGCCTGCTGCCGGTGGGTGCGATCGAGATCGCCGTTGTCGAGTCCGTGACGCTGACGGACGAAGGCCAATGCCTGCTTGGCATTCAGCGTCTGCTCACCGGCCTTGAAGCGGGCACCCGAATAGCGGTCCGACACCGCATGATTGAGACAGACCTTCACCCCGCCCAGGGCCTTGGCGAGATCGTAGAAGCCGAACAGGCTCACCTCGGCGAAGCGGTCGATCGGCACACCGGTGAGATCGCGGACCGTCGCGATCGTCTGCGCCCGACCGGCCTCTCGGCCGCGACGCTCCAACTCCTTCGGGTCGGTGACGCCCTCGTTCTGCAGCTCGGTCTCGGTCTGGGCCTTCTTGCGGCCGTACGCCTCCTTGATCTTGGCCTGCGAGACATCCAGTCCCTGCATCCGGACGAGGTCGTCGCGCGGTATGGAGAAGGCGACGATGTTCTTCCGGTCGGCGGGGATGTGCACCAGGATCATCGTGTTCGTGTTGTAGCCGCCGTCGCTGCTGTCGCCCGCGTGCAGCTGCTTGAGAATGTCCTCGGGCAGAGCCTGACCGTCGAGATCCTTGCGGGTGTCCAGCCCCATCAGCAGGACGTTCTCGGCGCCGCCCGTCGAGTGGGGGGCGTCGGCCCCCAGCGCTCCGGACATGGTGAAACCGTCGACGAGGTGGTTCGTCTCGGCCCAGGTCAGTCCCGCCACCGCGAGCGCCGCACACGATGCCAGCACCACACCCGCGCGGGCGGCGCGCAGCGCACTGGTCGTCGGCCGGATCCGTCGGGCGCCGGCGCGACGGTCGGTCGACGGTGCCGCCGACTGCGACGCGGCGACCGCCCGGTCCCTCGACATCCGTTCGGGGCGCGGATCATGGGAGCGCGGCGGGTGCGGGTCGCCCGAACGCGGCGGGCGCGGATCGTGCGCATGCGGGGCCCGACCACGGGACGCGGACGGGTCGTGCCCGTGGCGGCGCCGCGTCGGCTCGACCTCCCACTGCGGCACGTAGTGCCCCTCGGCGACCCGCCGTCGAACCACATCGCCGGCGGTGAGCCGCACCGCTGATGTCTCCGGTCGCCGCCGCACTCAACCACCTCGTTCACCGTTCGCCCATGGCGGGTCCACGGCGCAGGCACCCAGTGTCCGCTGGCAACCTGAGGGCTTGCTGAATCTGCCGGACGGTAGCGTCACCGATGCCCATCTCCACCGAATTGCCTGGTCAGTGACGTTCGACGCGGAATCTGCGACCTGGAACGATGGTGGCGTGCCGATCCCCGAGCTCTCGTTCACGACGGCGCTGACGTCCTGGCAGTTCGCCCCGGCGTCGACGGTCCTGGTCTGCGTCACCGCCGCCCTCTATGCGGCGGGCGCTCGGCGTACCTCAATCGGCCGAGCCAGTCGGACCTCGTTCCTGATCGGGTGCGGCACCTGGTTCGTCGCCGCGAACGGCTTCACCGCGGTCTACGGCGAAGTGCTGTTCTGGGTCCGCGCACTGCAGTTCGTTCTCCTGGTCCCGCTGACCGGGTTCCTGCTCGCCGCCGGTCGGCCGGTGTCGGTTCTGGCCTCCCAGCGGTGGGCGCGCCGACCGCTGGTCCGGTGGGGCCGACGACCCATCGCCCGCCTGCTGCTGTCACCGCCGGCGACCGCCGCTCTGATGCTGGTGACACCGTGGCTGCTGTTCCTGACGCCCTGGTACCGCGCGACGGTCTCCGACTCCGTCGTCGACGATCTGACCGGAGTCCTGCTGGTGTTCGTCGGCGCCGTCTACTTCTACGCGCGCCTGCAGGTCGACCCGGTACCGCGGCATCGTCACGCCGGTCTGTCGTTGCTCATCGCCACCGCCGAAACCCTCGGGGACGGCGTCCTCGGCGTGATCCTGTGGCAGGGCGGCGTGCTCGGCGAGGTGGTTCGCCAGGCCACCCAACGCGATTGGGGCCCGTCGGCGCGGACCGATCAGACCATCGGCGCCGGCGTCCTCTGGGTGCTCGGCGACGCGGTCGGGCTGCCCTTCCTGATGTACCTCTTCTCACGATGGCGCACCGACGACGAGCGGACCGCCGATCGGACCGATCACGATTCGGCGCCCGCGGGTCCCGAATCGCCGGTCACCGAACGTCCCTGGTTCCTGGACGACCCCGACCTCACCGACCGCTTTCGTCACCGCTGACCCAGACGACACGTTTTCCGTACGAACGGTCGACACGGCCGCCCCGGATGATCGAGAATCGAAGACGACGTCCATACACCGAAGATCCGCCCTCCACGGAAGCGAGAACGTCATGCCCGCCTACACTCCAGCCCCGGGCGCCCCCGCCTGGTTCGACCTGATGTCCAGCGACGCCGACCGCGCCGCTGAGTTCTACGGCGCCGTCTTCGGCTGGTCAACCGAAGAGCCCGCCGCCGAGTTCGGCGGCTACCGCAACTTCGTCGCGGGCGGGTCCCGCGTCGCCGGGCTGATGCCGATGGCCGAATCGGCGGACGGCCCCACGAACGTCTGGGCCGTCTACTTCGACAGCGAAGACGCCGCCGCCACCGCCACCGCCGTCACGGCTGCGGGCGGCGCCGTCCTGGTACCGCCGATGGCCGTCGGCGAGATGGGCACGATGGCGGTGTTCGCGGACCCGGCGGGCGGTGTCTTCGGGATCTGGCAGAAGGGCACCCATCCCGGTTTCGTCGAACGCGGCGAGGTCGGCACCCCGTACTGGTTCGACGAGATGTCGATGGACTACGAGAAGTCGACCGCCTTCTACCCCGAGGTCTTCCCGTGGGAGCTCGACGAGATCGGCGGCGGCGACGAAGGACCGGCGCGCTACTCGCAGGTGATGGTCGGTACCGGCGCCGACCGCGAGGGAACCGCCGGCATCATGGATGCGGCCGGGATGATGGGCGAGGGACATCCCTCGTTCTGGCAGGTGTACATCACCGTCGCCGACGTCGACGCCACGCTGGCGCAGGTCACCGAACTCGGCGGCGAGATCCTGATGCCCGGCGAAGACACCCCGTACGGACGCCTCGCCTCGTTCAAGGACCCGTTGGGCGCCGCCATCTGCATCGCCACGCCGCCGCCGGGCAGGTGACGAACCGGCCCGTTCGGCGCGGGCGGAGGTTACGGTCGGGCCATGACTGACGACACGGGCCCGAGCTGGGTCGAACGCGGCGCCGACTGGGCCTCGCAGGGTGAGATCTTCGATCGCATCCTGGCGCCGGCGGCCGACGCGATCATCGAGCGCGCCGCCGTGCGGGGTCGCGTGCTCGACGTCGGCTGCGGGACCGGCGCCCTGCTCGAGGCGACCGGTCGCCGCGGGCGCTTCGGCGACCGGCATCGACATCTCCCCCGGCATGGTCGAGGTGGCCGCCCGGCGCGTGCCGCAGGCGGCGACGGTGGTGGCCGACGCC
Organism: Gordonia aichiensis; assembly: GCF_039946255.1. Lineage (GTDB taxonomy): Bacteria > Actinomycetota > Actinomycetes > Mycobacteriales > Mycobacteriaceae > Gordonia > Gordonia aichiensis_A. Next base: position 175,319 of record NZ_JBCDWL010000002.1, on the reverse strand, counting down.
CAGACCGCCGATCTGACCGATGTCGCAGGCCCCGGCTTCGACCGGTTCGTCTCCCGGTTCGGCGTCATGTTCTTCGACGATCCGGTCGCCGCCTTCGCGAACCTGCGCCGATTCGCCGCGCCCGCAGCCGGCATGACCTTCGTCTGCTGGCGGTCCGGGCGCCGCAATGCGATGTTCACCCTCGGCACCCGGACCCTCGAGTCGGCGCTCGCCGCGCCCCCGACCCGGCCCGCTCCGGGCGATCCGGGGCCGCTCGCCTTCGACGACGCCGACCGGCTGCGCGGCATCCTGTCCGACGCCGGCTGGTCGGGCGTCGGCATCGAGCCCTTCGAGTTCACCAGCGTGTACGCGACCCCGGCCGTCGACGGCGGTCGCACCGACGGGGTCGACGAGCGGCTCGCCGTCATCCTCGCCACCAGTACCGGCGCCGAGGTGGAGCAGCAGGTGCGGGCCCGCTCGGGTGCCGCAGGCTGGACCGACCTGCTCGGCCGGATCCGTGACGACATCCGCGGCAGCATGGTCGACGGGGTCGTCGCCCATCCGAACTACTGCTGGATGGTCACGGCACGGGCGCGGTGACCGCCGCCGCCGGTCGTCGTGAGCTCCGCACTCGAGCGGCCGACCATGCGCTCGCGTCTCACCCAGCGGGACGGACCGGCCGCGTTCGCCGCTTCGCACCGCATACTTTCTGTAGGAACGTGTTCTAGTTTAGGCTGGGCTGCAACACGTTCTATTTTTGCGCGAGGGCGCGGAAGGCAAGACCGAAGGGAAGCAGATGACTGCAGAGGGTACGGACGCGGCAGGCATTGACGCACAGGACGCCGGCACCGAAACGGTCGACGTCGTCGTGGTCGGTGCGGGTGGAGCGGGCCTGGCGGCCGCGCTGACCGCCGCCAGCAAGGGGCTCAAGACCGTCCTGATCGAGAAGTCGCCGTACTGGGGCGGTTCCACCTCCCGCTCGGGCGGCGGCGTGTGGATTCCGAACAACTCGGTGCTGCGGCGCGACGGCGTCGTGGACACTCCCGAGCAGGCCCGGAAGTACGCGCACGCCATCATCGGCGAGCACGCGCCCGCGGAGCGGATCGACACCTACATCAACCGCGGTCCGGAAGCGCTCGACTACCTGATCGAGCACTCGCCGCTGGCCCTGGAATGGGTCAAGGGCTACTCCGACTACTACCCGGAGGCCCCCGGCGGCCTGGTCGGCGGCCGCTCGGTGGAGCCGAAGCCCTTCGACGCCCGCGTGCTCGGCGACGATCTGGCCACCCTGCATCCGCAGTACACGAAGGCGCCGCTCAACATGGTGGTGCTGCAGAGCGACTACAAGTGGATGAACGTCGGCCTGCGCCACTGGCGCGGCGCGGCGAAGATGGCCAAGGTCGCCGCCCGCTTCACCTGGTCCAAGGCTCGCAACAAGAAGATGATCGCGATGGGCGCCGCCCTGGCCGCCGAACTGCTGATCGGCTGCCGCCAGGCCGGGGTCGACATCCGCCTGAGCACTCCGCTGAACAGCCTGGTCACCGAGGACGGCAAGGTCGTCGGCGTCCGCGCGGGCGGCGAGGGCGACGAGCGCGTGATCCGCGCCCGCTACGGCGTCATCCTGGGCAGCGGCGGCTTCGAGCACAACGCCGACATGCGCGCCGAGTACCAGCGCGCCCCGATCGGCACCGAGTGGACCACCGGCGCGCCGTCGAACACCGGCGACGGCATCCGCGCCGCCCAGGAGGTCGGCGCCGACGTCTCGCTGATGGACGACGCCTGGTGGGGTCCGACGATCCCGCTGCCCAAGGGCCCGTGGTTCGCGCTGTCCGAGCGCAACGTCCCCGGCACCTTCATGGTCAATCAGCAGGGCGAGCGCTTCATGAACGAGTCCCTCCCCTACGTCGAGGCGGGCCACCGGATGTACGGCGGCGACTTCGGCCAGGGCGAGGGCGAGGGCGCCAACATCCCGGCGTGGCTGGTGATGGACCAGCGGTGCCGCAACCGCTACCTGTTCGCCGGCCTGCCCGCCCGCCAGCCGATCCCGAAGAGCTGGCTGTCGTCGGGTGCCGTCGTGAAGGCCGGCACCATCACCGAGCTCGCGGAGAAGATGGGGGTTCCGGTCGACACGCTGGTCGCCACCACCGAACGCTTCAACGGTTTCGCACGCAGCGGCGTCGACGCCGACTTCCAGCGCGGCGTGAGCGGCTATGACAACTACTACGGCGATCCCACGAACAAGCCGAACCCCAACCTCGGCCCGGTCGACAAGGCGCCGTTCTACGCGGTCAAGATGGTCCCCGGCGACCTCGGCACCAAGGGCGGGGTCGACACCGACGTCGCCGGACGCGCGCTGCGCGCCGACGGCAGCGTCATCGACGGCCTGTACGCCTCGGGCAACACCAGCGCCCCGGTGATGGGCCACACCTACGCCGGCCCCGGTGCCACGATCGGACCGGCCGTCGTCTTCGGCTATCTGGCCGCCCTCGACGTCGTCGAGAAGGCCAAGAACGCCAACGTCTCTCACGCAGGAGCCTGAGCCATGCCCATCGATCCCTCAGTAGCCGTCGGCGCCGACCTCGGCGAGACCACCTTCTCGTGGACCCCGCGCGAGGTCGCCCTGTACAATCTGGCCGTCGGCGGTGCGCACGACCCGATGGACCTCGTCGGCCTGCAGTACATCGACGACGCCGCACCGAAGGTGCTGCCGTCGTTCGCGACGGTCGCGGCCACGTTCAACGCCACCGAGGCGCCCAAGGTGGTCTTCCCCGGCGTCGACATCGACCTGTCGAAGGTGGTGCACGGCGCACAGCAGATCCGGGTGCACCGGGCGCTGCCGGCCACCGGCACCGCGACCACCCGGACCCGCATCGCCGAGGTCCAGGACAAGGGCTCGGCCGCGGTCATCATCCAGGAGTCGGTGACCGTCGACGACGCGGGCGAGCCACTGTGGACCGCGCGGTCGTCGATCTTCGCCAAGGGTGAGGGCGGGTTCGGCGGCGAGCGCGGCTCGTCGACCAAGACGCCGCTGCCCGACCGCGCCGCCGATCATGAGATCCTGGTGCCGACGAGCCCGAATCAGGCTCTGCTGTACCGCCTTTGCGGTGACCGCAACCCGTTGCACAGCGACCCCGAATTCGCGTCACGCGCAGGCTTCCCGCGCCCGATTCTGCACGGGCTGTGCACCTACGGAAGCGTCTGCCGGGCCGTCGTCGACAGCGTTTTCGCCGGTGAGGTCGCTTCGGTCGCCGATTACGCTGTGAGCTTCGCCGGAGTTGTCTTCCCCGGGGAGACGCTGCGCGTGCGCGCCTGGGAAGATGGCGACCGACTGCTCGCGGCCACCACCGTCGTCGAACGCGACGACGCACCGGCCCTGGGCAACGTCGTGTTCATCAAATCCTGACTGAAAGGCCCGGCATGACCGCCTCTCTCGTTCCCCTGCTCGATGCCAACCGCGACGCCATGGCTTCGGACTTCGCCGAAGTCATCGACGCGGAGGTGAAGAAGCAGTCCGGCCTGTCCGGGACCGCGATCAAGGCCGCCTACGGCGCCGCTCAGAAGTTCAAGCCGGGCATCGTCGCGGTGGCCACCAGCAAGATGCTGCCGGAGTTCATGACGGCGCTGTCGCCGCTGTGGGACACCAAGCCGGCCGGAGCGTCGTTCGGCGACCATCTGACCGCCAACGGCGATCAGGCCGCCGAGGCCCTGCTCGCGGTCACCGACGGCCACGCCGACGGCGCGCCGGCAGTGCTGGCCAAGGCGTACAAGAGCATCCGCGGCAAGGCCAAGGGCTACGTCGTCGACGCACTCGGCCCGGTGGGCGGTGTCGTCGAGAAGTACGCCGGATAGGCGATGGGCGGGTCGAGCGCGGTCTGACCTCTCGGTCAGACCGCGCTCGTTGCTATCAGGAGCAGAACGGTCAGCACGCCCGCCAGCACGGCGACCATTGCGAGCAGGCGCCAGAGGTGGATGCGGCCCTGCCGGATCTCGCTGGACGATGTCAGGTGGTTCGAGGCCATGATGATCAACTTTCACTCGAGAGTGATCTGTTTCTCGTGTGACCAATGTGTCATAAGTTACAAAAGAAGGCGATGAACTGACGATGCGTGTCGGAAGTCGGGTGGGTGAAGTCTCCGGATTCTTCGGACGTTTACGGACAATGGCGACAACCGAGAAGATCCGGACCGGTTGGCTGATCCTGGTCGCATGTCTGGCGGTCAGCGTCGTGGTCGCGGCGATGGCCGCGCTCAACACCGCACTCCCCGACATCGCCCGGGCCACCGGAGCCACCACGGGCCAGATGACGTGGATCATCGACGGCTACACCCTCATCCTGGCGGCCCTGCTGCTGCCTGCCGGTGCGGTCGGCGACCGTGTCGGCCGCCGACCGGTCCTGATGGCAGGCCTGATCGTCTTCGGTGCGGGGTCCCTCGCCGCGGTGTGGGTGCAGACCCCGACCCAGCTCATCCTCACCCGACTGGTGGCCGGGATCGGTGCGGCGATGATCATGCCCGCCACCCTGTCGCTGATCACCGCGGGGGTTCCGCGGGAGAGGCGAGCGATCGCGATCAGCGTCTGGGCCGGCGTCGCCGGCGCGGGCGCCATCCTCGGCTTCTTCGTCACCGGCGTCCTGCTGAACTTCTTCCACTGGCATTCGGTCTTCATCACCTTCGCCGTCTCCTCCCTCGCGATCCTGCTGCTGACCTTCACCATCGGCAGCTCCAAGGACGACGACCCCGGTCGGTTCGACGTCATCGGCTCACTGACCTCGATGACGGCCATCGCCGGTGTGGTCTTCGGTCTGCTGGAGGCGCCCCACCGCGGATGGACCGATCCGCTGATCCTGGTCGCGCTGATCGGCGGCACAGTGCTGATCGCCGTGTTCATCGCGATCGAGAGGCGCCGCGCGTCGCCGCTGCTGGACGTGAACCTCTTCCGCAATCGTGCGTTCGCCGCAGGCTCGCTGTCGGTGGCTCTGCAGTTCCTGGCCTCCTTCGGCGTCTTCTACCTGGTGCTGCTGGAGCTGCAGTTGGTCTTCGGGTACTCCGCGCTCAAGTCCGCGGTGGCCCTGTTCCCGATGGTGATCGGGGTCGGCGTGTTCGCCATGTTCGGCAACTGGGTGGCCGTTCGGTTCGACTCGCTGCGGTTCGTGCTGGCGGTCGGGATCGCGATCGCCGCCGCGGGCGTGCTGGCGATCGGAATGGTCGACGCGGACGTCTACTGGAAGCTCGGGGTCATGCTCGGTGTGTGCGCCATCGGCATCGGCCTGGCGACGGCGCCGTCGACGACCGCCATCATGTCGAACACCCCGCTGGAGAATCAGGGGATCGGCTCCGCAGTCAACGACACCGCCCGCGAACTGGGCGCCGCCATCGGCATCGCGCTCGCCGGAAGTCTGCTGGCAGCCGGCTACGACAGCCGGATCGGTGCCACCGCCGACCTCGTCCACGATCAGCTCGCCACCGTCGATCCGTCGAGCGCCGAACAGGCCGCCGCCGGCGTCCGCAGTTCACTTGCCGGCGCCGTCGAGGTGGCCGATCGGCTGCCGCCGCAGGCCGAGGCGCTGACCGAGCAGATCAGGGCGGGCGCCGGTGCCGCGTTCCTGCCCCCGCTGCAGACCGCCTGCCTGGTGCTGGGGTCGATTCTGATGGCCGGAGCGGTGTTCCTCGGGTGGTTCGCGCCGCGCCGGGTGATCGACGACGCCGGCTCCGTCGTCGGCTGAGGCCCGGGCGACTGCGCCGAACGCCGACCGGTACGCCGCCCCAGGGTCCAGACTGGAGTCATGCGACTTCCCCTCCGCGGCTTCAGCGCGTCGCCGACCGGCTCCCCGATCGCCAGCTCGACCATCGCCGTCACCGGCGCCGCCCGCGGCATCGGACTGGCGATCGCCGCGGAACTGGCGGCGCGCGGAGCCCGCGTCGCGATCGGCGACGTCGACGCCGCCGCGGCGCGCGAGGCCGCCGACGCCCTGCCCGGACAGGTCGGCGGTTATCAGCTCGACGTGACCGACGAAGCCTCGTTCCAGGGCTTCCTCGACGCCGTCGCCGCCGACCTCGGGCCGATCGACGTGCTGGTCAACAATGCCGGCGTGATGTGGGTGGGCGCCTTCGACGTCGAGCCGCAGACGGCGACCGAACGGATGATCGCAGTCAATCTGCTCGGGGTGATCCGCGGGGTCCGCTTGGCGGCCCCGGTGATGCGCCGCCGTGGCCGCGGCCGGATCGTGACCGTGGCCTCGGTGTCGTCGCGGATCGCCGCGCCGGGCGAGTCGACCTACGCGGCGACGAAGCACGGCGTGCTCGGCTACCTGACGGGTGTACGCGAGGAACTGCGCGGCAGCGGGGTGAGGCTGTCTGCGGTGATGCCGTCGGTCGTCGACACCGAGCTCGCCGCCGGAACCGAGCCCGGTGCGATGAAGAAGCTGGCGCCGCGCGACGTCGCACTGGCGGTGGTCGCGGCGATCGAGACCGGCCGCTTCCACGTGTGGGTTCCCGGCCGACTGGGGCCGCTGGTCGCGATCTCCGGCATCCTGCCGCAGCGCGTCCGCGACCGCGCGCTGCGCCTGGCGGTACCCGATCAGGTGGCCGCGGTCGCCGGCTCGTCGCGGCGCGCGGCGTACGAGCGGACGCTCACCGATCCGGGCGAGCAGCGCAGCTGACCTCACTCACGCCGGGCGGCGTACACCTCGTCGTACCGGAGCTTGGCGCGGTCGGCGTTGTCCTGCTGACGCCTGGTCAGCGGTGAGTTGCCGAGACCGTGCTTCTGCAGTCGCAGCACCCGGTTCTGATTCATGTACGCGGCCGAGAAGATCAGCGCCAACAGCACGGCCAGGAGCACCATCAGCAGGCGGATCCAGACGGCGCCGTCGAACATGAAGTACATGGCCAGGTACAGCGGAGTGAAGCAGAACTGTGCCCGGATCAGATGCCGAATCGTCGCCGTCCGACCGGTCAGGTCGTGGCGAACCCACTCGTGCTTGCTTTCGGGAAGGGTGGCCCCGTACGAGTAGGCGATCCACTGGATCGGGTTGGGCCTGGCGCTCATGTCGAGAGACCTCCGATTTTCGATAGCGTGCTATTGAATATCGCACAACCGTCTGAGCGATTCAATCGTGTGCGATCCAATCGACGTAGAGTGAGTCCATGGCCACACTCGAAGGCAACCCGCTGCTGCTGGAACGACAGGTGTGCTTCGCGCTCGCGCTCGCCAACCGGTCGGTGCTGCGGGTGTACCGACGAATCCTGGAGCCGTTGGGGCTGACGCACCCGCAGTACCTGACCATGCTCGCCCTGTGGCAGCACGCGCCCCTGCCCGTCAAGGAGATCGGCCACCTGCTGCAACTCGATTCGGCGACCCTGTCGCCGATGCTCAAACGCCTGGAGGCCGACGGCTTCATCGAACGGCGCCGCAGCAGCGACGACGAGCGGAGCGTCGAGATCCACCTGACGCAGGCCGGCGTCGCCCTGCGCGAGCAGGCCCTGGCGATCCCCGGACAGGTGGTCGACGCCCTCGGCGGCGACCTGACCCTGCTCGAAGAACTCCACTCGGTGCTGATCAAGGTGAATCAGGCGGCCGTCGCGGCCAACGACTGACGGGTGCCGAGCGAGTGGTCGGGCCCGACGCGGGCCGCTCGGCTACCGGTCCAGGCAGTCGTACACCGCCGTCACATAGTCGTTCGGGTTCGGCGCACCGACGAGCTGCGGCGCCATCTTGTTCATCACGTAGCCGATAGTGATGCCGCGATCCAGATCGCTGACCACGATCGATCCACCGAATCCGGTCCACCAGCACACCCGCCCGTCGGGGACGCCCGGCATCGACGGGCCGGGCAGCGCCCAGCCCAGACCGAACCGCACCGGTGCGCCCAGGACGCGGTCGACGCCGTCGGCCTGGACGTCGAAGATCCGCTCCACCGTGTCCGCGGAGAGGAACCGCCGTCCGCGGGCGGTGCCGCCGCCGGTGACGATCGACTGCATCAGCGCCACCGACCGCGCATTGCCCTGACCGTTGACCGCGCCCAGTTCGGCGGCCAAGAAGTCCCGATCGGCCGTCACCGACGGCACGAACGCCGGGTTGAGCAGCGTGCGCAGCAGGATGCTGTCGGGCGGGAGCGAACCGTAGTCGAAGCCGGTGGGCGGCGGCGCGATCATCGAGGCGAATCGTGTGGGATCGACACCGGTGACGCCGATGCGGTAGTCGGCGCCGAGCGGGTCGGCGATCTCGGCGGCGACGAACTCGCCGAGCGTCCGGCCGGTGACGCGACCGACGACCTCGGCGAGCACGGTGCCGAAGGTGAGGGCGTGATAGCCCGATCCGTCGCCGGGCCGCCACCACGGCGCCTGCTGCGCGAGCAGCGCCGCCGCCTCCCCCTGCCGGTAGAGGTCCTCGATCCGCATCCGCCGATCCCACCCGGAGACGCCGCTGGTGTGCCCGAGAACGTGGCGGACCAGGACCTCGTCCTTGCCCGCCGCGACGAACTCCGGCCAGTAGCGAGCCACCGGCGCGTCCAGGTCGAGCAGCCCGCGGTCGACGAGGACCAGGACGGCCAGCGCGGTCATCGTCTTGGTGAGCGAGTAGGTGTTGGCGAGGGTGTCGCGCTCCCAGGCCCGGCCCGACGCCGGGTCGGCGACGCCGCCCCACAGGTCGACCAGGACGTCGTCGCCGGACATCACGCTCAGGGAGGCGCCCACCTCGTCGCCGACGGCAAGCCTACGGGCCAGCAGGTCGCGGACCGGTCGCAGCCGCGGGTCGCACTCCCCTACGACCGCCGTCGCCGAGGACGCGGTCATGCCGCGCCGACCGGCCGAGCGGCCCGCGTGCGGCCGGCCTCGATCTCGGCGAGCAGATCCTTCGTGTACCGCGCGAAGTCGATCTGGATGGTGTGCCGCGGCGCCGAATAGTACTGGCCGAGGTGCTTGTGCTCGTCCTCGACGATCGCGGTGCGCATCTGGTCGGCCGAGGGCAGCACGTAGGTGCCCGCCAGGTGTTCGGCGATCAGCTTGCTCTGCTGTTCGGCGAGGTTGACGATGGTCGGCGACGACTGCGCGAGACCCGCGTAGTAGAGGTCGTCGAACTCCGGGTGGATGATCCGCTTGAACAGCGGGTACCGGTGCTCGGCGTCGGGCAGGAGGGCGGAGTCGTCGAAGAACGGGAACGACATGCGGTAGCCGGTGGCCATCACGATAACGTCGAGGGCGATCCGCTGCCCGTCGGTCAGGATCACCCCGTCACCGTCGAAGCGTTCGACGGCCGGTACGCAGGTCACGTCGCCTGAGCCGGCCTTGGCGAGGAAGTCGATGCTGACCGAGGGATGCGCCGAGAGCGGCTCGTGGTCGGGTTTGGGCAGCCCGTAATCCTCCATGTTGCCCAGGATCTTCTTGATCGCGCGGCGCGAGATCGCCAGGCCGAGCTTCTTCGGCATCCAGGGCGGCATCATCATCTTGTCGGCCGGTTTGCCGCCGCGGTACTTGGACAGCACCCAGACCCCGCGGCGCGCCGAGACCCACAGGTGCTCGGCGACGCTGCGGCTGGAGACCTCCGAAGCGATGTCCAGGGCCGAGTTGCCCATACCGATCACCATCACCCGTTTGCCGTGCATGTCGACCGGCTCGAACGGGCTGCGGTAGTCGTGACTGTGAATGACCTGCCCGTCGAAGGTGCCCGGGTACTCGGGTCGGAAGGAGTTCCAGTGGTGGCCGTTGGCGACGATCAGCGCCTCGTACGAGCGCTGCTCGCCGGTGCTCAACGTCAGGTCCCAGCCGCCGGCGGGGCGGCGCGCGGCACGCTGTACGCCGGTGTCGAAGGTGATCGACTCGCGCAGCCCGAAGTGGTCGACGTAGTCGCGGAAGTACTGGTGCATGAGGGTGTGGTGCGGGAAGTGCGGGTAGTCGGCCGGTGCCGGGAAGTCCTCGAACTCCAGCCGTGTGGTGGAGGTGTCGATGTGCAGCGACCGATAGCACGCCGACATGCCGTTGGGGTTGTCGTAGTACCAGTTGCCGCCGATGTCGTCGGAGAGCTCGAAGCAGTCGTAGTCGATCCCGACATCCTTGAGCCGTTTGGCGGTGGTGAACCCCGAACACCCCGCGCCGATGATGGCGACTCGCTTGTCCGTCATCTACCTCTCCCTTCTGTCGCAACCGGCCCTGTGTCGGTCATCACATGACTCGACCATAGAACTTAGATTGACATGCGTCTAGTGAGTGACATGTTTGTCTAGTGAGTTCCTTCGGCGCATGATGGTGCCCATGAACCAGGAGACTCCGACGGCCGCGGCGCCGCGCCCCAATCTGCGCGAGGAGCAGAAGCGTCGCACCCGCCTCGCACTGCTGGCCGGCGCCCGCCGCCTGTTCGTCGACCGCGGTTACGCGAGCGTCACCGTCGACGACATCACCCGCGAGGTCGGCTGCAGCCGCGCCACGTTCTACCTGCACTTCACCAACAAGATGGACGTCCTGGCCCGGATCAGCGCCGAAACCATGGAGAAGCGCGCGGCCGCGGTCTACCGCGACCTCGACGAGGTGCTTCGGAACGGCTCGCGACCGGCGTTCACCGAATGGATCGAGGCGACCCTCGGCTGGTTCTCGACCAACCGCGACATCCTGCCCGCGTGGGACGAGGCGCTTAAGACCGAACCCGACTTCCGACCGGTGGGCCGCGAATCGATCACCGCGCTCACCGACGCCATGCCCGACTATCTGGCTCGGTGGCCCGCGGACCGGCGCGACGAGGCTCGCTTCCGGGTGGAGCTGCTCGTCACGCAGCTGGAACGGTACTTCACGCGTTCCACGGTGCAGGGCACCATCGAATTCGCCCCCGAGCGGGCCGCCGAAGTGCTCACCGACATCTGGTTCCCGGCCCTGCTGCCTCCGGACGCGACGCCCGAATAAATCGGATGCGCCCGTCGCACGGCCGCGGTAGGGTCGCCGACATGGAGATCGAGGTCGACAGAATCTGACGCCCGGGTGCCACGGCACCGGTGTGTCCTCTTCTTCCCGCCGCATCTCGACGCCGAGCGCGGCGCATCCCGAAACGAGATCTCCATGTCTACCGATTCCGTCGTACTTCACGACGTCACCTTCGCCTGGCCCGACGGCACCAGCGCCCTCACCGACCTCAACGGATCGTTCACGCCCGGCCGCACCGGTCTGGTCGGCCGCAACGGCTCCGGCAAATCGACCCTGCTCAAACTGATCGCGGGCCGGCTGCGGCCCACCCGCGGCCGGATCGACGTCGTCGGCGACGTCGGCTCGCTACCGCAGACGCTCACGCTGTCGACCGGCACCACGGTCGCCGACCTCCTCGGCATCGCACCGGTCCTGGCCGCGATCGCCGCCATCGAGGCCGGCGACCCCGATCCGCGCCATTTCGACGCCGTCGGCGACGATTGGGACATCGAGGCTCGGGCCGACGACGCACTCGGCCGACTCGGGTTCGCGGCAACCGATCTGCCGCGGCGGGTCGACCAGTTGTCGGGCGGGGAGGCGATCCTCATCGCCGTCGCCGGATTGCGCCTGCGCCGGACCGCGGTGACGCTGCTCGACGAACCGTCGAACAATCTCGACCGGCCCACTCGCGCGCGGCTGGCCGAGATGATCGACGACTGGCCGGGCACGCTGATCGTGGTGAGCCACGATCTCGAGTTGCTCGACCGCATGGACTCGACCGCCGAGATCTACGACGGCGCACTGCGGACCGTCGGCGGCCCGTACCGCGAATGGGCTGCGCAGCTCGAGCAGGAACAGGCGGCGGCGACACAGGCCGCACGCACCGCGCAGCAGGCTCTCAAGGTCGAGAAGCGGCAACGGATCGAGGCCGAGACCAAGCTCGCCCGCCGGCAACGAACCGCGAAGAAGACGGCGCGTGACGGCGGCATCCCGCGCATCTCGCAGGGACTGCGTGCCGACAACGCCGAGAGGTCCGCCGCCTCACTGCGCGCCGGCCACGACCGACGCTTGCACGATGCACAGGCGGCGGCCGATCTGGCCGAGGCCCGCGTCCGCGATGATGAGCACATCAGCCTCGACCTGCCCGATCCCGATGTGCCCCGCAGTCGGCGGATCGCCGAATTCGCCGACCGGCACGACACCGTCGTGATGCAGGGTCCCGAACGGGTGGCCGTCGTCGGCCCGAACGGGGCCGGGAAGTCGACGCTGCTGGAGCAACTCGTCACCGGCACCACCGCAGGTGCCGAGTCCGTCGGCGGGCGGCTGCTGACCGACCGGTTCGGCTACCTGCCGCAACGGCTCGACGGCCTCGACGAGGACGCCAGCGCGCTCGAGAACGTGCGAGATGCGGCGCCCGACGCCGACCCCGGTTCGATTCGGAATCTGCTCGCGCGCCTGCTGCTGCGCGGTGCGGCCGTGGACCGACCGGTCGCGACGCTCTCGGGCGGCGAGCGATTCCGCGTGTGCCTGGCGAAACTGCTGTTCGCCCAGCCGCCGGCACAGGTGCTCCTGCTCGACGAGCCGACCAACAACCTCGACATCGCGAGCGTCGACCACCTGGTCGAAGCCCTGACCGCCTACCGGGGCGCGCTGATCGTGGTCAGCCACGATCACCCGTTCCTGAAGCGGCTCGGCCTCGACACGGTGGTCGAGCTGGTCGGCGACGGTCGGATGCGGCGGCGAACCGATCTCCCGTAGCGACGAGAACCGGCCGAGCACACCCCTTGTCCGATTCGAATGTGATCTGTATCATAGAACACATGATCGATGGGGTGGCCTGAGGGTTGCTCCTTGTTCGTTGAGAATTTCATAGCGCGTCGCGTACCTGGCGACACTATTGCGCCCACGGAACCAACGAGGACGCAATAGTGAGTACGCGGCGGCACGATGCCAGACCGCCGCCAGGCCCGAAGAAGAGCTCTTCGGGTCAGTTGCTCCCGAGTGGGACCCCACCAACGGAGCCGCGGCGGTCTGGAATCCGGGTGACGGGCCGCGCACGGGCTGTGAGCGGGCGGCGCCACAGACCGACGCGGTCAGCTGATCGGTTCGCGTGCGGGCCCCGGCGACAGCACCAGGGCGCAGGTCACGACCGTCAGCAGCACCGCGACCGACACCATCGCCTTCACCGAGCCGGGGACGTCGACGAAGAAGGCCGGCAGGGCGCTGACGACCATCAGCACCAGCAGCGCGGCGACCAGGCGCGCCGCGAATCGGCTGCGGCGCAGCCAGGCGTAGGCGACGAGACCGAGCGTCGCCGCACCGATCACGGCATCGGCGACCAGCACGCCGAAGGGTGCGCCGACCTCGCCGTCCGGGGTGGGCTGCGCGATGCTCGCGATGTTGAGCGCACCGATGAGCGCGGCGAGCGTGAAGCCGATCCGGTTCCCGAGCGACCAGCTCAGCGTCGACGGTTGGGTGACAGTCATGACGACCTCCTTGCCGAGTCGGCGGTGTTGCCGACACCCTGAAGCCTGCTCGCACGGACAGCTCGCCGGAACCGTCGCGATTCCGCTCTGACCGGGAGCCTTTCACACTCCGACCGGGAGGTTTCTCCCGTTCCGCAGAACGGCGGCCGATGGCAGACTTGCCTCATGGCGGCGATTCGGGTGCTCCTCGTCGACGACCACCCCGTGGTGCGGGCCGGACTGTCGGCACTGCTGAGCACGCTGCCGGACTACACCGTGGTGGGTGCGGTCGCCGACGGTGCCGCAGCGGTCAAGGAAGCCGTGCTGAGCCGACCGGACGTGATCCTGATGGACCTTCGCATGCCCGGCATGGACGGGGTCAGCGCGATCGGCGAACTCGCCCGCGCTGCACCCGACGTCCCGGTGCTGGTGCTGACCATGGTCGACGACCCGTCCACCGTCCTCGCCGCGATGCGCGCGGGAGCCCGCGGCTACGTGCTCAAAGGCGCCGAACAGCACGAGATCGACAGCGCGATCCGCGCCGTCGTCGCCGGCCAGTCCATCTTCTCCGCCGAGCTCACCGCCCAGGTCCTCGCCGCGCCCGAACCCGCGGTCCCGTTTCCCGAGCTCACCGGCCGCGAGCGCGAGATCCTGGACCGCGTCGCGGCCGGCCTGCGCAACGGCGCCGTCGCCCGCGAACTGGGCGTGTCGGAGAAGACGGTCGCCAATCACCTGTCGTCGATGTTCGCCAAACTCGGCGTCGACGGGCGCAGCGAGGCGATCATCGCCGCACGCGAGTGCGGCCTGGGGCGTCGGAGATGACGACCGCCGTCCCGGTCGCGGTCCTGGCCGTCGTCTCCGGGTGTGCGGCGTGGGCGATGTGGCGCGCCGGGGCCGGCCTGACCACCGCGGCGGCCACGGCGACGGTCGCCCTGCTGCTGGCCGTCGAGCTGATCACCGGGGCGGCAGGCGCCGAGGGGCTGATCGCGCTGCGGATCGCCGTGTTCGTCGCCGCACCCCTCATGCTGCTCACCTACCCGTCGGTCGCCGCCGCCCGCATGGTGCCGGTCACCGTGACCGTCGTCCTCGTCGCGGTCGCGGCCGGCGTCGCGTCCTGCCTGACCCCCGTCGCGCACGCGGTCGCCGGAGCCGTCGTGGCGACCGGCTCGGTGGTGCATCTCGGTTCGGTGATCGATCGCGGCGACCGGTCGGCGCGAACGGCTGCACTGTGGCTGAGTGCCGCCCTCGGATTCGCCGGGATGGCCGCACTGCTCTTCACCTTCGGTTACAACGCAGTGGCTCGGACCGAGGCCGCTGCGGTGCCCGCCGCCGTGGTGACGCTGCTCGCCTGCCTGGTCCCGACGGCTGCGGCGGTCGGCGTGATGCGCCCGGACGTCGTCGACGTGCGATGGCTGGTGACCCGGATCGTCGTCACCCTGACCGTGCTGGCCTGCTTCGTCGCGGCCGCCAACCTGGCGATCTTCGCCCTGGGCGCCGGCGGGGCGGACGATCTCGACACCGCATCGGTGATCGCCGTATGCGCCGTGCTGTCGCTGTTGGTGACCCCGGTGGGTTCATGGTTGTCGGGCACTGTCGAGAATCTGCTCTTCGGCGGGCGCCCCGACCCGGTACACGCGCTCGCCGCCGTCGCCGACGCGCTCGGCGACGATCTCGCCGCGGCGCTCCAGGCGCTCGGCACCGCGCTGACCCTGCCCCATCTGGCCTTGGCGGCCGACGGCGCCGTGCTCGCCTCCGTCGGCGAACCGACCCCGTACGCCACCGTCTTCCGCCTCGACCTCGGCGACGGGCGCACCGCCGGCCTCACCGTGGGCCACCGCGCAGGCGACCGGACGTGGGAGCCCGCCGAACGCAACGTCCTCGCGGTGGTCGCCGCTCTCCTGGCCAGGAGCCTGCGTCTGCAGCTGCTCGCCGAACAGCTCGCCTCCTCGCGCGCCGCCGAGGTGACCGCCATCGAAGACGAACGCCGCCGGATCCGCCGTGATCTGCACGACGGGCTCGGCCCCACCCTGACCGGTGTCGCCTTCGCCGCCGATGCCGCTCGGAACCTGCTCGCCGCCGACCCCGGTCGCGCCGACGCCCTGCTCCAGCGACTCCGCGCCGACACGGGCTCGGCGATCGCCGAGATCCGCCGCGTCGTCGACGGGTTGCGTCCGCCCGCACTCGATGAGCTCGGCCTCGAAGGCGCGCTACGGAACTGGGCCGCAGGCATGTCGGCGGCGGGCGGACTGGCGATCGGCGTGCACTTTGATACGGCGGGCGCCGACGATGCGCTCCCGGCGGCCACCGAGTCGGTCGCCTACCGGATCACCGTCGAGGCCCTCACGAATGCGATCCGGCACTCGGGCGCATCCGCCGTGTCGGTGACCGTCACGCACGACCGGCGGGCGCTGACCATCGAGGTGATCGACGACGGGGTCGGCGGTACGTGGCTGCCCGGAACCGGGCTGACCGCGATGCGCGAACACGCCGAAGCCGTCGGAGGCAGCGTCACCGCCTCCGACGGCCGGGTGCGGGCGCTCCTGCCCACTCGCCGGTGAGGTCTGCCCGAACAGACAGATCCGACCGGCGGTGGTCGCGCCCGACGATCAGGTGCAGGACACTAGACCGTGGCGCTCTCGTCAGCTGCGGCGGCCTTGGCCCACTTGTAGTCGGCCTTGCCGGCCGGGGTGCGCTTGACCTCTTCGACGAAGACGACCGTGCGCGGCACCTTGTAGCGAGCGAGGGTCTTGCGGCAGTGCTCCTGGATCTCCTCCAATGACGGCTCCTCGAAGCCCTCGTTGAGCGAGGCGACCGCGGCCACCCGCTGGCCGTACTTGGGGTCCGGCGCCGGGACGACGAGGGCGTCGGCGATCGCCGGATGCGCGTGCAGGGCGCCCTCGACCTCTTCGGCGTAGACCTTCTCGCCGCCGGTGTTGATGCACTGGCTGCCGCGGCCCAGGAAGACGATGCTGCCGTCCTCGGTCATGTAGCCCATGTCGCCGAGCACCGAGATGCGGGTCCCGTCCTCCATGGTCGGGAAGGTGCGGGCCGTCTTCTCCGGATCCTTGTAGTAGCCGAGCGGAATGTTGCCGATGCGAGCGATGTGCCCGACCTCGTTCGGGGTGGTGATCTTCTTGAAGTGCTCGTCGACCACCATCATGCGCGGCGTCGGCGGCACCTTCAGGTTGCCGTTCTCGTCGAGCATGATCTCACCGTCGTTGCCCGACTCCGAGGCGCCGAAGTTGTCGCGCAGGATCAGCTCGGGCTTGATCGCAAGCATCCGGTCGCGGACGCTGTGGCTCCACAGCGCGCCGCCCGAGGCGATCGAGAACAGGGTCGAGAAGTCCGCGGTGTCCTTCTGCTTCTCCATCTCGTCGGCCAGCGGCATGCCCATCGCGTCGCCGACGATCAGGACCATCTGGGTCTGGTCGCGGCCCAGGTTGCGGACGATCTTCTCGGCGTCGAAGTCGCGCTCCAGGATGAGGCGACCGCCGAGTGCGATGAACGTGAACAGCGAGTACGAGGCGGCACCGTGCATCAGCGGCGCGGCGATCAGGAAGGCGAGCGACGGGAAGTTCTTGACCTCCCGGGCCAGCTCCTCGAGGTCCTCGCGCGGCGGGCCGTACGGGTTGCCGCCCGAGATCGGCTTGCGGAAGAAGTCGTCATGGTGCCACATGACGCCCTTCGGGTAGCCGGTGGTGCCGCCGGTGTAGATCAGGTAGAGCTCTTCGCCCGTGCGCTTGTCGAAGTCGCGCTCCTCGGACCGCTCCCGGTAGCCGTTGAAGTCGACGATCTCGACGGTACGGCCGTCGAGGGCGGCGGCCGCGGCCGGCAGCTCGTCGACGATCTCACCCATGACGAAGACCGTCTTGAGCTCGGGGAGCTTCGCGATCAGCTCGGCCAGCGTGCGCTGATGCTCGGGCAGCTCGACGACGATCGCCTTGGAGTCCGAGTTCTCGAAGATGTACTCCAGCTCGGCGCCCGTGTAGCGGTAGTTGACGTTCACCGGCACCGCGCGGATCTTGATCAGCCCCACCAGGGAGGTGACGTGCTCGACGCTGTTCTTCAGGAACAGTGCGACGTTGTCGTCCTTGCCGATGCCGTGCGCCGCGAAGTGGTGGGCCACCTGGTTCGACAGCTTGTCCAGGGCCTCGTATGTGTAGCCTTCGCCCTCCCAGGTGAGGGCGACGCGCTCGGGCACGGCGTCGACGACGGTTTCGAAGACGTCTGCGAGATTGAACTTCATCTTTCTAGATCTCCTTGGGAGGGCCGACGAGTCGGACGGGGGTGGTCAGGCGGTGAGGATCAGGCCGGAAGTGGGGACGCCGGTGCCCGCGGTGACGAGGACGCGCTGCGCGCCGTCGACCTGGTTGACGGACGTTCCGCGCAGTTGGCGGACGCCTTCGGCGATGCCGTTCATCCCGTGGATGTAGGCCTCCCCCAGCTGTCCGCCGTGGGTGTTGAGCGGCAGGGCGCCGCCGACTTCGAGGGCGCCGGGCTGGGAGACGAAGTCCTTCGCCTCACCGCGCCCGCAGAACCCGAGCTCCTCCAGCTGGATCAGCGTGTACGGGGTGAAGTGGTCGTACAGCACGGCCATGTCGATGTCATCGGGTCCCAGACCCGACTGGGCGTAGAGCTGACGTCCCACCAGACCCATCTCCTGCAGCTCCGGCAGGGCGTCCCGGTAGTAGCTGGTCATGATGAACTGGTCGGTGCCGCTGCCCGACGCCGCGCCGGCGATGGTGACCGGCTTCTGCTTCAGATCCTTGGCGCGCTCGGGCGAGACCACCACGATCGCGACGCCGCCGTCGGACTCCTGGCAGCAGTCCAGCAGGTGCAGGGGCTCGGCGATGTACCGCGAGGCCTGATGGTCCTCGAGGGTGATCGGCTTGCCGTAGAAGAAGGCGTTAGGGTTGGTGGCGGCGTGCTTGCGGTCGACCACGGCGATGCGGCCGAAGTCCTCGCTGGTCGCGCCGTACTCGTGCATGTAGCGCTGGGCGACCATCGCGACGAACGCCGCAGGCGTCGACAACCCGTGCGGGTAGGAGAAGGCGTTGTCGGTGCCCGAGGAGTTCTCCTGGTTCGCCACCGCGGCGTTGACCTGGCCGAACCGGTTGCCCGACCGCTCGTTGAACGCCCGGTAGGCCACCACCACGTCGCACACGCCGGTCGCGACGGCCATCGCAGCCTGCTGCACCGTCGACGCCGCCGCGCCGCCGCCGTAATGGATGCGCGAGAAGTACTTCAGCTCCGGAATCCCCGCCGCGCGGGCGACGGCGATCTCCATGTTGGTGTCCATCGTGAAGGTCACCAGGCCGTCGACGTCCGCGGCGCTCAGGCCGGCGTCGTCGAGCGCGGCCGCCACGCACTCGGCGGCCAGTCGCAGCTCGCTGCGGCCGGAGTTCTTGGAGAAGTCGGTGGCGCCGATGCCGGCGATCGCCGCCTTCCCCGACAGGGTGCGATCACTCATCAGGAGTCCTCACGGGTGAAGGTGACCGTCGAGATCACATGCTTGCCAAGGGAGTTGGTGCCGGTCACCGCGACGGTGACCTCGGTGCCCCCGGCGGGCGCGGCCGCCACGCCGGTCACCTCACCGGTGAAGGTGATGGTGTCGTAGGCGTACCAGGGCACCCCGAGCTTGAGCTTGATGGCGCCGATCCGGGCGCGCGGTCCGGCCCAATCGGTGACGAAGCGCTCCACCAGACCGGTGTCGGTCAGGATGTTGACGAAGATGTCCTTGGAGCCCTTCTGCTGGGCCAGGTCCCGATCGTGGTGCACGTCCTGGAAGTCGCGGGTGGCCAGGGCCGTCGCGACGACGAAGGTCGGCGGGGCGTCGATCACCAGCGGCGGCAGGCTCTGGCCGACCTCGATCGCGCCCGCGTGCGGGCTGTCGACTGACGTGGTGCTCACTGGTTGGCCTCCTTCGCGCGCCAGGCGTACAGGGTCCAGGGTCGGTCGGACGGGTCGTCGGCGTCTCCCGGGAAGTCGAGGAACTCGACCTGCACGGGCATGCCGATGGCGACCTCGGCCGGATCGACGCCGCGCAGCTGACCGAGCATGCGGACGCCCTCGTCAAGTTCCACCAGGGCGACGACGAAGGGGAGCTCGCGGCCCGGCACCCGCGGAGCGTGGTGGACCACGTAGCTGTAGACCGTGCCGGTTCCCGCCGCGACGACGTAGTCGGTGCCCGGGTACTCGCCGTCGGCGCCGCGCTCGGTCCACGTCGCCGGGATCGGCGGATGCCGCAGCGAACCGTCCTGAAGCTGCTGGATCCGCAGCTCGTGCGCCTCGACGCCCTCCCAGAAGAAGGCGGTGTCACGCGACCGCGAGGGACGGATGAGCTTGGTGGGGTCCAGGTCGGGGTAGGCGGCGGGGTCTCGATACGCCTCGTCGCTTCGCTCCTCGGCTACTCGACCAGCCTGTGGAACCTCGGCACTTCGCTCCTCGGCTACTCGACCAGCCTGGGCCGGCCGGAACTTCAGGATGCGGAAGTCCATCTCCGCGACCGTCTCCTCGCCGACCGACCACGTGTTGCGGGTGGTGAAGAACCAGCCCTCGCCGAGGGCGGTCTGCTTGGGGCCCACCACGTCGGTGAGCTCGGAGGAGATCGTCACCTCCTCGCCCGGGCGGGTGTAGCGGTGGTAGACGGTGTCGCAGTTGGTGGCGACCACCGAGGTGTAGCCGGCGTCGTCGAACAACTGCGTGGCCAGGCCCAGCGGGTCGTCGTCGGTGCGGACGCCGTGCAGACCGCGCATGGTCCAGACCTGCGCCATCGCCGGCGGGGCCACGACGCCGGGGTGCCCGGCGGCGCGGGCAGCGGCCTCGTCGACGTAGATCGGGTTGGCATCGCCCATCGCCTCGACCCAGTTGTTGATCATCGGCTGGTTGATCGGGTCGCGGCCGGTGCGCGGCGCGCTGGCCCCGCCCTCCTTGACGGCCAGGGCCGCGGCGAGGATCTGCTCCGGGGTCGATTCCGGGGTGAGTGTCATGAGCGCGCCCCTATCGCTTCATCCGCGGCAGGCCGAGGCCCGCCGTGCCGATCATGTCGCGCATGACCTCGTTGACGCCGCCGCCGAAGGTGATGACGACGTTGCGCTTGGCCTGCATGTCGAGCCAGTCGACGAACTCGGCGGTCACCTGGTCGGTGAAGTCGCCGTAGTGGCCGACGACGTCGTCGATCAGGCGGTACACCGTCTGCAGCCGCTCGGTGGAGAACACCTTGGTCGCGGCGGCGTCGGCCATCGAGATCTCACCGCTGGAGGCGACCTGCCAGTTGAGCAGTTCGTTGAGTCGCTCGTACGCGCCGATCTGCGCGATCAGCCTGCGCACCTCCGTCTGCTCGACGACGGGGGCGCCGTCGAACTGCGCGGTCTGCGCCCAGTGCCGCAGGTGATCGCCGAGACTGCCGATGCGGCCGGACGGGCCGAGCATGACGCGCTCGTGGTTGAGCTGGGTGGTGATCAGCTTCCAGCCGTCGCCCTCTTCGCCGACGCGCATGCTCGCCGGCACGCGGACGTCGTTGTAGTAGGTGGCGTTCACGTGGTGCGCGCCGTCGGCGGTGATGATCGGGGTCCAGGTGAAGCCCGGATCCTTCGTGTCGACGATCAGGATCGAGATGCCCTTGTGCTTGGGCGCCTCCGGATCGGTGCGGACCGCGAGCCAGATGTAGTCGGCGTCGTGGCCGCCGGTGGTGAAGATCTTCTGGCCGTTGACGACGTAGTCGCCGGTCGCCGGGTCCAGGACGGCCCGGGTGGTCAGCGACGCCAGGTCGGTGCCCGCATCGGGTTCGGTGTAGCCGATCGCGAAGTGGACCTCGCCGGCCAGGATCTTCGGCAGGAAGAAGTCCTTCTGCTCGGCGGTGCCGTAGCGCTGCAGGGTCGGTCCGACGGTCTGCAGGGTCACCGAGGGCAGCGGCACGTCGGCGCGGACCGCCTCGTTGGTGAAGATCTGCTGCTCGATCTCGCCGAAGCCCTTGCCGCCGAACTCCGTGGGCCAGCCCACGCCGAGCCAGCCGTCGGCGCCCATGCGGGCGATGACGTCGCGGTAGGCGGGACCGTGCCGCTCGGTGCGCATGGTGCGCTCCTCGTCGGGACTGATGAGCCCGGCGAAGTAGGCGCGCAGTTCGTCGCGCAGGGCGATCTGCTCGTCGGTGAACGCTACGAACATGCCAGCGCCTCCTGTACGGCGGGAACGGTCTCGTCGGTGAGGACGTCGAGCGTGTGGTGGGCGCCGCCTGCCAGCCGGGCGACGTCCTTGACCAGCGAGAAGTACCGGTGCAGCGGGTAGGTGACGTCGACGCCGACGCCGCCGTGCAGGTGCGTCATGGTGCGCAGGGTCGCCGGCAGCTCCGCCGACACCCAGTACATGGCGGTCGCCAGGTCCTCCTGCGGGTCGGCGTCGTTGGCGATCGCCCAGGCGGCCGCGGTCGCGACCAGGTTCATGGTGCGCGAGACCACGTAGACGTCGGCGAGCTGCTGCCCGACGGCCTGGAAGGCGGCGATCGGCTTGCCGAACTGGTGCCGGGTCGAGACGTGCTCGGCGGTGCGCTTGATGGCTCCGGCCACCAGACCGTCGGCGTAGGCGGCCAGCAGCGCACGGTAGGCGTCGACGGCCGGCTGCGGATCGTCGGCGACGAGGTCGGCGGCGGCCACTGCCACACCGTCGAAGACGAGGGTGTACTCGCCCTGACCCGACGACGACGGGGTCCGCGTGATGGTCAGGCCCGCGGCGTCGGTCGGGACCACCGTGACACCGCGGTCGGCGACGACCAGGATCGCGGCGGCGCCGTCGGCGGCCAGCACTCCGGTCTTGACGCCGTCCAGCCGTGCGCCGTCGGCGGTGTCGGTGAGGGTGAGTGCGGGGCGACGGCCGAGTGCGCGACCGGCCTCGCCGATCGCGACGGCGTACCAGCCGCCCTCGGCGATGCTGCGAGCGCGGGCGCTCACGTCCGTGCCGGACTGCGCCAGCACCAGACCGGACACCAGGGTCCCGATCAGCGGGGCCACCACCGCATCGTGTCCGGCTCGCGTCAGCAGCGGAACCAGCGCATCGATCGGCAGATCGTCGCCGCCCAGCGACTCGGGCAGCGGCAGCACCGTGACACCGGCGCCGACCAGCGCCTCCCAAGCGGCGTGGTCGAACCCGCCCACACCCTCGACGAACTTGCTTTCCCAGTCCGGCTGCAGTCGGCGCATCACCTCGTCGGCGACGTCACCGACCGCTGCAGCGGTGGGTTCCAGGGCGAAATCCACCCGGCTCCTCCTCAAGCATTATTAGAACTTGTTCTAGTTTAACAGAAGCCCCGAGACGCCCGTCACACAGTGGCGATGTCCAGGGTATTTCGATTCATTCTCTCGTCAGATCGGCTCAGCCGCGCGGCAAACCTAGAATCCGTTCCGCGGCCGCGTTCTTCAGGATCTGGGTGGTCCCGCCGGCAATCGACAGGCAACGGTTGAGCAGCAGGAAGCCGGTGGCCGCGCTCGCCGCCAGGCCGTCACAGCCGAGCAGATCGGTCGCGAACTCCGGCACCGCCTGCCGGTGCACGACGCCGATCAGCTTGCGGACGCTGGAGGTGGCGCCGGGGTCGGTGCCGCTGAGCCGCTGAGCCACCGCCCGCGCATCGAGGACACGACCGATGTGCGCGTCGGCGATGATGCCCCCGAGCTCCAGGGTCTGCGCCTGCGTGAGCCGAGCGCCCGACTCGTCGAGCTGGCGAAGCAGGGAGTCGACCTCCTTGCCCAAGCCCGAGCCGCCCATCGCGACCCGCTCGTTGGCGAGGGTGGTGCGTGCCAGACGCCAACCGTTGTCGACCTCGCCGACCACCATCTCGTCGGGGACGAAGACGTTGTCGAGGAAGACCTCGTTGAACATGGCGCGGCCGGTCAGCTCGCGCAGCGGCCGGATGTCGAGACCCGGCGCAGACATGTCGACCAGGAAGTAGGTGATGCCCTTGTGCTTGGGCACGTCCGCGTTGGTACGCGCCAGGCAGATCGCCCACTGCGACATGTGCGCCTCGGAGGTCCAGATCTTCTGCCCCGACAGCAGCCAGCCGCCCTCGGTCCGGACCGCGCGGGTGCGCAGCGAGGCGAGGTCGGAGCCGGCTTCGGGCTCGCTGAACAGCTGGCACCAGCGGATGTCGCCGGCCAGGGTCGGCGCGACGAACTTCTCCCGCTGCGCGTCGGTGCCGTGCTCGAGGATGGTCGGCAGGGCCCAGCCGGCGATCACCAGGTCGGGGCGGGCGACGCCCGCGCGTTCGAGTTCGGCGTCGATCACCAGCTGCAGCGCGGCGTCGGCGGCCAGACCGTAGGGCGCAGGCCAGTGCGGGGCCAGGAAGCCGGTGCGCGCCAGCTCCGCCCGACGCTGCTCGGGGGCGACGGCCGCGATCGCGTCGGCGGTCGCGGCGATCTCCGGTCGCCGCGACTCGGCGGCCTCGAGGTCGATCGAGAACTCGCGGCGGGCTCCGGACCGACCGAGCTCGGCGAGAGCCGCGCGCTGCGGCTCGCCTGCGGCCAGCAGCATCCGCGCCGCCAGCGCCGACCGCAGGTACAGGTGTGCGTCGTGCTCGAAGGTGAAGCCGATGCCGCCGAGCACCTGGATCGCGTCCTTGGCGTTCTCCGGCGACAGGTCGGCGACGAGGGCGGCCGCGGCGAGGCGACTCAACTCCACCTGCGCGCGGGCGTGGTCGGTCGGCTCGACGAGCGCGTCGTCGAGCGCCCGGGCCAGATCCCAGGCCGCCGCGCCGAGCTGCTCCTTGCGGCACAGCATGTCGGCACAGATCTGCTTCACGGCCTGGAAGGATCCGATCGGCGCGCCGAACTGTGTGCGCACCTTCGCGTAGTCGACCGCCACCGCGAGGGTGTGCGCGGCGACGCCGGCCTGGTAGGCGACCAGACCGAGGTGCAGCAGCGCGACCAGCAGCTCGTCGTCGGCGATCGCGACGGCGCCGCCGCGAAGCAGGCCGGTGATCGTGACCCGAACCGACACGGCCGTGCCGTCGAGGGGTCCGTCGACCGCCGCGGTCTGCACGGTCACCCCGGCGGTGTCGATGACGTGCCACCGCGCCGGGGCGCCGTCGAAGCTCAGCGGGGCAATGACGAGCGCGTCGTCGACGAAGCCGGGAACCAGCCCCAGATCCACCTCCCCGGAGGTCACCGCGAAACCGTCCGCAGCGGCTACCGCGGTGGCGGGCACCACGACCGGACGCTCCCCCGCCATCGCCTGTTCGGCCAGGTCATCGCCCTGGGCAGCCAGCACGTACGCGGCGGCCATGGACGGGGCGAGCGGTCCGGGAACCAGCGCGGAACCGCACGCGGCGAACATCACCGCGACGTCGTCCAGCGTGCCGTCGGCGCCGCCCGCGGCTTCCGGAATCGCAGCGGCGAACAGTCCGAGATCGGCGATCTGCGCCCAGAGGGATCGCCAGGATTGTCCGGAATCGTCGAGATCGTTGCGCACCATCGCGCGAACGTCCCGCGCCTGCGCCCACGCGGCGATAGTGTCACTTGCGACCTTCTGGTCCGCTGACGTGGCGATTGTCACCGAGATCTCCTCCGCGAATTTGTTGGTGAGGGCAATTAGAACCTGTTCTAATATTACTTGGGTGTACACCATCGGAAGGCTGCTGCCAACTGGCGGTGGATGAACGTGACGCAAACTGAGGAGACCGATACCTATGGCCGGCGCGGGTACGACGAAGACCAAGACCGACGCACCGTCGCCACCTCCCGCCCCCGCCCAGTTGTCGGGTGCGGAGGTCGGCTCCGCGGCCCAGCGTGAACGGCGGCGCCGCATCCTCGATGCGACCCTCGCGCTGGCCTCCAAGGGCGGCTACGACGCGGTGCAGATGCGTGCGGTCGCCGACCGGGCCGAGGTCGCCGTCGGCACGCTGTACCGGTACTTCCCGTCGAAGGTCCATCTGCTGGTCACCGCTCTGGCACGCGAACTCGAGAAGGTCGAGTCACGGGCCGACCGCAGCGTGCTCCAGGGCGAGACCGCGGTCGAACGACTGCGCTTCGTGCTCGACATGATCACCCTCGCGATGCAGAAGGATCCGCTGCTGACCGAGGCCATGACGCGCGCCTTCATGTTCGCCGACGCCTCGGCCACCAGCGAGGTGAACCGGGTCGCCGGGATCATCGACCGGCTGCTGGCCGGCGCGATGATCGACGGCGGCGAGGGAGCCGAGCCCTCGGCGCAGGAT
The DNA here is from genome assembly GCF_039946255.1 of Gordonia aichiensis. Taxonomy (GTDB): domain Bacteria; phylum Actinomycetota; class Actinomycetes; order Mycobacteriales; family Mycobacteriaceae; genus Gordonia; species Gordonia aichiensis_A. The sequence continues at coordinate 149,793 of NZ_JBCDWL010000002.1, read as the reverse complement.
CTGGCGATCGCTCGCGTGATCTCCGACGTGTGGATGTCGAACCTGGTGCAGTGGCTGACGCGTCGTGCATCGGCCACCGACGTCACCAACCGGATGGAACTGACCGTGAAACTTCTCCTCGATCGCGACTGACCTCCTCACCGGCTCCACCTCACGCTCTCTCGTTCGTTCCCTCGCAGCCTGCTCCCCGCAGCGCCTCGGCGGGCAGGCGTGTCCCAGTCAGCGGGACCGAAGTCTCCGCGCCGCTCCGATCGCTCTCACAATCAGGCACAGCCGGGCATTGTTCACCCGGAATCCCCCGCCCGAGAGCGCCGGCCGACCACTGCGTCGGCCCGAAGAGGAGCACGCGTCATGACCACCATCGACGATCAGGAGATCCGGGAGATCGAGTCGGCCGGAGCACCCACTCGATTCGCCCGCGGCTGGCATTGCCTCGGCCTGCTGAAGGACTTCCGCGACGGAAAACCGCACCAGATCAAGGCCTTCGGCACCGAACTGGTGGTGTTCGCCTCGCAGAGCGACGGCAAGCTCCACATCCTCGACGCCTACTGCAGGCACATGGGCGGCAACCTCGCCAAGGGTGAGATCAAGGGCGATTCGATCGCCTGCCCGTTCCACGACTGGCGGTGGGGCGGCAACGGTCGGTGCACCGGCATCCCGTATGCGCGCCGCGTCCCGCCGATCGCCAAGACCCGCTCGTGGCCGTCGCTGGAGCGCAACGGCCAGTTGTTCGTCTGGTACGACGCCGAGGGCAGCAAGCCCACCGACGAGGTCACCATTCCCGAGATCGAGGGTTACGGCACCGACGAGTGGACCGACTGGAACTGGAGTTCCATCGTCATCGAGGGCTCGCACTGCCGGGAGATCGTCGACAACGTGGTCGACATGGCCCACTTCTTCTACATCCACTTCGCCTTCCCGAGGTTCTTCAAGAACATCTTCGAAGGACACGTGGCCCGGCAGATCATGCACTCGACCCCGCGCGAGGACGTCGGCATCGGCACCAGCTACGACGATCCCGACTCGCGCCTGGAGTCCGAGGCCACCTATTACGGCCCCTCGTACATGATCGACGTGCTGCGCAACTACGTCGGCGGCCGCGTGGTGGAGACCAACCTGATCAACTGCCACTACCCGATCGACAACAACTCGTTCGTCCTGATGTACGGCGCCAGCGTCCGCAAGCCGGCGGGGATGTCCGACGAGGCGGCCGACCGGATGGCCGCCAAGTTCGCCAAGGGCGTCAAGGTCGGCTTCGAGCAGGACGTGGCGATCTGGCGCGACAAGGCGCCCATCGACAATCCGCTGCTGTCGGAGGAGGACGGTCCGGTGTACCAGCTGCGCCGCTGGTACCAGCAGTTCTACACCGACGTCGGTGAGATCACCGAGGACATGACCCGCCGCTTCGAGTTCGAGATCGACACCACGCGCGCCGTGGAGAACTGGCAGGCGGAGGTCGACGCCAACCTCGCCGCCAGGGACGAAGCCCCGGCCTGAGCCGCTCGCCGCGCGCATCGCAGACGCCGTGTTCCGCCTCCGCGGAGCACGGCGTCTTCGCATGTTTCAGAGCACTTCGGCCCCTCAGGGGTGACGAACCTCTCAGTGAGGTCTATACTCGGTATATCTAATAGAAAAACGCAGGTCACAGCTTCGTTGTGGACCATGCACATCGATCCTCACCCGATTACCTCTTGATCGACCCGGAAGGGAAAGCCATGACTGAGACCCCGAGCGCCGTGCTGGACCGCCTCACCCTCGTCCTGGACACGTTCGACGGCCACGCCCGACAGAGCCTGGCCCAGATCGTGCGCCGCACCGGACTGCCCCGCTCGTCGGCCCACCGGATGCTCGAACGTCTCGTCGCCCTGCGCTGGCTGCGCCGGGAGGGCCGCGAGTACGAGCTCGGCATGCGCCTGGTCGAACTCGGGTCGCTGGCCGTGCACCAGGACCGACTCCACCGGTCGGCCCTGCCCTTCCTGCACGAGCTCCAGCGGATGACCGGCTTCGTCGTCCATCTCGGCGTCCTGCAAGACGGCGACGTGGTGTACCTGGAGAAGATCGGCGAGCACATGGGCAAGGCCCTGCCCACGCGCGTCGGCGGACGCCAGCCCGCGCACTGCACGGCGATCGGCAAGGTCCTGCTCGCTCACGCCGACACCTCGCCGGCGCAGGCCGGCCCGGCGAGCGGCGAACTCGAGCGCAAGACGCGGTACTCGATCGGCTCGGCCCGGCACCTGGTCAAGGAGCTGCAGACCGTTCGCGAGCGCGGCCTCGCCGTCGAACGCGAGGAGGCCGTCCCCCGCTTCGGCTGCATCGCGGTGCCGGTCGGCGAGCCGGGCAGCGCGGTGGCCGCCGTCTCGATCTGCGGCCCGGTCGATCAGCTCAAGCTCGACAACCAGCTCGCCGCTCCGCTGCGGATGGCCGCCATGGGCATGTGGCGCAACGCCGGCGGCGACGACGAACTGCGCCTCACCCCCACCCTCCAGCAGCGGCGGGCCATGGCGATGCGGCACCTGCCGGTCGCCGGCTGACGTCGCTTTCGAGGCCTGCTGACCACTCAACGGGAGCCCGAGCCCATCGGTCACCGCGAGGGCCGATCATCGAAGACGACCAGCCACTCGCAGATCCGGGACCGCCCGGATGACCGATCGGAGGATTCATGCCCAGCCTCGTCACCGACCGTCCGCCCCTCGAATCCGACCTGCTGCGCGAGGTCATGGGCCACTTCGCGACCGGCGTCGCGATCATCACCGGGTACGACGACGCCGAGCCGGTCGGCCTGACCTGCCAGTCCGTCGTCTCGGTCTCCCTGGACCCGCCGCTGATCTCGTTCTGCCCGGCCAAGACCTCGTCGAGCTGGCCGCGGCTGCGCCGTTCCGGCGCGCTCAGCATCAACGTGCTCGCCGAGCAGCAGTCCGCGCTGTGCCGACAGTTCGCCGCCTCGGGCACCGACAAGTTCGCCGGAGTCGCGCACACCCCGGCGGGCAACGGCTCGCCGCGGATCGCCGACGCGCTCGCCCACATCGAAGCGACGATCGACGCCGAGCACGACGCGGGCGATCACACGATCGTCGTCTGCCGGATCACCGCGCTGTCCGCGTCCGCCGCGACCGGACCGCTGCTGTTCTACCGCGGCGCCTTCGAGAACCTGCGCTGAACCGGCGCGCCCCGACCGGAGTTTCCCGGTGAGCGGGAAACGCGCGGCGGTCGCCGCGACCCCGACCTTACGGTCGAGTGGCGTCCGCCACGCGACCCACGCTGCGCGACCCGCGTCGCGCCCGACCCGGATGGAGCACCATCGATGCCCGAGAGCACGCCCGAATGGAGTGAAGAGTACGACGTCATCGTCGTCGGATCCGGGGCGGGCGGAGTGTGCGGCACCTACACCGCCGCGCGCGAAGGACTGTCGGTGCTGATGGTCGAGGCCTCCGACAAGTTCGGCGGCACCACCTCGTACTCCGGCGGCGGCGGGGTCTGGTACCCGTGCAACCCGGTGGTGCAGCGCGCAGGCGTCGACGACACCATCGAGGACGCGCTCACCTACTATCGCGCCGTCGTCGGCGACCGCACCCCGGCCGACCTGCAGGAGACCTACGTGCGCGGCGGCGCCCCGCTGCTGGCGTATCTCGAGACCGACGAGCACCTCAAGTTCCAGACGCTCCCGTGGCCCGACTACTTCGGCAAGGCGCCCGGCGCCCGCCTCGACGGCATGCGCCACGTGATGCCGAGCCCGCTGCGGGTGTCGAAGGCCCCCGAGTTCAAAGACCTCGTCCGCGGTCCGCTCGACGTCGACCGGCACGGCACCGACACCCCCGACGACTACTTCATCGGCGGCCGTGCGCTGATCGCCCGCTTCCTCACCGCGATCGCCCAGTACCCGAACGCCACCACCCGCCTGCGCAGCCCACTGGTCGACCTCGTCGTCGACCGCGGCGTCGTCGTCGGTGCGATCGTCGAGACCGACGGGCGACGCACGGCGATCCGCGCCCGTCTCGGCGTGGTGCTGGCCAGCGGCGGATTCGAGGGCAACGACGCGATGCGCGGCGAGTTCGGGGTGCCCGGCGCCGCCCGCGACACCATGGGCCCGCCCACCAACCAGGGCCTGGCGCACCGCGCCGGCATCGCCGCGGGCGCCGACACCGACCTGATGGATCAGGCCTGGTGGTCGCCCGGGCTCACCCACCCCGACGGCCGCTCGGCCTTCGCCCTGTGGTTCACCGGCGGCATCTTCGTCAACCAGGACGGTGAGCGGTTCGTCAACGAGTCGGCCGCCTACGACCGATTGGGCCGCGAGGTGCTGGCGCAGATCGACGACGGCACCGTGACGCTGCCCTTCTGGATGATCTACGACGACGCCGACGACGGCGTGCCGCCGGTCAAGGCGCCCAACGTCTCCTTCTTCCCGACGCAGGACTATCACGATGCGGGCCTGTGGCACACCGCCGACACCCTCGAGGAGCTGGCGGCGAAGATCGGCGTTCCGGCCGAGAAGCTGACCGCGACCGTCGCCCGCTACAACGAGCACGTGGCGACCGGCGTCGATCCGGACTTCGATCGCGGCGGTGAGGCCTACGACCGCGCCTTCTCCGGCGGCCAGTCGCCGATGGTGGCCGTCGAGCGCGGTCCGTTCCACGCCGCCGCATTCGGGTTGTCGGACCTCGGCACCAAGGGCGGCCTGCGGACGGGCAACGCGGGCAACGTCCTACGCGCCGACGGCACCACCATCACCGGCCTGTACGCGGCAGGCAACACCATGGCGGCCCCGAGCGGGACCGTGTACCCGGGCGGCGGGAACCCGATCGGCACCTCGATGCTCTTCGCCCACCTCGCCGTCCGCGACCTGCTGGCCCAGGACTGAGGAGAAGACCCATGACCGCACCCGACATCGCCGCCGCCGTCGACGCCTATCTGGCAGCCGTCGCCGGCGGTGACGCCGCGCGGGTGGCCGCGCTGTACGCCGACGACGCCACCCTCGAAGACCCGGTCGGGTCGCCGCCCCGCCACGGCCGGGCGGCCATCGAGGAGTTCTACGGCGGCCTGAGCGGCGAGATCACCACCGAGTTGCTCGTGGCCCGGATCGTCGGCCGCGAAGCGGCGTTCTCGTTCCGAGTGGTCACCGAGGTCGGCGGGGCGCGCTACACCGTCGAACCGATCGACGTGATGACCTTCGACGACTCCGGGCTCATCACCTCGATGCGCGCCTTCTGGGCGCCGACCGACATGATCGCCGGCTGATCGGAAGGACAGACAGCATGTACGAAGTCACCTGCGCCACCTGCGCCACGCAGGTCCTGGTGGAGAAGTTCAGCCCCGTGCACACCAGCATCCAGTGGACGACCGATGCGCGGACCGCGTGCCCCGAGTTCGCCCGGCACATCGCCGAGGGCCGCGATCCCGACCGCATCCCCGGGTGCGAGGCGCTGCGCGCCAGCATCGACGACCAGGTGCGCCGCGGCCGCGTGCCGACCGATTCGCTGCGTCGCGAGCCCACGCCCGGCCGGTTCGACTGACCGCGTCGGCCCTCCCGATCATCTTCCCGGCCGCCCCGAGATCCGACGGCGGCACCCGTCCCTGCCCGAAGGAGGCCCCATGACCGTCCCGGTCATCCCCGATTACGACACCACGCTGCGCGAGTTGCCGACCGACAAGGGCGTGCTGCGCTATCACGAGTACGGGGACGGCCCGCCGCTGGTGATGCTGCACGGCTCGGGTCCGGGGGTCTCGGGCTGGCGCAACTTCCGCGGCAACCTCAGCTTCTTCGGACAGCACTTCCGCTGCCTGGTGCTGGAGTTCCCGGGGTTCGGCGTCAGCGACGACTGGGGCGGGCATCCGATGACCACCGCACTGGGCGGCATGGAGGCCTTCGTCGACGCCCTCGGGCTCGACGAGTTCGACGTCATCGGCAACTCGATGGGCGGCGGTGTCGGCGTCAACTACGACCTGGCCCATCCGGGCCGGATCCGCAGGCTCGTCACGATCGGTGGTGTGGGCCGCAACATCTTCAGCCCGGCCCCCGGCGAAGGCATCAAGCTGCTGCAGGACTTCACCGAGAACCCCACCCGCGAGGGTCTGATCCAGTGGCTGCACTCGATGGTCTACGACCCGGCCGTCGTCACCGACGAGCTGATCGAGGAGCGCTGGCAGCTGGCGACCGACCCGGTCGCGCTGGAGAGCGCCCGCCGGATGTACGGACGCGTCGCCTTCGCCGCGATGATGAAGGCCATGCACGCCTCCGACGCCCCGCCGCAGTGGGCGATGTTCCACAAGGTGACGGCCAAGACCCTCATCACCTGGGGACGCGACGACCGCGTGAGCCCGCTCGACATGGCGCTGATTCCGATGCGCCTGATCCCGCAGGTCGAACTGCACGTCTTCCCCAATTGCGGCCACTGGGCGATGGTCGAGGCCAAAGCCGACTTCGAGCGGACGGTCCTCGCGTTCCTGCGTCAGTGATCGCCGCGGTCTCGATACGCTCGCTCACTTCGTTCCCGGGCTACTCGACCAGCCTGAAAGGCACGCTCCCCTGCAGCCGCCCGAAACGCAGGCCCGTCCCCCAGGGTGCTCGAGTAGCCGTCTGAAACGCAGGCCCGCCCCCAGGCTGGTCGAGTAGCGTCCGAAACGCAGGCCCGTCCCCCAGGGTGCTCGAGTAGCAGTCCGAAACGCAGGCCGCCCCCAGGCTGATCGAGTAAGCGTCCGAAACGCAGGCCGCCCCCAGGCTGGTCGAGTAGCCACCGAGCGAAGCGAGGCGGCGTATCGAGACCCCGGCACCATCGCCTCGATACGCTCCCCGCATACTCGACAACCCCCAGGGTGCTCGAGTAGCACGGCCACCAGCGCCGCAGTCTCGATACGCTCGCTCACTTCGTTCCCGGGCTACTCGACCAGCCTGAAAGGCACGCTCTCGTAGCCGCCCGAAACGCACGCCCACCCCCAGGGTGCTCGAGTAGCCGCCCGAAACGCAGGCCCGCCCCCAGGCTGGTCGAGTAGCCACCGAGCGAAGCGAGGCGGCGTATCGAGACCCCGGCACCATCGCCTCGATACGCTCCCCCGCATACTCGACAACCCCCAGGGTGCTCGAGCAGCACGACCACCAGCGCCGCGGTCTCGATACGCTCGCTCACTTCGTTCCCGGGCTACTCGACCAGCCTAAAAAGGGCACGCTCGCCCAGTAGCCGCCCGAAACGCAGGCCCGCCCCCAGGCTGGTCGAGTAGCCACCGAGCGAAGCGAGGCGGCGTATCGAGACCCCGCACCCGGGCAAACGGTCAGCGGATGCCGAGGTCCTTGGCGATCATCGGCCACGTGGTGTGCAGGTCCTTCTCCCAGTACTCCCACGAGTGCGTTCCGACGGGTCGCGTGATGGTCGTGGTGTTGACGCCCGCCGCCTTCAGAGCCTGTTCCATCTGCGTGGTGCAGTTGTGGACGGCGGCCTCGATGACGCCGCCCATGACCACCTGATCGAGGAGGACCGCAGGATCGCCGTTGATCAATCGCGAGTCGAGGGTGTCGTACCGACCGGGCAGCCCGGTGCCCGAGGTCATGTACACGTTGACGCCCTTGAGCGCGGAGGCGTGCAGATACGGATCGTTCTCGCGCCAGCCGGGCCCGTCGAGCGGACCCCACATGTTGGTGATGTCGCCGCGGCCGCGGTCGCCGATGACCGTTCGGACGTACGCCTGGCCGAGCGGGTCGCTGGTGCGTGCGCAGCCGCTGTACGCGGCGACCGACCGATACAGCTTGGGTGCGGCTATGGCGAGGTTGAACACCGACGTCCCCGACATCGAGATGCCCGCGATGGCGTTGGCACCGGTCGCACCGAGCGCCTTGTCGAGCAGCGGCGGAAGCTCCTCGGTGAGGAAGGTCTGCCACTTGTTGCGCCCGAGCACCGGATCGTCGCGCTGCCAGTCCGTGTAGTACGAGAAGGCGCCGCCGACCGGCGTCACGACGTTGACGTCCTTGTCGGCGAAGAACTTCTTGTAGTCGGTCTTGGCCCGCCAGGTGGCGCTGTCCTCGCCGCCGCCCGCGCCGTTGAGCAGATACAGGATGGGGGCCGGCGCCTCACTGCCCTGCGGCCGCAACACGTTGAGGAGGATCGACTTGCCCATCGCACCCGAGTACACCTCGGCCAGCGACTCCTGCGGCGAGACCTTCGTCAGCGAGACCAGACGTGCAGGCAGCTGCGCGGTCGCCGGTTCGGCGGCAGTCGATGTCGCGGGGTCGGCGACCGCGGTCGCGCCGACCAGACCGGAACCGGCGAGCAGCACCGCGCACACACTCGAGACCGCCATCGTTCGCGCACTGAATCGACGCACCTTGAACCCCTCTTACCTCAGTGGTCACTCCAGTCACATCGTAGCCCGCGGTGCTCAACGACTCGAAATTCGCGCCGAAGTTGGAATCGGAAAGTTGCCGACACCACTCCACAACCGGATTTACCTCACTATCCCGGCAATATCCGGCCCGGTGATGTGAATGTTCCCAGGCTTGGCTAGTAACGTCGCCTCAGCGCCAGCACATCGTCGTGCCACGACCGACGGTGAATCACAGACTACGACGAGGTACCAGGTGGTAAACGCCCAACCGAAACTCGACGACGCTCCCGATCGTCCCCGGGACGGCGTCCCCGACACGGAGACGCCGCCGGTCACGACACCGACGCCGAAACGGCGCGATGGGCACCTGTACCAGATCGACTTCGTCCGCCTGTTCACCTTCGGCGGAGTGATCCTCGATCACGTGATCCTGGGTCTGGCACCGCTCACCGCGATGGCGGCGCAGGGCGTGGGGCTGATGCTGCGATACACCCGCTACTGCTTCTTCGCGCTCACCGGCTTCGTGCTGACCTACCAGTACCGCAACCGCGAACTGCACGCCCCCACCTTCTGGCGCCGCCGATACAAGCTCATCGGTCTGCCCTTCCTGGTGTGGACGCTGTTCTACTGGACCAACCGGCACTACCAGCGCGGCGGGTGGGACGCAGTCACCGGCATCTTCGCCGACGGCGCCTCCGAACGGCTGGCGCTCAAGAGCCTGGTGTACGACCTCATCACCGGCAATGCCGCCTACCACCTGTACTTCCTGTCGGTCAGCATGCAGATCTACCTGGTCTTCCCCGCTGTCCTGTGGGTGATCAAGCGGACCTGGGGATATCACCGCTACCTGCTCCTCGGCAGCGGCGCCTTCCACATCTGGCTGCTGTTCCACATGGTCCGGCCGCCGCACGACGTCTTCACCAGCGGGGTCCCCGGGCTCGTCTGGCGCTACCTCGGCGTGACCCTGTTCCCGTATCAGTTCTTCATTCTCGCGGGCTGTCTGGCGGCCTACCACTACGACGCCTTCAGCGGCTTCATGCGACGCTTCCGCCGGCCGCTGGTGCTCGTCGCGCTGATCACGATCATCGTCACGCTCGTGTACTTCGTGATCAACGTCGACCAGGGCGAGGAGATGTTCCGGGCGACGAACGTCTTCATGGTGCACAACGCGTTCGCGTTCGTCGGCATCATCGTCCTGCTCTACATCGCGGGCACCCTGTGGCAGGACAAGCGGCGCGCAGGATCGATCGCCGACAACGTCATGCGAACCGCCGCCGACCGTTCGTTCGGCATCTACCTCGCGCACGTGATCGTCCTGTCGTCGGTGCTCGTGACTTCCCGGGAGCACCTCGACAAGCCCCTGTGGCTCAACCTCATCGTGACGTACCTGGTGACGGTCGCGGTGACCGTCTACCTGGTCGAAGTCCTGCGACGCAGCCCGATCAGCCTGATCACCACCGGCCGTGAACGGATCGACTGGCGCATCCAGCGGTGGGGTCGCTCGACGGTGGTCGCCGTCGTCGGCGGTCTGATCGGACTGGCCGTGTACGAGGGCTTCAACACCCAGTTGGGCGTCCTGATCGCCGCGACCAGCGCGCTGCTGTTGGTGTCGGCGGCGATCGTCGGCGTCAAGCAGAGCAACGCCGCGCACGACGCCAAGCCGGTCAAGAGCTAGAGCGTCCCGAAGACGACCTCATCGTCAGACGCTCAGCGCCCCGACGATGAGGTCGGCGATCCCCTCCTTGCCGACGGCATTGGGGTGGAAGACCATCTTGCTGCCGAAGCCGCGGACCCACGGCTGCGGTCCGCACGTCGAATGCTCGCCGGCGAGCGCCTGCGTCGAGATGTGCTGCGCACCGGTCCGCTCGGCGACGCGCTGATTGACCGCTGACATCTCCTCGGTGATCCGCACCTGCTGCTCCACCTCCCACGGCATCAAGGGCAGGAGTCGACACGGCGGCGCATCGAGCGCGACCACCGGCGTGTAATCGACGAGCACCACCTGAGCCTGCGGCGCCCGCGCCTTGATGGCGTCGACCGCAGACACCAGAGAGGCCTCCAGTTCCGCGTAATCGGCCGGCCCCGGAGCAGGCGGCGGCATCCGACCGGAACCGCAGTGCGACAAGCCGAGGGCCCGCATGTTGGTGCACGCCTCGGAGATCACCCGCCCGATGAAGTCGATGTCGTTGCCGCCGGTGGTGATCGTGACCAGTCGCGTGCGCTGGTCGACGGCCTCCACCTGCGGTCGGCGATGCTTGCGATCGTGTTTGGGGCCGGTGACGAGCTCTGCCGCCGTCGACCCGGAGCAGGTCACGTCGACCAGCTCGAGCCCCAGCTTCTCGGCGACTCGGTGCGGATAGTTGTCACCGGTGCGCAGGCAGCGCCGATCGACGATCGGTCCCTCGCCGGGGCCCGCCGCGAAGGAACTCCCCATCGCCACGTAGGTCTCCGGCGCGTTCCGCGCCGACGCGCTGACCACCGACGCGGTGCTCGGCGCCGCGGTCCCACGCGAGCTCGACAGGGCGAATCCGACCAGAGCGGTCACGACCACCGCGGCAACGACTGCAGCGACGGCCGCAGGGCGGTTGACGGAAGAGCGCATGGGAAAAGTCTCACACACCGACCTGTGTAATCCCCTAACCGCGCCGGTCGATCACCGTGTCCTGTAAGCAATCCCACGCTCGGCGCCGACAGGGGCGAAACGACGGCGGCCGCCGTCGGGAACTGGTCCCGACGACGGCCGCCGTCACGTGCGCTCGACGCGGCGAGGTCAGCCCGCCTCGCCCTCGGCGGTCTTGGTCAGCTCGACCGGTGCGTCCGGCACCGCGCGCGGGCGCGGCGAGCCGGAGAAGGTGAACTTGGCGTCCTCGCCGGCGCCTTCGCCGTCCCAGCCCTCGACGTCGATCAGGATGATCTGGCCGGCGTTGATCTCCTCGAAGAGGATCTTCTCCGACAGCTGGTCCTCGATCTCGCGCTGAATGGTGCGACGCAGCGGACGCGCACCGAGCACGGGGTCGAAGCCGCGCTTGGCGAGCAGGTTCTTGGCCTTCTCGGTCAGCTCCAGATCCATGTCCTTGTTCTTCAACTGCTGCTCCACGCGGCCGATCATCAGGTCGACCATCTGGATGATCTCGTCCTGCGTCAGCTGGTGGAAGACGATGATGTCGTCGATGCGGTTGAGGAACTCGGGCCGGAAGTGCTTCTTGAGCTCGTCGTTGACCTTCTGCTTCATCCGCTCGTAGTTCGAGCCGCTGCCGTCGTCCTTGCTGAAGCCGACGCCGACCGCCTTGGAGATGTCGCGGGTGCCCAGGTTCGAGGTGAAGATCAGCACGGTGTTCTTGAAGTCGACCGTGCGACCCTGACCGTCGGTGAGTCGACCGTCTTCCAGGACCTGCAACAGGGTGTTGTAGATCTCCGGGTGGGCCTTCTCGATCTCGTCGAACAGGACGACGGAGAAGGGCTTGCGACGGACCTTCTCGGTGAGCTGCCCGCCCTCGTCGTAGCCGACGTAGCCGGGAGGGGCACCGAAGAGCCGCGATGCGGTGAAGCGATCGTGGAACTCGCCCATGTCGATCTGGATGAGCGCGTCGTCCTCGCCGAACAGGAAGTTGGCCAGCGCCTTGGACAGCTCGGTCTTACCGACGCCCGAGGGGCCGGCGAAGATGAACGAGCCCGACGGACGCTTGGGGTCCTTGAGTCCGGCGCGCGTGCGGCGGATGGCCCGCGAGACAGCCGAGACGGCGTCCTTCTGACCGATGATCCGCTTGTGCAGCTCGTCCTCCATGCGGAGCAGACGGGTGGTCTCCTCCTCGGTGAGCTTGAAGACCGGAATACCGGTCCAGTTGCCCAGGACCTCGGCGATCTCCTCGTCGTCGACCTCGGCGACCACGTCGAGGTCGCCGGCACGCCACTGCTTCTCCCGCTCGGCGCGTTCGGCGACGAGCTGCTTCTCCTTGTCGCGCAGGCTCGCGGCCTTCTCGAAGTCCTGCGCGTCGATCGCCGACTCCTTCTCCTTGCGCGCGTCGGCGATCCGATCGTCGAATTCGCGCAGGTCTGGCGGAGCGGTCATCCGGCGGATCCGCATCCGGGCGCCGGCCTCGTCGATCAGGTCGATCGCCTTGTCGGGCAGGAAGCGGTCGTTGATGTACCGGTCGGCCAGGGTCGCCGCCGCCGCGAGGGCGCCGTCGGTGATGGACACCTTGTGGTGCTGCTCGTAGCGGTCGCGCAGGCCCTTGAGGATCTCGATGGTGTGCTCCACCGACGGCTCGCCGACCTGGACCGGCTGGAAGCGTCGTTCCAGCGCGGCGTCCTTCTCGATGTACTTGCGGTACTCGTCGAGAGTGGTGGCGCCGATCGTCTGCAGCTCACCGCGGGCCAGCTTCGGCTTCAGGATGCTGGCGGCGTCGATCGCGCCCTCGGCGGCACCCGCGCCGACGAGCTGGTGCAGCTCGTCGATGAACAGGATGATGTCGCCGCGGGTGTTGATCTCCTTGAGGACCTTCTTCAGGCGTTCCTCGAAGTCGCCGCGGTAGCGGCTGCCCGCGACCAGGGAACCCAGGTCGAGGGTGTAGAGCTGCTTGTCCTTGAGGGTCTCCGGGACATCGCCGTTGACGATGGCCTGGGCCAGACCCTCGACGACGGCGGTCTTGCCGACGCCGGGCTCGCCGATCAGCACCGGGTTGTTCTTGGTGCGGCGGCTGAGCACCTGCATGACCCGCTCGATCTCTTTCTCGCGACCGATGACGGGGTCGAGTTTGCCCTCGCTCGCGGCGGTCGTGAGATTTCGACCGAACTGATCCAGGACGAGCGACGTCGACGGGGTGCCCGACTCCGACGACCGGGCGCCGGTGCCCGCCTCGGCGGGCTCCTTGCCCTGGTAGCCCGACAGGAGCTGGATGACCTGCTGGCGCACCTTGTTGAGGTCGGCGCCCAGCTTCACCAGGACCTGGGCTGCCACGCCCTCGCCCTCGCGGATGAGACCGAGCAGGATGTGCTCGGTGCCGATGTAGTTGTGGCCCAGCTGCAGCGCCTCGCGCAGGCTCAGCTCCAGCACCTTCTTGGCGCGCGGAGTGAACGGGATGTGACCGGACGGGGCCTGCTGCCCCTGACCGATGATCTCCTCCACCTGGCTACGGACGGCTTCCAGCGAGATGCCGAGCGACTCGAGTGCCTTCGCCGCAACGCCCTCGCCCTCGTGGATGAGACCCAAGAGGATGTGCTCGGTGCCGATGTAGTTGTGGTTGAGCATCCGCGCTTCTTCCTGCGCCAGGACGACGACCCGGCGTGCGCGGTCGGTGAACCGTTCGAACATTGTTCTCCCTCTATTGCTTGCGCCCCGGCCGCTGCCACGAAAGTGTGACGAACTTGGCGGCCAGCCCTGCCTCCACTGTAGTGGTCGTTCGAGGCAGCGCGGCGGTTACACCCGTCCTCGGGTGAGGACCCTGGACTGCGGCGGGGTTCTGTGGTTGACAACGCCGCGCTCAAGGGCAATGTTCCCGGCCCGATACGCCGTGAGCGAACGGACGTCAAGACCGGGCTGAAGCGGCGTCCGACGGGGTGGACCTGGGGGTCCGCGACCTCGGTGACGACCCCGTGGGCCCCGCCGCCGAGGTCACCGAACGGCAACGCGGCATCACTCCGGCGGCCCTGCTCGAGCGTGATTGACTGTCTGCATGTTCCGAAGCCGGTGGTTCCCCCCTCGTCTCCCGCGGCTGCGCGGCGGCATGGCGGCGGTGGCGGCTGCGGGGTCCGTCGCCCTGGCGGTGACCGCGGGCGTCGTCCTCTCGGGAACGCCGCGCTCGGCGACTCCCGCGGCACCCGGAGTCCTGCAGTCGTATGCGGTCGCACCGACCCAGGCCTGGATGCTCGACGACTCGGTCCTCCCCGGGGTCGGGGGCGGCGGGGCGATCACCGTGGCCGCCACCGACGGTGACGACTGGTTGATCGCCTACCCGGCGGGGATCCGACGCGAGTACCTGCTCATCGACGCCCGCAACGGGTCGCCGCGCTGGGATCACCCCGTCGATGCCGGTTTCGGCGCCTGCGCGATGAACGAGCGGCATCAGGTCGGCTGCGCGATCCGGTTGCGCATCGAAGGCCCCGAGAACGGCTTCTACCTGGTCGATCGTTCCAGCGGCGAGCTCACCCGCACCGCGGACGGCGACGACACCGCCGCGCTGTTGGGATTCGGCGACGGCTTCGTGCACGTCAACCAGACCGGCTACCAGGTGAGTCTGCGGACCCCGGACGGCGCGACTCGCTGGAGCCGGACCTTCGCCGCCGCGGCCACCGCGACCGACGCCGGCGGTGCGCTGCTGGTCTCGACCGCCGACGACACCCATCACGTCATCGATCCGGCCGACGGCACCGACCGCCTCTCGTGCAGCCAGTGCACCGTCGACGTCTATCCCGGCGGACTGGCGGTCACCAGCACCCGCATCGACCACGAATCCGTCGCCTTCCACCCGTTCACCGCGGGCGGGGTGTCGCGGACGCCGGTCGGGACGGCGTCGCGGATGCGCGTGGTGCGCGGGCCGTCGACGCTGCCCGTGCTCGCGCCGGCGGGCACCGGATCGGCGTTGGACGCGGCCGGTCGCTACGAGATCGTCGACCCGGCCACCGGCCGGACCCGATGGCGACTGGACGATCCGGAGTTGTCGAAGGCGAGTCCGCGCCCGTGCGGTCCGGTGCTGTCGGTGGCGCGCAAGGACCGCTCGCGAGTGTTCTTCGACCTCGCCGACGGCACTCGACGCGGCGAGTCGCCCCCGCCCGCACTCGACGACCCGGACGCCAACCTCGACTCCGCGACCTGCCTGGGCGCCTCCGACGAGGTCGCGGTGTTCGCCAATCCCAACCAGCTGACGGCGGTCGGCGTCGATTCCGGCCGCCAGGTGTGGTCGCAGCCCCTGCTCGGCAGCGCCGAGTCGGTCGACGGGACCATCGTGCTGCGGCAGGGCAGCACGCTCACTGCGTTGCGGCCCGACTGACCGTCAGCGGCGGTCGTACTCGGCACGTGCCTCGTCGACCTGATCGACCTGCCCTTCGACGAGGTCGATCAGGTCGGCCAGACGCTCGGCGACCTGTCGGCCACGGTCGGTGAGCGAGTACTCCACCCGCGGTGGGATCGCTTGGAGCATCTCGCGGTGCACGTAGCCGTCGCGTTCGAGTGACTGCAGACTCACCGACAGCATGCGTTCGCTGACGCCGTCGACGCGGCGGCGCAGCGCGTTGAACCGGAGTTCGCCGTCCAGCAGCGCGACCAGCGCCAGCAGCCCCCAGCGGCTGGTGACGTTCTGCAGGATCGCCCGCGAGCTGCAGTTCCGGGAGAAGACGTCGGCCTCGAGCGTCGGATCGTCGACCAGCGGTTCGGCGCCGCCGACCGCCGGATTCATCGCCTCGGGCTGTACGTCGGACATACCGTCAGCTTACGCCCCCACCATCCAGTGCTGACTGTCACCATTGCACATTACTTTTAGTAAGTGCATCATGAAATGGATGTGAAAGAGCGGCGGAACCTCCGTCGCATCGACGAAGGGATCACCATGACGACCTATGCAGTCACCGGAGCGACCGGCGGCCTCGGCGGAGCAGCCGTGACCGCATTGATCGAGCGCGGCGTCGATCCGACCGACGTCGTGGCCGTTGTGCGCGATGAGACGAAGGCCGCGACGCTGACCGCCGCCGGCGTCACGGTTCGGACGGCCGACTACGACGACCCGTCGGCTCTGCGCGCCGCCCTGTCCGGGGTCGACCGCCTGCTTCTGGTGTCGGGCCCGGAGGTCGGCAAGCGGCTGCCCCAGCACACCAACGTCATCGAAGCCGCGTCGGCCGCCGGGGTCTCGCTGATCGCCTACACCAGCATCCTGCGCGCGGACGTCTCACCGCTGGCCCTGGCGACCGAGCATCGCGCCACCGAGAAGCTGCTCGCCGACAGCGGTCTGGGCACCGTGCTGCTGCGCAACGGCTGGTACTCGGAGAACTACACCCAGTCCCTCGCCCCCGCACTCGCGACGGGTGTCTTCGCGGGCAGCGCGGGCACCGGTACGGTCGCGCCGGCCGCACGCGCCGACTACGCCGACGCCGCGGCCGCTGCCCTGTTGTCCGCCCCGGCGGGCGCGGTGTACGAACTGGCCGGCGCCGAGCACCTGACCTACGCGGACATCGCAGCCGCCTTCGCCGCGGCGAGCGGGCGCCCGGTGACGTATCAGGATCTGCCCGAGGCCGAGTACGCCGCGGTGCTGACCGCCGCCGGTGTCCCGGCGGCCTTCGCCGCGATCCTGGCCGATTCCGACGCCTGGGCGGCCGCGGGCGCGCTCGACTCGGCGTCGACCGACCTCGCCGACCTCCGCGGTCGGCCCGCCACCCCGTTCGCCGAGGTCGTCGCCGCGGCGCTCAGCACGAGCGACTGACGATCCCGGGGATCGCCGACGCTACCGACGCAGGAAGGCCGCCAATGCGGCCGAGTACATCGGCACGTCGGCGGTCCCCATCAGCTCGCGGCAACTGTGCATCGCCAGTTGCGGCGCGCCGACATCGACGGTGAGCAGTCCGGTCCGCGTCGCGGTGAGCGGGCCGATCGTCGAGCCGCACGGCAGATCGGCGCGATGCACGTAACGCTGCAGTGGCACGTCGGCGGCACGGCAGGCCAGCGCGAACTCGGCTTCACCGATCGCGTCGGAGGCGTACCGCAGGTTCTGATTCACCTTGAGCACCGGCCCGCCGCCCACCGCGATCCGGTGCGACGGCTCGTGCCGCTCGGTGTAGTTGGGGTGGGTGGCGTGCGCCATGTCGCCCGAGACGCAGACGCTCGCCGCCATCGCCCGAAGGAACTCGTCGCGACCGCCGCCGTCCGCGGCGACGATCCGTTCGCAGACCGTCACCAGGAAGTCCGACGAGGCGCCGCGCTCGGATCCGGAGCCGACCTCTTCGTGGTCGAACAGTGCGAGCATCCGAACCGCCCCCGCCGCGACGGCGTCGCCTGCGTCGAGCAGGGCACGCAGCCCGGCGTAGCAGGTGGCCTGGTTGTCGAGTCGCGGTGCGCTGAGCAGATCGCCCGCGGCACCGATGACCTGCGACGGTGCGACGTCGTGGGTCATCAGCTCCCAGCCCAGCACCGACTCGGGACGCAGGCCCGCCCGCTGCGCGACGAAGTCGAGCAGCGGTTGCGCCTCACCGACGCCGCGGATCGCGTCGACGTGCCGCTGCGGATCCAGGTGCACGCCCTTGCGGTCGTCGGACAGGTGGATCGCCAGTTGCGGTACCCGAAGGATGGGTTCGTCGATGCGGACGAGCCGGAAGCCGACCGCGCCGTCGTCGTCGTAGGCCAGTCGGCCCGACAACCCAAGGTCGCGGTCGAGCCAGGAGTTCAGCCAGGCGCCGCCGTAGGGTTCGAGGGCGACCGTCGCAAGGCCGGCGGCGGTGCGGTCGGGGTTCTGCTTGACGCGCAGGTTGGGACTGTCGGTGTGTCCGCCGACGATCCGGAAGCGCAGGTCGTCGGCGACGGCGGCCGCATCCCAGGCGATGATGGAACCGCCGCGCACCACGTAGTGGCGGCCGTCGGCCGCGCCGGTCCAGTCGTCGGTCTCGGCCAGCGGGGTGTAGCCGGCCTCATCGAGGGCCGTCGCCACGGTCGCGCACACGTGAAACGGCGACGGCGAGGCGTCGATGAAGTCACCGAGCCCCGCCGCGTCAGCCGTACTGATCACCGTCATCGATTGATCACACGCTCGCCAGCACCGCGTCCAATGCCGAGTAGAACATGCCCAGGCCGTCGTCACTCGGTCCGGTGAGCGCCTCGGTGGCGTGCTCCGGATGCGGCATCAGGCCGACGACGCGCCCGTTGGCGCTGGCGATGCCCGCGATGTCGAGGGTCGAGCCGTTCGGGTTGCCGCCGGCGTAGGTGAAGGCGATCCGGCCCTCCCCCTTGAGCTCCTCGATGGTCCGCTCCGAGGCGACGTAGCGTCCCTCGCCCGACTTCAGCGGGATGAGGATCTCGGCGCCGACCTCGTAGCGCGAGGTCCACGCGGTGGTGTTGGACTCCACGCGCAACCACTGGTCACGGCAGATGAAGTGCAGGCCCTCGTTGCGCGTGAGCGCGCCAGGCAGCAGCCCGGCCTCGCAGAGGATCTGGAAACCGTTGCAGATGCCCAGGACCGGCATCCCGCGCTCCGCGGCGGCCACCACTTCGCCCATCACCGGGGCGAACTTGGCGATCGCGCCGCAGCGCAGGTAGTCGCCGTACGAGAAGCCGCCGGGGACGATGACCGCGTCGACACCCTTGAGGTCGGCGTCGCCGTGCCAGAGGCTGACGGCTTCGCCGCCCGCGGCGTTGACGGCGCGGGCCGCGTCGACGTCGTCGAGGGTGCCGGGAAAGGTGATGACTCCGATGCGAGCGGTCATGGCGCCGTTACTCCGAGACACGGGTGACGTTGAAGTTCTCGATGACCGTGTTGGTCAGGAGTTCCTCCGCGATCCGCTCGAGAGCGGCGTCGTCGACCGAGTCGTCGACTTCCAGCTCGAAACGCTTGCCCTGGCGGACGTCTGCGACGCCGGTGAACCCCAGGCGTCCCAGCGCACCGACGATGGCCTGGCCCTGCGGGTCCAGGATCTCGGCCTTGGGCATCACATCGACCACTACACGCGCCATTCGCCGCACTGCTCCTCAAACCGATGGTCTTGACGTGTCTCGCCCGAATGGGCGGGACGGATACGGCAACTACTCTACCTGGCTCAAGACCGGTTGCTGAGCGCTGCCTCGATGGCCGTGATCACTTCGGGCGCATCGGGCTCGGTGCGGGGCCGGAACCGTCCGGCGACCGTCCCGTCGGCGGCCACCAGGAACTTCTCGAAGTTCCACTGGATGTCGCCGGATTCGCCTTGCGCATCAGGAGTTTCGGTCAGCGCCGCGTACAGCGGGTGTCGGTCGGGGCCGTTCACGTCGACCTTCTCCAAGAGGGGGAAGCTCACCCCGTAGGTCGTCGAGCAGAAGGTCGCGATCTCCTCGGGCGTACCGGGCTCCTGCCCCATGAACTGGTTGCAGGGGACTCCGACGACGGTCAGCCCGCGCGGGCCGTAGTCCTTCTGCAACTGCTCGAGCGCGGTGTACTGCGGGGTGAGCCCGCATTTCGAGGCGACGTTGACCACCAGGAGCGGGCCGGGCAGCCCGGCGAGACTGAACTCGCCGCCGTCGAGAGCGTGGACCGGGATGTCTTTGATGCTGGAGTGACTCATGTCCCACATGCTAAGTGCAGGTGAGGGAAGTCACCACTAATTGCGTTGCAGCAATAGTTGCGCATGCGTAAGTTCTTTTGGGTGTCCGATTCCGAATCCTCCGTCGCGTCTTGCACCCGCTCGCTGGTCGCATTCCTCGACCAGATCGCGGCACGCGCATCCTGCAGCACCGTCGACCGCGTGGCGGCGACGGAGCTGACGCTCTCGCAGCTCCGGATGCTGATGGTCCTGTCGCGCAGCGCCCATGACCTGTCGGTGAATGAGCTCGCCGACGCCGTCAATCTGTCGCTTGCGGCCGCTGGTCGGGGCGCCGATCGGCTCGTCGTCCTCGATCTCGTCGCCCGACGCGAGGACCCGACCGATCGTCGAGTGAAGCGACTGTCCCTGTCCGAGAAGGGACAGGAGCTGATCGCCTCCGAATTCCGGATGCACGAAGACGATCTGTCCGGTCTGGTCGCCGAGATCCCCGGCCGGGTTCGCGGCGAACTCCAGTCGGCCCTGACCGCCGCGATCGATGCCCTCGCTCCGAAACGCGTTTCCGCGAGACGCTGACCGCACCCCGAACTCCGCCCGGCTCCACCACATCTTCAGAAAAGAGAACCCCATGACCACCTCCCCGCCGGGAGTCACGAGCGACAAGCTCGGCCGCGATGTGTTCATCGTCGCCGGCGTCATCGTCCTGGGCGCGATCATGTCGATCCTCGACGTCACCGTCGTCGCCGTCGCCCAACCCACCTTCATGACCGAGTTCGACACCGCGGCGGCGGGAGCCGCCTGGTCGATGACCGGCTACACCCTCGCATTGGCCGCGGTGATCCCCACCGCCAGCTGGGCGGCGTCACGGTTCGGCACCAAGCGCGTGTACATCGCCTCGCTCGTGCTGTTCTTGATCGGCTCGGCACTGTGTGCGTTGGCGTGGAACATCGGTTCGCTCGTCGCCTTCCGCGTGGTTCAGGGCTTCGGCGGCGGTCTGCTCATGCCGATCGGCATGATGATCATGACTCGCGCGGCCGGTCCCGAACGCGTCGGTTCGGTCATGGCCGTGCTCGGCATCCCGATGCTGCTGGGTCCGATCATGGGCCCGATCCTGGGCGGCTGGCTGATCGAGATCGCGTCCTGGCACTGGGTCTTCCTGATCAACATCCCGATCGGCGTCATCGCGCTGGTCTACGCCTTCGTCGCACTGCCGAGCGGTGACGAGGAGGAGGCGAAGAAGATCGACATCCCCGGCCTGCTCATGCTGTCCCCCGGCCTGGCGCTGTTCCTGTTCGGCGTCTCGTCGAGCGCCGAGGAGCAGACCTTCAACGCTCCGCGCGTCTACCTGCCGATGATCATCGGCGCCGTGCTGATCGCCGGCTTCATCCGGCACGCGCTCCGCTCGTCGAATCCGCTGCTCGACCTCCGCCTGTTCCGGAACAGCACGCTGCGCATCTCCGTCATCACCATGTCGCTGTTCGCGATCGCCTTCTTCGGCGCCTCGCTGCTGTACCCGCAGTACTTCATCGTGGTGCGCGGCGAGAGCACGCTGGCGGCGGGCCTGCTGCTGGCGCCGCAGGGCATCGGCGCGATGCTGACCATGCCCATCGCAGGCAAGATGACCGACAAGATCGGCCCGGGCAAGTTCGTCCTCGGCGGCCTGGTCCTGATCGCCGTCGGCGTCTCGGCGTTCATCACGCTCGGCACCGACACCTCGTACTGGTTCCTGTGCGGCGCCCTGTTCGTCCAGGGTCTGGGCATGGGCATGACGATGATGCCGATCATGTCGGCCTCGCTGGCCACGCTGCGCGGCAAGGAGATCGCCGACGGCTCGACGCTGATGAACGCGATCCAGCAGACCTCATCGTCGATCGGTACCGCGATCATCACGGTCATCTTCACCACCATGCTGCTGCCGCTGTCGCGGGCCGTCATGCAGGCCGGCGGCGATCCGACCAAGACCGGCGAGGCGATGGTCGCCAACGGGGTGAACGTCCAGGATCCGGCGGCCGTGGCGAGCGCAGGGCAATCGGTGATCTCCGACATCGCGTCGACCTACGGCGACACGTTCATCATCGCCACAGCGCTGGTCGCGCTGACGCTGATCCCCGCCTTCTTCCTGCCGCGCAAGAAGATGGTGGTGGCCGCAGAGGAGGACGAGACGAGCGTGCCGGTCGCCATGCACTGACCGGCTGCACCGAACGTCGACCACACGGATCCGCGGGGTTCGGCGACGTTCGCGGGCGTACAGCGCCCGCGAACGTCGCTGAACCCCGCGGATCGTTTCGGATGTGGGGTCGAGTGCGGCCGGTTTCGTCAGTCACGCATCGCGGCGGCGCGCTCCAGCCAATCGGCGATCACGAGATCGGCCGCGCGCTGGTCGGACCGCATGTTCCGAGTGAGCTCGAATCCGCGGATCAACGCCATGAGTGATTCGAAGGCGATGGTCGAGCGCTGCGGATCGGAGATCCCGGAGTGCTCGTTGAAGACCGTGCGGATCCGTTCTCCCAGGCGACGCTCCGCCGGCAGCAACGCGACGCGGAGCTGGTCGTCGGTTCGCGACGCCGTCCACAGTTCCAGGGCCGCCTGGAAGGGCGGGCCGGTCATCGCCTCCCGCATGGCCGCGACCATGTCGACCAGCGCTTGCGGCCCGTCGCCCATCTCGGCGACCATCACGTCGACGTCGGCCAGTCGGATGTCGGCGATGTGGTGGATCGCCGCGACCAACAGATCGGTCTTCGACCCGAAATGATGGAGCAGAGCGCCGCGCGAGACGCCGGCCTCCTCCTGGATCCGCTGCGTGGTGGTGCCGGCGTAGCCGAACTCGACCAGACACCGCATCGTCGCATCGAGCAGCGTCTGGTGCGTTCGCTCTCGCTGCTGCTTCCTGGTCATTCCGGCCACGCCAGTCACCTTAGGTGAGCGGACTCAACCGACCGGCATCGATGTGCTCACGCAGGCGGAACCGCTGCAGTTTGCCCATCGCATTGACCGGCAGGTCACCGGTGACGTACCAGGACGTCGGCGTCTTCTGCGGCGAGAGCCGCTCCCGCACGAAGGTGCGCAGGTCGTCGGCCGACGGCGCCGGTCGCTCGGGATCGAGCTGCAGCACGGCCGCAACCGTCTCGCCCCAAGCCGGATCCGGCAGCCCGACGATCGTCGCGTTCGCGATCGCCGGATGCTCGATGAGCGCCTCCTCCACCTCTCGCGGGTGAATGTTCTCTCCGCCTCGGATGATCAGATTCTTCAGTCGCCCGGTGACCGTGACGTATCCGCGGGCGTCCATGGTGCCGAGGTCGCCGGTGTGCACCCAGCCGTCGGCGTCGATGGTGCGGGCGGTCTCCTCCGGCAGACCGAGATATCCCTGCATCGCCTGGTAACCGCGAGCGCAGATCTCCCCTTCGACGCCGACCGGGGTGATCTGCGCGGTACCCGGCACGACGATGGCGACCTCGACATTGGGCAGCGGCCTGCCGGCGGTGCCGAGGTTGTCGGCCCGATCGTCGTCGGGGCTCGTCTGGCAGATGATCGGGCTCAGTTCCGTCTGCCCGTACACGGCGCTGGCCCGCACACCGTACCGCCTGGTCCAGCCGTCGATCAGCGCCGGCGGGACGGCGTCGCCGCCGGTCATGATCACTTCGAGCGAGGACAGATCCGTCTCAGCCGAGGCCGGATACGCGAGCATCGCATGCAGCATCGCAGGCACCCCGCCGAACGCCACGCCGCGGTACTCGGCGATCGCCGCGATCAGCGTCGCCGGGTCGAACAGTTCGCCCAGGACGAGGGTGGCTCGCTGGTGCACCGACCCCAGGCCCGCGAGCCCGCACCCGGCGGTGTGGAAGAGCGGGAGTGCGGTCACGTACGTGGCGCCGAACGGCGCGCCGCATCGCGCCCGGACGTAGGCCGCGTTGGTCACCATCGCCAGGTGACTGAGAACGGCGGGCTTGGCCGGCCCGGTGGTTCCCGAGGTGAACTGGATCTGAGTCGCAGATTCGGGATCGACGTCCGGGAGTGCGGAGCGCCTCGCCGTGGCCCGGACCTCGTCGAGCCATCCCTCGAGGGTGACCGACTCCCGGACCCCCGGTGCGCCCGGCAGCACCGCGTCGACCAGTCCCGCCATGTCGGTGCCGCGGAAACTACCGACGAAGAACACCGCGGTGGCGCCTGAACTGTTGAGGACATGAGCCAGCTCGGGGCCGCGGAGAGCGGGATTCGCCGTCACCAGAACCAGTCCGGCCAGTGCCGCACCGTACTGGAGGACGACCCACTCGGGTACGTTGGGCGCCCATACGACGACGGCCTCACCCGGTTCGAATCGGTCGAGCAGCCATGCGGCCGCGTGCTCGGCGTCGGAGAGCAGCTCCCGGTAGGTCCACGTGCGGGCGGCTCGATCGGGAGCCACCGAGATCAGTGCCTGTTTGTCGCCCTCCTCGGCAGCGGCCTCGCGCAGCAGTCCGCCGACGGTCTGGGCCAGCACCGGGACCGAAGTGTCGGCGGGCCAGTGGGAAGTGGTCAGAGCCATGTCGTCACTTCCGCCCGTCCGCGGCCCTGGCGTCGCGCTCGCGCCGCATCTGCTCGATCTCGTCGTCTGCTGGGACGTCGCCGCCGCCGTCCGGGATGAAACGGCCGGTGTCGCGCCATTGGACGGCCGCACCGAAGCCGTGCTCCTGAGCGAAGTCGACGAACCACCGCCCCTCCGGTGAGTGCCGAGTGATCCCGTCGAACAGCACCGCCATGTTCTGAGTGCTCTGCAGCCCCATGTTGTCGTAGGCCTGGTTGATCATCATCTTCTGCATGACGAGCTGGTTGATCGGGACGCCCGACATCCGCTGGACCAGCGCGTCGACGGCTTCGTCGAGCCGGTCGGCCGGGACGGCGTCGATGACCAGTCCCCAGTCCTTGGCCTGCGCGCCGTCGATCGTGTCGCCGGTCAGGAGCATGCGCTTGGCCTTCTCCGCCCCGAGTCGATACACCCACATGGCGGTGGTGGGGCAGCCCCAGATGCGGGCGGGCATGTACCCGATCTCGGCGTCCTCGGCCATCACGACGAGGTCGCAGGAGAGGGCGATGTCGCTTCCCCCGGCGACGGCGTAGCCGTGCACTTTCGCGATCGTCGGCTTCGCCGAGCGCCAGAGGGAGAAGAAGTTCTCGGTGTTCGCCTTCATCAGCCGGAAGTCTTGAATGGGATCCCAGACCTGCCCCTGATGGTCGACGCCGCCTTCGGCGTACAGCTTGAGGTCGTAGCCGGCGCAGAAGGCACGCCCGGCCCCCTGCAGAACGATGACCCGAACGGTGTCGTCGGCGTTTGCGGCCGCGACCGCCTCGGCGAGTTGCTCGCCCATCTCCGCGGTGATCGCGTTGAGCCGCTCCGGCCGGTTCAGCGTGAGGTAGGCGCAGTGTTCGCGCACTTCGTAATCGACGACGGTTCCCTGGAAAGACATCCGCGCTCCTTGTTCGCGTGGTGCCCCTCACGTTTTCACAGTCCGTCTGGACTGTCAATGATTTCGTCACAGGAGAGCGAACAGGGGCCGTCGGCTCGTACCGACGACCCCTGGTCACTGCCCGGACGCGATCACATCGCCGCAGATCCGCCGTCTACGGTGAGGTTCAGTCCCGTGACGAAGCGCGCCTCGTCGGAGGCGAGGAACAGGACCGCGTTCGAGACGTCGACGGGCTCGACCCAGGGAGCGGGCAGCGCGAGGAGGGTTCCCGAGGACTCGGCGAACTCCGCCTCGGTCGGCGCCTCCAAGTCCGGTCGGAACAGCTTGTACACCGCGTCGTTCTGGATCATGGTGGTGTTGCAGTTGGTCGGTGACACCACGTTGACCCGGATCGAGTGCGGGGCGAGTTCGAGCATCAAGGTCTTCATCAGACCGAGCACCGCATGCTTCGAAGCAACATAGTGACCGAAGTTGGCGAAGCCCTTCGACCCCGCATCCGAGGCGGTGAGCACCATCGCTCCGCCGCGACCGCCCGCCACCAGGTGCGGTACCGCAGCCTTGCACGTGTTGAAGACACCGGTGATGTTGACACCGAGCACATCGTCCCAGTCGGACCCCGCAGTGTTCTGCACGTCCGAGCCGAACTGGAAGATGCCTGCGTTGGCGCACACGATGTCGAGGCGGCCGAGGGCAGCCACGCCGGCGGTCAGCCCGTCGGCGAGTCCGTCGAAATCCCGAACGTCGGCGACGAAGGCGTGGACGTCGCCGCCTTCCGCACGAACCAGGCGCTCGGTCTCAGCAAGATCCTCCCTGGTCGCGGGCGGATAGAAGCGCTCGGTGTCGCCGACCGGACCGCAGACGTCCACTGCGATGATGTCGGCTCCCTCCTGCGCGAGACGCACCGCGTGACTGCGGCCCTGGCCTCGCGCGGCGCCGGTCACGAATGCCACCTTGCCTGCTACGCGTCCACTCATCTGAAGCTCCAATCAATGAAGGTGAGGACAACTCACCGCACCGTCGACGGCGTCGTACGGCGCAGGTGTTGTCGAGAAGGTCACGACCCGGCTCGCACCGGCGTCGGATGAAAGAGGCTCGACGTCAGTCGAGTTCGTACGTGTACGAGACCTTATGCATCTTCAACTCGATGAAGGTCTCCACGTGTTCGATGCCACCGACGGCGGGGATCCGTCGATGAAGCAGTTCGCCGAGATGATCGTTGTCGCGGCAGACGATCTGGGCGTACACGTCGGCCCCGCCGATGCACGACGAGACGTACGTGCACTCCTGCCAGGTGGTCAACTCCTCCACCACGCGGTCGTGGGCGCCGGGAGCCAGTCGCAGCAGGACGAACGCGAGGACGCTGTACCCGAGCCGAACCGGATCGGCGATCGCGATGATGTTGAGGATCCCGGCTTCCTGCATGCGGCCGACCCGGGTCCGGACGGTGCCCTCGGAGGTGCCGAGTTCCCGGCCGATCTGACGGTACGGGGCCCGACCGTCCTCCTGCAGCTTCGAGAGGATCCCCCGATCGATGTCGTCGAGGACGAGGGCGACGGCATCGTCGGCGTCTTCGGGAACCTCCCGGCCGTTCCGCTGCATCCGTCGCACCTGCCCATCATAGGCAGTTCCAGAATCGCTCACCGCAGGGCCACGCCGTCATGTCGCGCCGGTCAGACCGGCGCGATCACCGTCTCGTCGGGAACCAGGACGGCACGGCCCCGAACGCGGCCGTGATGCAGATCGTCCAGCGCCTTCTGGAAGTCGGAGAAGTGGTACTGCACGGTGTGCAGGTGAACACGGCCCTGCGCAGCGAGGGCCATCAACTCCACCAGATCGGTGTAGGTCCCCACCAGGTTCCCGATGAAGTTGATCTCCGTGCTGATCACGTCGATCGTCGGCACTCGCAGTTCACCGCCGTAGCCGATGACGTAGAAGTCGCCGGCACGCTTGAGCATCGCGATACCAGCCTCCACCGCGCCGCCCTCGCCGACGAAGTCGAGGACCGCTTCCGCACCGTCGCCGTCGGTCAGCTCCAGCACCCGGGCGGCCTCGGTGCCGTCGGCCACGACGGTCACATCCGCACCGATCTCTCGGGCCAGGTCCAGGGCCGCCTCAGACCGATCGACGACGATCAACCGAGCGGGCGAGAGCGCCTTCATCACCTGGACGCCGATGTGGCCGAGGCCGCCGGCACCGATGATCACCGCGGTGGATCCCGGACCGAGCGTGGCAGCGGCCTTACGCGCTGCGTGATAGGCGGTCAGCCCGGCATCGGCGAGTGCCGCCACATCGGCCGGCTCGAGCGAAGGATCGAGTTTGACGACGCTCCGGGCCGAAGTGCGCAGGTACTCGGCCATGCCGCCGTCGACGTCGATGCCGGGAAACTCCGAACACGTGCAGTGCACATCGTCGCCTCGCCGACACGCCGCACACAGCCCGCATGTGGCGAGCGGATGCAGAATGACCTTGTCACCGACCTCGACATTGGACACCGCGGAGCCGACCTCCACGACCGTCCCGGCATTCTCGTGACCGATCGTGTATGGCAGCGCGACCTCACTCTTGTTCTGCCATTGGCCCTCGATGATGTGGAGGTCGGTTCGGCAGACGCCGGCGCCTTCCACTCGGACGATCACATCGTGCGGTGCGGCGACCGACGGGCGCTCGACCTCGTCGAGTGACGGGTTGACGTCGTACTGGTGCACGCGGATTGCTTTCATTTTCTCCTCCTTGCCGGGACGAGGCCGTCCCGATCTGAATGACGCAGAGATGGTGTGGCGGTGGTGGCGGTCAGTCGCGAATTCGCCAGGCGATGTCCGCCTTGTCCTGGATTCGCTGGCGGTAGTACCAGAGGACGCAGGCGAACAGCAGGATCCCGATGCCGGTGATGGTCTCGGTGAGTCCGCCGTACCCAGTCAGGCCGGGGTTGGTGATTCCGATGACGATGGCGAAACAGTTGATCAGGAACAGCACCATCGCGATGTACACCCAGTGATCGCCCAACCGGACCGGGCGATGTGCGCGTGGCCGATCCCGTCGCAGCAGGACGAAGGCGCCCACCGCGAGGGTCACCGCGCTCAGGTACCCCAGGTTGCTCGCGAGCAGGATCGCGATCGGCTCACCGAGGATGATGAGCACCAGGACGTTGATGACCATGTCGGTCGTCAACGCGCGACCGGGCACTCCGAACCGGTTCAGTTCGCCGAGTTGCTTGATCGTCCCGCCGGACCGGGCGATCCCGCACAGCGAACGGCCGCCGTCCGCGGTGGCGGTCATCATCGCAATCACGAACGCCGCCATGATCGGGATCTCGCCCAGCCAGGAGTATGAGCCGAGGATCTTGTCGAATGCCAGGCCGATGTAGTTGACCGGGTTGTTGCCGATGACCGTCTCACCGAGCGCCCCGCACACGACGTAGGGAACCAGGATGTAGATCCCCAGGATCATCACCGCGGAACGACGCAGCGCGCGCGGCGCGTCGGTCGCGGGATTCTTGTACTCGGCCGAGAAGCTCGCGCACACTTCGGTGCCGTAGGTGGTCCACGCCGTGATGTAGAACCACACCACGATGACCTTCCAGTCCAGATGCTCTGTGGTTCCGCCCCACGAGACGCGGCTCATGTCGAAGTCGGCGTGCGGCGAGACGAAGGGGCCGATCACCAGCACGGCGAGTCCGAGCACGAGCAGGGCGCCGGTGATCCGTGCAACGCCGGCGGCGATCTTGACGCCGAAGTAGTTCAACGCCCACGCCGAGACGATGGCGCCGATCGCGATCAGGTAGGGAAGCTTGAGATCGTTGCCGATCGGTAGATGCAGGACCACGTCGTTGTCGGGGAAGAAGGCGTTCTCGATCAAGGTGCCGAGGACGACGCCCTCCACCGACAGCGACAGCGACCAACCCATCCAGTAGCCGAATGCGGCGATCGCTCCCAAGGGGGCGAAGTGCCGTTTCCAACCCTCGTACGCGTACACCGAGATGCCGCCCGAGCGATTGGGGAACATCGCCGCCAATTCGGCGAACAGGTTGTTCTGAAGCAGGGCGAAGGTGCATGCGACGGCCCAGATCGTGATGGCCGTCCATCCGCCGATGGCGCCGACCGTGTAGCCGAGGGTGAGGAACAGGCCGATCGGCATGTTCAGCGCGAAGACCATCCCGTCGCGCCAGGTGAGGCTGCGAACCATCTGAGGCTCGTCGCCGACGATCCGCTCCCCTGGTTCGGGCGGCATCGAAATGATCGTGTCGGGTTCCAGGACGGTCTCGATTCCGGGAGCGGAATCGGATCCGGATACTTCAGCTGCACTCATGAACTCCTCCAGAGTTGCTGAGATTGGGGGCGCGACGGTTGCAGGCTGCGGGAGTCGCGAGAAGTGAGGGACTGCCTCTTGTGTGGCCGGCGGGGTCAGCCGCGTGGGGCTGCGCCGGCGGAGAACTCGTGTACGACGTCGATCGGCGCATTGGACGCCACCCATCGACGGGCGTTCACCATGAGTTTCGGCTGACCGACGACGCACGCGCCGACGACGGCTTGGTCGACCGCGTAGATCGCGGCAAGGTCGTCGGGACCGTCGGAGATCAGGTGTGTGGAACCGGCGCCGGCGGTGTCGCCGACGATGTTGATCCGTCGCCCGAACTGGTCGGACCAGACATACCCTGCAGTGGTCACTGAACGACGCTCGGGCGACAGCAGATTGCCGGCGAGGACCCGCGCCTGATCGACGGCCGACGTCCAGTGCTCGTGTCGACGTCGCGTACCGGTGCCGTCGAGCCAGGCCGCGACGTCCCCGACCGCCCAGACGTCCGGCCCAGCGGCTCCGTGCGCGTCGCAGTGCACGCCGAGACCGCTGGTCACCACCTCGGATTCGGCCAGCCATTCGACATTGGGGATCGAGCCGACTCCGACGACCACCAGATCGGTATCGATGCGGGTGCCGTCATTGAGGATGACTGCACGGACCGCGCCGCCGCCTCCCGCTTCGTCGGATCCCTCGAGGAGCCGCACTCCGGATCCGCAGCGGATGTCGACGCCGTGGCTGCGTGCGATCTCAGTGAAGACCGGGGCGACGAGATCACCCAGGTTCCGCGACAACGGCATCGGCGCTGCTTCGATCAACGTGACCTCGACACCGAGACTGCGTGCCGACGAGGCGACTTCCATGCCGATGAAGCCGCCGCCGATGACGACGAGGCGCTCAGCGTCGTTCAGTCGCTCTCGCAGGTTCAGCGCATCGTCTGCCGTCCGCAGGGTCAGCACTCCCGACAGTTCGGGAAAAGGATTGCGAGCTCGGCCCCCGGTCGCGATCACCAGCTGTGCGTAACCGATGTCACCGCCGTCGGTGATCAATCGTCGCGCATCGACCTCGACGGACAGCGCGGTCTCACCGAGCCGCAGATCGATGCCCGAATCGGTGAACCACTCCGCATCGCGAAAGGCCGCCGCAGCGGGCTCGACCGCACCGGTGAGGACCCCCTTCGACAGTGGAGGTCGGTCGTACGGCAGGCGGCGCTCATCGCCGATCATGGTGATGGGGCCATCGAATCCGTTGGTGCGCAGCCCTTCCGCGACGCGCAGGCCGGCCAGCGAGGCCCCGGCGATGACAACTCCTCGGGTCATCCCTCCTCCAACCTCAGTGCACCGGCCGGGCATGAGGCGACCGCCTCGCGCACCGCGGCCAGACGATCGTCGGCGACGTCGATCCGGAGCAGGTGTACCTTGCCGGAGTCGTCGAGGTCGAAGAACTCCGGTTCAGCGACGACACAGTTGGCGTACCCCTCGCATTTCGTGAGGTCGGCGGAGACTCTCGCAGTCATCGTCGGCTCGCTCTCACGCGTGCAGCGCGTCGACGACGCCCTGCGTGAAGCTCTGCAGCGGGCTCTCGCTGTCGAGCATGAGCCGGCCCGCCGGGATCTTCCCCGAGTTGTACCCGATCTGCTGGATGTCGGTGGCCCGCTTGTCCTCGATCAGCGTGCGATCCCACATGTCGAGCCATTCCTTCACCACCACGGGGTCGGCACCGGGCTTGGCATACATGTCGACGAAGGCCCAGCACTTCTCCGGGGAGACCGGCTGAACGCTGCCGACGAATCCGACGTAGTCGTCGAGCGCGAAGAACGACGACGGGAAGGTGAAGGCGAAGCGGAACCCCTTGAGCCCGTCCGGACTCACCTCGGACGGCAGCCAGCGGATGGGCGCCTTGTGCCAGATGGTGTGGGCGTCGGAGTCGATCTCGTAGTCATCCGGCGAGGTCTGATAGGTCTTGCCGAAACTCGACTTGTGCAGGGTCGGGCAGTGGTAGCACTCGACTGCGTTCTCGGCCCACAGCTTCCAGTTGCAGTCCATGTCGTACTCGTAGCGCACCTGGAACTCGTAGCCTTGCAGGTCTTCGTTGATCGTGGCGGCACGGTCGGCGATTCCCGAGACGTATCCGGCGAGCGGGGCCGCACCGGGGTCCGGATTGACGAACACCCACTGGTCCCAGCGCTCCACTGCGACCGGTTCCAGCGAGATCGTCGAGCAGTCGAAGTTGCGCTCGCGATCTGATCGCGGTGCCGTGCGAAGCTGCCCGTCCAAGCCATACGTCCAGCCGTGATACGGGCACTGCAGCAAGGGCTTGTTGCCGTTCTCCTCGGCCAATGAGTGCAGCCGGTGGCGGCAGGCGTTGACGAAGGCGCGCAGTTCGCCGTCGCGACCGTGGGTCACGATGATCGGCACATTCCCCGCTCGGGTGACCGCGTAATCACCGGGCTTGGCGACTGCGGACTCGTGGCATGCGTAGCTCCACGACTTGGCGAAGATCTTCTCCTGTTCGAGGCGATAGATCTCGGGCGCGAAATAGTACGGCGCAGGCAGACCACCGCCGTCGTTCAGGGACGCGGTCAGCGGTTCGAGGCCGGGGATCTCGTAGCGCTGGTTGACGTCATCCATCGAAATGGTCATTCGACTGTTTCCCTTCAGATGCCTCAATGTGTGGTGGGCCTCACATCGACTGCACTCAATGATGGGCTTCATGCTACGCAATGTCAAGTGATACACCTTAGAAACTGAGGATCGCGTAGTTGATATTGCAGAGTGCTTCGCAATACACATTTCTGCTCCACAACGTGAACGCCGCATTCCACACGCCCTCGCCAGACCGACCCGAAAATGCGGACGTCCGCCCAGTTCAGTACTGAACTGGGCGGACGTCCGCTTCTGCTATGCGATGCCTGGGACGATCAGCCGGTGACCCTCAGCGCCCCCGACTGCTGCAGGATCCACGACAGCTCGAAGGCCGTCTCCTCCCACTGCTTGTACCGGCCCGAGACGCCGCCGTGCCCGGCCGACATCTCGGTCTTGAGCAGCACCGGGTTCTCCGAGGTGGTGCACTCCTGAAGTCGCGCAACCCATTTCGCCGCCTCGACGAACAAGACCCGGGTGTCGTGCAGGGAGTTCTCGGCGAGGATCGCCGGGTACGCCTGCTCCCGCACGTTCTCGTACGGGGTGTACGACTTCATGTACGCGTACACGTCCGGGTCGTGCAGCGGGTCGCCCCACTCGTCCCACTCGATCACCGTCAGCGGCAGCGACGGATCCAGGATCGAGTTGAGGGCGTCGACGAACGGGACGACGGCGAGGATGCCGTTGAACAGCTCCGGCGCCAGGTTCACCACCGCGCCCATCAGCAGACCGCCCGCGCTTCCGCCCTCCGCGACCAGGTGCTCGGGCGAGGTCCAACCGGTGTCGATCAGGTGGCGGGCCACGTCGACGAAGTCGGTGAAGGTGTTCTTCTTGGTGAGCGTCTTGCCGTTCTCGTACCAGAGCCGGCCCATCTCGCCGCCGCCGCGGATGTGCGCGAAGGCCATCACGACGCCGCGGTCGAGCAGCGACAGCCGCGAGACCGAGAAGCCCGGATCCAGGCACGACTCGTACGAGCCGTACCCGTACAGCAACATCGGCGCGGGCTCCGACCGGTCCAGATCGCGGCGAAACACCAGCGACACCGGCACTCGGGTGCCGTCGCCGGCCACCGCCCACTCGCGGACCGCCACGTAGTCGGCGGGCTCGTAGCCGCCGAGCACCGGCTGTCGGCGCAGCAGCGTGCGTTCCCCGGTGGCGACGTCCAGGTCGATGACCTCGGTCGGGTCGACGTAGCCGGCGTATCCGATCCGCAGCTTCGGCGTCTCCCACTCGGCATTGGCGCCGAGCCCGGCCGAGTACAGCTCCTGATCGAAGGTCACCTCGACGAAGTCGTCCGCCGCCGGGAGCCCGTCGATACGCCGCAGGTCGGCGATCGCCAACCGCGGCAGGGCCTCCGCCCGGTACGAGAGCACCAGGTAGTCGCGGAAGCAGTCGACGTCCTCCACCCGCCTGCCGGGTCGGTGCGCGATCAACGGCCGCCGTGCGGAGAAGTCGCCGACCGGCACCAGGTCGACGGCGAAGTCGATCGCCTTGCGACCGTCGACCTCGTCGTTGTGCACCACCACGAACCAGTCCGCGCCGTCGATCCGCGCGTGCTCGACCGAGTACTCCACGCCCTCGGTGCGGCCGGCGACGCTGACGAACTCGCCGGTCGGATCGTCGGCGCGCAGCACCAGCGCCTCGGAGGTCACCTTCGAGCCGGCGCCGATGACCAGGTACTCGTCGCTCTGCGTCGTGCCGATGCCGACCCAGTACCGCTCGTCGGGATCGTGGTAGACCTGCACGTCGGGGTCGGTCGAACCGACCTCGTGGCGCCAGACGGTGTCCGGACGCCAGGCGTCGTCGACCGTCGTGTAGAAGAGGTAGCGGGCGTCGAGCGACCAGGTGGCGCCGGCCGCGACGCCGCTGATGGTGTCGGGCAGCAGTTCCCCGGTCACCAGGTTCTTGATCCGCAGCGTGTACCGCTCGTCGCCGACCACGTCGACGCTGTAGGCGAGCCAGTCACCGTCGTGGCTCACCGACATCGCACCGAGGCTGAAGAAGTCGTGCCCCTCGGCTTCGGCGTTCGCGTCGAAGAAGACCTCCTCGCCCGGCAGCGGCACTCCGGGCTGCACGTGCGGCGGAGTCCAGTCGTCGGCGTCGACGATCGGGCTGCGGCACCGCGAACCGTACGCCAGCCCCTCGGTGGTGCGGGTGTAGTACCAGTACCGGCCGCTGCGCGTGGGGACGCTCATGTCCGTCTCCTGGACGCGCGACTTGATCTCGGCGAAGATCTCGTCGCGCAAGGGCGCC
Source organism: Gordonia aichiensis (assembly GCF_039946255.1). Classification (GTDB taxonomy): domain Bacteria; phylum Actinomycetota; class Actinomycetes; order Mycobacteriales; family Mycobacteriaceae; genus Gordonia; species Gordonia aichiensis_A. The sequence continues at coordinate 115,649 of NZ_JBCDWL010000002.1, read as the reverse complement.
AGGTGCGCGGTCTCCTGCTCGACGAAGGCGTTCTGCCCCTCGAGGTACGCGATGACCTCGGGATCGTCCTTCGCGCGCAGCCACTCGTAGTCGTCGACGACGGTGTCGCCGTGGTGGATCCGCCGGGTCGGAACCTTCTTCGCAACCGGGGGCGTCACCCGATCAGCCATGACGGCCGTTCGCATCGTCGCTGAGCCGGTCGGGCCAGTCGGCGAAGCTGCGCCGCGAGATCCGCTCGTACGCCTCGATGTAGCGGGCCCGCGTGCGGTCGACGACGTCGGCGGGCAGCGCCGGCGGCTGCTGCTCGCTCTTGCGGTCCCAACCCGAGTCGGGGCCGGTGAGCCAGTTGCGGACGATCTGCTTGTCGAAGCTCGGCTGGACGCGGCCCGGCTCATAGGTCGCCGCATCCCAGTAACGGGACGAGTCGGGCGTGAGGACCTCGTCGGCAAGGACGAGCGAGCCGTCGGGCGCCTGCCCGAACTCGAACTTGGTGTCGGCCAGGATGATGCCGCGGTCGGCGGCGAGATCGGCGGCCCGGCCGTAGATGTCGAGGGTCGTCTCCCGCAGGCGCGTCGCCAGCTCCTCGCCGACGGTCGCGGCCACGTGCTCGAAGCTCACATTCTCGTCGTGATCGCCCATCGCGGCCTTGGTGGCCGGAGTGAAGATCGGTGCGGGCAGCTTGTCCGCCTCGCCGAGACCGGCAGGCAGCGCCACCCCGCAGACGGCGCCCGTCGCGGTGTAGTCGACGAGCCCGGACCCGGTCAGGTAGCCGCGGGCCACGCACTCCACCTGCACCATCGGCAGCTTCTTGACGACCATCGACCGGCCGACGAGGTCGGCGGGGATCCGCTCGTCGGTGGGCCCGCCGTCGAGGTGGTTGGGCACGCCGAGCTGCTCGAACCAGAAGAAGCTGGCGGCGGTCAGGATCCGCCCCTTGTCGGGGATGGCGGTGTCGAGGATGAAGTCGTACGCCGAGATGCGGTCGGAGGTGACCAGCAGCAGGGTGTCGTCGTCGATCTGGTAGATGTCGCGCACCTTGCCGGACGCGATGTGCCGATAGTCGGCGAGGGTCGGTCGCATGGCGGTCTCCTAAAGGATCGGTGCGGGCGTGTAGGCCGCGGCCTCGGGGTCGGCGTCGATCCAGACCGACGCGGCGGCGACCACCGCCGCCACCTGCGCCTCCGCGGCACCGACGAAGGCCGACTTGTCGGCGATCAACTCGTCGAGCTGCGTGCGGTCGAGCGGGATGCGCTCGTCGGCGGCCAGCCGATCGAGCAGATCCGGTTCGCGGCCCTCCTCGCGCATCGCCAGCGCGACGGCCACGGCGTTCTCCTTGATCGCCTCGTGCGCGGTCTCGCGGCCGACGCCGGCGCGCACCGACGCCATCAGCACCTTGGTGGTCGCCAGGAAGGGCAGGTAGCGGTCGAGCTCGTTGGCGATGACGGCCGGGTAGGCGCCGAACTCGGCGAGGACGGTCAGGAAGGTCTCCATCAGTCCGTCGATCGCGAAGAAGGCGTCCGGCAGAGCGACGCGGCGCACCACCGAGCAGAAGACGTCGCCCTCGTTCCACTGCGCGCCGGCGAGCTCGCCGGTCATCGACGCGTAGCCGCGCAGGATCACCGCGAGACCGTTGACGCGCTCGCAGCTGCGGGTGTTCATCTTGTGCGGCATGGCCGAGCTGCCGACCTGTCCGGGCTGGAAGCCCTCGGTGACCAGTTCGTGGCCGGCCATCAGGCGGATCGTGGTGGCCAACGACGACGGTCCCGCAGCCAGCTGCACCAGGGCGGAGACGACGTCGAAGTCGAGCGAGCGCGGGTACACCTGGCCCACCGAGGTGAAGGCGTTGGCGAACCCGAGGTGGGCGGCGACCTTGTCTTCGAGGGTCGCCAGCTTGTCGGCGTCGCCGTCGAGGAGGTCGAGCATGTCCTGGCTGGTGCCCATCGGGCCCTTGATGCCGCGCAGCGGGTAGCGCGCGGTCAGTTCGTCGAGGCGGGTCAGCGCCAGCATCAGCTCGTCTGCGGCCGAGGCGAACCGCTTGCCGAGGGTGGTGGCCTGCGCGGCGACGTTGTGACTGCGGCCGGCCATCACGACGGACCCGTACTGGGCGGCGCGCTCGGTGACCCGCGCCAGCGTCGCGATGCCGTGTGCACGGACGTGATTCAGCGACTGCAGGACCTGCAGCTGCTCGACGTTCTCGGTGAGATCGCGGCTGGTCATGCCCTTGTGGATCTGCTCGTGACCGGCGAGGGCGTTGAACTCCTCGATGCGCGCCTTGACGTCGTGCCGGGTGACGCGCTCGCGGTCGGCGATCGAGTCGAGGTCGATGTCGTCGACCACGCGCTCGTAGTCGGCGATCGCCTCGGCGGGCACCGCGATGCCGAGTTCACTCTGCGCTTTGAGGACCGCGATCCAGAGCCTGCGCTCCAGGGCGATCTTGTTGCTCGGAGACCAGATCTGCGACAGATCCGCGGATGCGTAGCGATTGGCCAGGACGTTGCTGATAGCCGGTTTACCCACGCCTGTGAAGTGTAGTGCCCACCGCCGACTCCAGCGAAAAGGATGATGCACGACAGATACCCCCTGGGGTATAGTGAATGCGTAAGCCAACCCCGAGGAGGAACCCGATGCAGGGCGACAAGGATTCGACGACGGCCGTGCTGAACCGCCTGCGCCGCGCGCAGGGGCAACTCGGCGGCGTCATCACGATGATCGAAGACGGCCGTGACTGCAAAGACATCGTGACCCAGCTGGCCGCGGTCTCGCGTGCCCTCGACCGCGCCGGGTTCAAGATCATCGCCACCAATCTGCGCGAATGCCTCACCGACCCGGGCGAATCCGGGCCCGACATGGAGACGCTCGAGAAGCTGTTCCTGACCCTCGCCTGAGACCCGCCAGTTCCGCCCACCGGGATTCGACCCGAGAGCAAGATCCAAGAGACAGGAGCCGTCATGAACCTCGCCATCGCCACCACCGTCGACGCGCCGCTCGACGAAGCCGTCGCCCGCACCAAGGAGGCCCTCGCCGCGCAGGGCTTCGGCGTTCTCACCGAGATCGACATGGCGGCCACCCTCAAGACCAAGATCGGCGCCGAGATGGAGGGCTACGTGATCCTCGGCGCCTGCAATCCCCCGCTGGCGCACCGCGCGGTGACCGCCGAACGACAGATCGGCCTGCTGCTGCCCTGCAACGTCGTCGTGCGCAGCGACGCCGACGATCCCGGGCGCAGCATCGTCGAGGCGATGAACCCGGGACTGATGGTCGACGTCGTCGACAATCCGGAACTCAAGTCCGTCGCCGACGAGGCCACCGACAAGCTGACCGCCGCGGTCACCTCACTGACCGCCGACGCCTGATCCCCCGATCCCCCGATCCCCAACCGAAGGAATCTCGACTATGTGCTTTCCCGTCTCATGCAACACGTGCGGCAAGGTCACCTGGGACGGCTGCGGCGAGCACGTCGCGGACGTGATGCGCCCGGTGCCGGCCGAGCAGCGGTGCACCTGCCCCGATCCGCGCCTGACCACGCACTGACCGTCCCACGAACGGTCCCACGAACGGTCGCTGCGGGGCGCCCGGCCGGATCGAGCCGGTAGACTTCGGTCCGAAATGTCTTCGTACCGTCATCGCCTCCCATTCGCCGCGACGTCCGCCGATCTTCCGGTGGCGTCGCGGCGACTGCTGTCGCGCCGGGCGATGCTCGGCGGCCTCGCGGGACTGGCCGCACTCGGCGGCGTCACCGCGTGCGGCGGCGCCGAGGCGCTGTCGCCGAAGGAAGCCGCCAACATCGGCGGCGACGACCGACTGCCGACCGAGACCGCTCCCCCGCAGATCCCGACCGACCCGCCGCTGATCAGCGGCAGCTTCGTGTCGGCGAAGATGGCCGGGCGCGAGACCCGGTGGGCGCTCACCCGCCCGAGCGGAGTGACCGGCGAACTGCCGGTCCTGATCGTCGCGCATGCGCTGAACACCAACGAGCGCAGCATCTTCGGCCAGGCGCTCAACATCCAGGGCGTGGTCCAGCAATACGTGAACGCGGGGAATCCGCCGTTCGCGGTGGCCAGCGTCGACGTCGGACGCAACTACTTCCATGCGCGCACCGACGGCGCCGACGGCGCGGCGATGATCATCGACGAGTTCATCCCCATGCTCGACACCAGTCCGGAGCTGAACCTGCGGACCGACCGCATCGGCCTCTACGGCTGGTCGATGGGCGGCTACGGCGCGCTGCGCCTGGGAGCGCTGATCGGAGCTCCGCGCGTGGCGGCGATCGCGGTGAGTTCGCCGGCGATGTGGGGCGATCCCAACAACTTCCCGCCGCGTGCCTTCGACTCGTACGCCGACTACGCGACCAACTCGCTGTTCGGTCAACAACACGCGTTCAGCAAGATTCCGCTGATGATCTCGATCGGCATGGCCGACCAGTTCTATACCTACACCCGGCAGTGGGCGGCCGATCTGCACCCGCCCGCCGCCTTCTCCACCACCCCGGGCGGGCACACCAATCGCTTCTGGCGTTCCGTGCTGCCCGACCAGGTGGAGTTCCTCGGCCGCAACCTGGCGCGCTGACCCCGCGCCGCGGACCACGGATCGGACACGCCGACCACGACGTGAGACGGCGGCGCCCCGGTTCCGCAGGTGGTGCGCCGCCGTCTGTGCGGGACACTAGTGTCCTGCACTAGGACACTAAAGGTGGATGGCGCCGTCTTCGGCGGCCTTGCCGATGTCGGTGCGGAAGTGGGAGCCGGTCAGCTTCACCTGCGCGAGACGCTCGTACGCCTGGGCTCGCGCAGCCGTCAGGTCGGCGCCGCGGCCGACCACCGACAGCACCCGCCCACCGGCGGAGACGACCTCGCCGCGATCGTTGACCGCGGTGCCGGCGTGCAGGACACCGTCGGCGCCGGCCCCGGTGATCGGATCGCCGATGCGGGGGCGGCCGGGATAGTTCTCAGCGGCCAGGACCACGACGACGGCCGCACCGTCGTGCCACCGCAGCGGGGGCAGTTCGGCGAGAGTTCCGCGGGCGGTGGCCGCCAACGCCTCGCCGAGCGGCGATTCCAGTAGTTCCAGCACGCCTTGCGTCTCGGGATCGCCGAAGCGGCAGTTGAACTCGACGACGGCGGGGCCTTCGGCGTCGATCGCCAGGCCGGCGTAGAGCAGCCCGGTGAAGGGCGTGCCCCGCTTGACCAGTTCGGCGGCGACCGGCTTGCACACCTCGTCGACGATGCGGTCGACCATCGACTGCGGCAGCCACGGCAGCGGCGTGTACGCGCCCATTCCGCCGGTGTTGGGGCCCTTGTCGCCGTCGCCGACGCGCTTGTGGTCCTGGGCGGGAAGCAAGGGCACCACCGTCTCGCCATCCACCAGGCAGAACAGCGACACCTCGGGTCCGTCGAGGAAGCTCTCGAGCAGCACCGGGTGCCCGTTCTCCAGGCAGTCCGCGGCGTGGGCGCGAGCCGCGGCGCGATCGGCGGTCACCACGACGCCCTTGCCCGCGGCGAGGCCGTCGTCCTTGACCACCCAGGTGGGGCCGAAGCGATCCAGCGCGGCATCGAGTTCGGCCGGATTGTCGACGATCTCGGCGCGCGCGGTCCGCACTCCGGCGGCCGCCATGACGTCCTTCGCGAAAGCCTTGGAGCCCTCGATCTGCGCAGCCTGCGCGCTCGGCCCGAAGGTGTCGATTCCCGCGGCGCGCAGCGCGTCGGCCACCCCGAGCACCAGTGGCACCTCCGGACCGATGACCACCAGGTCGGCGGCGATCTGCCGAGCCAGCGCGACCACCGCGTCGGCCGATGCCACGTCGACCGCGTGGTTGGTCGCCAGCGCCGCGGTACCGGCATTACCCGGTGCCGCATGCAGTTCCGTCACCGCCGGATCGCGGTCCAGTCCAAGGAGCAGGGCATGTTCGCGGCCGCCCGAGCCGATCACCAGTACGCGCACGATTTCAGGGTAGTGGTTGACTGCGCGTTCAGCGGAATGGGCCGGTCACCGGCGCAGGACACTAGCTCGATCGACGACGGCGCGCATTCGCCTCCACCAGTGCCACCGACAGCACCGGCGCCAGGGCGCCCGTCACGACGCAGGCCAGCACGCCGACTCCCGCGGCGGCCATCACCGCCCCGGCCACCAACGGCAGTCCGGCCGCGGCCAGCAGCGGCAGCAGGCGCGCGTCGACGCCCGCCAGGAAGTAGTACATGCCGATCGTGCCGAAGCAGAAGATCGCCAGTGGGATCGCGAGGGCGCCGTACACCGCCGGCTCCCCGATCCGCGCGTCTCCTTCGAGCCACATCGCCACCACGTGCAGCCCCGCCCCGACCGCCGCGCAACCGATCACGATCGGCATGCTCCCGTAACCGAAGACGAACGACTTCGCCGGATGCCGGGCCAGCGGGCGGCCGACGTCGAGCTGAAAGTACAACCACCACATCGCGAAGGTGACGCCCATCGCGGCCAGGCCGAGGACGGCGGTCTCGGTGCTCCATCCGGTGCGTGCGATGACCGCTTGCAGGACGGCCACCGTGCCGACGACCCCCTCGCCGAGGGTGATCACCACCAGCGTGGAGTAGCGCTCCACGATGTGGTCGGCGTTCCACGGAGTCCGCCGGAAGCGGGTCTCGGCGATCGCCGGCCCGAGCAGCTCGACCACCATGCACACGGCGATCGCGAGCAGTGTCGGGACCAGGGTCATCGGAATGATCGCGACCAGCACCCAGCCGACCTGCGCGACCGCGGTCATCACACCGTAGGTGAGGCAGGTGGCCCGGTAGCGCGGCGCCTGCACGGCGGCGCGCAGCCACTGCACGATCATCCCCGCCCGCATCACCAGGTAGCCGATGACGACCACCCCGAGGTCGACGTGCGCGTCGGCGTCGATCGAGGCGAAGACCGGCGGCAGACCGATCGCGATGACCGCCACACCGACCATCTGGACGAGGGTCAGGAGACGGTAGATCCAGTCGTCGGTGTCGAAGGCCGAGGAGAACCACGCGAAGTTGATCCACGCCCACACCGCCGCGAAAGTCGCGATGGCGTAGCCGACGATCGCGGTGCGGTAGTGCCCCAGCACCAGATACTCGGCGAGCTGGACGCCCGCGATGGAGAAGGCGACGACGAAGACGAGGTCGTAGAAGACTTCCAGTCCGCTCGCGCCGCGACCCTCCTCACCGGGATCGCGTCCGGTCATGCGGCGAATGATGGTGGGCACGCTCACCCGATCAACGTAGGCCCCTGCGGCGACGGCGCCAAGCTCGGGCCGAGCCGCAGGCGCTCAACACGGGTCGAATGCGACCGCCACCCGGTCACGGCCGGCGCGCTTGGCCCGATACAGCGCACCGTCCGCGCCCATGATCGCGCTGTCGAGCGTCGTCTGCGCCGTCGACACCGAGCTCAGACCGGCGCTCACCGTCACGACGGTGCCGTCCAGCCCGAGCGCATCAGTGCCGGCGGCGTCGATCGATGCGAACTCGCTGCGGATCGCCTCGGTGATCCGTACCGCGTCCTCGAGCGGGCAGTCAGCGAGGATGAGGCAGAACTCGTCGCCGCCGTATCGGGCCGCGATCTCGCCCGTCGGCGCGTGCTGTCGGACTGCGTCTCCGAAACGGCGGAGCACGCGATCGCCGTCGAGACGGCTGTAGGTGTCGTTGACGTTCTTGAAGCCGTCGATGTCGAGCAGAACCACCGTCGCGGTGGCACCGCGCTCGGCGAGCGCCGCGTACTCCTGCATCAGGCCCGCCCGGTTGAGCAGGCCGGTCTCCGGGTCGCGGATCGACGCCAGAACGAGCTGCCGATCCACCCGCTCTCGAGACAGCATCATGCAGGCGATTCCATCAGCGATGGTGGCCACCATCAGCCCCATCGTCGTCGCGACCTGGAATGCGCTGTTGGCTGCCGGGTCGCCCGAGATCGGCGATACCGTGGCCACTCCGGCACGCAGTTCGAGGACCAGGACCCACGCGATCATCACGATGATCTGCATCGACCGCCAGAAGTAGACGTCGCGGCGCTGTGCGCGCCGACAGTCCACGACGCTCCAGACGATCACCACGCCCAATACCAGCCCGATGACGCCGGTCCGAACACCCGGGGACATGTCCAACGACACGATCAACACGGCGAGCGCGAGTGCAGGGGCACACACCGACACCAGGGTCGGGACCGGCCTGAGCCGTCGTCCGTTGAACGACGCGGATCCCGCGACGATGATCGTCCAGCCCAAGACGATCAGGACGTTGCCGCCGAGCACGGATGCGGTGTCGCTGATCGCCTGGCGCAGACCGACCAGGACGGCACCGACTCCGGTGATCATCTTCCCGGCTCCCCACAGCACCATCGCCCGTTCGTCCGGTGCGACGAGGTACTGCACGCACAGCAGCGTTCCGGTCGCCAGCGCACTGACTCCGCCTGCCAGCCACAGAGTCCGGGAATCGACGATCACCACGCCAAGGCTGGCACACCCCTCCCGACCTGGTCCATCCGGCTCGGAACTATTCGTCCGAGCCGATGACGACGTTCGGCGAGTGGCGGTCGGGCAACGCGCGGCAGGTCTGACATTTCTGCCGTCGCACAGCCACCCTTGCGTCCTCGGCAGCGCCGTGGGCGGCCGCCGGACCGTCAGGTCGTGAAGTCACGCCCCGGTGGACGGCAGCGCGACGCCTCGGCGGGCCGCGATCAGCTCGCGGCGGCGGTACAGGTCGGCGTCGGCCGCACGGATCAGGTCGAGCAGTTCGCTGGTCCCGGTCGTACCTTCCGCGACACCGCCGGTCACCTGAACGGCGAGTCCGGCTTGAGCGGCGTCGACGGAGCTGCGGAGCGTGACCGCGTCGGTGCGGGCGATCATCAGGAACTCGTCGCCGCCGATGCGGGCGGTCGTCCCGCCCGGCGGCGCGACCGCAGCGAGCGTGTTCGCCACCTCGACGAGCGCCGAGTCGCCGGCCAGGTGCCCGCGGCGGTCGTTGATCTCCTTCATCCCGACGATGTCGATGACGGCCACCGCGACCGGGACGCCGAGCGGCGGACCACCGAGCAGCCGGGAGGCGTCGACCTCCAACCCCACGCGGTTGCGCAGGCCCGACAACGGGTCGGTCATCGCGATGCGGATCAGCATCGACTGCAGCGTGCCCATCGTCTCGGCGAGCCCAATGACGACGAGCGGGAAGATCACCAACCACTCCGGGGGCACGGGCGCCGGCGCCAAGCTCAACGCCGCGACCAGCAGCGCGCACAGAACGGCGATGAGGGTCCGGGCGTGCCACCGGGGCAGCACCGATCGCAGATACACCGCGAGCGCCTGGGCCGGCAGCAGCGCCCAGACCTGCGCGGCGATCTCGGTGTGAAAGGCCACCGACAGCGTCACCCCGCCGAAGGCGCACAGCAACGCGAGGCGTCGCCCGATGTCACGGCGCAGCAATGTCGCCGCGGCGCCGACCGAGCACAGCACCGCCGATGCCGTCTCGCCCGGCGGAATCGGTCTTGCGCCGAGCAGTTCGAGCACCACCGCGAGCGAATAGAGCGCTCCGACGACGCCGAGGCCGATCCGCAGCGGTCGGATCAGCGTCGCGTCCAGCCGTCCGGCGGCCGGGTACCGGGCATCTCGGCTGGACGCCGAACGAAGATGGGCACGGCGCATGATGCCCATCATAAGTTCGCTGATCCCCCGGCTCGTCGGCGATCGACCGGGTCCTGCCGATCGCCGACGAGCCCGGTCACTTCGGAGCGGTCAGATCGTAGAGCTGGACCCCGTCGACGGTCGTCTGCGCGAAGTTCGCCTCGACCCACGTCCGGATCTGCGCCGACGCACCCGAACCGCCTAGTCCGGGCGGGCCGCCCAGGCCCGGCGACCCGACGTCGCCGCGACCGCCGCCGATGAAGTCGCCGTGTCCGCCGCCGATGAAGTCGCCGCGACTGCCGCCTATGAAGTAGTGGATCCGACCCTGCGCCACCAGTTTCTGGAAGGCCGCGAGCGTCGGTGACGGGTCGGTGCCGTTGAAACCGCCGATCGGCATCACCGAGAATCCGGTCGCGATCTGATACCCCGATGCCTCGTTGGAGCCGACTGCCGCCGCCACCCACGTGTAGGCGCCGGCGTCGGTCCGCAGCACCGCGATCATCTCGTCGGAGGGAGTCGACCCGCTCAGCAGTCCGCCGGGTCCGGCCCGCCCACCGAGTCCGGTCGGTGCGCCGGGGCCGAAGGACGACGGCGTCCGACCGTGGCGACCGACCGCGCCGGGCCCGAACTCGCCGGCGACGCGCGGGCCGGCGCTGATGATGGATCCCTGCTTGGCGGTGGTGACGGTGTCGACCGTGTATGCGACGGGGCCGGCGAGGGCCGCGAGGATCGCCGCTGCGGCGGCGACCGCCGAGAGCGGGCCGCGGCGGGCCGGCAGGAGCAGCGCTCCCGCGATCGCGCCGACGACGAGCACGCTCGGCCGCAGCCACGGCACGAAGTCCGGTGACCGTTGCAGCAGGATGAAACCCCAGACGGCGGCCGCCCATGTGGCGCCGGCCAGCACGATCCGGACCCACAGCCGGTCGCGCCGCCCCCAGCAGACCGCCGCACCCGCGGCGATCACCGCGGCCAGTGCGGGGGCGATGGCCGCGGTGTAGTAGCTGTGGAAGATGCCGGCCATGAAGCTGAACACGCCGACCATGGTGAGCATCCACAGTCCGAACAGCACGAGGAGTGATCGCCGCGTGTCGGTGCGCGCGGACCTGCCGATCAGGACCAGCGCCGCCGCGCCCAGGATCAGGGCCGACGGGATGAGCCAGGCGATCTGCCCGCCCTGGGCGGGTTCGAACATCCGCAGGACGCCCGTCGACCCCCACATCCCGCCCCCGCCGGCCCGGCCCGGGCCGGCGGGCCCCACCATCTCGGCGACCGCACCGGACATCTGGTGCGCCCGGCCGCCACCGCCGACGCTGCCCCGCTCGTTCCCGTCGAGCCGGCCCAGGCCGTTGTAGCCGAAGGTGAGTTCGAGGATCGAGTTGTGCTGTGATCCGCCGATGTAGGGGCGGCTCGCCGCGGGCCAGCGCTCCACCGCGAGCACCCACCAGCCCGCGCTCACCAGGAGCGCGCCCAGCGCGGCGAACAGGTGCCCGATCCGGCGCGGCCACCGGCCGGGACCGAAGGCCAGGTAGGTGACGGCCATCGCGGGCACGATCAACATCACCTCGAGCTGTTTGGTCAGGAAGCCGAAGCCGACGGCGACGCCGGCGGCGATCATCCACCGCAGGCTCGCGGCGCCGGGCTCCATCGCCCGCAGAACCGCTCCGCACGCGGCGATCATCAGCAGGATCAGCAGTGCTTCCGGGTTGTCGAACCGGAACATCAGCGCCGCAACCGGAGTGAGCGCCAGCACCGCGCCCGCGCCGAGTCCCGCCCAGTGACCGACCGCTCGTCGGACGATGAGGTACAGCAGCGCCACCGAGCCGACCCCCAGCAGGACCTCGGGCACCAGCACCGACCAGGAGCTGAGACCGAACACCCGGACCGACAGGGCCGGAAGCCACAGCGATGCGGGCGGTTTGTCGACGGTGATCGAGTTCGCCATGTCGGACGAGCCGAAGAACCAGGCCTTCCACGACTGCGAACCGGCCTGGATCGCCGCCGTGTAGAACGAGTTCGCCCACCCGTTGATCGACAGGTTCCACAGGTAGAGGATTGCCGTGCCGACCAGGAGCGCGCCGACCGAGAGTCGGCGGTACCCGGCCTCGCGCGCGGTTGGCTCCGCGACGCCCGGTCCCGGGCCGGCCGACGGTGTGCGGCGCAGGACGTCGGCGGTCATGACGCACTCGGTTCGGTCGGTGCGGTCACGGCCTGCGCGGTCGTGGACCGCACGCTCGGGCGCCGCCGGAACACCCGGCGGAGTCCGACGAAGCGGGCGGCGGTGGCGACGAGGTTGGCGCTCACGAGCACGATCGCCTCCAGCGCGCCGCTCGCGTCGGGTTGCAGGCGGTGCACGGCCAGCAGCGCGAGGGCCGTCACCGCCCAGCCGAACAGGAACACGCCCCAGCCGAAGAGGTGGTGGCGGAGGCGATCGTCGGCCCCGCGCACGCCGAAGGTGAATCGACGGTTGGCGGCGGTGTTGAGGACCGCGGTCGCGGCCAGCGCCACGAAGTCGGCGAGCTGCGCGCCGAGCGGTCGCAGCAGCAGGTACAGCAGCACGAAGGCTGCGGTCGAGGCGAGGCCGACCGCGCAGAAGCGGGCCAGCTGCCCCACCATCCCGTGCGGAACGCCGACGATCGGCGGTCCGGGGAGCCGCTGCCGGCCCAGCGTCCGGCGCAGCTCGACGATCGGGATCCGGCCGGTCGCCAGCGCCCACCCCACACGCGCGCAGCCGCGCAGATCCGCGATCGCCGTCGCCACGATGTCGACGGAGCTGTCAGGATCGTCGACCCAGTCGACGGGGACCTCGGCGATCCGCAGTCCCACGTGTTGGGCGAGGACCAGCAGTTCGGTGTCGAAGAACCACCCGGTGTCCTCGACATGCGGCAGCAGTTCGCGGGCCACGTCGGCGCGCATGGCCTTGAACCCGCATTGGGCGTCGGAGAACTGCGCCCGCATGACGGTCCGGAGGATCAGATTGTAGGAGCGGGAGACGAATTCGCGTCTGGCTCCGCGCACCACGCGGGCCGACCGCACCAACCGAGTGCCGATCGCGATGTCGGAGTGCCCCGAGACCAGCGGCGCGATCAGCGGCATGAGGGCATTGAGGTCCGTCGACAGGTCCACGTCGCAGTAGGCGACGATCTGCGCGTCGTCGGTGCGCCAGACGTGGTTGAGCGCATGGCCGCGGCCCTTCAGGTCCAGATGGACCGCGCGGACCCCGGGGATCTGCGCGGCCAGCCGGCGCGCGATGGCGAGGGTGTCGTCGGTGCTCGCGTTGTCGGCGACGGTGATGCGCGCCGGGTAGGGAAACTGGTCGACGAGGTGGCTGTGCAGACGACGCACCGATCTCTCCAGGTCGCGAGCTTCGTTGTACACCGGCACCACGACATCGAGCAGGGGGCGAGGCGCTGGTTCGGGTGCATCGTCCGGGGTCGGTGCCGGACTCAGAACTTCGGTCATGGAAGGAAGCCTCGCGCCGCCGCCTCCGGTACGGCTGGGGTCGTCCTGCGAACTGCCTGTGGACGGCGCGATACCGGGTTCGGCGCGGCGACGCTAGATTGACGCCATGAGCACTCCGACGCCGCCCCATGAGCTCACCCCCGACCAGCGGGCCATCGCCGATCGAGTCATCACCGCACTCGCCGGCCCGGACGCTCGGCTCCGCCCGGATCAGGAGACGGCGGTCGCGGCGCTCGCCTCCCCCGGCGCGCGCGTGCTGGTGGTTCAGGCCACCGGTTGGGGCAAGTCTGCGGTCTATTGGACGGCCACCGCGGTCATCCGGGCCGCAGGCGGCGGGCCCACGCTGATCGTCTCGCCGCTGCTGTCGTTGATGCGCGATCAGGTGGTCGCCGCCACCCGGGGCGGACTGCGGGCCGCCACGCTCAACTCGTCGAACGTCGACGACTGGACGACGATCGAGCATGATCTGCTCGACGGCACTCTCGATGTCCTGCTGGTCTCGCCCGAACGGCTCGCCAACCCGGGCTTCGGTCGGCGCGTCCTGGAATCGCTCGCCGGCCGGCTGGGCCTGGTGGTGATCGACGAAGCGCACGCGATCTCCGATTGGGGGCACGACTTCCGGCCCGACTACCGGCGGGTGTCCGATGTCCTGCAGACCCTCAACCCGCAGACGTCGGTGCTCGCGACCACCGCGACCGCCAATGCCCGCGTGACCGCCGACGTCGCCGATCAGCTCGGCCGCGCCACCCTGGTGCTTCGAGGGCCGCTGGGTCGCAAGTCCTTGCACCTCAACGTGATCGATGGCCTCGATCCCCTCGAACGCTACGCCTGGGTGGCCCAGGAACTGCCGATGCTGCCCGGTTCGGGGATCGTGTACGTGCTCACCGTCGCCGACGCCGACCGGTTGGTGCAGGCCATCCGTGCAGTCCACGGCGACGACCTCGCGGTGGCCGCCTACACTGGCGGACTGCCGCCCGACGAACGCCACCGGCTCGAGGACGAGCTGCTCGCCGGCCGGGTGAAAGCGCTGATCGCCACCTCCGCTCTCGGCATGGGCTTCGACAAGCCCGATCTCGGTTTCGTGGTGCACGTCGGGGCACCGCCCTCGCCGGTCTCGTACTACCAGCAGGTCGGTCGTGCCGGCCGCGCGCTCGACGAGGCGGTCGTCATGCTGCTGGCCTCGACGCTCGACGACGCGATCTGGGAGCACTTCGCGACCGCCACCATTCCCGACCCCGACCGGATGGACCGGCTGCTGGAAGCCCTGCACCGGGCCGACGGCCCGATGACGGTCCCCGCACTGGAAGCGGCCACCGGCATCCGCCGCGGCCGCGTGGAACTCATGTGCAAGCAGCTGGCGGTCGACGGCGTCGTGGAGCGCACCAGCGACGGTTGGTCGGCGACGGGGCGCCCCTGGACGTTCGACGCCGAGCACTACGACGGGGTCCTCGCGGTCCGCCGCCGCGAAGCCGACATCATGCGCGCCTTCATCCGCGGCGAACGATGCCTGATGCGGTTGCTGACCGAATCGCTCGACGATCCCCGCGCGGCGGACTGCGGACAGTGCTCGGTGTGCCGCGGCGAGATCACCCCGGGCCTGGCCGAGTCGCCCGAACCCGACGTCGTCGCCGCGGTCGGCGGTGCGCTCCGCCGTGACGCCGACGTGTTGGAGCCGCGCAAGATGTGGCCGGGCGGCGAGTTCGGCACGCGCGGCCGGATCGCACCGGCGGCGATGGCCGAACCGGGCCGCATCCTGGCCTTCGCCGACGCACCGCAGTGGCGCGAGCTCCTCGGCGGTGTCGAGCGCGGTGACCACGACGCCGTCGCCGCACTCGCCGATGCCGCGGTGAACGTCGTCGCCGAGTGGGGACGGTCGTCGGGCATCCGCCCGGACCTGATCTGTTCGCTCGACCTGACCGGTGGCGAACTCGCAGCAACCCTGGCGCAGCGGCTGCGCGAGGTCGGGCGGCGGCCCGGCGGACCGTTGAACGTGCGGCCCGGCCGTCGCCCGGGACGCGAGGCGACCGGCGCCACCGAGGCGGCGTACTGGCGGGATCATCTGGAGCCGACACCCGCGGTGTCGGGCGCTGTGCTGCTGGTGATCGACGAGACCGGCTCGGGCTGGCCGGTGACGCTGGCCGCGGCCGCCCTGCGCGACGCGGGCGCCGACGCCGTCCTCCCGCTGGTGATTCATCGGACGGCCTGACCCCTGCGTCCGGCGTCCCTCCAGAGAAGCTGACCGACAGCCGGCATCCGTTGTTAGCCGAAACCGTCGATTTCGGCCGATCGGGTGATCCGTCCCTTTTTGAACGGCCCTCAGAATTCGTATGGGGCGGCTCCCACCCCTGTGTGTCGGTTTCCGTCCGGTCCGACCGACTCCGAGAGAATGTTCTGCGGGACGAAGGGTCATCGAGTCGGGCGGTGACGGCGGCAGCGTGCAGACAGGAGGGCCCGGGTTTGACGATCCCAGTCGGTTCGATGATCGGCGACCGAGAGGTGCTGCGACCCCTCGGCAGCGGAGGCATGGGCGAAGTCCTGCTGACCCGCAACGTCCGGCTGAGTCGGCTCGAAGCCGTCAAAGCCACGCTGATCTCCGCATCCGGCACCACCGCCGCCCGCTTCGTCGCCGAGGCCACCACGCTCGCCTCGCTGGATCATCCGAACATCGCGACGATCTATCAGTTCGGCGTCACCGACCAGCACTTCTGGTACGCGATGAAGTACCTGCCCGGCGGCGACCTGTCCACGCAGGTTCCGACCACCGTCGACGACGCCGTCCGGATCGTCGAGCAGGTCGGCCGGGCCCTGGAGTACGCGCACTCGATGGGCGTGGTCCACCGCGACGTCAAGCCGAGCAACATCCACATCCAACGCGCCGCCGACGGCACCGTGTCGACGGCGACCGTCCTGGACTTCGGGGTCGCCAAAGCCCCCGGAACCACCGCGCTGACCGAGGTCAACTCCTTCGTCGGAACGCTCAGCTACTCGGCGCCCGAGCGGATCGCGGGAGCCGAGACCGAGCCGTCGGCCGATCAGTACTCGTTCGCCTGCACCGCCTTCGAGATGCTCACCGGGCATCTGCCGTACCCGCAGCAGACGCTCACCGCCCTGATCGCCGCCCACGCCACGGCGCCCGTCCCGGCGATCTCCGCCGTCGACCCCCGACTGGCGGCGTGCGATCGGGTCTTTCAGCGGGCGCTGGCCAAGGATCCCCGCGACCGGTACCGCACGTGCGGCGACTTCGCCCGCGACCTCGTCGCCGCGCTCACCTCCCGCCGCCCGCCGATCACACGCCCGGCGCCGCCCGCCGGGCCGCGGCACACCGACGAGCACCCGGTCCATCCCGATCAGCCACCGGTGCCGATTCCGAACCGGCCGCCGACAGCCGACCTCCCGCGCCCCCGACCGCCGTCGGCGCCGCGCCCCCGGCGCGAGGTGGTGTCGCAGCGGGTGTTCGCGCGCCGTCGCCGCATCGCCGCCGCCGTCGCAGCGCTGGTCCTGGTGATCGCGACCGTCGGCATCAGCCGGGCCGTGTTCGGCGGTGAGACCGCCGCGACGATGCACGCCGGCTCCAGCCCGGTGCGGTCGGAGTCGAGTTCGGACCCCGGATCGGCCCGCAGGAACCTCTCGCCCGGCGACTCGACGGGCCCGTCCGGCGAGTCCGGATACGGCGGCCAGTCGGGATACGGCGGCGAGTCCGGAGACGTTGGCGACACGGACGGGGGCGGGTCCACCGCAACGGGACGGGCCGCAACGGGACAGGCCGGAACGGGCTCGAGCGGGTCCGGATCGGTGGATGCGCCGACGGCGGCTGAGCCGGGCGAGTCCGGCAGCGTTCGCACGAACGCCGCCGCCGGTCCCTCGTGGGCGCTGCTCCTCGATCCCGACGGCCAGACCTACGCCTTCGGTCGGTATCCCGATCCCGAGGCGCTGATCCGCGCGGCCACCGACCGATGGGGATACGACTCCCGGACCTGGTCGATCGCGTACTTCGACTCCGGGTGCGCCGGCTTCGCCCGGCCCATCGGCGGCGAGAGCACCGCCGCCTACCAGTCCGGCCTCGGCCGCGACCGGCGGCTCGCCGCAGAGACGGCCGTCGCCAAATCCGAGCGGATCTCCGGCCGCCGCAGTCACATCGTCGACGTGCTGTGCGTCGGCGACCGAATCGAGTAGGGACGCCATGTCGAATGAGACCGCGCCGACGCACCGTGCAGCGCCGACCACGAACGAGGCAGACCAGCAGGCCGCCGAGGATCCCGGCGGGTTCGGCACGGTCGGTCCCGAACCCGACGTCGGCGCCGAGTTCGCCGGATACACCCTCGTGCGGTGCCTCGGCCGCGGCGGCATGGGTGATGTCTTCCTGGCTGAGCATCCGCGGCTGTCCCGGCGAATCGCACTGAAGGTCCTGCGCGCCGACCATCTCGGCGACGACGAGTTCCGCCGCCGGTTCAAGCGCGAAGCCGATGTCGTCGCCCGCCTCGACCACCCCGGCATCGTCGACGTGTACGACTGCGGCGACGAGCGAGGCCGCTGGTGGATCGCGATGCAGTTCGTCGCCGGACACGACGCCGCCCAGGAAGTACGTCGACTGGGCGGCATGGCGAAGGACGACGTGGCCCGAATCGTCGGCGATCTGGCCGCCGCCCTGGACCACGCGCACCGGCACGGGGTGATCCACCGGGATGTGAAGCCGGCGAACGTCCTGCTCCGCCGCGATGCCGTGGAGCAGTACGCGATGCTCGCCGACTTCGGCATCGCGTTGCCTGCGATCGAGGCGACCCGCATCACGACCACCGACAACCTCGTCGGCTCCATCGACTACACCGCCCCGGAACGGCTGACGAACAGCGAGGTCGGCCCGTTCACCGACCAGTACTCACTGGCCTGCACCGCCTACCACCTGTTGACCGGGGAGCTGCCGTTCTACCGCGACAGACTCACCGACATCGTGGTGGCGCACCTGTCTGCGCCGCCGCCGTCGGCCTGCGAGCGTCGCGCCGACCTGCACTGGCTGACCGATCGCGTGCTGGCCCGCGCCCTGAGCAAAGCACCCGACGACCGGTACGCGACCTGCGGGGATTTCGCCGCGGATCTGATCGGGGCGCTCCGCACCGTGCCGGAGACGACGCCGCGACCACCGCGTCCGGCGCCGCCGCACCCGACCCATCCTCCTCATCCGGCGGCGCCCCCGGCTCGCCCCTACGCATCGCAGACCCGCACCCTGAACCCGCACGATCTCTCCGGAACACTCGTGGATCGGCATCTGCCGCCGCTGACTCTCGACGATCCCGCGTGCCCGGCCTTCCCCGGCGCACCGGTTCGGGCCGCCCGCCCCGGCACCACCGACGCGGGCATCATCGGCACGGACGTCGCCGGCACGGGGATCACCGGCACTCGGATCACCGGCACTGGGATCACCGGCACAGGGACCACCGGCACAGGGACCACCGACACAGGGACCACCGGCGTCGGGACCGAGGCACCGCGACCCTACGAGGCCGGGCCGGTCGTCGTCGCCGCCGCGGTCGCCGTCCTCACCGTGCTGGCCGCCCTGATCCTGATCCTCGGCTGACTGCCGGACCTCACCGTCCCGGAGCGCGACCGCCGGTCGGCACCGCCGGGCCGCGCTTGATCAGCTCGGTGACGGCCTCGGCCAACACGGCTGCGCCGGAACGATTCTGGATCGCCGCCTCACCGATCGTCATGAAGAGGGTGTTCAGCGGCGCCTCGGTGGGATCGACCAAGGCGATCAGCGCACCGTCGGCGAGATCCTCGCCGACCAGATAGTCGGGCAGGACCGCCATCCCCAACCCCGACAGCACCGCCGACCGCGCCGCACGCTGGTCGGGCACTGTGAGCGTCGGTCGGCATCGCGGATCGGCGCCGAACACCGTGTTCCAGTACCTCCGCGTCGCCGTCATGGCGGAATCGCACTCGATCACCGGCACCGCGTCGAGTGCCGCGGGCACACCCTTCGGCACGCTCAGGCAGGGCGCGGCGACCAAGATCAGCTCTTCGTCGGCCACCGGCCACGACCGCAGGCCGGCCCGGCCCGATCGCACGCCCGAGACGACGACGTCGAGCGACCCCGATTCGAGCCGATCGAGCAGAGCGCTCGCCTCGCCCAGCGTCACGTCGATGCGCGGCCGCGCGCCGTCGAGCGCCGCGAGCGCGGGAATCACCCGGGCCGACATGAACTCTCGGGGTCCCCCGAGCCGGACCGGGTGCGTGCCGTCCTGCTCGTAGACGCCTGCCATGACCCGGTCGAGCTGATCGAAGGGCGCGGCGACCTGGGAGATGATCGAGTGCGCGGCCGCCGTCGGGGTCACCCCGTCCGCGTTCCGCTCGAAGAGCACCAGGCCGAAGTAGTCTTCGAGGGCCTTCACGTGATTGGTGACCGTCGGCTGCGACACTCCCAACACGACGGCGGCGCGACCGAACGATCCGGCACGGTACACGGCCAACACCGTTCGCAGATGCGGCAGGCGGCGCAGACCGCCATGCGCGGCGGATTGCACGAGCATGCCTGTGATTCTGACACCGGGGGCCGCGCACCCGACCGATTCGAGCGGTTGCCCGCCAAGATCGCTGATGCCCGCTCCGCGAATCACCGATAACCGCCGGTGGATCGGGGTCGGGCCGGTCGATCGGGTCAGGCGTCGGGCACGTTCTCCCCGTAGCCGAGCGCGCGCAGGCTGGTCCGGATCTTCTCGGCCGCGTCGTCGAGTGACTCCGGCGACGGATTCTGGTCGGCCTTGGTGAGGTCGAACGACTCGAGCGAGTACGCCGGGAAGACGTGGAGGTGCAGATGCGGAACCTCGAGTCCGGCGATCAACATGCCCATGCGGGGTGCGTCGAAGGCGTCCTTCACCGCGCGACCGATCTTCTGCGAGACGTCGGTCATGTGGGTGAAGGTGGGCGTGTCGATCTGCTCCCAGTGGTCGATCTCCTTGCGCGGCACCACGAGGACGTGGCCGGGGGTCACCGGCGCGATGGTCATGAACGCGACGGCGGTGCCGTCCTTCCAGACGAAGCGGCCCGGCAGATCGCCGTTGATGATGTGCGTGAAAACCGAAGGCATGCCCTCAGTGTAGGTCCGTCAGCTGCGATGCACGCTCAGCCGAGGGCGGGCGTCGGCCCCGGCGCGTCGAGGCCGCCGGTGTCGATCCGGGGCAGGACGAACCAGAAGCGCGCCCCCTGCCCCGGCGCGGTGTCGACGCCGACGCGCCCGCGGTGCGCCTGCACCAGGGCCGCGACGATCGACAGGCCGAGCCCGCTGCCCGCGCCCGGACTGTCCCGATGCCGGGAGTCGTCGCCCCGATAGAAGCGTTCGAAGACGTGTGCGGCGTCGTGTGCCGACATGCCCGGTCCGTCGTCGGCGACGGTGACCGCGACGTCGGAGGGGCCCGCCGCCACCTGCACCTCGATCCGGGCGTCGGCGCCGCCGTGCGCGACGGCGTTGCCGATCAGATTGCGGACCACCTGGGTCAGGCGGGCCGGATCACCGCTGATCACCGGATCGCCGACGGTCGGCGGCGCCTCGAAGACGATGGTCGCGCCGGGGGCCGCGGCACGCGCGGCTTCCACGGCGTCGTCGATCACCGGCAGCAGTTCCACCTCATCGCGCTCGATCGGACGCTGGGCGTCGAGGCGGGCGAGCATCAGCAGATCCTCCACCAGCAGCCCCATGCGGTCGGCTTCCGACGAGATGCGGCGGACGGCGTCGTCGGGGTCCACCGCCCGCATCGACAGCAGTTCGGAGAAGCCCTTGATCGAGGTCAGCGGCGTCCGCAGCTCGTGCGAGGCGTCGGCGACGAAGCGTCGCATCTTCTCTTCCGAGCCGCGCGCCTGCTGCTCCGAACGGGCGGTGGCGGCGAACGCGGCCTGGATCTGGGTCATCATCGCGTTCACCGACCGGCCGAGACTGCCGACTTCGGTGTTCGGCGGCTCCTCGGGCACGCGCTGGTGGAGGTCGCCGCCGGCGATGGCATGGGCGGTCTCCTCGACCCGGCGCAGCGGACGCAGACTCGACCGCACCAGCAGTGAGCTCAGCACGCCGATCACGGCGACGACGACGGCCCCGATGCCGACCTGCAACCAGATCAGCCGGCTCATCGTCTCCTGAACGTCGGTGAGCGGGGTGGCCACGACGCTGGCACCGAAGTCGTCGACCCGCTTGACGACCCGCCACTGCGGCCCCCGTCCCACCGATCGCACGGTCAGCGGACCGGCGTCGCCGTCGGGCAGCGCACTCAGGTCCGGGCTCGCCGAGAAGTCGCTGATCGTCAGGAGCAGGCCGTTCGGCAGCTGGGTGGACACGAAGTACTGCGAGGGCGGCCGCCGGGGGCCGGGCGGACCGGCCCCGTGCCCGGCGGCGAGTCCGCCCGGCCGCGCCCAGCCGTTGACGGCGTCCTGCAGACCCGAGTCGGTCCGCGAGATCAGGTTGCCGCGCATCGCCGAGGTCACGGCCAGACCCGACACGACCAGTCCCAGGGCGACGAGCACCGCGGTGAGCACCACCAGCGAGACGCGCAGCGGGACGCCCCGCACGCGCGGTCTCATCCCCGCGGCTCCCGCATCACGTAGCCCACCCCGCGGAGGGTGTGGATCAGCCGCGTGGGACCGGTGTCGATCTTGCGCCGCAGATACGAGACATAGGATTCGACCACGTTGACGTCGCCGCCGAAGTCGTAGCTCCACACGTGGTCGAGGATCCGCGGCTTGGACAGCACCGTGCCCGCGTTGACCATGAAGTAGCGCAGCAGGGTGAACTCCGTCGGCGACAACGAGACCAGCTCGCCGTCCTTGAAGACCTCGTGGGTCTCCTCGTCGAGTTCGAGGTCGGCGAAGACGATCCGCCCGGTCTTCTCGGTCTCCCCGAAGTCGCTGCGACGCAGCAGCACCGCGAGTCGGGCGACCACCTCTTCGAGGCTGAACGGTTTGGTGACGTAGTCGTCGCCGCCGATGGTGAGGCCGTTGACCTTGTCCGCCACCGAGTCCCGCGCCGACAGGAACAGGGCGGGCGCCTCGATGCCGTCGGCCCGCAGTCGTCGGAGCAGGCCGAAACCATCCATCCCGGGCATCATCACATCGAGCACCAGCACGTCGGGCTTGAAGGTGCGGACCACGTCCAGGGCGCGCGGACCGTCGGCGGCCGCCATCACCTCGTATCCCTGGAACTTCAACGACACCGACAGCAGCTCCCGGATGTTCTCCTCATCGTCGACGACGAGGACTTTGGCGGGCTTGTCTGCAGAGGTCATGTCTCCACTGTGCCTCCGCTCTCGACACCGCAGCTGGCATTCGCCTGGGAGGTTCCTGTGAGCCGGCGTCGCCGCGACCGGACGATTCTTGATCGAACCTTGACCTGGTCCCCGGCACAGGTCAGCGACGCCGCCGTCGCCGCCGCCGAACGGGCCCGGCCGCATACGGGCCGCACCGTGCGGGCGTCGCTGACGGCAGGCGAATCGACCGTCGATCTCGGCGGCGGAGTCCACGCCCGAACGTTCGCCTACAACGGGTCGGTCCCCGGCCCCACGCTGCGCGCGAGCATCGGCGACGACCTCGCCGTGCACGTCACGAACGCCCTGGCACGACCGACCTCGATGCACTGGCACGGGATCGCGCTGCGGAACGACATGGACGGTGCGGCGCCGCGACACCCGACATCGCACCCGGCGGCGAGTTCACCTACCGCTTCTCGGTTCCGCACCCGGGCACCTACTGGGCCCACCCGCATGTCGGCGGCGACACCGACTACGGCCGGTACCTGCCGGTGATCGTCGACGATCCCGGCGACCCCGGCGCCTACGACACCGAGTGGATCATCGTGCTCGACGACTGGACCAGCGGCGTCGGCCCCAGCCCCGACGAGATCCTGGCCGGTCTCCGCTCCCCCATGACCGGCGGCACCGGCGGCGGGCACATGGGCGGCGGGATGGGCGGGAGTCACATGGGCGGGGGTCACAGGACGGGGGCACATGGGCGGCGGGATGGGGATGAACCCGAGTCGCCTGCTCAGCGGCGACGCCGGTGACGTGAACCATCCGCATCATCTGATCAACGGTCGCGTCGCGACCGATCCGTCGGTCTTCCGCGCCCGCCCGGGGCAGCCGATCCGGCTCCGAATCATCAACGCCGGAGCCGACACCGCCTTCCGCGTCGGTCTGACCGGGCACCCGATGACCCTCACCCACACCGACGGCTTCCCAATCGTGCCGGTCCGCACCGACACGGTCCTGCTCGGGCTGGGCGAGCGATACGACGCGATCGTCACGGCCGGCGACGGGGTCTTCGGCCTGGTCGCCGAACCCGAGGGCAAGCGGGGACGCGCGCTCGCCGTCCTGTCCACCTCGCCGAGCGCCGACCCGGCCGCAGCCCGGCACGCCCCGGCGCTGTCCGGCTCGGTCGCCACCGCCGATCGGCTCGCCGCCGCGGATTCGGTGACGCTGCCCGCGCGTCGGCCCGATGTGGAGCTCACCGCCCGACTGACCGGAACGATGATGCGCTACGACTGGGCGATCAACGGCGAACGCTACCCGGACATCACCCCGCTGCGCGTGACGCGGGGCCAGTCCGTCCGGCTCCGGTTCGTGAACGACTCGTCGATGTGGCATCCGATGCACCTGCACGGTCACACCTTCGGCCTCGTCCGACCCGACGGAGTGCCGGGCGCCCGCAAGGACACGGTCAACGTCCTGCCCCGCTCGAGCGTCGACGTGATCTGGTCGCCGACAATCCCGGCGCCTGAATGCTTCACTGCCACAACGGCTATCACCTGGAGGTGGGGATGATGACGCGCCCGGACGCGGGGTGATCGTCGGAGCGCCGCCGTGGTGCCGGGGTCTCGATACACCGCGTGCTCGCTTCGCTCGCAGGCGGCACTCGACCAGCCTAGGAGGCGAGCGGTAGGGATGGGGAACGACGACAGCAGCGCACCCGACCAGCCTGGGAGGGCCAGTGCACCCGACCAGCCGCAGGAGGGAATGCGGAACGACGTCGGCGCGGGACCGTCGCCGACGGTCACCGGTGCCTGGTCATCAGCGGCGACGGGAAGCCCGGCGTCGGGCGGGACTCGCCCAGCCATTCGGAGAGCTCCTCGGCACGCCGGTCCAGCGCCCGCAGCGCCTCGGGCGGCAGGTCTTCGAGGGGCACCACGCGCACAGCCCGGCCGCCGTCGGCTCCGTCGGCCAAGACCCACCCGCCGACGACGCGCCCGTCCCACCACGCGGTCTGACCGCCGTTGCCGTTGCGGTCGAAGAGTTCGGCGGCGTGCCCGCCGAGATAGAAGTCGCGGTCCTTCCACCCCATCGTCGTGGGGTCCAGGCTCGGCAGCAGCAGTGCCCGCGGCGTCACCGGTTCGAGGTCGGCGAGATCGTCGGACATCAGATAGCCGGTGCCGGCCGCCTCCATGTCGACCTCGGTGACATCGAGCGTCGCGAGCGCCGCGCGCACCGCGGTCTTGGTGGTGCCGAGCCACCACACCAGATCGGTCTCGCTGCCCGGGCCGTACCGTCGCAGCCATCGCTCCACCATCGCCGCGTGCCCGGCCGCTTGATCGACGGCCGGCAGCGGCGCCCCCAGCCAGGTCTGCATCGCGGTCCACGACGGCCGTGACCGATGCCAGTCGGCACCGTTCGGGCCCCGGACCACGTCGCCGCTCGCGGCCATCAGGTTGAGCAGTCGCGGCAGCATCGGCGACGGTCCCCCGTACGACTTGTCGGCATCGCGCATGATCTCGAGATCGAACTCCGGCAGCCGCGTCCGCAGCTCCGGTGCGGGGAAGGCCGCGCCGCCTGCGAATTCGGCGAGCACCGCCCGGCGCGCGTCGGCCAGCCACGCCTCGGGATCCGGCGGGCCGTCCTCGCGGCGCAGGTCGCGCAACATGTTGGTGCGCTCGGACGCCGCCACCCGCGGCCCGACCGCCCCGACGGCGTCGGCGAGAACCGGGCGGGTCATCACGAACAGGGTGCGGCGCATGACCAACTGCTTGACCAGCGACCGGTCGTCGTACAGGGCGGTCTCGACGACCCCCGGGTCGACGGCGCCGCCGCGCGCCCACACCGACAGGTGGACGGTCGAGGGCACCGTGGCGTGCAGGGCGACCACCGCGTCGGCGACGTCGGCGGGCCGACGCCCGGCGCCGCCGTCGAGGAGATGCCTGCGCTGCAGCCGAGCCCGCCGTTGCGCGACGGTGATCAGCGGCCGGGCCGTCATGAGCGCGACCCGACCGCGACGACCGCCTCGATCTCGACGACCTGCCCCGGGTAGGGCAGCGCGGTGACACCGACGACGATGGCGGGCGGGGTCGCCCCGCCGAACGCGGCGTCGACCGCCTGCCACACCTGGCCCAGGGCACCGTTGTCGGCGGCGACGACGTACACCGTCAGTTTGGCGACACCGTCGCGGTGCGCACCGCGCTCGGCGAGCAGCACGTCCAGGCAGGCGATGGTCCGTGCGACCTGCGCGACCGGATCGTCGGGCGCGACGACCTCGCCCGCCTCGTCGAGCGGCGACAGGCCGGCGGTATAGATCAACGATTTCGCGTCGACCTCGGCGCCGTAGGCGAAGCCGCCGTCGTGCAGGTGTGCCGAACCGAATCGGCGAACTGGTGAAGCGGTCATCGGAAGCTCAACACCTCGTCTCCCCAGGCCCGCAGAATGTGATCGTCGAGGCCCTCCATCGGCGTGTCCGTCTCGCCACCGATCAGCAGCGACGAATGCCGCTGCGGGACATAGGCCTCCCACTCGGCGTCGGCCCCGTCGCCGGTGTTGGGGTCGCCGTCGGCGGCGAAACCGAGCCACCGGAACTGCATCCGGCGCCGGACCCGTTCACCGATGGCCCGCCCACCGAGGGCGTACATCGGATCGCGTCTGCTCGAAGCGGGATTCCCCCACACGTACGGCACCTCGGTGGCGTGCGCCGCGCCGTATCCGAGCAGCCGCAGGATCGGCGTCGCCCAGTCGAACCGGTACAGGTACACCGGCGCCACCTGCGCGTGCGACTCGGCGATCCACACCGCGGGCATCCGGAAACCGATGTCGCGCGAGATCGCCATGCTCCGCACCCCCGCGGGCACGTGCTGGTACGAGGAGTCGAGTCGATCGGCTTCGGGGATGGACAGACCGGGCCGTTCGGTGCCGATCAGGGTGAACATGGCGTCGACGCCGTGGTCCTTGACCGGCAGCAGCGGTGTCGACATCCAACGGAACAGCGACGTCTCGTGCCGGTTGGTGCCGATCAGCAGCGGCACGCGGTGCGCCTCGCCGGTGACGATGGCCTCCATCGGATCGAGCGGCACCAGGTCGCCGTCGACGACCGGCGCGAAGGCGATGGTCCCCGGGAACCGGTTGGGCACCAGGTTGAAGACGGCCGACGAGGCGTTGACCAGGTCGAGCGCGGGGGTGCGGCGCAGCTCCGATGTCCTGACGTACTCCGGCGGCACCTCGGCGAGAAGCATGTTGGCGTACCGCTGGGCGCGTTCGGCGTCGTAGACGGTGGTCGCCGGCGAACTCTGCGCGATCGCCCGGTGGAACAGTCCCTTCGCCGCAGGCGAGGCGAGCAGGGTGGTGACCACGCCGGCGCCGGCGGACTCGCCGAACAGGGTGACGTTGTCGGGGTCGCCGCCGAAGCGTTCGACGTTGTCGCGGATCCAGCTCAGGGCCGCGATGACGTCGGAGAGACCGCAGTTGGCGTCGAACCGCTCGTCGCCGGCCGACAGGTGGCGCAGGTCGGCGAAGCCGAAGGCCCCGAGCCGGTAGTTGACGGTGACGATGACGACCGGCGTCCCGCGCTCGACCGACGACTGCACCAGCGACCCCGGATCGTAGAGCGGTTGGGACCCCGAACCGCACAGGTATGCGCCGCCGTGCACCCACACCATCACCGGCAGCCGCGCGTCGGTGCCCGCGACGCCGCGCGGGGTGCCGATGTTCAGATACAGGCAGTCCTCGTTGGCGTAGGCGTCGGCGCCCAGGTCGATGACCTGCATGACCGGCTGCGGACTCACCGGACCGTAGCTGCGCGCGTCGACGATCTCGGTGCGCTCGCGCGGCGGCTGCGCGTGTCGCCAGCGGCGCGGCCCGGTCGGGCGGGCGGCGTACGCGACGCCGAGCCACAGATCGCAGGACGCGGTGCCGGTGCCCCGAAGCGGGCCGTAGACGGTGTCGACGACATGGTCGGTCTGGGTCACGGTCCCCATTCTGCCGAGTCGGCGCCGCCGACGCAGCACTCCCCGACCCGCCGCTTCGACGGCCCCGATGTGTCCGATGCCCGCCGTACCATGAAGCCATGACCAGTTCCCTGCCGCTGATTCTGCGCGAAGAACCGTTCTTCGAGGCCACCGAGGTCTCGCTGTCGGGCGAGCAGCCCGTCGTGACGATGGACTTCCCCGAGGTCCGCCTCGACGATCTGCCGGAGATCTTCGACGAGAGCTTCCATGTGCTGGCGCAGGCGGGCCCGGTGGGTCCTGGGTTCGCGATCTATGTCGGCGACATCGACGACGAGTTCGACCTGACGATCGGATTCCCGGTGGCCGCACCGGTCCAGATCGACGGCGTCGACAACCGGATGTTCCCGACCGGGCGGGCCGTGGTGATCTCGCACCTGGGCGGCTTCGACGGCCTCGGCTCGGCATGGGAACACCTGATGGGAACGTACTTCGCGCAGGGCGGCTCACATCCGCGGGCCGCGATCGAGATCTACGTGACCGACCCCAGCGTCGTCGCCCACGACGACCTGCGGACCGATCTGCTGGTGCTGCAATGACGCCCGGCCTGCCGACGGTGGACCCGGCCCGCGGCCTGCGTCCCGCGATCCGCGCGTATGCGACGATCCTGCGCACCCCGCCCGGGCGCTGGCTGTCGATCCACGTGGCGCCGCGAGTGGACCCGTCGCTGCTCAGGATCAGCGGCGGGCGGCTGTCGAGCGGCATGGTCCTGCCGACCGCACTGCTCACGACGATCGGCGCCAAGAGCGGTGCCGAGCGGGTGAATCCGGTCCTGTACTTCCACGACGGCGACGACGTGATCATCATCGCCTCGAGCTACGGCCGCGACCGACACCCGGCGTGGTTCCACAACCTGCGCGCGCACCCGCAGGTGAAGATCAGCAAGACCGGCGACGGACCGTGGCGTGCCGCGAGCATCGTCTCCGACGACGTCGAGCAGACCCGACTGTGGGCGCTCGCCGACGCCGTCTACCCGCTCTTCGCCGACTACCGAGAGCGCGCCGCCGCGGTGAACCGCACGATCCCGATCGTGCGGATCCATGCCTGAGCCCGTCGGCACCGTAGCTCGATCGTGGGACGATCGAGCAGATCTTCGTCGTCCGGCACACCGAGTACACCGCCACATCGACACCGGGAGCGCCTCTGAACTGTGCTAATATAGGCAGCGCCCAGGGCAGTAGCCCTCGGGAAGTGACCCGGCAGCCTTCCGGACGGTTGGTGAGCCGGGTTTCGCGTATCCTCTCCCCGGGTCAGATCAGCGTAACGCCCTCGACGAGCGGTTCGACCCGTGCCCGCCACGCTCCGCCCTTTCCATAGCACCAGGCCACCGCGTCAGAGACCCACAGCATCGGCTCCTCGTGTGCGCGAGGGTGCTCATACCGCAGTTCTGGAACCCCATGAGCGCGAACCGACTGGAACAACGCCGCACGGTCGGCCTGCACCAACGATTCATCACGCTCGATGACCAACCGAGTGCCGCCGACTGCGGCGAGATCTCTCACCACAGCATCCAACGCCCGCCCCCTCGAGGACCGATCCGCTTTGCCCCCGGTCTGATAGATCCTGACCGTGACCGGAAGCGTGACCAACGACGAACAAATCAACCGTCGCCGCGAATCCGACTCACTCTTGAAATGCAATCGTCGCTGCCCCCGCATCCGCAAGTCAGTCAGTACGCGGCGAGCGGCAACCACGTCGTGGGGTCCAGCGACCGTGCAGGCAACCAGCAGGCCACGCGCCTTGCTCTCATCGACGAAACCGATCATCGCCTTGTATCCTCCTCCACCAGGCTGCGCCCACTTTATCGACCGGGTTTCCTGACACTCCGAGGTCTCTCACCTGCTGATTCCTCGCCGCGAGCCCTGCGACTTCACCGCGCCACGGCATACGTGCCCGTGATGCGCCGGCGCCGAATCCACCCTCCCGGTTAGCACCGGGGCTCACCGGCGAGGACGGGAGTCATCTCCGACCACGACGTCCCTGATGCGTGGAGGCAAGCAACGATCCGGCTGCCGGTCGCTGTCAAACCGATGCGGATCGGCGAAGCGACCGGCATCTCCACGGCGCACAGGATCGCCTGATGCGTCTGTCCGATGCCTGCGCCGACGCCGCTACTCGACGATGATCTTCCCCATCGCACCGCGGTCGCCGTCGACCATCCGGTGGTTCAGGAAGGTGTAGGTACCCGGCTCCGGGAAGGTCATCTCGACGAAGCCGCCCTCGGCGGGCAGCAGTCCCAGTGCCTGCGAGCCGCCGCGCAGCGGGTCGTCGCGTCGCAGCAGATAGGCGCCCTCCTTGTACACGGTGTCGAACTGGGTGCCGATCACGTGAAACGACAGCGGCTCGTTGGGGCCGGCGTCGAGGACCCAGATCCGGATCCGGTCCCCGGCCTTCGCGCGCAGCGGCCGGTGCACGTACTGGTTCGCGTAGCCGTTGAACATCACCAGGTCGGGGACGGCGCCGGCGGCGACCTTCGCGGCGTCGATCGGGCCGCCGGCGGCGCCCAGGTACCACTCGGACTGGGTCATCAGGTACTCGGCGTTCACCGGCGCCAGGTCGGGCGGATCGATGACGACGGCCCCGAACATCCCCGCGGCGAGGTGCACGGGCATCGGTGCGGTGGCGCAGTGATAGAGCCAGATCCCGGTGTGCTCGGCACGGAAACGATAGACGAGCCGTTCGCCGGGGTTGATGTCGCGCATGTTCGCATCGGGCGAGACCATGCCGGCGTGGAAGTCGATGGAGTGCGACATGGTGCCGTTGTTGACCAGGGTGATCTCGAAGGTGTCGCCCAGCCTGCCGTGCAGCGTCGGTCCCATGGTCCCGCCGTTGTAGGTCCAGCGAGTGGCGCGGACGCCGGGCGCGATCTCGCCGGGAGCCTCGGCGACCTCGAAGGTGTACCGGTGGACGGTGCCGTCGGGCACGGGCGCCAACCGCGGGTCGCGCGCGAGGAAGCCCGGTGCGGGCGGCTTCATCAGGTCGACGGCGGGCCTCTGCCCGGCAGCGCCCGGCATGGCGTGCGCCCCACCCCCGTCACCCGAGGCCCCGTCACCCGAGGCCCCGCCGCCCGAGTCTCCGCCGGTGGTCTTGATGTGGAAGACCATGCCCTGTTGCCGGTGGCCGATGATCGAGCACCAGCCCTCGATGGAACGGCCGACCACCGCGACCTCGATGCGGCCGGACTGTCCGGGCGCCAGCCGCCCGGTGCTCTGCCCGGTCGCGAGCACCAGGTCGTGCACCATCGTGTCCTTGTTGGTCACGTCGATCACCAGCCGGTTGCCCGCCGGGACGGTGATGGTCTCGGGGCTGAAACGCATGTGCAGCGCGTCCACCTGCACGGTGGTGGTCTGCCCGGTCGGGGCCGCGGTGCCTGCCGCGTCCTCCACCGCGGCGCCTCCGCCCCCGCCCAGTGCGACGCCCACCGAGACGACCAGCGCCAGCGCGGTGGCCGCGGCGATCGCCTGGAGGCCGAGTTGCGGGCGCGCCGGCGTCGTCGGCGGGGCGGGCACCGGTGCCTGTTCGGCGGCGCCCGCCTCCGGCGGCGAGGTCACCGCGTGCAGCGACCGTCGGACCTTCATCGCCGCGACGGCGCTGCGGATCATGATCGGCAGGAACAGGACATAGGCCAGCATCACCAGCGACGACAGCGTGACCTTGACCCAGCTGCCCACCGGCAGCAGCCACAGCACCAGTCCGCCGTTGATGACGAGCACCCGCCACAGCCACCACGTGTCCATCACCTTCTTGCCCGCCGCGGTGACCGGGCCACCGCCCATCATGGTCGGCAGCAGGTGACTCATCACGCCGAGCAGCAGCTGTCCGGCGAATCCGGCGAGGAACCACACCGTGAGCAGGGTGATGCGGGCGGCGTCGAAGGGACCGGTGACCAGGACGACGGCGTAGGCCATCAGGGAACCGAACAGCCACAGCAGGGCGGCGGTGATCGAGGCGGCGGAGTACGAGGACGGCGGTCGTCGGACGATGACCGGGACGAAGGGGACGGCGACGATCGACCAGCCGATCAGGTAGACGCCGACACCGACCGCGGCGATCACCGGGTGACTGCTGAGAGCACCGGCGCAGATGACGGCGATGCCGGTCGGCAGCACCGCCAGGGCCAGCGGGCGTCGTCGCTCGCTGACCTGGGTCTCGCCGAGCAGGCGCGGGAACATCACGATCAGGACGCCTGCGGCGGCCATGCCGAGGAAGCCGAGGATGTTGAGCGCCTGGTGGGTCACCAGGAAGCCCGCCTGCCGCGGATCGGCGAACCCGTAGGCCAGCGCGACGCCGAAGCCCGCCCCGAAGGGCAGCATGGCCGCCGAGGCGACGAAGAACCAGACGCTCATCGTGTGCGCGGCGCGACCGTCGCCGTCGGCCAGCCGATGACGTGTCGCCTCGCCGATCAGGCGGGCGAGGGCGACCGCGTGCCAGGCCAGAACCAGCCCGATGAGAACGGCGCCGACCAGCGTCACCGGCCACCAGACGCCCATCATGCCGACGATCGTGATGACCAGACCGAGGTTCACCGTGTAGATGCGGGCCAGCTGTCGGGTTCGGCGCTCGGGCGGCAGGTGATAGCCGAGGAAGCGCTCGGCGAGGGTCTGGGACCACAGCAGGATCGAGTTGGTGACCAGGCCGATGGTGAAGATGTGGACGATCAGCCATCGGGAGCTCGGAATGGCCCAGTGCGCGAGACCGACCAGGATCAGCACCGTCATCCAGACGCGCACGGGCATTCCCGCGCGACGATGCCAGCTCATCGGACGCCGCTCATTCGTGGTGGTCACGATTTCGATAATACGAATCCGCGATGCGGAAATACCGGTCGAGCGACGGGGATCACGGCGCTTCCACGTGATTCGCCGTGATCCGCGGGTGCACCGACCATGTTGGCAACCCGCGACAGACACCGCGGATCACGCGGAGCCACGCGGATGGGCGACTCGGGGCGGCGACGCGGGGCGGGCCGCGCCCGCCGCCGGAGAGAGCCCCCTGTCGGGATTGAACCGACGACCGCTCGCTTACAAGGCGAGTGCTCTACCACTGAGCTAAGGAGGCCTGCCGCGGAAGTATATAGCGTCGCCTGCCGCACCTGTAACACCCGGTGCGGGCGCGACGACTCTGATACCGGACACCGGCCGCACCGCGCGGTTCGGTACGCGCGGGCCACAATGTCAGGGGATCCCGGCGGGGATCGACACGGCGACCGGACGGCGAGGAGGCAGGGGTGCGACTGAAGGCATTGTTCCGGCGAGGCCTGGACAAGGTCGTCGGTGACGCGACCGCGACGATCGACACGATCGAACCGGGCAGCATCGTCGTCGCGCCGCGCAAACCGATCCCGCTCGACGACGAGGCCGCGATCACCGAGGTCCTCGACCTGGCCGCCCGGATCGGCGCGGTGCTGCTCGACTCCGGAACCGGCGCCATCGACACGCGCAGTCAGATCGAGTTCGTCGCCGGCATCTACGGCCTCGACGACGTCGACGTGGACGTCACCTTCAACACGATCCTGGTGAGCGCGCGACGCGGTCCGACCCTGCCTCCGGTGACCACCGTGCGGACCGTCCACTACCGATCGCTCGACTTCACGCGACTGGCGCACGTCGACCGACTGGTCCGACGGATCAGGCAGCTGGCGATCACTCCCGGCACCGCCCACCGCATCGTCGACGGGATCACCGGCGCCCCGCACCCGTACCCGTACTGGCTGGCGAACCTGTCGTGGGGCGTGATGGCGCTGGGCATCTCGCTCCTGCTCGGCGGCACCCCGCTGGTGGCCGCGACCGCCTTTCTGACGACGATCGTCATCGTCGGCTGCAATCGGCGGCTGGCACGGATCGGAACCCCGATCTTCTTCCAGCAGGTCCTCGGCGGCTTCATCGCGGTGCTCCCCGCGGCGGGGCTCTACCACTGGCGCGAGACGCTGCACGTGAGTTTCGCACCGTCACAGATCATCGCCGCCGGGATCGTCGTACTGCTGTCGGGACTGTCGCTGGTCGGCTCGGTCCAGGACGCCATCACCGGGGCGCCCATCACCGGGACGGCCCGCTTCTCCGAAGTGGTCCTGATGACCGGCGGCATCCTCGCCGGCGTCGGCCTGGCGATCCGGCTGGTCGAGACCCTGGGAGTGACGCTCCCGGCGTTGACGACGTCGTCGCCCTTCGGGCCTGCCGAACTCGCCTCGAGCGTGGTGGGCGGCGCCCTGACCTCGGGGGCCTTCGCCGCGGCCAGTTACGCCGAGCGACGCGCGATCTCGGTCGCGGTGGGTGCGGGCATGGTCGCCACCGGGGTGGTCGCCGGACTGTCGTTCACCGCTGCCGGGCCGATCGTCGCGAGCGCGTGCGCCGCGGTCCTGGTCGGCCTCGTCGGCGGTCTGGCCGCACGTCGGGCACTCGTCCCGCCGCTGGTCGTCGCGGTCGCGGGCATCACGCCGCTGCTGCCCGGTCTGACCATGTATCGCGGCCTGTTCGGGGTGATGAGCGAACAGACCCTCGCGGGATTCCGCGAACTGGCGACCGCGATCACCATCGGCGTGTCCATCGCGGCGGGCGTCACGCTCGGCGAGTTCATCGCCCGCACCCTCAAGCGTCCGAGCCTGCCCGCCTCGCTGATCCGCCCCCTCAAGGAACACCGTCCGAGCGGGCTTCAGCTGCCCAAACGCAAGCCCCGACCGTGATCGCTTGACCCTGACGCCACGTCAGGGGCCACGCTGTAACCATGACGGCGAACGAGGACCGGACCTGGACCGTCGGCCGGCTGGCCGACCTGACCGGCGTGACCGTGCGCACCCTGCACCATTACGACCGGATCGGGCTGCTGGCGCCGACCGAGCGGACGTCGGCGGGCTATCGCCTGTACACCGCGGCCGACGTGGAGCGGTTGCAGCGAATCGTCGTCTACCGGCGGCTGGAGATGTCCCTCGAGGAGATCGCCGACCTGTTGGACGGAGACGACGACCCCGTCGATCATCTCGCCCGACAGCGAGCCGCCGTCATGTCCCGGCTCGGCGAGTTGACCGAACTCGTCGCAGCCATCGATGCAGCAATGGAGAGAGAAATGAACCAACGCCCGGCCACCGACGCGGAGATGCGCGAGATCTTCGGCGACGGCTTCAGCGACGAGTACCAGAACGAGGCGCAGCAGCGATGGGGCGACACCGACGCCTGGAGGCAGTCGGCCGCCCGGACCACGAAGTACACCAAGGACGACTGGACGCGGATCAAGGCCGAGACCGATGCGATCAACGCGGCCTTCGTCGCCGCCATGCAGGCGGGCCTCGCGGCCGACAGCGATGCCGCGACGGACGCCGCCGAGCGAGCCCGCACCCAGATCGACCAGCGCTTCTACGACTGCAGCCACGACTTCCACTGCTGCCTCGCGCAGATGTACGTCAGCGATCCCCGCTTCACCGCGAGCTACGAGGAGATCGCCCCCGGATTGGCCCGGTACGTGCACGATGCGATCGTCGCGAACGCCGGTAAGCACGCCTGAGCGACTCGGGTAGAATTCGCACCATGGCAGCAAAGACGACCGACATCGCTGACGACGAGCTGGAGCCGGTAGCCGACGAGACCGCCCACAAGGCACGCCGCGTGGTGGCAGCGTACGCCACCGACGCCGATGAATGCCGCATGCTTCTGTCGATGCTCGGCATCGCTCCGGGCGAGCCCGCCTGATCGATGACTGCGCCCGGTGGGCACCCTGCGGCGGGTGCGGATTTCGTTGTCGTCGCAAATCGGCTTCCCGTCGATCGAAGTGTCCAGCCGGACGGGAGCGTCGTGTGGAAGCGGTCGCCCGGCGGACTCGTCACGGCGTTGACGCCGACGTTGGCGACTCGGTCGGGCGCGTGGGTCGGCTGGTCGGGCAGCGCGTCGACCGCTGACGACGCCGAGGAGCATCAGGCGCCGACGGTCGACGGGATCGAGATCCACGCGGTACCGCTCAGCGAGGACGAGATCGCCGAGTACTACGAGGGCTTCTCGAACGCCACCCTGTGGCCGCTCTACCACGACCTGCTGGTCAAGCCGGTGTTCCGCCACGACTGGTGGGACACCTACGTCCGCGTCAACCGACGCTTCGCCGAGGCGGCGTCGCGGGCGGCCGCCGACGGCGCGATGGTCTGGGTGCAGGACTACCAGCTGCAGCTGGTGCCCGCCATGCTCCGCGAGCTCCGCCCCGACCTGCGCATCGGCTTCTTCCTCCACATCCCCTTCCCGCCGCGCGAGCTGTTCACCCAGCTCCCGTGGCGCCGAGAGCTCGTCGCCGGTCTGCTCGGCGCCGACCTGATCGGCTTCCACCTGCCCGGCGGCGCCGAGAACTTCCTGTCGGTGGCACGCCGTGTGCTGGGGGTGGACGCCTCTCGCGAGCCGGTCGGGATCCGCACCGACTTCGGCACCGTCGCCTACGACGGCCGCACCGTGCAGGTGGGGTCGTTCCCGATCTCCATCGATTCGGCCGACGTCGCCGCCCAGGCGGCGGCCACCGCCGATCGAGCCGCGCGGATCCGCGCCGAGCTCGGCGATCCCGAAGTGATGCTGCTCGGCGTCGACCGCCTCGACTACACCAAGGGCATCGACGTGCGGCTCGCCGGTCTGGAACGACTGTTCGCCGACGGTCGCCTCGACCCGGCCAAGACGGTCCTGGTGCAGCTCGCCAGCCCCAGCCGGGAACGCGTCGACAGCTACATCGACATCCGGAATCGGATCGAGCAGACCGTCGGTCACATCAACGGCACCCACGGAACCGTCGACCACCCGCCGATCCGGTATCTCCTGCAGCCGGTGGCCCGCGACGAGCTGCTGGCCTACTTCCGGGCCGCGGACGTCATGCTGGTCACGCCCCTGCGCGACGGGATGAACCTGGTCGCCAAGGAGTACATCGCCTCCCGCGATGATCTGGGCGGCGCCCTGGTCCTCAGCGAGTTCACCGGCGCGGCAGCCGAACTCGTCGACGCCTACCAGCTCAACCCGTACGACGACCGCAACGTCGACGACGTCATCGAGGCCGCCGTCGTCGACCCGGCCGAGGTCCGCCGCAAGCGGATGGCGGCGCTGCACGAGCAGGTGATGTCCAACGACGTCGACCAGTGGGCGCACAGTTTCCTGCACACCCTGGCCGGCTCGCCCGCGGATGCACCGGTATGAGTGAAGCCGTCCTCGACACCGCACTGCGGACCGCGCTCGACGAGCTGGCGGCCAGCCCGCGGATCCTGGTCGCCTCCGACTACGACGGCTGCGTGTCGCCGATCGTCCCCCGGCCCGAAGACGCGGTGCCGAACCCGCGGTCGATGGCCGCCCTGGAACGTCTCGCCGTCGCCCGCGACACGACCGCCGCACTGGTCTCGGGCCGGGCACGAGCGGACCTGCAGGCGTTGTCGGGCGCGAGCCCCGCGATCACCCTGGTCGGCAGCCACGGCGCCGAGTTCGCCGACGGCTTCGAGACGGCGATCACCGAGGCCGAGGAGGCGCTCCTGGCCCGGATCGTCGCCGAGTTCACCTCGATCAGCGCCCGTTTCCCCGGCACGTCGGTGGAGCGCAAGCCGGCCAGCGTCACCCTGCACACGCGGATGGCGACGCACGAGAACGCCGTCGGCGCACTGGAACTCGCCGAAGCCGGCCCCGCCCGATGGGACGGCGTGCACGTGACGAACGGGAAGATGGTCATCGAGCTCGCCGTCATCGAGACGAGCAAGGGTCACGCCCTCGATCGGCTGCGGGCCGCGGCGGGCGCCGACGCCGTGTTCTACATCGGCGACGACGTCACCGATGAGAAGGCGTTCGCCCACCTGCGCGACGGCGACGTCGGCGTCAAGGTCGGTGCCGGCGCCACGGCCGCACAGTATCGCGTGGCCGACCCCGACGGGGTCGCGGCGGTGCTGGAACTGCTGGCTCAGCTGCGCGGGTAGGTCCCGCACACCACGCCGAGCGGATCGGCGTACACCGCCGACAGGGCGACGGCGATCGCCGCGGCGTCGGGCACCTGCACCCCGAAGGAGGTCGGCACGATCTCCAGCGGCTGCGGCAGCAGGGTCGTGGCGTCGAACGCCGCCTGCACCGGTTCCAGACCGTGCGCGTGCGCCGAGAAGGCGTCGCCGGCGACGACGATCTCATCGGGATTGAGCACATCGCGCATGGCGGCGACCGCTTCGCCGAGCACCCGGGCGCGGTCGTCGGCCACCACGCCCGCCGAGGCGGCCACGCCGAGCCGTGCGGCCGCCGCCTTGGTGGCCGCGGTTCCGATCACCGACTGCAGGCCGGCGACGGGCTGCTCGTCGAGCACGCCCGGCCGCACCGGCAGGCCGGCGATGGTGCCCGCCCCGTGCGCGGGCTGATGCACCTCGCCGTCGATGATCAGCGCCATGCCGACGGTTTCGCGGGCGTAGAAGAACAGGCTCGACCCGGTGCGCTCCATCGTCGAGGTCATCAGCAGTTCGGCGGCGGCCATCGCCTGAACGTGCTCGGACACCGAGACGCGCACGCCGAGCGCCTCGTGCAGGCGCTGCCCGAGCGGTTGTCGGTCCCAGTTCAGGATCGGGTGGTCGACCACGCCCGTGTGGTCGTCGACCACCCCGCCGAGCGCCGCGCCCGCCCACAGCACCTGCCGGCCGGAGAAGCGGCCGGCGAGTTCGGCCAGGAGCTCGCACAGTCGGTCGACGGCCGCGGAGGCGTCGGTCGCGGCGAGCTCCTTGGTGCGGATGGCGTGGCTGTACAGCGTGCGCCCGCCGATGTCGGCGATCACCAGGGCCGTGCGACGCGCACCGACGTGCATGCCCGCCACACAGAACCGGTCACGGTCGAGGGTGAGCGGAACCTTGGGTCGACCGACGCCGCTGTGGCCCAGCAGGTCGGGCCGCTCCGTGACCAGCCCGGCTTCGAGCAGGGCGTTGACCTGACGGTTGACCGTGGCCGCCGACAGTCCGGTGTCGGCGACGAGCTGGTCGCGGGTGGCCGGCGCAGCGACGCGCACCGCGCCCAGAACCGCTGCGGCCGGGCCGGTTCCGAATCGGAGAGGCGCGGCCACGACACCGCTGATGGTCATGCGTCGAACTTATCAGCCGCCGCCGACACCGATCGCGACGATGCTCGCGGCACTAAGGTGTGTGCCATGACTACTCCCAGCGATTCAGGCAGGACCGGTTCAGGCAGCGGCAAGGTCGCCGTCGTGACGGGCGCGAGTTCGGGTATCGGCGCCGCGACCGCACGCGCGCTGGCCCGCGACGGCTTCTCGGTGGTGCTCGGTGCCCGCCGCGTCGACCGCATCGAGGCGCTCGCCGAGGAGATCGGCGGCCGCGCCATGTACCTGGACGTCACCGACGCGGCCTCGGTGGAACGGTTCGTGGCGACGCTCGACCGCGCCGATGTGCTG
Source organism: Gordonia aichiensis (assembly GCF_039946255.1). Classification (GTDB taxonomy): domain Bacteria; phylum Actinomycetota; class Actinomycetes; order Mycobacteriales; family Mycobacteriaceae; genus Gordonia; species Gordonia aichiensis_A. Next base: position 76,995 of record NZ_JBCDWL010000002.1, on the reverse strand, counting down.
GTCAACAACGCCGGCGGCGCGAAGGGTCTGGCGCCGGTGTCCGAGGCCAACCTCGAGGACTGGCGGTGGATGTGGGAGACGAACGTCGTCGGCACCCTGCGGATCACCAAGGCCCTGCTGCCGAAACTGGAGGAGTCCGGTGACGGGCTGATCATCACCATCACCTCCACCGCGGCGCTGGAGGCCTACGACAACGGGGCGGGCTACACGTCGGCCAAGCACGCCCAGGGCGTCCTGCATCGCACCCTCCGCCTCGAGTTGCTCGGCAAGCCGATCCGCCTCACCGAGATCTGCCCGGGCATGGTCGAGACCGAGTTCTCGCTCGTCCGCTTCGACGGCGACGCCGAACGCGCCGACTCCGTCTACCAGGGCCTGGAGCCGATGGTCGCCGACGACATCGCCGAGATCATCTCCTTCACCGCCTCGCGTCCGTCGCACGTGAACCTCGACCAGATCGTCGTGCGCCCGCGCGATCAGGCAACGGCCCGCCGGAACATCAAGACCGGGTAGTCGCCTCACCCGTCGAGCAGGTCGGCGTACTCCTCGACGAACTGCGGGGCGATCAGCGAACGCAGACTCAGCGCCAGTTGAGCGCGGGTGTAGCCGACGAAGTCGAGGGTGCGCTCGAAGTACCAGTGCTTGAGCGCCCAGGCGTGCGCCAGCAGGAGCAGGTTGTACGCCACCAGATCGGGGTGCGGGGCGACGATCCGTCCGTCCTCGATGCCGTCGGCGATCGCCTGGCGAAGCGGCTGCATGGTCGCCACCTCGAGCTCCTTGATGCGCCGACGCCCCTGCGCGTCGAGCGCATTGCTCTCCCGGTAGGTCAGCAATGCCGCGTGCCTGCGCGAGTCGATGACCCGGCAGTACGCCACGAATGCCGCCGCCACCCGACGGACCGGGTCGGTGCCGGCGGCGGCGATCGCCTCGGGGACCTGCACCTCGAACTGGTCGAGGACGTCGGTGATCACCGCGAGCAGGACGGCGTCCTTGCTGCCGAAGTACCGATAGATCAGCCCGACGCTGACGCCGGCCTCGGCGGCGAGCGCCTGCATCGACACGGCTTCGGATCCGGTCTTCTCCATGAGCCGCGCGGCCGCGTCGAGCAGCTGCCGCGAACGATGCGCCGCGCGCGCCTCCCGCGCGGCGACATCGGGATCGATGACCTCGGACATCAAGCACTCCTCACGTGCGATCCACCTCGTCGACGGTGGATGAACCCATATTCACCGATTCACTCGAAGCCCTTGACGGCAGGCCCGAATGAACCTATGTTCATCACTAATGAACTTTCGTTCATTCTTACTCGTCCCGGTTGCCGCACACAAGGATGGCTCTCATGAACTTCGCCGACTACCAGCACCTTCAGTTCGACCGCCGCGACAACGGCGTCCTGCTGATCACCCTCAACCGCCCCGAGGTGTACAACGCCACCAACGAGACGATGCACGCCGAACTGGCCCGCGTCTGGGGTGAGGTCTCGGCCGATCCGCAGACGCGCGTGGCCGTCGTGACCGGAGCGGGAAAGGCCTTCTCGGCGGGCGGCGACCTCGCCATGGTGGAGAAGATGGCCGGCGATCACGAACGGGTGGCCGCGATGCTCGACGAGATGAGCCGACTCGTCTACGGGATCATCGACTGCAACAAGCCGATCATCGCCGCGATCAACGGGGTCGCCGTCGGTGCGGGCACCGTCGTCGCCCTGCTCTCGGACATCTCGATCTGTGCGAGCGACGCCAAGCTCGGCGACGGTCACGTGAAGCTCGGCGTCGCCGCGGGCGATCACGCGGCGATCCTGTGGCCGCTGCTGGCGGGCATGGCCAAGGCCAAATACTACCTGCTGACCGGCGAGATGATCACCGGCGACGAAGCCGAACGCATCGGCCTGGTCACCAAGGCGCTCCCGCGCGACGAGGTCCTCGCCGAGGCGCTGCGGACCGCTGATGTCCTGGCCACCGGCTCGCAGAACGCCATCCGTTGGACCAAGAAGGCGCTCAACAACTGGCTGCGCAACGCCGGTCCGATCTTCGACCAGTCCGCCGCCTACGAGATGCTCTGCTTCATGGCCCCCGATGTGGTGGAGGGCTACACCGCACTCCGCGAGAAGCGCGCACCCGCATTCCCGTCCGCCGCCCCCACCGCCTGATCGCGCCGAACCACCGGAGAACCGCCATGAGCACCCCGAAATCACCCAGCCCAGACTCCCCCCGCACAGCCTCCGCCCGCCCAGCCTCCGCTGGCTCGGGCTCGCCCATCGCCGTCGTGACCGGCGCCGGCTCGGGCATCGGCCGCGCCATCGCGCTGGCCCTGGCCGCGCGCGGCGACACCGTCGTCGCCGCCGATCTGGACCTGGCGGCCGCGACCGCGACGGCCGAGGCCGCCCCCGGATCCATCCACCCGATGCCGGTCGACGTCGCCGACCGCGCCCGAGTCGACGCCCTGCGCGACCGGGTGCTCACCGACCTCGGCGCACCGACCGTGCTGGTGAACGCCGCCGGCTGGGATCGCACCGACCAGTTCCTCAACGCCACGCCCGAGTTCGCCGAGAAGGTGGTGGCCATCAACTACCTGGGTCCGGTCCACATGTGCAGCGCCTTCCTGCCGGGCATGGTCGAGGCCGGCCACGGCAAGGTCGTCAACGTCGCGAGCGACGCCGGGCGGGTGGGCAGCGCGGGCGAGACCATCTACGCCGGCGCCAAAGGCGGAGTGATCGCGCTGACCAAGTCGCTGGCCCGCGAGATGGCACGTCACGGCATCAACGTGAACTGCGTGTGCCCCGGCCCCACCGACACCCCGCTGTTCCAGGCCCAGGCCGACAAGCTCAAAGAAGCGCTCGTCCGCGCCATCCCGTTCCGCCGGCTCGCCCGGCCCGACGAGATCGCGGCCCCCGTCGTCTTTCTCGCCTCCGACGCCGCGTCGTTCATCACCGGCCAGGTGATCAGCGCCAGCGGCGGCCTGACCATGGCCGGCTGACCCCGCGCCGCACCCGAGGAGTCCCGATCATGTCGCAGCCCTATGACGCTCGCGCCTACCGCGAGTACTTCGAGAACGACTTCACCTATCTGAACGGCTTCCGCCGCAACGTCCACCGCTTCGCCGATCGTCCCGCGATCTCGCTCGCCGACACCGGTGAGGTGATCACCTACGCCGACCTCGGCCGGCGGGTCGACGCACTCGCCGCGGGCCTGGCACGCGGCGGAGTCGGGGCCGGCGACGTGGTGGCCTACCAGCTCCACAACGGCGTCGAGTTCGCCGAGCTGTACCTGGCCACCCAGGCCGCGGGGGCGGTCGGCGCGCCGATGAACTTCCGTCTCGCCGCCGGCGAGACCGCGTTCATCCTGGGTTCGGTCCGACCCTCGGTCTTCGTGTACGACACCGCACTCGATCCGATGGTCGCCGCCGCGTTGGCCGCCTCCCCTCACGTCCCGCCGTTGATCGTGGCGGTGGGCGACGGCGAACCGGTCGTCGCGCCGGCCGGCAGCACGGTGATCCGCTACCGCGACCTGCCCGAGGCCGGCGCTGCGCCGTCGACGCCGCAGCGCACCGTCTGGGACGAGACCACTCGGTTGTTCACCTCCGGCACCACCGGGATGCCCAAGGCCGTCCCGATGAACTCGATGATCGAGATCTTCAGCGCCCACGACGTGATCATGGCGTTCCCGCTGTCCCCGGAGGACAAGACCCTCAACATGACGCCCTGGTTCCACCGCGGCGGACTGTACTGCGCGGGCCCCAACCCCACGTTCTACCTCGGCAGTTCGCTGGTGCCGATGGCGGCCTTCGACGCCGAGGCGACCCTCGACCTCGTCGAACGGCTGGGCCTGACCTTCCTGATCGGCGCTCCGACGAACCTCGCGATGCTGGCCCGAGCCCAGGTGGACCGCCCCCGCGATCTCTCGACGCTCAAAGGCCTGGTCACCATGGGTGCACCGCTCGAACGCGAGGCCGCCTTGCACTACCAGAAGGTGCTCAATCCGCGGATCTTCAACGGGTACGGCAGCACCGAGGGATTCTGGAACACCTTCCTGCGCCCCGCCGACCTGCCCGACATGGCCGGCACCGCCGGACGCTCGTGCATCGACGACGACGTGGCCGTGGTGGCCGTCCGCGACGCGGGCCTGGCCGACCCCGCCGACCTCGTTCCGCGCGACAACGCGTCGGTCGGCGAGGTGATCGTCCGCTCCCCCAAGGGCGCGGGCCAGTACTACGACAACCCGGCCCAGGACGCCGCCAAGTTCCGGGACGGCTGGCTGTACATCGGCGACCTGGCCACCTGGGACGAGAACGAGTTCATCACCATCGTCGGCCGAAAAGACGACATGCTGCTCTCGGGCGGCGAGAACGTGCACCCGGTCCAGGTGGAGGAGGCGCTCAACGCCTGTCCCGGCGTCGCCGACTCACTGGTGGTCGGCGTGCCCGACGAGCAATGGGGCCAGCTGGTCGTCGCCTACGTGATCCGCGAGGACGGGCCGCGCGGGGCGGGGCTCGAGGCCGCCGACCTGGACGCGCACTGCCTGGCGCACCCGATGCTGTCGTCGTTCAAACGTCCGCGCGCCTATCGGTTCGTCGAGGAGCTTCCGGTCTCGGCCACCGGGAAGAAGCTGCACTACAAGGCCACCGAGCAGGCCCGCACCGATCTCGGCGCGGGACGGTTCGAGTCGGTCCGAACCACTGAGGAGCACCGGTGAGCGCCCTGACCTACGACCCCGAACACCGCCAGTTCCGCGAACTGGCACGCGATTTCGTCGCCTCCCGGATCTCCGGGCGGCACGAGGACTGGGAGCGGGCGGGCAGCCTGCCGGCCTCGCTGTTCACCGACGCCGGCGCCTACGGGCTGCTGGGGTTCGGCGTCGGCGAGGAGTTCGGCGGCCCCGGTGTCGCCGACTTCCGATACAACGCGATCCTCGTCGACGAGGTGGCCCGCACCGGTGCGGCGGCGGCCACGATCGCCTTCTCGCTGCAGAACGACGTGGTCCTGCCCTACCTGACCGACCTCGCCGACGCCGATCAGCGGGCGCGGTGGCTGCCGGGAGTGGTCACCGGCGAGACGATCCTCGGCATCGCGATGACCGAGCCGGGAACCGGCAGCGACCTGGCCGGGATCGCGACGACCGCCGTGCGCGACGGCGACGACTACGTGGTCAACGGCGCCAAGACGTTCATCTCCAACGGCCAGAACGGCACCCTGTTCGTCGTCGCCGTCCGCACCGGCCCCGACCGGCACGGCGGCCTGTCGTTGCTGGTGGTCGACGCCGACACGCCCGGCTTCACACGGGGCCGCAACCTCGACAAGATCGGGCTGCACGCGCAAGACACCAGCGAGTTGAGCTTCACCGACATGAGGGTGCCGGTCGCGAATCGGCTCGGCGCCGAAGGCGAGGGCTTCTACCAGTTGGTGCGGAACCTCCCGCAGGAACGACTGTCGCTGTCGGTCGGTGCCGTCGCCGCGGCCGAGGGCGTCTTCGCTGCGACCCGCGAATACGTGAGGCAACGCCGAGCCTTCGGTTCGCCGATCGGCGGCTTCCAGAACACTCAGTTCGTGATGGCCGAGCTCGCCACCGAACTCGACCTGGCGCGCACCTTCCTCGACGACTGCCTGGCCGAACACGTCCCCGGCGAGTTGACCGCGGCGCGTGCCGCGAAGCTGAAGTGGTGGACCACCGAACTGCAGGTCCGGGTGGCCGACCGCTGTCTGCAGTTGCACGGCGGCTACGGCTACATGCGCGAGTACCCGGTCTCGCGCGCCTTCGTCGACGCTCGGATTCAGACGATCTACGGCGGAACCACTGAGATCATGAAGACGATCGTCGCGAAGGACCTGGGACTGTAGCGACCCGGGCCCGTAGCGACCCGGGCCGTCTCCGCAGCCGACGTCTGCGCTACTGGAAGACGACGGTCTTTCGATCGTGGACCAGGACGCGGTGCTCCAGATGCCAGCGGACCCCGCGCGCCAGCACCAGGGTCTCGATGTCGCGGCCCTGACGCACCATGTCGGCCGCCGAGTGCTCGTGGGTGATCCGGCTGACGTCCTGCTCGATGATCGGGCCGGCGTCGAGGTCGGCGGTGACGTAGTGGCAGGTGGCGCCGATCAGCTTGACCCCGCGGTCGAAGGCCTGGTGGTACGGGCGGGCGCCGATGAAGCTCGGCAGGAAGCTGTGGTGGATGTTGATCGCCTTCCCCGCCCACGCCTCGCACAGTTCGGCCGGCAGGATCTGCATGAATCGGGCCAGGACCACCGCGTCGGGGTCGTAACCGGCGACCAGCCGCTCGACCTCGGCGAAGGCCTCGGCCTTGCCCTCCTTCGGAAAGGGCACGTGGTGGAAGGGCACCCCGAAGCGGAGCGTCATCTCCTCCAGGTCGCGGTGGTTGCCGATCACCGCGCTGATCTGCGCGGGGAAGTCACCGCGCTCGGCGCGCGAGAGCAGGTCGGTCAGGCAGTGCGAGTCCTTGCTGACCAGCAGGACCACCGATTTCGGCGCGCCCGAGTCGGTGACCTCCCATTCGGCTTCGGGCCCGAACATCGCGGCGACCTCGGCCACCCGGCTGCGGAACTGCTCCACCGGCATGTTCACCGAGCTGGCCCGCACGGCCTGGCGGGTGAAGAACCATCCCGTCGACGGATCGGAGTGATAGGCCGCCTCGGTGATCCAACCGCCGACGCCGGTCAGGAAGCCGGACAGGGCGGCGACGATTCCGGTGCGGTCTGGGCAGCCGAGCGTCAGCACGTAGCGACGCTCGTCATCGGCGGAGGAGATCTGCGGGTTGCTCACACGTACAAGTGTGCCAAGCTCGAAAACGTGACCAACACCAACCTGACCCGAGCGGCCGTCGCAGCGATGGTCGACCACACGCTCCTGAAGCCCGAGGCCACCCGCGCCGACGCCGAACTGACCGTCGGTGAGGGCCTCGAACTCGGCGTCTACTCGATCTGTCTGTCGCCCTCGATGCTGCCGATCGACACCGGTCGGGCCAAGACGTGCGCCGTGGCGGGCTTCCCGTCCGGCAAGCACCATTCGCTCGTGAAGGCCGCCGAGGCGCGCCTGGCCGTCGAGACCGGCGCCGACGAGATCGACATGGTCATCGACGTGGGCGCCGCGGTCGCCGGACGCTACGACGAGGTCTTCGCCGATGTGATGACCGTTCGGGAGGCGATCGGCGCCGATCCGGTGCTCAAGGTGATCGTCGAATCGGCGGTGCTGCTCGACCGGCTCGGCGACGACGGGCTGACCCAGGTGTGCCGCCGGGCCGCCGAAGCGGGCGCCGATTTCGTCAAGACGTCCACGGGCTTCCACCCGGCAGGCGGCGCGAGCGTCCACGCCGTCGAGGTGATGCGGGCGGCCGTCGACCCTCGCGTCGGAGTCAAGGCGAGCGGCGGCATCCGGACCGCGCAGTTCGCCGCCGAACTCGTCGCCGCCGGTGCGAACCGGCTGGGACTGTCGAGCACGCGCGACGTGCTGGCGGGCTTCCCGGAGTAACGGCTTCACAGTTGCCTCGAGTCGTGGGGCGTGCGACCCCACGACTCGACGCAGGATCGATCGGTCAGACGGCGCAGCCGCCGCCCCCACTGGCGCTGGTGGTGCCGGTCGACTCCGCCGCCGACTTGAGGTTCACATCGGTGCCGTCGAAGGCGAAGTCGATGCCCGCACTGCCCACGTCGAGCTTGGTGACCTTGATCTGCTTGAACAGCGGACCGAACATGGCGTTGGTGACCTGGTCGACGATCGGCTGCGCGAAATCCGACGGCAGCCCGAAGACCAGCGCGGTGGCCTCCTTGACCTCGAAGGTCACCGCCCCGTCTTTGACGACCGGCTTGAGCGTGACCGTCGCCGGAACCGGGATGATCGCGAAGTTGACGGTCGTGGCGATCTTGAGCGTGCCTGCCGCCTGATTGGCGGTGATCGACTCGATCGTGGGGCTTCCGTTCTGGGTGCCCGAGCTCATCGCCTGGATGCGGTCGTACGGAAGGAAGCCGTTGCCCACCAGCGACTTCACCGTCCCGCCGTCGGTGCTGATGCCGTCGGCCCGCGCGTGCAGGCGCATGGTGGTGTCACCGCCCGAGGTGGTGTCGACCTGTACCCAAGGCACCTGGCCGTCGACCATCGACATGAGCATCGGCCGCCGCGAAACCGACACGTCGGTGCTGGTTCCGGTCAGGTTGTCGAAGGAGGCCTGCAGGCAGTCGGTGACCTTGTTGCGGATGTACAGCTCCGAGCCGACACCCGCGATGACCACGAGCAGCACGACCGCCGCGACGATCAGACCGATGGTCCGCCCGCGCCCGCGCTTCCCGGCCGGCGAGGACCGCACCGGGTTCTCCGGCGGAGGCGGCGGGGAGGACGGCGACGAGGCCGTGGGAACCGGACCGAAGGCCGCCGAGTCGAACGCGTCCATCTGCTTGGTGGCAGGCCTCGACTCCGGCGCGTAGGCGTGGGTCGGCGTCTCGGGGACCGGGCGGATCGGTCCGGTGATCACCTCGCCGGTGGGCGCCTCCCCCGGATCGACTGCCGAGCCGACGCCCGGATCGCCGAAGGCAGCGGTCGCGGCCGTCTCCGGTCCAGTCTGGTTCGGCCCGGACTGGTTCGGCCCGATCTGGTTCGGCACCGTCTGGCTCGCTGCAGGCCCGTCGGGCAGGATCTGGTTCGACGCAGGATGATCCGCCCCGGAGTCCGTCGCGGGGTGCTCCGGCGGGGTCTGGTCCGGGACACTCGGGTGGTCTCCGGGCACCGCGTCGTCAGCGGCGTGCGCCGGCCGTCGGTGGTCAGTCATCGCGTGTCATCCGATCCAGGCGAGCGATCTCGCGGGCGTTGTCGAGCACCGCCAACGCCGTTCGCGCCTTGTCTGTGAGGGTCAAGTCGATCTCGTGCACACCGACTCGCACCCCGGAACCATAATCGGCGATCACGCTACCGAATGGATCTGAGAGGCGACTATGCCCCACCCCGGTGGGAGCCGTGGATTCGCCGACCGTCGGGTCGTCGGGAACCGCCTGCCCGACCGCCGCCACGAAAGTGGTCGAATCCAATGCGCGGGCGGCCGTCAGCACCTCCCACTGCGCCACTTTTCCCGGTCCCGCGCCCCACGACGTCGGTACGACGATGAGCTCGGCTCCGCGCCGCGCGAGCTCGGTGAACAGCGCCGGAAACCGGATGTCGTAGCAGGTGGCGACGCCCACCGCGTGCCCGGCGATGTCGACGACGAGCGGGTCGTGACCCGGTGCCACGGTCTTCGACTCGGCGAAGCCGAAGGCGTCGTACAGATGGATCTTGTGGTAGCCGACCGCCGCGCGTCCGGGTCGTGCCACCAGCACCGTGTTGTGGATCCGGCCGTCGTCGGCCGGGGTGAACATGCCCGCGACCACGGCGATCCGGTGCTCCTCGGCCAGGGCGACGACGGCACTGGCCCACGGCCCGTCGAGCGGCTGCGCCACAGCGCGCAGCGGCACCCCGAAGCGGCACATCGTCGCCTCCGGAAAGACGATCAGATCCGCCCTCTCGGCGGCGGCCGCCGCCGTGTGCTCGGCGACCACCGCCAGATTGCGGTCGGGGTCGTCGGTGGAACTGATCTGCGCCATCGCCAGTCGCATGAAACCTCCTCGTCGGTGAACCGTCACCTCTGATAGAGGGTAGATCCGTCCGGACTCCCCGTGCTGCTGACGAGCTTGGCGAAGCAGTGGTCCCGGTCGAGTCCGTTGACCACGCACCAGCTCAACGCGGCCTCCGGGCCGGCGAAGCTCTGCGCGGACACCGTGACCCACCAACCGCTGTCGGAGAACACCGGCCAGTCGCTGGAGTCGAGCAGCCGCACCTGCGGGTAGCGGCCGCGGGCGGCGTCGAACTCGGCCAGAATCGCCTGGTTGTCCCACGTGCGCCCCTCGGCCACCAGCCCCGGCCGCTTGGCGCTGATCTGCGCCGTCCACCGGTTGTTCAGCGGCCCCCGGAAGTCGGCGGCATCGGCGGCGGCCCGGTCGGTCAATGCGGTGGCGGCCGCGCTCTCCGCATCGACGACCACCGAGGTGACCGTCTCGGTCACCGGTGCGGCGGCGGCCGCGGGCGGTGACCCTTGCTCCTCGTCCGATCCGCCCGGCCCCGCGACCTTCATCCAGATGACGACGGCGGCGGCCGCCAAGACGACGATGCAGGCGATCGCGACGCCCAGCAGCACCGCGCGGCCGGTCCCGCCCCGCGGGGGTTGAGGCGGCTGAGGAAAGGGCGGGTACCCGCTCCCGTACCCGGCCGGCGAGTACTGGGTCGGGCCGTACTGATTCAGGTCGTACTGATTCAGGTCGTGCTGGATCGGGTCGTGCTGGGTCGGACTGTACTGATTCAGACCATACTGATTCGGGCCGTACTGGGTCGGGTCGTACTCGGGCACGTACCGCCCCGTCGGCGCGTACTGCGCGGCTTCCGCGCTCACGTCGTCCGGCCGCTCTGGTGTCGACATGCGGTCATCGTAAGCCGACCCCGGCCGACGGCCGGACAAGTCGATCCGAACGGACGACAACCCGGAATCGGTCGGTCGGTCAGTTGGGCGACACCAGGTCCCACGGCACCGTCAGCAGGTTGTCGACGCGCCGACCCCGCGGGATCGCCACCGCGATCCCCGAGTCGCGCAGCATCTCGCGCGCATACCGCCACCGGTCGCGGGGACCGAAGGTCTCGTGTCCGGCGGCACGATCCCAACAGCGGTCGGCGGCCACCAGCAGATCGTGGATCGCCTCGCCGGCGACGTTGTGATGGATGAGCGCCTTCGGGAGCCGCGCGGCCAACTCGGACGGATGCCGGGTGTGCGCGGGCGACCACGACAAGGTCAGCTGCAGCGGCCGCTGCGCGTCGAGCATGATCCAGCAGCACCGCCTGCCGATCTCGTCGCACGTGCCCTCGACGATCACCCCGCCCGGCGCCAGTGCGGCCTGCATCTGCGACCAGGCGGCCCGCACCTCGTCCTCGTCGTACTGGCGCAGCACGTTGAAGGCGCGGACCAGATTGGGGCGCAGACCCGCCAGCTCGAATCCCCCGAGCGCGAACCGCACGCCCTCGCGCGGCGCGACGATCCGCTCGGGATCGATCTCGAGGCCGACCAGCTCCAGGTCGGGAACCACTCGGCGCAACCGCCTGGCCATCTCCACCGCGGTGTCGGGGCGACCGCCGTAACCGAGGTCGACGGCCAGCGGCCGCGGCACGTCGCACGCACGGCGCACGCGAGGATCGGCGGCCATCGCACGATCGACGCGACGCAGCCGATTGATGTTGGTCGTTCCCCTGGTGATCCTGCCCTGCGGTCGTCCGGCTGCGGTGCCGGACCCGCTCACGCGAGGTTGTCCCGCACCCAGTTCGTCGTGAACTCGGCCTCGCCGCGGAACAGATCGACCAGGTTGACGAGCATGAGCTGCTCGAGCTTGGCGTTGACGAAGGGGATGTAGACCTTCACCTCGGTGGTCTTGCGGATGGTCGAGCCGGTCTCGGTCGCAAACAGTTCCTGCTGCCCCGTCAACGAGCCCGGCCCGGCCGGAATCGACGCCGTGTAGCTGCCGCCGGTCTTGACCGGGTCGAAGGCCCCGTAGGTCTCCTCGCGGGTGATGACCATGTCTTTCATCATCACCGTCTGCGCGATCGGCGGCAGCATGTCGCGGGTGATCGTCTGCTGCAGGACCACGCGGATGCCGTCGTCACCGGTCGCGAACTCTTCGACATGGGAGATCGGAGTGAGCTCACGGAACTCCTCCATGAGCGCATCCCAGTAGGTCTTCTGCTCGAGTGCCCGATAGATCATCTCGGGCGAGTGCGGGTACCGAGCTGAGTAGCTGAGCCGTCGTGCCATGCGGAACAGCGTAACGTCAGATTTAACGCTCCTGAAAATCGACGGTCGCGTCGCGTTCGGCGTCGAGCAACCGGGAGACCTCCTCGATGATGGCCTTCTCGATCTTGCCGCCGACGAACGGAATGCCCACGTTGGCCTCGCCCGAGTACTGCGCGAGGGCCGGATCGCCGCTGATGACGATGTTGCCGTGGATCTTGGCGGGCGCACCGACGACGGTCGCGTCGATCGTTCCGGTGATCGTGTCGCCGGCCTTGCGGAAGACGCTGGTCCGCGGGATCTCCAGATCGCCCGGGCGCACCGCGGTCACCACCGACGGCAGGTTCTCGGCGCCGACGCCCTGCTTGGTCACCACCGTGACCTGGTCGCCGTCGACCGTGACCGATTCCAGGGAGCCGTGCCCGGCGTTCGTCGCCTCGAGCAGCTCGCGCCAGTACTGCTCGGTGCTGATCAGCGACCACAACGCGGAGACGGAGAACGGATAGCTGACCGAATGCTCGAACTTGCTCGACATGGCTGCCAGGTTACCGTTACTGACGTGACGGACTCACAGCGCACCGCAGGTGCCCAGCACGCCCCCGGCCGCCCCTTGGCGACGCTCACCACCCTTCGGCTCGGCGGCCCGGCCCGCGCAGTCGTCGAGTGCCTCGACACCGACTCGCTGGTCCGGACCGTCCGTGAGCTCGACGCGGCCTCGGAGCCGGTGCTGCTGATCGGCGGCGGCTCCAACCTGGTCATCGGCGACGACGGATTCGACGGGACCGCGGTGGTCATCAGATCGTCGGGCATCGACTACCGGCGCGACGGTGGCCGTCCGTTCGTCACCGCGGCGGCGGGCACCGACTGGGACGCCCTGGTCGCGGACACCGTCGCCGCCGGTTACGGCGGGCTGGAGTGCCTCTCGGGCATCCCCGGGGCGGCGGGCACCACGCCGGTGCAGAACGTGGGCGCCTACGGCGTCGAGGTGTCCGACGTCCTGCGCGGCGTCGAACTGTTGGACCGGCGCACCGGTGAGACCGGCTGGGTCGAACCGGAATCGCTGGACCTGGCCTACCGGACCAGCAAGCTGAAGGGCCACGACGATCACGTGGTCCTGACCGTCTCGTTCTGGCTCAACGACGACGGCGTCTCGGCGCCCATCGCCTACCGCGAACTGGCCCGGGCGCTCGACGTCGCCGAGGGTGCCGCCGCCGACGCCGCGAAGGTCCGCGAGCACGTCCTGGCGTTGCGCGCCGGCAAAGGCATGGTGCTCGACGCCGCCGATCACGACACCTGGAGCGCCGGCTCGTTCTTCACCAACCCGATCGTCGCCGAGTCGGACGTGGCGGCGATCCTCGCTCGCATCGCGGCCCGGCTGGGCGAGGACGTCGCGGTGCCCCGCTACGGCGCCCCGACCGGCGTGAAGCTCTCGGCCGGCTGGCTCATCGAGCGGGCCGGGTTCACCAAGGGCTTCCCGGGCCCGGACGCGCCGGCCCGGCTGTCGACCAAGCACACGCTCGCCCTGACCAACCGGGGAGCGGCCACGACCGCCGACCTGCTGGCATTGGCCGGCCGAGTCCGGGACGGGGTGCGCGAGGCCTTCGGCGTCGAACTGCACCCCGAGCCGGTCTTCGTCAGCTGCCGGTTGCCGCGCTGAGGTCGCCGAGGACCTCGTCGATCAGATCGTTGAGCTCCGCGGACCGCTCCAAGGGCACCATGTGTCCGGCGCCCTCGTAGGTGCGGTAGGCGTTCAGGAAGCCGCTGCGGCTCAGCGCCGCCGCCATCTCGTCGGCGTGCTCGACCGAGGTCAGCAGATCCTCGTCACCGACGACGACGCTGGTCGGCACGGTGATCTTCTCCAGCCCCGACAGGACGTCGAGCCGATACATCGCCGCACCCCAGGCGCCGCGCGCGGTCGGCGAACACGCGGAGATCATCTCGTCGGTGAAGTCCACGTGCGCCTTGCGGGCGATGGGTCCGAGGGCCACGTAGTGCGAGATCTTCGAGGTGCTGGCGTTGCTCGGCAGCGGCATCGGCGTCGAGGTGAACAGTCGGGCCAGGATCTTGCGGCCCGGGTCGAAGAACGCGGGAAGCGTGTCGGGAACCAGCTTCTGACGCTGGACCACCCCGCGCGCGGCGGTGGAGCACAGGATGATGGCCGAGACCTTGTCCTCCATCCCCGCACCGAACTGCTGCGCCCACGACATGATGGTCATGCCGCCCATGCTGTGCCCGACGAGCACGGCTCGCTTCCCCTCGGGGATCATGGCTTCGAGCACGGCCTGCAGGTCGTGGCCGAGCATCTCCACGGTCGGGCGCGAGCGTCCGAGCTCCGACAAGCCGTGACCGCGCTGGTCGTAGGCGATCACCGGGCGGGTGCCGCCGAAGTGGTTGAACTGTGCGTTCCAGAACGCCGTGTTGCACGTCCAGCCGTGGATGAACACCACGATCTCGTCGGCGTCGTCGACGTCGCCGGAGGCCACCACGTGCAGCAGGGTGCCGTCGGAGGTGCCGACCACCGACGAACGCATGGCGTGCTTGGGGGCCGCCAGCTGCGGGTCGGGGCCGTCGTCGATCGGGTCCGGGAAGGCGAGCATCTCACGCCCGAGCGCACCCACGTTGGCGGCCAGCTGTGCCGCCGCGAATGCGCCGATCCCCCCGGCGCCGACCAGCGCCCAGCGGCGCGCGATCGCCCAGCTACTCTTCGCCGTCATTGTCTGCCCTCTTCTGTTCGACCGCCGGCCTCCCGGTCGGTCTGCGCAGAATTGTTCTGCGTCGCATCGAAAAATGTGGTCGCCTCGCCGATGGCGCGCGAGATCTCGTTGTCGAGAGCGCGACTGAAGGTCGTCTCCACGATCTCGTGGGCCATCGGCCGAACCGTCTGGATCAGCCCGGCCATCTGCGCCAGGGTCTCCTCACTGAGGTTCGGCAGGTTCTCGTCGAAGTACCGGTCGGTGATGATGGAGACGAAACTGCGGGCGACGTCGGTCAGGTCCTGTTCGACGCGCACCCAACGATCGAGCAGCACCTCCAGATCGACGCCGCCCTTGACCAGCGCTTCGGCGCTTTCGAGCACTTCCGGGTTGCGGATGGCGTAGTGGGTACCGTCCTTGGTGAGCAAGCCCAGCTTCTGGCTGAGGTTGATCGTGCGCTCGTTGGCGCCCAAAGTCTTCTTGAGTTCGGTGAAGGTGATGGTCGCGGCGCGCTTGATGTTGCGGAGCCTGCCGCCCTTGGGAGCCGCGCGCAGCACGTGCTCCACCTTCATCCCGTAGTGCGCGGCGTGCAGCAGCTCACTGATCGTCGCGAACGTGTAACCGCGTTCGAGCATGCGGGAGATCAGATTGAGTCTGACCAGGTGTTCGTCGGAGTACCAGCCGGTGCGACCGCGGATCGTCGGCGGCGGCAGCAGACCGCGGTCCTGGTAGACGCGGATGTTCCGGACGCTGACGCCGGAGATCTGGGCCAGATCGTTGATGCGGTATTCGCTCACCGGTGCGCTACGCGATCTTCCGGAACCAGGACCGTCCCAGGATCTCGTCGAGGCGGACCCGCACGTCGACCACGTAGACGAGCATCGCCGTCACCGCGACCAGGAAGAACATCAGCCCCATGCCCAGGGTCGCCTGGACCACCCAGATCAGCAGGGTCGACACCGCGAGCACCGCCACCCAGAAGGTCTTCGACTGCGCGTCGGCCGCGGTGAAGGCATCCGGGCGGGTGATCGCGGCGTGCACCGTCGCGACCGCCGACGTGACGCCCGCGACGATGGTGATCGCCAGCAGAATGTACTGCTGGGCATTCCAGATGAAAACAGCTGTGCTCACGACTCCACCTTAATCACCGGCGGGCTCGGCCAGTTCGACGACGAGCGGCGCACCCGCGTCACGGTCGGCCGCCGATTCCTCTCCTGCGGTGTTCTCGCGGCGGAAGGAGTCATAGATCTCCAGCAGCATCTGCTTCTGCCGCTCGCTGATGGAGCCGTCGGCCAGCAGCGCGTCGCGCACCGGACTGGCCGGGCGCGCCTCCAGGATGCCCGCGCGCACGTACAGCACCTCGGCCGAGACGCGCAGCCCCTTGGCGATCTGCGAGAGGACGTCGGCCGAGGGCTTGCGCAGGCCACGTTCGATCTGTGACAGGTAGGGGTTGCTCACCCCGGCGCGTTCGGCGAGCTGACGTAAGGAGACCTTGGCCGAGAGTCGCTGGCTGCGAATGAACTCGCCGATGTCTTGCGCGGCGTTCGCCACTGCTTCGACGGTGCCGGTGTCGGCCTGGCCGTCGGGCTGGTTCTGCTCAGGTGTCATCTCGAAATCGTGCCTCCCGATTCCAGTATCCGGGAGCCGCGCTAGCAGATGCAAGCGCCGTCTCAGGAGAACAGCAGCACCGACACCGTGTAGATGGTCAGCCCGGCCAGTGAACCGACGACGGTGCCGTTGATGCGGATGAACTGCAGGTCCCGCCCCACCTGCAGTTCTATCTTCCGGCTCGTCTCCTCGGCGTCCCAGCCTCGCACCGTCTCGGTGATCACCGAGATGATCTCGGTGGAGTAGTTGTCGGCCACGTGACGTGCGGCACGCACCGCCCAGCCGGTCATCTTGGCCTGCAGCGGCTGGTCGTCGCGGATCCGCTGGGCGAGTTGCACGACGGCGTCCGAGAGCGAGGTCCGCAGCGTGGACGACGGATCGTCGAGCATCTGCTCGATGACCGCCTTGCCCGCCTGCCAGGCGGTCGACGCCGCCCCGGTGACCTCGTCGCGGCCGAGCAGTTCGATCTTCATGTTCTCGAACTTGGCGATGGTGGCGTCGTCGTGCTGCAGCTCCTGTGCGAAGTCCGCGACGAACTGGGCCATCGCCAGGCGCAGTTCGTGCTGCGGGTCGTCGCGCACCTTGTAGGTGAACTCGGTGAGCTCACGGTAGATCTTGTCGCCGACCAGCTGGTTGACGAATCTCGGAGTCCATGCCGGACCGTCGCGATCGACCACGCGATCGATCAGCGACTGGCTGCCGAGCGCCCAGTCGTGGGCGCGGTCGCACGCCAGCTGGATCACCGGTTCGAGCCGGTCCTCGGCCACCAGCTGTTCCAGGATGCGTCCGGCCGGCGGCGCCCACAGCGGCTCGGCCGCCCATTTGAGGACGGCCTGAATGAACTGTTCGACGTCCTCGTCGCGGAGCATCTCCGACCAGAGCTTGAACACGCGCGAGACCTCGTCGTTGATCCGGGGCTTGTTGGCCGGATCGGCGAGCCAGGTCGACACCCGGCGCGGGAGGTCGAGCGACTCCACGCGCGTCTCGACCACCTCGCGCGTCATGAAGTTCTCCTGAATGAACCCGCCGAGCTGATCGCCGATCTGATCCTTCTTCCGCGGAATCAACGCGGTATGCGGGATCGGCAGACCCATCGGCTGCCGGAACAGCGCCGTGACGGCGAACCAGTCGGCGAGCGCACCGACCATCCCGGCCTCGGCGGTGGCCCGGACGTACCCGACCCACGCCGCGACATCGGCCCCGTCACGATGCTCGAGCCATCGCATGACGAAGTAGATGGCAGCCGCCGTGAGCAGCAGCGCGGTGGCGACCGTCTTCATCCTGCGCAGGTCACGGGCACGTTTTGCATCGCCTTCGGCCAGTCCGGCGGGGACGGCGGGCGATGCGGGCGGCTTCGCCCGATTGTCCAAGGTTGACGACACCCGTCCAGTGTTCCGCACGAACTACTAGTGTTTCCAGGTGATGCCGAACCCGCCGACTCCCACCAGCGCCGCACGCGCGGCGGTCAATGCTGCCGCGATCCTGACTCGCGAACTGGAGCAGCGGATCCTGACGCCCGCCGTCGGAGCCGTCGCCTCCGACGGCCGCAAGCAGCGATGGGAGAAGCACAAGCAGCAGCGTCGCAGCGAGCTGACGTCCGGGACCATCGAGGCGGTCCGCGCCCTGGGCCCCGACGCCGGGATGGATGACATCGCGCGGCACATCGGCGTCTCGAAGACGGTGCTCTACCGCTACTTCGCCGACAAGAACGACCTGGCCGCGGCGGTGACGCTCGCCTATGTCGAGACGACGATCATGCCGCGGCTGATCGCCGAACTGTCCGGCGACATCGGCGACTATCGGCTCGTCCGCGCGGTGATCACGGTGTACGTGGAGACCGTCGCCTCCGATCCCAACGTCTATCGGTTCACCATGGCCCGACCGTCGGGCGCCCGCCCGGTGGTCGCCGACGCCGAGAAGATCTTCGCGGGCGCTCTCGAGTCCACCCTCGAAGCCCGCCTGGCCGCCCGCGGTGCGGACACCCGCGGTGCGGGCACCTGGGCCAGGGCGATGGTCGGTGGGATCACGCTCGCGGTGGACGAATGGATCGCGGTCCCCGATCGGACTCCGCAGGCCCTGGCCGACGAGCTGACGATGATGGTGTGGGGCGGGGTCGTGGCGATCGTGACCGCGGGCGGCGACCCGGATCGGTTCGCAGCCGACCCGCCGCAGTTCCCGCCCACCGACTGACGCCCCCACTGGCCGGACCTCGACTGGCGACACCCCGACTGGCGACACACTGCCACCCGGACCCCGTCACCTGCGAGACGACGAACGCGGCCCCGACACTCGAGCGAGTGCCGGGGCCGCGTTCGTCAGAAGCCGCTTACTTGGCTTCCGGGGTGGCCTTCTTGGCGGCGGGGGCGGCCTTCTTGGCCGGGGTGGCCTTCTTGGCGGCCGGCTTGCGCACGGTGGTGGCGCTCACCTTGGCGGCTGCGGCATCGGCGTCGGCCTTGGCCTTGGCGCCGGCCTGCTCGATGTCGGCAGCGCGCTCCTGCAGCTTCTCCGAGACCTCATCGGCGGCCACTGCGGCGTCCTCGACGCGGTCGGCGGCACGGCCGGCCAGTGCGGCGGCACGCTCACCGACGGCGCGCGTCTGCGACGACACGGCGCCCAGGGCGTCCTCGGTCAGGTCGACGGCGTCGTTGTAGGCCTTCTCGACGCGAGCGAGGTTCTCCTCGACGTACGGGGTCTGGCGCAGGCGCTCCACGGCGCTCTCGCCGCGCTCGGCGAGCGAGTTGTACAGGCCGGTGGTGGCCTCGAGGTACGGCTCGGCGACCTTGCGCAGCTCGTCGGCGGTCAGCTTGGCGCGGATGTCCTCGATGCTCGGGAACTCGGTGGGCAGCTCGGTGAACCGGCTGCGGGTCTCGTCCAGACGAGTCTGCGTGCGCTCACGAGACGCCTGCGCGCGGGTCTTCAGCTCGGCGAGGACATCCTTGACTTCCTGGACGGCAACGTCGCCGGCGCCGACGACTGCGTAGACCGGGGTGGGGAAAGTACGTTCGGCGGTGCTCATTGCAACTCCTTGCTTGCTTTAACTTGCACTACCAGTGTGCAACACCGTGCTAACAAAAGCTAGCGCTTGACGCGTCATAGTGTTCGAGGTCACTGGGAAAGAAGTAGTTTCAAATGCAACAAAATCGTCGTTAACCTGCGGTTACCGATTTGGTTCCAGAATCAATCCAGGTCAAGGCATTTAGCGCACTGCTAGCAAAACCTTTGAATCTAACGATTAAAGTGCCCATGCCGCGGAGCCTGAAGGTTTGCTTCAGCAAACACTTGTGGCGCTCTCAGGGCGTCGGGGTCGCTGCGCTCTCGTCGTATCGGTAGAAGCCGCGCCCGGTTCTGGCGCCCAGGTCGCCCGCGGCGACCATCTTCAGCAGCAGCGGCGGCGGAGCGTACAGCGGCTCCTCGAACTCCTCGAGCATCTTCTCGGCGATGACCTTGACGGTGTCGAGGCCGACGAGGTCGGCGAGTTTGAGCGGCCCCATCGGATGCGCGCAGCCGAGCACCATCGCCTTATCGATGTCCTCGGCCTTCGCGAAACCGCTCTCGACCATCCGCACCGCCGACAGCACGTACGGCACCAGCAGTGCGTTGACGACGAACCCCGACCGGTCCGCCGAGCGGACCACCTGCTTGCCGAGCACGTCGTAGGCGAAGGCCTCCGCGCGCTCGACGGCCGAGGCCGCGGTGCACGGGGCGGCGACCAGTTCGACCAGCGGCAGGACCGGGACCGGGTTGAAGAAGTGCATGCCGAGGACCCGTTCGGGGTGCGCGGTCGCGGCGGCGAGGTCGGCGATGGAGATCGACGAGGTGTTCGACGCCAGCACCGCGGTCGGGTCGGTCACGATGCGATCGAGGTCGCGGAAGATCCCCGTCTTGACGGCCTCGTCCTCGACGACCGCCTCGATCACCAGCTGGCGATCGGCGAAGTCGCGCAGGTCGGAGGTGAAACGCAGCCGCCACGACGCCTGTTCACGTTCGCGCTCGGTGAGCTTGCCGCTGCTGACCCCCTGGTCGAGCGACCGCAGGATCCGGGCCCGGCCCGCGACGATCAGCTCCCGGTTGCTCTCGAAGACGAGCACGTCGGCGTTGGCACGCGCCGACACCTCGGCGATACCGGAGCCCATCTGACCGGCGCCGACGATGCCGACGCGGGACGTCTTCGCGGTTGCCATGTCCGGACTCCTGTGCGGTGCGGCGCCGACGGTGCGGCGAGACTTCGGTGGAACGCAACGAACCCGGGGCACTCGGGGTAGGTACCCCACCGGAGTGCCCCGGGTTCGTCATGCGCTGATCGACCTCGTCGAACGAGGATCGGGTCGAGTTCCTAGTGGAACTGGCCCTCTTCGGTCGAGCCCTTCAGGGCTGCGGTCGAGGTGTTCGGGTCGACCGTGGTGGCGATCCGGTCGAAGTAGCCGGCGCCGACCTCGCGCTGGTGCTTGGTGGCGGTGTAGCCGCGGGCCTCAGCAGCGAACTCGCGCTCCTGCAGGTCGACGTACGCGGTCATCTGCTCGCGAGCGTAGCCGTAGGCCAGGTCGAACATCGAGTAGTTGAGGGCGTGGAAGCCGGCCAGGGTGATGAACTGGAACTTGAAGCCCATCGCGCCGAGCTCGTTCTGGAACTTGGCGATGGTGTCGTCGTCCAGGTGCTGCTTCCAGTTGAAGGACGGGCTGCAGTTGTAGGCCAGCAGCTGGTCCGGGTACTCGGCCTTGACGGCCTCGGCGAACTGCTTCGCGAGGGCCAGGTCGGGCTTGCCGGTCTCCATCCAGATCAGGTCGGCGTACGGTGCGTAGGCCTTGGCACGGGCGATGCACGGCTCGATGCCGTTCTGCACGTGGTAGAAGCCCTCCGAGGTGCGCTCACCCGAGATGAACGGACGGTCGCGCTCGTCGACGTCCGAGGTGATCAGGGTGGCGGCCTCGGCGTCGGTGCGGGCGACGACGACGGTCGGGGTGTTGGACACGTCGGCGGCCAGGCGAGCCGAGGTCAGGGTGCGGATGTGCTGCTGGGTGGGGATGAGCACCTTGCCACCGAGGTGGCCGCACTTCTTCTCCGAAGCCAGCTGATCCTCCCAGTGGGTACCGGCGGCACCCGCGGCGATCATGGCCTTCTGCAGCTCGTAGACGTTGAGCGCGCCACCGAAGCCGGCCTCACCGTCGGCGACGATCGGCACGACCCAGTTGTCGACGGAGTCGTCACCCTCGACGCGGGCGATCTCGTCGGCGCGCAGCATCGCGTTGTTGATGCGACGGACGACGGCCGGAACCGAGTTGGCCGGGTACAGCGACTGGTCGGGGTAGGTGTGACCCGAGAGGTTCGCGTCACCGGCGACCTGCCAGCCGGACAGGTAGATGGCCTTGAGGCCCGCGCGGACCTGCTGAACGGCCATGTTGCCGGTCAGTGCACCGAGGGCGTTGATGTAGCTGTCGTCACCCTTGGTGACGCCTTCCCACAGGATCTCGGCGCCGCGGCGAGCGAGGGTGTGCTCCTCGATGACGTTGCCCTGGAGCTCAGCGACCTGCTCGGCGGTGTAATCGCGCTTGATGCCCTTCCAGCGGGGATTGGTGTCCCAGTCCTGCTGGATCTCGGCGGCGGTACGTGGCTTTCCGACGTTGCTCATAGCCTTCGCTTTCGTTAGAACTGCTCGATCGCAGTGCTTTGAGGGTTTAAGGATCAACCCGGATTGCGAACCGGTTGACACCTTGAGGCGATGCCTGCCATCAGGTTGCCACAACCCAAAGTCCCAGGTCCAGCCCTTGAACGGTGTTAATCGAGGCCAGGTTACTCGCAAGTTTTGCAAATCTTGCAAATATCAGTACGCGCGTACGGCTTAGCCGCTCGCTAAAAAGTACGCGCGTACTGGGAAAACCTCGAGCGGCGGCGCGGCGGGCGCACGACCGGCCCGCGACGGCAGGCGAGGCTCCCGCCGGGCCCAAATGTGTCGCACTTCACATCGGGCCGTGTGCGGGTCGCTCCCGGAAGCCGCCGATTCACCCGGCGGCGCGGCTCACCGCGTCGTCCATCAGGCGCACGAAGTCACCGTCGGCGACGGGTGCGGGCGCCTGTCGCTCCTGGGCCGAGACACCGCGCTCGGTCCCCGCCAACCCCAGCTGCACGGTCACCGTCTCACCGTTCGGACGGCGGACGAGAGCCACGCCCATCAGTCCGGTCCGGGCCCGCAGCCGGCCGTCGGGCAGCGTGGTCGTCGACTCGCTGCGCGTCACGTAGGCCTGCTCGACCGCCGGGTCGCGCGGCGCCGCCAGCTCGGTGGTCGTCGTGACGACACTGGCCCCGGCCAGCGTCCCGGTGCTCGGCACCGCGGTCACCACCGCGCACGGCCCGGTCGTCGCCCGCCGGTCCGCGTCGATGTCGCGCCGGACCGTCGAGACCAGTTCGCTGAGGGTCGCGTCGTCCGACCTCCCGACCACGAGCACCGAGTTGTCCTCGGTCAGCCGGGGGTTGAAGGCGGCGTCGGCGGTCGGCGCGCACACGGCCGGACTGAACCGGACGGTCCGCGACGCCTCCAGGGCGCGCCGGTTGGCCCCGATCAGGTCGTCCAACTGCATCGGAGCCGCAGAGAATCCGGCGGGCAGCTGCTCAACGGTCAGCGGCAGATCGGTCAGCGGGCGTTCGGCCGTCTCGCCGGATCCGCAGCCGACCGCGAGCATGACGACCGCCGCCCCCACCGCTGTGCCGGACACTCGGACGCGGAACATCGGCACGCGGGACACAATGGAGCGGAGCACACCGGCACCGTACCCGCTGCAGGAGGACAGGTCAGCGATGAGCAGCCAGCAATCCGGCGGCAAGAAGATCTTCGTCGGCAGCCGGATCCGCGGGCTGCGGGCCGACCGCGGGCTGTCGCAGCAGGCACTGGCAGGCATGCTGGGGATCTCCGCGTCGTACTTGAATCAGATCGAGCACGACAACCGTCCGCTGACCGGATCGGTCCTGGCGAAGATCACCGAGGCCTTCGGCCTGGACATCGACTTCTTCGATCCGCAAGACGACGTGCGCCTGGTGGCCGAGCTCCGCGAAGCGCTCCTCGACGAGGACCTCGACATCGCGCAGGCCGCCCGCGACAGCGTCGAGGTGGCCGACTTCGTCGCCTCGCACCGACCGCTGGCCGAAGCGATGGCCGCCATCCACCGGCACTACCGGATCGCCACCGAGCAGCTCGCCGCCGTGACCTCCGGCCGCGGCGACGCCGAGCAGCGCGGCGCCATCAGCGCACCGCACGAGGAGGTGCGGAACTTCTTCTACCAGCGGCGCAACTACATCCACGAGTTGGACGAGGCCGCCGAGAGTCTGACCTCGCGGATGCGCATGCACGCCGCCGACCTGCGCGCCGCCCTGACCTCCCGACTCGAGGACCGCCACGGTGTGCGCATCGTGCGCCGCGTCGACCTCGGCGACAACGTGCTGCACCGCTTCGACCCGGAGGCGCGGCTCATCGAGTTCTCCGCGTCGCTCTCCCCCGGGCAGCGCTCCATGAAGATCGCCGCCGAGCTCGGCTTCCTCGAGTTCGGCGATCTGATCGACGAGCTCGTCGAGGCCGCCAACTACACCACGCCCGACGCGGTGACCCTGGCCCGCCTGGGCCTGGCGAACTACTTCGCCGCGGCGACCGTGCTGCCGTACAGCCAGTTCCACGGGTTGGCGGAGGACTTCCGCTACGACATCGAACGGCTGTCGGCGTTCTATGCGCTCTCCTACGAGACCATCTGCCACCGCCTGTCCACCCTGCAGCGGCCCAGCATGCGCGGGGTGCCGTGGACCTTCGTGCGCGTCGACCGGGCGGGAAACATGTCCAAGCGTCAGTCCGCGACCGGCTTCCACTTCTCCACCTCCGGCGGCACCTGCCCGCTGTGGAACGTGTACGAGACCTTCGGTTCGCCGGGCAAGATCTCGACTCAGATCACCGAGATGCCCGACGGCCGCGAGTACTTCTGGGTCTCGCGCACCGTCGAACGACGCGCCGCTCGCTTCGGGCAGCCCGGCAAGACCTTCGCCATCGGCATGGGCTGCGAGCTGCGGCACGCCCCCCGCGTGATCTACTCCGACGGCCTCGAGCTCGGCACCAACGCCCGCGCCACCCCGATCGGCGCGGGCTGCCGCGTGTGCGATCGGCAGAACTGCCCCCAGCGCGCCTTTCCGCCGCTCGGGGTCACCCTGCACCTGGAGGAGCACCGCAGCACCGTCTCGCCGTACACCACGTCGTGACCCCCGCGGGGCGGCGAGGTGGTCTACCGTGACCGCATGAGCACACCGCGCGTGAGTCCCGGGAGGCCGGCCCAGCTGGGACCGATCAACTGGCTGATCGTCCGAGCCATGGGGCTGGCGACCGGCACCGACAACCCGCACATCTTCGCCACGCTCGGGCGCAGCAAGGGGCTGTTCCGCGGCTGGCTGCACTTCTCCGCGCGCCTGATGCCGCTGGGCGAGCTGTCCCGCCGCGACACCGAGATGATCATCATCCGGGTCGCCCACCTGCGCGGCTGCGACTACGAGCTCGATCACCATCGTCGGCTCGGTGCCCGCGTCGGCATCGACGCGGAGGCCTTCGCCGACATCCTGGACGGCCCCGACGCGGGGTGGGGCGACCGCGAGCGGTCGCTGCTGCGCGCCGCCGACCAGCTCGTCGCCGACCGCGACCTCGACGACGCCGCCTGGGACGCACTGCGCAGGCACCTGTCGGAACGCCAGGCGATCGCCTTCACCCTGCTGGTGGGTCAGTACGACATGCTCGCGACCACCATCACCGCGCTGCGCATCGCGCGCGACGAGTTCTGATCGGCCGCGCGCGATGACGTCGATCGCCCAGCGGCTGATGGGCAACCCGGCCTTCTCACAGATCTACGAGCGGCTGTGGCGCCCGGTGTTCACCCGTGCGTTCAGCCTGGGCGGCTCGGCGACCGCCGACTACGACCGCGCCCTGCGCGCGTACCTGGCCCGACCGAGCGATCAGATGGTGCTCGACCTCGCCTGCGGGCCGGGCAACTACAGCGCCGACGCCGCGGCCGGGCTGACCGGCGACGGACGCTATGTGGGCCTGGACTTCTCTCCCGCGATGCTGGCCGAGGCTCGACGCCGACACCCCGACCCCCGACTCACCTACCTGCGGGCCGACGCGCACCGGCTGCCCTTTCCGGACGGCTCGTTCGACACCGTGATGTGTCTGGCGGCGCTGTATCTGATTCCCGATCCGCTGCCGGTGCTCGACGAGATGGCGCGGGTGCTCAAGCCCGGCGGCGAACTGATCGTCTTCACCTCGGTCCGAGCGTCGATCGCCGCACTCCCCGGAGCCGAGGCGATGGCCGGGTTGTCCGGGCTCCGCATCTTCGGCCGACACGAACTGCTGATGAGACTGGAGTCGCTGGGGCTCGAGCACGTCGAGCAGACGATCACCGGAATCGGGCAGTATCTGCACGCCCGTCGCCCCCTTGGCACCGAACCAACCCAAGGCTAACCTAATCAATGCAGCATGATTCGTTGATTAGGAGTAGCCATGCCCGATACGACCGCCGGAACCCTCCCCTTCCAGGGACGTAAAGACGAGGACCTGCCCGGCCACTGGCTGCTGGCGCGAATGGGCAAGCGGGTCCTGCGCCCGGGCGGGCTCGAACTGACCGAGAAGCTGCTGGCCGACGCGTCGCTGGCGGGCGCAGACGTCGTCGAGCTGGCACCGGGCCTCGGCAAGACCGCGAAGGACATTCTGGCGATCGGGCCGAACAGCTATGTCGGCGTCGAGGCCGACCCCCAGGCGGTGGCACTGACCGAGCAGGCGGTCGCCGGCCGCGGCGAGGTCCGTCACGGCGACGCCGACGCGACCGGACTCGAGGCGGCCAGCGCCGACGCCGTCGTCGGCGAGGCCATGCTGACGATGCAGACCGACCGCGGCAAGACCGCCATCATCGAGGAGGCCTTCCGCGTCCTGCGTCCCGGCGGCCGGTACGCGATCCACGAGCTGTCGCTGCATCCGGACACCCTGTCGGACGACGCTAAGACCGAGATCCGCAAGGCGCTGGCGCGCTCGATCAAGGTGAACGCACGTCCGCTCACCGAAGCCGAGTGGCGCGCGATCCTGGAGCAGTCGGGCTTCATCGTCGAGAAGGTCGACTTCGCACCGATGGCCCTGCTCGAGACGCGCCGGGTCATCGCCGACGAGGGTGTGGTCGGCACCCTGAAGATCGTGCTGAACGTGCTGCGAAACGCCGCCGCGCGCAAACGGATCCTCGCCATGCGTAGCGTGTTCACCAAGTACAGCGACGAGATGGCCGCCATTGAAGTGATTGCGAGGAAGCCCGATGACGCAGCTTGACCTGACGCCGGCGACGTTCAGCTACCTGACCGGGCTGAACGCCCCGAACACCGCCGACAGCGGCACCAAGCCGGCGATCAAGCGGATCCACAAGAGCGACAGCGAGACCGTAGTCCGGCTGTCGTTCCGCGCGGGCCAGGTGATGGCCGAACACATCGCGGCCCATCCGATCGTCGTCCTGGGGCAGTTCGGCGACATCGACTTCACCGTCGAGGGCACCACCGTCCGACTGGAGCCGGGCACCGCGATCCGCGTCGACGCACGGGTGCCGCACTCATTGCAGGCGGTCACCGACGGGGCCGTCACGCTGATCGTCGTTCACGGGAACTGAGCGGATCGGCGATAGAGGAACTCCTCGGAGATGATCCGGTTGTAGCGCTCTACTTTCCCGTCGTGGCGAGGCGTGTACGGCGTGATCCGCTGATGCCGGGACCCGAACAGGGCTCGGGCGAATGCTTCAGCTCGACAGCAGGCTCCGTTGTCGGTGACGATCCGCTCGATGTGGGTGATCCCGTGGGCGGCGAACCAAACGCGGGCGTGCGAGTTGGCGATGGGGCGTGGACGCGCGGTCGAGCAGCCCGATGTCGCCGTAGCGCCGGTAGCGGTTGACCCGCTTCGAGGCGGTTGCGCGAGAAATCCGCATCTCGGCCGCGACGTGAGCGATCGGACGGGTGCGACGCCGTTGGATGAGCCGTTTGCGACCTTCAGGAGTCAGGGGTGCGTTCTTGTGGGTCACCGGGCTGCGCCGGGTGCGGACGCCCGGCGGGCAATGTCGCGGTTCTCGATGGCCTCGCGAACCTCGCCGATCGCCGTACGGATCGTGATGCCGTAGGCGTCATCGGACAACGCCGAGATGTGCTGCTGGGCGTTGTTGATGTGTTCGGCGGCGGCTTCGAACGCGCCCAACCGGCGGAGGCTGTCGGCGATGTTGAGGTAGAGGCTTGGGTAGAACCCGGCCACCTGGAGTGTGGCGTGGTGTTGCTTGGCGCGTTCGTCGGTGAGGGCGTCGGCGGCATCGAGTGCGCGGACGTCCCAGATGAGAGCCACTGCCGGTTCCTCGTAGAGGTCAGCCACGTAGTGAGCGAGCGCGCAGCGGTGGAACGGGTCGCCCGCGACTCCGATCTGACGCCAGAGCGCTAGCAGGTCGCGCCGAGCCAGCTCGGGGTCTCCTTCGCGTCCGAGTACCACGGCGTTGCCGATCGCTTCCATTGTCGGGTCGGGTGTCGCGGCAGTATCGGTCATGAGATCGGTGCAGTCCTTGTCATCTTCGGTAAGCGAACGAGCTCGTCGAGGCGGCGTCGCGGCGTCGGTTCAGGTTGTTGGGGTTCCTTCGTCAGGACGGACCGGCTCGACAGGGCATGACGAGCGTGGTCAGGTCGCCGTCGTTGGCTGAGCGGACGGTGGCCGGCTGGTCAGGACCGCGAAGATCGAGCATCACGTCGGCACCGAGGGCGTGGCTCACCGCGGGATACAACGTGGTCAGCTCGAACCACAGCGTCAGATCGGTTCCCGTCGCGGTGCCGTCGAGAGCCATGACGGCCTCAGGCAGTACGAGACTCGGCCGGCCGGCCGAGATCCGCAATCCGATCCTCGCGGGTGCTTGCTCTAGCGCCTTGAGGAACCGCTGCGCCTGGATCGTCACTCGATGGGTCACCGCCGCGAGCGAGACGATCAGCAGCCTGTAGTCCGGGAACACCTCGGTCAGGAGCCGGCAATAGGCCGTGGTGCCGTCAGCCAAACCGAAGGCCAAGGCATGCTCGGCTGCCTCCAACGTCACGGAAGGGCTTCTCCGAAGCCGCGACATCATGGCGAGGAGGTCGTCTCCGACCAGCGTGCCTGCCCACGAAGCAGCCGACGCCTGGGTGGGCACCAATGTCCGCGTCGCGAGGCGGTAGCGATCGGTGGCGGTCAATGAGATCGCATCGGGTTCTGCTTCCAGCCGGACCCCTGCCAGGACCGGAACCTCGGGGTCGTGAGTGGTGGTGACCAAGACCTGGTCGACAGCAGCCGCAAGGACCGGACCTGACAGGACGCCGAGGATGAGGTGGGCGTTCTCAGTAAGTGACGCCTTGAGTGTTGCTGCCCTCTGATGAACCGCGTCGGCATCTGCGGCGACCTTGGCCACGTGCTCGTCGATGAGCCCCGCAGCCTCTGCCGGGCCGGCGTCGAAGAAGCGGCCGATCGCGGGCAGTGGCATCCCGATCTCTCGCAGCCCCCGCAACTGCGAAGCGCACGTCACCTGGGACTCACTGTAGAACCGGTAGTTGGTCAGCGGGTCGATCCGTTCGGGACGAAGCAGACCCGCATCGTCATAGAACCGCAACGCACTCGCGGTCAGTCCGACTCGTTTGGCGAACGCACCGATCGACATCAACTCCGGGTCCATCACCCGAACATTGTGAGGCCTCAACCAACTCGAAGGTCAACCCCCGCCAGCCGTCAACAACCTTCTTGCCGGCCACAGCGACCGCGCGGCCTCGGAGATTCGTGAATCCAGTCCGGAGGTCGGCGAGAGTAATCTTCCTCGACCCCGAAAGTGTGCCCGGTTCTGCTCGGGCTCGATATGTACGATGGCTGCGATCGCCGTCGTGGCCGCGGCCGCTGTCCTTGCTGGATACGGGGATATCACGCCACTATCAGCTCATCACACCGACGATGAACCACACGATGCCGCCGACCACACCGGTCATCAGGTTGCCGAGGAAGACACCGACGGCGATCCGACCGAGGGTCGGCTGCACGAACCGTGGCTCCTGCATGGGATGTGTCAGCACATGGGGGACATCCCCTTCCTGGTCTTGCAGCACGTGCGGCACCATACCCGGCACATCCGACATTCTGAGCACGTTCGCCACGTCATTCGTCCGATCGACGAGCGATTCTGACCATCAGGCATGTCCGTTATGCCGGTCCGCCTGTCTGACTTCGTGATTCGCAGCACGGCTTGACATCGCCCGTGGCATGACTCACTATCGCTTCTTAACTGATCACTCAGTTAAGAAGCAAGGAGTCTTGATGTCCTCATCCCCCGGCGCGCCGCAGGCAGCCGCAACCACCGACGAATCTCTGCCGCAGGGCGTCCTCCCGCTGTGGGCGGTCTTCGGCGTCGCGCTGGGCATCCTCGCCCCGGCGTCGACCCTGGCCCTGGCGATCGGCGTCATCATGTCGCAGGTCGGCGCCCTGAGCTGGATCACCTGGGCGGTCACGTCGGTGCTGGTCCTCGGCTTCGCCGGCGGCATCTCGTGGCTGGCCAAACGATTCACCACCACCGGCGGCATCTACGGGCTGACCACCCGCGCCGCCGGCCGCGGGCCCGGCTTCTTCGTGATGTTCGCCCACCTGGCGTCCTCGCTCGTGTCGGGTCCGGCGTGCGTGCTCGGTGCGGCGATCTACCTCGACGCCTGGCTGCGCAAGCTCGGCGTGCCGTACAACCCGTGGATCCTCGCCGGCTGCTCGGCGCTGATCGCCGTCGCGGTGACCGCGCTCTCGCTGCGCGAGGTGAAGCTCTCGGCCAAGCTGCTGCTGCTGATCGAGTTCCTCACCGTGATCGTGATCGTGGCGCTCATGGTCGTCATCGTCTTCCGTGTCCCGGGCGGCCCGATCGACGGTCGCCAGTTCGACTTCAGCGGCTTCTCGCTGACCGCGGTGCTCGCCGTCGCCGGATTCTCGGTCTTCTCGATGGCCGGCTTCGACCATGCGGTCACCCTCGGTCGTGAGGCCCGCAACCCCAAGCGCGCGATCAGCCTCGCCGTGATCGGCTCGGTGTCGGCATGCGGCCTGCTCTACCTGATCGGCACGTACATCATCGTCCTGGGCTTCCGCGACCTGTCGATCGAGGACGCGCTCAACGCACCCCTCGACGTCCTCGCCCAGCGCTACGGCGTCGGCTGGCTGGCGCACCTGATCGACCCGGGCGTGGCCATCAGCTTCTTCGGCTCCACCCTCGGCATCATGGCGGGCACCAGCCGGACCGTGTACACGATGGCGCGCGACGGCATGCTGCCCAAGGCGCTGTCCGGCGTGGACCCCGTCCACAAGACGCCCCGCACCGCCGTGCTCGCCATCGGCACCCTCTACGTGGTCGTCGCCGTGCTCGGCGCCCTGCTGGCCCGCGCCACGACCACCTACGCGCTGCTCGGCACCTTCGCCGGCTACATGCTGGTGGCGTCGTACGGCGCGACTGTCCTGGCCGCCGGCTGGTACGCCATGAAGACCCGCACCCTGGGCTTCGGCATCGCCGTCTCCACCGTGCTCGCCGCCTTCGGCTCGGGCTTGATCTACTGGAACTCCTTCAACCCGTTCCCGCAGGGTGCCAAGTTCTGGGTCGCGATCATCTTCTTCGTCGCGGTCATCGCGATCATCGGCGGCTACGCCTATCTCAAGGCGCGCAAGCCCGAGGTGGCCCGCCAGATCGGCGAGACCGACCGGCAGACCGACGCCGAGGTCGACGCCGCCGCAGTGACCGAGGTGGATCTGACCGAGTTCGATCGGCCGACGGCGGACGAGCCCGTCACCACCCGGTGACCTCTCCCCACCGATGATTCGGCCCCGCGGCGTTCAGGCCGCGGGGCCGTTTCACATCGAGCGGTAGTCGCGGACCGACATCCGCGGCCCGCGGCGCTCGGGCATGCCCGCCCCGAGCTCACACAGGCGGACCACCCGGTAGCGCTGTCCCCGGTACGGTTCGAGCAGCTCCAGCATGCCGTCGTCGTCGACGCGCCGACCGATCAGGGCCGACCCCACCACCGACGGGGTGTGGTAGTCGCCGACCGGGACCGCATCGGGATCGCCGACCGCTCGGATCCGAGTGTGCGCGGCCGTCCACGGCCCGACGCCGCGCAGGACCTCCAGTCGTTCCACCGCGCTCTCCACATCGACCGTCGCCGCGGCGCGGATGGTGCGCGCCCGCGCCGGCTCCAGCCCGCTGCGATGCCAGTCCGCCTCGGTGATGTCGCGCCAACGGCCCCGAGGCGGCGGCACCCGCATGTCGGCGGGCACCGGCCCGGGCGCGCGGTCGCCGTAGCGGGTCAGCAGATACCGCCAGGCCCGGTAGGCCTCGGTGCCCACCACCTTCTGTTCCATGATCGAGGCCACCAGCGCCTCCCAGACACGGCCGGTCCGCCCGATCCGCGGGCGTCCGACGCGGGCGAGCAGCCGTTCGACGACCTCGTCGTGCGCCGCCAGGCGCGACGGCTCGTCGAGCGCGCCCAGCATCCCCGGCGCCGCGTCGAGCAGCCAGGTGGCCCCCGGCCCCCAGGCGCGGACCGCCACCGCGCGATCCTGCGGAGCCGCGGTGATCGTCCCCGGGCCGTCGGGGGTGTGGACCGCGCGCCACACGGAGCCGTCGGGCGCGACGCGATACGCCGGATCACCACTGCCGCGCCGGTGCACCGACAGCGTGGCGCGCAACGACCGCGGGTCCACCGCAACGATCCTCCGAGACTGCGTCACCGCCCCATTCTGCCTGCGTGACACGGGCGCTGCGAGTCCCGATCACAGCAGTTCGGGTTTGTGACTTGACACACGCGCCAACTGCCGTCATAGTTCTTAACTGAGTAATCAGTCAGTAGCGAAGAAGGTGGTCACATGAACAGTCCCGTCCTCACCCCGTCGGTCCAGTCCGGGCTCTCGGTGTTCAGCGACCCCCGCTCGGTAGCCGTCGTCGGCGCTTCCGCCAACCGCGCCAAGTGGGGATACTGGCTGGCGGCCGGCGCCCTGAACGGCGCACACCGGCGCGACGTCCACCTGGTCAACGGCCGCGGCGGCGACATCCTGGGCCACGCCTGCGTCGCCTCCCTCGCCGACCTCGACGAGGCCCCCGAGCTCGTCGCACTGTGCGTGCCCGGCCCGATGGTCGGCGCCGTCGTCGATGAAGCGCTGGCGATGGGCGTGCGCGGCTTCCTCGGCATCACCGCGGGCATCGAGGACGAGGACGCGATCGCCGACCGCATCCGCGCCGCCGGCGCCCGGCTGGTCGGCAGCAACAGCCTCGGCATCTTCGACGCCGTCGGCGAGCTGGACCTCAGCTGGGGCACCTTCACCCCGGGTTCCATGGCGATCGTCTCGCAGAGCGGTCAGCTCGGCAGCGAACTGGCCCGCCTCGGCGAGATCAACGGCATCGGCGTCTCCCGGTTCGTCTCGATCGGCAACCAGAGCGACGTCTCGGCGGCCGAACTGCTCGCCGACCTGATCGACCACGAGGCCACCGAAGTCGTGGTCCTGTACCTGGAGTCGTTCGACGGCGGCGACGCGGTCTTCGACGCGGTGCGCGCGCTGCGCGCCGCGGGCAAGCCGACCATCCTGCTGACCGTCGGATCCAGCGCCGCGGGCAGCCGCCTCGCCCGCTCGCACACCGGCTCGCTGACCGCACCGACCGACGTCGTCGACGCCGCCTGCCGCGCCGCGGGCATCCTGCGCGCCGACTCGCCGGCCGAGGTCATCGACGTGGCGCGCACCCTCACCGCGGGCGCCGTCCCGACCGGCCGCAACATCGTCGTCGTCGGCGACAGCGGCGGACAGTGCGGCATCGCCGCCGACCGCGCCGCCGACTACGGACTCACCGTCCCGGCGCTGGGTGAGGCCGCCGCGGCCGCACTGGAGGCGCTGCTGCCCGCCGGTGCCGCCGTCAGCAATCCCGTCGACCTGGCCGGCGCCGGCGAGGCCGACTTGGAGAACTACGTGCGCGCCGCGGCCCTGGCGATCGCCGACCCCGGCGTCGACGCGGCCGTTCTGACCGGCTACTTCGGCTGCTACGGCGCCGACAACCCGGACCTGATGGACACCGAACTCGCGCTCGCCGCCGCACTCGCGGCCGCCGCGAAGGACGCGGGCAAGCCGCTGTACGTGCATTCGATGGTCGCCACCGGACCGGTCGCCGACGCCCTGTGGGCCGCCGGCGTGCCGACCTTCGGGACCGTCGAGCCGCTGCTGCGCGCCCTCTCGGGTGCCGCGGTCAACAGCGCGACCACCCGCGATCTGACGGTCGCCGACGCCGCCGCCGAGCTCGCCGGCTCCGGTTACTGGAACGACCGCGCCGCCCTGCTCGCCGGGGGTGTCGCCTTCCCCGACGGCGCGCTCGTCACCGACCGCGACGCCGTGGTCGCCGCCGCCGCGAAGCTGACCGGACCGCTGGTCCTGAAGGCCGGCTGGTTGGAGCACAAGAGCGAGCACGGCGGCGTCGTGGTCGGCCTGGCCGACGCCGACGCGGCGGTCGCCGCATTCGACGAGATGCACGCGCGGCTCGGCGACGGCGACTACGTCCTCGAGCAGATGGACACCCGACCCGACGGTGTCGAGATGCTGATCGGCTGCCAGCGTCACCCCGACCTGGGCGTCACGATCACCGTCGGCACCGGCGGCGTCGCCACCGAGGTGTACGCCGACGTCGTCATGGAGGCCGCGCCGGTGGACGCCGAGACGGCCACCGCGATGCTCTCCCGGCTCAAGGCCCACAAGCTCCTCGCCGGGTGGCGCGGCAAGCCGGCCACCGACGTCGCCGCCCTCGCCGAGACGGTCGCCGCGGTCTCGCGTCTGGCCGCCGCCGACCCCCGCATCACCGAAGTCGAACTCAATCCGGTGCGCGTGACGCCGACCGGCGTGATCGCCCTCGATGCGCTGATCGTCACCGACGTCGCACCGTGACGTCCCCGTCCCACCCCCGTCCCTCGATCCCGATCCCCCGAGACACCAACCCGAAAGGCAACCCGATGTCGCTTCCCCTTATCGACCTGAACACCGAGTTCACCGACCGCGTCGCCGTCGTCACCGGCGGTGGTTCGGGCATCGGTCGGTCGATCGCCGTCCGCTGGGCGCAGGCCGGAGGCACCGTGGCCGTCGTGGGCCGTCGCCCCGAGCCGCTCGCCGAGACGGTCGCCCGGGCCGAGGCCGCGGGCGGCAAGGCCATCGCCATCTCGTGCGACGTCCGTGACTCCGCCGCCGTCGACGAGGCGATCGACGGTGTGGCCGAGCGCTTCGGTCGCATCGACGCACTGGTCAACAACGCCGCGGGCAACTTCGTCGCACCGGCCGAGAACATGTCGGCGAACGGCTGGAAGGCCGTCATCGACATCGTCCTCAACGGCACCTTCCACTGCACCCGCGCCGCCGCGCGGCACATGCTGCCTGCGGGCCGCGGCAACATCCTGAACGTCATCGCCAGCTACGCCTGGCACGGCCACCCCGGCACCGTGCACAGCGCCGCGGCCAAGGGCGGCATCGTCGCGATGACCCGCACGCTGGCCGTCGAATGGGCCGACCGCGGCGTCCGCATCAACTGCATCGTCCCCGGCCCCACCGAGACCGAGGGCGCCGGCGCCGCACTGTGGCCCACCGACGAGGCGCGCGCCCGCGTGATGTCGTCGGTGCCCGCCGGCCGGTTCACCACCCCCGACGAGGTCGCCGAGTCGGCCGCGTTCCTGATGTCGGACCGCTCCGCATACGTCACCGGCGACCTGCTGGTCACCGACGGCGGCCAGTGGCTCGGCAAGTCGATCTACACGGTGGACTGACATGACCCTCATCGAATCCACCCCCGCGCACGCCGGCGCGTCGTGGCAGCGTGACTCCGCACTGATCGCGGGCGTCTGGCAGCGGTGCGCGCAGACCTCGCCGGTCTTCGACCCGGCGACTCTCGCGCAGGTCGGCACGTCGGGCTCGGCCACGGCCGCCGACGTCGACGCCGCCGTCGCCGGTGCGCGCGCCGCCCTGCCCGGCTGGAGTCAGACCGCCCCAGCCGAGCGCGCCGATCTGCTCGACGCCCTCGTCGAGCAGCTGCGCGAGCGTCGCGACGAGCTGGTCGACGCGATCGTCGCCGAGGTCGGTGCGCCGATCGCGGTGGCCCGCGAAGTCCACGTCGACCTGGCGATCACGATCATGGCCGACTTCGCCGAACTGGCCCGCACCTTCACCTGGCGCACCCAGCTCGGGAACTCGACGCTGCTGCGTCGTGCGGCCGGAGTCGTCGGCGCCATCACGCCGTGGAACTATCCGCTGTATCAGCTGGTCGCCAAGGCGGGCGCGGCGCTGGCCGCCGGCTGCCCGATCGTCGTCAAGCCTGCCGAACTGACGCCGCTGTCGACGTACCTGTTCGCCGACGCGACCGTCGCCGCGGGCCTGCCCGCCGGCGTCTTCTCCCTGGTTCCGGGCCCGGGCCGCGTGATCGGCTCGGCGCTGACCGAGCACCCGGGCGTCGACGTCATCTCCTTCACCGGGTCGACCGGGGTCGGTAAGACGATCGCCACCGTGGCCGCGCAGAACATCAAGCGCGCCTGCCTGGAGCTGGGCGGCAAGTCGGCCAGCGTCGTCCTCGACGACGCCGACCTGGCCGAGGCGATCCCGGCCAGCGTTGCGGCCGGCCTGCTGAACTCGGGTCAGACGTGCAGCGCGTGGTCGCGGCTGCTGGTGCCGCGCGCCCGCTACGAGGACGCGCTCACCCTAGCGGCCGACGCCGTCGCCGCGCTGAAGCTCGGCGATCCCCGCGACGAGGACACCGACCTCGGTCCGGTCGTCTCGGCCGACCAGAAGAACTCGATCGTCACCATGATCGACGAGGCCGTCGCCCGCGGCGCCCGCGTCGTGTGCGGCGGTTCGCAGACCCCCGAGGGCCTGGAGACCGGCCACTACGTGGCGCCGACGATCCTCGCCGATCTGCCGGCCGACGACCCGGCCGTCCTCGAGGAGATCTTCGGTCCGGTGATCGTGGTGCTCCCGCACGACGGAGACGACGACGCCGTCGCACTCGCCAACCACAGCGAGTACGGGCTGGCAGGCGCCGTGTGGTCGGGCGACACCGACCGGGCGATCGCCGTCGCCTCCCGTCTCGACACCGGTCAGGTGGACGTCAACGGCGGCGAGTTCAATCCGCGCGCACCGTTCGGCGGCTGGAAGTCGTCCGGACTCGGCCGCGAGCTCGGACCCGTCGGCCTCGAAGAGTTCACCGAGATCACCAGCATCCAGTTGTAACCCGCTCCCTCCCGAGCACCCCCACTACTTCACGCACGACCCGAAAGGCACTCCCATGACGAACGTCAACATCCCCGCGTTCCCGCTGACCGACGAGCAGAAGCAGATCATCGAACTCTGCCACGACTTCGCCGAGAAGGAGATCCGTCCCCGCGGCCGCGAGGTCGACGAGGCCGACACCGTCACCCCGGTCGACATCTTCCGCAAGGCCGCGCAGGTCGGCATCGCCGACTTCATGATCCCCACCGAGTACGGCGGCGGCGGCATGACCGACATCTTCACCCAGTGCCTGGTGCAGGAGGAGCTGTGCTGGGGCGACCCCGGCATCGGCAACCTCGTCTGCTCCAACGGCTTCTTCTCCGATCCGCTGATGGTGCTCGGCACCGAGGAGCAGAAGCAGCGCTGGCTGCGCCCCACCACCGGCCCCGACGCCGTCATGACCTCGCTGGCGACCACCGAGCCGGGCTCGGGTTCGGATGCGGCCTCGATCATCACCTCGGCGACCAAGGTCGACGGCGGCTACAAGATCAACGGCCAGAAGGCGTGGATCTCCAACGCCGGCGCCGCCGAGCAGTACGTCGTGTTCGCCAAGACCGACAAGACCAAGCGGTCCGGCGGCGTCACCGCGTTCCTGTTCAAGAAGGACACCCCCGGCGTCACCTTCGGTGAGCCGATGAAGAAGATGGGCCAGCGCGCCATCGTCTGCCGCGAGATCTTCTTCGACGATGTCTTCATTCCCGAGGAGGACCGTCTGGGCGACGAGGGCCAGGGCTTCTACGGCCTGATGGGCACCTTCGACATCTCCCGCGTCGTGCTGGGCGCGGCCGCCGTCGGCGCCGCCCGTGCCGCGTACGAGTTCGCCCTCGACTACGCCCGCGAGCGCAAGCAGTTCGGCAAGCCGATCATCGAGCACCAGGCCGTCGCCTTCCGCCTGGCCGAGATGGCCACCCGCATCGAGGCCTCGCGCCTGATGGTGCACCACGCCGCCCGCGTCCTGGACAGCGGTCAGCGCGCCACCGGACTGGCCGCGATGTGCAAGCTGCACGCGTCCGAGACCGCCATGTTCGTCACCCACGCGGCCATCCAGACGCTCGGCGGCTGGGGCTACTCGCGCGAGTTCCCCGTCGAGCAGTGGATGCGCGATGTGAAGCTCGAGGAGATCGAAGAGGGCACCTCGGACATCATGAAGCTGGTCATCTCGCGCAACCTCGACTGACGCCCGCCCGGGTGACAGTTCGATCCCGCTGAAACCGACTCACCCCGCATCGCCGTCGGCGTTGCGGGGTGAGTCGTCTGATGAGAATCCTGCAAGGAGAACCCCGCCATGCCCCGTGCCGCCGCAGCGCGTGAACGCCGCGACCAGATCCTGACCGCCGCGTGCGAGGTGATCGCCGACCGCGGTCTCGCCGCACTGCGCCTGGCCGACGTCGCCGCCTGCGCGGGCGTCTCGTCGGGCACCATCCACTACTACTTCGAGACCAAACGCGACGTCGTGACCGCTGCCTTCGCGTTGAACTTCGAGGAGTCGCTGCAGCGCCGACTGGACGTCCTCGACGCGGCCGGCGACGACCCCGTCGCCGCACTGCGCACCCTCGCCGCGGGCTATCTGCCCGCTGGCGGCAGTTCCACGCAGGCCTGGCGGGTGTGGGCCGAGCTGTGGTCGGAGGGGATGCGCGATGAGAGCCTGCAGGAGATCAACGCCCGCCTCTACGGTCGCTGGCGCTCCCTGGTCCACGAGTTGATCGTCGCCGGTCAGCACCGCGACGTCATCGTCGCAGGTGACGCCGCCGCCTTCGCCGACGTCATCGTCGCCCTGGTCGACGGCGTCAGCATCCAGCACCTGATGAACTCCCCCGCCATGCCCCTCGAAGCGATGCACGCCCGCCTCAACGGCTACATCGATTCGATCTGCGCCGCCTCCTGATCAAGTCCCCGAGTTGCGAGACCCTGCCGCGGGGTTATGGAGTGAGCGTCCCCAGGGTTGTCGAGTAGGCGCCCCTTAGGGTTGTCGAGTAAGCGCCCCTAGAGTTGTCGAGTAAGCGCACCCCTAGGGTTGTCGAGTAAGCGCAGGAGCGAAGCGACGAAGCGCATCGAGACGATCCACACCACCACCCGGGTCTCGATACACTCGCTCACTCCGTTCGCGGGCTACTCGACCACCCTGACGGGCCCGCAAACCCCCTCCCCAGGATTGTCGAGTAAGCGCAGGAGCGAAGCGACGAAGCGCATCGAGACGATCCGAACCGGGTCTCGATACGCTCGCTCACTCCGTTCGCGGGCTACTCGACCACCCTGACGGGCCCGCAAACCCCCTCCCCAGGATTGTCGAGTAAGCGCCCCCAGGATTGTCGAGTAAGCACAGGAGCGCAGCGACGAAGCGCATCGAGACGATCCGCACCGCACCGGGCCTCGATACACTCGACCACCCTGACGGGCCCGCAAACCCCCTCCCCAGGGTTGTCGAGTAAACGCAGGAGCGCATCGAGACGATCCGCACCCGGGTCTCGATACACTCGCTCACTCCGTTCGCGGGCTACTCGACCACCCTGCAAGCCGCGAGTAAGCACAGGAGCCAAGCGCATCGAGACTGCGTTGCCCGCGCCGTGCCGAGCTGCTGTCGAACGCACTGTGGCCCCCGACCTTTCGGTCGGGGGCCACAGTGCGTTCAGATCAGCGTCAGACTGCGGGTTCGCGGACGTAGATCAGGGTCGGGCGATCGGCCGAGAAGGCCTTGCGCACGGCCGGTCCCACCTCGGCGTAGGAGGCGGCGTCGACGCCCTCGCAGCCCAGCGCGCGGGCCACGGATGCGAAGTCCGGGGTCGGCAGGTCGACCGAGATCGGGGTCTCGTCGCGGTCGAGCATCTCGTTGCGGATCTCGCCGTAGCCGCCGTTGTCGACCACGATGACCGGCAGCGCCACGCCGGCCTGCGCCGCAGTCGCCAGCTCGGCCAGAGAGAACATCACGCCGCCGTCACCGAGCACCGCGACCACCTGGCGGCCCGGCTCCGACAGCATCGCGCCGATGCCCGCGGGCAGCGAGTACCCCAGCGTGCCCAGGCCGGCCGGGTACATGAACGACCGCGGCGCGAAGCGCGGCAGGTTGCCCATCAGACCGTAGTAGCAGGACATCGACTGATCGGCGACGATGACGGCGTCGTCGTCGAGGACCTCGGCGAGCGACTCGGCCAGCCCGAGGTAGGCGGCGCCCATCTTGCGCGCATCGTCCGACAACCGCACCCGCCACGTCGCTGCGCGGTCGGCGCCCGACTCCGCACGACCCGAAGCGGCGTCGATCCGGCCGGTCAGGTCGGCGACGACGGTCGCGGCGTCACCGACGACGGCGACCTCCGGAATCGCGTTGGTCGCCACGGCGAGCGGATCGATGTCGATGCGGACCAGGCGGGTCTGCGGCATCGGTCCCCACCACCAGTCGGCGGGTGCCAGCTCGGTGCCGACGGCGACGACCACGTCGCAGTCGCGGACCAGGTCGAGCGTGGCCTCCAACTGCACGCCCGCCCCCAGCGCCAGCGGGTGATCCTCGCGGATCACGGCCTTGCCGTTGGCGGTGGTGACGACGGGCGCGTCGAGCTTCTCGGCCAGTGCCAGCACCTGCGCGGTGGCCCGGCTGGCGCCGCCGCCGGCGACGATCAGCGGGCGCTGCGCCGAGGCGACGACCTCGGCGGCCGCCGCGACGACCGACTCGGCGGGAACGATCGTCGGCACCGTCACGGGCGCCTCCGGGGTCACCTCGGCCTGCGCTTCGAGCAGATCCAGCGGGATCTCCAGGTAGGCCGGACGCGGCCGACCGGTGGTCATCGCGGCGAAGCACTGGGCCACCGCATGCGGGATCTCCTCGACGCTGGTGACGCGCTGGGTGTGCGCCACCACGGCCGACATCGCGTCGATCTGGCTGCGAACCTCATGGAGCAGGCCGTTGTAGCCGCTCGGGTGATTCGACGGCATGCCGGGTGCGATGAAGAGGACCGGAACCGAGTCGGAGTAGGCCTGCGCGGCGGAGGCCGCCGCGTTGAGGATCGCCGGTCCGGTGGTGGTCACCACGACTCCCGGCCGACCCGACAGCCGGGCGTACCCGTCGGCGGCGTAGCCGGCGCCCTGCTCGTGCCGCGGGGTGACGTGCTTGATCGGCGAGGACTCCAGCGCCGCGTAGATCGCGAGGTTGTGAGTGCCGGGGATGCCGAAAACAGTGTCGACACCGTGCCCGACGAGAGCATCGACGACGGCCTGGCCGCCGGTGGTGAGTACAGGTGACATTTTCTTCTGGTCTTTCTTCGCAGGGGTGGCGGTGACGCCGGTACAGCAGGAGAGATCGATCCTGGGGATCAGTAGACGGGCAGGTCGCTCGAGATGACGTCGAGCCGGCGCGAAGCCATCTCGAAAGCAGCGTCGCGCAGCGAGGTGCCCTCGGCCTCGGAGATGTCGAACATCTCGTCGCTGAGCGCGGTGATGCGGTCCTCGATCTTGCGGAACGACTGCTCGGGGGTGCCGTCGACGTCGCCGAAGAAGACCCACCACCACCAGGCGTTGGTGGCCGAGTTGGCGACGAAGTCGGGCGAGACCTCGATGCCGCGGGCCGTCAGCAGAGCCTCGGCCTCGGGCGTCACCGGCATGTTCGCGGCCTCCACCAGCAGGCGGGCGCGGATCTGATCCTGGTTGCCGTCGTTGATGCAGTACGAGACGGCGGCCGGGACCAGCACGTCGGCGTCGAGGGAGAGCCACTTGGATCCGTCGAGCTGCTGATCTTCCGGACGCAGGTGGCTGCGATCGACGTTGCCCTTGGCGCTGCGGCTCAGGAGCAGGTCCTCGACGTCGAGTCCGTTCTCGTTGTAGACGACGCCTTCGACGTCGACGATGCCGACGACGCGGACGCCCGCCTGCGCGAGGTAGCGTGCGGTGGCGCCGCCCATCGAGCCGAAGCCCTGGATGACGGCGGTGGTCTCGGCGGGCGCCATGTCGCGGCGGGCCATCGCGGCCAGTGCGGCCTTGGCGACGCCGAAGCCGCCGACGAGTTCGTCGAGTCGCACGCCGTCGACGACGCTGCCGAAGGCGGTGGCCATGCGAGCCTGCGCGGCGGCCGGATCGTCGACCACCTGGTCTGCGGCCTGGATCGAGCTGGTCAGGCCGACCTCGGGGAGCAGGGCGTCGATGGTCGTCTGCTGCACGCCGAAGTCCTCGCCCATGGTCCAGCGGGTGGCGATGATCGGGGCGGTGGCCTGCAGGAATCGGCGCAGGACGCCGTCGGCGTCGGGGTGGTACGGATCGAAGTCGATGCCGCCCTTGGCGCCGCCCAGCGGCACGTACGCGGCACCCGGCTCGTAGTGGACGCCCTCCTTGAGGGTCATGCCGCGCGCCAGGCCGCGCACCTCGTCGATCGTGCAGCCGGCGCGCATGCGCAGACCGCCCGACGAGACGCCGCGCACCAGGCGGTCGATGACGACGTAGCCGGTGGCGTCGGTCTCGGTGTCGCGCCAGGTCACTTCGAAGAAGGCCTCGTCATCGCGGTTGCCGGCGGTGGCATCGAGTGCGTTGGGAAGGGTCAGAGACATGTGGAAGCTCCTCACGGGATCGGGGCCCGACTGCAGAGGTCGAGGCTCATTGTGAATCAACGCTTGACTGAGTACTTAGTCAGTATGGCACCGATCACAAGAGTATGCAAGCCTTCATCGGCATCACTCCACGGAGATCACTCCACCGGCAGACCCAGCTCGCGCGAGGCCGTCAGGGCGACCCAGTCGTCGATCTGCGCGATCGAGATCGCACCGTCGAAGACGACGTGCTGAACGGCGAGACCATCGAGCATGGCGGTCAGCCGCCATGCGGTCCCGGCGGGATCGGCGCAGGTGAACGCACCGCG
The DNA here is from genome assembly GCF_039946255.1 of Gordonia aichiensis. Taxonomy (GTDB): domain Bacteria; phylum Actinomycetota; class Actinomycetes; order Mycobacteriales; family Mycobacteriaceae; genus Gordonia; species Gordonia aichiensis_A. The sequence continues at coordinate 34,745 of NZ_JBCDWL010000002.1, read as the reverse complement.
AGCGACGCCGTCCTCGATGATGCCGACGATCGCCTCACGCCATCCGGAGTCGAGCGCGGCGACCAGCTTCCGCAACTGGTCATCACGCAGACTCGCCGACCACGACTCGACCCACAACCGCCAGCCGAAAGCCGAACCGGTGGGCCCGTACTCGCGCAGCACGGCACGCAGCCGCGTCTCCGGGTCGGGATCGGCGCCGGCGAGCACCTCGTCGAGCGCCTTCACGTCACGATTGGCCGCGTACTCGACCGCCGACGCGATCAGCGTTCCGAGGTTGTCGAAGTGATAGAAGATCAGCCCGACGCTCACCCCGACGCGCTTGGCGACGTCGGCGCCGCGCACCTTGTCGATCCCGCTCTCCTCGATGATCTCGAGGGTCGCGTTGAGAATCGCATCTCGCCGCCCGGCGGCATCCTTGGAATTCCGTGACACGCCAGACATGCTACTGCCCCCGGTATCCGACAAATGGGAGTGATAACCGCCAAGCCTTGACAAGCGTGTGACGCGCACCGCATCCTTGAAGTCGTCTGACTGAGTACATAGTCAGCAACGCCGGCTGGTATTCGCGCATATGGGGAATGCGTCACCTGCCGGCTCGCACCCGAGGAGCATCCAACTGTGTCCGTAGTTCCGACCGCCGGATCCGACGATCCGGCACACACCACCGCCTCCCTGAATCCCACCACCATGGATATCCCAGAACTCTCCGCCGACGACTCGTCCGACCAGCCGCAGGGCCACAACTCGCTCAAGCGAGCGATGAAGAGCCGCCACCTGTTCATGATCACCCTCGCCGGCGTGATCGGCACCGGCCTCTTCCTCGGCACCGGCAGCGTCATCGGCCAGGCCGGCCCCGGCGGCACGATCGTGGCCTACCTGATCGGCGGCGCCCTGCTGTACCTGACGATGGTCTGCCTCGGCGAGATGTCGGCCGTGATGCCCGTCAGCGGCTCCTTCCAAGCGCACGCCACCAAGTTCATCGGCCCGGGCACCGGCTTCACGATCGGCTGGGTGTATTGGGTCAGCTGGGCCTCGTTCATCGGCCTGGAGTTCCTGTCCGCGGGCATCGTGATGAAGTTCTGGTTCCCGGACACCCCGACGTGGGTGTGGTCGACGATCTTCATCGTCGTGCTGTTCGCCGTCAACTGCTTCACCGTGCGCTCGTTCGCCGAGACCGAGTACGTGCTGGCCGCGATCAAGATCCTGGCCGTCGGCCTGTTCATCATCCTCGGCGGCCTCGCGGTCTTCGGCGTCATCGACATGGACGGTCAGTCCGCTCCCGGATTGTCGAACTTCACCTCGCACGGCGGCTTCTTCCCCGTCGGCCTCGGCGCCGTGTTCGCGGCCATGATGACCGTCGTCTACACGTTCATGGGCTCGGAGGTCATGGGTGTGGCCGCCGGCGAGACCGAGAACCCGCGCAAGGCGATCCCCCGCGCAGTCCGGACCATCGTCTTCCGCCTGGTCTTCCTCTACATCGGCGCCATCCTCATCCTGATCGCCCTGATCCCGTGGGATCAGCTGGGTCTGGACGAAAGCCCGTTCGTGACCGTCCTCAAGGCGATCGGCATCCCGTACGCCGCCGGCATCATGAACTTCGTCATCCTGATCGCCATCCTGTCGGTCGGCAACACCGGCCTGTACATGTGCACCCGCATCCTGTGGTCGCTGGCTCAGGAGCGTTCGGCCCCGCGCGTCTTCGGACAGACCACCAAGCGCGGCATCCCGATGGCAGCCCTGGTCTTCACCCTCCTGTTCGGTCTGCTGTCGCTGCTGACCAGCTTCGTCGCGGCCGACACCCTGTTCGTCTTCCTGATCTCGGTCAGCGGCGTCGGCGGCGCCCTCTGCTGGATGACCATCGCACTGTCCCAGTACAAGTTCCGCCGCCAGTACGTGGCGGCCGGCGGCGACGTCAAGAAGCTCGCCTACTCGGCGCCGTGGTTCCCGTTCACCCCGATCGCCGTGATCGCGATGAACGGCGCGGTCTTCGTCGCCATGGCCTTCGACGGCACCCAGCGCCTGTCGCTGATCCTGGGCCTGGCGTGCGTCCCGATCTGCTACGCGGTCTACCAGTGGATCATCCGTCCCCGAGTCGGCGCCGATGCGGCGGTCGCGGGCACCTCGGTCGGCATGCCGTGACCGAGCCCCGCTCAGTGGCGGTGGTCGGCGCGGGCATGGTCGGCCTGTCCACCGCCTGGTTCCTGCAGGACCGCGGCGTCGACGTCACCGTCGTCGACGCCGCGGGTCCGGCCGCAGGCGCCTCCTGGGGCAACGCGGGCTGGATCACCCCCACGCTCAGCACCCCGCTCACCGATCCGTCGATGGTGACCCACGGTCTGCGTCAGTTGTTCAAGGCGACCTCCCCGCTCTATGTACCGCTGACGTTCGACCCGGCGCTCTACGCCTTCCTCGCCCGGATGGCCCGCAACAGCACGCCGGCGCGGTGGCGCGCCGGCGTCGGCAAGCTCGTCGGCGTCAATCGCCGGGCCCTGGAGGCCTTCGACGACCTCGCGGCGGGCGGCGTCGACGGCCCCATCAGCGATGCCGACGAGTTCCTGTTCGGCTACACCGACGCTGCGGGTCCGCAGGCGATGGTCGCCGAGGGCCGACGCCTCTCGGCGCTCGGGCAGCAGGTCGACGTGGAGATCATCTCCGCGGACACGGCCCGAGCCGAAGCCCCGATGCTCTCGGACCGGATCGTCGGAGCGCTCAGACTCCACGGCCAGCGGTTCATCGACCCGCCCGCCTTCGTCCAAGCACTCGCGGACTCGTTCGTCCGACGCGGCGGCACCCTCGTCACCGCGCAGGTCAGCGGCATCGACGACCTGGGTGCGGCCGTCCACCTCGCGGGCGCCGGGATCGGCCGGGAGTTCTCCGCGGCGGTCATCGCCAGCGGCGTCACACTCCGCGGGCTCGCCCACCCCTTCGGCGTTCGAACCCGGGTGCGCGCCGGCCGCGGATACAGCTTCGCCGTCGACACCCGCGATCTCCCCCGCGGACCGGTGTACTTCCCCGGCTCGTCGGTGGTGTGCACGCCGCTGGGCGAGCGGATGCGCATCGCCGGAATGATGGAGTTCGCCCCGCACGAGGCGCCCCTGGACCCGCGGCGGATCGGCGCGATCGTCGACTCGGTGCGACCGCTGCTGAGCGGCGTCGACCTGGACCGCCGACACGATGAATGGGTGGGGTCGCGGCCGTGCACCGAGGACGGCCTTCCGCTGGTCGGCGCCACTGCCTCACCGCGCGTGTTCGTCGCGGGCGGGCACGCGATGGAGGGCATGACCCTCGGCCCGATCACCGGCAAGCTCCTGGCCGAGCAGATCACGACCGGCGACCGCATCCCGGCCCTGGCCGGATTCGATCCGTTGCGCTGACTCCCCCACCGCTCGTTCAAAAACGTTGGCGACATCGAGGCCCTGTCAGGGCCTTGATGTCGCCAACGTTGTTCGGCGAGTGCGACCCCATCCATCGACTTGTGCCAAAGGGGCACCCGTGACTGCCAAATCCGCGTGCGCGGCGCCGGAATCGGACACGGATCGGTTAGATGGGGAGATATGACGACAACCATCCTGCACAACGCCCGCCTCATCGACGGCACCGGCACCGACCCCGTCGCGGACGCCGTGGTGGTGATCGTCGACGGAAAGATCGGCTACGCCGGCCCGGCCGCCGGCGCTCCGCAGATCGACGACTCGGCCGAAGTCACTCGCGTCGACGTCGGCGGGAACACCGTCACCCCCGGATTCTTCGACTGCCACGTGCATCTGTCGCTGCCCGGCACCAAGGGCTCGCCGATCATGGCGGCGATGGTGCCTCCGTCGTACCGATACTTCGAGTTGCTCAACCGCCTGAAGGCGACCGTCGGGGCCGGCGTGACCACCGTCCGCGACCTGATGGGCGTCGACGTCGGCGTCCGCGACGCGGTGGCGCACGGGCTCATCGAAGGCCCCCGACTGCTGGTCGCCGACAAGATGTTCAGCCAGACCGGCGGGCACGCCGACTTCCACATCCCCTCGGGTCTGGACGGCACCGGGCTGGTCGGCGGCACCATCGTCGACACCGTCGACGAGGCCCGGCGCGAGGCACGTGAGCTGCTGCGCCAGGGCGTCGACGTCCTCAAGGTCGCCTCCAGCGGCGGCGTGACCTCTCCCAGCGACGATCCCGACTGGCTCGGCGCACGCACCGAGATCGTGGCCGCGCTCGTCGAAGAGGCCGAGAACTACGGCGGCCGCAAGGTCGCGGCACACGCCATCGGCTTCCTCGGCATCCAGGCCGCCATCCAGGGCGGCGCGCACAGCATCGAGCACGGCTACGCGCTGACCGACGAGCTGCGCACGGAGATGGTCGAGCGCGGCCAGTTCCTGGTTCCGACGCTGATCGAGACCCTCAAGCCCGACACCGCGACCCCGCAGGCGATCGCCAAGAGCACCAAGTGGCACGCGCTGGCGCACGAGTCGATTCAGGCGTCGGTGGAGGCCGGGATCAAGGTGGCCGTCGGCACCGACGCGGGCCTGGTCCCCGACCACGGCGCCAACCTCGGCGAGCTGGGATGCCTGGTCAAGTTCGGCGGCATGACGCCCATGCAGGCCATCGTCGCGGGCACCCGCACCTCCGCCGAGCTGTGCCAGGTCGACGACAAGCTCGGCACGCTGGAGGAGGGAAAGCTCGCCGACGTCGTCATCGTCAAGGGCGATCCGCTCGCCGACATCGACTCGATCGCCGACAACGACAACATCCTGCTCGTCCTCAAGGAGGGCAAGACGGTCAGCAACCGCGGCGCGTACGCGCTCTGACGAGCATGGAGTCCTCCTGCGGCCGGGCCGGCGGGAGGACTCCGGCGCCGCCCCAGCGCATGAGAACCTGCGTCAGCCACGAGAAAGCAGCAATGCCGGACACCGACCATGCCCCCTGCCGGTCACACCGACGAGAGCGAGATGCTCGCCCTCGTCACCGAGGTCGGAACCGCCCTCAACCGGTCGTCGTATCCGGTGCCCCGCATCACCCAGGTCCTTCAGCACATCTGCGCCTCCCACAGGAGCGACATCGTCACCCAGGTGTTCGCGAACTATCTCATCGTCCTCGACAAGGACGCCAACCGGATTCAGATCGAGAACACCGGATCGATGGACCGATTCGATCAGATCGCCGACGCCGAAGCCCTGGTGCACGAGGTGCGCCACCGTCGCATTCCCGTCCGCCGGGCCATCGACGGACTGCGCGCCGTCGCCGCCTCTCCTCCGCCGGTCTCCCCGATCCTCCGAAGCCTCGGGTACGCCCTGATGGCATTGGGTTTCGCCCCCTTCTTTCAGATGAGTCTGCCGGCGACCATCGCCGCGGTCGTCGTGTCGATCCCGCTGTCGGCGATCGTGCTGTGGGGCAGCACCAAGACCACCCTCGTCGCCTTGATGCCGGTCCTGCTCACCTTCCTGTCCGCGCTCGCGATCACGCTGTGGGCGGTGCACGGCGACCTCGCGGCCCCGGTACGCCTCGCGGTCATTCCGGTGGTGACGCTCATCCCCGGAGCCTCCCTGGCGACCGCCGTGATCGAGCTCAGTGCGGGAGACATGATCACCGGGACGGCCCGGCTCGCGTACGCCCTGATGATCCTCCTGTCGATGGCCTTCGGGCTGGCGGTGGCGATCGACCTCGTCGGCCTCTCCGCCGCCGACCTGCAGGACGTCACCACCGCCCTGGCTCCGTCCTGGGTTCTCTGGTTGGCCGGGCCGGTGTTCGGCATCGGCGCCATGCTCTATTTCTGCATGTCCAAGCGACTGTGTCTCTGGGTTCTGGCCCTGACCATCGGCACGTTCTGGCTCAACCACTTCCTCGGCAAGGTCATGCTGCCCGCATTCGCGGGCGGCATCGCCGTCGGGGTGGCATTGCTGGTCGCCTGGGTCATCAACGCTCACGCGCCGGGACGTCCGAGCGTCTTCGCAATGTTCCTGCCCGCGTTCTGGCTGATGGTCCCCGGCTCGATGGGTTTCGTCGCCATCAGCGGCGCCATCACCGCCGACCATCAGTTGGGCAGCCTCGGCACCGGTGCCGCCCTGTCGCTGTTGAGCATGGCGACGTCGATGATGATCGCGAGCGGGCTGGCACCGTTCGTCACACGAAAGCCGCCTCCGGTTCGCCTACCGACACCGGTGTTCCTCCTCCGACATCGACGCGGTCGCTGATGCTCTTCCGGGCCAACACACACATGTTCGGCACCTCTCCGCCGGCATCCAGCCGTTACACTTCCCGAAACGGGATCATCTACACAATTCGACACAGTCGCGGCCCAGGCGGCGACTCCAACGAAAGCGAGACCCTCATGTGCACGCGTGTCATGTGGCCAGATGCCAACGGCTCCGTCATCGTCGGCCGGAACATGGACTTCCACCAGGACCTCCACACCAATCTCTGGAAGCTCCCGCGCGGCATCAAACGCAATGACCGCGTCGAGGGCAAGCTGCAGTGGACCGCCAAGTACGGCTCGGTGATCGCCGGCGTCTACGACATCCTGTCGACCGACGGTGTCAATGAGAAGGGTTTGGCGGCGCACCTTTTGTGGCTGGCCGAATCCGATTACGGCACGCCGGACGACGACCGTCCGCAGCTGGCGATGTCGGTCTGGCTGCAGTACTACCTGGACAACTTCGCCACCGTGGGCGAGGCCGTCGCATGGAGTGAGAAGCATCAGCCCCACGTGATCCCGATGGCCGACCCGACCGGGCGCAGCAAGCCGGCACTCCACCTCGCGATCGAGGACGCCAGCGGCGATTCGGCGATCTTCGAGTACGTCGACGGCGAGCTGGAGATCTATCACAGCCGCGACTACCTCGTGATGACCAATTCCCCGACGTACGACCAGCAGCTCGAGCTGGTCAAGAAGTTCAAGGGCCTCGGCGGCGACGATCCGCTGCCGGGCACCTGCGCCGCCCAGGACCGCTTCGCCCGCGCCCTGTACTACGTCGGCGTCCAGCCCCAGCCGACCTCGCAGGTGCAGGCGATGGCGGCGATGCTGAGCATCATCCGCAACGCGGCGCAGCCCTTCCGCAACCCGGAGCCGGGCAAGCCCGACGCCTCGCAGACGCTGTGGCAGGTGGTGATCGACCTGACCAATCTGCGGTATGCGTTCGAGTCGACCACCCGCCCCAACACCGTCTGGGTGGACTTGAAGGATCTCGACTTCACCGAGGGATCCGGCGAGACCAAGCTGGATCTGGTCAGCAAGCTCGCCATCGAGGGCGGCATCGCCGGCGAGGTGCACCGGCAGTTCAAGAAGCACCACAGATTTCACATCGTCTCGATCGAACAGGCCAAGCTCATCGGTGAAGTGGTCACGAAGGCCGGCGCAGAACTGGCCGATCTGAAGACCGCCGAAGACCAGGTCCTGGGCATCGAGGCGCGGGTTCAGCGCGTGCTCGCCGAGTTCATCGACGCCGAGTAGAAGAATCTCGCGTCACATCGGCCTCGGACTCGCCCGGTGAGAGTCCGAGGCCGTTCCGCGCGCATTACCATCACGGGTGTCCCAGTCAGGACATCGATACCACGTTCTCACCCCGCGGTCGATCGATCGGCCGCAGCAGTTCATAGATGCGGAGGCCTTCGCGGCCACCCTCCGCCGGGCCGCCCGGGGAGAGCTTCCGCTGGAGCCCTCGCTCACTGCGGCAGAAGCCGACTACTTGCGCAACATGCTCGGCGTGATCGCCGAGGCGGGCCCGCTGTCGTTCATCGAATCGAACGACAGCGGGCGCAGCGCGGTGTTCGACGACGAACCACTCGCCGACGCCGACTGGGATCCGATGGTCGTCGCGTCGTCGGATGTGGGGTCGGCGCTGAATCCCCGTGAGATACCCGAGCACCTTCGAGCACGCCTGGGCGTGCTGCTGCTGAGCTATCTGTGTTACGACGACTTCCGTCTCCCGCACACCGGAACCGGCGGCCACCGGGACTGTGACGACATCCTCGAGCGAACCAAAGCGGTGTACCGCATGTGGTTCAACCAACTGACCGTCGCCGAGCCGGGATCCGGGCTCGAACAGTATTTCGCCGATCAGCGACTGGACTTCCCGACCGTGGACGTCGCCGACCTGCCGAGTCTGAGTCTCAGCTGTGCCGGCGACCTCTTGGCCGTCGACGTCCTCGTTCCGGAGAGCACCACGCACTTGTTCGACGGCATCGCCGACTTCTACAGCACCGCCGACATCGTCAGCGCCAACCTGGAGTCGGTCGTCGATTCAACGCAGCTGATCGGCCGCTACGAGTCCGTGGGCCGAGCCGCGCGGATGAACACCTCACCCGAGATGGTCGAGCGATTCGTCGAGGGCGGCGGGATCACCTTCGTCTCCACCGCCACCGATCACGCAATGGACTGGGGCGAACACGGTGTCCTCGCCACCCTCGACGTGCTGCGCGATGCCGGGCTCGCGCACGCAGGCACGGCGGCGACCGCCTGCGAGCAGGACCGCGTCGTGCTCTCCGAGCACGATGGCATCAAGGTGGCCCTGCTGGCGTTCACCTTCGGCGTGAACGACAACGCCGTGCCCGACGACAAGCCGTATCTGGTCGACGTCGTCCGGTTCAACGACGTCGACCCCGCCCTCGATCTGGCGCTGGTGCGCCGACAGGTCGAGGCGGCCCGAGCCGCAGGCGCCGACTACATCATCGCCTACTGCCACTGGGGCTGGGAGTTCGAGACCTATACGCACCAGGTCACCGTCGACGCCGCGCACGCGGTGATCGACTGCGGCGTCGACACGATCATCGGAAATCACGCCCACGTCGCTCAGCCCATGGAACGCGTCGTCCGGGAGGGACGCCCGGACGGATTGATCGTGTACGCCCTCGGCGGCTTCGTCAGCTATCACCCGGAGAGCCGGAACTCGGCGCTGGCCCTGACCGTCCGATTCGACCTCGTCCGCCACGACGACGGCGGCGACAGCGGCGACGGCACCGTGTACCTGGCGAATCTCCGGGTGCTGCCGATCTACCTCCATCACACCGAACTGCCCGGCGGCGACTTCGACTCCCGGATCCTCAGGTTCGCCGACGTCTGCGAGGACCCCGACCGCTTCGGTCTCACCGAGGCCGAGCAGACTCACCTGCCCTATCTGAAAGACGAGCTCCTGCGCGGCAGAGTGCTGCCCGCCGTCGTCCCCGAAGGACTGCTGGCCAGGTAGTCGGCGAGTCGTTCAGACAGAAAGCGGGAGCCGCGCCCTCCGGCGCGGCTCCCGCTTTTCAGCAGTCCCCTTCGATCACAGGTTGATCATGTGTCCGATCGCGCCGTGGAAGGTCTCCTGCATCGCCTCGCTCATCGTCGGATGAGTGTGGACGTTGCGGGCCAGCTCGCGTGCGGTCAGGTCCCACTTCTGCGCCAGGGTCAGCTCCGGCAGCATCTCGGAGACGTTGTCGCCGACCAGGTGCCCGCCGAGCAGTTCCTCGGTCGCCGAGTTCGTGATCAGCTTGACGAAGCCCGCGGTCGCGGCCAGGCCCTGCGCCTTGCCGTTGGCGGTGAACGGGAACTTGGTGACCGTGATCTCGTAGCCCTCGGCCTTCGCCTGCTCCTCGGTGAGACCGAAGGAGGCCACCTGCGGCTGACAGAAGGTGGCCCGCGGCATCATCCGGTAGTCGCCCAGCAGCATGGTCTCGGCGCCGGCCATCGTCTCGGCGGCCACCACGCCCTGCGCCTCGGCCACATGGGCCAGCTGCAGCTTGGCGGTCACGTCGCCGATGGCGTAGATGCCGGGCACGTTGGTGCGCATGTTGTCGTCGATCGCGATGGCGCCGCGGTCGGTGAGCGCCACGCCGGTGTTCTCCAGGCCGAAGCCCTCCACGCGCGGGGCGAAGCCGACCGACATGAGGACCTTGTCGACGGTGAGCGCGCCGTCGTTGCCCTTGGCGTCCTTGTAGGTGACGGTGACGCTGTCGCCGTTGTCGTCGACGGTCTGCACGCCGGTGCCGGCGAGGATCTTGACGCCGAGCTTCTTGTAGGCCTTGGCGATCTCCTTGGAGACGTCGGCGTCCTCGTTCGGCAGCACGCGCGGCATGAACTCGATGATGGTGACGTCGACGCCGTAGTTGGCCAGGACGTACCCGAACTCCATGCCGATGGCGCCGGCGCCGACGATGACGATCGAGCCCGGCAGGTCGCGGGTGAGGATCTGGGTCTCGTAGGTGACGACGTTCTCGCTCAGCGCCACTCCCGGCAGCAGCTTGACGGTGGAGCCGGTGTCGATGATGACGTTATCGAAGGTGATCTCGCGGTCGCCGACGACGAGGGTCTTGGCGTCGCGGAACACGCCGTACCCGTCGATCTCGGTGATGCCGTTCTTCTTCATCAGGAAGTGAACGCCCTTGACGATGCCGTCGGAGACCTTGCGGCTGCGGTCGAAGGCGGCCCCGAAGTCGAAGCTCACCTCGCCGCTGATGCCGAAGGTCTTGGCCTCGTGGTTGAAGACGTGTGCGAGTTCGGCGTTGCGCAGCAGCGCCTTCGACGGGATGCACCCGACGTTGAGGCAGACGCCTCCCCACCACTTCTCTTCGATGACGGCGGTCTTCATGCCCAACTGGGCGGACCGGATCGCGGCCACGTACCCGCCGGGTCCGGCTCCCAGGACAACTGTTTGAAAATGTTCAGCCACGCAGTTCAGGGTACTTCCCGCCTGTGCCCGACGCAGCCGTCCGGTTGGCCTCGGTCCCGCATCACATTTCAATCACTGATTGAATCACCGATTGAAATGTGATGTGATCGAGCGATGACAGCCGAGACGAGCGCCCGAGACACCCGCCGACGGCTGCTCGACGCCGCCGCCGAGCTGCTGACCGAGGTCCCCTACGACGACCTGTCGGTCCGCGCGGTCTGCACCGCCGCGGGCGCCAATCCGGCCGCGGTGCACTATCACTTCGGATCCAAGGAGTCGCTGGTCGCAGTGCTCCTGGAAGAGCGGTTCGAACCGACCTGGGCGACGGCGCTCGACGCCCTCGCCGACCGCCCGCGGACCGTCGCCGACATCGTCGGCGTCGTCCTCGATCCATTCGTCGCCCTGCAACGCGACCCCGCCTCCGCACCGACCGTCCGCGTGCTGGCGCAGTTCGTCCTCGCCCGGCCGCGGACCGAGTGGACCGGCCGCTGGTTCCGGCTCGAGGAGTGGGCGACGCTGCTGGCCGCCACCGTCCCCGGCCTCGACGCCGACACCGCGCGCCGACGCTGGCGGTTCGCGTTCACCGTGCTGATGACCGAGCTCGCCGTCGCCGAGCAGCTCTCACCCGAGAATCTGGCCGCCCTGTCCGACTTCCTCACCGCCGGCCTGACCGGCCCGGCTCCCACCGCCGACCCCGCACCCACCGCCACCCCGAAAGGCACCCGATGACCGCCCCCGCCGCCACCGATCCGTTCTCCCCGGCCACGCTGGGCCCGCTGACCCTGCGCAACCGGATCATCAAATGCGCCACATTCGAGGGCATGACACCCGACGCGCTGGTGACCGACGAGCTGATCGACTTCCATCGGGAGGTCGCCGCGGGCGGCGCCGCGATGTCGACGGTGGCCTACTGCGCCGTCGCCCCCGGCGGTCGCACCGACCGTCATCAGATCTGGATGCGCCCGGAAGCCGTCGCCGGACTGACGCGTCTCACCTCGGCGATCCACGCCGAGGGCGCCCTGGCCGCCGCTCAACTCGGCCACGCCGGGCCGGTGGCGAACTCCGTGTCGAACCGGCAGCCGGCCCTCGGCCCGGGCCGGATCCCGGCGCCGATGGGCATGTCGCTGACCAGCCGGGTCAGCGCCGACGACATCAAGGGACTGGTCAAGCAGTTCGCGGTCGCGGCCCGACTGGCCGTCGACAGCGGCTTCGACGGCTTGGAGATCCACTGCGGCCACAACTATCTGCTCAGTTCGTTCATGTCGCCCCTGCTCAACCACCGCCGCGACGAGTACGGCGGCTCCGCGGCCAACCGGGCGCGCTTCGCCCGCGAGGTGCTCGAAGCGGTCCGCACCGAGGTCGACGGCGAGGCCGCCGTCTGGGCCAAGCTCAACATGTTCGACGGCGTCGGCAAGCCGGGCCGCGGCCGCGGCGGCCGCAAGTGGAGCGGGGTCAACCTCGACGACGCGATCACGTTCGCGAAGCTCTTCGAGTCCGACGGCCATCTGGACGCCATCGAACCGACGGCGGGCAGTTCGCTGCTCAACCCGATGTACCTGTTCCACGGCACCCCGCCGCGCGCCGCGTTCGCCGCCGCGATGAAGGGCGTCATGCGCACCGGAATGAAGGCCGCCGGACCGATCTTCCTGCGGCACTACCCCTACACCGACGCCTATCTGCTGCCGCTGGCGAGCGAGCTCCGCAAGGAGGTGTCGATGCCGCTGATCCTGCTCGGCGGCATCACCGACCGCACGTCGATGCAGACGGCGATGGACGCCGGCTTCGACTTCGTCGCGATGGGTCGGGCCCTGCTGCGCGAGCCCGACCTGCCGAACCTGCTGCAGGCCGATCCGGCCGCCCGCAGCAAGTGCGTGCACTGCAATCTGTGCATGCCGACGATCTACTCGCAGACCCGGTGCCCCATCCGCACCGGCGAGGTCCCCGATCCGCTGACCACGCCGTGATCGCTCCCGTGCGGCGGGCCCGATCTCTGCCGCATGGCGAATCGTTCTGCGCCACACCGTGATTTCTCGGGCTGTTCCGACGAGCTCTGCGACAGACTGACCCTCGCAGACGACTGTCGCGTCGTCGCCGACGCGTCGACGGCCGTGCCGATCGACCGCGTCGACCACAGTCGCGAGGAGTCCGGGAACCGGTGGAAGCGTTCGAAGTCGTCATTCAGATCCTGCTGTTCCTGATACCGCTCGCGCTCGGCGCCAAATACGGCCCCATGGCGCTGATCGGCATGTCCGGGGTCTCGGTGTTCATCCTCGTCGAGTTCATGCGGATGCGACCGTCGTCGCCGCCGCTGTCGGCGATCTTCATCATCCTGGCCGTCATCTGCGCGACCGCCGCGATGACCGCCGCGGGCGGGATGGACTGGCTGGTCCGGCTGGCGGGCAAGGCGATGCGCAAGCATCCCAAGCAGATCCCGGTGATCGGCCCGCTGTTCGTCTGGTTGTTCACCGTCATGTCCGGCACCGGGAACATCACCTTCGCGCTGATCCCGATCATGTACGAGGTGTCGTACTCGGCCAAGATCCGGCCCGAGCGGATCCTGGCCACCTCGGTCGCGGTGTGTCAGCTGGCCCTGATGGCCAGTCCGGTGGCAGCGATGACGTACGTCTTCCTGACACTGACCGAGAAGCAGGGCACCACCTTGGCCACCATGCTTGCGGTGACGGTTCCGGCCTCGTTGATCGCCACGATCCTCGCCTCACTGGTCATGTCCCGCTACGGCAAGAACCTCGACGACGATCCCGAGTACCAGCGCCGACTGGCGGCCGGCGAGATCGATCCGCCGCACGCCGCGCCGGGCGATGCCGGGGAGGTCGCGCCGCTGCGGCCCCGCGCCGCGTGGAGTGCCGGGATCTTCCTGGCGGGGGTGATCGTGGGCTGTGTGCTCGGCTTCTTCGAAGGACTCCGGCCCACCTACTCGGTGGCGCAGGAGGACGGATCGCTGCTGTCGTCGACGGTCTCGATGTCGTTCATGATCCCGATCGTCATGTTCGCCGTCGCCGGACTGATCATGGTCGTCTGCCGGGTGAAGACCCCCGAGGTGCTCTCCCAGTCGATCATCGGCACCGGCCTCATCGCGGCGCTGCTCCTACTGTCGGTGCCGGTGCTCGCGGGCACCATTCTCGACGCCCACATCGACGAGGTCGCCTCCTTCGTCAACAGCGCGATCGGGGTGTCGGTGACGCTCTTCGCGGTGATCCTGTTCCTGCTCGCCTCCCTGATCCAGAGCCAGGTCGCCTCGCTGACGATCCTGATCCCGGCGGCCTCGGCCGCGGGGCTGGGCATCGGTCCGATGACCGGCATGCTCGGCGCGGCCAGCGGCAACAACCTGCTCGCCTCGATGAGCGGCCTGGGCCAGGCGTGCATCCTCACCGACAAGACCGGCTCCACCAAGCAGGGCTCGATCCTGATCAACGGCTCGTTCCTGGTCCCGATGCTGTTGTGTTCGGCGTTCGCCATCGCCGTCGGCCTGGGCATGCAGGCCGTGATCTTCTGATCGTCGAATGGCGTCCCGACCTGCAACGACGCCGACCGATCCGCGGCTTGCCCCGACGATCCAGTTAGCCACCCCGAACGGAAAGTGATAGGCAGGAGTAGTCCGTTCGGGGAATGACTCCCGATAGTCGATAGTCCTTCACAGGCATCCGGGGAGTGGTACCGAAGTCCGCAGTGTCATCGGCGTCTCGCCTTCGCCGCTGTGGCAACAGACCAGTCCCTCGCCCGAACGACGATCGGCCCTCGGAGGTCTCGATGACTGAATCGACTCTCACCCCGGCCGCAGTACCGCCGTCGACCATCCGCAAAGCGATCGCCGCCTCGGCGATCGGCAATGCGACCGAATGGTACGACTACGGCGTCTACGCGGCCACCACCACTTACCTCACCCAGGCCTTCTTCCCCGGCCACCTCGGCACGGCGGGCACCATGCTCGGCTTCGCCGTCTCCTTCCTGCTCCGACCGCTCGGCGGATTCGTGTGGGGTCCGATCGGCGACCGGCTCGGCCGCAAACACGTGCTCGCCCTGACCATCCTGCTGATCTCGCTGGCGACCGCGCTCATCGGCGTCCTGCCGACGCACGCCGCCATCGGCGTCTGGGCGCCGATCCTGCTGATCGTCCTCCGCGTGGTCCAGGGCTTCTCCACCGGCGGCGAGTACGGCGGCGCGGCGACGTTCATGGCCGAGTACGCCCCAGACCACAAGCGCGGCCGCTACGGCAGCTTCCTGGAGTTCGGCACCATGGCCGGCTTCGCCTCCGGCACCGCGCTCGTGCTGCTGATGAACCTCGGCCTGTCCGACGCGCAGATGTCCGACTGGGGCTGGCGCCTCCCGTTCCTGCTGGCGTTGCCGCTGGGTCTGGCGGGCCTGTATCTGCGGTCGCAGCTCGACGATCCGCCCGTGTTCACCGACGTCGAGGAGACGGTCGCCGACCCGGGCGGCCTCGTCGCGCAGCTGCGGACGACGATCGTGAACTACTGGAAGCCGATCGTGATCATGTTCGGCATGGTGGTCGCGCTCAACATCACCAACTACACCCTGCTGGCCTATCAGCCCGAATACCTCAAGGGGACCATCGGACTCGGCGAGGACGCCGGATCGGTCGTCGTCCTGATCGGCCAGGTCGTCATGATGGCGCTGATCCCCCTGTTCGGCATGTGGTCGGACCGCACCGGCCGCAAACCGATGTGGCGGGTGTCCCTGGTCGGCCTGTTCGTCCTGGCCCTGCCGATGTACTGGCTGATGGGGCAGGGTTTCGGCTGGGCGATCATCGGCTTCGTGGTGTTGGGTGTCCTCTACATTCCGCAGCTCGCGACCATCTCGGCCACGTTCCCGGCCATGTTCCCCACCCATGTGCGGTACGCGGGGTTCGCGATCTCGTACAACCTGTCGACCGCCGCCTTCGGCGGCACCGCGCCGCTGGTCAACGACGCCGTCGTCGGCGGCACCGGCTGGACGCTGTTCCCGGCCGTGTACATGATGGCCGCCTGCCTGATCGGCGCCGTCGCGCTGCGTTTCCTCACCGAGACCGCGGGCTGCTCCATCGCGGGCACGCAGATCCCGGGGGCCGCCGTCGAAGACGACGTGAAGATCCCGGCACCCGCCTGACACCCCGCTCTGCTCGTATCGCACCGCTTCTGTTCTCCGCACTCGGTCGCGACCGGGTGCGGAGAACAGAAGCGGTGCGACGCGGGCGAAAGTGGTGCGACATGCCGGTCGGTACCGTGGAGGCCGTGACCAACGGCGATCGGTATCTCTGGCTCGAAGACGTGACCGGCGACGACGCCCTGGCCTGGGTGCGCGAACACAATGCGCCGACCATCGCCGAGTTCACCGGCTCGGAGCGCTTCGCCGGCCTCGAGGCCGGCGCGCTGGAGGTCCTCGACACCGACGACCGCATCCCCTACGTCCGACGACGCGGCGAGTTCCTCTACAACTTCTGGCGCGACGCCGCCCACCCCCGCGGACTGTGGCGCCGCACCCGGCTGGAGAGCTACCGGACCGACTCCCCCGACTGGGACGTGCTGATCGACGTCGACGCGCTCGCCGTCGCCGAGGACGAGAACTGGGTGTGGGCCGGGGCGACCATGAACTACCCCGAGTACGACCGGGCGCTGATCTCCCTGTCGCGCGGAGGCGCCGACGCCGCCGTGGTCCGGGAGTTCGACGTCGTCGCCCGCTCCTGGGTCACCGACGGCTTCGCGTTGCCGGAGGCGAAGTCGTCGATCGACTGGATCGACCGCGACACCGTCTACGTCGGCAGCGACTTCGCGACCACCCCCGACGGGCTGCCCGCACTCACCTCGTCCGGCTATCCGCGCACCGTGCGACGCTGGTCGCGCGGCACCGACGTGGCCGACGCGCCGACCGTGTTCGCCGGCGAGGTCGCCGACGTCGCCGTCGGCGCCGTGTGCGACAAGACCCCCGGCCACGTCCGGCATTTCGTGTCGCGGTCGACAGACTTCTTCAACGCCCTCGACTACGAACTGCGGCCCGACTCGGGCGAGCTGGTCCGCATCGACGTTCCCACCGACGCGCACTACGGCGTCCGGCACGACTGGCTGATGGTGCTGACCCGCTCGCCGTGGGCGGTCGGCGACGGCGAGTACCCGGCGGGCACCCTGCTGGTGTTCGACTATCCCGCCTACCTCGACGGCGACCGCACCCACGAGGTCCTGTTCGCCCCCGACGCCCACACCGGCCTGCAGGAGTTCACGTTCACGCGCTCGCATCTGGTGCTGGTGACCCTCCGCGACGTCGCCACCGAGATCGAGTTCCGCGAGCTGGGCACCTGGGCGCCCGCCGCGGTGCCGGGCATCCCGGAACTGGCGACCGTCGGCGTCCTCGACACCGACCCCGACGCCAGCGACGAGATCTGGCTGTCGGCGAGCAGTTTCACGCGGGCGCCGAGCCTGCTGCACGGCACCAGCACCGACGGGGTCTCGGTGATCAAGTCCTCACCCGAGTTCTACGACGCCTCCGGCGTCTCGACTCGACAGTTCTTCGCCACATCCGACGACGGCACCGCGATCCCCTACTTCGTCGTCAAACGCGACGATGTCGACGCCGGCCCCACCCTGCTGTACGGGTACGGCGGCTTCGAGAACTCGATGACGCCCACCTACCTCGGCATCGCCGGCCGCAGCTGGATCAGCCGGGGCGGAATCTACGTGATCGCCAACATCCGCGGCGGCGGCGAGTACGGGCCGACGTGGCACACGCAGGCGCAGAAGGCCGGTCGGCACCTGGTCTACGAGGACTTCGCGGCCGTGGCCCGCGACCTCGTGACCCGCGGGTTCACCACCCCGGAGCGGCTCGGCGCGCAGGGCGGCTCCAACGGCGGCCTGCTGATGGGAGTGATGGCGACCAGCTACCCGGAACTGTTCGGGGCCCTGGTGTGCCAGGTCCCGCTGCTCGACATGCGCCGCTACCATCTGCTGCTGGCGGGCGCCTCGTGGGTGGCCGAGTACGGCGACCCCGACGACCCCGCCGAGTGGGAGTTCATCTCGAAGTACTCGCCCTATCAGCGGCTGCGCGCCGACGTCCCCGTCCCGGAGATGCTGATGACCACCTCGACGCGCGACGACCGCGTGCACCCGGGTCACGCCCGCAAGTTCGTGGCCCGGATGCAGGAACAGGGACACCCGGTTCACTACTACGAGAACATCGAGGGCGGGCACGGCGGCGCCGCCGACAATCGGCAGGGCGCCTTCAAGTCGGCGCTGGCCTACGAGTTCCTGTGGCGGACGGTCGGCAACGACGACCGCAACCGCTGACGGGCCGACCGGATCACGGCGTCGACGTCGAGCGTCGGCCGCCCGCGCACGATCGGGTGCATCGCGACACCGATCAGCAGTGCGCTCGCGTGGCCGATGTCGGTGAAGGTCACCGGCGGCACGAACAGCGGCGCCAGGAACACCACCGCGCACCCGGCGAGGTAGCCCCACCGCCAGCGTCCCGACAGCCGGTAGGCGAGCACGCCGATGATCGCCGCCATGAAGTAGCTGACGCCGACGTCGACCGCGTAGGCCAGCGACGGATTGGCCCGCCCGCGGTCGATCGCCGCACCGACGAGCCCCTGGCTGATGAGGGTTGCCAGCAGGTGCCCGGCCAGTCCGACAGCGACGAATCGCCATGCGCCGAGCCACCGTTCGGCGGTGGCGAGGAAGATGGTGAACCCGATCAGGTAGGGCAGCCAGTAGGCGCCGTCGAGCCAGAACAGGCTGCCGAAGATCGCGCGCAACGGGTCGTGGAGCAGGTTCTCGATGTTGGTCGATCGGTGACCGAGGATGCGTTCGAGCCGCCGCGGGGACACCCGATGCTGCACGACGGTCGTCACCAGCAGGACGACCAACCACGAGTAGGTGATCGGCGCACTGCGAATCCATCGGCCGATCGCCGCCGCGGTCCACCGCAGCCGGCCCGTCTTCGCGCTCACCGTCTCACGGTAGGCGCGCCCGACGCTCCGCCGCCAGTGTTCGGTCAGGCGACCCGTCGCCGGTGATCGGTCAGGCGACCCGTCGCCGGTGTTCAGTCAGGCGACCCGTCGCCGGTGATCGGTCGGGCGACCCGTCGCCGGTGATCGGTCAGGCGACCCGTCGCCGGTGATCGGTCAGGCGACCCGTCGCCCGCCGACCGTCCGGGCGATGATCCCCGCCACCACGACGACGGCACCGACCGCGCCGACGATCGTCGAGACCGTGGTCAGATTGTCGGCCACGCCCCGGACCACGACCTCGATGGTGTCGCGGGCGGCCGCGTCGGTGTTCGCGAGCCGATCGCTGATGATCGTCTTGGTGAAGGCGGCGAGGATCGCACCGACGACACCGGCGAGGACGGCGCCCACCCCCAGCCACGCCAGAACCGTTCCGCGACGACGGGCCAGAAGCAGGGCGAGGATCGAGCCGACGGCCGCGGTGACGAGGGAGACCCAGACCGCGACGCTGACGAGGGTGCCGGTGTCCTCCATCGAGCCCGCGGTGATCTGCCCCTGATCGATCGTGATGACGACCGGCTGCTGGATCCGCACCGGGACCGGGATCGGCGCCGACGCGATGACCCGGTTGATCATCGGGGTGATGTCGAGTTCCATCAGGTGCAGGTCGACGCCGGGCGCGGGCGGGTTGAACAGCCAGTCGTGCTGCTGCCGCGCGACCTGCGAGAAGTCCTCGACGAAGCCCTCACTGCGCGAGTAGTTGCGGGCGGCGGGCAGCACCAGGCTGCTCGCGATCTGCGAGCCGGTGGCCTGCGCGACGGAGTCGGCGACCTTCTGGGCGAAGTAGTCCTGCACCTCGGTGGTCTTGGCGGCCTCGGACGCCGAGGCGACGAATCCGTCGGTGGAGACCACGCGCTGCGACAACCACGCGCTCGGCACCGCGATGACCATGGCGACCATCGCGATCACGGTGAACAGGCCGGAAGCTACGCTACGCACGATCCCGAGGCTACCGGTTCGCCGGGCGCGGCCGCCAAGCCCGTCGAGCCGCCGCAGGCCGCACGGCGACCGGCGGCCCGGCGCTCACTCGCCCACCACGTCGCGCGCACGTCCCACGATCAGCGGATCGGGTTCGCCGACCAGCGCGACATCCTTCCCGTCGTAGTCGTGCAGGCTCAGCACGTAGCGCATCGCGTTGATGCGGGCGCGCTTCTTGTCGTTGCTCTTGACGACGGTCCACGGCGCGTAATCGGTGTCGGTGTCGGCGAACATGTGCTCCTTGGCATCGGTGTACGCCTCCCACCGATCCAGCGACGCCAGATCCATCGGGGAGAGCTTCCACTGGCGCACCGGATCGATCTGCCGGATCGCAAACCTCGTCCGCTGCTCCAGCGGGGTGACCGAGAACCAGAACTTGACGAGGTGGACGCCGTCGTCGACGAGCATCTTCTCGAACGCGGGCGCCTGGCGCATGAACTGCTCGTACTGGTGATCGGTGCAGAAGTTCATCACCCGCTCGACGCCGGCCCGGTTGTACCAGGAGCGGTCGAAGAAGACCATCTCCCCGGCCGCGGGCAGGTGCTGCACGTACCGCTGGAAGTACCACTCGGTGGCTTCACGCTCGGTCGGCTTCTCCAGCGCGACGGTCCGCGCACCGCGCGGATTGAGATGCTCGTTGAACCGCTTGATGGTTCCGCCCTTGCCCGCGGCGTCGCGCCCCTCGAAGACGAACAGGTGTCGCTGGCCGGTCTGCTTGGTCCACTTCTGCAGCTTGAGCAGTTCGATCTGCAGGCGACGTTTGGTGACCTCGTACTCGCGCCGGCTCATCCGCTCCTCGTACGGGTAGTCCTCGCGCCAGGTGTCGACCACGTTCCGTTCGGGCAGCGTCAGCAGGATCGGATCGTCGTCATCGTCGTCGACGACCGTGAATCCGGTGGTGTCCCGGAGATCGACGAGCTGCTGGAGCGCTTCGCGGCCGGAGATCAGGCTCAGGTCGGGTCCGACCGGCTGCTCGGGGGCGGGGCTTGGGCGTTGATCCACCCCGCCAGATTATCCCGATATCGCCGTATCGTCACGATGGGCGACGCCGGGTCGGGCAGACGGCCGACCTCGCGGATCAGCGCAGGTAGACCGATCCCCAACGGAAGCAGCCGCGGCCGGTGCTCGAGTCGTAGGTGGCCGCCATGCTGCCCAGGCACGCGACCCCGTCGCCGGTCGCGAAGGCGCCGCCCGCGGCCCCGGACACGGCGATGGTCGTGCCGCCGTGGCGCCCCTGCGCGACGGCCGTCGAGTACGGACCCATCGTGTACGAGTAGCCGTGGCCGCCGTAGATGCCGCTGGCCAGCGCCGAGGACTGCGCACCGTTGTTCTCCGCGGTCGCCGACCCGCCGGTGGTCGAAACCGCAAGTGCCGCACCGCTGTTCGTCGTGTCCTTAGCGGAGGCGGTGGATCCGGGGCCCGCATTGGCGATGCAGTGGCTGTCGCCAGACTGCCGTTCCACGCGCTGGTTGTCGCGCGCGGCGCAGCTGGTCGACGCCGAAGCGTCGCCCCCACCCAGCAGCGAGGTCAGACCGAACGCCGCGGCGATGGCCACCAACCCGAAGAAGACACGAAAAAACCACGACCCGATCCGCATGAACATCCCTCTCGAAAGCATTGAACGCATCTCGCACGCCCTCCCACTGAACGTGCGGTGCAGCGCCAGACTACCCCCGAGTCGACGGCCGATCGGCGCGCCACGAGCGATCGTGATCGGACTGAATCCCAGTGCGCCGCAATCGGGCCGAAAGTCCCTGCCGGCGACCCCCGGATGCCGCGGCGAGTCTCGACCCGAACTCCAGACCGGGGCCGCTGAGGGCGAGAACGCGACAAGAACTCAGCCCCGGCGACGCGATGTCGCCGGGGCTGAAACGGATGGGTGGAGCGGCGGGCTCAGCTGCGACGCTTGACCTCGTCGGTCAGGCCCTTCTTCGCGGTGTCGACCGCCATCTTCTGCGCCCGCTTAACGATCAGCCCGGGCAGCTTGATCTTCAGCTCCACCGAGAGGTCGAACCGGACATGCGTGGTGTCACCGTTCTCGGTGAGCGTGTACGTGCCCTGCTGCTCGCTGAGCTGGTCGCTCTCCACGAGCGTCCAGGAGCAGGTGTTGTCGGTCCACGAGTAGTCCAGCACCTGGTTGTCGGTCATGCCGACCGCGCTCATCGACGCTTCGACGCGGGCGGGACGGCCCTGCTCGTCCTCGGTGACGATCTTCGCCGACTTGTGGGGCCCGGACCACTCGGGCAGGGATTCGATGTCGAGGAGGACTTCCATCACCAGCGAGAGCGGTGCTTTGACGTCGAATTCGGTTGATGCAGACACAGCCATGGGAGCAACCTACCCCAGCGGGTCCGTCGCGGCCGGTCGGCGCGCGAAATCGTCGTCCGTTTTCGCCCGTTCCGCCTCCTCCGCGGCCGTCGATCGCCTGCGCTCGAGGAGTTCGAGGAGGTGTCCGACGGCGGTGTCGATCGGCGCCACGCTGCGCCGAGCCCGGCACAGGACGACCGCGCCCTCGATCGCGGTGAGGATCGCGTCGGCCAGCTCGTCGGCGCGGCGGTCGTCGAAGTCCTCCTCGCGCAAGCGGGCCGCCAGCAGGTGCCGCCACTGCAGGAAGACCTCGGTCGCGGCGTCGGCGGCCGTCGGATCGGTGTCGCGGCACTGCGCACCGGCTCCGACCGGGCAGCCGGCCGCGAAGTCGGAGGCGAGCAGTCGTCGCCGCCACACCTGGGCGACGGCGGGCACCGCGGTGCGCAGCGGCAGGCGCCGCGCGCTGTTGAGCTCGGCCCCCAACTCCTCTCCCCCGTGGTAGACGGCCTCGCGCATGAGTTCGGCGCGCCCGCCCGGGAAGTGGTAGTACACCGAACCTCGGGCGGCGCCCGCGCCGGCGAGGACGTCGCCGATCGAGGTGCCCGCGACGCCGTTGCGAGCGATCAGGTCGGCCGCGCATCGGATCATCGCCGCGCGCGGCGAATTCGGATCGATCACGCCCGCACCGCTCAGTCGGCGAGGAAGCGGGCCCGCAGCGCCCGCTGCGCACTGACCTCGATGCCGAGACCGTCGCGGAAGTAGGCCTCCACCGAGCCGTGCACGCGATCGACTTCGTCGAAGGCGGCCGTCAGATACTCGGCGCGCACCCCGAGCACGTCGCGCAGCCCGTCGGCGTCGCCGCCCGCCGCGGTGAACTCGTCGAAGATCGGCGCGAGGGCCGGGAGCAGCCGGTCGTTGGTGAGCAGGTAGTCGGTGAAGACGTCGTCGCGGCTCACTCCCATCAGCGACAGGAACGACGCCGCCGCCCACCCGGTGCGATCCTTTCCAGTGGTGCAGTGGAACAGGGCGGGCGATCGATCCTGACCCAGGAGGCCCTCGTAGAAGCGCCGGTAGCTGCGCCGCGCGCTGTCGAGGGTGATCATCTCGCGGTAGGTCCCGCTCATCAGGGTGATGCCCGCGCCGCCCTCGAGATACTTGTTCATCTCGATCACCGCGGACGGGTCGGTCAGCACCGCGACGAGGTTGGCCGGGACGGACGCGGCGGCGTCGGCGAGCACGTCGAGGTGGATGCCGGTGACGTCGGCCCAGACGGGGTCGGGCAGGGCTCCGCTCTCGGCGGCCGAGCGGAGGTCGTAGACGGTGCGCAGGCCCAGCTCGCGCGCCACCCGATCGGCGGCGTCGGCGTCGTGCAGCGCACGGAAGTCGGTGGAGCGGTACAGCAACCGGTGACGGACCGGCCGACCGTCGACGCCGGCCCAGCCGCCGAGGTCGCGCAGATTGGGGAGGGCGGGGAATGCGCTCGGCGCGCCCGGCGTGGTGATCGATGCATCGGTCATGTGACTCATTATGCGCAGCCGCGTGGCCTCATGCTCGTTAACATGAGCGCTGTGAGCACGCTCCCCGAGTCCCCCGCGCGTCCGCTGCCCGCCGAGTTGGTCGCCGACGTCGACCGGCTGGTCGACGCCGACACCGAACGATTGATCGATCTGTTCAAGGACATCCACCGCAATCCCGAGCTCGGGTTCATGGAGGTGCAGACCGCCCGCCTGGTCGAGTTGAACCTGCAGAACCTCGGCTTCGACATCACCAAGGGCATCGGCACCACCGGCATCGCCGCGATCTACCGCAACGGCGACGGTCCCGTGGTGATGTATCGGGCCGACATGGACGCGCTGGCGGTCCAGGAGGAGACCGACGTCGACTACGCCAGCGACAAGCGGGTGCGGCTCGAGGACGGCACCGAGGTCCCCGTCGCGCACGTCTGCGGCCACGACGCGCACGTGACATGGATGCTCGGCATGGCGCACGCGCTGTTGAACCTCAAGGACCGCTGGTCGGGCACCCTGGTCCTGATCGGGCAGCCGGCCGAGGAGCCGATCACCGGGGCCGCGGCGATGGTCGACGACGGACTGTACAACTTCATCCCGAAGCCCGACGTCTTCATCGGCATGCACACCACTCCCCTGCCCGTGGGCACGGTGGTCTCCTCGCCCGGGACCCGGATGGCGGGCACCGACCAACTCGACATCCTGTTCCACGGTGTCGGCGGGCACGGGTCGATGCCGCATCTGGCCAAGGATCCGGTGCTGATGAGCGCCCTGGCGGTCACCGAGTACCAGACGATCGTCTCGCGGATGGTCGATCCGCAGCAGACCGCGGTGCTCACCGTCGGTGCCATCGCGGCCGGCTCCACCAACAACGTGATTCCGGCGACGGCGCTGGTCAAGGCCAACCTGCGGTGGTTCGACCCGGCGGTCCGCACGGTGATGCTCGAGGCGATCGAGGCCGTCTCCGACGGCGTCGCGCGCACCTACGGGATGCCCGAGGACAAGCTGCCCGAGATCATCATGAAGGGCGGCTCGAGCCCCCTCATCAACAGTCCGGAGCTGTCGGCTCAGATGGCGACGTCGTTGGCCGCGGTGATCGGCGACGACCGCGTCATCACCGACATGCCGCGCACCACCGGCTCCGAAGACGTGCAGATCCTCAAGGGTCCGTACCCGGACATGCCGTTCAATTACCTGCTGGTCGGCATCGCCGATCCCGAGGTCTTCGCCGCCGCTGCCGCACGCGGCCTGCAGGCCCCCTTCTCCCCGCACAATCCCAACTATCTGGTCGACCTGTCGGCGATCGGCTACGGCACCAAGATCGCCGCGTACGCGATGCTGGGACTGCTCGCGCGAAGCTGACAGACCGAAGGCCGGCCACCCTCGCGGGTGACCGGCCTTCAGAGGTTCTGCGACGTGCGCAGACATGGGTGCTTCCAGATCAGAAGCCCATGCCGCCCATCTCGTCGGCGCCCGGCATGGCCGGAGCAGCCTTCTCGGGCTTGTCGGCGACGACGGCCTCGGTGGTGAGGAACAGCGCCGCGATCGAGGCTGCGTTCTGCAGCGCCGAGCGGGTGACCTTCACCGGGTCGTTGATGCCGGCGGCCAGCAGGTCCTCGTAGGTGTTGGTGGCGGCGTTCAGGCCGGTGCCAACGGGCGAGTTGCGGACCTTGTCGGCGACGACGCCGGGCTCCAGGCCCGCGTTGACGGCGATCTGCTTGGCCGGAGCCTCCAGCGCGACGCGAACGATGTTCGCACCGGTGGCCTCGTCACCCTCGAGGGTCAGGCCCTCGATGGCCGACTCGGACTGCAGCAGGGCCACGCCGCCGCCGGCGACGATGCCCTCTTCCACAGCAGCCTTGGCGTTGCGGACGGCGTCCTCGATGCGGTGCTTGCGCTCCTTGAGCTCCACCTCGGTGGCAGCGCCGGCCTTGATGACTGCGACGCCGCCGGCCAGCTTGGCCAGGCGCTCCTGCAGCTTCTCGCGGTCGTAGTCGCTGTCGCTGTTCTCGATCTCGCCGCGGATCTGCGCCACGCGACCGGCGATGGCGTCGGCGTCGCCGGCACCGTCGACGATGGTGGTCTCGTCCTTGGTGACGACGACCTTGCGGGCGGTGCCCAGCAGTTCCAGACCGGCGGACTCGAGCGAGAGGCCGACCTCTTCGCTGATGACCTCGCCACCGGTGAGGATGGCGATGTCGGCCAGCATGGCCTTGCGGCGGTCACCGAAGCCCGGAGCCTTGACGGCGACGGACTTGAAGGTGCCCTTGAGCTTGTTGACGATCAGGGTCGAGAGAGCCTCGCCCTCGACGTCCTCAGCGACGATGACCAGCGGCTTGCCCGACTGGATGACCTTCTCCAGCAGCGGCAGCAGGTCCTTGATGGTCGCGATCTTGCCCGAGACGAGCAGGATGTACGGATCCTCGAGGACGGCTTCCTGGCGGTCGGCGTCGGTGACGAAGTAGCCCGAGATGTAGCCCTTGTCGAAGCGCATGCCCTCGGTGAGCTCCAGCTGCAGGCCGAAGGTGTTCGACTCCTCGACGGTGATGACACCCTCGTTGCCGACCTTGTCCATGGCCTCGGCGATCAGGTCGCCGATCGACTGGTCGCCGGCCGAGATGCCAGCGGTCGCAGCGATCTGCTCCTTGGTCTCGACCTCCTTGGCCGACTTCAGCAGCGCCTCGGTGACGGCCGCGACGGCCTTCTCGATGCCGCGCTTGAGGCCCAGCGGGTTCGCGCCGGCCGCGACGTTGCGCAGGCCCTCGCGGACCAGCGCCTGCGCCAGCACGGTGGCGGTGGTGGTGCCGTCGCCCGCGATGTCATCAGTCTTCTTGGCGACTTCCTTGACCAGCTCGGCGCCGATCTTCTCATACGGGTCTTCGAGTTCGATCTCCTTGGCGATCGAGACACCGTCGTTGGTGATGGTGGGGGCGCCCCACTTCTTCTCCAGAACGACGTTGCGGCCCTTCGGTCCAAGGGTGACCTTGACGGTGTCGGCGAGGCTGTTCAGGCCGCGCTCGAGGCCGCGACGGGCCTCTTCGTCGAAAGCAATCTGCTTTGCCATTGGTAAGTGATCCTCCGGTAGGGGGTGACACTAAAGTCTTCGGGCCGGACTCGATGCCCGCGACGGACGACCGGGGTGTCTGTTGGACCGATCTCACCGTTCCGACCTGGCACTCACACGCCGCGAGTGCCAAGTTCCGTTTTAGCACTCACACCCCGAGAGTGCAAGGTCGAATGTCAGGTGCGGAGGGGCCTGTCGATGGTCCGCTATCGGCAGGTCATCACTGATTTCGCGGGCCGCCGCCCCTAGATGCAGATCCGGCGAGCGATTCGTCGCGCAGCTGTCGGCGGAGGATCTTTCCGGTGACCGTCTTAGGGAGTTCGGCCAGGATCTCAATCGTCCTCGGATACTTGTACGCCGCCATCTGCGACCGGCAGAAGTCGACGAGCTCGGCCGAGGTCGCCACTTCATCCGGGCGGAGCGACACGAAGGCTTTGACCGTTTCACCGCGGTACTCGTCTGGCACACCGACCACCGCGGCCTCCCGCACCGCCGGATGCGAGTAGAGAACGTCTTCGACCTCGCGCGGCCACACCTTGTAACCGGACGCGTTGATCATGTCCTTCTTCCGATCGACGACGTAGAACCAGCCGTCGACGTCCATGAAACCGACGTCTCCGGTGAACAGCGCACCGCCCGGAATCGACGATGCCGTGGCTTCCGGCTTGTTCCAGTAGCCCGGCACCACCTGCGGCCCCGACGTCACGAACTCGCCCACCTCGCCGACCGGAACGTCTTCCCCGTCCGATCCGACCACCCGCACCACCGTGTTGAAGACCGGTACGCCGACCGACAGCGCCCCAGACGCTGGATCGACCGGTGCCCGCACACCGAACGGGACGGCATGCGATGGCGAGTTTGTCTCGGTGAGCCCGTAGATGTTGTGGATGTACGACCCATAGACCTGCTCGAGACGATCACCGACCGCAGGCGCGATCGGGGCGCCGCCGGAGTAGAGGATCCGCAACGACGACAGGTCGGCGGGGGTCGCACCCGGAGCCGCCGCGAGCGCGCCGAGCGCAGTGATGGCGCCGATGGTGAACACCGGCCGGTACTCACGGACCGCATCGAGCATCACCGACGGTTCGAACCGATGCGACAACACGAGCGGCGACCGTACGAGCATGGCGAACATGATGTGCCCGACCAGCCCGGTGATGTGAAAGAGCGGGGCGATGCCGAGCACCGGCTCGCCCGGTTGGAGCCCGGTCCACTCGCGGTACACCTGCGCATTGAACGCGAAGTTGCCGTGAGTACTCATCGCGCCCTTGGGGTCGCCGGTGGTCCCGGAGGTGTAGACCAGCGCCGCGAGGTCGTCGGGTCCGAGCCCCGGGTCGGGGAGGTCGGCGCCACCCCCGCCCGCGATCACCTCGAGGAGATCGATCGTGCGATCGGGTCGCATTCGAACCTGCCCGCCGAAGAGTCTGGCGTCGTCGCGATCCTGCATGTCCAACGCCGAGCAGGTGATTGTCGTTGCGACCGACGTGAGGCCGGAGTCGAGCACGGATTCGGCGACGTCCGCATACAGATCGTCCAGTGTAAGCAGAGCCGTCGCGCCGGAGTCCTGCAGGAGATAACTCAGTTCACGCGCCTTGTTCATCGGGTTGATCGCGACGGCTGTCGCGCCCAGGCGCCAGGCGGCGAGTAGTCCGATGACGAACGCCGGGTTGTTCTGCAGGTACAACGCGAGCCTGTCGCCGGTCCCGAAGCCTCGCGCAGCCAGCGACGCCGCGAGCGCTCGAGAGGCACGGTCGACGTCGGCGAAGGTCTGCGAGGTGCCGAAGTACTGCAGCATGGGGGAGTCAGGGGCGGCGCCGAGCGCCGCGTCGAACACAGCGAGCGCCGACGCATGCTCGACGCGGATGTCGGCGGGGACCCCGGCCGGGTAGCGCGCCAGCCAGGGTCGGTCCGCATACCTCACTTGATCACCACCGGGTTCACCGGAGACCCACTGGCGCTGTGGATCTTCAGCGGCGCCGCGACATAGAAGAACTCGTACCGCCCATCCGCGGCACAGTCGTCGGCGAGCTTCTCCAGATCGCAGATCTCGGTGAACGCGATGCCGAGGTTGCGCATGAGCGCGTTGTGCAGCACCAGCGCCGCGCCGCTCTCCGGATCGTAGGTGACCTCGTTGGCGATCGTGTCGGTCACCAGGTTCGGAATCTCCATGTCGGCGAACCACTGCACCAGTTCCGGCGAGTACGCCAGCCCGGGTTCGCCGAAGTCCGCGTAGAACGCCTCGGCGTCCTGGAAGAACAACGCGAGGTGGTTGGTCCGAATCAGCAGGATGTCTCGAGGTTTGAGTTCCACTCCCTGAGCTGCCGCACACGCTTGGAGATCCTCGTGGCTGAAGGCCTGTTTGGCCCCCAACGCATCGACGCCGCGCCAGCGCGCCAGGTCCAGCAGCACCGCGCGGCCGGCCACACCGCGCTGCGCGATCGGCTCGACGCTGGCCTTCGCCAGGCCACCGATCGTCGTTCGGGCGTCGTAGCCGTTCCAGATCTTGCCGTCGTACCAGACATGACCGAGCGCGTCGTACTGAGTGGACCCCTGCAGGAACGCCTCGAGCTTGTCGTCGGCGTAGTGCAGGCCGCCGGGGAACTGAGGCCCCTCACCGCCTTCGTCCCAATCGGATTCGTCGTAGACCATCTCCTTCGTCGCCGGGCTCCTGCCGGGCCACACCGGATCACCGTTCGGATCGCCGATCAGCCGCTGCAGGGTGAAGAGTTCGCCGCGCTCGATCAGCGCGACCCCGCGCATCACCTGATCGGCAGTGAGGTAGTTGAGGCTGCCGACTTCGTCGTCCGGACCCCACTTGCCCCAGTTGGACGGGGCGTTCTCGAGGATCTCGGTCAGGTCGGGTACAGACGTCATCACAGGTGCCTTTCATGAAAGGGGCTGGTTCCCAATGGTCGGGCGAGGCAACGCCCAACGAGTGAGTGAGATGAGAATCACAAACTCTCTACGAGATGTCAACCATCGCGTGAAACGCGTCTTACCAGGCACTTTGTGGGAAACGGCGAATAATCAAGGTGTTCAGTCTTGCTGAACTTCAGCCTTCACCATCAGAAGAGCGAGGCCTGCGTACTCCTGCGCAACGGCGGGCCCCGGCAGCGCCGCGCCATTCCCGAATCGCAGGGGCAACGCCCGACACATCGCCACGATCGCGCGCACGGTGCTGATCGGCGATTCGCTCGCGAACCGTCCGGACTCGACCGCGGCGAGAGCTGTCCGCTCGAAACTGCGCATCAGCTCACGACGCCGAGCCGTCACCCGTTCACGGCTGGGTTCGTCGAGCCGTCGCAACTCCGTCTCCACCACGAGTACCTGTTCAAGACGTCGAAGATGGAACAGTGACAGTGCTTCGGTCATTGCCGCGAAGGCCGCCGCCGGATCGTTCGAGAAGGGCCTGGCGGCCACCTCGACTCGCCACGCGAGGTCGTCCTCCAATGCCTCGGCGATCGTCGCGAGAAGGTGCTTCTTGCTGGGATGGTGCCGGTATATGCCGGCCACACTCAGACCTGCGGACGCCGCGATCATGCGCATCGCGGCGCCGTGGTAGCCCACTTCGCCGAAGACCTCCACCGCTGCTTCCAGAACTGGATCGAGATCGAGCGGTTCGAATTCCCGCCACCCGAGATCCGCGGACTCGTTCCGTTGGTCCGGCGTTGCGACCAGCCCGATTCGCGCGTCCATCAACTCGGCGGTGTCGACATCGAGCGCCTGCGCAATCGCAGCCAGGCGGTCCAACGTGACTGCGACCTTCCCGTTCTCGATGGCGCTCATCGTGCCCGCACTGACGCCGATCCCAGCCGCGAGCCTTCGCAGCGTGAACCCGCGCCGAACCCGCAGCAGACGCACCGACTCCCCGACTCCGAGCCGAAGTTCAGCCATACTGAACACTCTAACGCGACAGCTCCCCGTCCTGACCGGTCTCGCGGCTCTAGACTCGACCCATGACCGGCTACGACCAACGGCCGTGGCTCGCCGCCTACCCGCCCGGCCGGGGCCCGCATCTTCGTCGCGCTTTCGCGACCGCGCTCGACATGTTCGACGCGGCGGTCGCCGCCTGCCCGGACGCCGTCGCCATCCACTACTGCGACTCCTCCATCACCTGGGCGGAGGCGGACCACGCGGCGACGGTGCTCGCCTCCCTCCTCATCGCCCGCGGATTCGCCCCCGGCGACCGTCTTGGACTGTGCCTACAGAACAACCCCGCGTTCTACATCGGGTTGATCGCCGCCTGGCGGGCGGGCGGGGTCGTCGCACCGATCAGCCCGATGTCCACTTCGGACGAGTTCGAACAGAGCGTCGTCGACGTGACTCCGACAGCACTGCTGATCCTCGACGACCTCTACCTCGACCGGGCCCGGCCGGTGCTCGCGCGCGGCGGTACATCCGTCCGCGTGGTGGTGACGGTCTCCGCGCTGGACGGTCAGTCGCAGAACGATCCCCGACTGTTCACCGGAGCACGTCGTCGCAGGCCAGGCGACACAGTCGACCTCACCGCGTTGATCGCCGATGCGCCAGCGGCCGACGTCATACTCCACGGTTCGCGGGCGATCGGCCCCTCCGACGTGGCGGTCGTGGCCTCCACCTCCGGCACCACGGGTCCGCCGAAGGGGGCGCAGATCACCCACGCGAACCTCGCATTCAACGCGCAGGTCTACCGGGACTGGACCGGGATCGAGCCCACCGAGCCGATCCTGGCCCTTGCGCCGATCTTCCACGTGACCGGTCTGGTCGGCGCAGTCGCGACCGCAATGATCAACCGCTCACCGCTCGTGCTGACCCATCGCATCCACCCGACGGTCATCGCCGACGCCTGTCGGCGATGGCGGCCGGTCTTCTGCGTCGCTGTCATCACCGCGTATATCGCGCTCGCCGACGATCCAGACGTCGATCCCTCCGATCTGGCCTCGCTGCGCCTGCGGTACTCCGGTGGCGCGCCGATCACGCCAGATGTCGCCGACCGACTCAATCGACGTCTCGGCGGCTACATCCGAAACATCTACGGTCAGACCGAGACCACGTCGCCGTCGCACGCGATCCCACCCGACAGGCATGCCCCGATCAGCGCTGATTTCGACGTGGTGTCGATCGGCGTCCCCGTCTTCGACACCGTCGTTCGTGTGGTCGACGAGGACGGCAACGATCTGCCGGTCGGAGAGATCGGCGAACTGCTGACGATGGGACCGCAGGTGATCCCCGGGTACTGGAACGACCCAGGCGCCACCGCCGACGCCTTCTCCGGCGGCGCACTTCGGACCGGCGATGTCGGCTTCATGGATTCCGACGGGTGGTTCTACGTCATCGATCGGAAGAAGGACATCATCAACGCCGCCGGCTACAAGGTGTGGCCGTCGGAGGTCGAACGCTGCCTGCAGAGTCATCCCGGTCTCGCCGAGGCCGCTGTCATCGGGGTGCCCGACGGCTACCGCGGCGAGACCGTGAAGGCTTTCGTCGTGCCCGAACCAGATGCAACGATCAGCGCCGATGAGATCATCGACTTCTGCCGCCATCGCCTGGCCGCCTACAAGTACCCTCACGAGGTCGATATCGTCCCCGCATTGCCCCGCAGTGCGACTGGAAAGATCCTGCGCCGCAAGCTGCGTTGAGGTCGACCGCTACTTCTTGTTCCGATCCAGACCCAGCTGGTCGGTGATGTAGAAGAACGGGTCGGTCTGGTCGGTGAGCCCGACGACGTTGGCCGCACCCGGCCCATACGCGGCGATCCGCACCTGGCCGCCGGTGTGCTCCTCCTCCCCCGGTTCGAGCGACGTGCCGTAGCTGACTGCCAGCGGGGCGCCGTCGTGCCCCATCAGGACCTTGGTGAGCCCGGGCAATGACTTCTCCGGGTCGGCCTCGACGATCTGGCTGGTGTGCGCGTGGTCGCCGGTGACGATGACGAGGGTGTCCTTGTTCTTCTTGGCGAAGTCGAGCGCGGTGTCGACGGCGTCGGAGAGCTGGACCGTCTCACCGATCTGGCCGCAGGGGTCGGCGTCGTGGTTGGCCTTGTCGACCGAGCCCGACTCGACCTGGAGAAAGAAGCCCTGGTCGCCGGACAGCAGGTCGATGGCCTTGCCGGTCATCTCACCCAGCTTCGGCGTGGCCGGAGTGAACGCCGGGTTGGGCGCGCAGGTGACCGGCGCCTGCTTGTTGCCGTCCTTGACCGCGGTGGCCTTGTCCCACAGGCGCGGCAGGTTGCCGTCGGCGAAGACGCCGAGGACGGGCTTGTCCTGGCTCGCCTCGGTCACCTTCTTCATCTCGTCGGCCGACCTGACGATCTGGTAGCCGCGTTCCTTGGCCTGCGCTTCGAGAGTCTTGCCCTCGAACTCGCCTGCCCGCGCCGTCTGCGCGAACGTCTCCCAACCGCCACCGAAGGTGACGTCGGCGCGCGCGGCGAGCAGTTGCTCGGTGATCGAGCCGGCGCCGCCCTTCTCCAAGGCGTTCTCCGGGCACTTCTCGGCGGTCTCGACCGGCCCGTAACACTTGCGCTGCGACACATGTGCCACCTGGACGGACGGCGTCGCGTCCTGCAGTTCGGTGGTCGTCACGTTGCCGGTCCGGAGACCGTTGGCGCGGGCGATCTCCAGAATCGAGCGCTGCGGGGCGCCCTTGACGTCGACTCCGACGGCGCCGTTGTAGGTCTTGGTTCCGGTCGCCCACGCGGTGCCCGACGCCGCCGAGTCCGTGGTGAAATCGGGCTTGCCGGTGTCCTTGTTGAGCGCGTACGTGGTGTAGTCACCGCTCAGCGGCAGCTGATCGATGCCGGGGATCTGCCCGCCCGCGCCCCACTGGTAGTTGCGGGCGAGGGTCAGTTCCTGATTGGCAGTGCCGTCGCCGATAATCAGGATGACGTTCTTGGCGCCGGACTTCTGGATCGAGTCTGCGATCGCCTGCGTCTGATCCCCGTCGAGGCGCCGAGCGCCGCCGTTGTCGGTGACGTCGCCGACGGCCGCACGGGAGATGTCCACCCCGGCAGCCTTGTCGCCGTCGGCGCCGGTGTCCGAGCCGCAGGCGCTCAGCAGCGTGGTCAACCCCACGGCCGCGGCGGCCAGGGCGCCCGTTCGGCGAATGTTCTTCTTCCCGCGTGTTTTCCGAGTCATGTCCGCATGTCATCAGGCTCGGATGAACGTACGACGGCGCCCGGGCGAACGCTGTTCGACGATCGCTGCCGCGCCGATGTCGAGATCGGTCCACCCCGAGGAACATCCGGTGAACTCGCTGCGCAGTCCGGCCACCGATGGACCCCCGCGACACCCCAGTCTGGTTGAGCCCGGCGGAGCGAAGACGGTGTCGAAACCTCGCGACGCCCCAGGTCGGCGTCGAAACCCTGCGATGCCCTTATGTCGGTACCGAAACCTCGTGACGCCCTTTTTAGGTTGGTTGAGCCCGGCGGAGCGAAGCGGAGCCGGTGTCGAAACCTCGCGACATCCGCTGAAACTCCAAACCGCCTGCTCACAACTGAATTGTCAGACCCTCGCGCTAGTCTTCACACATACAAACGAACACACAGTGAATAGTCACACATCGGAGGGAGGTGACCGGCATGACCAGCCCGTTCCAGGCTCTGCCCGATGATCCGGCCGAGCTCGCCGCCCTCGCTGATGCGGTGTTCGGCAAGTTGGCCGCCGCCCCGATGGCGGCGGTCACCGAAGACGGTCTCCTGGCTGTGGTCGACACTCTGGAGGCGGCGCGTCGTCGTCTCGACGGCGTCGACGCCGCCGTGCTCACCGAGGTCTCCGATCGTGCCGCGTTCCGCAAGGCCGGCTACCTGTCCCTGCACGCCTACCTGTCCGCCGGTCTGCGCCTGGGTGATGGTGCGGCCAAACGCCGCCGCACCTCGGTGGCCGCGATCGGCCGGTTCACCAACCTACAGGGCCAAACCCTGGCGCCGGCGTGCCCGGCCACCGCGGCGGCGGTCGCCGACGGCGCGATCGGCGCCGACCATGTTCGCGAGATCGACGCGGTCATGGACAAGATCCCCGCCGCCGTCGACCCGCAGACCCGGGGGCGAGCCGAAGCCCAGCTCGCCGCGGTGGCCCGCGACCTGACCCCGGACGGTGTCCGGATGGCCGGCGTGCGCCTGTTGGCGCATCTGGACCCGGACGGGCAGCTCACCGACGATCGGGACCGCCGCCGGCGCCGCGGGGTGGCGTTGATGCCGCAGGGGCGGGATCTGATGAGCAAGGTCCGCGCCCTGCTCACCCCCGCCTTGCGCGCCGAGATGGAAATCATGCTGCAGTCTTGGG
>NZ_JBCDWL010000001.1:0-626880 GCF_039946255.1 Gordonia aichiensis | reverse complement strand
ACTGGTACTAATCGGCCGAGGACTTATTAACAACACTCAACTACATTCGTGTGGTGAGTCGAGGTTGTTTGACGCACACGCACAAGTTGCGCGCATCCACTATGTACTTCTGAAACAACACACCATCCCCCCGGTTGGTGGGGGTGGTTGATAGTTTCATATTGTTTCGGTGGTTATAGCGGTGGGGAAACGCCCGGTCCCATTCCGAACCCGGAAGCTAAGCCTGCCTGCGCCGATGGTACTGCACTGTAATGGGTGTGGGAGAGTAGGTCACTGCCGAACACATTTTTGTTGAGCCCCCAACCGGGAACGGTTGGGGGCTCAACCCATTTCCGGGCCCGGGGGTCTCGATACGCGGCCTGCGCTTCGCTCGGTCGCTACTCGACCACCCTAAAGGGGAGCGCTGTCTTCCAGGGTGGTCGAGTAGCCCGCGAACGAAGTGAGCGAGCGTATCGAGACCAGGTGCGAGGGGCAGGGTCTCGATACGCGTCCTGCGCTTCGCTCCGGTCGCTACTCGACCACCCTAAGAACGGGCCGTGCGTGACGCGCGGGGTCTCGATACGCGGCCTCGCTGCGCTCGGTCGCTACTCGACCACCCTAGTGGGGAGCGCTGTCTTCCCTGGGTGGTCGAGTAGCCCGCGAACGGAGTGAGCGAGCGTATCGAGACCAGGTGCGAGGGGCAGGGTCTCGATACACGGCCTCGCTCCGCTCGGTCGCTACTCGACCACCCTAGAAGGGAGCGTGGCGGACGAGCTGAGCGGTCACTGGGTCGGCGGCAGGGCGATGTACTTGGTGTTCAAGTACTCGCCGATGCCTTCTGAGCCGCCTTCGGAGCCCAGGCCAGACTGCTTGATGCCGCCGAAGGGGGCGGCCGGATCGGAGATGACTCCGCGGTTGACGCCGACGAGACCGGCCTGCAGCCGGCGCGAGACCCGCTGGACACGGGCGAGGTCGGTCGAATAGAAGTACGCGGCCAGACCGTAGGCGGTGTGGTTGGCGATGCGGATCGCGTCGTCCTCGGTGTCGAAGCCTTGAACGGCGGCGACCGGACCGAAGATCTCCTCGACCAGGATGTCGGAGCCGGGGGCGATCTGATCGATGACGGTCGGGGCGTAGAAGAAGCCGCCACCCGGCAGCCGATCACCGCCGGTGTGGACCTTCGCACCCTGGGCGACGGCGTCGTCGACGAGGGCCGCGATGCGATCACGCTGCCTGGCGTTGATCATCGGCCCCAATTGAGACGACTCCGCCCACCCCGGCCCGACTGCCGTCGCGGCGATGCGTTCGGTGAGCCGCTCGGTGAACTCGGCACGGACACCGTTCTGTACGAGGATCCGATTGGCGGCGGTGCACGCCTCGCCGCCGTTGCGGAGCTTGGCGGCGATGGCGCCGTCGACCGCCGCATCGAGATCGGCGTCGTCGAAGACGATGAACGGTGCATTACCGCCCAACTCCATCGAAGTGCGCAGGACGTTGTCGGCTGCCTGTCCGAGCAGGATCTTGCCCACCTGGGTCGAGCCGGTGAAGGAGACCTTCCGGAGCCGCTCGTCGGCCATCAGCGCGGCCACCACTTCGGGAGCGCGAAGCGTCGGCAGCACCGTGAGCACCCCCGGCGGGACACCGGCCTCGCTGAGCACCTTCGCCAGCAGCATCGTCGTGAGGGGAGTGTCCTCGGCGGGCTTCACGATCATCGTGCAGCCGGCGGCCAGCGCCGGTCCGATCTTCCGGGTGGCCATCGCGAGCGGAAAGTTCCACGGGGTGACGGCCAGACAGATGCCGACCGGCTCCTTGGTGACCACGATCTGACCGTTGCCGGCCGGCGCCGTGGTGACCCGGCCGTTGATGCGCGCGGCCTCCTCGGAGAACCAGCGGAAGAACTCGGCGCCGTAGGTGACTTCGCCCTGGCTCTCGGCGAGGGTCTTGCCCATCTCCAGCGTCATCAACAACGCGAAGTCGTCACGCCGCGCGATGATGCTCTCGAAGGCGGCGCGCAGGATCTCCCCGCGGGTGCGGGGCGCGGTGGCCTCCCATTCGGCGGCAGCGGCCGCCGCGGAGTCGACGGCGCGGACGGCGTCGTCGACGGAGGCGCTCGCCACCGAGACCAGGGGGATTCCGGTCGCGGGATTGAGCACATCGAAGACGGCGCCGTCGGACGCCGCGCACGGACCACCGCCGATCCACAGGCCGGTCGGGACCTGCGCCAGCAGCGCGTCGGCGGTATCGGGGAGTCGGTTGTCGGAGTCGCTGGTCGGGGTCATGTCCCCGAGGGTAGTCCGGCAGGCGGCGGTCAGCAGGGGTTCTGAGGCCGTCGGAGGGCTCCACTAGACTTGCGGTGTGCGTCTTGTGATTGCCGATTGCCAGGTCGACTACGTCGGTCGCCTCACCGCTCATCTCCCGATGGCCAAGCGACTCGTGTTGGTCAAGTCAGATGGGTCAGTGAGCATCCACGCCGACGACCGCGCCTACAAACCGCTGAACTGGATGAGTCCGCCGTGCTGGCTCGTCGAAGAGGGGCCCGCCGAAGGCGCGGCGGGCATCGAAGCGGTCTGGGTGGTGGAGAACAAGGCCGGGGAACAGCTGCGGATCAGCATCGCGGGCGTTCATCACGACTCGAGCCACGAGTTGGGGATGGACCCCGGGCTCGTCAAGGACGGCGTCGAGGCCCACCTGCAGGAACTGCTGGCCGAGCACATCGAGACGCTCGGGGCCGGTTACACGCTCATCCGGCGCGAGTACATGACGGCCATCGGACCGGTCGACATCCTCTGCCGTGACGCCGACGGACAGACGGTGGCGGTCGAGATCAAACGGCGCGGAGAGATCGACGGGGTCGAGCAGCTGACCCGATACCTCGACCTGCTCAATCGGGACGCGACGCTGGCACCGGTCGCCGGGATCTTCGCCGCGCAGGCGATCAAACCGCAAGCCAAGACTTTGGCCACCGATCGGGGCATCCGATGCGTCACCCTCGACTACGACAAGCTTCGTGGAACTGAGAACAACGAATTCAAGCTGTTCTGAAGCGATCCGCGCCGGTTCGACCGGTCAGGCGGTCACCTGGCTGTGCGAGACGGGCTTGGTCGCGGGAGTCGTTCCGTAGCGCTCGCTCTCGAAATCGTCTGAGTGTTCACCGTCTGCGTCGTCGTGGTCTGCGCTGGTGTCGTCGGCCTCGTTGTCACCCGAGTCGACGTCCTCATCGAGGGCGCTGAGCACATCGGTCTTCTCGGCGGGGGCGTCCTCGCGGGTCGCGAAGCGGTCGCGGCCGACGAGCGTGCGATTGAGGAGTTCGAGGTCGTCGCCCTCGGTGAGCGCGACGAGTTCCCGTTCCTCCGCCGACAATGACAGGGCCTCGGGCAGATTCGTGATGTGCTCGCGCAGCGCATCGAGGTGATCGAGGATCTGTTTGTGGGCGCCGTGCGCCGACTCGGCGAGCTCGCGCGAGCGCCGCAGCCGGGCCATGGCGATGCTGTGCGACGCACCGCGCAGGCGGGCGGCGTCGGCCTCGGCAGCCGCGACGATCTCCTCGCCGCGCTTGCGGGCGGCTTCCTCATCGCGCTGCGACTGGGCCTCGCGGGCCTTGGCGGCCTCGTCGATCTCGGCCGCGCGCTTCTCCGCGTCGGTGATCATCGAGTCGGCGTGCTCCTGCGCCAGCTCCTTGGTGCGGGTGGCGGCGGAGGCCGCGGCGGCGCGGATGTCCTCGGCCTCCTGGCGTGCCACCGACAGGGTCTCGGCGGCCTCGTCGCGGGCCGTGGCGCGCAGCTCGCTGGACTCGTCGGTCGCCAACTGGAGCATCCGCGAGATGCGGTCGGTCATGCCGGCGACTGTCGTCGGCGGCACCGACAGCTTGTCGACTTCATCCTGGAGGTCGCGGATCCGGCGGCGGGCATCGTCGAGGTGGCCCTGCAGTTCGTCGGAGTTCGCGTGCGCCGAGTCACGGTCGGCGGCCATCATGCGCAGCTCTGCCTCGAGGCGTCGCAGATGATCGGTCACCTGATCGCGGTCGTAGCCGCGCATGACGATGGGGAAGGGGCTTTGACGATGGCCAGGAGCTGACATGAGGCCAGTCTATGGCGCTTCGCGGTCGGGCATGAGTAAGGCGAGCGGGGTGTTGTGCGGAGTTTTGGTAACGGCTTCGTCGCATCTCGCCGACAGCCGGGGCGGACACTCGGGCAGCGCCCGCCCCCGCGCCGTCGAATCAGTGCGAAGCGGCCGGCTCGACCAGCTCCAGCAGCACCCCGCCCGCGTCCTTCGGGTGGACGAAGTTGATGCGCGAATCAGCGGTGCCGCGCTTGGGTGCCGGGTACAGCAGCCGCACGCCGGCTGCGGTCAACCGCGCGGACACCTGGTCGAGATCGGTCACGCGGACCGCGAGTTGTTGCAGGCCGGGACCATTGCGGTCGATGAACTTGGCGATGGTCGAGGCCTCCGACAGCGGGGCCAGCAGCTGGATCATCGTCTCACCACCTACGGGGCCGATCATCGCCTCGCGGACCCCCTGCTCCTCGTTCACCTCTTCGTGCTGGTTGACGAAGCCGAGGTTGTCGAGCCACCACGCGGCCGCCGCGTCGAGGTCCGGGACGGCGATGCCGACATGGTCGACGGCCGTCACGAGGTCGCCGATCGAGGTCAGAGCACCGCCCGCGGTGGTATTTGTCACGTCGTTCGATGAGGAGTCAGTCATGCCATAACGGTAGCGTTGTCTGCAGGCGGGGCGCTCATCGCGGCTGCCCCGAGCACGACAGCAGCAATGGTCGCAGATCGCCGTCCAATGACTCGCGGCCGCAAGTAGTGCTGCCACATGCCAAGGAGCTGATACATGTCCGACAACACCACTGTCATCGTGTCCGGTGCGCGTACCGCGCAGGGCCGCCTGATGGGCTCGCTGAAGAACTTCTCCGCCGTCGATCTCGGCGCCATCGCGGTCAAGGGCGCGCTGGAACGCGGCGGCGTCGACCCGGCCGCCGTCCAGTACGTCATCATGGGCCAGGTCCTCACCGCGGGCGCCGGCCAGATGCCTGCACGCCAGACCGCGGTCAAGGCCGGGATCGGCTGGGACGTGCCCGCACTCTCGATCAACAAGATGTGCCTGTCGGGCATCGACGCGATCGCGCTCGCCGATCAGCTGATCCGCGCCGGCGAGTTCGACTGCGTCGTCGCCGGCGGCCAGGAGTCGATGACGCAGGCCCCGCACGTGCTGCCCGGCAGCCGCGGCGGCTTCAAGTACGGCAACACCGAGCTCGTCGACCACATGGCCTTCGACGGTCTGCACGACGTGTTCACCGATCAGCCGATGGGCGGTCTGACCGAGCAGGGCAACGACACCGACGGCTTCACCCGCGAAGAGCAGGACGAGTTCGCGGCCCGCAGTCACCGTCTGGCCGCCGAGGCCATCGCCAAGGGCGTCTTCGTCGACGAGATCGTCCCGGTCGAGATCCCGCAGCGCAAGGGCGACCCGATCCTGTTCGCCGAGGACGAGGGCGTGCGCGCCGACACCACCGTCGAGACGCTCGCCGGCCTGCGCCCGGCGTTCCGCAAGGACGGCACCATCACCGCGGGCAACTCCTCGCAGATCTCCGACGGCGCCTGCGCCGTCGTCGTGATGAGCAAGGCCAAGGCCGAAGAGCTCGGCCTGACCTGGCTGGCCGAGATCGGCGCGCACGGCGTCGTCGCCGGCCCGGACTCGTCGCTGCAGCAGCAGCCGGCCAATGCGATCGTGAAGGCCTGCGAGCGCGAGGGCATCACCCCCGCGGACCTGGATCTGCTGGAGATCAACGAGGCCTTCGCAGCCGTCGGCCTGGCCTCTACCAAGGCTCTCGGCGTCGACCCGGAGAAGGTCAACGTCAACGGCGGCGGCATCGCCGTCGGCCACCCGATCGGCACCTCCGGTGCACGCATCACCCTGCACCTGGTGCTCGAGCTGGCCCGCCGTGGCGGCGGCGTCGGTGTCGCGGCCCTGTGCGGCGCCGGCGGCCAGGGCGACGCCCTGATCGTTCGCGTTCCGAAGAAGGCTTGATCGCAGTGAACGACTTCTTCAACGTCTCCACCCCGGCTAAGCGGTTCCGGCTGATCGCCGTCATCGAGGCCTTCACGTGGGGCCTGCTGCTGATCGGCATGGCCGTCAAGTACGGCGCGGGTATCGACTCGGCCACCATGGTTCCGGGCGCCCTGCACGGTGCGGCGTTCGTCGTCTACCTCGTCATCACGCTCCTGACCGCACGGTCGCTCGGTTGGAACCTGAAGGTGCTGGCCTTGGCTCTCGTGGCGTCGATCCCGCCGTTCTTCACGGTGTGGTTCGAGGTGTGGGCCAAGAACAACGGTCATCTGGCGGAACTGTCCGACTCGGAGTTCACCGTCCCGGACGATCGTGACACACTGAATGTGTGAGTAGACCTTCCCGGCTCCAACAGCAGGCGAGCGTGGCAGCGGCGATGTCCGGTGCGGTAGATCTGTCAATTCTCAAGGAGCGGGCCGAGGCGCAGCGTGCCGCTGCGTCACGGCCCGCTCCTGAGTCGTATCCGGGGCAGGAACAGGGGTTGCCCGCCGACGTCGACGAGGCCGCGTACGCGTCCTCGGCCGCCGTGATCGACGTGACCGAGGCCGATTTCGAGGCGCAGGTGGTCGAGCGGTCGATGCGGCAGCTCGTCGTCGTCGATCTGTGGGCCACCTGGTGCCAGCCCTGCAAGCAGCTCTCGCCGGTACTGGAGAAGCTGGCCGCCGAGTCGGGCGGGCGCTGGGTGCTGGCGAAGGTCGACGTCGACGCCAACCCGCGCATCGCGCAGGCCTTCGGCGTGCAGTCGGTGCCGATGGTCGTCGCGCTGGTCGCCGGGCAGCCGGTCACCGCGTTCAACGGCGCGCAGCCGGAGGCGCAGATCCGCGCCTGGATCGACGACATCTTCGCCCAGGCCGGTCATCTGCTGCCGGAGACCGCAGGCGCGGGCGAGGCGCCCGAGCCCGAGCAGGATCCGCGGATGGCGGCGGCTGAGGAACTGATGAACGCCGGCGACATGGACGGCGCCCTCGCCGCCTACCGGGCGATCGCCGAACTCGAGCCCGACAACCTCGAGGCGAAGTCCGTGGTCCGCAACCTCGAGTTCGTCTCCCGCGCCCAAGCGCACGACCCCAACGTGGTCGCCGATGCCGAGACCGGAGACGTGGACGCCCAGCTCGCAGCCGCCGACGTGCTGCTCCTCGGCCAGCGGCCCGACGCGGCGTTCGACCGGATCATCGACCTGATCAAGGTGACGCGAGACGACGACCGCAGCCGTGCGCGCGCCCGGCTCCTGGAACTGTTCGAGCTCTTCGATCCGGCCGAGCCCTTCGTCGTCGCGGCCCGCCGAAAGCTGGCGACGGCGCTGTATTAGGGCCCGCGACCGAGCCCGACCCTCAAGAGTGCGACTTTTGACCACGTGGTGGTCAAAAGTCGCACTGTTGTTGTCAGGGGGCGGGGTCTTGCAACGGTGTGCAACTCTCCCACGCGGTTGCGAATCCGGACAGGGTGAAGGGCAGCGGAACTCACCGGGAGGGCCGCCTTCGCTGGACGGAGCGGGACATGACTCAGACTCGAGTGGCTTTGGTGACGGGTGCCGCGCGCGGAATCGGCGCGAGCATCGCGAATCGTCTTGCGGCGGACGGGCTGGACCTGGCCCTGGTCGATCTCACGGCCGAGGCGTGTGCAGGCACCGCCGACGAGGTGCGCGCGCTCGGGCGTCGCGCAGTGACGATCGGGGCCGACGTCTCCGATCGCGAATCGGTGTTCGCCGCCACGGCCCGCGCGCTGGACGAACTCGGTCGGCTCGACGTGGTGGTCAACAATGCGGGCGTCGCCCTCGTCGGGCCGGTCACCGATGCGACACCCGAGGCCTTGGAAAGGCTGTGGAGGATCAACGTGAACGGCGTGCTGTGGGGAATCCAGGCCGCCGCCGACGCCTTCCGCAGACAGGCCTCCGGCAGCGACGAGACGGTGGTCCGGAAGATCATCAACGCGTCGTCGATCGCCGGGCACGACGGCTTCCCGATGCTCGGCCCGTACAGCGCCACCAAGTTCGCCGTCCGGGCGCTCACGCAGGCGTCGGCACGTGAGCTGGCGGCTGATCAGATCACCGTCAACGCTTATTGCCCGGGCGTCGTCGGCACCGACATGTGGGTGGAGATCGATCAGGCCTTCGCCGACCTCACCGGTGCCGCAGTCGGTGAGACCTACGACAAGTTCGTCGGTGGGATCGCACTCGGTCGGGCGCAGACGCCCGCCGACGTGGCCGCATACGTGTCGTACCTGGCGAGCGCGGATTCGGACTACATGACCGGGCAGGCCGGGCTGATCGACGGCGGGTTGGTGTTCCGGTGACGCGGGACGGCTCGATCAACGGGTGGCGAGTTCGGCGACGTCTCCCGGGGTGAAGAAGACCGCGGACGCGGCGGGCAGGGTGATGGTGGCGCTGTAGGGGCGCCCATGGCTGGGTTCGTCGACGGCGACGATCCGGCCGAGGTTGCCGACACCGTGACCGCCGTATTCGCGTGCCGCGGTGTTGAGGATCTCGCGCCACGGTCCGACGACGGGGAAGCCGAGTCGGTAGTCGAACAGATCGCGGTCGGAGAAGTTGAAAACGCAGGCCACTGCGGCCGCGTCGTCGGAGCCCTCCGCGCGGCGCAGGAACGCGATCACCGTGTTGCGGAGATCGCGGGCGTCGAGCCATTCGAAGCCGCGCGCGTCGCCGTCGAGCCGATGAAGGGCCGGCAGACGGGCGTGAAGTCGCGCGAGGTCGGCGGCGGTCAGCGCGATGCCGCGATGCACGGGCGCCCGGGGCGAGGAGGCGTCGAGCAGGTCCCAGTCGAGGCTGCGATCGTCGGCCCACTCGCGGACCTGACCGAACTCCTGGCCCATGAACAGCAGCTTCTTGCCCGGGTGGGCCCACTGGAACGCCAGGGTGAGGCGGACGTGGGCGGCGCGGTCGCAGTCCGCGGGGATCCGGGTCATCAGGGTGCCCTTGCCGTGCACGACCTCGTCGTGACTGATCGGCAACACATGGTGCTCGGAGGTGGCGTGCGTGAGAGAGAAGGCGACGTGCTCCTGCCGCTGCGCGCGCGAGGCGGGCGGCAACGACACGAGGGTCAGCAGGTCGTGCATCCAGCCGAGATTCCACTTGAAGTCGAAGCCCAGCCCGCCGCGGTCGGTGGACTCGGTGACGCCCGGCCACGCGGTCGACTCCTCGGCGATCATCATCGCGCCCGGACAGGCGGCGTGGACGGCGTCGTTGAGGCGGCGCAGGAAGTCGACGGCCTCGTCGTTCTCGTTGGTTCCACGCGCATTGGGCCGCCACTGGTCCGGACCCCGCGAGTAGTCGAGGTACAGCATCGACGCGACCGCGTCGACCCGCAGACCGTCGAGGTGGAACTCGCGGCACCAGTACACCGCGCTCGCGATCAAGAAGTCGCGGACCTCGGCACGGCCGAGGTTGAACGCGTACGTGCCCCAGTCCGGCTGCTCG
The DNA here is from genome assembly GCF_039946255.1 of Gordonia aichiensis. GTDB lineage: Bacteria > Actinomycetota > Actinomycetes > Mycobacteriales > Mycobacteriaceae > Gordonia > Gordonia aichiensis_A. The sequence continues at coordinate 617,395 of NZ_JBCDWL010000001.1, read as the reverse complement.
CGCCGCAGCGGGTCGGCGTGCTCGTAGAGCGGGGTGCCGTCGAACTCGCCGAGTGCGAACGGATCCTTCGGGAAGTGGGCGGGCACCCAGTCCAACAGCACGCCGACGCCCTCGGCGTGCAGGTGGTCGACGAAGAAGCGGAAGTCGTCGGCGCCGCCCCAGCGGGAACTGCACGCGAAGTACGACCCGACCTGATAGCCCCACGAGCCGCCGTAGGGATGCTCGGTGACCGGCATCAACTGCACGTGCGTGAAGCCGTGGGCGCGGACGTACTCGGCGAGTCGCACGGCCGTGTCTCGATAGCCCAGACCGCCGCGCCACGACCCCAGATGAACCTCGTAGATCGACATCGGTTCGGACCTCGGCGAGCGTTCGCGTCGAGCCGCGACCCAGGCCTCGTCGGTCCAGGCGAACGTCGAGGCCTCCGCGATCACCGAGGCGGTCTCCGGGGGGAGCTGTGCCGCGCGGGCGAGCGGGTCGGCCTTGTCGCGGACCAGACCGTCGGCGCCGACCACGCGATACTTGTACGCCATCCCGGCCGTCGCGCCGGGGACCGTCGCCGCCCACACTCCGTCGGGCCCCCGGCTCATGACGTGATCGACGGCGGCCCAGCCGTCGAAGTCGCCGAAGACGGTGACCGACCGGGCATTCGGCGCCCACACCGCGAACGTGACGCCGCCGGGGACCCGATGGGACCCCAGGCGGAGCCACAGCGGGCCCGTCGGTGCGGACGCCGTCACGGCTTCGCGGCGCCGGTGGTCAACCGTGACAGTGCGGCCCGGACCGCCTTCGGGTCGGTGGTCCGCCAGAACGGCGGCAGGCCCGCCAACAGGTAGCCGCCGTACCGGGCGGTGGCCAGCCGCGAGTCGAGGACCGCGACGACGCCGCGGTCGGCGGTGGCCCGCAGCAGCCGCCCGGCGCCCTGGGCCAGCAGGAGCGCGGCATGGTTGGCCGAGACCGTCAGGAAGCCGTTGCCGCCGCGCGCGTCGACGTCGCGCTGGCGTGCCGACAGCAGGGGGTCGTCGGGGCGGGGGAACGGGATGCGGTCGATCATCACCAGCCGCAACGACGGCCCGGGCACGTCGACGCCCTGCCACAGCGACAGCGTTCCGAACAGGCAGGTGCTCTCGTCGGCGGCGAACTTCTCGATCAGCGCCGACGTGGCGTCCTCGCCCTGGCAGAGGATCGGGAAACCGACCCGGTCGCGGAGCTTCTCGGTGGCCTCCTTGGCCGCCCGCATCGACGAGAACAGGCCGAGCGTGCGACCGCCCGCGGCGTTCATCAGATCGACCATCTCGTCGAGCGTGCCCGGATCGATGCCGTCGCGGCCCGGTGCGCGCAGATGCCGGCCGACGTACAGGATGGCCGCGCGCGGGTAGTCGAACGGACTGCCCGCATCCAGGCCGCGCCAACCCGAGCCCTCGACGTCGTCGCCGCTGCCGTGCGGGGGGAGCCCCCATGTGCGGGCGAGTGCGTCGAAGTTGCCGCCGATCGTCAGGGTCGCCGAGGTCAAGATCACGGTCGAGTCGGTGAACAGCGACGTGCGCAGCAGACCGGCCACCGACAGCGGCGCGATGCGCAGCACTCGTCGGACCGTGGTGCGGAACCGGTCGGCGGACAGCCAAACCACGTCGTGGCGCTTGGTGATGTCGGCTTCGCCGAACACGGTGAGCACGCGGACCACCGAATCGTGCAGCGAGTCGGTCGCCGACAACGCCATCTGCCGGGCGGCGGCCGCCTCCGGATCCGAGCCGGCCGACGGCGCGGGCCCGACGGCGTTGCGCGCGTTCCACAGCCGGTCGCGCAGCGACGCGAGGATCTCCGGCGCGCCGGTCGGCAGCCGCGTCCACTCGCCCTCGGGACAGTCCTCCAGCAGCAGCTCTAGCTGCTCACCGGCGCCGGCGAGGGCGTCGGCGGTGTCGTCGTCGATCAGCTTGCCGAGTCGTCGAGCCACCTGGGCGACGCCGGCCGCGGAGATCTCCTCGGTGGTGACCGAGGTGATCCGGTCGACGAGCTCGTGGGCCTCGTCGATCACCACGACCCGATGCTCGGGCAGGATCGTCGCCGGACTCATCGCATCGATGGCGAGCATGGCGTGATTGGTCACCACCACGTCGGCCGCGCCGGCCTTCTTGCGGGCCAGCTCGGCGAAGCAGTCCTCGCCGTATGCGCAGTTCGCGGCGCCGAGGCATTCGCGCGACGACACGCTGACCTGCCGCCACGACTGGTCGCTGACGCCGGGCGACAGGTCGTCGCGGTCCCCGGTCTCGGTGTCGGAGGTCCACTCGCGCAGACGGGTCACCTCGCGCCCCATCCGGGACAGGTCGAAGGCGTCGAACAGCTCCGCGTTCGGCTCCTCGTCGGCCATGCCCGAGTGGATCCGGTTCAGGCACAGGTAGTTGGCCCGACCCTTCAGGATGGCGAACGACGGCTCTCTGCCGAGGGGTTCGGTGAGCGTCGCCGACAGTCGGGGCAGATCGCGTTCGGTCAGCTGGCGCTGCAGCGCGATGGTCGCCGTCGACACGACCACCGTCTCGCTCGTGTCCACCGCGTGGCGAAGTGCCGGGACCAGATAGGCGAGCGACTTGCCGGTGCCGGTGCCCGCCTGCACGGCGAGGTGATGATCGTCGTCGATCGCCGCGCCGACCGCCTCGGCCATCGCGAGCTGACCGTCGCGCCGCGCGCCGCCGAGGGATTCGACGGCGGCGGCGAGCAGGGCGGGGACATCGGGGACGCTCACAGCGTGCTGGGACTCGCCGCCGGGACGCCGGTGTGGGTCAGATCGCCGACCAGGTCGACACCGAAGCCGCGCAGTTCGGCCAGGGCCGCCTCGGCGGTGGCTTCGGCGACCCCCGCCGTGTACGGGAGGAGCACGCGGGTGCGGAAGCCCAGGCCGACGGCGTCGATCGCGGTCGCCCGGACGCAGTGGTCGGTGGCGATCCCGACCACGTCGATGTCGGTGATGCCGCGAGCGGTCAGCCACTCGACCAGCGGGGTGCCGTCGCCGTCCTCGCCCTCGAAGCCCGAGTACGCGGCGCTGTACTCGCCCTTGATGAACACCTCCTGCACGGGATCGGTGTTCAGCGCGGGGTGGAACTCGACGCCGCCGGTGCCGACGAGGCAGTGCGGCGGCCAGGTGGTGACGAAATCGGGATCGGCGGAGAAGTGGGAGCCGGGATCGACGTGGTAGTCGCGGGTCGCGAGGACGGTCGCATAGTCACCGGTGAGGTCGTTGATCGCGGCGGCGACGGCACTGCCGCCGGCCACGGCCAGCGCGCCGCCCTCACAGAAGTCGTTCTGTACATCGACAATGATGAGTGCGCGATTCGCCTGGGTCATCGACTCTCCGGTTCGTTCCAATAGCGGGTGCCGATGGCGGGATCGCCGTGGCTCAGCCCCAGACCTTCCCACGGGAGTGTGACAAGGCCGTGCGCCAAATGACGGCGCGACTGCTCCAGTGTAGGCAAGTCGGTCACCCGCCGACCGTCGCGGACCAGCGGGATCTGCAGGTCGGTCACCTCCAGGCCCTCGGTACCGGGAATGGCGTCGAGTCGGGAGGCGCCGTCGCGCAGGATGATCTCCTCGACCACGGTGCCGGTGGCGCGGGCGGCGCGGACCGCGCGCTTGGCCCCGCCGTGCGACTCCTTGCGGCTCGACCGTTTGGCCACGGGCACCCCGTCGACCTCGACCAGCTTGTAGACCATGCCCGCGGTGGGGGAGCCGCTGCCGGTGACGAGCGAGGTGCCGACCCCGTACAGGTCGACCGGCTCGGCGCGCAGGGACGCGATCGCGTACTCGTCGAGATCGCCGGAGACGACGATCTTGGTCTCGGTGGCGCCCAGGTCGTCGAGCTGCTGACGCACCTGCCGGGCCAGCACGCCCAGATCGCCGGAGTCGATCCGGACCGCGCCGAGCCCGGTCCCTGCGACCTCGATGGCGTTGCGGACGCCGGTGGTGATGTCGTAGGTGTCGACCAGCAGGGTGGTCCCGACCCCGAGTGCCTCCACCTGGGCGGCGAAGGCGGCCCGCTCGTCGCTGCCGTCGGCGTGCGCGAACGACAGGGTGAAGGCGTGGGCGGCGGTTCCGGCGCTCGGCACGCCGTAGGTGCGGGCGGCCTCCAGGTTGCTGGTCGCATAGACGCCGGCCAGGTAGGCGGCGCGCGCCGAGGCCACCGCCGACTGCTCGTGGGTGCGGCGGCTGCCCATCTCGATGATCGGGCGACCGGCCGCGGCGTTGACCATGCGCGCGGCGGCCGAGGCGATCGCACTGTCGTGATTGAGGATCGACAGGATCAGGGTCTCCAGGATCACCGCCTCGGCGAAGCCGCCCCGAACCGTCAGGATCGGGGAGCCGGGGAAGTAGAGCTCGCCTTCGCGGTAGCCGTCGATCCGGCCGTCGAACCGGTAGTCCGACAGCCAGTCCAGGGTGTCCTGGTCGACGACGCCCGACAGCGCGTCGATCTCGTCGGCGCCGAACCGGAACGATTCGAGAGCGTCCAGCAGCCGCCCGGTGCCTGCGACGACGCCGTAGCGGCGGCCGTCGGGAAGCCTGCGGGCGAAAACCTCGAAGACGCACCGCCGTTGCGCGGTTCCGGCGCGCAGGGCGGCCGACAGCATGGTCAGCTCGTATTGATCGGTCAGCAGCGCGGTACTGGTCACCTTCGCTACCCTATTACTCATGGCGCTCGAGGAGGCGACACCAGGTACGAGCACCGGTACCGCGGTGGCAGAGCCGCAGGTGGTGCACGACCGCCCGTGGGTGACGCTGGTCTGGGACGATCCGGTGAATCTGATGAACTACGTCGCTTACGTCTTCCAGAAGATCTTCGGCTACTCGGAGGAGAAGTCGAAGGCGCTGATGATGCAGGTGCACACCGAAGGCAAGGCGGTCGTCTCCAGCGGTGATCGCGCGAAGATGGAAGCCGACGTCCGCAAGCTGCACGCGGCCGGCCTGTGGGCGACGATGCAGCACGATTCGTGATGAGGACCTGGCGAAGGACCGGCGCGGGCGACGCCGTCCGCATCTGCTCCAACCTCGAAGGGTACGAATGCCAGCTGCTGGCGTCGATGGTCGAGTCGATCACCGAACTGCTCACCGAACGGGTCGAGTCCGCGCCGCGTGACAGCCTCTCGGAGCTGACCGGCATCGTCACCGGGCACACCGACGCCCCCGAAGACGTGACGCTCGGCCGTCTGCTGCCCGACTTCCACCGACCGGACCAGGATTCGGAGCTGGTCGCCGGACCGATCGCCGCCGACCTCAACGGGGCGCTCCGGAGCGTCAACGAACCCCAGATCATCGACGCCAAGCTCGCGGCGGCGCGGACCGTGCTCGACACCCTCCCGTCGAACGGCGGCGATGTGACGCTGACCGAAGCGCAGGCCGACGGCTGGCTGACCGCCCTCACCGACATCCGGCTGGCCCTCGGTGCCATGCTCGGGATCACCGACGAGCCGTCGAAGATCCCGCCCGATCATCCGCACGCGGCGCACCAGGACGTCTACGACTGGCTGTCGGTGGTGCAGGGGCTGCTGGTGGAGGCGCTGATGTCGGCGGACTGGACGCAGCCGGAGGAGGGGAGTTCGGCGCCGGGGGAGCATCGCGGCGACGACCGCGGGGGCCAACCGTGGTGACGCGGGCGCCCGGCGCGCCCTCTCATGCGGGCAACCGCATCACCGACATCGCGGGCATCACGGTCGGCCACCATCACCGGCTCGACGAGGACGTGCAGCTGGCGACGCCGACCGAGCCCGGCAGCGGCTGGGCCACCGGGACCACGGTCGTCGCGCTGCCGCGCGGCTGTGCGACGGCGGTCGACGTGCGCGGCGGCGGTCCCGGCACCCGTGAGACGGACCTGCTCGATCCGGTGAACACCGTCCGTGGCGCCGACGCGATCGTCCTCACCGGCGGCAGCGCCTACGGCCTCGCGGCCGCCGACGGCGTGATGTCGGGGTTGGAGCAGGCCGGCATCGGTCTGCCGATGGACCGCCTCGGCCACGTGGTGCCGATCGTGCCCGCGGCGGTCATCTACGACCTTCCGGTCGGTCGGTGGGAGAACCGGCCGACGGCCGAGTTCGGTGCGCGGGCGCTCGCGGACGCCCGGACCGATTTCCTGATCGGTTCGGTGGGAGCCGGCGTGGGCGCGCGGGCCGGCGCGCTCAAGGGCGGCGTCGGCACCGCATCGATCACCGTGAGCGACGGTCCCGCGCGCGGGCTGACCGTCGCCGCACTGGTGGTCGCGAATCCGGTCGGCGGTGTGGTCGACACGTCGACGGGACTGCCGTGGGGCGCCGACGACCTCGACTTGCACCGGCTGCATGCGCCGAAGCAGTTGGAGATCCGCAGGCTCGCGGAACTGACTGCCAAGGGCACCGTCCTCAACACCACCATCGGCGTGGTCGCAACGGATGCCGAGTTGTCGGTGGCGGGCGCCGCGCGATTGGCGATGTCGGGCCACGACGGGTTGGCGCGCGCCGTTCGTCCGGCGCATTCGCCGCTCGACGGCGACACCCTGTTCGCCGTCGCCACCGGCCAGACTCGCACCGACCCGGCGGTCGCCGTCGACGTGCCGCCCGGGATGGACCCGGACACGGCGGTCGTCGCCTCGCTCGCCGAGACGGCCGCCACCGTGGTGCAGCGCGCGATCGTCTCCGCGGTGGTCTCGGCGACCAGCGTCGCCGGGATCCCGGCCTATCGGGACGTGCTGTTCTCGGCGTTCGGCGAGTGATGGTCTGCGTGCGGCAGTCGGCGAACGCACGTCGACCGGGGGAACGCAGGTAGCCTCGATGAGGCCGAAGCCGCGCTCGTCGACCGGGTGCGTGATCGGCTCGACGAAAGGGCATCCATGACCGGCCCAGCGGCGCCGCCGTCCACTCCCGCGCCCGGCGGGCCGATGCCGCGGTGGAAGCGGTCCGGCCTCACGATGGGCGTCATCACGGCCGTGCTGCTGTTGATCGAGGCGGTCGACCTCGCGATGAACGACGACCTCAACCGCTTCGGCATCGTGCCGCGGCAGGTGTCCGGTCTCGACGGCATCGTGTGGGCGCCGCTGCTCCACGCGGACTTCGCGCACCTGATCGGCAACTTGATCCCGGGTGTCGTGCTGGGCTTCCTGCTGCTGATGGCGCGCCGATTCCTGGCCGTCACGGCGATCGTGTGGATCGTCAGCGGATTCGGGGTCTGGCTCACCGCCCCCACCGGATCGGTGACCGTGGGGGCGTCGGGCGTGGTGTTCGGATGGCTCGCGTATCTGCTGGTCCGCGGCCTGTTCAACCGGGACGTCTGGCAGGTGCTCGGCGGCGTCGTCCTACTGGCGGTCTACGGTGGAATCCTGTGGGGCATGCTGCCCCAGGGCGGAAACGTGTCGTGGCAGGGGCACCTGTTCGGCGCAGCGGGCGGACTGCTCGCCGCGTGGGTGCTGACCGACCGTCGCCCCGATCGCAACGGTAAGGCCGGCCCGTCGTCGGTCCAGATTCCAGGAGGTCCGCGATAAGCGAGGCAGGCACTGGCCCCATCGGCATCTTCGATTCGGGCGTCGGCGGTCTCACCGTCGCGCGCGCCATCATCGACCAGCTGCCCGATGAGGACATCATCTACATCGGCGACACCGCGAACGGACCGTACGGTCCGCTCACCATTCCGGAGATCCGCAAGCACGCGCTCGCGATCGGCGACGAACTCGTCACGCGCGGGGTGAAGGCGATCGTCATCGCGTGCAACACCGCGTCGGCCGCCGGACTGCGAGACGCGCGCGAACGGTACGCGCCCATCCCCGTGATCGAAGTGATCCTGCCCGCGGTGCGTCGCGCGGTCGTGGCGACCAAGACCGGACGCATCGGCGTGATCGGAACGGAGGCCACCGTCGCCTCCCGCGCCTACCAGGATTCGTTCGCCGCCGCGCGCGATGTGGAGATCACCGCCGTCGCGTGCCCGCGGTTCGTCGACTTCGTCGAACGCGGCATCACCAGCGGACGTCAGATCCTCGGGCTGACGCAGGGCTACCTGGAACCGCTGCAGGAGGCGGACGTCGACACGGTGGTGCTCGGCTGCACGCACTACCCGCTGCTGTCGGGCGTCATCCAGTTGGTGATGGGCGATGAGGTGACCCTGGTGTCGAGCGCGGAGGAGACCGCCAAAGACACCTTCCGGGTGCTCACCGAGAACGACGCGCTGCATCCGCACTCGGGTCGTGAGGCACGTCGGTTGTTCTCTGCCACAGGTGATCCCGAGTCGTTCCGGAAGCTCTCGAAGCGATTCCTCGGCCCGTCGGTGGGTCGCGTCGAACATTTCTGAGAATCAGATGTGGTCTTGCGCATAGCAATCGAGGAGCGAACTCGCCGGTCACATGAGGGCGGTTCGATGCCGGGAATCTGCGACCGCATGGCAAAGTGTGTCTCATGCGGTTGACGGTGCTGGGGTGTTCGGGAAGCGTGAATGGCCCCGGTGCGCCGTGCTCTGGTTACCTGGTTCAGGCCGAGGGGCATCGCCCGGTTCTGCTCGACTGCGGGCACGGCGTGTTCGGTGAACTGCAGCAGCACGCGGACCCCAACGAGGTCGCCGTTCTGCTCAGTCATCTGCACGCCGATCACTGCATGGACCTGCCGGCGATGCTCGTGTGGCGGCGATGGTCGCCGAATCCGGCCACCGAACGTTCGCTGCTCTACGGGCCCGCGGGGACGGCGATCCGGCTCGGCGCCGGCGCCTCGGAGTATCCGGGGGAGGTCGACGACCTGTCGGACACCTACGACATCCGCGAGTGGGTCGATCGCGAGGCCGTCGACATCCACGGTCTGCACATCGAGCCGTACCAGGTGAACCATCCGCCGAGCACCTTCGGACTGCGCATCACCGGCCCCGACGGGGAGGTCCTGGTCTACAGCGGCGACACCGGAGTGTGCGACGAGGTCGTCGAACTCGCGCGAGACGCCGACCTGTTCCTCTGCGAGGCGTCGTGGACCCACGCCCCCGGGGTGCGACCGGAGAACCTGCACCTGTCGGGCGTCGAAGCCGGTCAGATGGCCGCCCGCGCCCGCGTCCGATCCCTGGCCCTGACCCACGTGGTCCCGTGGACCGACGCCGACGCCATCCTCGACGAGGCGTCCGGCGAGTACGCGGGACCGCTGCAGCTGGTGCATCAGGGTCAGATCATCGAGGTCCGCAAGCCTGTCTCCGCGTGCTGACGGCGGCAGCGGACGGGCGCCGGTCGTCAACCGTGTGACTTTTGACCACCTGGTGGGCAAAAGGCGCACGGATGATGCGCGGGTTCGGTTGTCGCGTCCTGGTCAGAACGAAGGCTCGCCCCAGTAGGCGTCCGTTGCGGCCTCGCGAGCTTCGCGGGCGCGGCGGTTGGCCGACCGCATCTGGCGACGGTATCGGTGTTTGGCCGCCAAGCGGGTCTCCGACCGCTGGGGCTCGTCGGCCGGATCGGCCGTACCCGGCTCGATCACTGCGCCGTGGCGGCACTGCATCTGACCGATCTCCGGCAGCAGCCAGTTGTTGAGCGCCCGCTGGCGCACGGTGATGCCCTCCGGGGTGGTGACCTCGGTCCACACGCCGCTGGCGGCGTCGATGAACTGCTCGTCGATCCAGCCCGCACAGTGCGTCTTGATCAGGTGATGGTGACGGCACTTCGGATTCAGATTGCACGGGCAGGTGGCACCGCCGGCGGCGGGCTCGGCGTGGTTGAACTCCACCACGTGGTCGAGGTCGCACTTCCACGCCGCGCGGTCGCAGCCGGGCGTCGTGCACTGGCCGAACAGGCCGCGGACGGCGGCATCGCACATCGCGGTCGGGCGATGCGGGTCGGCGGACTGGTGGGTGGCTTCGGCCAGAACGTCGAGGTCGAGGTCGCGGACGACGGCGTCATTGCGCTCTACGATGTCGCGGACGTGCTGGGCCGAGATCGGGCCGAACCCGTCGAGGTAGGCGGGAGTGGTGGTCGTACCGTCGAGGGTCTCTCGGCGGCACACCACGTGCAGGACGATCGACGCGCAGCGGGCGGCGACGGACTCGTCGGACAGTTCGGCGTCGCACTCGTCGATCCCGCACCGGCAGGTGAATGCCGTGCCGTGGATCCGCGAGGTGACCGCGTCGGAGCGGCGCTGGTCCTTGGTTCGGGGGTCACGTGCACACACTCCGGCGATCAGGGCGTTGATGATCTCGACCGAGAGCGCATTATCTTCCGCCGAGGCAGTGACGGTGAGCTCGGACAGCTCGAACGTCAGGGGAGCGAGCACCACGCGCTTGCCGGCCTTGGCGGCAGCGCGGGCGGCCCGCGCGGCATCGGGATCGAACTCGGCGACCACCGCGTGCGCAGTCTTCGACACCCGGGACACCGACAGCCCACCCATCCCGCGCAGTCGGTACGACAGTTCTGCGTCGATGACCGCCAAGACGTCGGGGTCCTCGACGAGTGAGGTCTCCAGCACCGCACGCGCGAACGCGGCGGGGGACAGCAGCCCATCGCGCATCAACAGTCCGGTCGCCGGGATCCGCTCGATGCACGCGACAGCGCGATCGAGGAACGAATCGGCAGCGAACGCACCGACATTCGCGACCACGCCGAAACTCGCACTGACCTGCGCGTACGGATCGCACACGCGGCCGAACTCCGTGACATCGGCGACAGTGCGCAACCGGATATCCAGCACGCGATAGATCGCTGCGTACCGGAACCACAGGATGACACCGTCGACCGCTCCGGCGCCTCCGGCGAAGGACATGAGGGCGCCCAGGTCTGCGGCGCCCTCGATCGTGGGCAGGGGGAGCTCGACGGTGAGCTGCCCGGCGTCGGCCCGAAACGAGCCGAGCCCGCCCGACAGTCGTGTGGCCTGCGAAGCGGGGGCCGCGAGCACCGATGCGTTCATGGTGTCCTCCTCAACTAAGTATTAGTTCTTATGTTCGATATTATGTCGGGGGTCTGACATTTCTCGGCGACGACGGCGTCGGACGCCGACTCGGGTGCGGTCCAGTAAGGTCGGAGCCGTGACTTCACGAGCAGATGGCAGGGCCGACAACGAACTCCGGCCGATCAAGTTCACCCGCGGATTCACCGCGCATCCGGCCGGTTCGGTGCTGGTCGAGTTCGGCAACACGCGCGTCATGTGCACCGCCAGCGTCACCGAGGGAGTGCCGTCGTGGCGCCGCGGTTCGGGCCTGGGCTGGCTGACCGCCGAGTACTCGATGCTCCCGGCCGCCACGCACGAGCGCTCCAAGCGCGAATCGGTGCGCGGCAAGATCGGCGGGCGCACCCACGAGATCAGCCGCCTCATCGGTCGCTCGCTGCGGGCCTGCATCGACCTGGCCGCGCTCGGCGAGAACACGATCGCCATCGACTGCGACGTCCTGCAGGCCGACGGCGGCACGCGCACGGCGGCGATCACCGGCGCCTACGTGGCGCTGGCCGACGCCGTCACCTACCTGGGTGCGGCGGGCAAGCTCGCCGACCCGCAGCCGCTCTCGTGCATCATCGCCGCGGTCAGCGTCGGCGTGGTGGACGGCCGCGTGCGGCTCGACCTTCCGTACGAGGAGGACTCGCGCGCCGAGGTCGACATGAACGTCGTCGCGACGGACGCGGGCACGCTGGTCGAGGTTCAAGGCACCGGCGAGGGGGCGACCTACTCGCGCGCGACCCTCGACAAGATGCTCGACGTGGCCTGCGCAGGCATCGAGAACATCGTCGCGGCTCAGCGCGAGGTGCTGGCGCAGCCGTACCCCGGCACGCTGCCCGGCGCTGACCGGTGACCGCACAGATCCTGCTGGCGTCCAACAACGCCAAGAAGCTCGCCGAACTGCGGCGCGTGGTCGAAGCGGCGGGCATCACCGGGCTCGACGTGCTGGGCCTGGCCGACGTCACCGCCTACCCCGAACCGGTGGAGGACGGAGCGACCTTCGAGGACAACGCGCTGATCAAGGCGCGGGTCGCCTGCGAGGTGACCGGACTGCCGTCGCTCGCCGACGACTCCGGGCTGGCGGTCGACGCCCTCAACGGCATGCCCGGAGTGCTGTCGGCGCGGTGGAGCGGCGGCAAGGGCGACGCGGCCAACAACGATCTCCTGCTGGCTCAGCTCGCCGACGTCCCCGACACCCGTCGCGGCGCAGCCTTCGTCTCGGTGTGCGCCCTGGTGCTCCCGGGCGGCGACGAGGTGGTCGTTCGGGGCGAGTGGCGCGGGACCATCCTGCGACAGCCGCGCGGCGTCGGCGGCTTCGGCTACGACCCGCTGTTCATCCCCGACGACGAGGCGGCCGCCGGTCGTACCTCGGCGGAACTGCCCGCGACCGAGAAGGACGCCCTGAGTCATCGGGGCAAGGCGCTGGCGCAGTTGGTGCCCGCCCTGCGCGCACTCGCTTCAGCTGACGCGGCCGGAGCGCCGCAGACGGAAGGAACCCACGAATGACGACATTCGACGATGCCGTGATCAAGGCGGTCACCGGCCACATGAACGGCGATCATACCGACGACAACCTCGTCATCGTGCGCGCCTTCGCCGAACCGACGGCCACGGCCGCGACGATGACCGGGCTCGATGCCGAAGCCGGCATCTGGTCCGCGACGGTCGACGGCGTCGAGCGGACGGTTCGCGTCGATTGGCGCGGTGAGCTGACCGACCGCGCGTCGATCCGGCGCGAGGTGGTCGCCCTCTACACCGCGGCGGCCGCGAAGCTCGGGATCGCCGCCGACGCGCACTGACTCGGCGCCTGCAGACGTCAATGAGAACGGCGCCGCCACTGGCGGCGCCGTTCTCATTGTTCACCGGCCCAAACCGGTCCCGATCACTGATCGAGCTTGAACGTCTTCTTCACGTCCAGGGTGCGGATGTGCTCGAACCAGAACGAGAGGAACGGGATCGTGCCCGCGATGGCGGTGGCGATCAGCTTCGGCATCGGCCAGCGGGCCTTGATGCCGAGGTCGACGGTGCAGATGAGGTAGATGAAGTAGATCCAGCCGTGGGCGATGCCCACCCATCCGAAGCCGTCGACGTCGAACCCGTACTTGGCGATCATCTCGGCCACCAGCAGCAGCAGCCAGACACCGGTCACCCAGGCGAGAACGCGGTAGCGGACGAGCGCGCTGCGAATCTGCGCGGGGCTCGCGGTGACACTGCCCTGGGCGGCGTCGGTCTTCGTATTCTCAGTCACTTCGGTCCTTCGTCACTTGCGTTCGGGCTGCTTGTCGAGAGCAGCGAGGTACTTGTTGTACTCGGCGAGGGCGTCGTCCGGCGCGCCGTCGATGATCGCCGACACCGACGGATCGCTGCTGGTGGGACGGTCGGGGAGGATGCCCTCGGGGATCTCGGTCGGCTCGGAGCGGTTACGACGCTCGGCGTCGGGGTCGGCCTCCATCACCACGAAGCGGCGGTATGCGTAGATCATGGCGGCGGCGAACGCCGGCCACTGCAGCGCGTAACCGAGGTTCTGTCCGGTGCCGCCGGCGGATTCGTAACGGCCCCACTGCCACCACGCCAGTGCCAGGCAGGTGCACGCCGCGACGGCCACGAGCACGATCAGCGCCGGACGATGGTGTCGTCTTCCCGGCGACGACGGAGAGTAGTTCACACCATCGACGGTACCTGGTGAGCGGGCGTGTCCCCACTTCGTCGAGGACGCCCGCGCTGTGCCGTCAGACACCCGTCTGCTAGAAATTAGCTAAGCCTAATCTTAGGTACTCACTGGATGGGGGATGGCATGGGCAAGGGCTTCCAGGGTGCGATGCTGCGCGCGCTCGGCGCGAGGAATCATCCGGCCACGGTCACGAGTGTCGGCTGGATCACCGACCACGTCGTGCGCATCGACTTCCACTGCGCGCAGATCCTGCACGCCGCGGGGGAGAAGCCCTCGGCGTGGATCCGCGCCTGGTTCCCCGACGTCGCCGGCGGCACCAGGTTCCACCAGCGCGGCTACACGCTGCTCGACGCGGATCCCGCTGCGGGAACCTTCGGCATCTGCTTCCTGGTGCACGATCCCGCGGGGCCGGCGTCGACGTGGGCACGCGCGGCGGCGGTCGGCGACGAACTGCTGATGACCAGGCTCGGCGGCGACGGATACGACGTCGCCACCGGCGACGACGCACCGCTCGGCTATCTGCTGATGGGCGACGTCGCCGCCTGGCCCGCGATCTGCACCGTGATCGAGAACGTGTCCGTCGACATCCCGATCCGCGCGGTCATCGAGTACCTCAACGACGACGACCGCGACCTGCCGCTGCCCGACCACCCGCGGCTGCGCGTCGACTGGGTCCCCTCGACACCGGACCGCCGCGCCCTCGCCGACGCCGTCGGCGACGCCGACTATCGGGGCTGGCACACCTGGGTCACCGCGGAGTCGAAGACCACCCGGCTCGCCAAGGGGGTCCTCACCCTCAACCACGAACAGAACAAGGCCACCCTGCACACCCAGGCGTACTGGATGGCCGGACGCGCGATGGGCAAGCAAGTCGACACCGCCACCGAACGCATCGTCGGGCCGCAAGCGGCCGAGGCGCAACCGGCCGACGACGCGCAGCCGGTCTCGTCGCCCGCGGTCCGGGCGCCGCGCCGGCGGGACGACCCGGCCCCGTCGGTTCTCGCACCGGCGGTCCCCGCGCTGGTCCTGGCCGGTCTGTTCGAGCTGATGCTGTCGTTGCTGGCGGTGGTTCCGCTGGTCCTGTTCGCCGAGTTGGCCCGGCTGCTGGTGGACGGAGCGGGGCGCCAGGAACTCGTCGACGTCGCAGTGTGGGCGTTCATCGTGCTGGCGGCGGGTTCGGTGGGAAGCACGATCCTGATCACCGCCCTGCACGTCTACGACCAGACATACGCCGCCGCAGTACGCCGACGGGTACTCGACAAACTGAGCCGGCTGCCTCTCGGCTGGTTCCTCGGCAGGCGCGACTCCGAGGTGAAGAAGCTCGTCCAAGACGACATCTCGTCGCTGCACCACCTGGTCACCCACGCGGTCGGGGACCTGGTCGCCGCAGTCGTGACGCCCCTGGCGATCCTCGGATACCTGTTCTCGGTGAACTGGGCGCTCGCGCTGGTACTGCTGGTCCCGGTCATCGTCTACATCGTCGCGATGGGGCGTCTGGCGACGGCGGACAAGCCGCGACTGGAACAGAAGATGCGGTGGGATGCGACACTGCCCGGCGACGCCGAACGGTACATCGTGTCGCAGCCGGTGAGCCGGGTGTTCGGCGACACCGCGACCACCGATCTGCCCGCCACCCTGCGTCGACTGACCGACTTCGTCAAAGACTGGCAGCGCGCCACCATCGACGTGAAGTCGGTGATACTGCAGCTCAACCGGCCGACCACGTCGATGGTGGTCGTCGCGCTGGCGGGAACCGCGCTGATCACCTCCGGGGCGATGGATGCGGCCGCGATCCTGCCCTTCCTGATTCTGGGCACCTCGTTCGGCGACCGGCTGCTGGCCGCGTCGTACGCGGTCGGCGGGCTCCGAGAGGGCATGAACGGCAAGACCTCTCTCGACCTGCTGCTGACGACCGCGGAACTCGAGCGCGCCGAGAACCCGGCGGCCGAGTCCGCCGGGCCCGCGCACGTCGCGTTGCGCGGCGTGAGCTTCGGCTACACACCCGGTCGGCCCGTGGTCAGCGACCTGACCCTCGACCTGGTGCCCGGTGGCACCACGGCGCTCATCGGAGCGTCCGGCGCCGGAAAGTCCACGGTCGCCGCGCTCGTGGCCCGCCTGTGGGATCCCGACGACGGGGCCGTCCTCCTCGACGGCGTCGATCTGCGCGACATCCCCGAAGAGCAACTGCGCCGTCGCGTCGCCGTCGTCCTCCAAGACGTGCAACTGGTCCGCGGCACCGTCGCCGACAACATCGCACTCGGTGTCCCCGACGCGACTCGCGAGGCGATCGAGGCCGCCGCGGGCGCCGCCCGACTCGCCGACGTCATCGACAGACTGCCAGACGGGTACGACACCGTCGTCGACCGCGACAGCCTGTCGGGCGGTCAGCGACAACGTCTCGCAATCGCCCGCGCGCTCCTCGGCGACCCGCGCCTGGTGGTGCTCGACGAGGCGACCGCCGCAGCCGACCCCGACTCCGAATGGGAGGTGCGGCAGGCGTTGTCGCAGCTGCTGGCCGGCCGGACCGTCCTGGAGGTGGCGCACCGCTTGCACACCGTCGCGGACGCCGACCGGATCGTGGTCCTGGACGGCGGGCGGATCGTCGAGCAGGGCGGCGGCGCGGAGCTGTCGGCCGCCGGCGGACGGTACGCGGCGATGGTCGCGCAGGCGCAGGAGTCACTGCGATGAGCACGGCATCGGTGAGCCGGGGGCAGGGGCGCCCGGGATCAGAGAGCAGGGGATCAGCGAACATGGATTCAGAGTGCAGAGGATCGGCGAGCAGGGAATCGGTGACCACGACCGGAGTGCTGCCGACGATCTTCAGCGACGTCCGCGCCGTCACCGGAGCGGCGGGACGGGCGCACCGCGCGACCTTCTATCTGCTCACGGCGCTCTCCACCGCCCTGCAGGCGGCAACCGTCTTGACGCTGGTGCCGCTGTTGCGGGCGCTGTTCGGCGACCACCCGGCAGAGGCGTGGAGCTGGGTCGCCCTGATGGTGGCACTGCTCGCGGGCGGTTGGGGCGCCGACATCGGCGCCACGCGGGCGGGACTGCGTATCGGCTTCGGGCTGGTGGACGCGAGCGAGCGCGCCGGGCTGGCGGCGATCGGCCGACTGGACATCGCCGACCTGCACGGCGAGCGCGCCACGCGCCTGCGAACGCTGGTCACCAGATCCGGCCCGGAGGCCACCTCCGCGGTGGTGCTGCTGTTCTCGCCGCTGATCCACGCCGCGCTCCTGATACCGATGCTGGCCGTCGGTCTGGCCTTCGTGTCCTGGCAGCTCGCAGCGGTCTCGCTGGGCGGCGGCATCGCCCTGCTGGCGGCCTTCTACCTCGGGCGACGTGCCGTCGCGCGAGCCGAGGAACGCTTCGCCGACGCCGATCGCGCGCTCGACGAGCGGATGCTCGAGTTCGGTTGGGCGCAGCCGACCCTGCGCGCAGCCGGGGTCGGAACCGCCACCGTCGACCAGGTGCTCACCGAATCCCGCCGTCACGGCCTCAAGCTGCTCGCGTGGCAGATCCCCGGCGACCTGCTCTTCACCGTCACCGGCCAGGCGGTGCTCCTGGCCTTCGGGTTCACCACCGGAGCGCTGTACCTGGGCGGTGACCTGTCCGGGGTGACCGCCGCGGCGATGGTCGTCGTCCTGCTGCGGGTGGTCGAGACGACCGGCTCGCTGTCGTTGCTGGCGACACCGATCGCCGGCGTGGAGCGGCTGCTGCGAGAGCTGCGCGAACTCGTCGAAGAAGACGCCGTCCGGGGAGCGCCGCCGCGCGCGGTCGCCTCGTCCGGAGCGGCCGGCGCGGTCCGGCTGCGCGCGATCGGGTACACCTACCCCGACGGCACGCGCGCCCTCACCGACGTCGACCTCGACCTTCGCGCCGGTGAGATCACGGTCCTGGTCGGCGGCTCCGGCTCGGGCAAGTCGACGCTGCTCGACGTCCTCGCCGGGCTGCGTGAGCCGACCGAGGGCGCCATCACCGTCGACGGCGTTCCCGCGGCCGCGGCCCGCCGACTGGCCGATGCGTCGGTGGTCTTCCAGACCACGTCGTTGCGGCCGGGAACGCTGCGGGACAACGTGGTGACCGTCGGTGATCCCGCGCTGGCCGAGATCGCGGACCTCGCCCGGCTCGATCCCGTCCTCGACGCCCTGCCCGCGGGCTGGGACTCGCGCGTCGGCGAGGGCGGCAATCCGCTGTCGGGCGGTGAGCGACAGCGGGTGGGCCTGGCGCGAGCACTCGCGAAACCGGCGTCGCTGCTCCTGATGGACGAGGTGACCTCGTCGCTCGACGTGGTCACCGAACGTGCGGTCGTCGAATCGCTGCGGCGGGTGCGCGGTAGCCGGACGGTGGTCGCGGTGACGCACCGACCGGCGCTCGTCGCGCTGGCCGACTCGGTGATCGTGCTCGACGACGGCCGCGTGGTGGAGGCCGGTCCGGTCGAGGAACTGCTCGCCCGCGACGGCGCCTTCGCGGGTCTCTGGCGCCGCTGGCGGGAGTCGGAGGGCTGGCAGGTCTAGGTCGGAATCGAGATCCGAGCGGCTCGCTGATCGTCGGGCGAGTCCGATATGTCGTAGGCGGCCGTTACGATGGCCGCAGGTCACGATGATCGAGGTCGGAACACTGACGAGCAGGCAGGGGATTGGCGATGGCACCGCGAAGCAACAGGCTGATGAAGTCGTCCGAGGCGATGAGTCCGGCGCAGCTCGCCGACCTCCTCGAAGGCCTGGCCGCTCGGATTCGAGGCGGTTCGGTGACGCTCAAGTCGGGGACTGAGGAAGTGGTGCTCGACCTGCCCGGGCGGGTGAAGGTCGACGTCGAGGTCACCGAGGCACAGCGACGACGCGGCACCAAGACCGAACTCGAGATCGAGATCGAGTGGTACCCGGGGGAATCGGGGACCGGCGGTCTGGAACTCGGGTGATTTCGGCTACTTGATCGCGAACAGCTCCAATGCGATGTTGTCGGGATCGCGGAACTCCAGGATCCAGGCCTCGCCGATGTCCTTGACCGGTTCGTGTGCGATGCCCTGCGCGTCGAGGACGGCGACGGCGTCGTCGAGGGCGGCCCGGTCGGCGACGGCGAGCGAGACGTGGTCGAGGCCGACGCGGTTCTCGTCGAACCGATCGTCGCCTGGGGCCACCGGTCGCAGGCCGAGCAGATTGCCGCCGACGCGATAGAGCACGCCGCCGAACAGGAATGCCAGCTTCTTCTTCGTCGCGTCGTCGGCGTCGGCGGGGACTTCGGCGTAGACGGGCAGGCCGAACACCGCGTCGTAGAAGGCGCGCGATCGGTCGATGTCGGTGACGGTCAATCGGATATGTGAAATACCTAGCGGGGCAATGGACATACTCTGAGTATGCGCTTCTCGCCGCGGTCGGTGAAGGGATCGGATCGGCGCGGGCGGCACATCTTCGGCAGAGAGAGGGCACGCGATGGCAGATCGGAACACACCCTGGTTCATCTCGAAGATCGCGCGTCATCTGCTCAAACCGATGTCGCAGTCGCACATCCGGCTGTACCGACTGACCGGCGGACGCGTCGGCGGAAAGCTCGGCGGCAAGCCGATCTGCCTGCTCACCACCACCGGCCGGAAGTCGGGGAAGGAGCGTACCCAAGCGCTCCTGTACGTCGCGGACGGTGACGACGTGCTGCTCGTCGCCGCCCAGGGCGGGCTGCCGCAGAACCCGATGTGGTTGCTGAACCTGCGTGCCGACCCGCGCGTTCGGATCCAGATCGGTGGCCGAGTCCGCGCCATGCGGGCACGCGAGGCGACCGAGGACGAGCGGACCGCGCTGTGGCCCCGACTCACCGCGCACTATCCAGGGTGGGCGCAGTACCAGTCGTGGACCGACCGTGTCATCCCGGTGGTCGTGTGCAGTCCGAGCAGCGGAGACGATGAAGGGGGTCGCGATGAGTGAGGATCCGACCGGCTGGCAGCGGGTGTGCCGGCTCGACGAGATCACCGCGGGCCGGGGTCGGCCGCTGATGCTCAAGGGCACCGAGATCGCGCTGATGCGCGACGGCGACGACGTGCATGCGATCGGCGGCATCTGCCCGCACCGCGGCGGGCAACTGGCCGACGGCGTCATCGTCGACGGCTCGGTGATCTGTGCCCTGCACCTGTGGGACTTCGAACTGCGCAGCGGCATCTCGGCGTTCAACCCGGCCGACAGCGTCCCCGTGTATGGAGCCCGGGTGCGCGACGGACAGGTCGAGGTCGACGCCGACTCGGTGCCGCGCGGGCCCGGCCGCCCCGACGTCTACCTCGGGCCGTGGCTGCGGCGCGGCGCCACCGATCGGGGAATGGAACTGGTCCACGCACTCGCCGACGGCGGTCGGGCGCCCGTCGACGCCATGGGCACCCTGCGGCTCGATCCCGACCACGATCGCGGCCGCCGATATCCGAGTCTGGACGATCTGGTCTTCATCCCCGCCCAGCTGAACCGCCTGCCGCTGCTCGACGACGAACCCGTCGACCTGTCGGTCGCCCTCGGCACCCGCGCGGCCAGACCGCTGCGTTTGGACCTGCCGCTGCTGGTGAGCCACATGAGCTTCGGAGCGCTGTCGGTCGAGGCGAAGGTCGCGCTGGCCGCCGGAGCCAAGGCCGCAGGGACCGCGATCGGCAGCGGCGAAGGCGGGATGCATCCCCGGGAGAAGGAAGCCGCGGGTGCGTACATCCTCGAGATGGCGTCCGGGTACTTCGGGTGGACACCGGAGGCGGTCGCCCAGGCCGACGCCGTCGAGATCAAGATCTCCCAGGGCGCCAAACCCGGTCAGGGCGGACTGCTGCCCGGCGCCAAGGTGACCGCAGAGATCGCCGCGGTGCGCGGCATCGCGCCCGGGACCCCCGCGCACTCGCCGTCGCGGTTCCCCGACATCAACTCCCCGGCCGACCTGCGCCGCAGGATCGAACAGATCCGCGAGATGAACCCCGGGATCCCCGTCGGCATCAAGTTCTCCACCGGCGATGTGGAGGCCGATGTGGCCGTCGCGGTCGACGCCGGCGCCGACTGGATCACCGTCGACGGACTCGGCGGTGGCACCGGGGCCGCACCGGTCCACGTGCGTGATCACGTCGGACTGCCGGGGTTCCTCGGAGTGCGGCGCGCACGACGCTGGCTCGACGACCACGGCGTCGACGACGTCCAGATCGTCGCCACCGGCGGCTATCGCACACCCGACGAGATGGCCAAGATCCTCGCGCTCGGCGCCGACGCCGTCGCGCTGGCGACCGCGTCGATGATGGCGATCGGCTGCCAGCAGTACCGGGCCTGCCATCGCGGCACCTGCCCGGTCGGGATCGCGACACAGCGCCAGGAGCTGCGCATGCGGCTCGATCCGGAGATCTCCGCGCGCCGGCTCACGACCTTCCTCACAGCCGCCACCACGATGATCGGCGATTACTACCGGCTCACCGGGCACCGTCGACTGTCGGAGCTGGGGGTGGGGGATCTGGCGAACCTTCACCAGGAGTCGGCGGGGGAGTCGCTGCTGGGGTGAGCCGCGCTCGATGGCGACGTCGAACCTCGAAGTCCCTGCGGGCGAGGAAGATTGTGCATTTCGGGCGTCCCGGGTATCGTCCGCGCGGGTGAACGTGATGTAGTCCACATCACTCGGCTGAGGGGGAGCAGGCATGACCGGATCGATACGGCGGGCGATTCTTCTGGTGGTCGTCGCGACCGTCGCAATGATCGTGCCCGCGATACCCCAGGCGCCGGCCAACGCCGCGACGATGACCGATTGGTTGTGTCATCCCGGTCAGAGCAATGATCCGTGCGATCTGCCGAACGACACCACCGACCTCGGAACCGGGACGACGACTCCCGCGGTTCGCGTCGACGATGCGGCGAAGAAGGTCGACTGCTTCTACGTCTATCCGACGGTCACCGATCAACCGACGTTCATCGCCGACCGGCGGGCCGTGCCGACGGTCACGTCGATCGCCCGGTTCCAGGCGGCGCGGTTCAACTCGCAGTGTCGGATGTTCGCGCCGGTCTATCGACAGATGACGCTGTGGGGTCTGTCCCCGGCCATCGCCGCCTCGTGGGTCGGGAACCGCGATCTGCCGAACATCGGCTACGGCGATGTTCGACGTGCCTGGCGCGACTACCTCCGCACCGAGAACCGCGGTCGCGGCGTGATCTTCATCGGCCACTCGCAGGGAACGATGATGCTGCGCAAGCTGATTCGTGAAGAGATCGATCCCGATCCGGTCCTGCGGAAGAAGGTCGTGGGCGCCTTCCTGATGGGCGGCAATGTGATGACCGCGCCCGGCAAGGCCACCGGCGGCGACTTCAAGCACATCCCGATCTGCACGCGTGAGGCCGAGACCGGCTGCGTGATGGCGTACTCGACGGAGGCGATCGGGCTGCCGTCGATGTTCGGAAACTCGGCGGTGGAGCTTCTGAGCACGCCGATGAATCTCCCGACCGGACCCCGTTACCAGGTGGCCTGCACCGACCCGATGAAGATCAGCGGCGACCATCGCCCGGTCGGCGCGACCACGCCGAGCAAGCCGTACGCGATGAGCATGATCGCCCTGTTGATGAAGTACACGACCTTCCCCGAGAGTCTGCCGTCGACCTCGTCGACGTGGACCACCGGCAAGGGGCGCGCTCGCCTCGCCTGCACCGACACCCTCGGCTTCCGTCGGCTGCACCTGACGATGGTGCGCCCGCAGCAGGTGAACGAGCTTCCGCTCGTCGACACCCATCTGCTCGACATGAACTTGGGCATCGACCGGTTGGTGGAGATCGCGCGGCAGCAGATCGCCGGATACCGGGGCTGAGCGCAGGTCGTTCGCGAACTCCGCGAGAGGGATCCCGGACGGTGATCGCCCCGATCCGAGGCCGGCAACTTCGATGGTGCGCGAGGGGGGACTTGAACCCCCACGTCCGTAGACACTGGAACCTAAATCCAGCGCGTCTGCCAATTCCGCCACTCGCGCGTGCCCTGCAACTGTACCGGTACGCTCTCGGGGTGACTCGCTACCCTCTGGACACCCCGGAAATCGTCGATGCCCTGGGCCGCGGACTGCGGTCGGCGGACTACACGTCGGAGGGGATCGAGCGCCTGCTGGGTGAGCAGGCGAGCCAGTCGCTGGTCGGCGGCGTGTGGTGGCCGGCGCTGCGGGCGACCCGCCGCGCCGATCCCGACGACGCCGCGCTGGCGACCCTGATCCGACTGTTCCTGCTCGGATCCACCGAACCGGCCGACGACGTCGCCGTCGCACTGCCGACCGTAGGCGTCGCCGATCTGCTCGACCAACAGGTCATCGAGACGGCCGACGACGGCGTCCGCGCCCTCCTCGACATCCGCCCGCACGGCAGCGACGCCGCCGACTATCTGGTGGTGGCCGATCAAGATGCATCGATGCGACCCGGCCCCGTCCGTCACGACCACGTCCTCGGTATCGGCGGGGCGTCGATGTCGTTGGCGCAGGCCGTGATTCGCACACCTTTCCGACGGGCGCTGGATCTCGGCACCGGCTGCGGGGTGCAGGCGCTGCACATGTCCGGGCACTGCAAGCAGATCGTCGCCACCGACACCAACCGGCGCGCGCTGG
The DNA here is from genome assembly GCF_039946255.1 of Gordonia aichiensis. Taxonomy (GTDB): domain Bacteria; phylum Actinomycetota; class Actinomycetes; order Mycobacteriales; family Mycobacteriaceae; genus Gordonia; species Gordonia aichiensis_A. The sequence continues at coordinate 594,270 of NZ_JBCDWL010000001.1, read as the reverse complement.
CACTGGCCGCGGCGACGGCGCGACTCAACGGGCTCGACTGGGACCTGCGCGAGGGCAGCCTGTTCGAGCCCGTCGCCGGCGAGCGCTTCGACCTCATCGTCTCCAACCCGCCCTTCGTCGTCGGGACCGGCGCGCAGGACTACATCTACCGCGACTCCGGGATGGTCGGCGATGGGATCAGCCGCTCGCTGATCGAGCAGATCGGCGATCACCTCAATCCGGGCGGCATCGCCCAGATCCTGGCGAACTGGGTGGTCCGCGACGTCGACGCGTGGGACGAGCGCGTCCGCGCCTGGGTGGAGTCGACGGGCCTGGATGCCTGGGTGGTTCAGCGCGAACTCGCCGACCCGATCAGCTATGTCTCCCTGTGGGTCTCGGACGCGGGGGAGTCGGTGACCGACGCCGCCGAGCGCGGCGCCCGCTGGCTCGACTGGTTCGACGAGCAGGGCGTCGTCGGCATCGGCATGGGGTCGATCACCTTCCGCAAGCCGATCGGCGATCGACCGGCCGACGTGGTGATCGAGGAGATCACCGCCGCCGGACAGGAGGTCACCGGCTTCGAGGCACAGTCGTGGTGGGCGCGGCGTGACTTCCTCCGCGAGAGCTCCGATGCCGACCTGCTGGCCTCACGGCTGTCCACGTCTCCGGTGTTTCTGGAGACGCAGTCCCTGCCGGGCGCGGACGGTTGGCAGCAGGTCAGTGCGGCGGTCACCCGGCCCGGCGGACCGGGCGCCGTCCTGCCCGTCGACGAGGTGCTGACCGCGCTGCTCGCCGGCTGCCGCGGACAGGTGCCGCTGGCGGCGCTGATCGCCCTGCTCGCCGACTTCCACGGCGTCGACGCCGACGCGCTCGCGCAGGCCGCGATGCCGTCGATCCGCGAGGCGATCGCGCGGGGGATCCTGTATCGCGCCGACTGACGCACCGCTTTTCGGGCTATCGCACCGCTTTCGTTTTGCGCACTCAGTCGCGACCGAGTGCGCAAAACGAAAGCGGTGCGATACGTCGGGACTACCGGCCCGTCGCCGAATCCAGGGCGGCGGCGAGGTCGGCCTTGATGTCGTCGACGTCCTCGAGGCCGACGGAGAAGCGCAGGTGGCCGTACTCCTTGAAGCCCGCCGGATAGGCCGCGACGCGGGGTCCGGTGGTGCCGACGTGCACGATCAACGACTCGTCGTGGCCCACCGAGACCGCCGAGGTGACCACCTTCAGGTCGTTGACGAAGCGGTTCTGCAGATCGGGGCCGCCCTTGAGCGCGAAGGCCATGATCCCGCCGTAGCCGCCCGAGCCGCGGCGTCCGTCGCCGAACTGGCGGGCGGCCAGCTCGTGTTGCGGGTGGCTCTCCAGACCCGGGTAGGCGACGTAGGCGATGCGGTCGTCGGCCTCCAGGAACCGGGCGATCTCCAACGCCGACTCCTGATGCTGGCGCAGGCGCAGCGGCAGCGTCACCGACCCGCGCATGATCAACCAGGCGTTGAACGGGGAGATGACCCCGCCGACGTCGACCATCGCCTCCGACCGGATCGGGTCGACCAGATCGGCGCGGCCGATCACGGCGCCGCCCATCGCATCGCCGTGCCCGTTGATGTACTTGGTCAGCGAGTGCACGACGAGGCCGGCACCGTCGTCGAGCGGCCGGTACAGCGGAGGCGGGGTGAAGGTGGAGTCGACCATCAGGATGATCCCGTGATCGTTGGCGATCTGCGCGAGCGCGGCGATGTCGGCGACCTTGGTGGTCGGGTTCGCGATCACCTCGGTCGCCAGCAGCTTGGTGTTCGGTCGGATCGCGGCGACCAGCGCGTCGAGATCGGTGACGTCGACGAAGGTGGCCTCGATGCCGTACTTGCGCGGCAGCAGCGAGGTCCACAGCTTGTAGGTGGCCTCGTAGGTGGTGTCGGAGACGAGCACGTGGTCGCCGACCGACACGTGCCCGAAGAAGACCGCGTGCAGCGCGGCCACCCCGGACGCCAGTGCGACGGCGTCCTCGCCGTGCTCCATCGCGGCGAGCTTGTCCTGCAGGGCGATCTGGTTGATGCCGGTGTTGCGCGTGTACGTCAGGTGCTCGGGATTCGACCAGTCCATCGTCGACGGGTCGGCGGGCAGATGATACGAGTTCGCCATGATGATCGGCACCCGGATCGCATTGCCCTCACCCGGTGCGTGATTGCCGCCGTGGACGCTCAGCGTCCGCTCGCCGATCGATCCGGGCACTGACTTGTCGGGCCTGCTCATCTCGCCGCTCTCCGTTCCGGGCCGACGCCCACGCGTGTGAATCGGGGGCGGGCCGACGCCGCGCGCCCCCGCAATCAGCGTAGGACTGCGGGGGCGCGCGGTTGCCGCGGGGCGCGGCGAGCGTCATGCGGCGGCGTGCTCGGACGCCGCCAATCATCTACGTGTACAGGTCGGCGATCGCCTGCTGGTAGGTCTGATGGATCACATTGCGCTTCAACTTCATCGTCGGCGTCAGCTCGCCGGTCTCGATCGTGAAGTCGGTGTCGAGGATCTCGTACTTCTTGATGGCCTCGGCCTTCGACACGGTCTTGTTCGCATCGGCGATCGCCCTGTCGATCTCCGCGCGCAGTGCGGCGTTGTTCACCAGGTCCGACAGCGGGGTCGACGCGGGCAGACCGTTGCGCTCCAACCATCCGGGAACCGATTCCGGATCGAGCGTGATCAGCGCCGCGATGAAGGGCTTCTTGTCACCGACCACCAGGGTCTGGCTCACCAGCGGATGCGCACGGATGGTGTCCTCGAGCTGCGCCGGCGAGACGTTCTTGCCCGCGGCGGTGACGATGAGCTCCTTCTTGCGCCCGGTGATGAACAGGTACCCGTCCTCGAGCCGGCCGATGTCGCCGGTGTGGAACCAGCCGTCGCGGATCGCGTCGGCGGTCGCCGCCTCGTTCTGCCAGTAGCCGCTGAACACCATCGGGCCCTTGAGCAGGATCTCGCCGTCCTCGGCGATCTTGACCGTGACGCCCGGAACCGGGCGGCCGACCGAGCCGATCCGGCTGTGGTCCTCGTTGTTCGCGGTCACCGCGGCGGTCGTCTCCGACAACCCGTAACCCTCGTACACCGGGACACCGGCGCCGCGGAAGAAGTGCCCGAGGCGCTCACCCAGCGGAGCGCCGCCGGAGATCGCACCCTCGCAGTCGCCGCCGAGCGCCGCCCGCAGCTTGCCGTAGACGAGCTTGTCGAAGACGGTGTGCTTGACCTTCAACAGCAGCCCCACGTCGCCGGCCTCGACGGCCCGGCTGTAGGCGATGGCGGTGTCGACCGCGGCCGCGAAGATCTTGCCCTTGCCGCCGTCGATCGCCTTCTGCTCGGCCGTGTTGTAGACCTTCTCGAACACGCGCGGCACCGACAGGACGTAGTTCGGCTTGAAGACGTCCAGGTCGGCGATCAGGTTCGGCAGGTCGTTGGTGTGGCCGAGCACCACGGCGTTCTCGACGCAGCCGACGGCGACGACGCGCGCGAAGACGTGGGCCAAGGGCAGAAACAGCAGCGTCGACTTGCCCTCCTCGAGTCCGTTGCCGACGGCTTCGGCGGTCGCGATGGTCTCCGCCAGGAAGTTCTCGTGCGTCAACACCACACCCTTGGGGCGGCCGGTCGTGCCGGAGGTGTAGATCAGCGTGGCCGCATCGGACGAGCGGGCGGCGGCCTCGCGCTCGTCGAGCACCGAGTCGGGGACGTCGGCGCCGCGCTTGCGCAGCGCATTCACGGCACCGTCGTCGATCACCAGGGTCTCGCGCAGTGCGGGCGCCCCGGCGATGACCTCCTGGTGCGTGGACCGGTTCGCGGCGGTCTCCACGATCAGGATCGATGACGCCGAGTCGGTCAGGATCCACTCCACCTGGTCGGGAGAGGAGGTCTCGTAGATGGCGACGGTGGTCGCGCCGGCCCGCCAGATCGCGTAATCGATGACGCTCCACTCGAAGCGGGTGGACGACAGCAGAGCGACCCGGTCGCCGGGGTTGACTCCGGCGGCGATGAGCCCCTTGGCGACCGCGTCGACCTCGTCGGCGAAGGCACTGGCGGTCACGGTGATCCACTGGCCGGAATCAGCGCGCTTGCGGAACAAGGGCAGCGTCGGACGGTTGCGCCGATAGTTCTGAAGCGAGGTGATCGTGGTCGCGTTCTCATCGACGGCCTTGATCGATGGAGTCGTGAACTCCTGCATAGTGTCGTCCCCTTTTGATACGAATTTCTGGATCCGTCTTACGGATCCAGTTACCGAACAGTACCCCAGCTGTCAGTGAGGAGCATCACAGGGCTCTGACGGGGTACTATCTACAGCCGATGACTATGAATGTTCGCCGATGAGCGAAGCAGAAAACAGCAGTTCCGCGGAGAATGCGGCCGACGGACCCTCCGGGTTCGACGGCCTCGGGATCGACGCCCGAGTTCTCAAGGCTCTCGACGACATCGGCTACGAATCCCCCTCGCCGATCCAGGCAGCCACCATCCCGCCGCTGATGGACGGCCGCGACGTGGTCGGCTTGGCGCAGACCGGTACCGGTAAGACCGCCGCGTTCGCCATCCCGATCCTCACCCGACTCGACACCGCCGCACGCAAGCCGCAGGCGCTGGTGCTGGCGCCCACCCGTGAGCTCGCGCTGCAGGTGGCCGAGGCGTTCGGCAGCTACTCGGTGCACATGCCCGAGGTCAAGGTGCTGCCGATCTACGGCGGCCAGAGCTACGGCATCCAGCTGTCGGGTCTGCGCCGCGGCGCACAGGTGATCGTCGGCACGCCCGGCCGCGTGATCGACCACCTCGACAAGGGCACGCTGGATCTGTCCGAGCTCGAGTACCTGGTGCTCGACGAGGCCGACGAGATGCTGACGATGGGCTTCGCCGAGGACGTCGAACGGATCCTCGCCGACACGCCCGACGACAAGCAGGTGGCGCTGTTCTCGGCGACCATGCCCGCGGCGATCGGTCGGCTGGCCCGCAAGTACCTGAACAACCCGCAGGAAGTCACCGTCAAGAACAAGACGGCGACCGCGCAGAACATCACGCAGAAGTACCTGCAGGTGTCGCATCAGCGCAAGCTGGACGCGCTCACCCGGGTGCTCGAGGTCGAGTCGTTCGACGGCATGATCATCTTCGTCCGCACCAAGTCGGCGACCGAGGAACTGGCCGAGAAGCTGCGTGCCCGGGGCCTGAGTGCGATGGCGATCAACGGCGACATGGTGCAGGCGCAGCGTGAGCGCACGATCAACCAGCTCAAGGACGGCTCGCTCGACATCCTCGTCGCGACCGACGTGGCTGCACGCGGTCTGGACGTCGACCGGATCTCGCACGTGGTGAACTACGACATCCCGCACGACGTCGAGTCGTACGTGCACCGGATCGGCCGCACCGGCCGCGCCGGACGGTCGGGGTCGGCGCTGCTGTTCGTCTCCCCGCGCGAGCGTCACCTGCTGCGGTCCATCGAGCGCCACACCCGGTCCGAGCTCGAAGAGATCGACCTGCCGAGCGTCGACGACGTCAACGCGCAGCGGGTGGCGAAGTTCGCCGACTCCATCACCTCGAACCTCGAGTCGAACAACCTCGATCTGTTCCGCGGCCTGGTGGAGAACTACGCCCGCGACCACGATGTGGCGATGGCCGACATCGCGGCGGCGCTGGCGCTGGAGACGCGCGACGGCGGCTTCCTGATGGCACCCGACCCGCCGAAGGGCGAGCGTCGCGATCGCGGTGAGCGTCGCGAGCGCACGCCGCGCGGCGGCGGCGGGCACTTCGCCACCTACCGCATCGCGGTCGGACGCAAGCACAAGGTCTCCCCGGGAGCGATCGTCGGCGCGATCGCCAACGAGGGCGGCCTGACCCGCGGCGACTTCGGCAACATCAGCATCCGCGACGACTTCAGCCTCGTCGAACTGCCGAACGATCTCGACGCGGAAACGCTCGGCATGCTCAAGCACACCAAGATCGGCAAGAACCCGATCGACCTGCGGCCCGACATGGGACCCCCTCGCGGTCGCAGCGGCGGCGGTGGCGGGCGCGGTTCGCGCAGCTACGACGACCGCGGTCGCAAGGGCGGCTTCCGCCAGGGCGGCGACAAGTACGGCAAGCGTCCCGCGCGCGTCGCCGGTCGCGGCCGCGACGGTCGCTGATCTCTCACGGCTGATCTTCCAGTGATTCGGCTCCCGGTGCTTCGGCACCGGGAGCCGAATGCGTCAGCGAGGCGTCGGCGTCGGCGTGCGGAGGTCGTCGTCGGCGTCGATGATCGCCTGGATGCGCGGCCCGAACTGGTCGATGATCTCCTGCGTCGAGAGAGCGGCGAAGGTCTCGGCGCCGACCAGGTACCGCATCAGCGCGAGGCCGAAGACGCAACTGCCGACGGCCCGGACCGTCTCGTCCGACAGCCCGGCCGTCGACGCCAGTGCGGGCATAATCTCGCCGGAGGCGAAGTCGCCGAAGGTGTTGGCGGCGCCGTCGTCGTTGACCGCGGACCGGAGCATCGCCTGCAGCGCGGTCCCCATGCCGTCGCTCTCCCAGATCGACGTGAACGTGATGATCAGCCGGCGGCCCAGCTCGTCTCGGGGGCCCTGCGCGGCTTCGATGACCCGTGAGACGGGGTCGCCCGGCACCTGCATCACCGCGGTGAACAAGCCGCGCTTGCTGCCGAAGTGATAGGAGACCAGGGCGACGTCGACGCCCGCATCCGCAGCGATCGACCGCATCGAGGTCTTCGTGAATCCGTTCTCGCCGAACAACTTCCGCGCTGCGATGAGAATGTCGTCGCGCGTGGTGCTCTCACCGCCGCGTCGGCCGCTGCGGGCGGCGGGCTTGGTCTTCGGGGAAGGGGTCTCGGCGGTCACGAGGTCGATCCTAGCGGTCGGCCGAAGAGGGATTTCAACAATCGTTGACTTACGACGCCGGCGGATCTACCGTCGGTATTCAACGAACGTTGAATAATCGGATGGAGGTCGTCATGTCCCACACGGCGAAGAAGCTGACCGGGGTGGTCGTCGGGCTCGCGCTGGTGATCCCGCTGGTGCTGCTGGCGTTCATCACGCCCGCCTCGCGCGCCACCCCGCACCACGTGCCGATCGGCGTCGCCGGACCGGCGCAGGCGGTCGGGCAGATCTCGGGGCAGCTGGAGCGGCGGCAGCCGGGAGCCTTCACGGTCACCGGTTACCGCACCGCCGACGAACTGCAGGCCGCCGCCCGCGATCGCGAGGTCTACGGCGGCTTCGTGGTCGGACCGACGCCGCAGACGGTCGTCGCCACCGGCGCGAGTCCGCTGGTCGCGGCGATGCTGACCGAGATCGGCGGTTCGCTGCCCGATGCCGGTCCGGTGGTCGACGTGGCACCGGCCACGGCCGACGACCCGCGCGGCGCGGGCTTCGGCTCCATGGTCCTGCCGGTGTTCATGACGGCGATGGCACTGGGACTGACCGCGGCCACGGTCGGTCGTCGGCGCCGGGTGATGGCGCTGATGCTGCCGGTCGGCGCGGCTGCGGTGGGAGCCACCGCCGTCGGTGTCGCCATGTGGGCCGGGGTGCTCGGCGGCGCCTTCTGGGGTCAGTGGCTGGCGATGTCGTCCGGCATTCTGGCGATCGGCGCGGTGGTCGCCGGTGCGGTGTCGGTCATCGGCACGGCCGGCGCCGGGATGGCGGCGGTGGTGGTGATGCTGGTCGGCATGCCGCTGGCGGGCATCGCCTCGCCGCCCGAGTTCCTGCCCTCGTTCTGGGCGACCCTGGGGCAGTCATTGCCCCTGGGAGCCACCGGCACCGCGCTGCGCAGCGCCGCGTTCTTCAATCCGGCGGGCATCGTCGGCGCCGGAGCGGGAACCGCGTACCTGGTGCTGGCTGCGTGGATCGCGGTCGGCTATGGGCTGATGCAACTGCGACGCGAGCCCGCGGACGGCCGCGCTGACGAACGCCGGCTCGCCGGCCGGTCCGATGCACCCGAGGTCGGCGAATCGGTGGGCGCCGCCGACGGGGTGCTGACCGTCAGATGATCGCGGGCAGCGCGACGGCGGCGGTCGACTCCACGTAGACCGTCGCCAGCGGGGTCAATGCCGAGGGCTCCGGGTTCACCTCGATGATCGGCGTGCCCGACTCGGCGGCCAGCAGGGGCAGGTCGGCGGCCGGGCGGACCACGCCGCTGGTGCCGATGACGATGAGGAGATCGCACGCCGCGACGGCCTCGGACGCGCTGCGCCACTCCCGTTCGGGCAGCATCTCGCCGAACCACACGACGTCGGGCCGCAGGCTCGCGCCGCACTCCGGGCACCGCGGCCGCTCGGCCGCGAGCGACAGCTCCGCCTCACCCCGGTGGGCGCACGCCTCGCATCGGGGGCCGAGCAGGCTGCCGTGCAGGTGGGCGGTGACGGTCGATCCGGCTCGCTCGTGCAGGTCGTCGACGTTCTGCGTGACGACGCTGACCCGTCCGGTGCCCGCGCGTTTGCGCCGCTCGAGTTCGGCGATCGCCAGGTGCCCGTCGTTCGGCGCCACCTCGCGCAGTCGCACGGCGCGGTCGCGGTACCAGCCCCAGACCAGGTCGGGGTCGCGCCGCCAACCGGCCGGTGAGGCCAGGTCGGTGGGATCGTAGTTCTCCCACAGCCCGGTGAGGGCGTCGCGGAAGGTCGGGATGCCGCTCTCGGCCGACATGCCCGCCCCTGAGAAGACGCACACCTTCGCCGCCTCGGCGACCAGGGCGGCGGCCCGGGCGAGGGCGTCGGCGGATGGGGAGTCGGTGTCGGGGGAGTCGCTCACGCCTGCGCCTGCATCGCTCGGCGCAGCATGGCGGCGGTCGACTCCAGATCCCCGCCCCGCCGGGTCAGCAGACCCTTGGCGAAGCTCAGCTTGTCGCCCGCGTGGCGCGGCACCACGTGCAGGTGCGAATGGAACACCGTCTGCGAGGCGGCGCGACCGTCGTTCATCGCCAGGTTGACGCCGTCGGCGGCGATCTCACTGGACCGCAGCACGGCCGCGATCCGCTGGCCCGTGGCGAAGACTCGACTGCCGATGAGCGGATCCAGATCGGCCAGCCCCGACGAGTGCCGGCGCGGAACGACGAGGGTGTGGCCACGGGTCACCGGCGAGATGTCCAGGAAGGCGATCACATCGTCGTCGGAGTAGACGGTGTGCGAAGGGGAGCGGCCTTCGATGATGGCGCAGAAGGGGCAGTCGAGCATGGTTCCCGAGCCTAGTGTCCGGCACCGGTGTCCCGCAGACGGCTCGTCCTCGGCGCCGGGGCGTGCGTCGCGGGAGCCGTCTTCTGTGAGCAGTGTCACGAAAGATTCTCTTCCCGCTGGCAGGGACGGTTACCGACTGGTCTACCAGCGGGTATACCTTCGGGTCACCCCAAAACATGAGGGAAGCCTCATGTTTCTGTGCGAATATGGGCCACGTTCCCGCGACACTATTCTCTGCCCCCAGACGCTCGACAGGAGAGCTTGTGACCCTCGACCAGCACCGCACCGGCCGATCCACCGACAAGACGGAGTCGGGCAGCTTGCTCGACCGACTCGCCGCAGGCGAGAGCTACGCGATCTGCTTCGGCGGCCAAGGCGGTGCCTGGCTCCCCACCCTCACCGAGCTGGTGACCGACGCCGATCTCGGCCAGTCGATCGCGGCCACGGTCGAGCAGGCCCGCGCCGCCGTCGCGCCGGTGGCCGACGAGCTGGCCGCCGCGGGCGGCGACCGGTTCGAGCCGCTCGAGTGGATTCGCGCCCAGGACGAGGAGCTCCCGGTCCCGAGCGAGACGCAGCTCGCCGACGCGCTCGTGTCCCTGCCCGGCATCCTGCTCACCCAGCTGGCCGCCGTCGCCAACCTCGGCAAGCAGGGGCTGGACACCGCGGTGCTGCCGCCGAGCGCGGTCATCGGCCACTCGCAGGGCATCCTGGCCACCGAGGCCGTCGCCGCCGACGGGCAGCTCCCGACCGTCGCCGACGCCGACCTGCTGGCGGTCGCACAGATCATCGGCGCCGCCTCGACCGTCGTCGCGCGCCGCGCGGGACTGCTCGGCACCCGAGACGCCGCCCCGATGATCTCGATCTCGGGCGTCAGCGCCGAGGCAGTCTCCGACCTGCTCACCGAGTACCTCGCCGGCCGTCCCGCGGACGGCCCGGGCCTGCCGACCGTCGCCATCGTCAACTCGCGCCGCAGCGTCGTCCTGTCCGGTGCGCCGCGTCACCTCGCCGCCTTCGCCGCCCTCGCCGAGCTGCGCGCCGCCGATGAGGCCGACGCGCGCAAGCGGAAGATCACCGGCGGCACGCCGTTCTCGCCCGTTCTGGAAGACCTCAACGTCACCGTCCCGTTCCACCACCCCGACCTGGCACCTGCCGTCGAGCTCGCCGTCGAGTGGGCGCAGCGCTGCGGCCTGGACGCCGAGCTCGTCCGCCGGTACGCCACGGCCGTCCTCGTCGACCCCGTCGACTGGGTGGAGCTGGTCGGTGAGGCCGCCGGTTCCGGAGCCCGCTGGATGATCGACCTCGGTCCGATGGACCTCGCCTCGCGCCTGTCGGCGCCGAACCTGCGCGGGCAGGGCGTGGGCGTCGTCGCCGCAGCCACGCGCGGCGGGCAGCGCAACCTGTTCGTCCCCGGCTCGACCCCGGAGGTCTCGCGCCCCTGGTCGGTCTTCGCACCGCGCCTGATCAGCCTGCCGAACGGCCGCACCGTCGTCGACACGGCGTTCACCCGCCTCACCGGCCGCTCGCCGATCCTGCTGGCGGGCATGACCCCGACCACCGTCGACCCGGCCATCGTCGCCGCGGCGGCCAACGCCGGGCACTGGGCCGAGCTCGCCGGCGGCGGACAGGTCACCGAGGAGATCTTCGAAGGCAATGTCGCCCGTCTCGAGGAGCTTCTCGATGCCGGCCGTCAGGTGCAGTTCAACTCGCTGTTCCTCGACCCGTACCTGTGGAAGCTGCAGCTGGGCGGCAAGAAGCTCGTCCAGAAGGCGCGCGCCAAGGGCGCGCCCTTCGACGGCGTGATCATCACCGCGGGCATCCCCGAACTCGACGAGGCCGTCGACCTGGTCCACGAGTTCACCGAGGCCGGCCTGCACTACGTGGCCTTCAAGCCCGGCACCGTCGACCAGATCCGTCAGGTCGTCCGCATCGCCCTGCAGGTCCCGCACTTCCCGATCATCGTTCAGGTGGAAGGCGGCCGCGCCGGTGGTCACCACTCGTGGGAGGACCTCGACGACCTCCTGCTGGCCACCTACGCCGAACTGCGCGACCGGTCCAACGTCGTCCTGTGCGTCGGCGGCGGCATCGGCACGCCCGAGCGCGCCAGCGAGTACATCACCGGCACCTGGGCGGTCGCCCACGGCTACCCGGTGATGCCGCTCGACGGGATCCTCGTCGGCACCGCCGCGATGGCCACCCTGGAGGCCACCACCGCTCCCGAGGTGAAGCAGCTGCTGGTCGACACCGAGGGCTGCGACACCTGGATCGGCGCCGGACACGCCGAGGCCGGCATGGCCTCGGGCCGCAGCCAGCTGGGCGCCGACATCCACGAGATCGACAACACCGCCTCGCGGACCGGCCGCCTGCTCGACGAGGTCGCCGGCGACGCCGAGGCCGTCGCCGAGCGGCGCGAGGAGATCATCGCCGCCCTCGCCGGCACCGCCAAGCCCTACTTCGGCGACGTCACCACGATGACCTACCGCGCGTGGCTCGGTCGCTACGCCGAACTCGCCACCGGTGCCGACGGCCGGTACGGCTGGGCCGACATCACCTGGGAGCAGCGCTTCGCCGACATGCTGCGCCGCACCGAGGCGCGGATGAACGAGCTCGACTCGGGCGAGTTCGTGTCCGCCTTCGGCGACGACTTCGCCGACCCGCACGCCGTGATCGCCGCGCTCGCCGAGATGTACCCGGCGGTCGACGTCGACATCCTGCACCCGGCCGACGTCGCCTTCTTCCTGGACCTGTGCCGCACCCCGGGCAAGCCCGTCAACTTCGTCCCCGTCATCGACAAGGACGTGCGCCGCTGGTACCGCAGCGACTCGCTGTGGCAGGCGCACGACGCGCGGTACTCCGCCGACGAGGTGTGCATCATCCCCGGCACCGTCGCCGTCGCGGGCATCACCGAGGTCGACGAGCCGGTCGGCGACCTGCTGAACCGCTTCGAGGCTCAGGTCACCGCGGATCTGCGCGCCATCGGCGAGCAGCCGCAGGTCGTCGCCGCGCGCCGTCGGCGCGACGTGGTCCCCGAGTCCGGGCCCCTCAGCGTCGTCATCGAAGCCGAGGACGTCCTCTGGGCGGGCCGCCAGGTCCGCAACCCGATCGCCCTGCTCGGCGACCGCGACGCCTGGAAGCTCTACGACGGCGAGTACGCCGAGCACCCCAGCGGCGCGATGCTGGCCTTCGTCCCCGATGCCGAGACCGCCGACGACGAGATCCGTCTCGACCTGGTGGTGCCGGTGTCGGGATCGATCCTGCGCATCCCGTTCGCCGGCGACCTCCGCGCGATCGACGGCGGCAGCCCCCGCATCACGACCGCGGGTGCCGCCGACGCGATGCGTGAGCTGCTGACCGTCGCCGCGGGCGGCGAGCTGATCGAGTCCGTCGACGGCGTCGTGACGTCGACCGTCGGCTGGCAGGCGCACTCGGTCGCCGACCACAGCGGCGCGACCGCGTCCGGGCTGCCCGGCGCCCTGACCCCGACCACCCCGGCCTCGCCCAACGGCTTCGCCGTCCCCGACACCCTCGTCGTGGCCTGCTGGCCGAGCGTCTTCTCGGTGATCGGCGCCGCCCGCACCGCCGACGGCCTGCCGGTCGTCGAAGGTCTGCTCGACCTGGTCCACCTCGACCACGCGGTCGAGCTGACCGGTGAGATCCCCGCGGTCGACACCGAGCTGACCGTCGCCGCCCGACTGATCGGGGTCACCGACTCCGACGTGGGCCGCGTCGTCGAGGTGCAGGTCGACGTCGCCGACGCGCAGGGCACGATCGCCGTGCTCACCGAGCGGTTCGCGATCCGCGGCCGCACCGGCGCAGCGACCCTCGCGGACCCGGTCCGTGCCGGCGGCGCCGCCGCCGACGAGCACGCGGGCACCCGCAAGCACCTGCGGTCGGCCACCATCGAGGCGCCGCACCGGATGAACGGCTTCGCCGTCGTCTCCGGCGACCGCAACCCGATCCACACCGACGCTCTCGCCGCCCGCCTCGCGGGCCTGGGCGATCCGATCGTCCACGGCATGTGGCTCTCGGCCGCCGCGCAGCAGGTGCTGTCGGCGGGGGACCGGGAGAACCCGGTGCCCGCGCCGCGTGCGATCCGCGGATGGACCGCCCGCTACCTGGGCATGGTCCGCCTCGGCGACACCGTCGACATCCGCGTCGACCGCGTCGGCATGGACACCGGCCGGGAGACCGTCGAGCTGACCGCCAAGGTCGACGGCGAACTGGTCATGGCCGCCACCGCGCTGCTCGATGCGCCGCGCACCGTCTACGCCTTCCCCGGTCAGGGCATCCAGCACAAGGGCATGGGCCTGGAGGCCCGGTCGCGCTCGGCTGCGGCTCGGGAGATCTGGGACCGTGCCGACAAGCACACCCGCGAGGCCCTCGGCTTCTCGATCCTGGCCGTCGTCCGCGACAACCCGACCACCCTCGTCACCGTCGCCGGGAGCGGGGCGGATCGGACCCGCGTCACCTACCACCACCCCGACGGCGTGCTGTTCCTGACGCAGTTCACCCAGGTCGCGATGGCGACCCTCGGCGTGGCGCAGATCGCCGAACTGCGCGAGTCCGGCTCGTTCGTCGACGGTTCGATCACCTGCGGTCACTCGGTCGGCGAGTACAACGCCCTCGCCGCCTGCGCGGGTGTGCTGCCGCTCGAGGCCGTCCTCGAGGTGGTCTTCCAGCGCGGCAGCGCCATGCACCACCTGGTCCCGCGCGATGAGAAGGGCCGCTCCGACTACCGGATGGCCGCCATCCGCCCGAGCCAGTTCGGGCTGTCCGACGCCGACGTCGAGGACTTCGTCGCAGGCATCGGCCGCGACGCCGACGAGTTCCTCGAGGTGGTCAACCTCAACCTGCTCGGCTCGCAGTACGCGATCGCGGGCAGCGTCCGAGGCCTGGAGCTGCTGGAAGCCGAGATCGAGCGCCGCGTCGCCGAGTTCGGCGGCAAGCGCGCGTTCATCCTGGTTCCCGGCATCGACGTGCCCTTCCACTCCACCGTCCTGCGCGCAGGCGTGCCGGAGTTCCGCGGCAAGCTCGAGGAACTGCTGCCGGCCGACATCGACCCCGACATCCTGGTCGGACGCTACATCCCGAACCTGGTGCCGCGACTGTTCAACCTGAGCCGCGAGTTCGTCACCGAGATCGCCGGCCTGGTGCCGTCCGATCCGCTCGATGCGGTGCTCGCCGAATGGGACGCCTGGGCCGCCCGTCCGTCGGAGCTGACCCGGGTCATCCTGATCGAGCTGCTGGCCTGGCAGTTCGCCAGCCCGGTCCGCTGGATCGAGACCCAGGACCTGCTGTTCACCCCGGCCGCCGAGGGCGGTCTGGGCATCGACCGGTTCGTCGAGGTCGGCGTCAAGAACGCGCCGACCCTGTGCGGGCTGGCTCGCAACACCCTGAAACTGCCCGACTACGAGGCGGCCGCCGCCGAGGTGCTCAACGTCGAATCCGACGCTGCGGTGCTGCGCGCTGAGGATTCCGCACCCGAGCCGGTCGAGGACGAGGTCGTCGAGGAGGTGGCGGCCGAGTCTGCTCCGGCCGCCGCACCCGCGGCCGCCGTCCCCGCCGCGGCTCCGGCAGCGGCCGCCGGGCCACGTCCGGACGACATCGCCTTCGGTCCCGCCGACGCGGTCCGCGCGGTGATCTCGCTGTGGACCAAGATGACCCCGGCGCAGATCGGACCGGCCGACACCATCGAAGCCCTGTGCGACGGTGTGTCCTCGCGTCGCAACCAGCTGCTCCTCGACGTCGGCACCGAGCTCGGACTCGGCGCCATCGACGGTGCCGCCGAAGCCGACATGGGCGCCCTCGCCTCGACTGTCAGCACCCTCGCCCGCGGTTACAAGCCCTTTGGCGCGGTCCTCACCGACGCCGTCGGCGACCAGATCCGCAAGGTCGTCGGCCCCATCGGCAAGCGCGCCTCGTACATCACCGACCGGGTCAGCGACGCCTGGCAGCTCGGTGAGGGCTGGGGCAGGCACACGCTCGTCGCGGTGGCCCTCGGCTCCCGCGAGGGGGTCAGCGTGCGCGGCGGCGACCTCGGCGACCTGCTCGACGGCGGCGTCGGCTCGGCCGCCGACTTCGACGCCCTGATCGACCGGGCCGTCCGCAGCGTCGGCGCGGCCCGCGGCATCGCGGTGGAACTGCCCGCGGCCGCTGCGGCCGGCGGCGGGACCGTCGACGCGGCCGCCCTCGGCGAGTTCACCGAACAGATCACCGGCCCCGACGGGGTGCTGGCGCAGGCCGCACACACCATCCTCGATCAGCTCGGGCTGACCGACGTCGTCGACGCCGCCGGTGTCGAGGCCGACCCCAACGCCGAACTGGCCGACCTGGTCAGCGCGGAACTGGGCTCGGACTGGCAGCGGACCGTCGCCCCGGCCTTCGACGAGCAGCGCGCCGTGCTCCTCGACGACCGGTGGGCGAGCGCCCGCGAGGACCTGGCCCGACTGTGGCTGGAGGAGGCGGCGGACGTCGACGTCCGCCACGACGAGCTCGCAGCGGCCATGACCGGCGCCGGCGAGCAGATCGCCGAGCACGCCACCTGGTGGCAGGGCAAGGCCCTGGCACTGGGCATGCACCAGCACGCCGCCGTGTACGCCGCCATCGCGCACGCCGCACAGCTGCCCGAGCCGGGCGAGTTCGCCGACGACGTCGCCGTCGTCACCGGCGCCTCGCAGGGATCGATCGCGGCGGCCGTCGTCGGACGCCTGCTGGCCGGCGGCGCGACCGTCGTCGCGACCACGTCGCGGCTGAACAGCGATCGGGTGGCCTTCTACAAGGACCTGTACCGCACGCACGCCCGCCATGACGCCGCCCTGTGGGTGGTGCCGGCCAACCTCGCCTCGTACGGCGACGTGGACGGCCTCGTGGAGTGGCTGGGCACCGAGCAGACCGAGAACCTGGGTGCCAGCACCGCCGTCGTCAAGCCGGTGATGCGACCGACCCTGCTGTTCCCGTTCGCCGCTCCGCGCGTGGCCGGCGACCTCACCGACGCCGGCGCCCGCGCCGAGATGGAGATGAAGGTCCTGCTCTGGTCGGTGGAACGGCTCATCGCCGGACTGTCCGGCATCGGCGCCGACCACGACATCGACGCCCGCCTGCACGTGGTGCTGCCCGGTTCGCCGAACCGCGGCATGTTCGGCGGCGACGGCGCCTACGGTGAGGCGAAGGCCGCGCTCGACGCGCTCGTCACCCGCTGGGGTGCCGAGGAGTCGTGGAACAAGCGCACCAGCCTCGCGCACGCCCTCATCGGCTGGGTCCGCGGAACCGGCCTGATGGGCGGCAACGACGGTCTCGTCGAGGCGGTCGAGGCTGCGGGCGTCAAGACCTGGAGCACGCCGGAGATGGCGGCCGCGCTGGTCGAACTGTGCACCCCGCAGGCCCGCGAGTCGGCGGCCGCGCAGCCGCTGGTCGCCGATCTGACCGCGGGTCTGGACCCGGAGAAGATCAACCTGCGCGAGCTGGCGGCCGAGGCCGCGGCTGCGGCGCAGGAGGCCCCGCAGGCGCCGGCCGACGACACCGTCGAGGACGGCGTCCGCCTGGCGGCGCTGCCCGCCCCGGCGCGCGCCGAGACCCCGCTGGCCCACGCGTGGCCCGAGCTCGACTCGCGTCCCGAGGACCTCGTGGTCATCGTCGGTGCGGGCGAGGTCGGCCCGTACGGCTCGGCCCGCACCCGCTTCGAGATGGAGGTGGACGAGGAGCTCTCGGCCGCCGGCGTCCTCGAGCTGGCGTGGACCACCGGGCTGATCACCTGGGAGCAGACGCCGAAGGCGGGCTGGTACGACGTCGAGAGCGGCGACCCGGTCGCCGAGGCCGACATCGCCGAGCGCTACCACGACGCGGTCGTCGAACGGTGCGGCATCCGCCGCTACGCCGACGAGGGCGCCATGGTCGACAACACGGCGCCGCTGCTCGAGTCGGTCTTCCTCGACAAGGACCTGACCTTCACGGTCCCGAACGAGGCGCAGGCCCGCGAGTTCGCCTCGGCCGATCCCGAGCGCACCCGGATCGCACCGAACGCCGAGACCGGCGACTGGACGGTCACCCGCCTGGCGGGCACCGAGATCCGCGTCCCGCGTCGCGCCAGCCTGTCGCGCACCGTCGGCGGGCAGATCCCGACCGGCTTCGACCCGGTCCGCTGGGGCGTCTCGCCCGACATGGCCGAGTCCGTCGACCGCGTCGCCCTGTGGAACCTGGTCGCGACCGTCGACGCCTTCGTCACCGCGGGCTTCTCGCCGTCGGAGCTGATGCGCTGGGTGCACCCCGGCCTGGTCGCGAACACGCAGGGCACCGGCATGGGCGGCATGACCTCGATGCGCTCGCTGTACATCGACACGCTGCTGGGCGAGTCGAAGGCCAACGACATCCTGCAGGAGGCCCTGCCGAACGTCGTCGCCGCCCACGTGGTGCAGTCGTACATCGGCAGCTACGGCGCCATGATCCACCCGGTCGCCGCCTGCGCCACCGCCGCCGTCTCGGTGGAGGAGGGCGTGGACAAGATCCGCCTCGGCAAGGCCTTGTTCGCCGTCGCCGGCGGCTTCGACGACCTCGGCATCGAAGGCATCGTCGGCTTCGGCGACATGTCGGCCACCGCGGACTCGGCGAAGATGACCGCCAAGGGCATCGACGACCGCCGCTTCTCGCGCGCCAACGACCGCCGTCGCGGCGGGTTCGTGGAGTCGGCGGGCGGCGGCACCGTCCTGCTGGCCCGCGGCGACGTCGCCGCGCAGCTCGGCCTGCCGGTCCTCGGTGTGGTGGCGTGGGCGCAGAGCTTCGGCGACGGCGTGCACACCTCGATCCCGGCCCCGGGCCTGGGTGCCCTGGGCGCGGCTCGCGGCGCCAAGGCGTCGCCGCTGGCCACCGCGCTGTCGGCGCTCGGCGTGAGCGCCGACGACGTGGCCGTGGTGTCCAAGCACGACACCTCGACCCGGGCCAACGACCCGAACGAGTCGGAACTGCACGAGCGTCTGGCCGAGGCCATCGGCCGCAACACCGGCGCCCCGCTGTTCGTCGTGTCGCAGAAGTCGCTGACCGGTCACGCCAAGGGCGGCGCCGCCGCCTTCCAGCTGATCGGCATGTGCCAGATGCTGCGCGACGGCGTCATCCCGCCGAACCGCAGCCTCGACTGCGTCGACGAGAAGATGCGCGAGTACCCGCACCTGGTGTGGCCGCGCGAGACCCTGCGGATGGGGGAGCGGTTCCCGCTCAAGGCCGGTCTGCTCACCTCGCTGGGCTTCGGTCACGTGTCGGGCCTGATCGCGGTGGTCCACCCGGAGGCGTTCATCGCCACCCTCGACGCGCAGGAGCGGGCGGCCTACCGCGCGCAGAGCGCCGAGCGTCTGCGCGCAGGTCGGCACCGTCTGCTCGAGGCCATGTGCGGCGGCGACGCCGTCTACCAGCGCCCGGCCGACCGTCGCCTGGGCGAGGGCGACGAGCACGAGGTCGAGGCCGGCCTGCTGCTCGACCCGCAGGCACGCCTGAACGAGCAGGGCGCCTACGCGGACGGTTCCCGATGACGGTCGTCGGAGTCGGCATCGACCTGGTGTCGGTGCCCGACTTCGCCGAGCAGCTGCGCACGCCGGGCTCGTCGTTCGGCGCCACCTTCACCGTCGGTGAACGCCGCGACGCCGCCGAGCGGACCGGCGACGACGCCCGCCACCTCGCCGCGCGCTGGGCGGCGCGCGAGGCGGTGATCAAGGCGTGGTCGTCGAGCCGCTTCGGTGCGGCGCCGCTCCTGCCGGAGAGCGCCGTCCACGACGTGGAGGTGCAGACCGACAACCACGGACGTCCGCGCATCCGGCTGCACGGCGACATCGCCCAAGCCCTCGCGGGCCTGGACATCCACGTCTCGCTGACCCACGACGGCGACATGGCCGCCGCGGTCGCGATCCTGGAGGACCGCGGCTGAGTCAGCACGACTGAGGCAGAACGACCACAGCAGAAACGACAACACTGTCGTTCGGTGTCACCAGGTGGCACCGAACGACAGTGTTGTCGTTTCCGTCGGGGCCGTTCCGTCGGGGCCGTTCCGTCGGGGCCGTCAGCCGCGGCCGGCGACCTCTTCGAGCATCAGATAGCCGCCGAGCATGCGCTTGAGTTCGTACACGGTCATCTCGTGATCGTGCCCCTCCTGCACCGAGAAGCTCAGCAGGGAGAAGGCGGTGTGCACCAGCACCTGCGCCATCATCGCGCGCCGCTCGCGCTGATCCGGGGTCAGCGGCGCGAGGATGCGGGCCACCTGGTCGGCGAGGATCCGTTCGTTGATCGACGCGGTCGCGCGAGTGGCGGGGGTGGACTGCACGGCCAGCCACACGGCGCGGCGTGACGGATCGGTCCGCCACAGCTCCGCGAGGTGATCGAGGAACTTCTCGAGCAGCTGCGGCCACTCCAGCGACGGGATCTCGGCGGCGAACTGGCTCAGCTCGTCGCGGACCGTGCTCGAATCCTGGCGGTCCAGTTCGCACACGACGACGTACTTGTTCGCGAAGTACTGGTAGATCGTGCCGATCGGCAGGTCGGCCCGCGTGGCGATCTGCTCGCACGTCAGGGACTCGAAGCCGACATCGATCAGGACCTCGCGAGCCGAGTTGAGGATCGACTCGAAGGTGCGCCGGCTGCGCGCCTGGGTGGGCCGCTTGCGGGGGACCAGCGGCTGTGCGGGATCGGTGTCGGACATCGGGCCGGTCGACGGCTCAGATCGACAGGTCGCGGCGCAGCTTCGCCACGTGCCCGGTCGCGCGGACATTGTACTGCGCCGCGCCGATGGTGCCGTCCTCGTTCACCAGGAACGTCGAGCGGATGACGCCGTTGACGATCTTCCCGTACAGCTTCTTCTCGCCGAAGGCGCCCCACGCGGTGAGGACCTCCTTGTCCGGGTCGGACAGCAGGGGGAAGGTCAGCTCGTCGCGGTCGACGAACTTCGCCAGCTTGGCGGGCTTGTCGGGGGAGATGCCGATGACGTCGATGCCCTGGCCGTTCAGCTCGGCGAGATTGTCGCGGAAGTCGCACGCCTGCTTGGTGCAGCCCGGCGTCATCGCGGCGGGGTAGAAGTACACGATCACCTTGCGGCCCGCGTAATCGGCGAGCGAGACGGGATTGCCCTCCGCGTCGGGAAGGGTGAACGCAGGCGCCTTGTCTCCGACCGAAAGTCGTTCATTGCCAGACATGGGGCAAGGCTATCGGATTCGAACAGGGCACCGACTGAAGTAGGCTCGAACCGTTGTCTGTCGTGTCGATTCATGATGCGACGTTGCGTGGCACAGACGCATGTGGGCGCGATATTCGAGACCGCTCGCCGAGCGTGAGCGGATGAGTAGAGGGAGGGCCGCAGTGGCCGACGAAACCGAACGCATCGAGCAGGAGATCGCCAAGGCCCGTGAAGAGCTGGCGGGCACACTCGACCAACTCGTCGAGCGGGCCAACCCGCAGCGACTGGCCGACGACGCCAAGACCAAGGCCGTCGAGATCGTCAACCGGCCGCCGGTGAAGTTCGGTCTGATCGGTGCCGGCGCCCTCGTCGTCGTGGTGGTTGTTCGCAAGATCTTCCGCTGATCGTCGTGCTGCCTTTGCGGGAACGTACAGAAATGGCCTCTGACCAGCCGATTTTTGTTCTGGGCGTGCAGGGTGTTAATGTTTTTTCCGCAAGGCCGCAGCGGCAACAGCCACCGCGGTAGTGCAGCAAGGCCAAGCGCCATTAGCTCAATTGGCAGAGCAGCTGACTCTTAATCAGCGGGTTCGGGGTTCGAGTCCCTGATGGCGCACAGAGAACGGCCGATCCCCTTCCAAGTCGGAGGGGATCGCCTTTTTCCAGACGACGATCGTCGTCACCACCGCGGGGTGGAGCAGCTCGGTAGCTCGCTGGGCTCATAACCCAGAGGTCGTAGGTTCGAATCCTGCCCCCGCTACTAGAAGAGAGAACCCCCGTTCGCCGAATCGGTGAACGGGGGTTCTCTCGTTTTCGGCATCCCCACCTGCCGCGCCCGACGCCTAACGCCTATCCTCGCCGATATCCGCCCGACAGTTCGGTCAGCAGATCGGCGACGAGGGGATTGGGTTCGGCGTCGGCACGCAGCGCCGCCGACACGGTCAGGGTGAACGCCGGATTGTGCCGGCACATGATCCCGGGCTGGCGCAGGTCCTCGTAGAGCAGCGTCCACGAGTCGGGCCGGTTGACCAGATCGAAGCTCACCGGATGCCCGTCGCGGATCTCCGGGCCGTAGGTCGCGGTGACGCCGGCCTTGGTGAAGACCCGTTCGACGAGCCGGTGCAGCAGGACCTGCTTGTCGAGCGGCGGCAGCAGCAGGGGGTACTCGGCCAGTTCCTCGGGCCGTGGCGGACGGCCCAGCCGGGCGAGTGGATGTCGGGGGCTGAACGCCACGACCGGCTGTTCGATCCACAGCGGGTCCAGATACAGGCCCGCAGTCTCGGGCCGGTCGTCGGGCAGTCGGCCTCGGATCAGCGCGAGGTCGGCGTCCCCCGCGGCGACGGCCGCGATCCGCTGGCCGAAGGGTTTGATCAGGAAGTCGACCTCCGCATCGTGGTGGCGTTCGCGGACCGCGGAGACGGCGGCCAGCGCGGCACCGGCGAAGGACATGTTGGCGGCGATCCGCACCCGGTTGGGCTGCGGCGCGACGGCGGCGATCGCGTCGTCGCGCAGGCGCAGCAGTTCGCGGGCGCGGGGCAGCAGTGCCTCGCCGGCGTCGGTGAGCCGGACCCGGCGGGTCGAGCGGTCGAACAGATCGATGCCCAGCTCACGTTCCAAGGCGGCGATCTGATGACTGATCGCGGACTGGGACACGAAGCAGCGTTGCGCGGCCCGGGAGAAGCCGCCGGTGTCGGCGACGGCGGCGAGATACTCGAGCTGGCGGAACTCCATTCCCTCATCTTATGAACAGAACAGATCAATCTCATCCGAAAAGCAGTGATCAACGAGATTGAAGCACCAGATTCCATCTGGAACGCTGATTAACACACCACCGGACGCCAGACAACGAGAGGGAAGTGGGGACATGCGCAGCACCGAGGTCGTCGTGATCGGCTCAGGATTCGGGGGACTGGCCGCCGCCAAGCAGCTGGCGAAGTCGGACGTCGACACCGTGCTGATCTCCGCGACGCCCGAGCATCTGTTCCAGCCGCTGCTGTATCAGGTCGCGACCGGTGTCCTGCGGGCCGAGGAGATCGCCCCGCCGATCGCCGAGGTGCTGGCCGACAAGGATTCGATCGAGGTGATCGAAGGCTACGTGACCGGACTCGATGCGAAGGCCAAGACGCTGACCTACGCCACCGGCGAGGGCGTCGAGCAGATCGCCTACGAGTACTTGATCGTCGCCGCCGGTGCCACCCAGGGCTACTTCGGGCACGACGAGTGGGCCGAGTCGACTTTCTCGCTCAAGACCCTCGATGACGCCGTCCGGCTGCGCGCGCACCTCAAGGATTGCTTCGCCGCCCCGATGAACGACGCCGCCGCACACACCTTCGTGGTCGTCGGCGGAGGCGCGACCGGCGTCGAGGTCGCCGGTCAGATCCGCGAACTCGGCAACCGCTACTTCACCGAGGCGCCTGCGACCGTCCACCTGGTGGAGGGCGCGGGCGATCTGCTGCCCGTCTACGGCGGGCGCCTGTCGGCGTTCACGCGCAAGACCCTCGCCCGATCCGGGGTCGACGTGCTCACCGAGACCTTCGTCACCGACATCGACGGGGAAGCGGTGACCCTCAAGCAGGCCGACGGCACCGAGCGGACGATCGTCGCGCGGACCGTCGTCTGGTCGGCGGGCGTGCAGGCGACGCCCCTGGCGGCGGTGATCGCCGAGGCGACCGGATGCGCGACCGACCGTGCCGGACGTCTGCTGATCAACCCGGACCTGACGGTCGGCGGCCGCGCGGACGTCTTCGCGATCGGTGACATGACCAGCCTGCACAAGCTGCCGGGGCAGAGCCCGGTCGCGATGCAGCAGGGCAGGCACGCCGCCGACATGATCCGCGGAGCGACGGTCCGCGGCACCCGGTTCCGCTACGTCGACAAGGGCAGCATGGCCGTCGTCAACCGCCACAACGCGGTGGTCGACGCCCCGCTCGGCGTCAAACTCACCGGAGTCCTCGGCTGGTTCACCTGGCTCGGCGTCCACCTGTTCTATCTGGTCGGCTTCCGCAACCGGCTCGGTGCGGTGCTGTCCTGGTTCCGCGCCTTCGCCGGCCGGTCGCGCCCGGGGTTCGCGCAGGTTCGCGCGGACGCCGCCCGGCCCGCCGTCGCGGAACGACACGACGACGGCGACCCCGCACGGGCGGGCACGCTCGCCGATTCGGCTGCTTGACACGCCTTCTCGCCCGCGGACCGGATGTCCGCGGGCGAGAAGCGATCCACGTCGTTCGCGTGAATGGTGTGTGTCGCTCCACACGTGTCCGATGTGGAGCCCGTCGCCGGGCTCTCGTACAATGGGCAACCGGAATAGGGTCCGCTTTCGGTGGATCCGGATGATTTGCTATGGGAGCACAATGCGTTTTCGTCGGATGCGCGATCGTGGGTTCGGGGCCAAGATCACGACCGTCTTTGCCTTCTCGGCTGTACTGATGCTGATCGCGTCGTGCAGCAGCTACGACGGTGAAGTCCACGCCAGCGGTGAGTACGCGGACATGATCAAGCCGGCGATCTCGGTCTCCGATGAGTCGGGCAAGCCGCTCACCAAGGGGGCGGTCGGCGTCCAGCCGGGTCGGCCGATCGTCGTGACCGCATCCGAAGGCGCCATCGGCTCGGTGACCATCCCGAAGTCCGACGGCACCCCGATCAAGGGGACCCTGAGCGACGACGGCACCAAGTGGACCAGCGCCGAGCCCTTCGGCTACGGCAAGAAGTACACGGTGACCGCCGATGCGATCGGCGTGGGCGGCAAGACCCGCAGCACCACGAGCTTCATCACCCGGGCGCCGAACAACGTCACCCACGCTTACATCAGCCCGCCCGACGGCGAGACGGTCGGCGTGGCGCAGACGATCGGCGTGCGCTTCGACGAGTCGATCCCGGATCGTCAGGCGGCCCAGGATGCCATCAAGATCACCAGCACGCCTGCGGTCAAGGGGGCGTTCTACTGGATCAGCGACCAGGAGGTCCGCTGGCGGCCGGAGAACTTCTGGAAGCCGGGCACCAAGGTCAGCGTGAAGGCCAACGTCTTCGGCATCGACCTCGGCGACGGGCTGTTCGGTGAGGACAACTCCTCGTCGTCGTTCACCGTCGGACGTCAGATGGAGCTGGTCGCGGACGACAACACCAAGACCGTGACCGTCAAGCGCGACGGCAAGGTGATCCGGACCATGCCGACCTCGATGGGCAAGGACGGCACGCCCACCGACAACGGCGTGTACATCATCGGCGATCGTCTCGATCACATCATCATGGACTCGTCCACCTACGGTGTGCCGATCACCTCGGCCGACGGCTACCGCACCCCGGTCGACTACGCCACCCAGATGTCGTACAGCGGCATCTACCTGCACGCCGCACCGTGGTCGATGTGGGCGCAGGGCAACACCAACACCAGCCACGGCTGCCTCAATCTGAGTCCGGACGACGCCCTCTGGATCGTTCGCAACACCCTGCGGGGCGACCCGGTGACGGTGAAGAACACCGTCGGCCCGGAACTGCCGGGCACCGACGGCCTGGGCGACTGGAACATCCCGTGGTCCACGTGGTCGAAGGGCAATGCCTGACCGACGCCTGACAGCACGAACGAACAAGGCGCCCGGAACCTCGACGGTTCCGGGCGCCTTGTTCGTCGACCGACGTCGGAGGCTGACGTTGTCATTGTTCGATGTTACGATCGACTCACGATGGATCCGGTACACGCGTATAGTACTGGTGAGTCAGATCAAGCACCGTTGCTGTTGTCACACTCGAGATAGGTAGCTCAACACATGGCACGTCCTTCGTGGGAGACCGAAGACCTGACCGCACTGCGCGACATGGCGCGCGCATTCTGCGAGAAGGAGGTCGCACCGAACTCCGAACGCTTCATCGAGCAGCATCACGTCGACCGTGACCTCTGGACCAAGGCGGGCGAGGTCGGCCTGCTGTGCATGTCGATCCCCGAGGAGTACGGCGGCGGTGGCGGCACGTTCGCGCACGAGGCCGTGCTCATCGAGGAGCAGGCGCGCGTCGTCGACTCGTCGTGGGGGCAGAGCCTGCACAACGGCATCGTCGCGCATTACATCCTCGCCTACGGGTCGGAGGAGCAGAAGAAGCACTGGCTGCCCAAGATGGCCTCGGGTGAAGTCGTGGGCGCCATCGCCATGACCGAACCGGGCACCGGCAGCGACCTGCAGAACGTCAAGACCAAGGCGATCAAGGACGGCGACGACTACGTCATCGACGGATCGAAGACCTTCATCACCAACGGCGGACAGGCCGACCTGGTGATCGTCGTCGCCAAGACCGACACCGGCGAAGGCGCCAAGGGCATCTCGCTGATTCTGGTCGAGACCGATCGCGAGGGCTTCGGTCGCGGCCGCATCCTGGACAAGGTCGGCATGCGCGGTCAGGACACCGCCGAACTCAACTTCTCCGGCGTCCGGGTTCCGCAGTCGAACCTGCTCGGCGACCAGGAGGGCCTCGGGTTCATCCAGCTGATGACCCAGCTTCCGCAGGAGCGCCTCATCATCGCCGTCGCCTCGGTCGCGGGCATGGAGATCGCGCTCGAGAAGACGCTCGAGTACACCAAGGAGCGCACCGCCTTCGGTCGCCCGGTGTTCGGCTTCCAGAACACCAAGTTCAAGCTCGCCGAGGTCGCGACCGAGGCGCACGTGGCGCGTGTCTTCCTCGACGACTGCATGGAGAAGCATCTGCGCGGCGAGCTCGACATCCCGACCGTCGCGATGGCCAAGTGGTGGACCACCGATCGCGCGATGGGCGTGGCCGACACCTGCCTGCAGCTCTTCGGCGGCTACGGCTACATGAACGAGTACCCGATCGCACGCATGTGGGCCGACAACCGCGTCCAGATGATCTACGGCGGCACCAACGAGATCATGAAGGAGATCATCTCCCGCTCGTTGTGACCGTCATGCCGCCGGCTCCTACGGGTTGATGAACGCCGCCAGGAACTCAGTGAGCATCCTGGCGGCGTT
The DNA here is from genome assembly GCF_039946255.1 of Gordonia aichiensis. Classification (GTDB taxonomy): domain Bacteria; phylum Actinomycetota; class Actinomycetes; order Mycobacteriales; family Mycobacteriaceae; genus Gordonia; species Gordonia aichiensis_A. The sequence goes on along the minus strand of NZ_JBCDWL010000001.1, from coordinate 568,016 downwards.
CGCGTCGTCGCGGGCGCGCCCGGTGATCAGTGAGGACCCGCGCTGCTCACGGAAACCCGATTAGGTAGACTGGTCTACCTAATCACTGTTCCGGTCCAGACCTCGTCCCGATTCGAGATCGCTGAACCGGGCCGAAAGGGGACCGCCATGGGACGGGGAGCGTCAGCGAAGGACCGGCTGCTCGACGCGGCGGCGCGACTGTTCTACGCCGACGGGATCGCGGCCACCGGCATCGACGCGATCACCGCGGAGGCCGGAGTGGCGAAGCAGAGTCTCTACAACAACTTCGCGTCCAAGGACGAGCTGATGCTCGCCTACATCGAGCGCAGGCACGCCGAATGGCTGGACCTGTACCGGGGACGACTGGCCGCGGCCGAATCCGCGCGCGCGGCGGTGCTCGCCGTCTTCGACGCTTACCTCGACCACGCTCGCGCAGGCTACGACCACGGCTTCCGCGGGTGCGGGCTGCTCAACGCCGCCGCGGAACTGCCGGTCGGGGCACCCGGCCGCGACGCGGTGCGAGCGCACAAGCAACACGTCGAGGAGATCCTGCGCGAGCATCTGGTGACTGCGGGATGCCCGGACCCGGCCGAGACCGCCGAGCATCTGGCCTTCCTCCTCGAAGGGGCCACCAGCCGGGCCGGGCTGGACGGGAACGAGGCGTGCATCCGCCGCGCCCGCGACCTCGCCGAGACGATCATGGCGCGATGGTGACGGCGCCCGGCTCGCTCGGCGCCGGACGGTCGGCGGGCATCGCCGCCGTCGCCGTGGCCTGTCTGCTGTGGGGGACGACCGGGACGGCCGCCACCTTTGCGCCCGGCGTCGGGCCGCTGGCGATCGGCGCGGCGGCGCTGGGGATCGGCGGCTTGCTGCAGGCGGTGATCGGTGCCCGACCGCTGCGTCGCGAACTGCCGCTGTTGCGCACCCGTCGACCGCTGGTGCTGCTGGGCGCGGTCGGCGTGGCGATCTATCCGCTGGCCTTCTACAGTTCCATGCAGCTCGCCGGCGTCGCGATCGGCTCGGTCGTCTCCCTCGGTTCGGCGCCGATCTTCACCGGCCTGCTCGAACGCATCGTCGACGGTGCCCGTCTGGGCTCGCGGTGGCTGCTGGCCGCAACACTCGGCATCGCAGGCAGCGTGCTGCTGTGCACGGCCGGGTTCGACGCCTCCGGCGTCGGCGGCTCAGTCGTGTGGGGTGTGCTTCTGGGCTTGATCGCGGGCCTGGCGTACGCCGGATACTCCTGGGTGGCGCACACCCTGATGGCGGCGGGCGTGAGCCGGGCCGCGTCGATGGGCGCCGTGTTCGGCGGCGGGGGACTGATGCTGATGCCGGTGCTGATCGTGACCGGGGCGCCGATCATCACCTCGCCCGGCGGGTTGCCGGTCGCGATCTACATGGCGCTGGTCCCCATGTTCGGGGGCTACCTCCTGTTCGGATTCGCCCTCACCCGGATCCCGGCGAGCACCGCCACCACGCTGACCCTCGCCGAGCCCGCGGTGGCGGCGATCCTCGCGGTGATCGTGGTCGGCGAACGACTGACCGCGACGGGCTGGCTGGGCATGGCCCTCATCGCCTGCGTCCTTCCGCTGCAGGCGATGTCGGGTTCGGCGGCGGACCGATCGCCCGAGGCCGAACGGACGACGCCCGAAGCCGTTCCGGTGGAATCAGTTCCGTGATCGGTGCCGATGGACGACAATTGGTCTTTGGCGCCGGGCGGTGAGCGTCCGGGGGTGAAACAGTCGAAGGGGTGGACCAGTTGGTCGAGATCGTCCTGGCCGACGTGCGGACGGCATGCGAACACGAGATCGTCACCGAGTGGGCCGCCCGACACCACCCGGGTGTCAGCGTCCGCGAGCTCGACCAGCTCGACGTCGACGCGCTCGACGCCGACACCCTGCTGATTCCGGTGCGGGTGGTCTGGCTGCCGCCGGTCCGGCACGGGGAACGCAAGGTGGCGCTGGCCGATGCGATCGTGCTGTCGAATCCGCGCCGCCCACCGGCCTTTCGGCAGGAGGCGATCCGCAAGCTGGGGCCCGACCGGGTCCGCGTGGTGGCGGGTGAACCGGCCACCGTCGCCGACCTCGGAGCCAGGTACGACGAGAAGCAGGCGCAGGGTGCGTCGTTCGCGGGCTTCGTCGGCATGCAGGCCGCGCTCTCGGCCGAACGCGCCGAACTGGAACTGGTCGGAACCCGCTACAAGGTTCCGCGACTGGTGGCCGAACAGATCAGCTCCTCGGCGCGGTTCCAGGCCGCGGCCGCCGAATTGAGCGCGGAACTGGGCCGGACCGCGGCGTCGGTGGCGCAGGAGGCCACCGACAAGATGAGCTCGTTCGTCGCGACCCAGAGCCGCCTGGTCCGCGACATCTTCACCTCGACTTTCAGCGGTCTCTACGAGCGCGCGTGGTCGGTGTCGGTCGACCTCGACACCCTCGGCAGACTGCGAACGCTCAACAAGTCGAGTTCGCTGGTCTTCCTGCCCTCGCACCGCTCGTACGTCGACTCGTTGATCCTCGCGAGCGTCCTGCACCAGCACGACTTCCCGCCCAACCTGGTGCTCGGCGGGGAGAACCTCGCCTTCTGGCCGATGGGGCCGATCGCCCGCCGTGCCGGGACCATCTTCATCCGCCGCAAGTTCGGCTCCGACCCCGTGTACAAGCTGGCGATGCGTTCGTACCTGTCGTTCATCGTCGAGAAGCGCTTCAACCTCGAGTGGTACATCGAAGGCGGCCGTAGCCGCACCGGCAAGCTCCGCCCGCCCATGCTCGGCCTGCTCGCCTACGTCGCCGACGCCGTCGAAGCGCTCGACGGCGCCGATGTGATGGTGGTGCCGACGTCGATCGTCTACGACCAACTGCCCGAGATCGCGGCGATGGCGCGCGAATCGGCGGGCGGCGCCAAGACGCCCGAAGACCTCAAATGGCTGCTCAAGTACGCGCGCGGTCAGCGCGTGTACCGCGGTGAGGCGCGCGTGCGCTTCGGCGAGCCCTTCTCGCTGCGGCAGGCCCTGGCCGAGTCTGGTGCCGGCCGGGCGCGATTGGAGAAGGTCTCGTTCAAGGTGATGGACGAGATCAACGCGGCGACCCCGATCTCGGCGACCTCGCTGGCCGGCTTCGCCCTGCTCGGAGCGCAGGACCGGGCCTACACGGCCCACGAGATCGAAGTGATCCTGGCGCCGCTGCTGAGCTACATCGACTCGCGGAAGCTGCCCGGTCCCGACCCGGCGCTGTGCCGCGGCATCGGGCTGCTCACCACGCTGCGCGAACTCACCGACGCCGGCGTGCTGCAGACCTACGACGGCGGACCCGAGCAGGTGTGGATCATCGCGCCCGACAGTCACGCGGTCGCCGCGTACTACCGCAACGGGGCCCTGCACCACTTCGTCGACCGCGCCATCGTCGAACTCGGGATGCTCGCGATCTCCGACGGCGACGTCGTCGAAGGGGGACCGGCGCCCGATGCGCAGGCGACCGAGGGGCTCCTGGCGCCCGCGCAGCAGGAGGCCCTCCGGATCCGCGACCTGCTGAAGTTCGAGTTCTTCTTCCCCGCCAAGAAGGAGTTCCTGCACCGACTCGGCGCCGAGATGGATCTGATCTCCGACGAATGGCGGACCGTCCGGCCCACCCAGGAATGGGTGCACCAGACGCTGCTGGCCAGCGCGGGCATGCTGCTGGCACGACGTTCGCTGCAGACCTTCTTCGACGCCCAGCTGGTGGTCGCGACCCGGCTGGCGGCGATGGGCACCGACGATCTGGACAAGCAGACCGTGCTGGCCGACTGCCTCGGCCTGGGGCATCAGCTGTCGTTGCAGGGCGTGATACCGAGCAAGGACTCGGTGTCGCGCGAACTGTACGACGCCGCCTACCAGCTGGCCGACAATCGCGGCGCGGTCCGCGGTGATTCGGCAGACGAGGTCGCGCGCAGCCGGCGCGCGTGGCTCGCCGAGGTGCAGGTGATGCGCTCGCGCCTGTCGCGGCTCGCCGCGATCGAGGCCGAGCAGGCCGCCGCACAGCAGGCCGCCGCCGAACCGCCCGCTCCAGAACCGCCCGCCGCCGAACCGCCCGTTGTCGAACCGAAGGAGACCGACCGATGAGCGCGCTGGCCGAGCGACTCCGGGAGATCCAGGCGGCGCCGCCCGGCAAGCAGGTGTGCGCCTTCTTCGACTACGACGGCACCCTGCTCGAGGGGTTCTCGGCGACGGCCATCCTGCGCGCTCGTCTCCGGAGCCTGGAGTTCACCGCCGGGGAGCTGGCCGACGGATTGATGATCGGCCTGCGCGGCTGCGTCTCCGAGCAGGACTACGCCGAGGTCCTGGAGGCGACGAAGCCAGCGTTCGCGGGGAAGACCTACAACGAACTCCTCGCGATGGGCGAGCAACTGTTCAAGCAGGACACCGCGGCCAAGCTGCGGCCGCAGATGTGGCAGATCCTGCGGGCGCATCGGGCGCGCGGGCACCGGATCGTGATCGCGTCGTCGGCGACCCGCTTCCAGATCGAACCGATCGCCAAGGAGATCGACGCCGACCACGCGCTGGCGACCGACGTCGAGGTGGTCGACGGCATCGTGACCGGGCGGATCCTGGGGCGTCCGCTGTGGGGGCCGGGGAAGGCCGCCGCCGTGCGGCGGCTGGCAGCCGAGCACGATCTCGATCTGGCGTCGTCGTTCGCCTACAGCGACGGCAACGAGGACGTTCCGTACCTGGAGTCGGTCGGTCACCCGGCCGCCGTCTCCCCGCAGCGCGAACTGCGCGCGGTCGCCGAAGCCCGCGGCTGGCCGATCCTCGACCTGCGCAATCCCACCTACAACCGGCTGGGGATGCTCGCCCGAACGGGCGCCTTCTACGGCAGCTTCCTCGGGGGTGCGGCGGCCGGTTTCGCCAGGTCGCTGTTCAGCGACGACGACACCGCCGCCATGCAGAATGCGATCTCCGCCGGCATCGACACCGGCTTCGCGCTCGCCGGCGTCGACGTCGCCGTCCTCGACGGGCAGGAATACCTGACCGCTGCCCGACCCTGCGTCTTCGTCTTCAATCACCAGTCCAAACTCGATCTGCCGGTGATGATCCATCTGATCCGCGACCATGCGACCGGCGTCGCCAAGAAGGAGATCAAGAGCCTGCCGCTGTTCGGGCAGATCCTCGAGGCGGGCGGTGTCGCCTTCATCGACCGCGCCGACGCCGGCCGGGCCATCGAACAGTTGGCGCCGGTGGTCCGCAAGATCACCGACGAGGGGTTCTCGCTGGTGGTGGCGCCGGAGGGCACGCGGTCGGCGACGCCGCGGATCGGCCGGTTCAAGAAGGGGCCCTTCCACATCGCGATGAACGCGGGTGTCCCGGTGGTGCCGGTGGTCCTGCGGAACGCCGGCGAACTGATGTGGCGCGGGGCGCAGTTGATCAAGCCCGGCACCGTCGAGGTGCGGGTGCTGCCGCCGATCGACACCGCCGACTGGGTGCCGGAGAAGGTGGGCGAGTACGCCGAGCAGGTGCGCGGACAGTTCCTCGACGCGCTCGCCGACTGGCCGGTGACGGCGTTCGCCGACGGCCGGATGACCCGGACGATGGGAGTATTCGAATGGCAGGAGCGTTCGCGTGACGAATGACCGGGTGACGGACGACGGCGTGACGGACGGCAGCCAGACGGCTGACCGTGTTGTGACCGACCCTGTTGTGAATGACCGTGTTGTCAATGATGAGGTCGTCGACCAGCCGCTGTCGTGGGGCAGCGAGCCGGAGATGAGCGCGGTCGACACCGTGATGTGGCGCGGGGACGCCGACCGCCGGATGCGCTCGACCATCTGCATGGTGGAGGTCTACGACTGCGAACCCGAGTGGGACAGGCTCGTCGCCGCGCACGACTGGGGCAGCCGGATGGCGCCGCGGTTCCGCCAGCGGGTCGTCGAATCGCCCTTGCACACCGGCACCCCGAGTTGGCAGGTGGATCCCGACTTCGACCTGCACTATCACCTGCGCCGCGTGCGGGTGGCCGGTGACGGTTCCATGCGGGAGGTCTTCACCCTGTGCGAGCAGTTGGCGATGACCCCGCTCGACCCGGCGCGCCCGCCCTGGGAGGGCTATCTGATCGACGGTCTGGCCGACGGCAAGACGGCGTACTTCTTCAAGGCGCACCATGCGCTCACCGACGGGCTCGGCGCCATTCTGGTGCTGGCGCAACTGCATTCGACGAGTCGGGAGCCGATCCCCGGCAAACCTCAGCCGCCCGCGCCGCAGACCGAGGACCTGTCGGCGCTCGGCGTGCTGACCCGCCAGCTCGGGGAGGAGGTGCGGCGGGTGCCCCGGTTGGCGGGGATGGCGCTGGATGGTGCGCGGGCCCTCACCGACCCGAAGCGGGCGCTGAGCCGCGTGCTGCGATACGGGCGGTCGGTGCCGCGGGTGGCCGGACTGGTCAGTCCGCCCGGCTCGCCGCTGCTCGCCGGCCGGAGCGTGTCGTGGCGGTTCAGCGCCTTCGAAGTGCCCTTTCCGGCGATCCGCGCCGCGGCCGCAGCGACCGGCGCATCGGTCAACGACGTCTACCTGGGCGGGCTGATCGGCGGCTTCCGCCGATACCACGAGCGCATGGGCGTCATGGTCGAATCGATCCCCGTCGCGATCCCCATCTCGGTGCGGACCGACGACGATCCGGCCGGCGGCAACCGCATCGCCGTCGGACGCCTGGCCGGGCCGGTCGGCATCGACGACCCGTTCGAGCGGGTGCTGACCATCCGCGAGCAGGTCCGTGCGGCGCGCGGGGAACCGGCCGTCGACATCTTCAACACCATCGGCCCGGTGCTGGCGTGGCTGCCCGGTCAGGTGCTCACGCAGTTCAGCGGTACCACCGCGCAGAACGACCTGCAGGCCAGCAATGTGCCCGGCATCCCCTGGGAGACCTTCGTCGCCGGCGCCAAGGTGGAGCGGATGTTCCCCTTCGGCCCGCTGCCCGGGTGCGCGGTGATGGCGACGATGATCACCCACGGTCAGACCGCCTGCCTGGGAGTGAACTTCGACGCCGCCGCAGTCACCGAGCCGGAGCTGTTCGCGCAGTGCCTGGTGGACGGATTCAACGAGGTGCTCGATCTCGCGGCGGACGCCGGTGCGGGCAGGTTGACCCACGTGGTGTGAGCGGTGCGGCGTGTGCCGGGCCGGGAATGCACGAGGGCCTGCGACACGCAGTGTGTCACAGGCCCTCGGCCATGTCAGCCGCTACTTGAGGTTGACTGACGCTCCACCCGAGAACATCGAGTCGTGAAGCTCGATCGATGCGGGCGCGGCGTTCTTCGGCATGTCGTACACCAATTTGACGTCAACCGAGTTTCCCGGATTGATGTTGTCCCAAATCGGGATGTCCGAACCGCCCAGGGCGACCTGCGCAGTGGTGTCGGGTTCAAAACTGCGCCCCTGCGAGTCCACGACCTTCTGGGAAGTCGGTGAGAATGACTGCGGCTTGTCTCCGATGTTCTCGACCTTGACCGAGACGATCACGAACTGCCCCTGGGCCTGTTGAGTGAGGTAGGGATTGTCGCCGACTGAGGACAGGTTCTTCTCGACGCCAGTCACAGTGAACTCGAACTTGCCGTCGCGCACGGGAGTATTGATCCCGGCGCTGCTGTTGTCCGAGCCGCCCTTCGCAGCAGACGAGGCGGTGTTGTCGGCCTTCTTCGTGTCGTCACCGCCGCCGAAGATTGCGACGAGTGCGATGATCACAACAATGGCCCCGAGGATCCACGGCCACTTCTTGCCCTTTTTCGGCGGCGCTTGCATCGGCTGAGGCGCCGGCGGGTACTGCTGAAAGGCGTCGGGCTGAGGCTGGTTGGGTGGCGGTTGCGTCATTGGTGCTCCTGATTCAGGCAACGAGACAATACAAACTTGGCAACTGTAGCAACATGCGTCTCACCGATATCACTGAAATGTGGCTAATCATATGAACGGGTGACACGGCTGGAATCTCGTCTATCTGGCACTTCAGGTGCAGGGCACGCGCGTCCCGAATGCACTTCACCGGCGAGGTGGTGCCTCGCCGGTGAAGTCGTTTTCCATGCCGGACCAGGTGAAGGGTCAGACCGGGCCTATGGGGTGGTCGCGCCGGGGGTGGTGGCGCTGTGGTGCTCAGACGTCGCCGCGGCGCAGCATCCGTCCGTGCGGAGTCTGGAAGTCGACCTTCTGTCCGCGAAGCCAGGTGCCCTTGACGACGCCGGCGAGGGCGCGGCCGTCGTACGGGCTGATCGGGTTCTTGTGGTGAAGGCGGTGCACGTCGACGACCTGTGCCGACTCGGGCTCGAAGATCGCGAAGTCGGCGTCGCAGCCGAGCGCGATGCGGCCCTTGTTCGACAGTCCGGCCAGCGCGGCGGGCTTGGCGGCCATCCACTGCATCACCTGCGGCAGGCTGATGCCGCGGCGCTTGGCCTCGGTCCAGATCAGCGACAGGCCCAGCTGCAGCGAGGCGACGCCGCCCCACGCGGTGCCGAAGTCGCCGCTCTCGACGTCCTTCAGATCGATGGTGGAGGGGGAGTGGTCGGAGACGATGCAGTCGATGATCCCGTCCTGCAGGCCCTGCCACAGCAGCTCTCGGTTCGACGCCTCGCGGATCGGCGGGCAGCACTTGAACGCGGTCGCACCGTCGGGGATCTCCTCGGCCAGCAGCGTCAGGTAGTGCGGGCAGGTCTCCACCGTGAGCCGGACGCCGTCGCGGCGAGCCGAGGCGATCATCGGCAGCGCGTCCGACGACGACAGGTGCAGGATGTGGGCGCGCGCACCGGTCCAGCGCGCGCGCTCGATGACCTCGGCGACCGCCACGTTCTCGGCGCCGCGCGGACGCGAGGCCAGGAAGCGCGAGTAGTGGTTGCCCTCGGCGGTCGGGGCGTGGTCGATGGCGCGGGAGTCCTCGGCGTGCACGATCATCATCGAGTCGAACTTCACCAACTCGCGCATGTCCGCTTCCATCTCGTCAGCGGTCAGGTGCGGGAACTCGTCGACGCCCGAATGCAGCAGGAAGCACTTGAAGCCGAAGACGCCTTCGTCGTGCAGGCCGCGCAGGTCGCCCTCGTTGCCGGGGACGGCGCCGCCCCAGAAGCCGACGTCGATGTACGTCTTGCCCGACGCCGCCTGCCGCTTGATATTGAGCGCGTCGACGGTGACCGTCGAGGGGATGGAGTTCAGCGGCATGTCGATGAGGGTGGTCACGCCGCCCGCGGCCGCCGCCTTGGTGGCCGACTCGAAGCCCTCCCACTCGGTGCGGCCGGGCTCGTTCACATGGACGTGCGTGTCGACCAGGCCGGGGATCATGACCTGGTCGGGGGCCAGTTCGATGACCTCGGCGCCCTGCAGGCCGGCGCCGAGCGGCTCGATGGCGGTGACGCGACCGTCGCGGATGCCGATCTCTCGGGCCACGATGCCCGCGGTGGTCAGCGTCTGCTCACCGCGTACGACGAGGTCGAACGGGGGCCGGTTCCCGGAGCTCGCGGGCTCGGGGGTGGCCGGGGCCGCGGTCTGCTCGGCAGTGTCGTCGGCGGGGCTGTCGGTCATGCGGATGCTCCTCCACGCGGGTCTGGTCGGTCGGCAGTCGTCGACCGGGCGGCGACGGGTCGCCCACTACGAGAGCCTACACCGAGGAAATTCCTCATAGTGGAATTCGCTGACTGTTTTTCGGAATTTTCTGAGATGTGCGGGGGCTCACCCGCCGGTCAGGGGCATGACCAGGCGGTCGTGGCGGTCGGGGCGACATGTTAGGGGGTTGACATCCGACTCGCGAGTAGGGATAAATAAGCAACCTCACGGAATTATGATTCCGCACAGTGGAATAGCGCGGTTGGCGGCAAGGTCCACCGCGACGAACGAGAGTCCTGCCATGAGTACCGAATCCTCTGGAGTGATTGAGGGCGCCGACGGCGCCTCCACTGCGCGGGCCGCCACCGGCCACGTCGACGGGCCCGAGGGCCTGCCGTTCAACATCGGTGGTGAAGGGCTGGCGGGCATCATCCCCGGCGACGCCGCTCCGGCCCTGCCCGCCGGCGTCAGCGGTGCCCTCTACAACAACGACCTCGCGCCCACCAAGCGCGAAGGACGCCGCTGGTCGGGATACAACATCTTCACCCTGTGGGCCAACGACGTCCACAGCCTCGGCAACTACGCCTTCGCGATCGGCCTGTTCGCCCTCGGCCTGGGCGGCTGGCAGATCCTCCTCGCCCTCGGCCTCGGCGGCCTGTTCCTGTTCCTGCTGCTGACCCTGTCGGGCTTCATGGGGGAGAAGACCGGCGTCCCGTTCCCGGTGATGAGCCGCATCTCCTTCGGCATCCGCGGCGCCCAGATCCCGGCGCTCATCCGAGGCGCGGTGGCGATCGCCTGGTTCGGCATCCAGACCTACCTGGCCTCGGTTGTCCTGCGGATCATGGTCGTCGCGCTGATCCCGTCGGCCGACACCCTCGACCAGAACAACTTCCTCGGACTGTCGACCCTCGGGTGGATCACCTTCCTGGTGCTGTGGGTGGTGCAGGTCGTCATCGTCAGCTACGGCATGGAGATGATCCGCAAGTACGAGGCCGTCGCCGGCCCGGTCATCCTCGTCACGATGATCGCCCTGGCCGTCTGGATGCTCAGCGAAGCGAACTGGTCGATCGCCTGGACCACCCCCGACTCGCTGACCGGCGGTGAGATGTGGCTGCGGATCGTCGGCGGCGCGAGCCTGTGGGTCGCGATCTACGGCACCTTCGTCCTGAACTTCTGCGACTTCACCCGCAACGCCTCGTCCAAGGGCGCCATCGTGCGCGGCAACGTCTTCGGCATCCCGCTGAACATGCTGGTCTTCGGCGGCATCGTCATCACCCTGGCGGGCGCGCAGTTCAAGATCGACGGTCGCGTCATCGAATCGCCGGCCGACATCGTGCAGACCGTGCCGAACACGCTGCTGCTGGTGCTCGCCTGCCTGGCGCTGCTCATCCTGACCGTCGCGGTGAACCTGATGGCGAACTTCGTCGCCCCGATCTACGCGCTGTGCAACCTGTTCCCGCGCTCGCTGAACTTCAAGCGCGCGGCCCTGGTGTCGGCGATCATCGGCCTGGTCATCCTGCCGTGGAACCTGTACAACTCGCCGGTCGTCATCAACTACTTCCTCGGCGGCCTGGGCGCCCTGCTGGGCCCGCTGTTCGGCATCGTGATGGCCGACTACTGGCTCGTGCGCCGCTCGCGGATCGACATCCCGGCGCTCTTCCGCGACGACGCCGAAGGCGCGTACAGCTACCTGCGCGGCGTCAACCCGCGTGCGGTGATCGCCCTGGTCCCGACGGCCGCCTTCGCCCTCGTGATGGCCTTCGTCCCGGCCTTCCACGTGGTCTCGGAGTTCTCCTGGTTCATCGGCGCCGGCGCGGGTGCGATCGTGTACCTCCTGGTCGCCGATCGCAAGGGGCCGTTCGCCGACGTCTCCGGCGAGCCGATCGCCGTCGTCAGCACCCACTGAGTCAGCCCCACTGAGTCAGCACCCACCGGGCCAGGACCCACTGGGTCGGCTCGATGTGAACCGAAAGCAGGAGTGAAGTGAGAATCCTCGTCGCCAACGTGAACACCACCGCGTCGATGACCGACGCCATCGCCGAATCGGCTCGCGCGGTCGCGTCGCCGGGCACCGAGATCGTCGGCATCACGCCGCGGTTCGGCGCCGACTCGTGCGAAGGCAACTTCGAGTCGTACCTCGCCGCGATCGCGGTCATGGATGCGATCACCGCCTACCCGGAGCCGTACGACGCGGTCATCCAGGCCGGCTACGGCGAGCACGGACGCGAAGGGCTGCAGGAACTGCTCGACGTGCCCGTCGTCGACATCACCGAGGCCGCGGCGTCGACCGCGATGTACCTGGGGCACAAGTACTCGGTCGTCACCACCCTCGATCGCACCGTCCCGCTGATCGAGGACCGACTCAAGCTGGCCGGTCTCGACGCCCGCTGCGCGTCGGTCCGCGCCTCCGGGCTCGGTGTGCTGGAACTGGAATCGGATCCGGAGCGCGCCGTGGAGGCGATCGTCGCTCAGTCGCTCGAAGCCGTCGAACGCGACCACGCCGAAGTGATCTGCCTGGGCTGCGGCGGCATGGCCGAGCTCGAGGAGAAGGTGCGTGCCGCCACCGGCGTGCCGATCGTCGACGGTGTCCGTTCGGCCGTCACCATCGCCGAAGGCCTGGTCCGGATGGGTCTGTCGACCTCCAAGGTGCGCACCTACGCGACCCCGCGCACCAAGACCGTCATCGGCTGGCCCTTCCAGCTGTAACCACCCTGATCCGACGGCAGCGGCCGGGCACCTCTCACCGAGGTGCCCGGCCGCTGCCGTGCCGCCGAAGCTCTTCGCTTCGCTGCTCGTTCCGCCCTCAGGGTGGTCGAGTAGCCCGCGAACGGAGTGAGCGAGCGTATCGAGACCTGCGCGTGCGGGGGTCTCGATACGCGTCCTGCGCTTCGCTTCGGTCGCTACTCGACCAGCCTGAAATGGGCTTCGTTTGGCCTTGCCAGGGTGGTCGAGTAGCCCGCGAACGGAGTGAGCGAGCGTATCGAGACCGCGGACCCGAGAAATGGAAACCGCCCGGCACGCCCTTGGAGGGGACGGCGTACCGGGCGGTGTATCGGGGGACCGGAGTCCGAGGGGACGTCAGAGCATGATCTGGCGGTTGACGTCCTTGTACAGGAGGTAGCGGTAGTTCGACGGGCCGCCGGCGTAGCAGGCCTGCGGGCAGAAGGCGCGCAGCGACAGGTAGTCGCCCTCCTGCACCTCCACCCAGTCGCCGTTGAGGTGGTAGACGGCTTTGCCCTCGAGCATCAGCAGACCGTGCTCCATCACATGCGTCTCGGCGAACGGGATGCTGGCGCCGGGCGAGAAGGTCACGATGTTGCAGTGCATGTCGTACGCCAGGTCTTCCGGGTCGAGCATGCGGGTGGTGCGCCAGGCGCCGTCGGTACCGGGCATCGCCGACGGCTCGATGTCCTGCTCGTTGCCGAACTTCACCGACGGGACGTGGCCGTCGATCGGCTCGTAGCGCTTGCGGATCCAGACGAAGCTGGCGTCGGCGTCGCCGTCGTTGCGGGCAGACCAGATGGTGCCCGCCGGAAGGTAGGCGAAGCCGCCTTCGGCGAGGGTCTCGGTCCGACCTTCGGCAGCGATGGTGAGGGCGCCGGAGGTGACGAAGATGAAGCCCTGGACCTCGGCCTGCGGCTCGGGGCGCTCGGCGCCGCCGCCCGGCTTGACCTCCATGATGGCCTGGAAAAAGGTGGTGGCCCCGCCGGCGACCGGCCGGTTCAGGATCCAGCCGCGGGTGTCGGTCCACTCGGGGAAGACCGAGGTGACGATGTCGGAGAGGGTTCCGCGGGGGATCACCGTGTACGCCTCGGTGACGATGGCGCGGTCGGTCAGCAGGTCGGTCTGCGGGGGCAGGCCGCCACGGGGCGTGTAGTACGACGCTTTCTGCGGTGCGGTCACCGGGTCTCCTTCGTTGGCGGGTGGGGTCGATCGTGGATGTCGAGGTCGGATGTCGGCTGCGGTCAGCCCAGCGGCGTGGTGATGCGCCCGAGTGCGACCTGGCGGACGGTGTCCATCGGCAGGTCGGTCGCGGCTTCCACATCGGCGGCCGGGAGCGCGCCGCACACGGCGCCGCGGTTGATGAATCCGGCCAGCGCGCGGGCCGTCGCGGGCTCGTCGAGGATCGCCGAGTCGATGCGGTGCATGTAGTTGCGCAGGCGGGTCGCGGCCGGGGCGAAGCCGTCACGGTAGAACGCGTAGGTGGCCAGGAAGCGGGTGACCAGCTGCGCCGGATGCAGGTCCCAGCCCTGGTAGATGCCGCGTTCCAGGTGACGGCGCACCAGGCGGGCGTGCAGCTTCCAGGCGGCGGCGACGTTGTCGGCGTCGCCGATGGGCAGGATGTTGGTCGATCCGTCCGAGAGGTGGACGCCGGTGCCCGCCACCGCGAGCTGCATGACGTTCTTGGCGTGGTCGGCCGCCGGGTGCTCCATCGACTGGTAGGCGGCGGCGATGCCGAGAGAGGCCGAGTAGTCGTAGGTGCCGTAGTGCAGCGAGGTGACGCGGCCGTCGCCCGCGTGGATGAACTGTGCGACCGGTGCGGTGCCGTCGGCGCCGAGGATCGACTGCGGGGTCTCCACCTGCACCTCGAAGCCGATGCGGCGTTCGGGGAGGCCGTGCGCCTGCTCCAGGGCGCGCGCGACGGTCACCATCGCCTCGACCTGGTCGACCGAGGTGACCTTGGGGAGGGTGAGGGTCAGCCCCTCGGGCAGGGAGCCCGCGGCCATCAGGCCGCCGATGAAGCCGTCCAGGGTGCGCAGACCGCGTCGTCGGACCGGAGCCTCGAAGCACTTGAAGCGGGTGCCGATGAAGGGCGGCAGCAGACCGGCCTCGGCGGCCTTGTTGACTGCAGCGGTGACCGTCGCGACGTCGGCGTCCTCGACCTCGTCGCCGCGATTGCCGTAGCCGTCCTCGAAGTCGAGGCGCAGGTCCTCGATGGGCTCGGCGGTCAGCTTGGCGGCGACGAGCTCGGCCAGCTTCTCGGGGGCCGAGTCGGGGGAGGAGCCGAGGCCGACGAGTGCGGCGACCTGGTCGAGGCCGCCGGCCTGCTGCGCTGCGTCGACCGCGGCCGCGCCCCACTGCTGCGGGAGCTCGGGGGTGTAGCGGTCGGCGGGGACGTACACGGTGTGGATCGGCTGGCGGCGACCGTCGTCGCCCGGGTAGCGGCGCGCGAGCGCTTCGTCGGCTGGGGCGAGCGAGGCGTCGACGGCTTCGAGGAAGCTGTCGTCAAGGTGGCGGCCGCTGGTCATAGATCCTCCCGATAGTTTGATTATGCGGAATCTCAATTCCACATCGTGGAGTTTAAAGGAAATCCAGGGTGGTGCACAAGGCCTGTTGGATAATGGTGATGCTTGGAATTCCGCATGGTGGAAGATATAGTTTGGTGGTATCCGAGCGGAGGAGGGCGGCGTGGCCGCAACGACAGCCGGCGCGAAGACCGGCGGGGGTGTGCAGTCCGTCGAGCGGGCATTCGAGCTGATCGAACTGATCGGCCGCGCAGGCGGGGAGTGCTCGCTGACGCACCTGTCGTCGGAGTCGCCGCTGCCCCCGCCAACCATTCATCGCCTGCTGCGCACGCTCGTCGGGATCGGCTACGTCCGGCAGCTGCCCAACAAGCGCTATGCCCTCGGGCCGCGACTGATCCGGCTCGGCGAGGTCGCCAACCGGCAGCTCGGCGCAGTCGCCGAGCCGGTGCTCGAGTCGCTGGTGGCCGAACTGTCCGAGACCGCCAGCCTGGCCGTGCTCGACGGCGACATGGTCATCTACACCGCGCAGGTCCCGTCGCCGCACACGATGCGGACCAACAACGAGGTCGGGCGCAGGGTCAACCTGCACAATTCCGGTGTCGGCAAGGCCGTGCTCGCCGAACTCGACGACGCCCGCATCCTCAAGCTCGTCTCGCAGGCGGGCATGCCTGCGGCCACCGAGCACAGCGTCACCTCGCTGTCGGGGGTGTTCGCCGAGGTCGAGAAGGTGCGGTCGAACGGTTTCTCGGTCGACGAACAGGAGCAGGAGATCGGTGTCCGCTGCGTCGCCATGGCGATTCCCGGTGCGCCGACGCCGATGGCCGTCGGCATCTCCGGACCTACTTCGCGGATGAACGACGTGCTCCTCGAACGTGCCGTGCTCGCGCTGAGGCGCGCGACGGGTGTGATCTCGGAGGCGTTGATCGGGGCTCGGGAGGGGTAGTTCGCCGTATATGGTGCGGTCACTGCACTCGTCGATGGGGGAGACGTCATGGTGAAACAGGCCGGTGGCTTCGCGCTGTTCGGGGTCGTGGTCGCGTTGTTGGCGTGGTCCCTCTCGAATGGATCCGGGTCGTTCGGGGATTCCGCTCAACTGGTCATCATCGGGTCGTTCAGATCCCTGCCCTCGTCCGGCGAGCAGTTGCTTGCAGCAGCGGCGGTGGGAGCTGTGGTGGGGGCGGTGATCGGCGCACTGTTGTGGGCGATCGGATTCCGCATGGTCGGTGAGCGCAACAATCGTGTGGGCCGGACCGTGGCCGCAGGCGTCGTCGGCGCGGCGGTCGGGGTCGGCGGCGGTGTCGCGTTCGCGTTCGGCGGCGTGGTCGGTTCGCCGCCGTCGACGTCGATGATTCTCGGGGCGTACGCGGTGTGTGGGCTGGTCGGCTACGGACTGGCACTTGCGGCGATCAGCGTGGTGCTGCGGCTGTCGGGCGACCTGGCGGTTCGGCGGACCATGGTGGTCTCGGCGGTCGCGATGGTGCCCGGTGCGCTGGTCGCGCTCGCGGCTGGTGTGGGTGCCGCGTGGATGCTCGGCTTCACGATCGCTCCCGACACCTGGGTGGCATCGTCGGTATCGGTGATCGTGGTACTTGCGGCGACGCTCGGGGCTGCCCGGATAGTGGCGATACGCGGTATCCAGGCGGCTGGTGAAGGGTCAGAGCTGCTGCCGACCTGAGGGGTCGGGAACTCGGCGGCGCTGATCGGGGCTCGGGTGGGGTGAGAGTGGCTCGAGCAATGTCGATCCCCGCGTAGGCTTGCACCCGCGCAGAAACTTCGTTGAGGTGTGTTCATGTGCGTGGACTCGCCGTTGGCGAGGTGATTCTCCGGTGCATGGCGCCGGAGCTTCGATGAGGGAGGGTGGTCGCCGGTGGCGGAAGCCGGCAACTGCCTTCCTCGTGGCACAGCTACATGTGTATCGGCACCAGAGGACGCCGCCGTGAGATCGATTATTGGTTGCGTGCCGCGTTGTCTGCGCTGTTCTGGGTGGCTCCGCAGGGGCGGAGGTACCGGTGACGCGAGGCTGAGGTACCTGGGCTCCCGGAGTGGCACCACAGCTTCAGTGAACTTCACCGGATCTCGTCGCCAAGCTTGACCGCGCCCAGTGATTCTCTTGACCACCTCTCGCGGCCCGAATCCGAATCGACCCGGGTTTGTTGAGACCTAGTCTTCCAAACTAGCTACGCAGGTTCGAGTACCACTCCACGACTTCGGTCGCGGCGCCGTTGTTGAGCTGGATATCCACTCTGAGCTGCAGGTATCTGCGGGCGACGACGGTGGACGAGAATTGTCAGACCCTCGCGCTAGTGTTCACACATACAATCGAATACCTAGTGAACCACCGCACATTGAAGGGGAGGTGACCGGCATGACCAGCCCGTTCCAGGCTCTGCCCGATGATCCGGCCGAGCTCGCCGCTCTCGCTGATGCGGTGTTCGGCAAGTTGGCTGCCGCCCCGATGGCGGCGGTCACCGAAGACGGTCTCCTGGCTGTGGTCGACACTCTGGAGGCGGCGCGTCGTCGTCTCGACGGCGTCGATGCCGCCGTGCTCACCGAGGTCTCCGATCGTGCCGTGTTCCGCAAGGCCGGCTACCTGTCTCTGCACGCCTACCTGTCTGCCGGTCTGCGCCTGGGTGATGGTGCGGCCAAACGCCGCCGCACCTCGGTGGCCGCGATCGGCCGGTTCACCAACCTGCAGGGCCAAACCCTGGCGCCGGCGTGCCCGGCCACCGCGGCGGCTGTCGCCGACGGCGCGATCGGCGCCGACCATGTTCGCGAGATCGACGCGGTGATGGACAAGATCCCCGCCGCGGTCGACCCGCAGACCCGGGGGCGGGCCGAAGCCCAGCTCGCCGCGGTGGCCCGCGACCTGACCCCGGACGGTGTCCGGATGGCCGGCGTGCGGTTGTTGGCGCATCTGGATCCGGATGGGCAGCTCACCGATGATCGGGACCGCCGCCGGCGTCGCGGGGTGGCGGTGATGCCGCAGGGGCGGGATCTGATGAGCAAGGTCCGCGCCCTGCTCACCCCGGCCCTGCGCGCCGAGATGGAAATCATGCTCGGCTCCTGGGCGGCACCGGGCATGAACAACCCCGACGACCCCGACTCCCCGTCCGGCGCCGTCGAGGCCGCCGACCCGACCGTCCTGGCCGCCGCGGCCGAGCGCGACGACCGGACTGCGATGCAGCGCAACCACGACGCCCTGCTGGCGATGTTCCAGTTCCTGCGCGCATCGACCGGGCAGGGTGCGGGACGGTTGTCGTCGGAGTTGGTCATCACCGTCACCGACAAGGAGTTGCGCGAGCAGGCCGGGGTCGCGATCACCGCGACCGGTACTCGTGTGCCGGTGACCGACCTGGTCCGTGTTGCGGCCGGGGCGGTTCCGCATCTGGCGGTGTTCTCCCATGCGACCGGCCAGCCCCTGTACCTGGGGCGGGGTCGACGGTTTGCGTCGAAGGCACAGCGGTTGATGTTGTTCGCCCGTGATCGCGGGTGCACCGCCCCGGGCTGCGCGGCGCCGTTCGCCCGCACCGAAGCCCACCACCTGCGCGAGTGGCAGAACGGGGGCCGGACCGATATCGGCAACCTCGGCGCCGCGTGCGGACGCCACAACCGCAGCGTCGGGCGCCGACTCGGCGACTGGGAGACCGTCGTGCTGATCGACGGCCGCCACGCCGGGCGCGTCGCCTGGCGGCCCGTCACCGCAGGCCGCACACCGGTGTGGCGGGTCAACCCGCTCCACCACGCGGAGTTGCTGCCCGACCAGGGGCCGAATGCCCCGCCCGCCGAGGAAGACTCGCGGGCCGAGGCGTACTTGGCCCGACTCCTGGCTGCCTGACCGGCGGCACCACCGCCGGTCAGGGGTCTCGGCGTGCCCCGGGGTGTGGGAAACCTCGGTGGCAAGGGGTCTCGATGCGCTTGTTCGCTTCGCTCGCAGGCTTACTCGACCAACCGAGGAAGGTCACGGCTTCACAAGTAGCACTTGACCCGCCCCCAGGCTGGTCGAGTAGCCACCGAGCGCAGCGAGGCGGCGTATCGAGACCTACACACTAGAGCGACCGCCCCGGGGTCTCGATGCGCTTGCTCGCTCCGCTCACAGGCTTACTCGACCAGCCTGGGAAGGGAAGGAGCCGATTGGAGACGCCGGCGTGCCCTGGTGGCCGGGTGGCAGGGGGCTCGATGCGCTTACTCGGCCGGGCTGGGAAGGGACCGGCCGGGGATGGCGGCGTGCCCCGGGGTGACCGGGGGCTCGCCGAAGTCGGCGTCGCGGACGGGGAGAAGACCCAGGAGTGGGGCGAGGAGCAACGACCAGGACGCGACGGGGAGCGCGGCAAGCGCGGCGGCGGAGGAGGGGAACCACCAGGCGACGGCGACGGCGACGAGCGCCGTCGTCACCGCGGCGCAGACGCCGGGAAGACGCCGCACCCATCCGGCAGTCGACAGCCCGACCAGCACGGCGGTCACCACACCGATCGCCGGAAGTAGCAGCCGCGGGTCCGTCGGCGTCGGCAACTCGATCGGCCACATGATGACCAGCGCGCCGCCCGCGACGACCACCGCGGCGACATCGCGCAACGGCCGTCGGACGGGATGCACCGGCGGCACCGACATCGCCCGCACGGACAACCACCACTGCACGCCGACCGCCGCGAACATCGCGGTCACCAGCGCGGCGGTCGTCGACCGCGGCAGCACACCCGCGACCTGCACCGCGACCGCGACCCCGGCGGCGAGAGTCACCGCCGCCCACACCCCGTGCTCGATCCGCCACCAGCGGGTCCCGGCATCGGCATCGGCGACGGCGCGGCGCCAGACGGGATCGTCATCGGGATCGTGGCCCGGGCTGCGCGCCCGCGACCACCGCCGCGCGCCCCGCGCCGCGGCGACCACGTTGTATCCGCCGCTCGCCAGCAGTACGACGGCCGCGCACGCGCCGACCACCGTGTTCGCCGGCCCGCCGGCCGCCGTCCGCACACACGCCAGGATCAGTACGAGCGCCGCGGCAAGCCGCAGCGGATCGGCGACGAGCGTCGCGGGCACACTCACCACCCGCGCGGCCTGCACACAGGCCCACCGCAACCACCGCGCCACCGTGCCCGTCCCCGGCTCGGGGAGCAGCGCGCGCCAGATCAGCGGCACGATGCGCGACACCACCGCGAAACGGTAACGCGGCGACAGCACAGGCACCTCACCACTGGCATCGAGCGGGAACACCCACCGACCATCGACGGTGAACGACTCCGGCTGCCCGACCACCGCCTCCTGCAACTCGGCGATCGCCGCGGCATCGGCCGCGCCGACGGCCCGATCGCCGGCCTCGGCGAGCATCCGGACGATGCCCGCGGCCGCGTCGAGCCGCCCCCAACGCCAATCGCCGGCCCGCCACCGCCAGTCGAGGAACCCGCCGAAATTGCTGAACGATGCGCCCGCCAGCTTCACCGACGCGATCGACGGTGTCGCCGCCGACTCCGGCGCGCCTTGCAGGATCCGGCGCAGCTTCGCGCGCGCCGCCTCCGCGGAGACCGACGCGGTCAGGGCAGGCAGCCGCGGCGGCTCGTCGCCGCTGACCGTGGTGAACGAGATGACCGCCGCCGTGCCGGGAACCCCGGTGACCGCCAGCGACCGCACCAGCGTCGGCACATCCCACCCACCATACGGTGCGCGATACAGATTCGCGTAGAGCGACGACGCCCAGCCGGGGCCGTCGCGGCGCGGCTCACCCGCCGCGATCAAGTCGCAGTGAAGTGCGGTCAGCGCCGACCACAGGGCCGGAAGCAACGGCGTCGTCTCATGGGCACCCGGCACCCACGCGGCGAGCGCACAGTAGAAGTCCGCCTCGCTGACATTGACATCATCGCTGTTCAGAGCGGTATTGCAGTTCAGTGCGGCGACGACCGCGGTCGGAACGGTCTCCTCGCGCTGCGCAGTCCACGAGGCGATCACCGCGTCGGGCAATGCCGCGAGCCGCCCGTCGGAGGTCACCGACAGCGCCAGTGGCAGATCGACGGTCCGGCGGCGGGCCTCCACCGCAACGGTCAGACAGCGGTACAGCCGATTCTTGATTCGGGACAGGCGGCGGAAGCGCACCGAGTCGACGGGTTCGGCCCGCATCGCATCCTGGGTCCACGAGATCAGGATCTGGCCGGCCTCCACCAGCGCGTGCATGTCGCCGTCGACCAGTCGGACGGCGCGGAGGTCGGGGTCAGCGTAGAGCCGCGACAGGAGCGGCTCGATGCCCAGCGCCGCGGTCTCGTCCGGCGCGGTCAACTCCATTCCGGTGCGCGGCGGGGTGCACACCTGCGGCCACGGATCGTGCAGGAGCTGCCCGATCCGAACCGTGTCGGTCCCGATCCGGGTGCGAAGGTAGGCCGCCGGACCGACGCTCGGCAGCGGCGTCCCGGCGCGCAGACTGGCGGCCAGAGCGAAGTCGCGCCCGCGCTGGGCCATCACCCGATCGTTGTGCCCGCGCACCAGCGCGAGCTCCTCCTGCAGATTCTCCTCGCGCTGCTGCAGCTTGAGCGCGGTCAGAATCGTCGTCTCCCAGTCGAACCGGCGCGGCTGCAGGGCCGGGGCGACGGCCGCGGGCGTCGGATCGAGGTACACCAGACGGCGCCGCGTGGGTCGGTCGGCGGGCGCCCGCGCGATGGCGTCGAGCGCGCGATCGATCGGGATGTTGTCGAACAGACCGCCGTCGACGACCGCGAAGCGGGCCGGATCGGAGTCGGCGCCGTCGGCCGGTGTGGCACCACGCCTGGTGGGACCGGGCGGGACGGAACCGGCTGCAGGGGGCACCGCATAGGGGAAGACGGGCGCCATGTTGCGGTCCATCCCGACTCCGGCATCGAGGTCGCCCAGCGTGGACACCAGCCGGGCCGGCTCGAAGGCGCCGGGGAACGACGAGGTGGACCGGATTGCGACGGCGATCCGATCCAACGCCGCTGCCGTCGACCGCGCGCCGTCGACCGCCTGCGGCAGCGTCGAATACCCGGACGCGATCGGCCCCGGCCGCCGAACGAACGTGAAACCGGCCCGGTGGTCGTGCAACTGGCCCGCGGGCGCCTCGATCAGCGTGGCCGACAGTTCGACCGTCTGCGTCGCCTGCACCAGATCGGGGCGTCCGGTCTGCCCGACCACGTCGGTCAGTGCGCGATGCGCCGCCGGGTAGAAGGCGCCGTCGCCGTCGAGCAGCGACGGGATGCGGCCCCGGCCGGGTCGGCGCAGGAGCCGCCACAGCGCGCCGTCGCCGATCCACGTCCGATGCACCGGATCGTCGAGCGGGACCCCGAAGCTCTGCGCCAGACCGAGGACGACGGCGTTGAGGCCGCCGGCCGACGTGCCCGCCAGGATGTCGATCTCGACGTGTTCGAAACCGTTGTCGTTCAGCAGCTTTCGGTAGATTCGGGCGCGTCGTCGGACTTCGGGGGAGTCCGGCGCGAGCCGATCGGGATCGGTGAGGGAGGCTCGCCGCAGCAGGTCGAGTTCGGCGACCGCGCCGCCGATCCACACCGCCAGACTCACCCCGCCCCGCAGCGCCAGCGCCAGGCGCAGGATGCGGGGAGTGGTGGGGCCGGCGGTGGTCATCGCCGTCAGCTCGGCCAGTACATGCTGTCGGGAGTCGCCCGCGCACCGAAGATCGCCTGTCCCACGCGCACGCACGTGGACCCCTCTTCGATCGCCAGCTCATAGTCGCCCGACATGCCCATCGACAGGCCGCCGTCGCCGATCAGGTCGGGGTCGGACTCGCGCATCTCATCGCGCAGACGACGCAGGAGCTGAAAGCACGGTCGGACGCGGTCGCGGTCGTCGGAGAACAACGCCAGCGTCATCAGCCCGCGCACGCGCAGCGACGAGTAGTGACGCAACTCGGTGAGCAGCGCGGGCAGCTCGCTGGGCGCCAGCCCGTACTTGCTGTCCTCGTCGGAGGTGTTGACCTGCACGTACACGTCGAGCGAGCGGCCGGCGGCCTGCAGTCGACGGTCGAGGGCCTGAGCGACGCGGACGCTGTCGAGAGCCTGGAACTCGGCGGCGAACGCGGCGACGTCCTTGGCCTTGTTGGTCTGCAGATGCCCGATCACCGACCACTCCACATCCAGGTCGGCGAGGTTGGTGTGCTTGCGCTTGGCCTCCTGCACCTTGTTCTCGCCGAGCCGACGACAGCCGGCGGCGACCGCGTTGACGATCCGCTCCTCGGGGACGGTCTTGCTGACCGGCAGCAGTTCGACCTCGCCGGGATCGCGGCCCGCACGCTGCGCCGCAGCGTCGATCTTCGCCTGCACGACCGCCAGATTGTGGCGGAAGTCCTCGACCTCGACGGCGGTGGTGTACTCGGAACGGTTGATGTCGGCGGAATCGGTCATGCTTCGATTATCCACCGCGGGTCGGACAGTCCGGGGCCGGTCCCGACGGTCATCTGCGGTTCCCGGGCCGGCGGCCCGCGATTACTGCGGCAGTGCCAGATGCAGGATCGGGTAGGGGCGGCCGTCGCCGTCGAGGTCGCTGCGGCCGACCCGGGTGAAACCGCGGTGCAGATAGAAGCCGACGGCGTCGGGATTCTGCTCGTTCACATCGACCCGCGTCACCGCGTGATCGGTGACCGCGTGGGCCAGGAGGGCGCCGCCGACACCGGTGCCGCGCATCTCGTCGGCGACGAACAGCATCTCCAGGCTGTCGTCGGCGACGCCCGCGAACCCGACCGGTGCGCCGTCGCGTTCGGCGACCACGAGGGTGACGGCCGGGAAGTAGTCGGTGGCGAGCCTGCTTTCGATGGCCGCGAAGTCGGCGGCGTCGAGGAAGTCGTGGGTGGCGAGGACGGCGCTGCGCCAGATGGCGACGAGGGCCGGGTACTCGGCCGGTCCGCTGGTGGGTCGGAGGCTCGGTGAGGAGGTCACGAGCGTCCACCGTACGGCAGTCCCGCCCACGCCACCCCGGCCGACAGGGCGGTCGCCGCGCCGAGGACGCCGAGGCCGATCGGGAGCGTCGCCGCCGCGGCCACCGCACCCACCAGGAGCGGACCGCCGGCGTCGCCGAGTTCGCGCCCCAACTCGGCATTGCCCATCGTGCGGCCCATCCGTTCCTCGGGCGTCGATGCGGCCAGGTGACTGAAGGCCAGGGGCGTCACCACGCCGATCGCGGTGCCGAGAGCGGCCGCGGCGACGAACAGGGTGATCGCGTGCGGGGCCGCCGCGAGCAGGGCCACCGCGGCGGTCAGCACCGTCAGGCCGACCGTGCAGCCGGTCCGCGCCGACAGCCTGCCGGCGTCGAGCGCGCGTCCGGCGCGGGGCTGAGCCAGGATGGACGCCAGCGCCAGCACGCCGACCGCAGCCGGGCCGACGAGCGGTGGAAGGTGCAGCTGGGTCGCCAGATAAGGGAGGAAGCCGACGGCGACCCCCAGCACACCGGTCGAGGTGGCGAGGATCAGCGTCGGGACGAGGAAGCCGCGTTCGGTGGTCTGGCGGACGAGGTCGGCGACCGTGTAGCGCGGTCGGGGCATCACGGGCAGCGCAGGCATGCCGAGGATCACCCAGACGGCGGCGCCGGCCGCGACGACGGCCATCGTCCCGAAGACGGCGGCGATGCTCCACCAGTGCGCGATCGCCACACCGATCAGCGGCCCCAACACGTAACCGACGCTCTTCCACGCCCCGTACCGGCCGAAGAATCGACCCATCTGCTTCTTGCCCGCGATCCGGGCCACCGACGACGACGCCGCGGGGGAGAAGGCCGAGGCGGCCACGCCCTGCCCGGCCCGGGCGAGCGCGAACATCAGCGACGTGGGATGCACCACCGCGAGCAGCGAGGCGACGACGAAGCCGAGCAGGCCGGCGACGATCACCGGTTTGGTGCCGACGCGGTCGCTCAGGGACCCGAAGATCGGTTTGAAGAGCACCTCGGCGACGTCGTAGAGGGCCAGGATCGCACCGAGCCCGAGCAGGCTCAAACCGACGTCGGCCGATTCGGCGCCGAGGACGGCCGCCACCCCGTGGGCGCCGAACGCGGTGGTGAAGCCGGCTAGGTACAGCGGCGGCAGTGAACGACCGGACTGGGAACGACCGGACGGTTCGGGGTCGGGACTCCTGCGGGGCACGCGTGCAACTTAGCGCACCCTTGGTCACGTCGCGCGCCGATGCGCGCAGCATGTCCGATGCGCCGGAAAGGCGGCCCGAAGCATCGGAGCCGAGCCCTGCCGCCTCGGAATATCCGTACCCGCCGCGGCGCTGACCCCGTCATGAAGAAGATCGGCTTCCTCTCGTTCGGTCATTGGTCGCAGGCGCGCGGTTCGCACGTCGCCTCGGCGTCCGATGCCCTCCTGCAATCGATCGACCTGGCGGTCGCCGCCGAGGAACTCGGTGCCGACGGTGCCTACTTCCGAGTGCACCACTTCGCCCAGCAGCTCGCATCGCCGTTCCCGCTGCTGGCGGCGATCGGCGCCCGAACCAGCCGCATCGAGGTCGGCACCGGGGTCATCGACATGAGGTACGAGAACCCGCTGTACATGGCCGAAGACGCGGGCGCCGCCGATCTGATCGCCGGCGGCCGACTGCAGCTGGGCATCTCCCGCGGATCACCCGAGCAGGTGATCGAGGGCTACAAGTACTTCGGGTACGACCCCGGTGAGGAGCGGACCGACGCCGACATGGCGCGGCAGCACGCCGGGGTGTTCTTGACAGTGATCGAAGGTGAGGGCTTCGCCCAGCCGAATCCGCGGCCGATGTTCCCGAACCCGCCCGGCCCGCTGCGCATCGAACCGCATTCACCGGGCCTGCGTGACCGGATCTGGTGGGGTGCGGGCACCCGCGCGACGGCCGAATGGACCGCGCGTCAGGGACTGAACCTGATGAGTTCGACGCTGCTCACCGAAGACACGGGCGTGCCCTTCCATCAACTGCAGGCCGAGCAGATCCAGCGGTTCCGGGACGAGTGGAAGGCGCAGGGATTCGAGCGTGAGCCGCGAGTGTCGGTCAGCCGCAGCATCTTCCCGCTGGTCACCGACGACGATCACCGCTTCTTCGGGCGCCGCGGTGCCGACAGCGACGATCAGGTCGGCGTCATCGACGGGTCGACGGCGCGGTTCGGCCGCTCGTACGCCGCCGAGCCCGACGAGCTGATCGAGCAGCTGCGCGAAGACGAGGCGATCGCCGCCGCCGACACGCTGCTGCTGACGGTGCCGAACCAGTTGGGTGTCGACTACAACGCGCAGGTGCTGGCGAACATCATCGAGCACGTGGCACCGGCCCTCGGCTGGCGCTGATCGCAGTCGGGCCCAGGCGAGGCGGCCGCGCGGGCCGGCGTCGTCTCAGACCCGCTGGATGATCGCCGCCAACCCCTGCCCGCCGCCGATGCACATGGTCGCCAGCCCGTAGAGAGCATCGCGACGACCGAGTTCGCGGGCCAGGGCGCCGAGCATCCGCGTGCCGGTCGCGCCGACCGGGTGACCGAGCGAGATGCCCGATCCGTGAACGTTCAGGCGCGCGAAATCGTCAGCGCCCAAACCCCATTCGCGGGTACAGGCGAGCACCTGCGCGGCGAAGGCCTCGTTGAGTTCGATGAGGTCGATGTCGGCCATCGTCAGGCCGGCGCGAGCCAGTGCGGCCTCGGTCGCAGGCACCGGCCCGATGCCCATGTAGGCCGGGTCGACGCCCGCGACCGCCCAGGACACCACCCGCGCCAGCGGTGTGAGTCCCAGCTTCTCGGCGTGCGCGGGATGGGTCACCAGGCACAGGGCGGCCGCGTCGTTCTGGCCGCTGGCGTTGCCCGCGGTGACGGTGGCCTCGGGGTCCTCGTCGAGGAGCACCGGCCGCAGGGCTGAGAGCTTCTCCACCGTGGTGTCGGCGCGGGGGTGCTCGTCGGCGTCGACGAGCACCGATCCCGCTTTCGTCGGGACCGTCACCGGCACGATCTCCTCGGCGAACACGCCGGCCTGCTGCGCGGCGACGGCGCGCCGGTGAGAGAGCGCGGCCAGCTCGTCCTGCTCGACGCGGGAGATGTCGTAGCGGCGGCGCAGGTTCTCGGCGGTCTCCAGCATGCCGCCGGGCACCGGATGATGCCGTCCGCCCGCGGTCAGCCGCCCGCGAACCAGCCCGTCGTGCAGCACGACCCCGGCGCCGCGGACTCCCCACCGCATGTCGACGCTGTAGAAGGGCACATTGCTCATCGACTCGACGCCGCCCGCGACCGCGAGATCGTTCGCGCCGACGGCCACCTGCATGCCCGCCACCATCACCGAGTACAGGCCCGACCCGCACCGGCGGTCCACCTGGGCGCCGGGGACGGTGACCGGCAGCCCCGCGTCCAGGGCCACCACGCGCCCGATGGCCGGCGCCTCGCTGGTGGGGTAGACGTTGCCGAGCACGACGTCGTCGATCGCCTCGGGGTCGACTCCGGTGCGGTCGAGGAGGGCGCGCAGGGCGGTCTCGCCGAGGCGGGCCGCCGACAGCGACGTCAGCGATCCGCCGTACCGGCCGATCGGGGTGCGGACGGGTTCGCAGATGACGACATCACGCATGCCTGCCACCCTGTCACGGTTGCGGTCCGGTCGACGCGAAAACTGTCAGCCACGCCGACAGGATCTCTCGTTCGCGGTCGGGCCGGTCGCGCAGGACCGCGCCGATGGCCAGGCCGCGCAGCAGGCTCAGCAGGCCGTCGAGGAAGACCGCGGACTGCTCGGGACCGAAGTCGGCGACGAAGGGCGCCAGCATCTGCTGGATCTCGGTGAACAGCCGGTGCGCGCCGGGCTGCAAGGCCTCGCGCAGGGCCGGCTCGGTGCGCGCCGCCGCCCACAGCTGCAGTCCGGCGACGAAGGTCGGGCGCCGCGTGGTCTCGTGGATGACCTCGACGACGCGGTCCATCGAGTCGCCGGGCCCGACCGCGTCGCGGATCTCGTCGGCCTGATTCTCGGCGATGAAGTCGACTGCGGCGACGGCGATCTCGGTCATCGACCCGAAGTGGTGGGTGAGGGCGCCGCGGCTCACGCCGGCCGCGGTCTGCACGCGCTGCATCGTCATCCCGGCGTATCCGTGCTCCACCAGGACGTCGACGGCGCCAGTCAGGATCTGGGTGCGCGTGCGGACGGCGCGCTCTTGACGGGGCTGGTTGCTCACGTCACAATAGTGGCAGAACGCAAAACAGACCATTTGATCTGTTTTATTGATCGGCGATCAGGACCACGACGACACTCCGGTGCGCTCAGGCGGCTGTGGGCGGCATGAGCGCACCGGATCTCACCAGGAGGAACAGGCCCCATGACCATGGCAGTGACCCACATCCGCCGCGGCGCGCTGGCGCACGCCGACCGGCCGGCGGTGTACTTCGGCGACGACGTGCTCACCTTCCGCGAGGTGAACGACCGCGCCAACCTGATCTCGCATCGGTTGCTCGAAGCCGGCGTGAGCAAGGGGACCCACGTGGCGCTGCTCGTGAACAACGGCCTCGACTCGGTCCCGATGGAGTTCGCCGCCATCAAGACCGGTCTGGTCCGCGTTCCGCTCAACGCGCGACTGTCCCTCGACGAGCACGCGGCGATGATCGTCGGATCGCACGCGACGGTCGTGGTCGCCGACGCGTCGCTGATCGACCGGGCGGTAGCCCTGCGGGAGCTCCACCCGGAGCTGACGGTGCTCGGTCTGCGCACCGCGGCGCCCGGCGGCGACCTCCTGGCCGCGACCGACGAAACCGTCGGGGAACCGGAGGTCGACCTGCGGCCGGAGGATCCCACGCTGATGCTCTACACGTCCGGCACCACCGGCACCCTCAAGGCCGTGATTCACACGCAGGGCTCGTACGGGGCGGTTTGCGCCAACATCCTGGCGAATCTGCTGGATCCGCAGCCTGATTCGGTCATGGTGCACGCGGCGTCGCTGATCCACGCCAGCGGCACCTTCGTGCTCCCGTACTGGATTCGCGGCGGGGCGTCGGCGATTCTGCCCGGCTTCGATCCCGCCGGATTCGCCGACGCGATCGGCCGTTACCGGGCCACTGAGATCAACCTGGTGCCGACCATGTTCGCGATGCTGCTCAACGCCGGCGTCCTCGCCGACGCCGACCTGTCGTCGTTGCGGAAGGTGATCTACGGGGCCAGTCCGATGCCCAAACCGGTGCTGGAGCGGTCGATCGAGGCGTTCGGCCCCATCCTGACGCAGTACTACGGGCAGACCGAGGCGCCGCTGGTGATCGCGGCACTCGACGAGCACGCCCACGCCGACCGTTCGCTGTGGGGCGCGTGCGGGCTGCCCTCCTGCGACGTGGAGCTCAAGCTCCTCGACGAGGACGGGATCGAGGTCCCCGCCGGTGAGATCGGGGAGATCACGCTCCGCGCGCCCTTCCAGATGGCGGGCTACTTCGAGTCCGCGGAGCTCAATGCCGCCACCTTCACCGACGACGGCTGGATCCGCACCCGCGACCTGGCCCGGTTCGACGACCGCGGCTACCTGTTCCTGGTGGACCGCACCAGCGACATGATCATCACCGGCGGCTACAACGTGTACCCGAGGGAGGTGGAGGACGCGCTCTCGTCGCACCCGGCGGTCGCCGAATGCGCCGTCGTCGGTGCGCCCGACGACCAGTGGGTGGAGGCGGTCACGGCGTTCGTGACCACCGTGCCGGGGAGCGAGGTCGGTGAGCGGGAGCTGATCGAGCACGTCCGTGCTCGGATCGCCGCTCACAAGGCGCCCAAGAGCGTGCGATTCGTCGAGTCGATCCCGAAGTCGGCGGTCGGCAAACTGCTGCGACGCGCCCTGCGCGAACCCCTGTGGGCCGACCGGACCGAGCAGGATCAGACGGATCAGGATCAGCCGAGCCAGGATCAGCCCGGCCGGGATCAGACCCGCCAGAATGAGGAGAACCGATGAGCGACATCCGGACCGAACGCGACGGCGACGTCCTGCTGGTGATCATGGCGCGCCCCGATAGGCACAACGCCGTCGACGGTGGCATGGCGCGCGAGTTGGCCGACGCCTTCCGCGATTTCGAGCAGTCGGACGCGAAGGTCGCGGTTCTGGCCGGGGACGGGCCGTCGTTCTGCGCGGGTGCCGACCTCAAGGCCGTCGGCACCGAGCGCTCCAATCCGCTGACCCTGGAGGGCGACGGGCCGATGGGGCCCACCCGGATGGATCTGGACAAGCCGGTGATCGCCGCCATCAACGGGCACGCGGTGGCCGGCGGACTCGAGTTGGCGCTGTGGTGCGACCTGCGGGTGGCCGACGAGGACGCCACCCTCGGCGTCTTCTGCCGACGGTGGGGCGTGCCGCTGATCGACGGCGGAACCATCCGGCTGCCGCGGCTCATCGGGCACAGTCGTGCGATGGACCTGATCCTGACCGGACGTCCCGTCGACGCGGCCGAGGCGCTGAGCTTCGGGCTGGTCAACCGGGTGGTGGCGACCGGAACCGCCCGTGCGGCCGCCGTCGCGCTGGCCCACGACATCGCGCGGATGCCCGGCACCTGCATGCGCGGTGACCGACGGTCGGCGCGCGCCCAATGGTCCGACACCGAGGAGACCGCGCTGCGGCGGGAGTTCGCGATCGGGATGACGTCGTTGCAGGCCGATGGGCGCAGCGGCGCCGGACGGTTCGCGGCGGGCAAGGGGCGCGGCGGCTCGTTCGACGACATCTGACCCGCGGCGTCTGACCGGTCCCCGCTCCGGGTGCGCGCGGGGACCGGCCGGCGACGTAGGGTTGACGCATGGCTGACGCAACAGCTCCGGAGACCTTCGCGGCGCCGCGACTCCGGGCTCTCGAACGAACCGACCTGCCCTTCGTCCACGAACTCTTCAACGACCCGGACGTGATGCGGTACTGGTTCGAACCGGCTCACGCCACCCTGACCGACCTGGAGGAGACGTTCACCCAGCAGCGCGGCAGCGATCGGGAACGTCGGTTCATCGTCGAGTCCGCCGGCCGTCGGGTGGGGCTGGTCGAGCTCGTCTACATCGACTACGTCCACCGCAACTGCGAGTTCCAGATCATCATCGCGCCGGGCGAGCAGGGCCGCGGCTACGCGGGCGCCGCGACGCGAGCCGCGCTCGACTTCGCCTTCACCGCACTGAATCTGCACAAGGTCTTCCTGCTCGTAGACACCGAGAACGCCGCCGCGATCCACGTCTACGAGAAGTCGGGCTTCACCGTCGAAGGGGTGCTCGTGCAGGAGTTCTTCGCCGGCGGCGCCTACCGCGACGCCACCCGGATGGGCATCTTCCAGGCCGACTACCTGGCGGCGAAGGCGGATCGGGTGGGCTGACATGGGGGCGCGCCGCAGCATCGGGTCGCTGATCGGACCGGTCGGCGTGCTGTGTGCTGCGGTGTGCCTGCTGCTGGGTGCGGGCCTCGCCCCGGCGTCCGCCAGTCCCGGTCGGTCGACCCCGTCGCGCCTGCCGGTCACCTACGACTTCCTCGACGGCATTCGCGCCGAACTGGCGAATCCGGGCGGCTCGCTCCCGGGAACCAACGACTTCTCGTGCCGGCCCACCGCCCGGCATCCGCGGCCGGTGATCCTCGTCCACGGCAGCGGCGGCGGACGCCAGACCAACTGGGCGACGCTGGCGCCGATCCTGAAGAACGACGGCTACTGCGTCTTCGCCCCGACCTACGGCGCGTTGTCGTCGGTGTGGCCGGCGTCGGCGCTCGGCGGGCTCGGCCCCAAACTCGACAGTGCATGGGACGTCAAGGAGTTCGCCGACCGCGTGATGGCGGCGACCGGGTCGTCGCAGGTCGACGTCGTAGGGCATTCACTGGGCACCGAGATCCCCACCTACTGGATGAAGTACCTCGGCGGCCGCGGGCACGTCGCGCACTACGTCTCGCTCGCGCCTTACTGGCGGCAGGGCCCCGACGACGATGATGCGCGCGGGGAGGCGATCGAGACCTTCCGGCGGGGTCTGGGCATCCCCGACCCCGCGCGGCCGGCGTGCCCGGAGTGCACGGCGCCGCCGAAGAACACCGATTTCAACCGTGCGGTCCGTGTCCCGACGCCGTACCTGCCGGGCGTCGAGTACACCAACATCGTCACCCGAGACGACGAGATCGTCGTCCCCTACGCCGCGGGCCTGCTCGACGGTCCGACCGGCACGCACGTCCGCAACATCGTCGTCCAGAACGACTGTCCGCAAGACCATTCGGACCACATGTCCATCACGTCCAACCGGCGCAGTGCGGCGATCGTGCTCAACGCCCTGGACCCGATGCACCCGCGGCCGGTGCCGTGCGTGCCCGTCCAACCAGTAATCGGAGGTTGACTCATGAGTGAACACGCACCCGAACCCGTCACCGACGCGGACGCCGGCGCGCAGACATCGGCGGCGTGGTCGGTGGCCGACGGAATGCTCACCGCCACCTACCGGCCCGGGAACATGGTCCGCGGTCTGGAGATGGTCACCGCGGTGGTCGGCGCCGCCGAGGAGGCGAACCACCATCCCGACATCGACCTGCGCTATCCGACGGTCACCTACCGGCTGGTGACGCACAGCGCCGGGCAGCTCACGTCCTACGACGTCGCTCTCGCGCGCCGGATCGACGAGATCGCCACCGGTCTGGACATCGCGACCGCCTGAACGGGCGCCGCGTAGTCTGGCGCCCATGGCCACACCCGAGTACGTCCTGCGTCTGCGCGAGCACATCGGCCACGACCCGCTGGTTCTCGTCGGCGTGACGGCGGTGATCCTCCGTGAGGTCGGCGGGGCGACCGAGGTGCTGCTGGGCCGGCGGTCGGACACGGGCGCGCTGACGCCGATCACCGGCATCGTCGACCCGGGGGAGCAGCCGGCGGTCGCGGCGAGGCGGGAGGCGATGGAGGAG
The DNA here is from genome assembly GCF_039946255.1 of Gordonia aichiensis. Taxonomy (GTDB): domain Bacteria; phylum Actinomycetota; class Actinomycetes; order Mycobacteriales; family Mycobacteriaceae; genus Gordonia; species Gordonia aichiensis_A. The sequence continues at coordinate 535,458 of NZ_JBCDWL010000001.1, read as the reverse complement.
GCCGGCGTCGAGATCGAGGTCGAACGCCTCGCGCGCGTGCATCAACTGCCGCGCAAGAGGCACGTGAACGGTGACCTGGTGGACTACCTGGATCTGACCTTCCGCTGCCGGTGGCTCGCCGGCGACCCGCACCCGGCCGACGGCGAGCTCACCGACGTCGGGTGGCACCCGCTCAGCGACCTGCGCGACGTCGCCTCCGACGACTTGCGCGAACGCATCCGTCTCGCGGCGACGGGGTCGGGCGAGGCGGTGTTTTCAGGGTTGTCGAGTAGCCACTGAGCGCAGCGAGGCGGCGTATCGAGACGGTGTGTGGGGGTCTCGATGCGCGGCCTCGCTGCGCTCGGTCGCTTACTCGACCAGCCTGGGTTGGGGCGGGCCTTCGTTTCGGTTGCGGTCGCTCGGGTGAGCGGTGGTTTCAGGGTTGTCGAGTAGCCACTGAGCGCAGCGAAGCGGCGTATCGAGACGGTGTGCGGGGGTCTCGATACGCGGCCTCGCTGCGCTCGGTCGCTACTCGACCAGCCTGGGTTGGGGCGGGCCTTCATTTCGCTTCGGTCGCCCGGGTGAGCGGTGGTTTCAGGGTTGTCGAGTAGCCACTGAGCGCAGTGATGCGGCGTATCGAGGCGGTGTGTGGGGTCTCGATGCGCGGCCTCGCTGCGCTCGGTCGCTTACTCGACCAGCCTGGGTTGGGGCGGGCCTTCGTTTCGGTTGCGGTCGCTCGGGTGAGCGGTGGTTTCAGGGTTGTCGAGTAGCCACTGAGCGCAGTGATGCGGCGTATCGAGGCGGTGTGTGGGGTCTCGATGCGCGTCCTGCGCTGCGCTTCGGTCGCTTACTTGACCAGCCTGGGTTGGGCCTGCGCTTCGTCCAAGTCGCTACTCGACCAGCCTGAGGCGGCGGGTGGTGCGGGCTGGCTGTGCTTCGGTCGCTACTCGACCAGCCGCGGCGTGTCGAGACGAGCGCGCGGGCTAACGCCAGAAGGTCGAGGCGGCGTCGGCGAGGTCGAGGAGCCACTGGGGGAAGACGCCCAGCAGCAGGGTGATGGCGGCGGAGACCGCGATCGGGATCGACGTCAGCAGGCTCGGGACGCGGATCTCGGGAGCGTGCTCGGGCGGATCGGCGAAGAACATCGCCACGATGACGCGGATGTAGAAGTACGCGGCAATGGCACTGCACACGACGCCGACGATGACCAGCGTCCACGCCCCGTCGTGTCCGGCGGCACTGAAGACCGCGAACTTGGCGATGAAACCGCTGGTGAGCGGGATGCCGGCGAAGGAGAGCAGCAGCAGCGACATCATCGCACCGACCAGCGGTCGACGTCGCCCGAGCCCGGCCCACGACGCGAGATCGGTGGCCTCCCGGCCGGTGGCGTCGCGCACCACCGACAGCAGGGCGAACCCGCCGAACGCCGACACCGCGTAGGCGGCCACATAGAACAGGGTGCTCGACACCCCGGCGCGCGACAGCGTGATGGCACCGACGAGAGCGAAACCGACGTGGCTCACCGACGAGTAGGCCAGCATCCGCTTGATGTCGTTCTGCGTCACCGCCATCAGCGTCGCGATCACCATCGTCGCGATGGCGACCACCCACAGCGCCGGCCGCCAGTCGCGTTCGACGGCGGGGAAGGCCACGTGCAGCACCCGCAGCAGCGCGCCGAACGCCGCCACCTTGGTCGCCGACGCCATCAGCGCCGTGACCGGGCTCGGCGCACCCTGATACACGTCGGGCACCCACGACCCGAAGGGCACCGCGCCGACCTTGAACAGCAGTCCGACGGCGATCAGCGTGACGGCGATCAGGGTCAGCGTGTGGTCGGCGACCGGGGTCAGCGACTCGCCGGCGACGCTCGCGCCGATCTTCGCCAGCGACACCGTGCCGGTGGCGCCGTAGGCGAAGGAGGTGCCGAACAGGAAGATCGCCGACGAGAAGGCGCCGAGCAGGAAGTACTTGAGGGAGGCCTCCTGCGACAGCAGCCGTCGGCGACGGGCCAAGCCGCACAGCAGGTACAGCGGCAGCGACAGCACTTCGAGGGCGATGAACATGGTCAGCAGGTCGCCGCAGGCGCCGAACAGCATCATGCCGCCGACGGCGAACAGCGCGAGGGGATACACCTCGGTGGTGACGGTCCCGGCACGCCCGGCGATCAACTCCTCCGCGGAGCCCGGGACCGTGGCGCCGGCGGGAGTGAAGGCGTCCGCGGGCAGATCGGCGTCGTCGACGACGGCCCCTTCTCCCTCGCCGGTGTCGGCGGTCGTGCCGCCGCCGATCGACACGCGCCGCCCGGCAGCGGTCCGCACCTCCAGCGGCGCCCACACCCGGTCCAGCCGCCGCTCGGCCATCAGCGCCACCGATCCCAGGGACACCAGCAGCACCGTGCCCTGCAGGAACAGGGTGGGACCGTCGATGATGACCGCTCCCGACATCGCGGTCGACGCCCCGTCGACCCGATAGGACCGAGTCACCAGCAGCAGGGCGACGAAGGAGGCGATCAGGCCGCCGCCGGCCAGCCAGAGCTGGACGCGGTAGCGGGCGGCGGCAGGGACGAACGCCTCCACCAGCACCGCGACCACCGCGACCCCGAACACGATGAGCATCGGCGACAGCCGGAAGTAGTCGACGCTGTGCGGATCCAATGCCGGGGTCATCGAGAGCCTCCCTGTTCGGCGACGGGCACGGGGACACAGGTGGAATCGACGCAGTCGACGGTCACCGACGTCGCGGGCACCGCCGGATCGATGTACTTCAGCGCCAACTGCGGGAAGATCCCGAGGATCAGCAGCCCGGCGATGAGCGGCGCGACGACCGCCTTCTGCCGCACGTCGAGATCACGGATCGGCGCCTGACCGTCGACGTCGACGGTGGCGCTGTGCCGGACCGGCCCGCCCATCATCCGCTGATACGCCCACAGGACGTACAGGGCCGACAGGACCAGCGCCGACGTCGCGACGATCGCCGCGACCGGATACTTCCCGAAGGTGCCGATGATGACCAGGAACTCACTGATGAACGGGGCCAGGCCGGGCAGCGACAGCGTCGCCATCCCGGCGACGAGGAAGGTGCCGGCCAGCACCGGTGCGAGCTTCTGCACTCCGCCGTAGTCGTCGATCAGCGCGGTGCCGCGCTGGGTCACCAGGAAGCCCGCGATGAGGAACAGCGCGGCCGTCGACAGCCCGTGGTTGACCATGTACAGCGCCGACCCCGACTGCCCCTGGGCGGTGAGTGCGAAGACGCCGAGCACGATGAACCCGAAGTGCGAGATGGACGTGTACGCGATCAGCCGCATCACATCGCGCTGGCCGATCGCGCAGACGGCGCCGTAGACGATGCTCACCACGGCGAGCGCCGACACCCACGGTGCGAACGTGATCGACGCGTCCGGGAACAGGCCGAGACAGAATCGGAGCATCGCGAACGTGCCGACCTTGTCCATCACCGCCATCATCATCACCGCGGCCGCCGGAGTCGTCGACACGGCGGCGTCGGGCAGCCAGGAATGGAAGGGCCACAGCGGCGCCTTGACCGCGAAGGCGAACAGGAAGCCGAGGAACAGCAGGTTCATGGTGGCGGGGGAGGCGTCGAGCCGGCCGGTGGCCGACGCGGATCCCAGGTCGACCAGGCTGAAGGTGCCGCCGCCGCCGGGCCCGAGCCCCGACCGCGCGCTCACCACGTACAGGCCGATCACGGCGGCGAGCATGATGAGCCCGCCGAACAGGTTGTACAGCAGGAACTTGACCGCGGCGCGGGCGCGGACCCGTTCATCGGCGCCGCCGAAGCCGCCGATGAGGAAGTACATCGGGACCAGCATCGCCTCGAAGAAGAGGTAGAACAGCAGCACGTCGGTGGCGACGAAGCTCATCAGCACCATCGACTCCACCGCGAGCATCAGCGAGACGTAGATGTGTGTGCGACGCGGTGCGCCGGTCTCGGCGGCTGCCGGGTCTGCGTCGGCGTCGCGCCAGCCCGCCAGCAGCAGGAGGGGTGTCAGAGCCGCCGTCAACAGGATCAGGGCCAGTCCGATGCCGTCCAGCGCCAGCGAATAGCGCGCCCCGAACGCCGGAATCCAACTGACGTCCTCGACGAGCTGGAAGCCGACGCCGTCGGTGGAGAACCGGGTGGCGACGACGATCGCCCACGCCAGCGTCAGCAACGAGGCACCGATCCCGACCTGCTTCGCATTGACCGCGCGGGCCGCCGGAATCAGCATGACCACGAGCGAGGCGACGGCCGGCAGCAGCCACAGGACGGTGAGCCAGGGAACCGAACCGGGTCCGGCGGCGAGCGCCGCGGCCGAGAGGTTCAGCGTCGAGGTGTCGGTCACAGCACGCTCACCACCATCGTCAGGGCGGCCACCACGACGGTGCCCGCGAGAATCGAGAGAGCGTAGGTCCGGACGAACCCGTTCTGACGTCGCCTGGTGACCTCCGACAGACCCACGACCCCGGCGCCCACCGCGGCGGGCACGGCTCCGAGTCCGCGGTCCTCCAACTGCACCAGCCCGGTGGTGACGAGTTGCCCGGGGCCGGCGAAGACGCGTTCGTTGAAGGCGTCGCCGTAGAGGTCGGCGCGCGCGGCGACGGTCAGCGCCGACACGTCCTGCGGCGCCGTCTCCGGGATCTCGGCACGGCCGTACATGCGCCAGGCGACGCCGACGCCGACCAGGACCACCGCCAGCACCAGCACGGTGACCGCCCAGCCGGGCAGCGTTCCGCTGTGCTCGGGCGCGGTCCCGACGACCGGGGCCAGGAAGTCCGACAGGGTGCCGCCGATCGCGAGCAGTCCGCCGGAGAACACCGAACCGACGGCCAGGACGATCATCGGCCACGTCATCGACCGCGGCGACTCGTGCGGCTCGGGGGCGCTCTCGCCGGGGCCGGCCGCCTCCCAGCGGGGTCTGCCGAGGAAGGTCATCACCATCACGCGCGTCATGTAGAAGGCGGTGATGCTTGCGCCGAGGATCGCCGCCCCGCCGAGCACGGCCCCGCGCACCCCGCCCGTGCCGAGGGCGGCCTCGATGATGTGGTCCTTGGAGTAGAAGCCGGCGAAGGGCGGGATCCCGATGATCGCCAGATAGCCGAGGCCGAAGGTGACGAACGTGATCGGCATGAACACCCGCAGGCCGCCGAGCCTGCGCATGTCGGTCTCGTCGTTCATCGCGTGCATCACCGAACCGGAGCCGAGGAACAGTCCGGCCTTGAAGAAGCCGTGCGTGAGCAGGTGCATGATGGCCACCGCGTACCCGGCGGGGCCCAGCCCGGCGGCCAGGACCATGTAGCCGATCTGGCTGACCGTCGAAGCGGCGAGGGCCTTCTTGATGTCGTCCTTGGCGCAGCCGACGACGGCGCCGAACAGCAGGGTCACCGCACCGACCACGACGACGCCGGTCTGCGCATCGGGGGCGAGGTCGAACAGCGGTGCCGACCGGGTGATCAGGTAGACGCCCGCGGTCACCATCGTCGCCGCGTGGATGAGCGCCGACACCGGAGTCGGGCCCTCCATCGCATCACCCAGCCACGCCTGCAGCGGCACCTGCGCGGACTTGGCGCACGCACCGAGCAGCAGCATGAAGCAGATGCCGGTCAGCGCCGCCTGGCTCGCGGTGCCCGCGGCGCCGAAGACGCCGTCGAAGCTGACCGACCCGAAGGTGGCGAACATGACCGCCAGGGCGATCACCATTCCGATGTCGCCGACCCGGTTCATCACGAACGCCTTCTTGGCGGCGGTCGCCGCGACCGGCTTGTGCTGCCAGAAGCCGATCAGCAGGTACGACGCCAGACCGACGCCCTCCCAGCCCAGATACAGACCCAGGTAGCCGTCGGCCAGGACCAGGATCAGCATCGCGGCGACGAACAGGTTCAGGTAGGCGAAGAAGCGCCGTCGGCCCGGGTCGGTCGCCATGTAGCCGATCGAGTAGACGTGGATCAGGGTGCCGACCACCGTGATCAGCAGGACGAAGCACATCGAGAGCTGGTCGAGGCGCAGCGCGGCGTCGACGGTGAAGTCGCCGGTCTGGATCCACCGGTAGCCGCCGCTGACGACGGTGCGCGCGGCGTCGTCGCGCCTGATCATGCCGATCCACATCGCAATGCCGAGCACGGCGGCGACGCCCGACAGCGCGGTGGCCAGCAGGTGGCCCCAGCGGTCGGTCCGACGTCCCGCGACCAGCAGGAACAGTGCGCCGAAGGCCGGCAGGCCGGGGATCAGCCAGAGGAGGGCACGAGTCAGGTCGTGGCTCATCGCCTCACCGCCTCAGCAGGTTCGCGTCGTCGACCGAGGCCGAACGCCGGGTCCGGAAGATCATCATGATGATCGCCAGCCCGACCACCACTTCGGCGGCGGCGACGACCATCGTGAAGAAGGCGATCACCTGGCCGTCGAGGCTGCCGTGCATGCGGGCGAAGGTGACGAAGGAGAGGTTGGCGGCGTTGAGCATCAGCTCCACGCACATGAACACGACGATCGCGTTGCGGCGCAGCAGCACCCCGGCGGCGCCGATGGCGAACAACAGGGCCGCCAGATAGAGGTAGTTCGCCGGATTCATCGCCTGTCCTCCACATCGCTGCCCGGGGATCTCCCGCCCCGACCCGCGGCGATCTCGCGGGCCGTGATCATCGCGTTGACCGACAGCGTCGACGGGCTGCCGTCGGGTTCGCGCGCGGGGACGTCGACCGCGTTGTGGCGCGCGTACACGCCCGGCGGCGGCAGCGGCGTGGCGTGCGAACCGCTCTTGAATCGCTCGATGGACTGCTCGCGTTGGCCGCCGCGGGGGCCGAACCTGCGTCGGTGGGCGAGCACCATCGCGCCCAGCGTGGCGACGATCAGCAGCGCTCCGGTGAGCTCGAAGGCCCACAGGTAGCGGCCGAAGATCAGTTGGGCGAGCATCCGGATGTTCTCGTTGCCGCCTGTGCTGAGCCCCGTCGAAGTGCCTGTGCCGCTGTAATCGGGGGCGCCGACGAAGGCGGCCAGGGAGGCGCTGCCGATCGCCGCGATCAGCAGCACCGCGAACCCCAGTCCCAGCCCTGCGGCGAGGTATCGCTGGCCGCGGATCGTCTCGACCAGCGACTCGGACGAGTCGACGCCGATCAGCATCAGCACGAACAGGAACAGCATCATCACCGCGCCGGTGTAGACCACCACCTGCACCACCCCGAGGAACAGCGCACCCTGCATCACGTAGAAGACGGCCAGGATCACCATCGTCATGGCGAGGAAGACGGCCGAGTACACGGCTTTGGGACTCAGGACCACGCCGAGGGCGCCCAGCACGACGATCACCGCCAGCACCCAGAAGGTGACGGCCTCGGTGCCGGTGGTGCGCGAGAGTTCGGCCAGGAGCATCGACGCGGTGCTCATTCGTCACCCGCATCGGGAACGGTGAGGCCGTCGGCGTCGACGTCCCCGCGGTAGTAGTTCTCCGGGCGCGCCCCCTCGGCCATCGGATGCGGCGGCGGCGTCATCCCCGGCTGCAGCGGCGCCAGCAGCCGATCCTTCTCGTAGATCATGTCGGCGCGGGAGTCGCTCGCCATCTCGTACTCGTTGGTCATCGTCAACGCGCGCGTCGGACAGGCCTCGATGCACAGTCCGCAGCCGATGCAGCGCAGGTAGTTGATCTGGTAGACGCGGCCGTAGCGTTCGCCGGGCGAGTAGCGCTCCTCTTCGGTGTTGTCGGCGCCCTCCACGTAGATCGCGTCGGCCGGGCACGCCCAGGCGCACAGTTCGCAGCCGATGCACTTCTCCAGACCGTCGTCGTACCGGTTGAGCTGGTGCCGACCGTGGTATCGACGCGAGGTCGGCACCTTCTGATCGGGGTACTCCTCGGTGATGGTCTTGCGGAACATGCCGGTGAAGGTGACTCCGAAGCCGGCGAGGGCGTCGGGGATCTTGAACAGCGACGACCGCGGGGTGTCGGCGGGATCAGGCATGGGAGGCCTCCGGTTCCGAGGGTGGCGGGGACGCGGTGGTCCCGGACAGTTTCGGGGTCGGCAGCACCTGTCCCGGCAGCGGCGGGACGGGGAAGCCGCCGGCCATCGGGTCGAACGGCGCCTGCGTCGGCGGCAGCGTCGGCGGCGGACGCCTGCCGATGGTCTCGCGGCTGATCGCGACCAGCAGGGTGGCGGTGACCACCACGCCCGCGCCGGCCAGGATCGACCCGGAGGCCCATCCCGACAGGGATCCGGTGGCCTCGCGGATCACCGCGACCACCAGCACCCAGCCGAGGGCGAACGGGATGAGCACCTTCCATCCCAGTCCCATGAACTGGTCGTAGCGCAGGCGCGGGAGGGTGGTCCGCAGCCAGAAGAAGACGAACAGGAAGCTCCACATCTTGATGACGAACCAGAGCAGCGGCCACCAGCCGGAGTTGGCGCCGTCCCAGATCGACAGCGGCCACGGCGCCTGCCAGCCGCCGAGGAACAGGGTGGTGGCCAGTGCCGAGACGGTGGCCATGTTGATGTACTCGGCGAGCATGAACATGGCGAACTTCAGCGACGAGTACTCGGTGTGGAAGCCGCCGACCAGTTCGCCTTCGGCCTCCGGCAGGTCGAAGGGGGCGCGGTTGGTCTCGCCGACCATCGAGATCGCATAGATCGCGAACGAGGGCAGCAGCAGGACGATGTACCAGTGGTGCGCCTGCGCGGAGACGGTCTCCGAGGTCGACATGGTGGTCGAGAGCAGGAAGACCGCCGCGAAGGTCAGCCCCATCGCGATCTCGTACGAGATGACCTGGGCGGTGGAGCGCAGCGCGCCCAGCAGCGGGTAGGTGGAGCCGGACGACCAGCCGGCCAGGACGATGCCGTAGACACCGATCGACGCCAGCGCCAGGACGTACAGCACACCGATCGGCAGGTCGGTCAGCTGCAGCGGCGTCCGATGACCGAAGATCGACACCTCCGGTCCCATCGGGATCACCGCGAACGCCATGATCGCCGGGACCACCGACACGACCGGTGCCAGCAGGTAGAGGACCTTGTCGACCCCGAACGGCGTCAGGCCCTCCTTGAGCGCGAGTTTGACGCCGTCGGCCAGCGATTGGAGGGCGCCGTGCCAGCCGACCCGATTGGGTCCGAGCCGGTACTGCATGCGGGCCATGATCTTGCGTTCGGCGAGGATCGCGACGAGCACCGTGAGCACCAGGAAGGCGAAGACCGCGACCGCCTTGACCAGGACCAGCCACCAGGCGTCGGTGCCGAAACTGTCGAGGTCGGGGAACACGGTCTGCGCCGCGGTCTGCTCACGCATGGTCGTCCCTCGCGATCGAGACGACGGCTCCGGCGGCGGCCTCCAGAATCGGATACACCCGCGATCCCGGCGAGTTCAGCGGCAGCCACACCACGCGGTCGGGCAGATCGGTGACGGTCAGCGGCAAGACGATGGTGCCGTGGTCGGTGGAGACCGTGACGCGGTCGCCGCCGGTCGCGCCGATCTCGGCGGCGGTCGCGGCGTTGAGCCGCACGGTGGCGGCGTGCGCCGTGCCCGCCAGGTGAGGTTCACCGTCCTGCATGCGGCCGAAGTCGAGCAGCATCCGCCACGAGGCCAGCACGGCCTCGCCGCGCCCCGGGGCGCGGTCGGCGTCGACGGCCGGGTCCGGCGTCTGGCCGACGGGGGTGCGGGGACCGTCCCAGCCGCCGATCTCGGCGAACTCGGCGTGAATCGTCGCAGCGTCGTTGCAGCGGAGGTCGACGCCCATCTCGGCGGCCAGGGCGTGCAGCACCCGGTGGTCGGAGACCGGCAACGACCGCCCGCCCGACTCGGCCGAGGGCAGCGCGACGCCGAAACGGCGCGGTCGGCCCTCCCAGTCGACGAAGGTGCCCGCCTTCTCGGCGACGGCGGCGACCGGCAGGACCACGTCGGCGTGGGCGGTGACCACACCCGGTCTCAGTTCGAGGCTGACGACGAAGTCGGCGGCGGCCAGCGCGGCCTCGGCCGCCGACGGGCGGGGCAGGTCGGCCGGTTCGATGCCGCCGGTCACCGCCGCCGACAGCTCCCCGCGATGCAGCGCCGACAGGATCGCGTCGGTGTCCCGACCCGGGGTGGCCGAGGGCATCACACCCCAGACGGCGGCGATGTCGCGTCGTGCCCGCTCGGCTGACAGCGGTCGCCCGGCGGGCAGCAGGTTGGGGGCGGCGCCGACGTCGAGGGCGCCGCGTTCGCCGGCCCGGCGCGGCACCCACGCGAGGCGGGCGCCGGTGTCGGCGCACACCTGCGAAGCGGCGGTCAGCGCGCCGGGAGACCCGGCGAGGCGCTCCCCGACGAGGAGCGCCGCGCCGGGTGCGGAGAGCAGTGCGTGCAGTCGCGGGTCGCGCAGCACCGCGCCCTCGCGCCCCGGCACGCACTGCAGGAGGCTGCCGCCGGTCTTGGTGACGCTCGCCGACGCCCACGGCCCGATCGAGTGGATCCGCTGCCCGTGCCTGCGGGCGGCCTTGCGCAGGCGAAGGAACAGGATCGGGCATTCCTCCTCCGGTTCGAGTCCGGCCAGCACCACCACCGGCGCCTTCTCCAGCTCGGCGTAGGTCAGACCGATCCCGCTGCCCGCCACGTGCGCGGACAGGAACCGGTCCTCCTCGTCGGAGTGGGCGCGCATGCGGAAGTCGACGTCGTTGCTGCCCAGCACCGCGCGCGCGAACTTGCCGTAGGCGTAGGCGTCTTCGACGGTCGCCCGGCCGCCGACGAGGACGCCGGTGCGGGTGCCCGCCCGGCGCAGGCCGCGCGCGGCGATCGCCAGCGCGGACGACCACGGCGCCTCGTGCAGCTCGCCGTCGTCACCGCGGACCTGGGGCGTGGTGATCCGGTCGGGGCGGGTGGCGTAGGTGAAGGCGAAGCGGCCCTTGTCGCAGTTCCACTCCTCGTTCACCTCGGGATCGTCGCCGGCCAGCCGGCGCATCACCGTGCCGCGACGGTGGTCGGTGCGCTGGGCGCAGCCCGCGGCGCAGTGCTCGCAGATGCTGGGGGAGGAGATCAGGTCGAAGGGACGGGACCGGAAACGGTAGGCGGTGCTGGTCAGGGCGCCGACCGGACAGATCTGGATGGTGTTGCCGGAGAAGTACGACTCGAAGGGCTCGTCGGTGTAGGCGCTGACCTGCTGCAGGGCGCCGCGTTCGGCCATGTCGATGAGGGGATCGCCTGCGATCTCGTCGGAGAACCGGGTGCAGCGGGCGCACAGGATGCAGCGTTCGCGGTCGAGCAGGATCTCGCTGGACAGGGCCAGCGGTTTGGTGAAGGTGCGTTTGACGCCGCCGTACCGGGACTGGGGGCGTCCGGCGGTCATCGCCTGATTCTGCAGCGGGCATTCGCCGCCCTTGTCGCAGGTCGGGCAGTCGAGCGGGTGGTTGATCAGCAGCAGTTCCATGATCCCGGCCTGCGCTCGGTGGGCGGCGTCGGAGGTGTGCTGGGTGTGCACCACCATGCCGTCGGTGACGGTGATCGTGCACGAGGCCATCGGCTTGCGCTGGCCCTCGATGTCGACCAGGCACTGCCGGCAGGCGCCCACCGGGTCGAGCAGCGGGTGATCGCAGAAGCGGGGGATCTCGACGCCGATCAGTTCGGCGGCCCGGATCAGCAGGGTGCCCTTCGGGACCGACACCTCGACGTCGTCGATGGTGAGGGTCACCATGTCGTCGGGCGGGGCGGCGGCCTGGTCCGGGGCACCGGTGGTCTTGTCGGAGGCGGTCACGACGATGCTCCTTCGGTGCGGGGGAAGACGGTGGCCTTCGCGGGATCGAAGGGGCAGCCGCCCGGATGGCCGTCGCGGGGGAAGTGCGCCAGGTATTCGTCGCGGAAGTGTTCCAGCGAACTCATGATCGGGGCGCCCGCGGCGTCGCCGAGGGCGCAGAAGGCCTTCCCGACGATGCTGTCGGTGATCTCGGTGAGTGTCGTCAGATCGTCCTCGGTGGCGTCGCCGGCCTCGAGGCGGCGCATCATCTGGACCAGCCAGTACGTGCCCTCCCGGCAGGGCGTGCACTTGCCGCACGACTCGTGCTTGTAGAACTCCGACCACCGCAGGACCGTGCGGACGACGCAGACGGTGTCGTCGAAGATCTGCAGCGCCTTGGTTCCCAGCATCGATCCCGCGGCGCCGACGTTCTCGTAGTCGAGCGGCACGTCGAGGTGGTCGGCGGTGAAGATCGGCGTCGACGAGCCGCCCGGCGTCCAGAACTTCAGTTCGTGCCCGGCTCGGATGCCGCCGGCCTGTTCGAGCAGTTCGCGCAGGGTGATGCCCATCGGCGCCTCGTACTGGCCGGGCCGCGTCACGTGCCCGGACAGCGAGTACATCGTGAAGCCGGGCGACTTCTCGGTACCGAACTCGCGGAACCAGTCCGCACCGTTGCGCAGGATCGCAGGCACGCTGGCGATCGACTCCACGTTGTTGACGACGGTCGGACTCGCGTACAGGCCCGCGACGGCGGGGAAGGGGGGACGCAGCCGGGGCTGGCCGCGTCGCCCCTCGAGGGAGTCGAGGAGCGCGGTCTCCTCACCGCAGATGTAGGCGCCCGCGCCTGCGTGCACCACCAGGTCGACGCCGACGCCGGAGCCGAAGATGTCGTCGCCGAGCAGTCCGGCGGCGTAGGCCTCGTCGACGGCGGTCCGCAGGCGACGGATGACGCTCGCGACCTCGCCGCGCACGTAGATGAAGGCGTGTCGGGCGCGGATCGCGTAGCAGGCGATGATCGCGCCCTCGATGAGCGTGTGAGGCGAGGCGAGCATCAATGGCATGTCCTTGCAGGTGCCGGGCTCGGACTCGTCGGCGTTGACCACGAGGTAGTGCGGGGTGTCGCGTCCGCCGGGCTTGTCGCCCTGCGGGATGAACGACCACTTGGTGCCGACCGGGAAGCCCGCACCGCCGCGGCCGCGCAGGCCCGAGGCCTTCACCTGCTCGACGACCTCGTCGGGGGTCTTCCGCAGCGCCGCCTTGAGGCCCTGATAGCCGTTCTGCCGCAGGTAGTTTCGCAGGGTCCACGACTCCGGTTCGGACCAGTGCCTGCTCAGCACCGGGACCTGCGCGGGTTCGGGCGTCGTCGAGGGCAGGCTGACGGCGATCATCACTGCGCCCCCGTTTCGGATTCGGGTTCGGGCTCGGGCCGGGCTTCGGTCGGAGCCGGCGGGCCCTGCTCGGGGAGGCCGGCGAGCAGTCGCGCGGCCTGCCGGAAGGTGCACAGGGTGTCCGGCCCGCGGGAGGGGGCCCGCGGGGTCCCGGAGCGCAGGTCGGCGACGAGGGTGCGGGCCGACTCGGGGGTCTGATTGTCGAAGAACTCCCAGTTCACCATCACCACGGGCGCGAAGTCGCAGGCGGCGTTGCATTCCACGCGTTCGACGGTCACCTTGCCGTCGGCGGTGGTCTCGCCGGGGTTGATGCCGAGCGAGTCGGTCAGCTCCGACAGGATCGCGTCGCCGCCCATCACCGCGCACAGTGCGTTGGTGCAGACGCCGACGAAGTAGTCGCCGGTCGGGGACCGCCGGTACATCGTGTAGAAGGTCGCGACGCCGGCGACGTCGGCGGGCGTCAACTCCAGTTGCTCTGCGCAGAACATGATGCCGGCGCGGGTGAGGTAGCCGTCGTGGCTCTGGACCAGGTGCAGCAGCGGCAGCAGGGCCGATCGCGAATGCGGGTAGCGGGCGATGATCTCGGCCGCCTCGTCGGCCAGCGCCCTCGTCTCCTCGTCGGGGTAGCGGTCGGGGCCGTCGAAGTCGATCGGCGGGTGGGGCGCGACCGTGGAGAACGCCGGCGGGCCGGCACTGATCTCCGCCGGCGGGCCGGCACTGATCTCCGCCGGCGGGCCGGCACTGATCTCAACGAAGACCGGTTCGCTCATCGGTCCACCCCTCCCATCACCGGGTCGATGCTCGCCACCGCGGTGATGACGTCGGCTACCAGACCGCCCTCGCACATGGCGGCGACGGCTTGCAGGTTGGTGAACGACGGATCGCGGAAGTGGACGCGGTACGGGCGGGTGCCGCCGTCGGAGACCATGTGCACGCCGAGCTCGCCGCGCGGCGATTCGATGGCCGTGTAGCACTGTCCGGCCGGGACGCGCATGCCCTCGGTGACGAGTTTGAAGTGGTGGATCAGCGATTCCATCGACATGCCCATGATCTCGGCGATGTGTTCGGGGGAGTTGCCCAGGCCGTCGGGCCCGACCGCGAGGTCGGCGGGCCAGGCGAGTTTGCGGTCGGCGACCATGACCGGACCGGGTTCGAGGGCGGCCAGGCATTGGCGGGCGATCGCGATGGACTGCTTGCACTCCTCGACGCGGATCACGTAGCGGCCGTAGGAGTCGCAGCCGGTGTCGGTGATGACGTCGAAGTCGTAGTTCTCGTAACCGCAGTACGGTTCGGACTTACGCAGGTCGTACGGCAGGCCGGTGGATCGCAGGATCGGGCCGGTGATGCCGAGCGCCATGCAGCCGGTGAGGTCGAGGTAGCCGACGCCCTGTGTGCGGGCCTTCCAGATGTAGTTCTCCGTCAGCAGCGCCTCCACCTCGCCGATCTGGCCGGGCAGCTTGTCGAGGACGGCGGCGATCTTCTCCTCGGCGCCGTCGGGCAGGTCCTGCGCGATCCCGCCGGGTCGGACGAAGGCGTGGTTCATTCGTAGGCCGGTGATGTCCTCGAACAGGTCGAGGATGTCTTCGCGGGCGCCGAAGCCGAGGAACATCGGCGTCACCGCACCCAGTTCCATGCCGCCGGTCGCCAGTGCGACCAGGTGCGAGGCGATGCGGTTGAGCTCCATCAGCAGGACGCGGATCACGGTGGCGCGTTCGGGGATGTCGTCGGTGATGCCGAGCAGCTTCTCGACCGCCAGGCAGTAGGCGGTCTCGTTGAAGAAGGGGGCGAGGTAGTCCATGCGCGTGACGAAGGCGACGCCCTGAGTCCAGGTGCGGAACTCCAGGTTCTTCTCGATCCCGGTGTGCAGGTAGCCGATGCCGCAGCGGGCCTCGGTGACCGTCTCGCCCTCCAGTTCCAGGATCAGGCGCAGCACGCCGTGGGTGGAGGGGTGCTGCGGACCCATGTTGACGACGATCCGCTCGTCGTTGGGGCCGGCGGTCGCGCGGGCGTGGACGGCGGCGACCACGTCCTGCCAGTCGCGGCCGCTGACGGTGAAGGTGGTCGGGGCGGGCATCAGTTGTACCTCCGCCGCTCGTCGGGCGGCGCGATGGTCGCACCCTTGTACTGCACCGGGATGCCGCCGAGGGGGTAGTCCTTGCGTTGCGGGTGGCCGTCCCAGTCGTCGGGCATCTCGATGCGGGTCAGCGACGGATGTCCGTCGAAGACGATCCCGAAGAAGTCGTAGGTCTCGCGCTCGTGCCAGTCGTTGGTCGGGTACACCGGAAGCAGGCTCGACACGTGGGGGTCGGCGTCGGGGATGGCGACTTCCAACCGCATGCGGCGGTTGTGGGTGATCGAGCGAAGCGGGTACACCGCGTGCAGCTCGCGCCCGGTCTCGTCGGGGTAGTGGACGCCGCTGACGCCCAGGCACAGCTCGAACCGCAGGGTGGGTTCGTCGCGCAGGGTCGCGGCGACGGGCAGCAGGTGGCTTCGGGGCACGTAGACGGTCAGGTCGCCGCGATCGACGATGACCTTCTCGACGGCGTCGTCGAAGGCGATGTCGCGGCGTGCGAGCCCGGCCTCGAGCTCGTCGACGATCTCGTCGAAGTATCCGCCGAAGGGGCGTGACGTGTTGCCCGGCAGGGTGATCGGTGCGACGAGACGGCCGTAGCCGGAGGTGTCGCCGGTACCCTCCGCCCCGAACAGGCCGCGGCGCACACCGATCACCTCGTGGCCGCTGACCGGGCGGGCGAGCTCGTCGCTCATCGCAGCAGCCCCTTCAACTCGATCGTGGCCGGGGCGGACAGGGCGGCGGCCTCCGTCGCTCGGATCACCTCCTCGCGGTGCACGCCGAGCGGCATCTGGCCGATCTGCTCGTGCAGTTTCAAGATGGCGTGCAGCAGCATCTCCGGGCGTGGCGGGCAGCCGGGCAGATAGATGTCGACCGGGACCACGTGGTCGACGCCCTGGACGATCGCGTAGTTGTTGAACATGCCTCCCGAGGACGCGCACACGCCCATCGCCAGCACCCATTTCGGTTCGGCCATCTGGTCGTAGATCTGGCGCAGGACCGGGGCCATCTTCTGGCTCACCCGCCCGGCCACGATCATCAGGTCGGCCTGTCGCGGGGAGGCGCGGAAGGCCTCCATGCCGAAGCGGGCCAGATCGTAGCGCCCGGCGGTCGTCGCCATCATCTCGATCGCGCAGCAGGCCAGGCCGAAAGTGGCCGGCCACAGTGAGCCCTTGCGCATGTACCCGGCGAGTTTCTCAACCGTGCTCAGCAGGAAGCCTCCGGGCAGTTGTTCCTCGAGCCCCATCGCTTGTCTCCTTCACTGATCTGGCGCAGTTCGCGTCGGTCGATCTCGTCGCTCACCTCGCAGGGGGCGAGCGGATCGATCGCTATTCGGTTGGCGGGTCTGGTCGGTCGGCGCGGGTCAGTCCCAGCGCAGTCCGCCGCGGCGCCATTCGTAGGCGTAGGCGACCGAGACGTTGACGATGAACAGGGACACCGCGATCAGCCCGAACCAGCCGAGGCTGTCGGCGGCCACCGCCCACGGGTAGAGGAAGACGATCTCGATGTCGAAGATGATGAACAGCATCGCGGTCAGGTAGTACTTGACCGGGAAACGCTGTACCAGGCCGGCGGTCGGGGGGAGCGGTTCGATGCCGCACTCGTAGGCTTCCAGCTTCGCGCGGTTGTGGCGCCGCGGTCCGACGACGGTGGAGATGACCACCGAGACGACGGCGAAGGCCAGGGCGATCGCACCGAGTACGAGGATCGGTCCGTATGCATTCATGCCCGCGCGCCTCCACTTCCGCGACCAGTGGTGAGGTGGCCCCCACGCCCGATGTCCGACTGTGACTCAGTCCACACCCTACTCACGTAAAGACGTGCGCTGTGGGACTTCTCGGGGAACTCCCAGATCGGTGACGCGTCGGTCGTCGGTCCTCGGCGCGGGCTGCGGCGGCGGGTTCGCGCGCCCCGGATCGGGGCGGCAGGACAAGGCCCTCGACGATGAGTCGAGGGCCGGGGTTCGGGTGTCTCTCCGGGGCGTTTAGGGGCAGGACACTAGGGGGCGGTGGCGGTCGGGAGCGGCGGCGGTTCGGGGGCCGGCACCACGCCCATCCGCACCAGGGCGCCGAGCTCGTCGCGCACGCCCCAGTGCTCGGCGAGGCGGTCGCCCTCGGTGCGATAGATGTGGATCGTGGTCATCTCGTAGGGGCGGCCGGCGGCCTCGGGGCCGTGGAACTGGGCCAGTCCGAAACCGGTGGCGCGGGCTCGGATGACGATGCGGTCGGTGGTCTCGATGAGGTCCTCGAGGGAGTATCGGATCTGCAGTCGGTCGTGGACGAAGCCGAGGATGCCCGCGTACCCCTCGGGGCCCGGCGGCAGCGGGAACGGCGAGCCGTGATCGACGAAGTCGTCGGTCACGCAGTCGGGCAGGCAGGACAGGTCGCCGGAGTTGATGGCGTCGAACACGCGGCGGGCGGCGGGGGTGGCGGGATTGGACACGGTGATCAACCTTTCGGTAGAACTAAATTCCAATGTAATCATGTTCCACTCGATTGATGGGGGATGTCAATGGCTCGGGACTACGACAACCGGGCGCGGACCGCAGCGGCCCGCGAGACGCGACGTCGGATCCTCGCCGTCGCACGGACCTCGCTGGTCGACGACGGCTATCCCGCGCTGCGGATCTCCACGCTCGCGGCGGCCGCCGGAGTCAGCCCGCAGACGGTGTACAACGCGATCGGCGGCAAGGCCGAGGTCCTCAAGGCGGTGTACGACGTGGCGGTGGTCGGCGACGACGAGCCCGTCCCGATGAGCGAGCGACCCGAGTTCATCCGCCTCGCGGAGGCGACCTCACCCGCGGACTGGTCGTCGGCGTACGCCCACTACACCGCCGAGCTGTACCGGCGGATCGGCGACGTGGTGGGCGCGGTCCTGCGTCCGGGCGAGGCGCTCGACGGCGGGGCCGGGCAGTTCGCCGAGACGATCGACCGCGAACGCCGAATCGGCACCACGCACGCGGTGACCGCCCTGGGCGCACGGCTGGGCTGGCCCGACTCGGCCGTCGCGCCGACCATCGACGCGGTCTGGGTGCTCAACGCGCCGGAGGTCTACGACCGGCTGGTCCGACGATCCGGCTGGAGCGTCGAACGATACGAGCGGTGGCTGGCCCGGCAACTCGCGGCCTGCCTGCCGCCGACTCCCGGCGCGTCGGGGGACCGCGGGTAGGGCCGATTGCGGCCGGCCGGAGCAGGTCGCCGGCGCACGCAGGCGGCGCAGGTCAGCGGAGCAGGTCGACGACCGTCCGCGGCAGCTCGAGGGGATCGACGGGCAGGGCCGCGGTCGCGTCGGCCCGCGACCAGTCGGCGAGCCACCGGTCGGTCCGCCGGGCGATCAGGACCAGCAGCGGCGGGCACGGCTCGTACTCGTCGCGGATCTGCTTGGCCAGTCCCATCCCGCCGGTGGGTGCGGCCTCGCCGTCGAGGATCGCCAGATCGACGGTGCCCTCGTCGAGGTGTCTTTGCACCATCGGCGCGGTCGCGACCTCGATGAACTCCAGGTCGGGAAGGTCGGGGTGCAGTTGCGCGCCGAGCGCTCCCAGGACCTGGCGCCGCGTTCCCGGATCGCTGGAGTACACCAGCACGCGGAGGGTGACGGGATCGGCGGCGCTGCCTGCGCCGGACCTGGTCGGGACGGAACTTCTGGGACGGCTCACCCCTCCGACCCTAGTGGCGGGCGCCCGCGCGACGAGGCGTTTCGTCGACCGGGCCGAGCCCGACCACGTCCGAGGAGTCGCCGCGGGAGTCGATCGCCCGCCGGACCCGCCGGGCGGCGACGTCGACGGCGTCGGCCAGGTCGGCGCCGGTCGACCACGCGGAGACCAGGGCGGCGGTGAAGGTGTCGCCCAGGCCCTTGGCCCCGGTCGGGATCTCCCGACCCGTGACCGTCTGCACCGACAGCGCCGAGACGATGACGTTGTCGATGCGGGTCGGCGCCGATCGCGTGCCGGTCACGACGACCGCGGCGTCGTCGGCCGTCGGCAGCGAACGCGCCCGGTCCACGACCGTCGCGGGATCGTCGGACGAGGGGACCGCGGCGCGGCCGGGTGCGCTGCTCAGATGCGCGAGCTCGAACAGATTCGGGGTGACGATCGCGGCGAGCGGCAGCAGGGTCTCGCGCAGCGCCGGTGCGACCGCCGGATCGGTGTAGAAGCCGACGTCGCCGTCGCCGAAGGTGGGGTCCAGGACCAGCGGCGGGCGGGTGCCCGGGTCGAGCGACCGGTACCAGTCGGCGATCGCGTGCGCCTGCTCCGGCGCGGCGAGGTAGCCGACGGCCACCACCCGCGCCGAGCGCAGGGCGCCGGTGGCAGCCAGGTCGCGCAGGGCGGCGCCGATCCACTCGGCGGACACGTCGATCGCCTGCACGGACGGGTAGTGCGGGAGATTGCTCAGCACCACGGTCGGCACGGCGGCGCACCGCAAGCCGGCCTCGGCGTACACCGGCAGGCCGGCGTTGAGACCCACCGAGCCGAACAGCAGGTGCGAGCCGAATACGACGACGTCGGCCGGTCGGGTGTCGAGTTCGAACGCGGCGGCGTCGGGCGTGGTGAAGATCGCGGTGTCGGGTCGCTCGGGGGTCATGCACGCTCACTGTCGGTTCGGAAGGGGGACCAGCACAGTTTAGGCGGCGCCGGTGCGCCCCCCTGCGCCGACGACCGTCGATCGGACCTCACGTTCGACGGTCGTCGGGCGTCTGCTCTATGAATGGAGATACCGGGCGCACGAGAGAGCGGCCCGGGCACGGAAGGGCGCGCGAGGAACGATGACACGACGACACGCCACGGTCGGGACCGATCTCGGCGAGCTCACCATGGTCGCCGACGGCACGGCGCTGGTCGGGGTGTACTTCCCGCACCACTGGCATCTGCCGCCGGAGTCGTATTACGGCGAGCTCGTCGAGGAGGGCGACGAGGTCTTCGCCGCGGCGGCGCGCCAACTCGACGAGTACCTTGCCGGGCGGCGCCGCGACTTCGACGTCGAGGTCCGGACCAGCGGCGACGACTTCTCCGAACGGGTGTGGGCGCTGCTGACCGAGATCCCGTACGGGACGACGACCACCTACGGCGCGCTCGCCACCCGGCTCGGCAACCCGCGACTGGCCCAGCGCGTGGGGCAATGCGTGGGACGCAACCCGGTCAGCGTCATCATTCCCTGCCATCGGGTGATCGGCGCCGACGGCTCGCTGACCGGATACGCCGGCGGACTCGACCGCAAGCGCAGGCTGCTCGAGCTGGAGGAGCCGCCGGAGGTGTCGGGTGCCCGGCTCTTCTGACCCGCGCGGCGCCGACCCGCGCGAACCGTTCGACCGGGTCGTGCAACAGCACGGCGCGACCGTCCTGCGCGTGTGCCGTGCCGCGCTCGGGACCGGCCCGGACGCCGACGACGCCTGGTCGGAGACCTTTCTGGCGGCCCTGCGCGCCTGGCCGGACCTGGCGCCGGAGACCAACGTCGAGGCGTGGCTGGTGCGCGTGGCGCAGCGCAAGGCGATCGATCAGATCCGCGGTCGGGCCCGCCGCCCGGCGCCCACGGCCGAGGTCCCCGACGTCGCCTCGACCGCCGCAGTCCCCTCGGGCGCCGACGCGGTGTGGGATGCGGTGGCCGCGCTGCCCGACCGGCAGCGCCTGGCCCTCGGGTACCACTACCTCGGCCACCTGACGCACGTGGAGACCGCCGAGCTCATCGGCAGCACGCCCGCGGCCGTGCGTCGCGCCGCCGCCGACGGGATCAAGAAGTTGCGCGAGAGGTACCGGAAGGAGGATTTGGAGCCATGACCGAGATGACGGGGAGCGAACAGTCCGACCTGTTTCCGATCGAGACGGGCGACGTGGCGCGACTGCGGGCCCGATTGGCCGCCGACGCCGCCGCCGACGGGCTGCTCGACGTCGCGTACCGGACCGTCGACACCCCGGTGGGGCCGCTGCTGTTGGCCGCCACCGACCGCGGGCTGGTGCGGGTGGCGTTCGCCGGCGAGGGCTTCGACACCGTGCTCGACGCCCTCGCCGGCGCGGTGAGTCCGCGCATCCTGCATGCGCCTGGGCGGTTGGATGCGGTGGCGGCCGAACTCGACGACTACTTCGCCGGGCGGCGTCGCAGCTTCGACGTTCCGCTCGACTTCCGGCTCTCGGCCGGCTTCCGCCTGCGGGTGCAGCAGTATCTGCCGCACATCGGGTACGGACACACGCTGTCGTACAAGGAGGTCGCCGACGCCGTCGGCAACCCCGGTGCGGTCCGCGCGGTCGGGACCGCGTGCGCGCGGAATCCGCTGCCGGTGGTGGTGCCCTGCCATCGGGTCCTGCGTTCGGACGGGGCCCTCGGCGGGTACCTGGGCGGCGCCGCGGCCAAGACGACGCTGTTGACGCTGGAGGGTGCCGCGCGAGCGGGATGTCCGGGCGGGGACGTCGGGGTGGGCGAGGCCGGAATAGGAGAGGCCGGAATAGGAGAGGTCGGAATAGGAGAGGTCGGAATAGGAGAGGTCGGGGGTAGGAAGGAGACATGACTTCCGAACCTGCAGTGGCGTCCGACGGGCTCGTCCGCGGAGCCGACGGGCTCCTGCGGCCGGCCTGGGCGAGCACCGACCCGCTGATGCGTGAGTACTACGACACCGAGTGGGGGATGCCGGTGCGGGACGAACGCGGCATGTACGAGCGGCTGACTCTCGAGGCCTTCCAGAGCGGACTCTCGTGGGCCACCATCCTGCGCAAGCGGCCGGCCTTCCGAGCCGCGTTCGACGACTTCGATCCCGACCGGGTCGCGCAGTACGGCGACGCGGACGTGGAGCGGCTGATGGGCGACGCCGCGATCGTCCGCAACCGCGCGAAGATCACCGCCGCCTTCGGGAACGCCCGCGCGACCGTCGCGCTGCGCGAGCGGGGCGGTCTGGCCGAGTTCGTCTGGGGCTTCCGGCCGTCGACGACGCCGCGACCGCGGACCGTCGCAGAGATCCCGACACAGTCGCCGGAGTCTCGGGAGCTGGCGAAAGCGCTCCGCGGGCAAGGGTTCTCGTTCGTCGGACCCACTACCATGTACGCCCTGATGGAGGCGGTCGGCATCGTCGACACCCACCTGATCGGCTCGCACCGGCGCGGCACCTCCGGCGTGTGGTCCGGCTGAGGACGCGGGCATGAGCGAGGTGCGCCTGGCGGCCCGGGGCGCCTTCGATCACCGGGCCGCGCTCGCGGTGCTGCGCGCGCACCGGGTGGACGGTCTGGGCGACGTGGACGCCGGGGGCGCGTTCCGGCGGCTGGTGCAGACCGACGACGGCACCCACCTGGTGTCGGCCCGGTTCGACGATCGGGGAGTGACCATCGGCGTCGACACCGCCGACGGCGGCGTCGTGGAGGCGATCGCGGCCCGGGCCCGGCACTGGTTCGACCTCGACACCGATCTGGCGCCGATCAACGCGCACCTGCGCGCGGACCGGCTGTTGACCGAGCACGTCGACCGCCGACCCGGCCTGCGGCTCACCCGGGCCGCCGAACCGTTCGAGGCCGTCGTGCAGACCGTGCTGGGGCAGCAGGTGACACTCGCGGCGGGTCGCACGTTCGGTGCGCGCCTGGTCGCGGCGTACGGGGTGCCCGATCGGCGCGGCCTGGTGCGGTTCCCGGCTCCGCACCGGCTGGCGGCCGTCCCCGTCGACGAGCTGCAGCGCTGTCTGCGCATCACCGGCGCCCGGGCCCGGACCGTCCACGGGGTCGCCGAGTACTTCACCGGCCGCGTTCCCGGCGCCCCGCTGCCGAGCCGGGTCGAACTGGCCGCACTGTACGGGATCGGGGCGTGGACGCTCGACTACCTGGCCGTCCGCGCCGGGGCCGACCCGGACGCGTTCCCGGCGTCGGACGCCGTGCTGCGGCGGATGCTGCGAGGTGCCGGTGCCGGTGCAGACGCCGCGGCCGACACCGCGCGGTGGAGTCCATATCGCAGTTACGCCGCCTTCCGGCTGTGGGCGATGTCGGGGATGTGGCCGGGCAGCGAATAGTCCCGGACGCGGGCAGGCTGAAAACTGTGCCGACCGACGGTGTGCGGCCGGGCGAAAGCCCAGTACGATGAGTCGATTTCAGTGCAACAGATCGATGTCACTCGCCGGCGGAAGGGCTGACGGAACCGTGATCGAGAAACTATCTGCGAACGATGCGACCACGGTGGACCCGAACGGCCCGGCGAGGACCGCGGGATCCGCGGCGATGGCGTCGCTCCGACGAGCCGGTGCGACGAGTTGGGCGATCCTCGGGCTGATCGGCGTCGTCGTGGTGATCGCGCTCGCGGTGGCGGCCGTCAGCGGAATCCTGATCCCGCTGATCATCGCCGTCATCGTCGGCATCGTGCTCGAACCGCTGGCGGCCGCATTGCAGCGGCGCGGTGTCCCCTCGGTCCTGGCGACGGTGGCGTGCCTGCTGCTGGCTCTGACCGTGGTGGCCGGCACCGTCGCGATCGTGGTCGTCGGATTCCTCCGTCAATGGCCCGAGATCTACCGGCAGCTCAACCTCGGGTGGGCGTCCATGATGGCCTGGCTCAACGACCTGGACGCCGACACCCAGTGGCTGCAGCATGCCCGCACCGCGTTCGAGGAGCATGTCCCTCAGCTCGGGCAGGGCGCGTTGTCGGCGGTCACGAGCACCTTCTACGGGCTGCTGTCGCTGGTCATGGGCACCTTCTTCGCCGTCTTCTTCCTGTTCTTCGTCCTGCGCGACGGCACTCGTTTTCCGGCATGGCTCGCGCGCAGCACGGCCTGGAACACCGACGAGGTCCACGCGGTGGCCGAGCTGACACGGCAGTCGTTGCGCGGATACTTTCGCGGCACCGCGGTCACCGCGCTGCTCACCGCGCCGATCTTCGTCATCCCGCTGCTGATCCTCGGTGTTCCGCTGGTGATCCCGATCTTCGTCCTGTACTTCTTCCTGTCCTTCGTCCCGTTCGTGGGCGCGTGGATCACCGGGGCCTTCGCCGTGCTCATCGCCTTCGGTTCCGGCGGCACCGCGGCCGCTGTGATCGTCGCCATCACCTTCACAGTCTCCAACGGCACCATTCAGAGTGCGGTCAGCTCGTGGGCGCTGGGGTCGTCGCTGAAGATCCATCCGGTGGTGGTGCTTCTGGCGACCATGATCGGCGGCA
Source organism: Gordonia aichiensis (assembly GCF_039946255.1). Lineage (GTDB taxonomy): Bacteria > Actinomycetota > Actinomycetes > Mycobacteriales > Mycobacteriaceae > Gordonia > Gordonia aichiensis_A. Next base: position 511,248 of record NZ_JBCDWL010000001.1, on the reverse strand, counting down.
CCGTCGCGGGACTGATCGGCATGGTGCTCGGCGCCCCGGTGACGGCGGCGGTGATCAAGTCGGTCGGCGCCGTCCGAGCTCTGCGGGCTGAGCGATCGGCGACCGACTGATCGTGTCCTCCGCAGCGTCGACCCGGCTCCGACGCCGCTACTGCGACACGCCGAGAGTGCTATCTGCAGCTAGCATCCCAGGTCATCGACTTCAAGAGTGTGTGCAGGGTCTCCCATTCGCGACTCTGGTCGATTCGCGTCACGAACAGCGGGATAATGCATGACGACTGACCTATCCGAAGTTCCACAAGAACGATAATTCAGAAGAGGTTGCCACAGATGGCCTCCCAGCCGCAGACGATCATCTACACCCTTACCGACGAGGCGCCGCGTCTTGCGACCGCGTCGTTCCTGCCCATCATTCAGACCTTCGCCGAACCGGCGGGCATCGAATTCCAGACCAGTGACATCTCGGTCGGCGCCCGCATCCTGGCCGCGTTCCCGGACTACCTGACCGACGAACAGAAGGTTCCCGACAATCTGGCTGAGCTCGGCCGGCTGACCCAGCTGCCCGAGACCAACATCATCAAGCTGCCCAACATCAGCGCCTCGGTGCCGCAGCTGCACGCCGCGATCCACGAGCTGCAGCAGAAGGGCTACGCCGTCCCGGACTACCCGCAGGATCCGAAGACTCCCGAGGAGGAGGAGATCCGCGACCGCTACTCGGCGTGCCTGGGCAGCGCCGTCAACCCGGTTCTGCGCGAAGGGAACTCGGACCGTCGGGCGCCGAAGGCGGTCAAGGAGTACGCGCGCAAGCATCCGCACAGCATGGGCAAGTGGTCCATGGCGTCGCGCTCGCACGTGGCGCACATGAAGCACGGCGACTTCTACCACGGTGAGAAGTCGATGACCATCGACCACGCCTGCGATGCGCGCATGGAGGTCATCACCGGCAGCGGCGAGACCATCGTCCTCAAGCCGAAGGTCGCCCTCGACGCCGGCGACGTCATCGACAGCATGTTCATGAGCAAGAAGGCGCTGCTGGAGTTCTACGAGGAGCAGCTCAACGACGCCCGCGACACCGGCGTCATGTTCTCCCTGCACGTCAAGGCGACGATGATGAAGGTCTCGCACCCGATCGTCTTCGGGCACGCGGTCAAGGTCTTCTACAAGGACGCCTTCGCCAAGCACCACGACCTGTTCGAGGAGCTGGGCGTCAACGTCAACAACGGCCTGGTCGACCTCTACGAGAAGATCGACACCCTGCCCGCCTCGCGGCGCGAGGAAGTGGTCGCCGACCTGCTCCGCTGCCACGAGGACCGCCCCGAGCTGGCGATGGTCGACTCGACCAACGGCATCAGCAACTTCCACTCGCCCAGCGACGTGATCGTCGACGCGTCGATGCCCGCGATGATCCGCGCCGGCGGCAAGATGTACGGCGCCGACGGCCGTCTGAAGGACACCAAGGCGGTGATGCCGGAGTCGACCTTCGCCCGCATCTACCAGGAGATCATCAACTTCTGCAAGACCAACGGCGCCTTCGACCCGACCACCATGGGCACCGTGCCGAACGTCGGCCTGATGGCTCAGAAGGCCGAGGAGTACGGCTCGCACGACAAGACCTTCGAGGTTCCAGAGGACGGCGTCGCCAACATCGTCGACTGCTCCACCGGTGAGGTCCTGCTGTCGCAGAACGTCGAGGCCGGCGACATCTGGCGCATGTGCACCGTCAAGGACGCCCCCATCCGCGACTGGGTCCGGCTGGCCGTCGAGCGCTCGCGCGAGTCGGGCATGCCCGCCCTGTTCTGGCTCGACCCGTACCGCCCGCATGAGAACGAGCTCATCAACAAGGTCCACACCTACCTCGAGGACCACGACACCGAGGGCCTCGACATCCAGATCATGTCGCAGGTCCGCGCGATGCGGTACACGCTCGAGCGCCTGATCCGCGGCCTGGACACGATCGCCGTCACCGGCAACATCCTGCGCGACTACCTGACCGACCTGTTCCCGATCCTGGAACTGGGCACCAGCGCCAAGATGCTGTCGATCGTGCCGCTGATGGCCGGCGGCGGCCTGTACGAGACCGGTGCCGGCGGCTCGGCGCCCAAGCACGTCAAGCAGCTCGTGGAAGAAGATCACCTGCGCTGGGATTCGCTCGGCGAGTTCCTCGCGCTCGCGGTCAGCATCGAGGACCTGGGCCGCAAGAACGACAACCCCAAGGCCAAGATCCTCGCGACCGCGCTCGACGCCGCCACCGGCAAGCTGCTCGACAACAGCAAGTCGCCGTCGCGCCGCACCGGCGAGCTCGACAACCGCGGCAGCCAGTTCTACCTCGCCATGTACTGGGCGCAGGAGCTGGCCGCCCAGACCGACGACGCCGAGCTGGCCGCGCACTTCGCGCCGCTGGCCAAGGCGCTGACCGACAACGAGGACAAGATCGTCGGCGAGCTCAACGAGGTTCAGGGCCGTCCCGTCGATCTCGGCGGCTACTACCTGGCCGATGTGGAGAAGCTCGACGCCGCCATGCGGCCGAGCGCCACGCTCAATGCGGCCCTGGCGGCCTCGCGTGGTGAGTGACCGATAGCTGATCGCTGAACGGTTCAGCGGGCGCCCGATCTGCTTCGTACAGGTCGGGCGCCTTCGCGTCACAGGGCGGCCGGGTGGTGAGCCGGTCATGTGCTGATCCGGTCATGGCGTCGGCCGGTGGTGTCGCCGTCGTAGACTTCTGCACGTGCCGAATCCGGGAGAGCGAACCGCCGACTGCCCGCCGCGACAGTTCCCGCTGGCGACGCGGCTGTCGGCCGCATACGACGACTTCGTGACCGGTCGGCCGCCGACGGCCGACGAAGACGTCCACATGTTGCCCGGCATCGTCGAGCACGTGATCGACAGGTGCAGCCGGCCCGGCGATCTCGTCGTCGACCCGTTCGCAGGCTTCGGCACGACGATCGAGCGGGCCGTGGCGCTCGGACGGGAGGCGATCGGCGTCGAACTGCTCCCGGAGCGGGTGCGATCGACCCGACGGGCGGCGCCGGGGGCGCGGGTCCACGAGGGCGACGCGCGCGAGCTGCTGCGCGTCCTGCAGCGTTCGGGCGAGCCGTTCGCGGGCGCGGCCGACCTCGTCCTCACCTCGCCGCCGTACATGACCCACCACGACCATGACGCCGACCCGCTGACCGCCTACGAGCTCGACGGCGGCGACTACGAGCGCTACCTGTCCGAGCTGGGACTGGTCGCGGCGCAGTGCGCGCACCTGCTGGTACCGGGCGGGTGGATGGTGTGGAACGTCGCCGACATCTGCCACCGCGGGCAGACGACGCACTTGATCGCCGACTGCGCCCGCGTCCTCGACGAGCACCTGGTGCGGGTCGGGATCACCGAGATCGGGTGGGACCGGTATCCGCATGATCTGGTCGCCGACGCCCTGCTGGTGTACCGCCGCCCGTGACGGCGTGCGCGGTCTCAGCGCTGTTCGACGTCGGCGAGCGAGGCCGCCAGGTAATCGTCTTCAGCGCGGTTGCCGGGCAGCGCCAGCGCCTCCCGGTAGGCGTGCGCGGCGGCGGCGGCGTCACCGAGTTCGACGAGGGTGAGAGCCCGGGCGATGTGGAAGGGGCGGTAACGGATCATCGCCGTGTTCGACGCGAGGTCGTCGAGCAGCCGCAGGCCGTGCGACGGGCCGAGGGCCCGGCCCACCGCCACCGCACGACCCAGCTCGACCACCGGTCCTGGATCGACGGCCTGCAGCATCCGATACAGGACCGCGATCTGCGACCAGTCGGTGCCGTCGGCGTCGTCGGCCTCGGCGTGCACCGCGGCGATCGCAGCCTGGATCGCGTAGGGGCCGGCCCCGGGCGAGCCGGCGGCACGCTCGGTCAGTTGCAGTCCTTCGGCACGCAGGGCCGCGTCCCAACGCGACCGGTCCTGCTCCGAGAGCGGGACGGGTCGGCCGTCGGCGCCGAGACGAGCGGGGCGTCGGGCCTCGGTCAGCAGGAGCAGCGCCAGCAGTCCGACGGTCTCGGCGCGGGGGAGCAACCGATGCAGCAGGCGTGCCAGGCGGACCGCCTCGGCGGTGAGGTCGTCGCGCACGTGCGCTGGTCCGGCTGATCGCGCGAAGCCCTCGGCGTAGAGCAGATAGATCACGCGCAGCACACCGGGCGCGCGTGCCGGCAGGTCACCGGGCGCGGGCGCGGTGAAGGGCACCCCCAGCGTGGCGATTCGCCTCTTGGCGCGGACGATGCGCTGCTGCATCGTCGCCGTCGGAATCAGGAGGGCGTGCGCGACCTCGACGGTCGTCAAGCCGGCGACGAATCGGAGCGTCAGCGCGATCCGGTCCTCCGCACTGAGGACCGGGTGCGTGCACGCGAAGAACATGCCGAGGCGTTCGTCGGACAGCGGCGGCTGCTCGGCGAGGTCCGCCGGGTCGGCGTGGTGGTCGGACCGATGCTCCCGCTCGGCGGCGAGCTGCAGCCGTGACAGTTTGTCGGCCAGCACCTTCTCGCGACGCACCACGTCGAGCCCCTTGCGTTTGGCGGTGGTGGTGAGCCAGGCCGCCGGGGAGGCCGGCACACCGGATGTCGGCCAGGTGACCAGTGCCTGCGCGAGGGCCTCCTGCATGGCGTCCTCGGCCAGGTCGAGGTCGCCGAAGTACCGGGTCAGCCGGGCCAGCAGGAGCGTTCGCGCGTCTCGGTCGACGGCCGCCACCGCCCGGCGAGCCGAGTCGTCGGCTCGCGGGCGGCGGCGCGGGGTGTCGGGCATCGGTCGAGGACGGGGTCGGTACGTGACTGTCAGTACGGGGCGAGCGGGCGGATCTCCACGTGTCCACCCGGCGCGGAACCCGGACTGCGGCGGGCCCAGGCGATCGCCTCGTCGACGTCGGCGACGTCGATGATGTAGGCGCCGCCGACGAATTCCTGAACCTCGGCGAACGGACCGGACGCGGCGACGACGCGCTCGCCCGAATCGTCGCTGTGGACCACGACCCGCTCGTCTTCGAGAGCGAAGGAGCTGACGACGACGCCGGCTTCGGTGATCTCCTGGTGGAAGGCGAAGAACTCCGCGGGGTCGGCCCCACCGTCGTCTCCGCATGCCGGATCGTCGACGTGTCCCATCAGCAGCAGTGCGTACTTCATGATCTCTCCCAACGTGCGTTGTGAAGCCGAGCAGGACTGCCCGACACCATGGTGACGGATGGGAGGGGCCGATATCGACAGCGCGTCCTCTTCGCCGGTGAGGCCGTCGGTGAACAGCGAAGAACCCCGCCTCGTCGAGACGAGGCGGGGTTCTTCACTTCGGGGTGGCTGACGGGACTCGAACCCGCGACAGCCAGGATCACAACCTGGTGCTCTACCAACTGAACTACAGCCACCATTGGCGCGTTCACAGCGTTCACACGCTGTTTCCCGAGCCAGGTCCATACTCTAGCGGGTTTGGGGTCGGAAACTCCAATCGGTTTCTGACCTGCCGGTTTCCGGCGTCAGGCCGGGCCGAGCCGGTCGACGATCCGCTCGAGGCTCTTGGCATCGGGGCCGGGGGCCGGCACGAAGGCGGCCTCGCGGTAGTAGCGGAGTTCACGAATGGATTCGCGGATGTCGGCCAGCGCGCGGTGCGCCAGTCCCTTCTGCGGCTGCCCGAAGTAGATCGGCGGGTACCAGCGGCGGCACAGCTCCTTGATCGAGCTGACGTCGACCATCCGGTAGTGCAGGTAGGCGTCGAGCTCGGGCATGTCGCGGGCGATGAAACCGCGGTCGGTGGCGATCGAATTGCCGGCCAACGGGGCGGCGCCCGCAGTGGTGATGTGCTCGCGCAGGTAGTCGAGCACCGCCTTCTCGGCCTCGGCGAGGGTCACCGTCGACGCGCGGACCTCTTCGGTGAGGCCCGAGTCGGCATGCATCTTGGTGACGATGTCGGGCATGTTCGCCAGCGCCTCGTCGTCGGCGTGGATCACCACGTCGACGCCGTCGCCCAGGATGTTGAGGTCGCTGTCGGTGACGAGAGCGGCGATTTCGATGAGTTTGTCCGATCCGACGTCGAGGCCGGTCATCTCACAGTCGATCCACACGAGTTTGTCTTGCACTCGATCAACACTAGTGGCGGCGGCCGTCGCCTGCCCGGGCGGATCGTCGGGGTCGGCTACTCGTCGCCGCCGAGCTTGCGGTAGAACCGTCCGACGATCGGCGCCACGACCGCCCGCGGCGAGTAGCCGCCGGCGACCGACATCGCCTTGCTCAGCGTGCCGGGAACGACGCGCATCTTGTTGCGCGACAAGGCGTCCAGGCTCATCGCGGCGACCTTGTCGGATGAGTGCCAGAGGAAGTCGGGGACCAGCTTGTCGACGATCGATTCGTCCTCGGGAGCCGGCGTCTGGGTGCGGACGGGGCCGGGAGCCAGGAGGGTGACGTTGACGCCCGTGCCCGTCAACTCGCCGCGCAGGGATTCGCTGAAGGTGTTGACGAAGGCCTTGGTCGCCGCGTAGGTCGCGTTGTTCGGGATCGGCATGTTGCCTGCGGCCGAACCGACCATCAGGATGCCGCCGGAACCGCGCCGGATCATCTGCGGGAGGACGGCGAGGGTCAGATCGTGCACGGCGTTGGCGTTCAATCGCACCTGAGCCCGCTCGTAGGCCGGATCGAGTTCGGCGACCGGGCCGAAGGTCGCGATGCCTGCGTTGTTGCAGAGGATCGAGATCTCGCGACCGGCGAGTTCTGTGCACAGGGGCTCGACGGCCGCCGGATCGGAGAGGTCGACGGCGCGGACGTCGACCGCCACGCCGCTGCGGGACCGCAGTTCGGCGGCGAGCTCCTCGAGGATCTCGCCGCGGCGGGCCACCAGGATCACCGAATGGCCGCGGGCGGCGAGTTCGCGCGCCAACGCCATTCCGATGCCGGAAGAGGCTCCGGTGACGACGGCGCGGGCAGCGGGGGACGGAGCGGGAACTGGCATGGGCGACATCCTAAACGGGGCCGGCGATGGTCTGGACGGCAGTTCGGTGCCGGCTCGACGCGGCGACGGCTCGACACGGCGACGAGGCGGTAAGGCGGTGGTTCGGTGCCACCGGGTGGCACCGAACCACCGCCTTATCCGGTCTCGCGCGGGTCAGCTCACGGCAGGCCCGCGGCGACCTCCGTGCCCTGCCGGATGGCACGCTTGGCGTCGAGCTCGGAGGCGAGGTCGGCGCCGCCGATGACGTGCGTGATCACGCCGGCCTCGGTCAGCGGGTCGACGAGGTCGCGGACCGACTCCTGGCCGGCGCACACCACCACGTTGTCGACCGCCAGGACGCGTTTGCCGGTCTCGTTGCCCTCCTTGTCGTGCACGGTGATGTGAAGTCCGGCGTCGTCGATCTTGTCGTAGACGGCGCCGGAGATCTGCTCGACGCCTTTCATCTTGACCGTCGCCCGGTGCACCCAGCCGGTCGTCTTGCCCAGGCTCTTGCCCTGCTTGCCGGTCTTGCGCTGCACCATGTACACCTCGCGCGCGGCGGGCGTCGGGCGCGGCTTGGTGAGGAAGCCGGGGGTGTCGAGGTCCTCGGTGACGCCCCACTCCTGCTCCCATTCCTTCAGGTTCAGAGTGGGGGAGTCGTCGACCGTGAGGAACTCGGTGACGTCGAAACCGATGCCGCCCGCACCGATGACGGCGACGCGCTTGCCGACCTCGCGGTGCCCGAGGACGGCGTCGGCGTACGACATCACCATCGGGTGGTCGATGCCGTCGATCTGCGGAACGCGGGGAACCACGCCGGTCGCGACGATCACCTGATCGAAGCCGCCGTCGATCAGCTCCTGCGCGGTGACGCGGGTGTCGAGGTGAACCTGGACGTGGTTGATCTCGAGCTGGCGACCGTAGTAGCGGATGGTCTCGTTGAACTCCTCCTTGCCCGGGATGCGGGCGGCGATGGAGAACTGGCCGCCGATCGCGGCGCCGGCCTCGTAGAGGTCGACGCGGTGACCGCGCTGGGCCGCCGAGACCGCCGCCGAGAGCCCGGCCGGCCCGGCGCCGACCACCGCGACGCGTTTGGCGGTGCGGGTGGCGCCGAGTGTCAGGACGGTCTCGCGGCCGGCGCGCGGGTTGAGCAGGCACGAGACCTTCTTGCCGACGAAGGCGTGGTCCAGGCAGGCCTGGTTGCAGCCGATGCACGTGTTGATCTCGTCGGCGCGACCCTCGCGTGCCTTGTTGACGAACTCCGGGTCGGCCAGCAGCGGTCGGGCCATCGACACCGCGTCGACCTTGCCGCGCTCGAGGATCTCCTCGGCGAACTCGGGGGTGTTGATGCGGTTGGAGGCGATCAGCGGGATGTCGACCACCTCGCGCAGTCGCTCGGTGAACTTGACGAAGGCGCCGCGCGGGACGGAGGTGACGATGGTCGGGACCTGCGCCTCGTGCCAACCGATATCGGTGTTGATGGCGTCGACGCCGAGCTCTTCGGCACGCCGTGCCAGCAGGGCGATCTCATCGAAGGTCTGCCCGTTCTTCACGAAGTCGGCCACGCTCTGGCGCAGGATGACCGGGAAGTCGCGCGGGACCTTCTTGCGGACGTCCTTGATGATCTCGATCAGGAATCGCTGGCGGTTCTCGGTGGATCCGCCCCAGCGGTCGGTGCGGTCATTGGTGTGCGGGCACAGGAACTGATTGATCAGGTAGCCCTCGCCGCCCATCAGCTCGATGGCGTCGTAGCCGGCCTCGCGCGCCAGCTTGGCGGCGCTGCCGAACGAGCGAATGACGTGCCAGATGACCTGCTCGGTCATCTGGATGTGCTTGAACGGGTGGATCGGGCTCGGTTCGCTCCCCGCGGCCACCTTCAGCGGGGTGTACCCGTAGCGGCCGGCGTGAATGATCTGCAACGCGATCTTGCCGCCCTCGGCGTGGACGGCCTTGGTGAACTCGCGGTGCCGAAGCACGTCGGCGCGGTTGGTCATCTTGCCCGCGAAAGGCAGCAGCAGACCCGTGCGCGAGGGTGAGAAGCCGCCGGTGACGATGAGGCCGACGCCGCCGCGCGCGCGTTCGGCGTAGTACGCGGCCAGTTTCGGCGTGTCCCACAGCCGGTCCTCCAGGCCGGTGTGCATCGAACCCATGACGACGCGGTTGTCGAGCGTCATGCCGCCGATCTGCAGCGGCTCGAAGAGCTTGGGATAGTGGGCGTTGGGCGCCTGCTGGGCTGTCATCGGCGCGACCTTTCTTCTTGTGGGTTGCGGGCTCGACGCGGTGTGCGTCGCGGGTCGGGGCGTGTCATGTGCCGGAAGTCGCCGACGCGGCGGAGCGGTCGAGCTCGCGCTCGAAGCGCTCGATCACCTCGTCGCACCACTCCACCGTGTACTCGCTCATGCGAACGCCGCCGCGAAGGACCAGATACTGATTCAGCTTGCGGCCGGTCAACGCGTCCGGGTCGGGGTAGTACTGCTCCGACCATCCGCTGTAGACGGCCAGCATTGCCGCCGCCTCGTCGCGATGGGCGCGCAGTTCGGTGAGCACGGTCGGCATGTCCCCGAGGTCGGCGGCCCGGAGCTTGACGCCGAGGTCGCTGCGCAGCGGGGGAAGCGGGGTGGGGCTGTTGACCCAGTCGGCGAGTACTTCCTCCCCGGACGGGGAGAGCGTGTACACCTTCTTGTCCGGACGACCGTCCTGGGCGACGGAGGTGTAGCTGACGAGGCCGTCGGCGTGCAGCTTCTTGAGGGTCCGATAGATCTGCTGGTGCGTCGCCGACCAGAAGTAGCCGATCGACCGCGAGAACTGCTGACCGATCTCGTACCCGGTGCCGGGTCGCTCGGAGAGCGACACCAGGATCGCGTGCTCCAGTGCCATGCGAGCACGGTAGCAGTGCAACTATGCGCTATGCAACGAAGTTCATATGAAGCAAGTTGTGTATCGGATTCAGTCGTCCGTTCGGCGGTTCCGAATAGGGTCTTTGGTCGGCCCCCTCAGCTCTGGAGGATGCGCGATGGGCAGCACAGAGGGCATTCGTGACGAATTGCTGCTATGAAAGGGCCGTGACATCCTTTCGCCGCATCGCCCTTCCCGGACACGCCCCCGAGGATGTGATCTGTCTGCCCGACGGCACCGTGGTCACCGGCCTGGACGATGGTCGGCTGCTGTCCGTGGACCCCGCCACCGGCGACGTCGAGGTCCTCGCCGACACCGCAGGGCGCCTGCTGGGGCTGGAGTACAGCGAGGCCGACGGCGCGATCTACATCTGTGACCACGACCGCGGACTGCTGCGGCTCGAAACCGACTCGGCCCGTGCCGAGGTGATCGCCGACACCGTCGACGGTCGCCCGCTCCGCTTCGCGAGCAACGTCGCCCGCGCCGCGGACGGCACCTTGTACTTCTCGTCGTCGTCACAGAACTTCACCATCGACCGCTGGAGGTCGGACCTGATCGAGCATTCGGGCACCGGCCGGCTCATGCGACTGGCCCCGGGCTGCCGCGACTCGGGCGGCGAAGGGGCGAGCGGCGAGGTCGAGGTCCTGCGTGACGACCTGCAGTTCGCCAACGGTGTCGTGCTCGGCCCGGACGACGAGTACGTTCTCGTCGCCGAGACCGGTGGCTCCCGGATCTCGCGCTACTGGCTCACCGGTGAGCACGCCGGCACCTCCGACGTCTTCCTCGACGGTCTCGGCGGATATCCCGACAACATGTCGATCGGCAGTGACGGGCTGCTGTGGGTCGCTCTCGCCTCGCCGCGGAACTCGGTGCTGGAGAGCATCTTCCGCCTTCCGCTGCGGGCACGGCGGGTCTTGGCTCGGGCGCCGCAGGGGGTGGGGCCCGCGCCGGAGGAGATCTGCTGGGTGCAGGCCTTCGACTTCGACGGCAGACTGGTGCACGACATCTGCCTCGACGACGTCGACTTCAGCTTCGTCACCGCCGTCGCCGAGCACGCCGGTGTGCTCTACCTCGGCACGATCATGGGCAATGCGCTCGGCGTGCTCGACCTCGCGCAGATGCCCGCCCGCTGACGGTGCGGGCCACCGCCAGTCGTTGCCGCTGGCCACCCGATAACTCCAGCCCATCACCGGCGAGCCGGGTGTCGTAGCCGTCCGGCAGTCCGGTGATGAAGGCGTGTGCGCCGGCTCCGACGGCGGTGACGATCTCGGTCCGCGCCGCGTCCGGGTGTCCGTAGGCGATGTTCTCTGCGACAGTCCCGGCCCGGACCTGGGCAGTCTGCGGCAACAGGGTCACCCGGTCGCGGATCGACCGGTCCGTGGCGTCGGCCAGATCGCGTCCGCCAATGGTGATCCGGCCCGCGTCGGGATCCTCGAGGGCGCAGATCGGGACGGCCGGTCGACTTGCCCTCCCCGCCGGGTCCGGTGAGGGCGGGGATCGATCCCGCGGTCAGATCGAGGTCGACCCCTCGCAGCACCGTGCGCTGAACGCACCGTCGACGCCTGTGTGCGTTCTGGAATGCCGCCGGCAATCGCCTTCCGATCAATGACGCCGCGGATGACGAATGTGAATGCCGCAGCCGAATGGAGGGCCGTGAACTGTACTGCCGCGCCGCCTGGCCGACGACCTCACCGGCACGGACCGGACGTCGTGAGGCTTCTCTTACGCGCAGGTGACCGGGGTCGCCGCTGACGGCAACATCGCGTCCGTACGGTCGAGCCGATCGGCGGCCCAACTGGGCTGCCGACGCGAACAGGAAGGCGAGTCCGTGCACGATCGACAACAGCGACACCGCGGCCGACGGTCACACCGGGTCACCGGGTGGGACCCCGAGGATCTCGCCGCATGGGAGGCAGGTGGGGCTGCGACGGCCCGGCGCAACCTGATCTGGTCGGTGGTGGCCGAGCACGTCGGATTCTCGGTGTGGACACTGTGGTCGGTGATGGTGCTGTTCATGCCGACCGACGTCTACGGCATCGGCTCCGGCGACAAGTTCCTGATCGGGGCCGTCGCGACGCTGACCGGCTCACTGCTTCGGCTGCCCTACGCCATGGCGACCACGCGTTTCGGCGGTCGCAGGTGGACGGTGTTCTCGGCGCTGGTGCTGACGATCCCGGTGACTGCGACCATCGCCGTTCTCGCCCACCCGGGGCAGCCGCTCTGGGTATACCTGGTGTGCGCCGCCCTCGCCGGCTTCGGCGGCGGCAACTTCGCCTCGTCGATGACGAACATCAACGCCTTCTACCCGCAGCGCCTCAAGGGCTGGGCGCTGGGCATGAACGCCGGCGGCGGCAACCTCGGCGTCCCGGCCGTGCAGTTGGTCGGGCTGCTGGTGATCGCGACGGCCGGAGCCGGAGAGCCGTACTGGGTGTGCGCCGCCTACCTGGTCCTGTTGGCCGTCGCCGCGCTCGGCGCGGCCCTGTTCATGGACGACCTCGACGGTCCAGGCGTGGACCCGGCCGCGATGCGGACCGCCGCCGCCGACCGGGACACCTGGATGATCTCGCTGCTGTACATCGGTACCTTCGGGTCGTTCATCGGTTTCTCGTTCGCGTTCTCCCAGGTCCTCGCGCTGCAGTTCCTGGCCGACGGACAGAGCGCGGCGCAGGCCTCGCTGCACGCCGCGCAGATCGCCTTCCTCGGACCGCTGCTCGGATCGGTGGCCCGCGTCTACGGCGGCAGGCTCGCCGACCGCGTCGGCGGCAGCCGCGTCACCCTCGCCGTGTTCGTCGGCATGATCGCCGCCGCGGGCGTGCTGCTGGCCGGCCGGACGATCGCGATCCCGTTGATCGGCTTCATCGCGCTGTTCGTCCTGTCGGGAATGGGCAATGGCTCGGTGTACAAGATGATCCCGTCGGTGTTCGATGCCAAGGCGCGGTCGCTGCCGCTCGACGAGGCGGGCCGTACCGCCTACTCGCGAGCGACATCGGGCGCGGTGATCGGCATCGCCGGCGCCGTCGGCGGGCTCGGCGGCGTCGGGATCAACATGGTGCTGCGCCAGTCCTACCTGGCCACGGGTGGCGCCACCGGTGCCGTGGCGGTCTTCGCGGCGTTCTACGCGGTGGCGGCCCTGGTCACCTGGCGGGTGTACGCGGGGGTCCCGCGGCGGGCCGCGGCACCGGTCGTCGAGCGCACATCTGCCAAGCTGTCCTCATGAACACGGGATCGACGGGCGCCATCGCGCCGACGGCCGGAGACGGCACCCCGCCGGCGCAGCAGTCGCTGGCGGGGTTCGCCGTGGCCGTGACCGCCGCCCGCCGCGCCGAGGAGTTCGAGGCGCTGCTGACCCGGCGGGGAGCGCGGGTGGTGTCGGCGCCGGCGATCGAGATGATTCCGCTGCCCGACGACGAGGCGCTGCGCATCGGCACCGAATCGGTGATCGCCGATCCGCCCGATCTGCTCATCCCGACCACCGGCATCGGCTTCCGCGGCTGGATGGAGGCGGCCGAGGAGTGGGGCCTGGCCGAGGCGCTGATGGCCGCCTTCGCCCGGGCCCGGGTGATCTCACGCGGACCCAAGGTCACCGGAGCCGTCCGCGCCGCCGGACTGCGCGAGGAGTGGTCGCCCGCGTCGGAGTCTGCGGCCGGGGTGCTCGAGCATCTGACCCCCGACGATGTGGCCGGCCGCCGAGTGGCGGTGCAGTTGCACGGTGCCATCGACGGCTGGGATCCCAACCGCGAGTTCGTCGACGGGCTCACCGCGATGGGCGCCCAGGTGATCGAGGTGCCGGTGTACAGCTGGCGCCGCCCCGCCGACCTCACCGCATTCGACGCCCTCATCGCCGACATCGCCGCCCGCAGGCTCGACGCCGTCACCTTCACCTCCGGCCCGGCCGCGGTGTCGCTGCTGACCCGGGCCGACCGACTCGGGTTGCGCGAGGATGTGATCGGCGCGCTCGCCGGGCCGGTGCTCGCCTACAGCGTCGGACCGGTGACTGCGGCACCGTTGCAGCAGGCCGGCGTCGAGAGCCGCTGGCCCGAGCGCATGCGGCTGGGATCGCTGGCGCGCCTGGTAGCCGAGGACCTGCCCCTGCGGAGACCGGAACTACCGGTGGCCGGGCATCGGCTCGGCGTGCGAGCGGGCGGCGCCGTCGTCGATGGACGGGTCTGCGACATGGCGGCGTCGTCACATCGCCTGCTGACGATGCTCGCGGAGCGGCCGGGGACGGTGGTCTCCCGCGCCGACCTGCTGACCCGCACCGGGGCCGGTGACGAGCACGCGGTGGAGGTGGCGATCGGTCGGCTGCGCGCGGCGCTCGGCCATCGCGAGATGATCGCGACCGTCGTCAAGCGCGGCTATCGACTGGCGATCGACGAGTGAACAGGGCCTCGGCGACGTCGATGCGGTGGCAGGCCAGTTCGATCACCGGACCGGCGAGTCCGAGCGGACGTGCGACGACGTCGGCGCCCGAATCGTCCAGCCTGCGCTGAAACAGTCCGTCGGCCAGCAGGTACGAGGCGACGGCGACGGGCCCGCCGGTGCGGCGGCGAGCCTCGGCCACCGCGTCGGTGACGGACGGATGCGGCGAGTCCGCCGGGGTGCTCGCGAATGCGATGTGCACGGGTGCGGCCAGGCGCGCCGACAGCAGTCGGGCGACGGTTTCGACGTCGCGCTGCGCGCGGGGGTCGGCGGACCCGGCCGCGGCCAGGACGACGGCGCCGTTGCACGTCGTCCCGGCCTCGGCCAGGCGGTCGTGGAGGGCCCGGGCCAACAGCCGGGACGGACCCAGGGGCTGCGCGAGGCGGACTTCGCGGCCGGCGCCGCGGACGTGCCGCGGGATGTCGACGCGGACATGATGCCCACGGGCCAGGAAAGCGGGCAGCAGGGTCACCGGCCCGGGCGGCAGGGAGCCGAGGAGTTCGCTCGGCGACGGACCGAGGACGTCGACGAAGCTCACCGCGACCTCCTCACCGCGGCGTGCAGCGATGTCCGCGGCGAGGCGGCCGACCATATCGACGCCGCGCGGGTCCCGCGTGCCGTGTGCGACCAGGACGACCGTCACGCCGCACCGAATCCGTCGCGGCGGAAACCGAAGCGGATGGCGGGGGAGTTCGCGACGAAGACCGTTCCGTCGAGTCCGATGCGCGTGCCGTACACCGGTACCGAGATCCCCTCCGAGTCCAGGCAACGTCCGTCGATGAGGCTGAAGGCCTGCTTCTTCAGCGGGGACGCCACCACCGGGAAACCGCCGCGATCGCCGACGATGCCGCGCGACAGGACCGCGGCCCGCCCGATCGGATCGATGTTGCCGATCGCGCGGAGACTGTCGTCGGCGAGCCGGAACAGGGCCACCTGGGCGCCGTCGGGCAGCAGGACCGCCACGCCGCGCAGGGGTTCGAGACGATCGCGGTGGCAGGCCGCCGTCCAATCGCGGGTCCAGCGGTGCAGGTCGAAGTCGATGGTCATCGGAAGCCTTTCGTGCAGAGATCGATCGGGTCGGATCGCCGGGTCAGACCGGCGGCATGGCCGGCGAGCCGAGGAGGACCGGGACCTTGCGGCCGTGACTCTCTCCGAAGGAGACAGTGGGATCGGGAACCCCGGGGGCGTTGACGAACGAGACGAACCGCGCGAGTTTGTCGGGATCGTCCAGCACGCCCTTCCACTCGCACTCGTACGCCGCCACGTGCCGCGCCATGTCGGCCTCGAAGTCGGCGGCCAGGCCGAGGGCGTCGTCGATGACGACCTCCTTCAGTCGGTCGAGCCCGCCGTCGAGAGCTTCGAGCCACGGTGCGGTGCGCTGCAAGCGTTCCGCGGTGCGGATGTAGTACATGAGGAAGCGGTCGATGTAGGCGGTCAGCGTCGCGTCGTCGAGGTCGCCGGCCAGCAGTTGCGCGTGCTTGGGCGTCATGCCGCCGTTGCCCGCCACGTACAGGTTCCAGCCCTTCTCGGTGGCGATGACGCCGACGTCCTTGCCGCGCGCCTCCGCGCATTCGCGGGCGCATCCGGAGACGCCCATCTTGATCTTGTGCGGCGACCGCAGGCCCCGGTACCGCAACTCCAGATCGATCGCCATCCGGACCGAGTCCTGCTGACCGTAGCGGCACCAGTCCGAGCCGACACAGCTCTTGACCGTCCGCAGTGACTTGCCATAGGCGTGGCCCGACTCCATTCCGCCCTCGACCAGGCGCCGCCAGATGTCGGGGAGTTGGTCGACGGTGGCGCCGAACATGTCGATTCGCTGGCCGCCGGTGATCTTGGTGTACAGCCCGTAGTCGCGGGCGATCTCGCCGATCAGGATCAGGTGTTCGGGGGTGATGTCGCCGCCCGGCACCCGAGGGACGACGGAGTAGGAGCCGTTGCGTTGGATGTTGGCCAGGAACAGGTCGTTTGAGTCCTGCAGAGAGGCCTGTTCGCCGTCGAGGATGTGACCGGAGCCGATGGAGGCCAGGACGGAGGCGACCGTCGGCTTGCAGATGTCGCAGCCGGTCCCGGTGCCGAACCGTTCGACGATCCCCGAGAACGTTCGGATGCCCGAGGCTCGGACCGTCTCGTACAGTTCCGAGCGCGTGAGGGCGAAGTGCTCGCACAGCGCGGTCGACTGCTCGACACCGGAGTCGGCCAGGATCTGCGAGAGCAGCGGCACGCACGAGCCGCACGAGGTACCCGCACCGGTGCGTGCCTTGAGTGCGGCGACATCGCAGGCGCCGTCGGCGATCGCCGCGCACAGTGCGCCCTTCGAGACGTCGTTGCACGAGCAGATCTGCGCGTCGTCGGCAAGGGCGTTCACGCCGAGTGCGGGGGGTCGGCCGGTCGGCCCGATCAAACTCGCCGGATCGCCCGGCAGACTCGACCCGACCAGCGGCCGCAGTAGACCGTAGGCGCTCGCATCGCCCACCAGCACCCCGCCCAGCAGCGTGGTGGCGTCGTCGGACAGGACGAGCTTCGCGTAGGTGCCGCCGATCGGATCCGACATCACCACGTCGAGGGCGCCGGGCGTGGTGCTGAGTGCGTCGCCGAAGCTCGCGACATCGACGCCCATGAGCTTCAGCTTGGTCGACATGTCGGCGCCGGGGAACGACGCGGTGCCGCCGACGAGGCGATCGGCGACCACCTCCGCACTGGCGTAGCCGGGTGCGACGAGACCGTAGCAGCGGCCCTCGATCGCGGCCACCTCGCCGACGGCGTAGATCGCCGGGTCGCTGGTGACACAACTCGTGTCGGTGAGCACACCGCCGCGTTCGGCGACGGCCAGGCCCGCGTCGCGGGCGAGGTCGTCGCGCGGTCGGACGCCGGCGGCGAAGACGAGCAGGGCGGCCTCGACGACGGTGTCGTCGGCGAGGGTGACCCGGACGCCGGCCTCGCCGGGCTCGATGCTCCTGGTGCCCGACGAGAGTGAGATGTCGATGCCGAGATCGCCGATCATGCGGGCCAGGTGCTCGCCGCCGCCGGAATCGACCTGCTGCGGCATCAGCCGCGGATTCACCTCGACCACGTGCGGTGTCAGCCCCAGTCGGCGCAGGGCGTCGGCCGCCTCGAGGCCGAGCAGTCCGCCGCCGACCACCAGGCCGACGGGTGTGCGGCCCGATGCGGCGCCGACGAGCGCGCGGTCGGCGTCGGCCCGGATGCGGTCGAGGTCGTCGAGGGTGCGGTACACGTGGCAGCCCGCCGTGTCGTGTCCGGGCACCGGCGGGACGAAGGCGCGCGAGCCTGTTGCCAACACCAGTGCGTCGTAACCGATCTCGCCGCCCGACTCGGTCGCAACGAGGCGACGGTCGCGATCGATGGCGACCGCCGCCTCGCCGACCCGAAGGTCGACGGCGTCGTCGCCCGCATAGCCGTTGCCGGGCAGAGCCAGGGCCCGGCGGTCCCATTTGCCGACGTAACTCGACAGACCCACGCGGTCGTATGCGGGGTCGGCCTCCTCGCCGACCACCACGATCCGCCACTGCCGGTCCGCGTCGCGCGCCCGCAGCGCCTCGACGAATCGGTGCCCGACCATCCCGTGTCCGACCACCACGACGGTCCCCCCGCTGGTGCTGTCTGCGGCTGTCGTCTGCATCGCAGGTGTCCTTTCGTCGCTTCATTCGGCCTCGTCAACGACGTTAGGAACCGGGTGTTGCAGAGCCGGACGTCGTACGTTGCCGTCAGATGACGTCTCGCTCACCGGGTTTCGGCGCGGTTACACGGCTGCTCAGGACACGTCGCGGATCAGTACACGTCGCGGACGTATCGACCGTCGGCGGCGAGCGCCTGCACGAAGGCGCCGGCGCCGGAAGGGGATAGGCGGCCGTGCTCGGCGACGATCGCGCGTAGGCGATCGTCGACGTCGCGCGCCATCTGCGCGGCGTCACCGCAGACGTAGACGTAGGCGCCGCGTCGCAGCCACGCCCAGATCTCGGCGGCCGCGTCCCGCATCCGGTCCTGGACGTACACCTTCTCGGGTTGGTCGCGGGAGAAGGCGAGATCGAGCCGGGTGAGCAGTCCGGACTCCAGGAATCCGGTGAGCTCGTCGCGAAAGTAGAAGTCGGTCTCGCGGTGACGCTCGCCGAAGAACAGCCAGTTGTCACCCGGAGCGCCGCTCGCCGCGCGCTCGTGCAGGAAGCCGCGAAACGGTGCCACCCCGGTGCCGGGGCCGATCATGATGATCGGCGCGTCCGGGTCGGCGGGCAGACGGAAACGATTGTTGCGCTGAACGAAGATCCGAGCATCGTCGCCGACGATCAGGCCGTGCAGGTGCCCCGAGCACACCCCCTGCTGTCGGGGCTGCACACCGAAGCGGACCGCCGACACCATCACCTCGATGCGCTCCGGGGTCGTGGACGGACTCGACGAGATCGAGTACAGGCGCGGGCGAAGGCGCCGAATCACCGTGAGCCACTCGGCCGGGCTCGCCGTGACCGGGTGCGCGGCGAGCACGTCTACCGACTGGCGCTCGGTGGCCCACTGCGCCAGTCGGATCGGATCGTCGGCCAACGCCATCAGGTCGGCGTCGTCCCGGCGGGCGGCGACGAACGCGACGAGATCGTGCGTGCAGGCGGCGATCTCGTACTCGTCGGTGAGGGCCGCGCGCAAACTGGTCGCGGCTGCGCCGACGGTCACGGTCGTCTCCCCGTCGCACCCGGTCAGACGCAGCCACTCGTCGACCAGCTCCGGGTGATTGCGCGGCCACACGCCGAGCGCGTCGCCGGCCGAGTACCGCACCTGTGCCGGGTCCACGCTGAACGCGATGCGGCGCACCGACTTCGCCGACTCCGGCGCGGTGACCGGCACGGTGTCGAGAATCGGAGCCCGGACCGGGTGCTTGCGCGAGACCGGCGGCGACTCGGCGGCAACCGCAGAAATGACCTCGACGATCCGCTCGGGCCCCGGATCGTCGGACGCGGCGAGCGCGTTCGCGACGGCGTCGAACCATGCCGCGGCCGTCTCGGCGAAGTCCGGTTCGCAGTACGCGGCGGGGGAGGTTCGGACGGCGCCGAGCGTGTGGAGCCGGGCGTCGAGTCTTCGGGCGAAACCGCAGAAGTCGGCGTACGACGAATCGCCGAATCCGAGGACGGCGTAACGCAGACCGGCCGCATCCCGGGCTCCGGCGAGCGCGTCCCACAGGGCCACGCCGCTGTCCGGGGCGTCGCCGTCGCCGGTGGTGGCGACGACGAACAGCGCGTCGCCGATCAGGTCGTCGAGGCCGACCCGGTCGGCGCAGACGGTAATCACATCGAATCCTCGTTCCCGGAGTCCAGCGCCGCACTCGGCCGCATACTCCTCGGCGGTGCCGGTCTGGGACGACCACACCACCCGGATCCGGCGCGACTGCGAGGAGACCGCGAGGTCCTCGGGCGACGTCGCGAGGGGCAGTCGGGCGAAGTAGCCAGCGAGCACCCCGTCGACCCAGGCCCGCGTCGGCGCCGACAACGGTGCATGGCTCGGAACGGTCGGCACCGACCCCATCGGCGGGTTGGCGGCCAAGCCGTGCAGCAGTCCCGCCAGATAGCCGCGTTCGGTGTCGGTGAACGAGGGCTCGGCACACCGGACGCCCAGCGCCGCCGCCAGGGAATCGGACGTGTCGAAGGCGGGGGTGGACGCGGCGGGGGTGGACGCGGCGGGAGTGGACGTGGCGGGGGCGGACGTGTGGAAGGCGGTCACGGGCGACTCCTGGGTGTCGGGGACGGCGCCGGCGATCCGCACGAGCGAGACCGCGCACGCTTTGAACTCCGGCTGAAACGACTCGGGGTCGACCGCGTCGTTGGTGACGGCGTTGATCGCGAGGTCGGCGCCCTGACCGTCGGCCCAGTGCATGGGGACGAAGCAGACGCCGGCGCGGATGTCCTCGTCGAGGCGTGCGGCCACACGCGCGGCACCCCGCCGTGATCGGACCTCGACCAGGTCGCCGTCGGCGATGCCGCAGGCGGCCGCGTCGTCGGGGTGCAGTTGGACGAAGCTCTCCGGGTCGAGTCGACACAGTTTCGCCACCCGCCCGGTCTTGGTCATCGTGTGCCACTGGTGGGCCACCCGTCCGGTGGTCAACGTGAACGGGTAGACGTCGTCGGGCAGTTCGGCGGGTGGCAGGTGCGGGCGCGGCCAGAAGCGGGCCCGACCGTCGGGGGTGGGAAAGGTGAGCGCGGCCGCGCCGTCGGCGTCGACGGTGGTTCGGTAGCGGATCGGGTTGCGGTCCGGTCCGCCGGGTGCGGCCGGCCACTGCACGGGCCCTCGACGCAGCCGCCGGTAGTCGATGCCGCGCAGGTCCCAGCCGGTCTGCGGATTGTAGAAGCCGGTGATCTCGTCGAACACGGCGGCCGCGTCGGGGTGGGAGAACCCGTCGACGTATCCCATGCCGCGGGCGACCTGAGAGATCAGCTGCCAATCGGCGCGGGCCTGGCCGGGCGGCGGCAGCGCCGGTACGGTCAGCGCGACGCTGCGTTCGGAGTTGACCATCGTTCCCTCGGCCTCGGACCACAGGGCGGCCGGCAATACCACGTCGGCGTACTCGGCGGTCTCGGCCCCGGCGAACGCCTCCTGCACGACGACGAACTCGGCGCGCTCCAGGGCGGCGATCACGGTCGCCCGGTTCGCCACCGAGGCGACCGGGTTGGTGCAGATGATCCAGACCGCGCGGATCCGGCCGTCGGCCAGCGCCTGGAACATGTCGACGGTGCCGCGACCGGCGTCGCTGCGCAGGATGCCGGGCGGCACTCCCCAGATCTGCTCGACCTCCGCTCGGTGCGCGGGATCGGCCACGGTGCGTTGTCCGGGCAGCCCCGGACCCATGTATCCCATCTCGCGGCCGCCCATCGCATTGGGCTGGCCGGTGAGCGAGAACGGCCCGGAGCCGGTGCGGCAGATCGTGCCGGTCGCCAGATGCAGATTGCACACGGCGTTGGTGTTCCACGTGCCGTGCGTCGACTGATTCAGGCCCATCGTCCACAGGGTCATCCAATCGGCGGCCCCGCACAGGATCTGAGCGGCGGCGCGCAGGTCGACCTCGTCGACGCCGGTCAGATCGGCCACGCGCGCCGGTGG
The DNA here is from genome assembly GCF_039946255.1 of Gordonia aichiensis. Classification (GTDB taxonomy): domain Bacteria; phylum Actinomycetota; class Actinomycetes; order Mycobacteriales; family Mycobacteriaceae; genus Gordonia; species Gordonia aichiensis_A. The sequence goes on along the minus strand of NZ_JBCDWL010000001.1, from coordinate 489,928 downwards.
ATAGTCGGCCGCCAGCGCCGCCGTCTGATCCCACCCGTCGGTGTGCGCGGCGATGAAGGCGTCGTCGACGCCGCCGGCCTCGATGATCAGGTGCAGGAGCCCGTTGAGGAGCGCGAGGTCGGTTCCCGGGCGCACCGGCAGGTGCAGGTGTGCTTTCCGGGCCGTCGCGGTGCGTCGGGGGTCGACGACGATCAGCCGCGCTCCGGCGGCGACCCGATCCATCATGCGCAGGAACAGGATCGGGTGACAGTCGGCCATGTTGGCGCCGATCACCAGGAAGGCGTCGGCGTGGTCGATGTCGTCGTAGCTTCCCGGTGGTCCGTCGGCCCCCAATGACTGCTTGTAACCGGTGCCGGCGCCGGCCATGCAGAGCCGGGAGTTCGATTCGATCTGATTGGTTCCGAGGAAACCCTTGGCGAACTTGTTGGCCAGGTACTGGGCTTCCAGCGACATCTGCCCGGAGACGTACAGCGCGATGGCGTCGGGGCCGTGGCGGTCGCGAATCCGGGCGAGCCGCCGAGCGGTGGCGTCGACGGCATCGTCGACGGCCACCGTGCGGCGCTCGCGATCGCGATCCTCGCGCAGGGTGGCCGCGGTGAGGCGCCCGGGCGCGTTGAGCAGGTCGGCGGTGGTCGCGCCCTTGGTGCACAGCCGGCCCCGGTTGGCCGGGTGGGCGGCGGTGCCTCGGGAGCCGGTGACGGCGCCGCCGGAGACGTCGAGGGTGATTCCGCACCCGACACCGCAGTAGCCGCAGACGGTCTCGACCGAGCCCGTCGGCGTGTCGGAGGACGCGGCGCGGGTGGGAGGTGTCGGCTGCGGGGTCATGGCTGCCACGGTGCCGGGAGACTGTTTCGGGGTGGGCAGGTCGGCGTTACGGGCACGTCAATTCCGAGCCGGTGCGCGGGCGCGATTTCCGTGAGGCAGTTCCCAACCGAGCGCTTGTTAGCGTATGAAGGACGTCATGCGAGATGCAGTGATCGTCGATGCCGTCCGGACCCCGATCGGCAAGCGAAACGGTGGCCTGTCCGAAATTCACCCCGGTGACCTGAGTGCGCACGTGCTCACCGCGTTGGCCGATCGCGTCGGGTTCGACCCGGCGTCGGTCGACGACGTCATCTGGGGCTGCGTGAGCCAGGTCGGCGACCAGGCCGGCAGCATCGGCCGCGTCGGCGTGCTGGCCGCGGGCTGGCCCGAGTCGGTGCCCGCCACCGTCGTGGACCGGCGTTGCGGCTCCAGCCAGCAGTCGGTGCACTTCGCCGCCGCCGGCGTGATCGCCGGACACTACGACATCGCCATCGCCGGCGGTGTGGAGTCGATGTCGCGGGTGCCGATGGGCGCCGCGCGCGGCGACGGCAAGCCGTACCCGGCCTCGGTCCTGGACCGTTACGGCGTCGACGGCTTCAATCAGGGGCTCGGCGCGGAGATGATGGCCCAGCGCTGGGGACTGTCGCGCACCGAACTCGATGAATACTCGGCGCGGTCGCACGAGCGCACCGCCGCCGCGCAGGATGCCGGGGCCTTCGACTCGCAGATCATTCCGATCGCCGGGGGACTTGCTGCCGACGAGGGCCTGCGCCGCGGAACCACCGCCGAGAAGCTCGGCGGGCTCAAGACCCCGTTCGCCGCCGACGGCGTGATCACCGCGGGCAACGCCTCGCAGATCTCCGACGGTGCCGGCGCGCTGCTGATCACCAGCAGCGAGATCGCCGAGGCCAATGGATGGACGCCGATGGCCCGCGTGCACACCGCCACCCTCGCGGGCGACGACCCGGTCATCATGCTGACCGGCCCCATCGCCGCCACCCGCAAGGCCCTCGACCGCTCCGGTCTCAAGGTGTCCGACATCGGCGCCTACGAGGTCAACGAGGCCTTCGCACCGGTGCCGATGGCCTGGCAGAAGGAGATCGGCGCCTCCGACGACGTGCTCAACCCGGTCGGCGGCGCCATCTCGGTGGGGCATCCGCTGGGCGGGTCCGGCGCGATCCTGATGACCCGGCTCGTTCACCACATGCGCGACAACGGCATCAAGTACGGTCTGCAGACCATGTGCGAAGCAGGCGGCATGGCCAACGCGACGATCCTGGAACTGCTGTGAGCGATGCGCTGCTGGTGCAGCGTGACGGCGACGTCGTCACCTGGACCGTCAACCGGCCGCAGACCCGCAACGCGATCTCCGCAGACGACGCGATCGACGCCTTCGTCGACGCTGTCGCCGAGGTCAACCGCGATCAGTCGGTGCGGGCGGTCATCCTCACCGGGGCCGGTTCGGCGTTCTCCGCGGGCGGCAACGTCAAGGACATGGCGGCTGCTGTCGGCTTGTTCGGCGGGGCACCGCACCAGCAGCGCGTCGGCTACCGCGAGGGCATCCAGCGGATCCCGCGCGCCATGTACTCCCTCGAGGTGCCGGTGATCGCCGCCGTCAACGGCCCGGCCGTCGGCGCCGGCTGCGATCTGGCGCTGATGTGCGATGTGCGGATCGCGTCGACGACCGCGTTCTTCGCCGAGAGCTTCGTCAAGCTCGGCCTGATCCCGGGTGACGGCGGCGCCTGGCTGCTCCCGCGGATCGTCGGACCGGCTCGAGCTGCCGAGATGTCGCTGACCGGGGATCGCGTCGACGCCGCGACCGCACTCGACTGGGGCATCGTCTCGCGGGTCGTCGAACCCGACGACCTGCTGCCGACCGCCCGGGAGTTGGCCGCGCGCATCGCCGCGAATCCGCCGATCGCCGTGCGGATGACCAAAAAGCTGCTGCGGGAGTCGTCGCAGCAGACGCTCGATCAGCTGCTGGAGCTGTCGGCCACGATGCAGGCGGCCGCGCACCACACCGAGGACCATCGTGAGGCCGTCGCCGCCTTCCTCGAGAAGCGGCCCGGGCGGTTCGTCGGGCGGTAGGCAGGTGAGGGCCGAGCTCCGAAGTCGCCGCGAGATGCGAGTGATCGTCGTCGGAGCCGGCATCGGGGGACTGGCCGCGGCCGCCGCCCTGGTGCGCGACGGCCACCAGGTCCTCGTCCTGGAACGACGACTCGACCCCGCATCGGGTGCGGGCATCAGCCTGTGGCCCAATGGGCTCGCCGCGCTCGACGCGATCGGCCTCGGTGACCGCGTGCGCGGTGCCTCCGCGCCGGTCGGCGCCGCCACGCTGCGTTGGTGCGACGGCGCGCTGCTGAGGAAGCTGCCGGCGCAGACGTTGTCCGAGGCGTTGGGGGAGTCGCCGGTGGTGATTCGGCGCGGCGTCCTGCACGCGATTCTCATCGGTGCCCTGCCGTCGGACACCGTGCGGTACGGGGCGGCGGCGATAGGGAGCCGGATGCGCGGTGACGGCTCGATGACCGTCACCGACTCGTCAGGCGACAGACTGCAGGCCGACCTCGTCGTCGCCGCAGACGGCACGCGATCCCGATTGGCGCGCACCTTCAACGCGGGCCTCGACCACCGGTACGCGGGGTACACGGCATGGCGCGGCATCGCAGAGCGTCCGCTGGATCCGGTGTGGGCCGGGGAGGTGTTCGGGCGGCGCACCCAGTTCGGGTTGGCGCCGCTGCCCGACGGTCGTACCTACTGGTTCGCGACCGAACGGGTCGCTGAGGGCACCACTCATCCAGACAAGCTCGCACGGGTCCGACTCCTGGCGGACGGGTGGCCGGAGCCGATCGGGGCGGTCCTCGCCGCGACTGATCCGGACTCGGTGATGCGCACCGATCTGTTCGACCGCCGCATGGCCCGACGCTGGTACGACACGCGGACCGTGCTGATCGGTGACGCCGCACACCCGATGCGACCCCACCTGGGGCAGGGCGGCTGTCAGGCGTTGGAGGACGCGGCGACGTTGGCAGCGGCGCTGCGGGCGACAGACGGTGTCGATGAGGCGTTGGCGAGATATCAGCGGGTGCGCCGACGTCGCGTCCGCGGGGTGGTCGGGCGGTCGCGCCTCATCGGGCAGGCGATCAATTCGATTGCTCCGGCGGTGTCCGAGCGTCTCATTCGGGCGAGTCGGCTGATTCCGGATCAGGTCGTGATGACGCATCTGACCCATATCGCCGGCCGGGACGCCGGCCGACTGCAATTGAATCAACCGTGAATTCTAAAGAGAGATCAAATTCGGCAGGACATTGTCTGCGGATGCCGATCGGCGACCGGCACCCGCAGACTCGTCGATTCGAATGCGCTGAGCCTTCGAATACGCAGGGCCTTCGAATGCACTGAGCCTTCGAATGCGCAGGGTCTTCGAATGCGGTGTGTCTCAGCGAATGGTGATCTTGCCGGTGAAGGTGTTCGGGGTCGCGCCCGGCAGGCAGCCGTGGAAGTCGTTCGTCGGCATCGGCCCCTGCACTCCGACGTGATCGACCTTGCCCTTGCGCACGCTGATCTTGACCGCGAGCTTGCCGCGCGCGGACGGCGGCACCAGCTCGGGGGTGGTGCCGGTGATCGGGTAGACGAGAGCGGCGGTGTCGCCGTGAGTGTAGATGCAGGTCACCGGACCCTTCACCTGGTACGGGGTCTTGTGCTTGCCGTCCATGACGGTCGCCACGTACGAGCCGTGCGTCTTGCCGTGCTTGTCCTTGTGACCGTGCGCCGAGATGTTCAGGACGTGGACGCCGGGAGCGAGGGTGAGGTCGCCGTCGATCATCAGCATGGAATCGGCGTGCTTGTGGCCCTTGTGATGGTGGGCGCCGTGCTGGTGGGTGGGCTGCTGCTGGGTGGGTGCGGCGGCAGCGATACCCGGCACGGCCAGGGCGCCGATTACCGAGAGCGCACCGATGCCGGTGATCGCGGTTCGAGTGATTCGAGCATTCATTTCACAACTCCTCAGGATTCGGTGCTCCGACCGCGTTGACGGTACGCGCCGGTATCAATGATGAAAACCGCGCCGACAACGGTATTCGGTGAGGATTATCAATCGATTACTCAAATGATCCTCTAATAATGCCTGGTCGAGGAGTCTGCGCGCCTGCGATTTTGCGCGCATTGGTTGATTCGCGAGCCCTTTGGGAAACCTGAGGGGAGCCCGCGGCGGCAACGGATGAGGAGGCCCGTCTGTCTTGTCGACGGAGGATCTTCGTGGCGGTCGGCCTCCCGGAACGGACGGGCGGCGAGCCACACAAAGGAGCTGATCGGTGACCAGCCGACCGGCGTCGGACTGTGCAGCGTCATCGGCGAAGAGGGCGATCGGCGTGTCTGGTGCGGTCGCCCCGGGCGTAGCGGATGGCCGGTGTCAGGCGGTACGGAGTGCGTAACGCAGGTGCGCGCCGGTGGAGACCACGGCGATGATCGCCCACAGGGTCCAGATGTACCACGGTGCGGCGAGTACGACGAAGATGACGGCGGCGCCGGCCAGCGCGACCGCTGTGCGCATTGCTGCGGGACTCATCGTGATGCTTCCTCCCTCCTGATCGTATTATCCATTGTGCCGCATCTGTCCACGTCGAGGGGCTTCGGCTGCCGTTCGCCTCGCTCTCGGTGCCGCGAACGCCCCGAATTCCCCGGTGCCGACTGTTATGTCGGCAACAGTGCGCGGAATCGCACACGCAGGGCACGACCAGAGGCGAAACGTCTCTGACCTGTGCAAACTGTGCGCCCCCGGCAGGACTCGAACCTGCGACCTCGGGATTAGAAGGCCCTTGCTCTATCCATCTGAGCTACGGAGGCATGCCGCACCCACAGGTGACGGCGAAGGACTACTATATCGCGTCCTACAGTGGAGGTCATGACAGCGACGTCCGTCGGAACGGCGGAGGAACCAGTGCGTGACCGACTGACGGATCCCTCCGGGGTCCGTGCGGTACTGATCTCTCTGTTGGCGGTCCTGGGCGGGATCGCCGCGGTCCTGGTCACCGCGGCGTCTGCGGCCACCGCCCTGACTCTGGCCGGCGTGCCCGACCCCGGCTGGGTCACCACATACGGGCTCCCGGTGGTCACCGTCGTCGGCCAGCTCAGTGCGGCGATCGGGTTCGGTTGCATCGTCTTCGCGGCGTTCTTCGTGCCGCCGCAACCCGATGATTCGCTCGACGCCGGCGGCTATCGCGCGATGCGCTGGGCGGCGACGTCGATGTTCGTCTGGGCGGTGTGTGCGCTCGCCCTTATCCCGCTGTCGATCTCGAACGTCAGCGGCACCCCGCTGTCGCAGTCGCTGGTGCCGCGCAACCTGTTCACCGCCTACAGCTCGGTCATCGAGGCGCGGTACTGGTTGTGGACGGCGATCTTCGCGATCGCGGCGGCGGCGGTCGCGCGGGCCGCACTCCGATGGGGTTGGACGTTCCTGGGGCTGCTGCTGGCCTTCCTGTCGCTGATGCCGTCGGCGCTCGCCGGCCACTCGTCGTCGGGCGGGGCCCACGACGTCGCCACCAACAGCCTGATCCTGCACATCGTGGCCGCCGCGCTGTGGATGGGCGGCCTGCTCGCCGTGCTGGCGTACGCCTTCGGCAACGGCCGGTGGCGGACGCTCGCGATCTCGCGGTACTCGCGGGTGGCGTTCTGGTGCCTGTTCGTCGTCGGGATCAGCGGCGTCATCAACGCCCTGGTGCGCATGTCGATCGACGACCTCTTCACCACCACCTACGGCCTCGTCGCCGTCGGCAAGGTGTTCACGCTGGTCATCGCCGGGATCATCGGCGGCCTCCACCGGCGATTCACGATTCGTGAGCTGACCGAGACGCAGGAGCCGCGGCGGTCGCTGTTCGTCCGGTTCGCCGCCGTCGAGCTGATGGTGTTCGCCGTCGCCTTCGGCTTCGGCGCGGGCCTGGCGCGGACCCCGCCACCGGTTCTCGGCACCGCCAACGTGTCTCCGATGGAACTGAAGATCGGCTACGACCTGGCCGGTCCGCCGACCTTCGCGCGCCTGTTCCTCGACTGGCGGTTCGATCTGATCTTCGGCACGGCCGCCATCATCGCGGCGATCGTCTACCTGCGCGGGGTCGTTCGACTGCATCGGCGCGGTGACAGCTGGCCCGTCGGCCGCACCGTCGCGTGGCTGCTGGGCTGCGCCACCCTGCTGCTGGCGACGTCGTCGGGCTTCGGCCGGTACTCGCCGGCGATGTTCAGCACGCATATGATGAGCCACATGATGCTCTCGATGCTGGTACCGGTGCTGCTGGTCCTGGGCGGACCGGTGACGCTCGCGCTGCGGGCGCTGCCGCCGGCCGGCCGCGGCAATCCGCCCGGGCCGCGCGAATGGATCCTCACCGCGATCCACAGTCCGTACTCGCGATTCATCACCAACCCGTTCATCGTGGTGACCTTGTTCGTCGGCAGCTTCTACGTGCTGTACCTGGGCGGGCTGTTCGACGCGGTGGTCGCCAACCATTCCGCGCACCTGGTGATGAACCTGCACTTCCTGGTGAGCGGCTACCTGTTCTACTGGCTGGTGATCGGCATCGATCCGGCGCCCCGACAGATCAGTCCGGTCGCCAAACTGGGCGTCGTCTGGGGCTCGCTGCCCTTCCACGCCTTCTTCGGCGTGGCGCTGATGATGACCGGGTCGATCATCGCCGAGTCGTACTACAAGTCGCTGCAGCATCCGTGGGCGTTCGACCTGGCCGCCGACCAACGCGTCGGCGGCGGCATCGCGTGGGCGACCGGCGAGTTCCCCCTCGTCGTGGTGATGCTGGCGCTGCTCATCCAATGGCATCGGCAGGACGACCGGGCCGCCCGACGGTTCGACCGGAGCGAAGAGCGCGATCACGACGCCGAGTTGGAGAGCTACAACGCCATGCTCCGCAAGATGAACGCACCCGCACCTGCGCACGACGAGAGCGGTGACAACGAGTCGGTGAGGATGGCCGACGAGGCCGTCGAACCGGCCCCGTCGGGAGGTATGACCTCGTCGGAAGGCATGTCATCGTCGGCGGGTGCGGCCTCCGACGAGAAGTCCGAGCGCTGAGGGCTGCGGCGGCTCAGGCGGCGACGAGCTGAAGCTGGGCCGGCTGGAACCGGCGCTGGTGCTCCATCCAGCTGCGGACGTACAGGACGCCGGACTGGTAGTCGAGGTGACGGGCCGCCCACCCGCGCGCAGTGGCGGCGGCGTGTCCGGTCACCTCGCCGACGCGATGCAGGAGCCCGCGCATGAAGGCGATCACCCGGTGGGCCCATTCGAACTCGGTCGACAGCACGCCGAGACCGAGAAAGAACGTCACCCAGCCCGGGCCGGGGATCGGCAGCGGGATCATCACCAACCCGGCCATCACCATCAGGGTTCCGACGACGCCGACGCCGAAGCGGTAGAAGCGGTTGAGTGCCGGACGTTGCCGGATGGCGTAGCGGTGTCGCCGGTGCCAGATCTTCAACCGCAGTCGCATCGTGAAACAGAACCTCTCGTCGTTGCGTCGTCTGTCATGCATGTCGGGCATGCAGGTGTCGGGCATGCGGTGCCGGGCGAGGTCACCGCGCTCGGCGACGACCAGCGTCAGGCACGCGCTCACACCCGGCGATCACCGGGGAACCGGTACGCACTGGAAACGAGCGGGCGCGCTCGACGGTTCCCAGTGTGACACACCGCACCGTGGTGAGGTAAGGGTCCCGGCGCCCTATTCGGCGCGCCAGACGGGCGCGCGCTTCTCGGCGAACGCCCGCGGCCCCTCCCGGGCGTCCCTGCTGGAGAACACCGCGGCGATCTCCCGGATGTTGGACTGCCAGTCGACGCTCTCGGCGGGCACCTCGCCGTCGATGATGCCGAGCGCCAGTCGCTTGGACGCCTGCACGGCCAGGGGTGCGTTGGCGGCGATCTGCTCGGCCAGCGCGAGCGCCGCCGCGACGACCTCGGCCTGTGGCACCACCTGGTTGACCAGTCCGAGGTCCTTCGCCTCGGCCGCGGAGATCGGGCGGCCGGTCAGCAGCAACTCCATGCCGATCTTCGGCGGCAGCGCGCGGACCAGGCGGAAGGCACCGCCGGCGGCCGCGATCAGCCCCCGCTTGACCTCGGGCAGACCGAAGCTCGCCGTGTCGGCGGCGACGGCGAGATCGCACGACAGCACGATCTCGGTGCCGCCGCCGAACGCGGTGCCGTTGACGGCGGCGATCAGCGGGGTGCTGATCATGTGCTGGGTGACACCGGCGAAACCCCACTTGGCATGGTCGGGATCGGTCGGCCCGAGGCCCGCCCCGCTGGCGATGGCCTTCAGATCGGCCCCGGCGCAGAAGGCCTTGTCCCCGGCGCCGGTCAAGACGATGGCCCGGACCTCGGGGTCGCGGTCGGCCTCGTCGAGGGCCAGGCCCAGGCCGTCGGTCACGGAGGCGTCGACGGCGTTGCGGGCGTCGGGTCGGTTGACCGTCACGAGGGCGACATTGCCGCGTCGTTCGACCAGAATCGCGGCGTCGGCGGCGGAATCGTTCTGAGATCCAGTCATTCTCGTAGCAGTATCACGGGGGCTGTTCGAAGCAGCAGCGTTCGGAACGAAACGGCACGGGGGTCGCGCTGACGGGCAGGCGCTGCCCGATGGGACCGTCGCCGGTCGAGAATGGCTAGGCTGGAGGCATGCAGACGGCCCGAGTCTGTGCCGTCGACGTCGGCGCGGACTCGGGCGCATCCATGTACTCGACTCGATTACCACGATGGCGCGGTGTGGTGCCGCAGCAAGGAGCGATGAGGCGATGGCAGAGTTCATCTACACCATGAAGAAGGTGCGCAAGGCGCACGGCGACAAAGTCATCCTCGACGATGTCACGATGGCGTTCTACCCGGGCGCCAAGATCGGTGTCGTCGGCCCCAACGGCGCCGGTAAGTCCTCGATCCTCAAGATCATGGCCGGACTCGACCAGCCGAGCAACGGCGAGGCCTTCCTCGATCCGAACGCGACCGTCGGCATCCTGATGCAGGAGCCCGACCTCAACGAAGAGAAGACGGTCAAGCAGAACGTCGAAGAGGGCATGGGCGAGATCAAGGTGAAGCTCGACCGCTTCAACGAGGTCGCCGAACTCATGGCCACCGACTACTCGGACGAGCTGATGGAGGAGATGGGCAAGCTCCAGGAAGACCTGGACAACGCCGACGCCTGGGACCTCGACTCGCAGCTCGAGCAGGCGATGGATGCGCTGCGCTGCCCGCCCGGCGACCTCCCGGTCACCAACCTGTCCGGCGGTGAGCGTCGTCGCGTGGCGCTGTGCAAGCTGCTGCTGAGCAAGCCCGACCTGCTGCTGCTCGATGAGCCGACCAACCACCTGGACGCCGAGAGCGTGCTGTGGCTGGAGCAGCACCTGGCGAACTACGCCGGCGCCGTCCTGGCCGTGACCCACGACCGGTACTTCCTCGATCACGTCGCCCAGTGGATCTGTGAGGTCGACCGCGGCAAGCTCCACCCGTACGAGGGCAACTACTCGACGTACCTGGAGAAGAAGGCCGAGCGCCTCGAGGTTCAGGGCAAGAAGGATCAGAAGCTGCAGAAGCGCCTCAAGGAGGAGCTCGCCTGGGTCCGGTCCGGCGCCAAGGCCCGCCAGACCAAGAACAAGGCGCGCCTGGCCCGCTACGACGAGATGGTGGCCGAAGCCGAGAAGCACCGCAAGCTCGACTTCGAGGAGATCCAGATCCCGACGCCGCCGCGACTGGGCAACGTGGTCGTCGAGGTCAACAACCTCGACAAGGGTTTCGACGGCCGGGTGCTGATCAAGGACCTGTCGTTCACCCTGCCGCGCAACGGCATCGTCGGCGTCATCGGTCCCAACGGTGTCGGCAAGACGACCCTGTTCAAGACCATCGTGGGGCTCGAGGAGCCGGACTCGGGGACGGTCAAGGTCGGCGAGACGGTCAAGCTGAGCTACGTGGACCAGAACCGCGCCAACATCGACCCCAAGAAGACGGTGTGGGAAGTGGTCTCCGACGGCCTCGACTACATCGAGGTGGGCCAGAACGAGATGCCCTCGCGCGCCTACGTGAGCGCGTTCGGCTTCAAGGGGCCCGATCAGCAGAAGCCGTCGGAGGTCCTCTCCGGCGGTGAGCGCAACCGGCTCAACCTGGCGCTGACCCTCAAGGAGGGCGGCAACCTGATTCTGCTCGATGAGCCGACCAACGACCTGGACGTCGAGACCCTGAGCTCGCTGGAGAACGCGCTGCAGCAGTTCCCCGGCTGCGCCGTGGTGATCTCGCACGACCGTTGGTTCCTCGACCGCACCTGTACCCACATCCTGGCGTGGGAGGGCAACGTCTCCGAGGGGCAGTGGTTCTGGTTCGAAGGCAACTTCGAGGCCTACGAGGAGAACAAGGTGGAGCGACTCGGACCCGATGCCGCGCGTCCGCACAGCGTCACCCACCGTCGCCTCACGCGCGACTGACCCCGTCGCGGCCGACCGCCGCGCCGCGCCCGCCTGCATCCGTTCCCGGTGCAGGCGGGCGTTCGTCGTCTCTGGGCGTTCGCAGTCGTGAGCTCTCTGCGGCCGGGCGCGGCGAGTGCCCGGTGCGGCGGCCTCGCGAGCGGTAACGTACGAGCCGTCAGACGAGAACGGTTCGACGCGAACGGTTCGACGAGCATGTGGCGGAGCGGACCGCCGGTCGGCTCCGGTCCTCTCCCCGGTTGACCTTGGGAGGCAGATTTCCATGAACGACTCGCCGGATCGGTCGACGGTGGCGCTCGCCGCAGAGTTCGCGGCCTACTACTTTCCCGAGTTCGGCGCCGCCGAACCGATGCCCGAGAGCGCGTGGGAGCGGTTGGACAGGCACCTGGACCTCGGGGAGTTCCGCGCGCCGGGGGAGGCGTCGGTGGCGACGACCGCGATGCCCGACGGGTCCGTCGAGATCCAGGTGGTCGCCGACGACATGCCGCTGCTGGTCGAGGCGGTGCTCGCAGTTCTCGACGTGCACGCCCTGGTGATCGAGACGACCGAGCACCCGGTGCTGGCGGTGCGCCGCGACGACGACGGCGCGTTGGTCTCGCTCGAGGACGCGGTGCCGGCCGACGGTTCCGAACCGGGTGCGGAGTCGTGGATCAGCATCACCACCGCACCCGCCTCGGCCGTCGACCTCGACGCCCTGCGCGGTGAGATCGGCGCCGCGCTGGTCCGGGCCCGCGCCGTGCACGCCGACACCGCCGAGATCCACCGCCGGCTCGCCGCCCTCGTCGAGTCGCTGAGCGGCGAGCCCGAGGACGCGGCGCTCGTCGAATGGTTCGCGGCGCGCGAGAACTTCCTGCCGGTCGGGTACCGGTCGGCCGACGCGGACACCGGGCTCGGCGTGTGGCGTGATGCGCGGACCGGGCGACCCGCCGTCGTGGCCGACACCGGCGGGACGAGGGTCGGCGTCGACCGCGCCTTCCTGCCGACCGGTCTGCTCCGCAGCCGCTTCCCGCTGATCGTGCGCATCCGCCAGGGCGGCCGCGAACACCAGATCGCAGGCATGATCACCTCGATCGGCAACTATCAGTCGGTGCGCTCGATACCCCGGGTGCGTCACAAGGTCGCCGAGGTGCTGCGCGGTCTCGGCTTCGCCGACGATTCGTACGGCGGCTTCGCCGCTCTCGACCTGCTCCAGACCTATCCGGTGGCCGAACTGCTGATCACCGACGCCGCAGCCCTGACCGTCCGCATCGGTGAACTCCTCGACGCGCAGACCGCACGCGATCCGCGGTTCTACGCGCGGCCGGGCGCGGGCGGCGGGTTCGTCAGCGTCCTGGTCTTCATGCCGCGCGAGCTGTACTCGACGGCGGTCCGAACCCGGATCGTCGACCTCCTCGAAACCCGACTCGACGGCGGCGACACCGAGTTCTTCACCCGGCTGTCGCTCTCGCCGCTGGCGCAACTGCACGTCCTCATGCGCACCGACGCCGACGTCGACGCGGTCGGCGACGACATCGTCGAGCAGCTGACCGACTCGGTGCGGACCTGGGCCGACCGGGTGCGCACGCTGAGCTCGGCGGACCCGGCGGCGGTCCGCCTGTCGGCGACCGTCAGCGACCGCTACCGGGACGAACGCGACCCCGAGGACGCGGCCGTCGACCTGCCGATCGCGGCCCGACTCGACTCCGGCGACCTGCACGTTCGCGTCGATCGGGCGGTGCCCGACGCCTGGCGGTTCGTCCTGTACCTGGCCGACCGTCCGGCCGCGCTGACCGAGCTGCTCCCGATGCTGCAGAGCCTGGGACTGACCGTCCTCGACGAGCACCCGCACGTGGTGGACCGGCCCGACGGGGTGCAGGTCGGCGTCTACGACTTCACCGTGCATCCGGCGCCCCACGTGCTCGTCGCAGACAGCGGGGACACAGGCGGCGGGGACACAGCGGGCGGGGACACAGAGGGCGGGGACACAGACGGCGGGGACGGGCTCGATCGCGTCGCCGAGCGGGTCGCGACCGCCTTCTGCGACATGTGGCGGGGAGTCACCGAAGTGGACGCCCTCAACGAACTGGTGCTGCGCGCGGGCCTGGCATCGTCGGCCGTCGCGATCATCCGCACCTACGCCCGATACCTGAACCAGTGCGGCGTCGGATTCACCATGTCGCACGTCGCCGCGGTCCTCGGCGGGCATCCGGAGGTGACGCGCGGCCTGGTCGAGGTGTTCGCCGCGACCTTCGACCCGGACGGTGCCGCACCGGAGCGCCGCGAGCGTGCCCTCGCCGACCTGCGCGGGCACATCGCGAAGATCCTCAGCCTGGACGCCGACCGCGTCGTCTCGGCGCTCGCATCGGCGGTCGAGGCGACCTTGCGGACGAACTTCTACCTGTCTCCAGCCGATGCGGGGCGCTTCGGCATCCGCCCGACGATCGCCGTCAAACTCGACACCGCCTCCATCGCGCAGGCCCCGCAGCCGCGACCCGAGTACGAGATCTACGTGTACTCGCCGCAGATCGAGGGCGTGCACCTGCGGTTCGGCGCCGTCGCCCGCGGCGGCCTCCGGTGGTCGGACCGCCGCGAGGACTTCCGCACCGAGATCCTCGGCCTGGTCAAAGCGCAGGCGGTCAAGAACGCGGTGATCGTGCCGGTGGGCGCCAAGGGCGGATTCGTGGTGCGCCGGCCCGCCGCGCCGACCGGCGACCCGACCGCCGATCAGCAGGCCGCCCGCGCCGAGGGCGTCGCCTGCTATCGCGCGTTCATCGCCGCGTTGCTGCAGGTCACCGACAATCTCGATCCGGCGACCGGGCAGGTGCGCCCGCCCGCCCGGGTGGTCCGGCGCGACGGGGACGACCCCTATCTGGTGGTGGCGGCCGACAAGGGCACCGCCGGCTTCTCCGACGTCGCCAACGCCGTCGCCGACCAGTACGGCTTCTGGCTCTCGGACGCCTTCGCCTCCGGCGGCTCGGTCGGCTACGACCACAAGGCGATGGGCATCACCGCCCGCGGCGCATGGGAGTCGGTGAAGCGGCACTTCTGGGAGATGGGCGTCGACACCCAGACCGAGGACTTCACCGCCGTCGGCATCGGCGACATGAGCGGCGACGTCTTCGGCAACGGCATGCTGCTCTCGCGGCACACCCGGCTGGTCGCCGCCTTCGACCACCGGCACATCTTCGTCGACCCCGACCCCGACGCGGCGTCGTCGTACGGCGAACGCGCCCGGCTGTTCGCGCTGCCGCGCTCCTCGTGGGACGACTATCGCCGTGAGCTCATCTCCGCAGGCGGCGGCGTGTGGTCGCGCGGGCTCAAGTCGATCGAGATCAGCCCGCAGATGCGGCTCGCGCTCGGTCTGGCGGCGGAGGTGACCGCGCTGTCGCCGCCGGAACTGATCCGCGCCGTGCTGTTGGCCCCGGTCGACCTGCTGTTCAACGGCGGCATCGGCACCTACATCAAGGCCTCGCACGAGCCCGACGCCGCCGTCGGAGACAAGGCCAACGACGCGATCCGCGTCGACGCCGAGCGGCTGCGGGTCAAGGTGGTGGGGGAGGGCGGCAACCTCGGCGTCACCGAGCACGGCCGGATCGAAGCGGACCTGTCCGGGATCCGGATCAACAGCGATGCGCTGGACAATTCGGCGGGCGTCGACTGCTCCGACCACGAGGTCAACATCAAGGTCCTGCTCGGCTCGCAGATCTCCGCCGGAACGCTCGCCGCCGACGACCGGGATGAGTTGATGCTGTCGATGACCGACGACGTCGCCGAACTGGTGCTGGCCGACAACGTCGACCAGAACGCCGAGCTGGGCCTGGCGCGCGACACCGCGGACGCCGACACCGATCTGCACGGCCGCCTGCTCGGCTACCTCGCGCACGCCGGCGTCGACCTGGAACTGGAGGCCCTGCCGACCCCGGACGGGCTGCGCCGACGCCGAGCCGGCGAGCTCGGCCGCGGACTGACCAGCCCTGAACTGGCGACCCTCATGGCGCACGTCAAACTCGACACCAAGGCCCGACTGCTGGCCTCGAACCTCCCCGACAACGAGATGTTCGACTCGCTGGCCGCGGCGTACTTCCCCGATCCGCTGCGGACCCGGTTCGACGCCGGCATCCGCGGCCATCGTCTGCGGCGCGAGATCGTGACCACGGTGCTGGTGAACCGGATCGTCGCCGACGGCGGCATGACGCACCTGTTCGCGCTCGCCGAGATGACCGGCACCGACGTCGCCGACGCGATGCGCGCCTCGGTCGTCGCCACCCGAGTCTTCGGTGTGGCCGCCCTGCTCGGCGAACTGCGGGAGGAACGACTGCCCGCCACGGTCCTCGACGACGCCACCCGCCGCGTCCGCAACCTGCTCGCGGCCGGCTCACGATGGTTCCTGGCGCATCGCCCGCAACCGCTGGCGATGGCCGCCGAGACGACCCGGTACGCGCAGGTCGCCGAACTCGGCGGTCGCCTCGACGAATGGCTGTCGGGCACCGCGGCCCGCGCGGTGCGCGAGCACCGGCAGCGGCTGATCGACACCGGGGTGCGGCCGGCGCTCGCCCAGGCGATCGCGATCAGCCCGTACCGACTGCAACTGCTCGACGTGCTCGATCTGGCCGAGATCTCCGACCGCTCGCCCGACGAGGTGGGGGAGCTGCTGTTCGCGGTCGTCGAACGGTTCGGGGTCGACGAACTGGTGACGCAGATCGTCGCGCTGGAGCACAACGACCGGTGGACGCTCCTGGCGCGCCTGTCGCTGCACGATGAGATCTACGCGGTCGTGCGCTCCCTCGTCCGATCGGTCCTCACTCTGTCGGAGCCGGAAGAGCCTGCGGTGCAGAAGATCTCCGACTGGGCGCAGGCGCGGTCGGCGATCATCGACCGCGTGGAGTCGACGCTGCACGAACTGTTCGCCGGCGGCCGGTGGGACCTCGCCACCCTCTCGGTGGCGGTCCGCTCGTTGCGTAGTGTGGTGGGGTAGCGGCAGGAGGATCACACCCATGGCAGAGGCAGACGTGGCATACGCGGACAGCGGCGCGCTGAACGGCAGCGACCTGAACGGCAGCGCCGGAGACCGGGAACGGCGGCGTCTGTTCGCCGACGACGGACGGCGGACCGACCGCGGGTACGAGGTGTCGGTTCCCGTCCGGTGGTCGGACATGGACGTCTTCCAACACATCAACCACGCCCGGATGGTGACCCTCCTGGAGGAGGCGCGCATTCCGTGGCTGTTCTACGACGACAAGCCGACCGCCCTCATGCGCGAGGGCTGCCTGGTGGCCGACCTGCACGTCAAGTACCAGGGGCAGATCCGGCACGACGAGTCGCCGATCAGGGTGACGATGTTCGTCGAGAAGCTGCGGGCGGTCGACTTCACCGTCGGCTACGAGGTGCGCCCGCACGGCGCCGCCCCCGATTCGAAGCCGGCGGTCGTGGCGAGCACCCAGCTGGTGTCGTTCGACATCGACACCCAGCGACCCCGGCGCATGACGGCGGCGGAGAAGGCCTACCTGCAGGGTTTCGTTCGTGAGCCGGTGACCAGGTGAGCGCGCCGACCGGGACCGACCGCGAGTTGGTTCCGTACCGGCCCGACGATCGCACCGATCTCACGGCATTCCTCGAACGCGCCCGCCGCGTCGACGACTCCGGCGTCCTGCGGGCGCGGCAGCGCCCCGACGGTCGCGTCGGACTGTGGATCCGCACGGGCTTCGACATCCTCGCCACCCGCTCGGTGTTCGGGACCGTGACCCCCGACGACGTCGTCTGCGACATCGCCGCGATGACGTCGGGCCTGACCGGCGACGGCCCGATCCCGCTCGGCTTCGCCCTTCCCGGCGCCTGGCAGGGGGCGCTGCCGCCCGCGGACGGCTTCACCCATCTCGACGACGTGCCCGCCCGCGAACTGATCGACCTGTCCCGCAAGGGAGTCGACGTCGCCCGCAACGAGTCGGGTGCGCTCGGGCCGGCGTCCTCGCTGCTCGATCAAGCCGTTCTGGAAGTCAGCGGCCACGGTGCCGACGACGTCGCCAAGGTCTCGATGCGCGCCGTCTTCGCCCTCACCGCCATGGGTTTCGTCCGTGACGGCGCGGGCCACGAGATCACGGAGGACTCGCCGATCGACCGCATCGCCGCCGACGAACCGGTCCGCGTCCGGGTCTCGTCGAGCTGGGTCCGGGTCGACGCCCGCTTCGGCTCGGTGTATCAGCGTCGCGCGGTGCTCAACCTGTCGGTGACATAGCGTCCTGCGCCGAAAGCGAATTTCCGGCGCAGGACACTAGTGTTCACACCAGCCAGGCGGCCGAGCCCGGCACCAGCATCCCTGCTTCGAGGGGCGTGCTGACCAGCAGAATCTGCCCCGGCGGGAGCGGGACCGGCTGGTCGGAGGCGTTGAGCGCACAGATCAGTCCGCCCGGGCGCCGGAAGGCGATGCAGCCCTCGGGGGCGCCGTACCACTGGACGCCGTCGCCGCTGAACTCCAGGCGCGCGTACCGCAGCTCGATGGCCTGACGGTAGAGCGACAACGTCGAATAGATGTCCTCGAGCTGCGCCTCGACGGTCAGACCGGCCCACTCGGCCGGCATCGGGAGCCACGTCCGGTCGGCGGTGCTGAACCCGAACGGGGGAGCGGTGCCCTCCCACGGGATCGGCACCCGGCAGCTGTCGCGCCCGCGGTCGGTGTGCCCCGAGCTCTCCCACACCGGGTCCACCAGCGCCTCGTCGGGCAGTTCGACGTTGGGCAGGCCGAGTTCGGCGCCGTTGTAGATGAAGACGGTGCCCGGCAGCGCCAACTCCACCAGGATCATCGCTCGAGCGCGGGCGGTGCCGATCGCCAGCAGCTCCGCCGACGACAACCCCTCGGCGTCGGCCCCGGTCGGCAGGTAGCGCGTCACCTCGCGCGGCACATCGTGATTCGACAGCGTCCAGGTCGGCACCGCACCGACCGACTCGGTCGCCGCGAGCGACTCGGCGATCGCCTGCCGGATCTGCGCGGCGTCGAAGCCGACCGTCGCCAACCGGAAGTTGAAGCCCAGGTGCAGCTCGTCGGGCCGCACGTACTTGGCGAAGGCCTCGTTCGACTTCACCCACACCTCGCCGACATTGAAGGTGCCCGGGTACTCGTCCATCACCGACCGGATCGCCCGGTGGACCTCGTGCACGCCCTCGTTGTTGAACCGGGGGTCGTCGTCGGTGTGGCGCAGGACCTCGGCCGGCTCGGTCAGATCCGGCAGGCCGTCCGCCTTGACCATGCCGTGCGCCACGTCGATGCGGAAGCCGTCGACGCCGCGGTCGAGCCAGAAGCGCATCGTCCGCTGGAGATCGGCGAGGACCTCGGGGTTGCCCCAGTTCAGATCGGGCTGCTGCGGGGCGAACAGATGCAGGTACCACTGTCCGGGGGAGCCGTCGGCCTCGGTGATCCGGGTCCACGCCGGGCCGCCGAAGACACTCGTCCAGTTGTTCGGCGGCTCGTCGCCGTTCTCGCCGCGCCCGTCGACGAAGTGGTAGCGGGCCCGCTCGGGACTGCCGGGCGCCGCACCCAGGGCGCTCGAGAACCAGGGATGCTGATCGCTGGTGTGGTTCGGGACCAGGTCCATCGTGACCCGGATGTCGCGGTCGTGCGCCTCGCGGATCAGCGCGTCGAAGGTGTCCAGGTCGCCGAAGAGCGGGTCGACGGCACGCGGATCGGACACGTCGTACCCGTGATCGGCCATCGGCGAGCGCATGATCGGCGACATCCAGATCGCGTCGACGCCGAGCAGTTCGAGATAACCGAGCTTGTCGATCAGGCCGGCGAGGTCGCCGACGCCGTCACCGGACAGGTCCGAGAACGATCGGGGATACACCTGGTAGACGACCGCCGACCGCCACCACTGGGCGTCGTCCGTCGCGGAGTCGTTGGCCATGCTCTGCTCACTCACCGTCTTCTGATTCCTCACCGTCTGCCGGTCGGGGACCGGCTGCCTGCACCTCGCCGCCGGCGCCGGTCACGTCGGGCTGTTGACCAACGTCTGGGCGGCCATCGCGATGTAATCGGTCAGCGCCTTGCGATGGGCGTCGTCCAGAACGTCCGATTCGATCGAGTCGATGGCGATGTACATGCACCGTAGCCAGGCATCGCGTTCCAGCGCGCCGATCGTGTACGGGACGTGACGCATTCGCAACCGAGGATGGCCGCGTTCGTCGTTGTAGGTGTGCGGCCCACCCCAGTACTGCTCCAGGAACATCCGGAGCCGACGCTCGGCCGGGCCGAGGTCCTCCTCCGGGTACATCGGCTTGAGGATCTCATCGCGCGCGACCTCTTCGTAGAAACGTGCGGTGATGCGGCGGAAGGTCTCGTGGCCGCCGACTTCTTCGTAGAACGTGCTCACCCGTCCCATTGTCCACTATCGTCGCGACGGCCGGTGCGAGGCGCGTCTACGACCTGAGCGCTTGCGCGTCTACGACACTGTGTAGGCCCTCCGGGGACAGCGGCGGGTGCCGTGCGTTAAATTGGTCCCAGATGATCTGCACACGGCAGGTCTGCGCGCTTAGCTCCGAGCGCTAGTCGAAAGGGTGGGGTGTGGACCAGCTTCTTGTCCCCGTCGGAATGACCGTTGTGGTGCTGTGTCTTCTCGCAGTCGCGGCGTGCGTCGTTTCGATGGTGTTCTCACATGGAATGAAGCGGCCGAAGGTCACCGAGTACACGCTCGATCAGCGGTGGGAGAACGGGCCCACGCTGTTCAGCGCGACCGAGATCGAGCCGATGGCCCTGAGCCGGCACTTCGAGCCGGGTGATGTCGAGGGAGGATCGGCAAGTGGCAAGTGGTGAAGTGACTCAGAAGGGCTCGGCGGTCAGCCCCGTCGGCAGCCTGCCGTACGGCACGGTCGTGACCAACAGCGGTCGCGTCTCGGTGGCACTGTTCCCCGGCGACGGCTTCGACACCCCGCCGTTCAGCCGTGACGACCTGATCCTGCTGGACGAGGCGCTGAGCCAGGCCAGCGAGGTCGCCCTGGTCCGCTTCTCGGTCTACATCGGCGAGCTGGGCGCAGATCCGGTCGCCGGCGCCCGCGAGATCCTGGCCCAGGCACCCGAGCCGGCTCACGGCACGCTGGTCGCCGTGTCGCCCAACTCGAAGGACGTCGCCGTCGTCTCCGGCGCGCTGGTCGCCGGCCGGGTCAACGACCGGGTCGCCGAACTCGGCGTCTCGGCGGCCCTGTCGTCGTTCAAGCAGGGCAACCTGATCGACGGTCTCGTCTCCGCGCTGCGCGTGATGGCGACCGCGGTCGATCGCCCCTGATCTCTCGCACCAGCACAGTTCGGGCCCCGCGGTGACGCGGGGCCCGAACTGTTTTCGGTGTGCGTGCGCGAAACGTCCCCGTCAGCCGCCTCCGCCGACAAATAGTCGGTGAGGGCCGCTGACGGGGACGTTTCCGTCGGTGTCAGGCGTCGGCGGCGCCGTCGAAGGCGCGCGCCCGGAGCGCGCGGGCCACCGAGTCGCGACCTTCGGCGATCAACCGTGCCAGGGCAGGCGGATGGTCCTCGGTGAGGAAGGCGTCGGCCGCGGCCAGTCCCTCCTCGCTGATCTCCCACGCCGGGTACAGGCCGATGACGACGGTCTGCGCCACCTCGCTGGTCCGGCGCTCCCACAGGTCGGCGACGCTGTCGAAGTAGCGCTTCGGGTACGCGGACATCAACTCGGCCTGACCCGGTCGGGTCAGCCCTTCGACGATCGAGCGAACGGTCACGTTGGCGATCGAGTCGTCGTCGAACGCCCGCGCCCAGGCCTGCTCTTTGGCTTCGGCGCTCGGGCGGGCGGCGCGGGCGGCCTCAGCGTGACGAGCGCCCGCGGCGGTGTTGTCGCGCGCTGCTTCGGCGTCGATGACGTCGCTGTCGATCGTGCCGTGGGCGGCGAGCGCCTTGACGAGCTTCCAGCGGAGCTCGTCATCGACCGTCAGGCCGGGCAGGCCGTGCGCGGCCGGGTCGGCGCCGTCGAGCAGGGCGCGCAACAGCGGTTGCTGGGAATCGGTGGTGACACCGGACAGCAGCGCGTTGACGAAGGCGAGCTGGTGGTCGGACCCGGCTTCGGCCTCGCCGGCGAGCGTGAGCAGCCGCTCGCTGAAGGCCGGCCGACCGGTGGTCGCCGCCCAGTCGGGCGCCGCATACGACTCGAGGGCGGTGACGGCCTGCAGCAGCACCCGCTGCACCACGCCGACCTCGGTCTCCGCACCGATCCCCGCGCTGACCAGGGCGATGAAGTCGCGTGCGGTCATCTCCGCCTGACGGGTCATCTCCCACGCCGCCGACCAGACGAGGGTACGGGGCATCGGGTCGGTGATGTCGGCGAGCCGGGCGGTCGCGGTCGCCAGCGAGTCGGCGTCCAGGCGGATCGAGGCGTAGGTGAGGTCGTCGTCGTTGAGCAGGACCAGGTCGCCGCGTGCGACGCCGACGAGCTCGGGGACCTCGGTGCGGGATCCTTCGACGTCGAGTTCGACGACGTGGCTGCGTTCCAGGGCGCCGTTCGTGTCGGCGTAGACGCCGATCCTCATCCGGTGCACGCGCGCCTCGCCGGCGCCCGGCGCGGCGCCGTCCTGCAGGACGGCGAAGGAGGTGAACCGACCGTCGGCGTCGACGGTGAACTCCGGCCGCATCACGTTGATGCCGGTGGTCTTGAGCCACTGCGCACCCCAGCCGGACAGGTCGCGACCCGACGCGCGTTCCAGCGAGCCGAGCAGGTCGGCGAAGGTCGCGTTGGCGAAGCGGTGTTCGGCGAAGTACTCGCGCAGCCCGGTCAGGAAGGGCTCCAGCCCGACGTAGGCGACGAGCTGTTTGAGCACCGAGGCGCCCTTGGCGTAGGTGATGCCGTCGAAGTTGACCTCCACGGCGGCGATGTCGGGGATGTCGGCTGCGATCGGATGCGTCGACGGCAGCTGGTCCTGCCGGTACGCCCACGACTTCTCGACATTGGCGAAGGTGGTCCAGGCGTTGGTGTACTCGGTGGCCTCCACCTGCGACAGGACCGAGGCGAAGGTCGCGAACGACTCGTTGAGCCACAGGTCGTCCCACCACTGCATGGTCACCAGGTCGCCGAACCACATGTGCGCCATCTCGTGCAGGATCGTCTCGGCGCGGCGCTCGTAGAGGTAGCGGGTGACGCGGGACCGGAAGACGTAGTCCTCGAGGAAGGTCACGGCGCCGGCGTTCTCCATGGCGCCCGCGTTGAACTCAGGGACGAAGAGCTGGTCGTACTTGCCGAACGCGTAGGGGACGCCGAAGGTGCGGTGGTAGAAGCCGAATCCCTGCTTGGTCTCGGTGAACAGCCGGTCAGCGTCCATGTGCTCGGCGAGCGAGGCTCGGCAGTACAGGCCCAGCGGAATGGTGCCGTGCTCGTCGACGTACTCGTCGGTCCACACCGCGTATGGGCCGGCGATGAGGGCGACCAGATAGGTGCTGAACACCTCGGTCGTGACGAATCGGTGGATCCGGGCGCCGGTCTCATCGGCCGTCGGTTCGCCGGCGGCCGCACCGTTGGAGATCACCTGCCAGTCGGCGGGGGCGGTCACGGTGATCGAGTAGGCGGCCTTCAGGTCGGGCTGGTCGAAGCACGCGAACATGCGCTTGGCGTCTGCGGTCTCGAACTGGGAGTACAGGTAGGTCGCGCCGTCGGCGGGGTCGACGAACCGGTGCAGGCCCTCGCCGGTGTTGGAGTAGGCGCAGTCGGCGACCACCTCCAGCGTGTTGTCGGCGGCCAGGTTCGGCAGCACCAGGCCGACGGACTCGTCGAATCCGGTGACGTCGAGCGCGACGCCGTTGAGGGTCGCCGACACCAGGCGGGGGGCGACGAGGTCGATGAAGGTCGACTCGCCGGCCGTCGCCGAGAAGGTCACCACGGTGTGCGACGCGAAGCGTTCGGTGCCGGGGCCACCGGCTCCGTCGGTCAGGTCCAGGTCGACGCGGTACTCGTCGACGGAGACGATGGCGGCGCGCGCTCGCGCCTGGTCACGGGTCAGATTGGGTGCGCTCACCCGATCCAGCCTAGTGCCGATCGGCGCCGGGGCGGCGTCGGCGCGGCGGGTCAGCGCGCGGTGAAGTAGCCGGTGCCGGGCACGGCGAGGATCGGGCCGAGGGGAATTCGATCCGGATAGATGATTCGGACGGTGACCCGACTGGTGAAGGCGATCGGCCCCGAACCCGTGGTGACGCTCCGTTCGGCTGGGGCGTCGCGCGCTGCGCCGGTGCACGGCGAGAGTCGGGCATGGCCCGCGCGGCCGGTCGTGATGTTGACGTAGTCGACGTCGACGACATTGAGGATGTCGGGACGGCCCGGTCCGATCACCGACGAACAGCTCGATCCGGTGCCCGAGCTCCGCACGGAGAGCACCGTTCGGCCGGGCGTGTCGCCGGTCCTGGCCTGCAGCGACAGGACGGCGCTGACGCCGCGGACGGCGAGCGCAGGCCTGCCCAGCACCAGGCCGGCCGATGCCCACGCATTCGCCGTCGGGATCTGCTGGACGGTGACGGGGGTGCCGGAGACGCGGACGGGCTCGGCCTGGGCCGCCGGCGCCGCCAGTGCGGAGCCGACCAGCCCGCTCAGTCCGACCAGGGCGCCGACTGCGGTTCGCAGGGTCATCTGGACTCCTTGCATCGATGGGTGACTCACCCTCGACACAACCACCTGACCGACCATGTCGTGATGCGGTGACCGGTGATTCCACCGAATGCGCGACACCGCGAGAACGGCGAGTGCACCGGGCGGCGAAGCCCACGACCGGGTCGAGGGGAGTCGGATGCGCGTCGACTCCGTGACCGGCGGGCCGGTGGTTGAATGGGGTCATGGCTGACACCACCGCTTCCCCCGACCGCGTCGACTTCTGGTTCGACCCCCTGTGTCCCTGGTGCTGGATCACCTCCCGCTGGATCCTGGAGGCCGAACAGGTCCGTCCCATCGACGTCAACTTCCACATCATGAGCCTGGCGGTGCTCAACGAGAACAAGGACGTCTCCGACGACTACCGCACCTGGCTCGAACAGGCGTGGGGCCCGGTGCGGGTGCTCGCGGCCGCGTCGGCGCGACACGGGGAGCAGGTGCTGCCTGAGCTCTACACCGAGCTGGGCACCCGCATCCACAACGAACAGAACAAGGATCTGGCCGCGGTGATCCCGGCTGCGCTGGCGGCAGCGGGACTGGAGGCAGAACTCGCCGACGCCGCGGAGTCGACCGAGTTCGACGGCGCGATCCGGGTGAGCCATCGGGCCGGCATGGACAAGGTCGGCGACGATGTCGGCACGCCGACGATCCACGTCAACGGCACCGCCTTCTTCGGTCCGGTCCTCTCGCGCATCCCGCGCGGGGAGGAGGCCGGACGAGTCTGGGACGGCACCGTGGCACTGGCGTCGTTCCCGCACTTCTTCGAGCTCAAGCGCACCCGCACCGAGGAACCCGAGTTCGACTGATCGATCGGCGAGGGCCCCGGCGGATGGCCGGGGTCCTCGCCGCTCTCAGTACTGCCGATCCCAGCACTCCAGAACCCCTGACCCCAGAACCCCAGAACCATCGACCCCAGCACTGGCGGGTCTCAGTACTGACGGGTCTGCTCCAACTGATTGGGCAGGGTGCCGGGAGCGGCGGCGGCCGGCGGCGCGGGCGCGGGGACCGGTACCACGTGGCCGCTGCCGGAGCCGCGGACGAACCGGCGCGGACCGAACACGAGCGCGCCGGGTCGCGTCCGGTCGCGCAGGGCGGCGGCGCGCCAGGTCAGCACGGGGTGCGACGACAAGGCGTTGGCGAGGGTGACGAAGAAGCCCTTCTCGTGCACTGCGCGATCGGCGAACTGGTCGAAGTCGACCGCGCCGAGCAGGTACTTGCCGCTGGCGAGCAGGCCGATCGCCGAGTGCGCGCCGTCGGGCCGGGTGTAGTAGCCGTAGTTGTCGGCGGTGTACTCCTGCGTGCGCGACAGCAGTGCGCCGAGGAACGGCACGCTCATGATGAGGCTGCTGAACAGCTGCCGCCAATACGAGACGTGCCCCGCCGCGATGTGTCCCACCTCGTGACCGATCACGAACTCCAGGGCCTCCGGGCTGCGGGCGCGACCGCCGACCTCGAACAGGTCGGAGTAGACGACCACGTAGCGGCGGAAACCGTGTCCGGCCGCGAAGGCGTTGATCGTGCCGTTGCCGTTCATGACGTAGCCGTCGGGGACGAACTCCATGCCGTATCGGGCGGCCGCCTCCACCAGCATGCGGTACCCCTCGGGGAACTGAGTCGGACTCAGCTGCACGGCGTTGACCCGCATGTTTGCATAGTTGAGGCCGCGGCCGAGGAACAGGAGCAGGGGCAGCGCCAGTGCCAGCAACAACCACTGGGAGACCAGGCCGACCGCGACCAGCGTGATGATCACCGCATAGGCCGCCACCGCGAGGACGACTCCGATCACCAGGGTCGGGATCTCACCGGGATGTCTGCGCGGGGCGCCGGCGAAGGGTGCGGGCGGACGCCACACGGAGTCTGGACCGGGAAGGTCGGCGGGCGGGGCGACGACCCGGGGGTCGTCGACGCCGGGAACTGACGGGATGGGGCCGTGGGTATCCACGTCCATCAATCTACTGGTGCCCCTCTACACTGGCTCCATGCGGATTTATCTCGGTGCCGACCATGCAGGCTTCGAACTCAAGAACCAGATCGCCGACCACCTCAAGACCGCGGGCCACGACGTGGTCGACTGCGGAGCGCACGAGTACGACGCGCTCGACGACTACCCCGCCTTCTGCATCGCGGCCGCGCAGCGGACCGTCGCCGACCCCGGCAGCCTCGGCATCGTCCTCGGCGGCAGCGGCAACGGTGAACAGATCGCCGCGAACAAGGTGCCCGGCGCCCGGTGCGCCCTGGCCTGGAGCGTCGAGACCGCACAGCTGGCACGTCAGCACAACAACGCCCAGCTGATCGGCATCGGCGGCCGCATGCACAGCACGGAGGATGCGCTCGCGATCGTCGATGCCTTCATCGCCACCGAGTGGTCGGACGAGGCCCGCCACCAGCGTCGCATCGACATCCTCGCCGAGTACGAGCGCACGGGAGAGGCGCCGGCGCTGCCCGACGCTCCGCGTAGCTGAGCCGCGGGCGACATGCCCGAAGGCCACGCGCTGCACCGCCTCGCTCGGCGGCAGCAGCGTCTTCTCGGCGGGCAGCGACTGTCCGTCTCCAGTCCGCAGGGCCGCTTCGCACACGAGGCGGCCCTGCTCGACGGGATGGTCTTCCGTCGTGCCGAGGCGTGGGGCAAACATCTGATCCACCGCTACGACGACGGTCGGCGCGGGGGGAGTGCCACACGCCGGATCGTGCACATCCACCTCGGCATCTACGGCGCCTTCCGCGAGGAGTCGCTGCCGATGCCCGAGCCGATCGGCCAGGTCCGGATGCGCTTGATCGGCGACGAGATCGGCATCGATCTGCGCGGCCCCAACGCCTGCGAGATCTATACGCCGGCCGATCTCGACGCCTTGGTCGCCAGGCTCGGCCCCGACCCGCTGCGTGCTGACGCCGATCCGGAGATCGCGTGGCGGGCGATCAGCCGTTCGCGGCGGGCCATCGGGTCGCTGCTGATGGATCAGAAGGTGATCGCGGGGATCGGCAACATCTATCGCGCCGAAGTCCTGTTCCGCGTCGGCGTCGACCCGCACCGACCGGGGACCGGGATCACGCGCACGGAGTTTGACGAGATCTGGGCCGATCTGCTGCATCTGATGCCGATCGGCATGCGACGCGGGCTGATCCACGTGGTCCGCCCCCACGACGATCACGGTGCCCCCGCCTATGCGGTCGACCGACCCCGCACCTACGTCTACCGGCGGTTCGGCGAACCGTGCCGGTTGTGCGGCACCCCGATCGCCTGGGCGGAGATGGAGGGGCGCAACCTGTTCTGGTGTCCCTCCTGCCAGTCCTGACCGACCGTCGGGCCACGCAGCGATCTTTCACACCCGGCGATCTTTCACACGCAGCGATCTTTCACACGCAGCGATCTTTCAGCAGACACTCAGACTGAGGCAGTGCATCTCCCAGGCGCAGGCGGCATGCTCGAAGCATGGTTGCGACACGGGAAGTCACCGTCCTGGCAGTCGGGGGAACCGGCGAATCGTTCACCGGCGACACCGGAACGCGGGTGCGCGGGATGCTCCAGGCGGTCACCGACCGTCTCGACGACCGATTCGACGCCCGCTGGGTCGGCTATCCGTCCAGCTACGGGCCCGCCCCGACCTTCGACGGCATCAGCTACGCCGACAGTGTCAGCGCAGGGGTGGCAGCGCTGGCGGAGGCCATCGCCGCCACCGAGGGACCGGTGATGCTGATCGGCTATTCGCAGGGGGCCGCCGTGATCCGCACGCTCATCGCACATCCGTCGGCGTTTCGACTGCTGGAGCGGGTGGCCGCGGTCGGTTTCGTCGCCGATCCGAACCAGCCGCGCGGGGCGGTGGCGGGCTGCACCGGATGGGGCGTCGCCGGGCCGGGCGGCGGACTGCCCGAGGATCTGCCCGCGTACTGGGTGGGCGCCGCGTCGGACGTGATCTGCAACGCGAGCGAGGACTCGCTGATCCGCGACATCGCCGACCTCACCGACTCCCTGTCCCTGACGCAGGTGCGGCGGTCGCTGACCGATGCGACGGCGCGGGTGATGAGTCGGCGCATGCAGAACGCGGACGCGACCAGGGTCGCTCCGGCGCAATGGCGGCGCGACCTCACCCGTCTGCGGACCGCTGCGCGCGAGGTGGCCGGCTATCTGCCGTCGCAGATCGAACTCGGCCGGTGGCGGTTGTCCAACCGATCGGGCGGGCGGCACGTCTCCTACGCCACCGAGCCGTATCGGCGGGCGCCGCTGACCGACCCGGAGGTCACCGGATGCCAGACGCTCGCGCACTGGCTGCAACTGCAGGCGACGATGGGGGAGCTGGACCGATCGGTGCGCGAGAGCGGGCAGCAGACTCGGAGTTCGGGAGAATGAGAGCGGGCCGCCCCGAGTCGACTCGGAGCGGCCCGCGTGGACTTCGATCGTGAGGATCGAGGTCCGGAAGGATCAGTCGCCGGTGTACTGTCCGCCGACGGTTCCGCGCACCACGATCGGGGTGCCGGAACCGATGTTGTCGTATACCCACTTACCGTTCTCGGTGCTCACGTTGATGCAGCCGTGACTCGCGTTCGAGACGCCCTGCTGAGCGACCGACCACGGGGCAGCGTGGATGAAGATGCCGTCCCACGACATGCGCGTGGCGTACTCGACGTAGGTCCGGTAGCCCTCGGGCGAGTCGATCGGGACACCGTACGTGGAGCTGTCCATGTACATGTCCCGGTACTTCTCCTTGGTGTGGTACACGCCATTGGGAGTCGGGTGCTTGTCGGTGCCCATCGAGATGGGCATCTGCTTGACGAACTTGTGGTCCTTCCACCAGTAGATCTGGTGGTCGCCGTCGACGGCGAGCGCGACCCAGCCGGTCGGCGACTTCACGTTCGGCTCGGCCGGAATCGCCGGCTTCTCCGGAGTCGTGGTCTGCGGCTGAGGCTGCGGCTTGGGCTTCGGTGCGGGCGCCTGCGGCAGACCGGGCACGGTCGGCATGGTGGGCACCTCGACCGGAGGCAGGCCCGGGACTACGGTGACCGGCGTGGCATTGGACACTGCGGGCGCCCCCATCGCCAGTGCGGCCGCGCCGGCCGCCACAGCAATGACTCGAGCGGTCCGGCTGTACCGGCCGCTCGACGATTTGGTGGAAAACACGTGGTCTCTACCTTCGTTTCGTGGTCATGAAATCAGCGCCGCCCCCGGAGGCGCTTATGAAGCATCGTTACACAACCGTTGTATGCACGCCAGTAACTTTCGTCCTCAATCATCCTGAACCGCCGACGAAAGGGCAGGTCAGCACGGTGAGTGTACTCACACGCCGAGTTCGTCACGACCGTGGCGGGCGGCCCGCGCGAGGGCTCATTCGGGCGTGGTGATGACGACGATGGCCTCGGCGTCGCCGTCGGGTGCGGAGAAGACGTGGTCGCGGTCGCTCACCCAGGAGTGGCAGTCGCCCTCGCGGAGGACGGCGGCATCGTCGGTGACTCCGGCGACAAGGGTTCCGGAGACGACGGACAACTGCTCTCGGACGTCGGCGCCGTGAGCGGGCGACACGTGATGCGCACCCGCCGGGAACTCCAGCCGAAAGACCTCGATCGCGCGGCCGGGCAGGTGCCGCGTGGACAGCAGTACCGTCACCATTCCGCCTGCTGCGGCGCCGTGTGCGCCGGGCGTCTCGCCCAGCATCGCCGTCAGCGGCACGTCGAGCGGCGCGCACAGGGCGTACAGGGTCTCGATGTTCGGATTGCGGCGGCCGCTTTCGATCTCGGACAGGGTCGCCTTGCCGATGTCGGCGCGGCGGGCTAGCTCGGACATGCTGATGCCGCGGGCGGTGCGCAGTTCGCGGAGCCGGTCGCCGATGCCGAGGTCGTTCACGCCTGCCGATGGTACGGGGCGGACGACCGTTCGGTTTACAGAACGTTCGGTTCGTGGAACGATGCGGCGATGATGTCTGATCGGATTGCGGACTCGGCGGCACGCGCCGCGGCGAGCGACGGGCGGGGCCGGCTCGGCGTTCCGATCGGCGCCGGCGTGATCTGCGCGCTCGTGGGATTCACCTCGTCGTTCGCCGTCGTGCTGGCCGGACTTCGCGGAGTCGGAGCCGATCCGACGCAGGCGGCCTCGGGTCTGCTGGCGGTCTCGGTCGCGATGGGGTCGGCGACCGTCCTGCTGTCCTGGCGGTACCGGATGCCGATCACCTCGGCGTGGTCGACGCCGGGGGCGGCGCTGTTGGCGACCACCGGTGCCGCCGCGGGCGGCTGGCCCGCCGCCATCGGCGCCTTCCTGGTCTCCGGCGGGCTCCTGGTACTCACCGGGTGGTGGCCGCGGCTGGCCGAGCTCGTGCAGCGCATTCCGGCGTCGATAGCGCAGGCGATGCTGGCGGGAGTCCTGCTCCCGCTCTGCGTCGAGCCGCTTCGCGGTCTCGCCGACAATCCGGCGGCGGTCGGGCCGGTCCTGGCGGTCTGGGTGATCCTGCTCAGACTCCGGCCGCGATGGGCCGTGCCGGGAGCCTTCCTCGTCGCGCTGGCGGTGATCGTCGCCGACCTGCTGCGCACCGGGTCCGCGCCGTCGCCGGGACAGTTCGTTCCCGTGCTGACTCTCAGCGCCCCGTCGTGGACCCTCGGGGCGCTGACCGGAATCGCCGTGCCGCTCTACCTGGTGACGATGGCCGCCCAGAACGTTCCCGGCGTCGCGGTGATGTCGGGCCTGGGCTACCCGGTGCCGTGGCGCCCGGCGATGACCGTCACCGGCGCCGGTTCGGTGCTCGCGGCGCCCTTCGGCGCTCACGCAATCAATCTGGCCGCGATCAGCGCCGCGCTGGCGGCCGGCCCCGACGCCGGCCCCGACCGGAGTCGACGATGGATCGCCGGTCTCGCCGCGGGCATCGCCTATGTGCTTCTCGGGGTGACCTCGACGGGGCTGGTCGCCGTCGTGCTCGCCGCCCCGCCCGGGGTGGTGCAGGCGGTGGCGGGTGTCGCGCTGCTCGGCGTCTTCGCGAGCGCGTCCGCGGGCGCGATGTCGGACGCCGACGACCGACTGCCCGCCGCGGTGACCTTCGCGGTCGCGGCGTCCGGCATCGCGGTGCTCGGTGTCGGATCGGCGTTCTGGGCGCTGGTCGCGGGCGTTGCGCTGCGGGCGCTTGTCGTCAGTGAGCGGCGGTCGGAGCCACGCGCGGAACCGCGATCACCGGCACCGGCGAGGTCCGAATGATCTTCGCCGAACGCGAACCGATGAAGACCCGCGACAGCGGTCCGGTCGCGCTCGACCCGATCGCCAAGACGTCGGTCGGGGTCCAGTCGACGTCCTCGAGCGCCTCGTTCCAGTCTGAGCCGCGACCGACGACGAGCTCGGGCCTGATCGGCGCCGCGGCGGTCATCGCATCGGCTGCGGCTCGGGTGGCGGTGAGCCAGGCGCGGAACAGCGCGTCGTCGACCGGTGCGGCCTCCACCCCCGCCGGGGAGTCCAAACCGACCGCGAACGAGGCCAGCCGCAGGTCGGCACGCAGGCGCGTCGCCAGAGCCGTGGCGGTGGCGAGCTGAGATTCGTCGGAGCTGTCGCTGCTGAAGGCGAGGGTCAGGCGGGCGGCGATCACGTCGGCGCCGCGGAAGCCGCCCGGCGCGACGGCGACCGGAATCGGTGAACTGTGCAGCAGGCGGTCGGCGATGCTGCTCACCGTGATCCGTTCGAGCAGCCCGGCCGCCGAGCCGACGACGATCATCGTCGCGCCGAAGTGCTCGGCCGCATCGATCAGTCCGGCGCTGATCGAGCGGGCGTCGACGGTGGTGAACCGGGTCGGCACGTCGGCCGGGAGCGCGGCACTCGCGTGGGCGAGTGCGTCGTCGGCCAGCCCGCCGCCGAAGGGTCGGTACTCCGGCATCTCGTCGTGTTGGCGCGACGACCAGACCGTCGGCACGACCACCGTGCACACGACGAGATCCTCGCCGCTCGAGCGGGCCAGCATGGCGGCCAGCGACAGCACGCCGTCGGCCCGGCGGTTGTGGGGATAGGCGACCAGGATCGTCATGGTGGTTCTCGTCCTTCGTACGACGGGGGTGTCGGCGAGCGTTCGACAGCCGCGCCGCGGGTGGCCCGGCAAACGAGATCAGGGCCGCTCTCCAAGACGGAAAGCGACCCTGACCTGCTGGAGCGGGTGACGGGAATCGAACCCGCGTAGCTAGTTTGGAAGACTAGGGCTCTACCATTGAGCTACACCCGCGTCGCGCTGTGCGCCTGCCGAACTCTACCCAGCCGCCCGCTGATTCACAAAATGGGAGGCGGGTTGGCCGGGGCGCCGGGTCAGCCCGTACTATGTCCCTTTGGCCGAGCCGGAAACGGCGACGGCCACCGGGATGTGGCGCAGCTTGGTAGCGCATCCGCTTTGGGAGCGGAGGGTCGCAGGTTCAAATCCTGTCATCCCGACGGAGTTGTGGCGGCCGGGCGGCCACGCACTGTCATTACGTACCGACTAAGGAGTACCAACACCGTGAAGAGCACCGTCGAGCAGCTGAGCCCGACCCGAGTCAAGGTGAACGTCGAGGTTCCGTTCGAGGAACTCTCCGGTGACTTCGACCGCGCCTACAAGTCGCTGGCGCAGCAGATCCGCATCCCGGGCTTCCGTCCCGGCAAGGCGCCCGCGAAGCTGATCGAGGCCCGCGTGGGTCGCCAGGCGATCCTGGAGCAGGTGGTCAACGACGCACTGCCCGGCAAGTACTCGCAGGCGATCGCCGAGGCCGACGTGAAGGCCATCAGCCAGCCGGAGATCGACGTCGCCGAGCTCGTCTACGGCGAGCCGGTCACCTTCACCGCCGAGGTCGACATCCGCCCCGAGATCACGCTGCCGGAGTACTCCGAGATCGCCGTTCAGGTCGATCCCATCGAGGTCGCCGACGCCGACGTCGAGACCGAGCTGGACAACCTGCGCGCTCGCTTCGGCACCCTGGTCGGTGTCGAGCGCGGCGTCACCGGCGGCGACTTCGTCTCGCTGGACCTGACGGCCACCGTCGACGGCGAGCCCGTCGAGGACGCCTCCACCGAGGGCCTGTCGCACGAGGTCGGCAGCGACACCCTGATCGAGGGTCTGGACGAGGCCCTCGAGGGCGTCAAGGCCGGCGAGAGCACCACCTTCACCTCGAAGCTGGTCGCCGGTGACCACGCGGGCAAGGATTCGGAGATCACCGCCACCGTGAACTCGGTGAAGGTCCGCGAGCTGCCCGAGCTGGACGACGAGTTCGCTCAGATGGCCTCCGAGTTCGACACCGTCGAAGAGCTGCGCGTCAGCCTGCGCGAGCGGGTCGAGGAGTCCAAGAAGTACGAGCAGGCCGGCGCCATCCGCGACGCCGTCCTGGAGCAGCTGCTCGACACCGTCGAGTTCCCGCTGCCCGAGGCGATCGTCGCCGAAGAGGTCGAGGCCGTCCAGCACCAGCTGGTTCACGCGCTCGGCCACGACGACGCCCAGGTCGACCGCTTCCTGGAGGCGCAGGGCAAGACCCGCGAGGAGTGGGAGGCCGAGAGCAAGACCGACGCCGAGAAGTCGGTCCGCACCCAGCTGCTCCTCGACGCGATCGCCGACGCCTCCGACGTCGAGGTCGGTCAGGACGAGCTGACCCAGCAGATCTTCATGCAGTCGCAGCGCTACGGCATCGCGCCGCAGGAGTTCATCCAGCAGCTGCAGAACGCCAACCAGATCGGCGCCCTGTACGCCGACGTGCGTCGCAACAAGGCCCTCGCCGAGCTCATCGGCGAGGTCACCGTGACCGACACCAACGGCGAAGCGATCGACACCAAGAAGTTCTTCGGATCGGACGAGGCGGACGACGCCGAGGACGAGGCGGAGGCCGACGCCTGATCGACGCTCCCATCGGAGTGCACTGCGACAGCCGGGACGAGTCATCGTCCCGGCTGTCGCCGTCTGCGCCCCGCCTCCCACGCGGCGGATCGACTGTTCCGCTGTAAGCGAATTAGGGGTGTCGACGGAACATCTCGGGGGGTGGAATTGATTAACCTCGGTGACAGCTTCTTCATCGGACGGGCGCCCGCGCCCGATCTGCCCGGCCGGCCCGGTCGGGCGCGACGGAGAGAAACCGCACCGCTAGACAGATTGGGACAACTCAGTGAGCAACCTGTACACGCCCTCGATGAGCTCGGGTGTCGCCGGCCTGAATCTGACCGATTCGGTCTTCGAGCGTCTGCTGCGCGAACGCATCATCTTCCTCGGCACCCAGGTCGACGACGACATCGCCAACCGGCTGTGCGCCCAGATCCTGCTGCTCGCCGCCGAGGATCCGACCAAGGACATCAGCCTCTACATCAACTCGCCCGGCGGCAGCGTGACCGCGGGCATGGCGATCTTCGACACCATGCAGCTGGCGCCGTGCGACGTCGCGACCTACGCGATGGGAATGGCTGCCTCGATGGGCCAGTTCCTGCTGGCCGCCGGCGCCAAGGGCAAGCGGCACGCGTTGCCGCACGCGCGGATCATGATGCACCAGCCGTCGGCGGGCATCGGCGGCACGGCGGCCGACATCGCGATTCAGGCCGAGCAGTTCGCGGCCACGAAGAAGGAGATGAACCGACTCAACGCCGAGTTCACCGGCCAGCCGCTGGAGAAGATCGAGGCCGACGCCGACCGCGACAAGTGGTTCACCGCGGAGCAGGCGCTCGAGTACGGCTTCGTCGACCACGTCGTCACCAGCGCCGGCGCCTGACCCGCCCGCATCCCCATTGACCACTCCTCACCGGTTACGGAGAATCCATGACTAACTCGCTTCCCGCAGATGTGCGTGCGGGCATCCCCGACGCGGCGCTGGCGCTGAAGAACATCCAGGCCCGGTACATCCTGCCGAGCTTCATCGAGAACACGCCGAACGGTCAGCGGCAGTACGACCCGTACGCCAAGCTCTTCGAAGAGCGGATCGTCTTCGTCGGCACGCCGATCGACCAGACCGTCGCCAACGACGTGATGGCCCAGCTGCTCGTCCTGGAGAGCCAGGACCCCGACCGCGACATCACCATGTACATCAACAGCCCCGGCGGCAGCGTCCCCGACATGCTGGCGATCTACGACACCATGCAGTACGTGCACTGCGACGTGATGACGGTCTGCCTCGGCGAGGCCGCGTCGGCGGCGGCGATCCTGCTCGCCGGCGGCACCCCGGGCAAGCGCGCCGCGCTGCCCAACGCGACCATCCTGATCCACCAGCCGCGTACCGGCGGCGCCTACCAGGGGCAGGTGTCGGACCTGGAGATCCAGGCCGCCGAGATCGAACGCATCCGCAAGCGGCTCGACGAGATCCTCGCCGACCACACCGGTCAGGACCCCGAGAAGATCCGCAAGGACACCGATCGCGACAACATCCTGACGGCGGCGCAGGCCAAGGAGTACGGGATCATCGACGAGGTCTTCGAGTACCGCAAGAAGTCGGCGCGTAACTAGTCGCCGAGTGTCGGCCGACGCTGCCGACACGCCGGGTCTGCGAGCCCGGTGTGTCGGCGTCGGTCTTCTGAACACCAGGACTGCCGCATTTCGGCTCGTCGAAGACATCGTGCGCGGGTACCGTCGAGGTAGCTCGCAGACAGGGAAGTAGGTGGGGTCTAAATGGCGCGAATGGGAGACGGTGGTGACCTCCTCAAGTGCTCGTTCTGCGGCAAGAGCCAGAAGCAGGTCAAGAAGCTCATCGCCGGGCCGGGCGTGTACATCTGTGACGAGTGCATCGACCTGTGCAACGAGATCATCGAAGAGGAGCTCGCTGAGAACAGCGATGTGAAGCTCGACGAGCTGCCCAAGCCCGCCGAGATCCGCGACTTCCTCGATACCTACGTCGTCGGGCAGGACACCGCCAAGCGCACCCTGGCCGTCGCCGTCTACAACCACTACAAGCGGATCCAGGCCGGCGAGAAGCGTTCGGGCGACAAGCGTTCGGGCGCCGAACCGGTCGAGTTGGCCAAGTCGAACATTCTGATGCTCGGTCCCACCGGCTGCGGGAAGACCTATCTGGCGCAGACGCTGGCCAAGATGCTGAACGTGCCCTTCGCCATCGCCGACGCCACCGCGCTCACCGAGGCGGGCTACGTCGGCGAGGACGTCGAGAACATCTTGCTCAAGCTGATTCAGGCCGCCGACTACGACGTCAAGCGCGCCGAGACCGGCATCATCTACATCGACGAGGTCGACAAGATCGCGCGCAAGAGCGAGAACCCGTCGATCACGCGCGACGTGTCGGGCGAGGGCGTGCAGCAGGCGCTGCTGAAGATCCTGGAGGGCACGCAGGCGAGCGTTCCGCCGCAGGGCGGCCGCAAGCACCCGCACCAGGAGTTCATCCAGATCGACACCACCAACGTCCTGTTCATCGTCGCAGGCGCCTTCGCCGGCCTGGAGAAGGTCGTCGACGAGCGGATCGGCAAGCGGGGGATCGGCTTCGGCAACGAGGTGCCGAGCAAGGACAAGGTCGACATGTCCGATCACTTCGCCGAGGTGATGCCCGAGGACCTGATCAAGTTCGGGCTCATCCCCGAGTTCATCGGCCGCCTGCCGGTCGTCGCCTCGGTCGCCAATCTCGACAAGGACGCCTTGGTCTCGATCCTGTCCGAGCCGAAGAACGCGCTGGTGAAGCAGTACGTGCGGCTGTTCGACATGGACGACGTGGAACTCGAGTTCACGCGCGATGCGCTCGAGGCGGTCGCCGACCAGGCGATCCACCGCGGCACCGGCGCCCGCGGACTGCGCGCGATCATGGAGGAGGTGCTCCTGCCGGTGATGTACGACATCCCGAGCCGCGACGACGTCGCCAAGGTCGTCGTGACGGGGGAGACCGTCCGGGACAACGTCCTGCCGACGATCGTGCCCCGCACCGAGGACGACGGCCCGCGGGAGAAGTCCGCCTGAGGAGTGTCCCGCTCACTGGAATCGACCCGATTGTGACTTCCCGCACACCGTTAGCGTCGACGAAGCATAAGATTTCGTCGGAAAGCGGAGGTGCGGATGTTCTCGAAGTTCACCGAGCGGTCGGTCGGGCGAGTGCCCGGCGCGCGGTGGTCGCCACGATCTCGGCGGCCACCGTCGCCGCCTCACTCGTCGCATGCGGTGGCGACGACGGGTCGACGAACGCGGTGCAGGCCGGTGAACTGCTGTCCGCGACACCGCTGACCGGTGCGCCGGTGTTGCCGAGCGCCGGTCGCAGCGAACTGATCACGTACATCTCCGACAACGCGAAGGGCGAGCCGGTCGTCGTCTCGGGTACCGTGCAGGTCCCGAAGGGGCAGGCCCCCGACGGCGGATGGCCGGTGATCAGCTGGGCGCACGGAACCACGGGCGTCGCCGATGCGTGCGCCCCCTCCGCGGACTTCGTCGGTGGACCGGCGCACGACTACCTCGGCGGCGTGAGCACCGAGCTCAACCGGTACATCGACGCGGGCTACGCGGTCGTGCAGACCGATTACCAGGGCATGGGGACGCCGGGCGGGCACCCGTACATGGACGGGATCACCGAGTCGAACGCGGTCACCGACATCGTGCGGGCCGGTCGCCGGCTCGACGGCTCCCTCGGCAAGACCTGGTACGCGATGGGACACAGTCAGGGCGGACACGCCGCACTCTGGGCGGCCACCAAGTGCGCCGAGCGGGCGCCCGAACTGGATCTGAAGGGCGCGGTGGCCGTCGCACCCGGCGGCGACACCTGGCAGACGCCCGAGTACTTCCGCAGCGGCAGCCCTGCGGTCGCCCCGATGATGGCCTTCCTGCCGCTGCTGCTGCTGGGCGCCCAAGCCGGCGACCCGTCGATCGACGCCGAGTCGTATGTGACCCCCGAGTCGAACGCCCTGCTCGACGTCGGACGCACCCAGTGCATCGCGCAGATCCGCGCGATGGCCGGAACGGTCCCGGTCGACAAGGCGTTCTCGCCGAACGCGGACGTCACCAAGCTCGTGGACTACCTGAAGAAGCAGAACGACAGCACGCTCAAGCCGACCGTACCGGTGCTGGTCGTCAACGGCACCGCCGACGTCGTGGTACCCGAACCCGGAACCAAGAAGCTGGCCGATCAGCTGTGCAAGAACGGCGGCTCGGTGGCGTTCAAGACCTACCCGGGCGTCGACCACCGCGGTGCGGTCGGCGCATCGGTCGACGACGCGACGAGCTTCGCCAAGGACGCGGCCGCCGGGAAGGCCTTCCCCGGCACCTGCTGAGTCGGGCTGAGTCGGTCCGGCTCAGACCGACTCAGGCCGGGGCGGCACGGCCCGCGGTGAGCACGGCCAGCGTCATCGTCGTGAGGTCGGCTTCGAACACGGACAGGTCCGGTGCGGAGCCGACCTCGGCGTCTCGTTCCCACGCCGCCAGCGCGGTGGTGACGAACCGCGAGACGAGCGCGGTGCGGCGTGCCCGATCGGCGTGCGGAATCGCGTGTGCCGAGAGTGCGGTGAGCCGATCGAACAGGTCGTAGAGGTCGGGGGTGTCGGCGGCGGGTGCGTAACCGACGACGTCGGTGCCGATCCAAGTCGGCCGGGAGAAGTAGTCCAGGTGCAGGCCCAGCAGGCACTGTTCGTTGAACCGGGCCCAGTACGAGGGCGTCCGCGATCCGACCGCGGTCGC
This sequence comes from Gordonia aichiensis, assembly GCF_039946255.1. Lineage (GTDB taxonomy): Bacteria > Actinomycetota > Actinomycetes > Mycobacteriales > Mycobacteriaceae > Gordonia > Gordonia aichiensis_A. Next base: position 451,536 of record NZ_JBCDWL010000001.1, on the reverse strand, counting down.
GTACGGGGGGACGTAGGCCTCGACGAGGCGGAGCGTCTCGTCGGCGGATCCGGGCTCGATGGCGTCGACCATGACGCGCCGGTGCTCGTTGACGACGGCGGCGCGGGTGGTCCAGATCTCGGCGACGAGTCCGTTCCACGAGCCGAAGTGGTAGACGATCGCGGAGTTGTTGCGTTGCTCGGCCGCCTGCAGAACTTCACGCGCAGAGGTCCCATGCACCCCTTTGAGCGCGATCAGCCTCTCGGCGACCTCGAGGATGCGGGTCCGGCTGTTCTGGCGGGTCATTCGAACGAGCGTATCGGGCGCACCGATCGCAGAGGTTGCGGACGTCACCGAGCCCGCGTCGCGGCCGACGGGCGGGAGATCGAGGCGCAGTTTCGGCAATGGCGGGACCCGTCGGTCTCCGATGTCCCAGACTGTGGAGCATGACCTCCACACGGGAACAGAAACTGGCTGGAATCATCCTGGCGGGCGGCCGTTCTCGCCGCATGGGGCAGGACAAGGCGGCGCTGCTGTGGGACGGCGTGCCGATGCTGTCGCGGATCGCCTGGGCCATCAGCGCCCGGTGCGAGCCGGTGCTCGTCGCGGCGCCGCCCACCTCGCAGGCCTACGTCGACCTCAACGATGAGACGGACCTGGAGTGGGTGACCACGGAGAAGGCGGGCAGCGGCCCGCTGGGCGGCCTGGTCGCGGCGCTGCGCGTGGCCCGCGAGCGCGGTGCCGAGGCCGCCTTCGTGTGCGCCACCGACATGCCGCTGGTCGATCCCGGGCTCATCGACGAGCTGCTCGCCGGTCTGACCGAATCGGCGGACGCCGTCGTCGCGAACGACGCCGGACGCGATCATCCGATGGCCGGGATCTACCGGACCGGCGCCGTGGACCGGCTGGCCGAGTTGGTGGAGGAGGGCGAGTTGCGCATGGTGGCGGCTCTCGACGCCCTGGTGACCCAGCGCGTGGGCGTGTCGGATCCGGAGTGGCTGGCCAACGTCGACGCGCCCGAAGACCTCCACCGGCTGCGCATCTCCCGGGCCTCGTGACCGCACAATCTGCAGGGTGGTGCCGAGCACGTTGGGCTCTTCCATAGAATTGTCCAGGTGACTACCCCGAACTCAGAGCGCCCCGACGTCTCGGCCGCTCTCCCCGCAGCCTGGAATCCCGTCGAGCACGAGGAGAAGCTCTACGAGGGGTGGGTGGACGCCGGCTACTTCACCGCCGATTCCGGCAGCGACAAGCCCGGGTACTCGATCGTGCTGCCGCCGCCGAATGTCACCGGCTCGCTGCACATGGGGCACGCCCTCGATCACACGCTGATGGACACCCTGACCCGCCGCAAGCGGATGCAGGGCTTCGAGGTGCTGTGGCTGCCGGGCATGGACCATGCGGGCATCGCGACGCAGACGATCGTCGAGAAGCAGCTCGCCGCCGAGGGGACCAGCCGCGCCGAACTCGGCCGCGAGGGCTTCATCGAGCGGGTCTGGCAGTGGAAGGCCGAATCGGGCGGCACCATCGCCGGACAGATGCGCCGCCTGGGCGACGGCGTCGACTGGAGCCGCGACCGCTTCACCATGGACGAGGGGTTGTCCCGGGCGGTCCAGACGATCTTCAAGCAGATGTACGACGACGGCCTGATCTACCGGGCCGAACGCCTCGTCAACTGGTCGCCGACCCTGCAGACCGCGATCTCCGACATCGAGGTCAAGTACGACGACGTCGACGGTGAGCTCGTCTCCTTCCGCTACGGCTCGCTCGACGATGCGCAGCCGCACATCGTGGTCGCGACCACCCGGATGGAGACGATGCTCGGCGACACGGCGATCGCCGTGCACCCCGACGACGAGCGCTACCGCGACCTCGTCGGCGTCGAGCTCGACCACCCCTTCCTGGATCGCAAGATCCCGGTCATCGCCGACGACTACGTGGATCCCGAGTTCGGTTCGGGCGCGGTCAAGATCACCCCCGCGCACGACCCGAACGACTTCGCGATCGGGCAGCGTCACGGTCTGCCGATGATCACGATCATGAACAAGACCGCCGTCATCGAGGGCACCGGCACCGCATTCGACGGCCTCGATCGCTTCGCCGCCCGGGTGGCCGTCCGGGAGGCGCTCGCCGAGCAGGGGCGCATCGTCAAGGAGGTGCGTCCGTACCAGCACAGCGTCGGACACTCCGAGCGGTCCGGCGAGCCGATCGAGCCGCGGCTGTCGATGCAGTGGTGGGTCAGCGTCGAAGCCCTCGCCAAGGCCGCAGGCGACGCGGTGCGCGACGGCGACACCGTCATCCACCCCAAGAGCCAGGAACCCCGCTGGTTCGACTGGGTCGACGACATGCACGACTGGACCATCTCCCGCCAGCTGTGGTGGGGCCACCGCATCCCGATCTGGTACGGCCCCGACGGGGAGGTGGAGTGCTTCGGTCCCGACGAGACGGCGCCGGCGGGCTGGGAGCAGGACCCCGACGTCCTCGACACGTGGTTCTCGTCGGGCCTGTGGCCCTTCTCGACCATGGGCTGGCCCGAGCGCACCGCCGACATCGACAAGTTCTATCCGACCTCGGTGCTCGTCACCGGGTACGACATCCTGTTCTTCTGGGTCGCTCGGATGATGATGTTCGGCACCTACGTCGGCAAGCTGGCCCACAGCGGTTTCGGCGAGCGCGGCGAGGCGCGCGTGCCCTTCGCCGACGTCTTCCTGCACGGTCTGGTCCGCGACGAGCACGGCCGCAAGATGAGCAAGTCGAAGGGCAACGGCATCGACCCGCTCGACTGGGTCGAGCGGTTCGGCGCCGACGCGCTGCGCTTCACCCTCGCGCGGGGCGCCAACCCCGGCAGCGACATCTCGGTCGGCGAATCGCATGCGCAGAGCTCGCGCAACTTCGCGACGAAGCTGTTCAACGCCACCAAGTTCGCGCTGATGAACGGTGCCGCCGTCGCCGACGGCCCGCGTCCGGACGCCGCGTCGCTGACCGTCGCCGACCGGTGGATCCTGTCTCGGCTCGACCAGGTGCTGGCCGACGTCGACGCCGGCTTCGAGAGCTACGAGTTCTCCAAGGCCTGCGAGGCGCTGTACCACTTCGCGTGGGACGAGGTCTGCGACTGGTATCTGGAACTGTCGAAGGTCCAGTTCGGTGAGGGGGGCGAGCGCGCCGCGCAGACCGCGCGGGTGCTCGGGGAGGTCCTCGACAAACTCCTGCGCGCCCTGCACCCGGTGATGCCCTTCGTCACCGAAGTGCTGTGGAAGGCGCTGACCGGCGGCGAATCGGTGGTGATCGCGCCGTGGCCCACCGGCAGCGGTGCCGAGGTCGACGCCGATGCCGCGCAGCGGATCGACGACCTGCGCAAGCTGATCACCGAGGTCCGCCGCTTCCGCAGCGATCAGGGACTCAAGCCGGGGCAGCGGGTGGCGGCGACCGTCGACGGACTGGAGGCCGCAGGCCTGGCGCCGTTGCGATCGCAGCTCGACTCGCTGGCGCGCCTGGAATCGGCCGACGAGGGCTTTGCGGCCACCGCCACCGTCGAGGTGCGGTTGTCGACCGGCACCGCGACCGTCGCGATCGACACCTCCGGCACCGTCGACGTCGCCGCCGAACGCAAGCGCGCGGCCAAGGATCTCGCGGCCGCCGAGAAGGAGCTGGCGGGCACGACGGCCAAGCTCGGCAACGAGCAGTTCCTGTCGAAGGCGCCGGACGCCGTCGTCGCGAAGATCAAGGCGCGACGCGAACTGGCTGAGGCCGAGGTCGAACGCCTCACCGCCAAGCTGGCCGAACTGGGTGCCCAGTGACGTCGTCCGCCGATGCGGCCGCCGACTTCGCCGAACTGCAGGCGCTGGAGGCCGAGCTCGACACCCGCTGGCCCGAGACCAGGATCGAGCCGTCCCTGACGCGCATCAATGCGCTGATGGAACTGCTGGGTCAGCCGCAGCGCGCCTACCCGGCCATTCATGTCGCGGGGACCAACGGCAAGACCTCGGTGACGCGGATGATCGATTCGCTGCTGCGTGCCTTTCACCGGCGGACCGGCCGGATCACCAGCCCGCACCTGCAGTCGGTGACCGAACGGATCGCGATCGACGGCGCGCCGATCTCCGCGCGCACCTACATCGACACCTACCGGGACATCGAGCCGTACGTGCAGATGGTCGACGACTCGTCGATCGCCTCGGGCGGCCCGCGAATGAGCAAGTTCGAAGTGCTCACGGCCATCGCCTACGCGGCGTTCGCGGAGGCGCCGATCGAGGTCGCCGTCGTCGAGACCGGCATGGGCGGACGTTGGGACGCCACCAATGTGATCGACGGCCAGGTCGCCGTCATCACCCCGATCGCGATGGATCACGCCGACTACCTGGGTGACACGCTGACCGCGATCGCGGGGGAGAAGGCCGGGATCATCAAGCCGGGACCGGCCGACGCCGTGATCCCGATGGATCCCATCACCGTGATCGCCCCGCAGGAGCCCGAGGTCGCCGACGTCCTGCTCCGCGCCAGCGTGGAGGCGGGCACCATCGTCGCCCGCCAGAACTCGGAGTTCACCGTCCTCGAGGCGACCACCGCGGTCGGCGGTCAGATGCTTCGCATCCAGGGTCTCGGCGGCGTCTACGACGAGATCTTCCTGCCGCTGCACGGCGCCCACCAGGCCCAGAACGCGGCGCTCGCGCTGGCGGCGGTCGAGGCCTTCTTCGGCGCGGGCGCCAACCGGCAGCTCGACGTCGACACCGTGCGCGAGGGATTCGCGGCGGCCGCCAGCCCGGGCCGGTTGGAGCGGGTGCGCAGCGCCCCGACCGTCTTCATCGACGCCGCTCACAATCCGCACGGCGCGCGGGCCCTCGCCGCCGCCCTCACCTCCGAGTTCGACTTCCGCAGTCTCATCGGGGTGGTCGGCGTGCTCGGCGACAAGGATGCGCGCGGGCTGCTGACCGCGCTGGAGCCGGTGCTCGACAAGGTGGTCCTGACCAACAACGGGTCCCCGCGGGCACTCGACACCGACGCTCTCGCCGACATCGCCGTCGAGGTCTTCGGCGAGGACCGGGTGGTCGTCGAACCCTTCCTTCCCGACGCGGTGGACGCGGCCGTCGCGCTGGCGGAGGACGATCAGCAGGGAACCGTGTCCGGCGCCGGCGTGATCATCACCGGATCGGTGGTGACCGCGGGTGCCGCCCGCACTCTCTTCGGCAAGGAGCCGTCATGACCGAGAACTCGACGCACCCGCAGTTCACCCCGCCGCCCACCGATCCGTGGAAGGGCTTCCGCGGCGTGATGGCCGGGACCCTCATCCTCGAAGTCATCGTCGTGGCCCTGGCCTTTCCGGTCGTCGCGAAGCTCGCGGGCGGTGTCACCTGGGTGTCGGGACTCTATCTCGGTGCGGTGACATTGATCCTGCTGCTGCTGTCGGGCAGGCAGGGCAAGCCGCACGCCCTGGAGATCAACCTGGTCATGCAGGTGTTCGTCATCGCGGGCGGCGTCTTCCACTGGTCGATCGCCGTCGTCGGCGCCGTGTTCGCGTGCGTGTGGATCTACATCGCGTACATCAAGCGTGACGTGGCCAAGCGGATCGAGCAGGGACGGCTGCCGGGACAACAGGCGATCTGACTCCGTGCGTGTCGTCTGAACGGCCGAATCGTCGCCTGTCGGTACCGTCGGTTACACTCGCTGTTCACCGACGTCGGGAGGATCAGGTCAGTGGGGAAGACGATGGGGAAGGCGATGAGGTCGATCATCGCATCGGCGGCAGCGTTGACGGCTGCGGCGGCGTTCTGGTCGGCGCCGACGGCGTCGGCGGCGCCGACTTCGAAGCATCCCGCTCTGCAGGCTGAACCGGCCCCGCATGGGGAGACCGCCCCGAATGCGGAAGCGGACGCCGTGGAGCCCAGCGTGCCGATGCCCGTGCGCAGCGGTGCGCTCGGCTACCTCGCCACCCGGTCGGCGACCCTCTGGCTCGACGCCCGCGGGGCCGATTCGGTGATCGCGAACCTGCCGGTTCCCGGACAGTATCGGGCGGCCAACAAGCAGATGGCGGCGAGCCTGGCGCGTGAGCTGGACGCAGCGGTCGCCACTCCCGGCGCCTGCCTGCAGATCATCGTCGACACCGCAGACGGTGCCGGCGGGCTGTTCAACTACGGCTTCTTCGCCGTCGAGCGCCAGTACTGCCCCGAATAGCAGTCCTGACTCGAATAGCAGTACCGGACCGAACGGCAACACTGGCACGAACGGCAGTCGGCGCGTTGTCGCGGGCCGGTGGTCGCGCCGACGGCGTCGGTGAACGGACTCGTGTGCAGCGGGGCCAGGCGCGGGTCGCTACAGTGTCCTGCGTGACTGAACAGACTCTCGTCCTCATCAAGCCCGACGGTGTCCAGCGCGGACTGGTCGGCGAAGTACTCGCACGCGTGGAGCGCAAGGGCCTGACCCTGGCCGCACTCGAACTGCGCACCGTCACCGCCGAGGTGGCAGCCGAGCACTACGCCGAGCACGCTGAGCGCCCGTTCTTCGCCTCGCTGCTCGAATTCATCACTTCCGGTCCGATCGTCGCCGCCGTCGTCGAGGGGCCGCGCGCGATCTCCGCCTTCCGTCAGCTGGCAGGCGGCACCGACCCGGTCGAGAAGGCCGTCCCCGGCACCATCCGCGGTGACTTCGGTCTCGAGACGCAGTTCAACATCGTTCACGGATCCGACTCGCCCGAGTCCGCGGCCCGCGAGATCGCACTCTGGTTCCCGGCGCTGAGCCGCTGATCGGTCGCTGACCACCCGAGGAAGCCCCGGACCGGACGGTCCGGGGCTTCACTGCGTCAAGGACGCGGGCGTCCTTTTCGTCACTCGTGTGCGGGCATGCGCCCGTGATGTGGGATACTTGCCTAGTCGTCGGCTTCACGCTTTGGCGCCGACGATCGACGCAACAGCCAGATACAGGTACCCGGTTCCGTCCGACCCCCATCGGGGTCCGGCTTTGGTCCGAGCCTTGCGTCGCGCAAGGCGTCTTGACGACGCGAAGACCACATAACACCCGGCCCTCTCGGCCGGCACACACTGGAAAAGGCCCTCGCGTGGCCGCGTTGTTCCCGATCATTGCGACGACGCGCCCGGGGGTCTTGAGGAGACCACGTGACCGATAACGGGTCGCCGACTGACGCCACCTCGGCTGATCAGTCTGCGGAAAAGTTCCCCCTCCGACTCCGCGTGCATGCACTCGCTCGCGCTCTGGGGATGACAAGCAAGCAGGTGCTGGCGCACCTGCACGAGATGGGAGTGACGGCGCGGACCGCGCAGTCGTCGATCTCGCGGGCCGACGCTGAAGCCGTCGAGCTCCGCATCACCGGCGGCGACGCGGCCGGTGCCGAGACCACCGGCCCTGGGACTGCCGGCCCTGAGGCTGCCGGTGCCGAGGCCGCCCCGGCCTCCGAGAGCGCGTCGGCGCCGTCGTTGTTCTCTGCCGTCGAGACTCCGCAGCCGGTCACCGCCTCCCGCGCGGACGCCTCGGCGCCGCTGTTCATCTCCGCCGAACCCGAGGCGGCGGCGAAGGCCGCCAAGCCGGCTAAGAAGACCACCAAGAAGGCCGCAGCGAAGGCAGCGGCTGACTCGGACGAGGCCACGACGACCGAGGCCACGACGACCGAGGGCACGACGACCGAGGCGACCGACGGTGCCGCCAACGAGGCCGAGTCGGGGCAGGTCGCGGGCAAGAAGGCGGCGGGCAAGAAGACGGCGGGTAAGAAGGCCGCAGGCAAGAAGGCGGCAGAGAAGAAGTCTGCGGAGAAGAAGACGGCGGAGAAGAAGACCGCCGCGCAGAAGGCGGCTCCGGTCGAGTCAGCGGAGGCCGTGCCGGGCTCTTCGGACGACGAGCCGGTCGCGGGGGAGTCGACCCCCGACGAGAGTGCACAGCAGAGCACCGGTGCCGACGAGACCATCGCGGCGTCCCCCGAGGCGTCGACCGATCGAGCATCGGATCAGGGAGCCGAAGCCGCCGACACCGGGGCAGCCGACACCGAAGCCGCTGACACCGAGACTTCCGACACCGAGACATCCGATAACGGGGCCGACCACGGTCACCGTTCCGATCACGACAGCCGGTCCCGCCGGCGTCGTCGCGGGCGCCGCGGCCGCGGCCGTGGACGCGGGGACCAGGGAACTGACGGCGAGGGCACCGACCACGACGGCACCGCCGACTCGGAGGAGACGGGCGCGGAGGCCGCTCGCGCCGACTCGAGTGCCGAAGCCGCCTCGGCCTCGGCCACGACGGCTCGCGCGGCCGCCGACGGTGAGGGCGCGGGCAGCGCGGTCGCCGACGCCGAATCAGCAGACACGCAGTCCGCGGGCACGGCTTCCGCAGACTCAGAATCCACAGACTCCGAATCCGCAGCCACCGAATCCGCAGACTCCGAATCCACCGACACCGAGACCGACGACGCGGACGGCGGGGTGCCGTCCAGCAAGCGTCGGCGTCGGCGTCGGCGTCGTCGCGGTGGTTCCGATACCGACGAGTCGGCATCCGACGATCCGCCCAACACCGTCGTCCACGAGCGCGAACCGCGGACCAAGCGGGTCCGCGACGAGGTGCAGGGCATCTCCGGATCCACCCGCCTGGAGGCCAAGCGGCAGCGTCGCCGTGACGGGCGTGACGCCGGGCGTCGTCGCCCGCCGATCCTGACCGAGTCGGAGTTCCTGGCCCGCCGCGAGTCGGTGGAGCGAGTCATGGTGGTGCGTGAGCGGGCCGCCAACTCGGCGATCACCTCGAGCGAGCCGCATGCCGCGCCCACCGAGGATTACACCCAGATCGCGGTTCTCGAGGACGGCGTGCTCGTGGAGCACTTCGTCACCACCGAGACCTCGCAGTCGATGGTCGGCAACATCTACCTGGGCCGCGTGCAGAACGTGCTGCCCGGCATGGAGGCGGCCTTCGTCGACATCGGCCGTGGGCGCAACGGCGTCCTGTACGCGGGCGAGGTGAACTGGGAGGCAGCCGGCCTGGACGGCGGCTCGCGCAAGATCGAGCAGGCGCTCAAGCCCGGCGATCACGTGCTGGTGCAGGTCAGCAAGGATCCGATCGGCCACAAGGGCGCCCGGCTGACCACGCAGATCTCGCTCGCCGGTCGCTACCTGGTGTACGTGCCCGGCGGGACGTCCACCGGGATCAGCCGCAAGCTGCCCGACACCGAGCGTCGTCGGCTCAAGCAGATCCTGGCCAAGATCGTCCCCGACGAGGCGGGCGTGATCGTCCGGACCGCGTCGGAGGGCGTCAGCGCCGAAGAACTGGGCGCCGACATCGAGCGTCTGGAAGCCCAGTGGCGAGGCGTGCAGGCGGCTGCCGAGGACCACAAGGCCAAGGGCTCGGGCACGCCGAAGCCGCTCTACGAAGAGCCCGACCTGCTGGTGCGCGTGGTGCGCGACCTGTTCAACGAGGACTTCCGGAAGCTGGTCATCGAAGGCGACCGGGCCTGGGCCCAGGTCTCCGACTACGTCGGCGACGTGGCACCCGACCTCGCCGAGCGACTCGACCGGTTCACCAAGAACCACGCCGATTCGCCCGACTCGTTCGCGGTGTACCGCATCGACGAGCAGCTGGCGAAGGCGCTCGACCGGAAGGTCTGGCTGCCGTCGGGCGGCACGCTGATCATCGAGCACACCGAGGCGATGACCGTCGTCGACGTCAACACCGGCAAGTTCACCGGTTCCGGCGGCAACCTCGAAGAGACGGTCACCCGCAACAACCTGGAGGCGGCCGAGGAGATCGTCCGCCAGATGCGTCTGCGCGACATCGGCGGCATGATCATCGTCGACTTCATCGACATGGTCCTCGAGTCGAACCGCGACCTGGTGCTGCGGCGTCTGACCGAGGCTCTCGCCCGAGACCGCACGCGGCACCAGGTGTCGGAGGTCACCTCGCTCGGACTGGTCCAGATGACGCGCAAACGGCTGGGCACCGGCCTGCTGGAAGCCTTCTCCACGACCTGCACCACGTGCGCGGGCCGCGGCGTCATCGTCCACGCGAACCCGGTCGAGGTGCGCCCGGCCGACGGCGCCGCGCGCGGCGACAACGGCGACGGCGGCTCCAAGCGGTCGCGGCGGTCGCGGCGTCGCAGTTCGGACCAGCCGCAGACGCCGGCGCCCGAGCAGCCGAAGGTCGCGCACAAGCCGGCCTCCGAGCATCCGATGTTCCGGGCGATGGCGCACGGGGAGGAACTGCACGGGCACGACCACGATCACGGGCATGATCACGGGCACGAACACGGTCAGTCTCGGGACCACGCCGAATCGGTGACGGTCGAGGCCACCCGGGTCGAGACCGTGGTGGTCGTCGAGGCCGAGCAGGACGTGGTCGTCGCGGCCGCCGTCGAGCAGGTCAGCACGGAGACGGTCTTCGAGAAGACTGGGGCCGAGAAGACTGGGACCGAGAAGACTGGGGCCGAACCGGCTGCGGTCGAACCGGCTGCCGCCGTCGCAGCGTCGGCCGACCGGGAAGCGGGCGAGAACACCTCGCCGGCTCCGACGGTTCGTCGGCGTCGGCGGGCGGTTCGTCGGACAGCGGCCCCGACCGCGGTCGCCGAGCCGGTCGAAGCGACCGTCCCGGACACCCCGGTGACGACCGTGGCGCCGCAGGCGAGTGAACCCGTGGTGGCCGTCAAGCGCACCGCGCGCCGACGCAGCGGTCGGCGAGTGGCCGGTCCGCCGCCCGCTCAGCAGTGACATTTCTCTCGGCGCGCACCGAGCGCGCCGAGAGTTTGACCTGGACACGGCGGGTACCGTAGCCTTGACAGGTCGCCTTCTGCAGGCGCGCGGATTGCTGCGCGCATCGGCAGGAGGGGGTTGCCGGTCCCGGGGATCGGAGCCATACACACTAAATTACGCCGGTGGGCAGGGATGACCTGCGGAATCCGGCCCGATGACGAGTTAAGAGGACAGCGGGAATGGCAACGTACGCGATCGTCAAGACCGGCGGTAAGCAGTACAAGGTCGCCGAGGGTGACACTGTGAAGGTCGAGAAGATCGACGGCGAGCCGGGCAGCACTGTGCAGCTGCCGGTGGCGCTGGTCGTCGATGGTGCGAACCTGACCACCGACGCAGACAAGCTGGCCGCTGTCTCGGTCACCGGTGAGGTCGTCGAGCACGTCAAGGGACCGAAGATCCGGATCCACAAGTTCAAGAACAAGACCGGCTACCACAAGCGCCAGGGTCACCGTCAGCAGCTGACGGTCCTCAAGGTCACCGGTATCAAGTAGAACTCGCTCGTCAGAACTTTCAGGAGGACAGTCAGATGGCACATAAGAAGGGTGCATCGAGTTCGCGCAACGGTCGCGACTCCAATGCCCAGCGACTCGGCGTCAAGCGCTTCGGCGGCCAGACCGTCAACGCCGGCGAGATTCTGGTCCGTCAGCGCGGCACCAAGTTCCACCCCGGAATCGGCGTCGGCCGCGGCAAGGACGACACCCTGTTCGCGCTTGCCGCCGGTGCGGTCAAGTTCGACGTGAAGCGCGGCCGCAAGACCGTGAACATCGTCCCGGAGCCGGTCGCAGTCTGACCTGGCATCCGAACACCTAAGCTCTTTCGACAGGGCGGGTCAGGGTCACTTTGACACCCTGACCCGCCCTGTCGGCATATCATCACCCCTTTGAGGAAGGCGAGAACATGTCACGCTTCGTCGACCGCGTGCAGATCGACGTCGTCGCCGGCAACGGCGGCCACGGCTGCACCTCCGTGCACCGGGAGAAGTTCAAGCCACTCGGCGGACCGGACGGAGGCAACGGCGGACGCGGCGGCGACGTCCGACTCATCGTCGACCCGCAGGTTCACACCCTCCTCGACTTCCACTTCCGTCCGCACGCGCGTGCCACCAACGGCAAACCGGGAATGGGCGGCAACCGTCACGGCGGCGCCGGTGAGGATCTGATCCTCAAGGTGCCCGACGGCACCGTCGTCATGGACACCGACGGCGAGGTCGTCGCCGATCTCGTCGGTGCGGGCACCGAGTTCGTCGCCGCGCAAGGCGGTCGCGGCGGGCTGGGCAACGCCGCGCTGGCCTCGCGTGCGCGCAAGGCGCCCGGCTTCGCACTGCTGGGTGAACCGGGTGACGAACGCGAACTCGTCCTGGAGCTCAAGTCGGTGGCCGACGTCGGCCTCGTAGGCTTCCCGTCGGCCGGCAAGTCCTCGCTGGTGTCGGTGCTGTCGGCGGCCAAACCGAAGATCGCCGACTACCCGTTCACCACGCTGGCACCCAACCTCGGGGTGGTGACCGCGGGGGCCGAGGTCTTCACGATCGCCGACGTGCCCGGTCTGATCCCCGGAGCGTCGCAGGGGCGCGGCCTGGGACTGGACTTCCTCCGTCACCTGGAGCGCTGCGCGGTGCTCGCGCACGTCGTCGACTGCGCCACCCTGGAGCCGGGACGCGATCCCGTCTCCGACATCGACGCGCTCGAAGCGGAACTGGCCGCGTACCGGCCGGCGCTCGACGCCGACCACTCGCTGGGCGATCTCGCCGACCGCCCCCGGGTGGTGATCTTGAACAAGGTCGACATCCCCGAAGCCGCCGAGCTCGCCGACCTCGTCGAGGCCGACATCGCCGAGCGCGGATGGCCGGTCTTCCGGATCTCGGCGATCGCCCACCAGGGCCTGTCGGAGCTGACCTTCGCGCTCGCCGAACTCGTGGCGCAGTACCGCGCCGTCGCGGTGAAGCCGGAGGCCCCGCGCCCTGTCATCCGCCCGAAGGCGGTCGATCAGGCGGAGTTCACCGTCGTTCCCGATCCGGACGTGGAGGGCGGATACATCGTGCGCGGCGCCCGGCCCGAACGCTGGGTGCGACAGACTCAGTTCGAGAACGACGAGGCCGTGGGCTACCTCGCCGACCGGCTCAACCGGCTGGGTGTGGAGGCCGCACTCGTCAAGCGCGGCGCCAAGCCCGGTGCGCCGGTCACCATCGGCTCGATGACCTTCGACTGGGAGCCGACCGCCGCGATGGGCGACGAGGTCCCGCTGACCGGCCGCGGCACCGACGTGCGGCTCGAACGCAACGACCGCGTCGGCGCAGCCGAACGCAAGCTGGCGCGCAAGATGCGCCGTGTGGCCACCGACGACACGGAGTTGGGTTGGGGCGGCGAGGAATTCGATGACGACGACGATGACGAGTGAGGTCGGTGCCGACCCGATGATCAGCGCGGCGCGACAGGTGATCGCCGACGCACGCAGCGTCGTGGTCAAGATCGGCTCGTCGGCCGTCACCGACATGGTCACCGGGATCGACTACGCGCGGCTCGACGCGCTCGTCGACGCCTTGGAAGCGCGCATGCGCGCCGGGTCGGACGTGATCGTGGTGTCGTCGGGCGCGGTGGGGGCGGGGATCGCGCCCCTCGGCCTCAAGAAGCGCCCGCGCGATCTGGCGACCAAACAGGCCGCGGCCAGCGTCGGGCAGCTCAGGCTGGCGCACGCCTGGGGCACCTCGTTCGCGCGCTACGACCGGACGGTCGGGCAGGTGCTGCTCACCGCCGACGACATCTCCAACCGGGCGCACCACGCCAACGCCCAGCGCACGCTCGACCGCCTGCGGGCCCTGCACGCGGTCGCCGTGGTCAACGAGAACGACACGGTGGCGACCAACGAGATCCGGTTCGGCGACAACGATCGTCTCGCCGCGCTCGTCGCACACCTGGTGCACGCCGATGCGCTGGTCCTGCTCTCCGACGTGGACGGACTCTACAACGGAGATCCCCGCAAGCCCGGTCCCGACGGACAGCCCGCTCGCCTGATCGAGCAGGTCGACGGCCCCGAGGACCTCGACGGGGTGATCGCGGGCACCGGCGGCGCGCTCGGCACCGGCGGGATGGCGTCGAAGCTGGCGGCCGCGCGGCTGGCCGCCGACTCCGGCGTGCCGGTGCTCCTGGCCGCCGCCGAGCAGGCCGGAGCCGCGCTGGCGGACGCGTCGGTCGGAACGGTCTTCAAACCGCGACCGACCCGGCTCTCGGCGCGGAGGTTCTGGGTGCGGCACGCCGCTGAGACCCACGGCTCGCTGGTGCTCGACGACGGCGCCGTCGCCGCGGTCTGCGGCCGTCGCCGCTCCCTGCTGCCCGCCGGGGTGACCGCCGTGCGCGGCGACTTCTCCGACGGCGACGTGCTGGAACTGCTCGACAGCACGGGCACGGTCCGCGCGCGCGGAGTCACCTCGTACGACGCCGAGGACGTGGTGAAGATGATCGGCCGCTCGACCGCCGACCTCCCGCCCGACCTGCAGCGTCCGATCATTCACGCCGACGATCTGGTGCGCACCTAGCACCACCGGAGACGAAGACCACCCCGGAGCGACGATCTCTCGTGCTCCGGGGTGGTCTTCGCGTATGGCCCGCGCTCAGCCGCGGTGATGCCTGCCGGCCGGTGCCGGGACCGGGACCAGGGGATACACGCCGTTCTCGTCGTGGACCTCGGTGCCGACGACCGGTGGGTTGAACACGCACAGCATCCGCATCTGCTCGTCGACGGTCACGGTGTGGCGTTCGTGCCCGTCGAGCAGGTACATGCTGCCCGCGCGCAGCGGGTAGATCTTGCCGGTCTCGCGATCCAGGAGCGACCCGGAGCCCTCGATCAGCCACACGGCCTCGATGTGGTTCGCGTAGTGGAACTCGTTGATCGAGCCGGCCGCGATGGTGGTCTCGTGGAACGAGAAGCCGACGCCGTCGCCGCCGAGCACGATCCGCTTGGAGACCCAGTTGCCCTTCGGGTCGGCGACCTCGCGGTCGGTCCCGGTGATCTCCTCGGTGGTACGGACGATCACTTGCCCACCTCCTGGAAGGCCTCGTCGACGGCTTCGCCGAGCAGGGCCAGGCCGTGCGCGAGATCGTCGCTGCTCATCGTCAGCGGCGGCAGCAGCTTGACGACCTCCGAATCGGGGCCGGAGGTCTCGGCGAGCAGGCCCTTGCCGAAGGCGATCGCGCAGGCGCGGTCGGCGAGCTCGGCCTGTTCGAAGACCAGGCCCCGGACCATGCCGCGGCCCCGGTGCGAGAGGCCGGAGTGGCGACGGCACAGTTCGTCGAAGGCTTCGGCGATCTCGATTCCCTTGGCCTTGACCTGAACCGACAGCGAGTCGTCCGACCAGTACTTGCGCAGCGCCGCGGTGGCGGTGACGAAGGCCGGGTTGTTGCCGCGGAAGGTTCCGTTGTGCTCACCCGGCTCCCAGACGTCGAGGTCGGGCCGCATCAGGGTCAGGGCGAGCGGCAGACCGTAGCCGCCGATCGACTTGGAGAGCGTGACGATGTCCGGGACGATGCCGGCCTCTTCGAACGAGAAGAAGTCGCCGGTGCGGCCGCAGCCCATCTGGACGTCGTCGACGATCAGCAGGATGTCGCGACGCTTGCAGAGGTCGGCCAGTCCGCGCAGCCATTCGGCGCGCGCGACGTTGACGCCGCCCTCGCCCTGCACCGTCTCGACGATGACGGCGGCGGGAAGGTTGAAGCCGGAGCCGGAGTCGTCGAGCACGCGCTCGAACCAGGCGAAGTCCTCGACGCTGCCGTCGAAGTAGTTGTCGAAGGGCATCGGCGTGGTGTGGACCAGCGGGACGCCGGCGCCGTTGCGCTTCATCGCGTTCCCGGTGACCGCCAGCGAGCCGAGAGTCATGCCGTGGAAGGCGTTGGTGAAGTTGATGATCGCCTCGCGGCCGGTCACCTTGCGGGCCAGCTTGAGTGCGGCCTCCACGGCGTTGGTGCCGGTGGGGCCGGGGAACTGGACCTTGTAGTCGAGTCCGCGCGGCTGAAGAATCAAGCCGGCGAAGGCCTCGAGGAACTCGCCTTTGGCGCGAGTGGACATGTCGAGTCCGTGGGTGATCCCGTCTCGAACGAGATAGTCGATCAGGGCTTCCTTCAAGACCGGATCGTTGTGTCCGTAATTGAGTGCGCCGGCCCCGGCGAAGAAATCGAGATAGTGATTGCCGTTGACGTCGGTGAGCCAGCTGCCCTGTGCGGTGTCGAAGACGGTCGGCCAATCACGGCAGTAGGAGCGGACTTCAGATTCGTGTTCGGTGAAAGTTCGATCGTCCAGTGCAATTTCGATAGTCATAGTCGAAGATGTCCTCGTTGAGTTGTACCGATTTCGCCCTTATCGGGGATTCGGTGTCAGCAGATACAGGTCCTCGCGCTCGTGGGAGTCGGACTCCGGCTCGGCGGGGAACAGGTCTGCGCTGAAGAACGGCTCGCAGGAGAAGTGCAGGCCGAGCGCTCGGGCGGCGCCTGCAAAGAGGCGCGCAGACGCCTGGTTGTCGGGGCTGATCGTGGTGTTGAGGTCGGTGACACCGGCCGCGGCGCAGTGGGTGAACAGTTCGCACAGCATGCGCTTGGCGATCTGCTTTCCACGGTGCGCGTCGTCGACGGCGACCTGCCACACCATCAGGATGTGTGGATTGTCTGGTCGGCGATATCCGGTGACGAAACCGACTGTTCGACCGTTGATCTCAGCCACGATCGACGTCTCGGAAAAGTCCTGTGACCATAGGACGTACGCATATGGGGAATTCACGTCGAGAACCCGCGAATCACGGGCGATCTCCCACATCCGTTGTCCGTCACGGGCCCGCGGCCGCCGGAAGGCGGCCGTATTTCCGGTGTCTGTGTCCGGTAACTCGTTATTCGGGTTCATGACGTGACCGAGGCTATCGACCATCCAAGTGAAAGTCATGGTGGATTCGATATCGGTGCCGTCGAAGCCTGCCTTTGTGCAGTACAGGCGACCCGTGTGGCATATGTCACAGTAACGACGACCGTCGGCCGACGATTGCATCGGCGACGGCGGGCAGGATCACCTCGCAGCGGTGATCGATCTTGATCGTGGCGAGGGCGTCGGCGCGCGTCGCGCCGCGGTTGACGATCGCCACCTGCTTGCCGGTGGCCGCGGCGTGGCGGGCGAAGCGCAGACCCGACATCACCGTCAGCGATGAACCGGCGACGAGCAGGGCGTCGGCGGCGTCGACCAGGTCGAATGCGGCGCGGACCACCGGTCGCGGGACCGTCTCGCCGAAGTAGACGATGTCGGGCTTGAGAGTGCCGCCGCACGCGGGGCAGTCGATCATCTGGAAGTCGCCGATGTCTTCGAGAGCGGCGTCGGCGTCCGGCGCGACCTCGATGGCGCCGCGCGAGGTCATCGACTGCGCGTAGCCCGGATTCGCGGCCTCGAGTGCCTCGGCCAGGCCGTGCCGTGACATCAGCGCGCCGCAGTCGAGGCAGCGCACGCGCCCGTACGAGCCGTGCAGATCGACGACCGGGGCGGAGCCGGCCTTCATGTGGAGCATGTCGACGTTCTGGGTGATGACCCCGGACACGGTGCCGCACTCCTGCAGTCGGCGCAGGGCGCGATGGGCGGCGTTCGGTGCGGCGGCGTCCATGTGTCGCCAGCCGATGTGGTTGCGCGCCCAGTACCGGCGCCGGCTGTCGGGGGAGGAGAGGAAGGCGTCGATCGTCATCGGCGCTCGGGCGGGCGAGTCGGGGCTGCGGTAGTCGGGGATCCCGGACGGCGTCGACAGGCCGGCGCCGGTCAGGGCGACGACCCGGCGGTCGCGCATCAGGGCGGCGAGTTCGGCGGCCCGCGCCTGCGGGTCGGGGTCGGCGACGGTGGCCGGTGCCGGGGTCCACGCGGTGGTGCGGGTGCGCATGGTCTCCACGCTACTGCGGCGGGGCGGTACCGCGGATGCACTAGAATTTCGACGATATGACCAGAATCATCGCCGGCGAATTCCGCGGTCGGCGGCTCGCTGTTCCGGCCGACACCACCCGTCCGACCTCCGATCGCGTCCGCGAGGCGGTCTTCTCGATGCTCGGCTCGCGCATGGATCTGGCCGACCTGCGGGTGCTCGACCTGTACGCCGGGACCGGCGCGCTCGGTCTGGAGGCCGTCTCGCGCGGCGCGGCGTCGGCCGTTCTCGTCGAGGCCGACCGTCGTGCCGCGGGGGTGCTGCGGGACAACATCGCGGTGTGCAGTGCGGGTGCCCGGGTGCGGGTGGTCAACCGGACCGCCGAGGCCTTCGTGGCGGCGCAGTCGGGCGTCTTCGACCTGATCTTCCTGGATCCGCCGTACGACGTGACGACCGAGCAGTGCGATGCGGTCATCGCCGGATGCGCCGCCGTGCTCGCCCCCGGCGGCTGGATCGTCGTCGAACGCGCTCGCCGCAGCGACCCGATCACCTGGCCTGCGGGCATCGACGAGGTGGCGACCAAGCAGTACGGCGACACCGTCGTGGTGGTCGGCGGCAGCGACGCACCCGTCGCGTAGATTCACCACCTATGAGCGCTGCAGTCTGCCCCGGTTCGTACGATCCGTTCACCCTCGGCCACCGCTACGTCGTCGAACGCACGGCGGCGCGCTTCGACCGAGTCGTCGTGGCGGTCGTCGTCAACCCGAACAAGCAGGGCATGTTCACCGTCGACGAGCGCATCGACCTGATCGAGGCGGACTGCGCCGATCTGCCGAACGTCGAGGTGCGCAGCTGGACCGGACTGGTCGTCGATCTGTTGCTGGAGGAGAAGGCAGACACCATGGTCAAGGGGCTGCGGTCGGAGGCCGACTTCGCCTACGAGATCCCGATGGCGCAGATGAATCGCGAACTCACCGGCTGCGAGACCTACTTCATGCTCACCGACCCGCGCTTCGCGCACGTGTCGAGTTCGTTGGTGAAGGAGGTCGCGCGCCTCGGCGGCGACGTGACGCCCTACCTGTCCGAGCACATTCATTCGGCGCTGCTCGATCGGCTGGCGCAGACCCGACGCGCCTGACGGTCGCGCAGTCGGCGACACGCCCCGGTCGCCTCCGGTGCCACCGCAGCAACATTCGGCACAATGGCCTTCAGTGACATCAATGGCCGCCGAATCGATTGGTTGAGCCGGATTGGGGTAACCGTGTATCGCGTATTCGAAGCATTGGACGAACTGGTCGCGATCGTCGAAGAGGCCCGAACCGTGCCGATGACCGCAGGTTGCGTGGTTCCGCGAGGCGACGTGCTCGAGCTGCTCGACGACCTGCGCGATGCGCTGCCCGCCGAGCTCGACGACGCGCAGGACGTGCTCGACGAGCGCGACACGCTCGTCTCGAATGCCCGCGAGCAGTCCGACCGGCTGATCACGGGTGCGGAGAACGACTCCGAGTCGATGATCGCCCACGCCCGCGCCGAGGCCGACCGCATCCTGGCCGAGGCCAAAGCGCGCGCCGACCGGATGCTCGACGAGGCCAACGGAAACGCCCAGGCGATCGTCGGCGAGGCATCCGACGAGGCGCAGCGACTCGAGCACAGTGCGGCCCGCGAGTACGAGGCCGTCACCGGCCGTGCCCGCGCGGAGGCCTCACGCGTGGTCGAGGCGGGCAACTCCAGCTACAGCAAGTCGGTGGCCGACGGCATCGCCGAGCAGCAGCGGCTGGTCTCCGAGTCGGAGGTCGTCGCGGCGGCGAAGTCCGAAGCCGAACGGATCGTCGACGCGGCGCACGCGGAGTCCGATCGCCTCCGGGGCGACTGCGACATCTACGTCGACGACAAGCTGGCCGACTTCGAGGAGATCCTGACCGGGACGCTGCGGTCGGTGAACCGCGGGCGCCAGCAGCTCCGGACCGGCGCGGGCATGCACGACTACGTCGAGTACAGCCATGGCGGCGGCGCCGCGCCGGAGCCCGGTCCCGCTCAGATGGCGGGTTGATCATCCGTTTCGGATCGACTGGGTAACATCGTCTGAGTGACTGATTCTGTTTTCGTGATCGATGTCCGGTCCGTGCCCCGTCGTGCCGGCTCGATGGTCGAGCGCGCGTGGACGATCCAGGCTCCGCACCGGCTCGGTGCCGAGATGATCGGGATCCCGGTGGGCGCCGACGTCGACTTCGATCTGCGCCTCGAGTCGGTGACCGAGGGAGTTCTGGTGACCGGCACGGTCAGCGGTCACGCCGAAGGACAGTGCGGACGCTGCCTGGACGCCATCGACGAGGACGTCACCGTCTACCTCACCGAACTGTTCGCCTACCCCGACAGCGAGACCGATCGGACCGCGGAGGAGGACGAGGAGGTCGAGCGGATCGTCGACGAGCAGATCGACCTCGAGCAGGTGGTGATCGACGCGGTGGCGACCGAGCTGCCGATGTCGCCGCTGTGCGACCCGGAGTGCCCGGGGCTGTGCCCGGAGTGCGGGATCAAGCTCGCCGACGCCGAACCCGACCACGGTCACGACCTGATCGACCCGCGGTGGGCCAAGCTCGCCGACAAGGTGGCCACCGACCAGCCGCAGGCCGGCGAAGGGCGGGAGCAGTGAGCAAACGCCCCGATTCGACTCTTCTCACCGACGTGCTCGGGGTGACGATCAGCGATGAGCTGCTCACCCTGGCATTGACCCATCGGTCGTACGCCTACGAGAACGGCGGCCTGCCCACCAACGAACGACTCGAGTTCCTCGGCGACGCGGTGCTCGGCGTCGTCGTCACCGAACGGCTCTATCTGGGTTTCCCGAACCGACCCGAAGGCGAGCTCGCCAAGATCCGCGCCAGCGTCGTCAACATGCACGCCCTGGCCGACGTGGCGCGCGAGCTGGGGGAGGGCGGACTCGGAGCGCACCTGTACCTGGGGCGCGGCGAGGAGTTGACCGGCGGTCGGGACAAGGCCTCCATCCTGGCCGACGGCCTGGAGTCGCTGTTCGGCGCGATCTTCCTCGACCACGGCATCGAGGTGGCGCAGCGGGTCATCCTGGGCCTGTTCGAGCCGATCATCGAGCGGTCCGGCAGCCTCGGCGCGGGGCTCGACTGGAAGACCTCGCTGCAGGAACTGGCCGCCGAACGGAACCTGGGCCAGCCGCAGTACCAGATCTCGTCGACCGGTCCCGACCACAACAAGGAGTTCACGGCGGTGGCCGTCGTCGGCGGCGACCGGCTCGGGGACGGCGTCGGCCGGACCAAGAAGGAAGCCGAACAGCACGCCGCGGAGTTGGCGTGGAAGGCCATCAAGGACCGTGCCTGAGCTTCCCGAGGTCGAGACCATTCGGCTCGGACTCGCCGCCCACCTGGCCGGAACCACCGTCCGATCGGTCGAGGTGCTGCATCCGCGCGCGGCCCGCAGACATGTGGGCGGTCCGGTAGACCTGTCGAACCGGTTGCGCGGCAAGCGATTCGACAGCGTCGAACGACGCGGCAAGTACCTGTGGCTGATGGCCTCCGACAGTGCAGACGACGTGGCCGCCGTCGTCCATCTGGGCATGAGCGGGCAGATGCTGCTGGCCGAGCAGGGCGCCGAGGATCCGGTGCACCTTCGCATCCGCGCGGTGCTCGACGACGGTCACGAACTGCGGTTCGTCGACCAGCGGACGTTCGGAGGCTGGCACCTCGACGACCTCGTGGAGGTCGGCGGTCGGCGGCTGCCCGAGTCGGTGGCGCACATCGCGCCCGACCCGTTCGAGGAGGCCTTCGACCGCGACGGCGTCGTCGATGCGCTGCGGAGCAAACGGACCGAGATCAAGCGCGCGATCCTCGACCAGACGGTGATCTCCGGCGTCGGCAACATCTACGCCGACGAATCGCTGTGGCGTGCTCGACTGCACGGCCGGCGGCGCACGCGCGGCATCCCGCGCGCGGCACTCGGCGAACTGATCGACCATGTGACCGCGGTGATGGGGGAGGCCATCGAGGTCGGCGGCACGTCGTTCGACGAACTATATGTGAATGTGAACGGGCAGTCGGGGTACTTCGAGCGCAGCTTGAACGCCTACGGCCGCGAAGGGCTGCCGTGTTCTCGTTGCGGTGCGCCGATGGTCCGCGAGTCGTTCATGAATCGCAGTTCGTTCTCGTGTCCGACGTGTCAACGAGTCCCGAGGGCGCGACGTCCTTAGGTCAGTCGAGGCTTCTTAGGCTGGTCGAGTACGGGAGGAGCGCAGCGACGACCACATCGAGACCCCCGGGAGCATCGCCACGTCTGGTTGGCGCGCGGAAGATGAGCTCGGCTGGGTCGATGAGGCCCCGTGCGCACCCGTCTCACTCCTGCGCGCTCAGCACGCACCCCACTGATGCCTGCTCGCCATACGCTCGGCGAACCACTCGTCGACGGCGACCGCGGCACGACGTCCGACCGGCGTCGGATGGATCGAGAACCCGTGGGGGACGTCCGGGTAGACGCGGAGGTCGACCCGATTGCCGGCCGCCGACAGCCGCGCCGCCATCAGCAGGTTGTCGGCCAGCACGACGTCATCGCTGCCGACCACCAACAGCGTCGGCGGCAGGCCTCGCAGGTCGCCGTAGGCGGGCGACACCTCGGGATCGGAGCGGTCCGCGACGCCACCGGCATAGGCCTCCACGAAGTAGTCGTCGAACACCGCCGACCCCGACGGACTGTGCGTGGTCAAGTCGTAGGTGCCGGCCTCGAGGACCGCGCCACCGAACGCGGCGACGGTCCCTCGGGCGCGAAGCCGGAGCAGGGTGACGGCGACCAGCGTCGCCCCTGCAGAGAAGCCGCCGAGCAGGAGTCTGTCGGTTCCGAACCGCTCGCGCGCGTGATCGATCAGCCATTCGGCGACCGCGAGGCAGTCGTCGGGCGCCGCGGGCCACGGGCACTCGGGAGCAATGAGGTAGTCGACGCTGATCACGGTGAGCCCGGTCGTATCTGCCCGCCTGGCGTTCCGCTCGTCGTCGGCGACCGCGGAACTCAGATAGAACCCCCGCCGGGGAGATGGAGCAGGACGCCGACGGCGGGGCGTCCGACGGGTTCGACGATCCGGACCGGAACGACGCGGCCGTCGACGCACACCGAGTCGACGATCGCGCGATCGGAACCGACGAAGCGTCCGTCGCGCTCCGCTCGCACCGCCAGCAGGTCGTCGTAGCACTCGGGCCCGCGGCCGGCGGGTCTGGCCGCGTAGAACTCCTCGGTGGCCGCAGCCTCGACTGCAGGCACCGGTTGACTGAGGCTGCGCAGCGAGAAGTCCACGGGGTCACGCTACTGAAACTTCCGCGGCCGGCGCAGGCTCGCATGCCCGACCCGTGACCGACGCCGCTCCCCGTCTGTCACAGCAGGTGCGTAGTCTCAAGAGTCTCCCGTGACGAAAGGCATGACGACATGACTGAACTGTGGGTCCAGCGCACCGGAACCCGGCGATACACCGGACAGAGTTCGCGCGGTGCGCAGGTGCTGATCGGCTCCGAGGACGTCGAAGGCGTCTTCACGCCCGGCGAACTGCTCAAAATCGCTCTGGCCGCCTGCACGGGCATGTCGTCGGACCGACCGCTCTCTCGCCGCCTCGGCGACGACTACGACGCCACCGTCCGCGTCTCGGGCGACGCCGACCGTGACAACGAGGTGTACCCGCGGCTGTCCGAGGTCCTCGAAGTCGACCTGTCCGAGCTCGACGCCGACGCCGCGCAGCGACTGCTGGTGGTCGTCGAACGGGCGGTCGACAAGGTCTGCACCGTCGGACGCACCCTGAAGGCCGGTACCGAGGTCGACCTCACCATCGAGACCCAGTAGCGGCCATGAGCACCTCGCAGCGAATGACCGCCTGGGTGCACGGCCACGTCCAAGGCGTCGGGTTCCGCTGGTGGACGCGGTCGCGAGCACTGGAGCTCGGGCTGGTCGGTTACGCCTCCAATCAGCCCGACGGGCGCGTGCTGGTCGTCGCCGAAGGACCGCGCGACTCACTCGAGGCGTTGTTGGGCAAGCTGCGGTCGGGAGACACCGCGGGCCGAGTCGACCTCGTCGTCGAGTCGTTCGAGGCCGCGCGCGGTGACCTGACCGGATTCCGCGAACGCTGAGCCGACGCGCCTGACGGGGCGGCAGCGACCGAAACCGCAGGCCCGGGCCGGTAAGCTAGCTACCCGTGCACTTGAAGAGCCTGACCCTGAAAGGGTTCAAATCGTTCGCGTCGTCGACGACGCTGCGATTCGAACCCGGCATCACCTGTGTGGTGGGGCCCAACGGGTCGGGCAAGTCGAACGTCGTCGACGCCCTCACCTGGGTGATGGGCGAGCAGGGCGCCAAAGCGCTGCGCGGCGGCAAGATGGCCGACGTCATCTTCGCGGGAACCTCCGGTCGGGCCCCGCTGGGGCGCGCCGAGGTGACGCTGACCATCGACAACTCCGACGGCGCGCTGCCCATCGAGTACTCGGAGGTCTCGGTCACGCGGCGAATGTTCCGCGACGGCGCCGGCGAGTACGAGATCAACGGAAACTCCTGCCGCCTGATGGACGTGCAGGAGCTGCTGTCCGATTCGGGCATCGGCCGCGAGATGCACGTCATCGTCGGGCAGGGCCGACTGTCGGCCATCCTGGAATCACGCCCCGAAGAGCGCCGGGCGTTCATCGAAGAGGCCGCGGGCGTCCTCAAACACCGACGTCGGCGGGAGAAGGCCGTCCGCAAGCTCGACGCGATGGCGGCCAACCTGGCCCGCCTGACCGACCTCACCACCGAACTGCGAAAACAGCTGAAACCACTCGGCCGCCAGGCCGAGGTGGCGCGCCGCGCCGCGACCGTGCAGGCCGACCTGCGCGATGCGCGACTGCGCCTGGCCGCCGACGACCTGGTGGCGCGCCGCGCCGAGATGGCACAGCACACGGCGGTCGAGGCGGAGGTCCGGCGACAGCAGGACGAGGTGGCCGCGGGGCTCGACGCGGCGACCGAGGCGCTCGCCGCCGCCCAGGAACAACTCGCACACGTCGCACCCGCTGCCGCCGAGGCGAATCGGGTGTTCTACCGGCTGGGAGCGCTCTCCGAACGGGTCACCGGAACCCTCCGGTTGGCCGGCGAACGCGCCGCGCACCTCGCCTCGCCCAGTGCGGCCGCCACCGGACCCGACCCGGACGAGCTGGAACGACAGGCCGAGCACGCCGCGCTGACCGAGGCCGAACACGCCGCGGCCGTCGAAGACGCCGCCGAGCGCCTCGAGTATGCGACCGCCGGACTGCAGGCCGCCGAACAGGCCGCAGCCGCCGCCGAACGCGCCCACCTCGCAGCCGTGCAGGCGGTCGCCGACCGACGCGAGGGACTGGCCAGGCTGGAGGGCGAGGCCGCCAACCTGCGGACCAGAGTGGAGTCGGTCGACGGTGAGACCGCCCGGCTGACCGTCGCGATCGAGGACGCCGCCCGCCGCGCCGACACCGCCCAGGCTGCGCTGGACGACGAGGTGGCCCGCGTGCGGGTCCTCGAGGACGCCGAACGCGGACTCGACGAACACCACGAGAACTGCGCGGCCGCGTTGGCCGCCGCCGACGAGACGATGGCCCGGCTCGAAGCCGACGACCGCGAGACCGCGCGGGCGATCGCCTCGCTGACCGCGCGGATCGACGCGCTCGCCGTCGGCCTGGAGCGCGGCGACGGCGGACGCTGGCTGATCGAGCGGGAGACCGACGGACTGCTGTCGCCGCTGTCGGAACTGCTCACCGTCGACCCGGGGTTCGAAGGGGCGCTGGCCGGAGCGCTGGGGCCCGCCGCCGAAGCCATCGCCACCGTCGACGGACTGGCCGCGGTCCGCGCGCTCGCCGAACTGCGGCGCGGCGACGGCGGTCGTGCGGCGTTGATCGTCGGCGGCCTGACCGGCCGATCAGCCGCCGAGCGGCCCGCGCTGCCCGACGGGGTGGTTTGGGCGCGGGACCGCGTGCACGCCCCCGACTCGGTCGCCGGCGCCATCGACGTTCTGCTCGACGGGATCGTCATCGTCGACGACGCCGCCGTCGGCCTGCAGTTGGCCCACGACCTGCAGTTGATCGCCGTCACCCGCGACGGCGACCGGATCTCCGCGGCCAGCGTGGAGGGCGGCTCGTCGCGGCGGCCGTCGACCATCGAGGTCCAGTCCGCGATCGACACCGCCACCGACGATCTGGCGCGCAGCCGTGCCGCCGCCGAGCAGATGACCGAACAGCTGGAGCTCGCGCGCGCCGCCCAGACCCGTGCGCGCGACGCGGTCGAGGGGGCCTTGGCAGCGCTGCACGAGTCCGACGCAAACCTCGGCGCCGCCTACGAGACGCTGGGTCGCCTCGGCGCCGACATCCGTTCGGCGCGGCAGGAGGCCGACCGGCTGATGCGGCAGCGCAACTTCGTCGAACAGGGGCGGGCCGAGAACCTCGCGGCGCTGACCGAGGTCGAGGAGCGTCTCGCGCGCGCCGCCGACGACGGATCGGAGGAGGCAGTCGGCGACGACGACCGCCAGATGCGCGACACGGCCGCCGCGGAGGTCGCGTCGGCGCGGTCGGAGGAGGTCGAGACTCGCCTGACTCTGCGCACGGCGGAGGAGCGGCTGGCGTCGGTCCGCGGCAAGGCGGAGAGCCTGCGCCGCGCCGCCGCCGCCGAACGGACGAACCGCGAGCGGCAGCGTCGCCTCGACGCCCAGCGTCGCTACGCGGCCGGGGTGGCCCATGCCGTCGCCGAGGGCGGCGAGCGGCTGGCCGACGCCGTTGCACGCGCCGTCGCCTCCGCCGCCGAGAGCCGGGACGAACTCGAGGCCGACGCCGCGCAGCGCACCGCCGAAGTCGATGCGCTGCGCGCCCAGGTCGACCAGCTTACCGCGGTGATGAACAAGCTGCGCGACGCGGTCCACCGGGACGAACTGGCCAGAGCGCAGGCGGCACTGCGCATCGAGCAGCTCGAAGAACAGATCCTCGAGCAGTTCGCCGTCGCCCCCGACGACCTGGTCGCCGAGTACGGACCCGACGTGCCGATGCCGCCGACCGAATTGGAGATGCGCGAATACCAGGAGGCCAGGGAGCGCGGCGAGCAGGTGGTCGCGCCCGCGCCGATGCCCTTCGACCGGGCCGCGCAGGAGGCTCGGGCGCGCAAGGCGCAGAAGGACCTCAAGACCCTGGGGCGAGTCAATCCGCTGGCGTTGGAGGAGTTCGCGGCGCTCGAGGAGAGATACGAGTTCCTGTCCACCCAACTCGAGGACGTCAAAGCCGCGCGGCAGGATCTGCTCGAGGTGATCGACGACGTCGACGCCCGCATCCTGCAGGTCTTCACCGACGCCTACGCCGACGTCGAGCGCGAGTTCGTGCAGGTCTTCGCCACACTGTTCCCCGGCGGTGAGGGCCGGCTGATCCTCACCGACCCGGACGACATGCTCACCACGGGCGTCGAGGTGGAGGCTCGCCCACCGGGCAAGAAGGTCAAGCGACTGTCGTTGCTATCGGGCGGCGAGAAGTCGTTGACCGCGGTGGCGATGCTCGTCGCGATCTTCCGCGCCCGCCCGTCGCCGTTCTACGTGATGGACGAGGTGGAAGCAGCACTCGACGACGCGAACCTGCGCAGGCTCATCTCGCTGTTCGAGCAATTGCGCGAGAAGTCGCAGCTGATCGTCATCACCCATCAGAAGCCGACGATGGAGATCGCCGACGCGCTCTACGGTGTGAGCATGCGCGGCGACGGCATCACCCAGGTGATCTCGCAACGACTCCGGGGTGTCGAGATCACCCCGACGGTGCACCTGTCCGACGACGGGTCACCGGAACCGACCACACCAACCGACTCCGCTCCCACGAGCTGAAGGGAAGATGTCTGCAGTGGACACCCAATTGATCATCGGCATCGTCATCGCGATCGTCGTCGTCCTCGCACTGGTCGGCGGCACCGGCTACGCGCTGAACCGAAAGCGGCGCATCTCGCTGCGCGACGACGCGAAGACCACCGAGCAGGTGATCGACGGCTCGTCGCGCCAAGTCGACAGGTCGGGCGGCTACCAGGCCGGTTCCGGCTTCAGCTTCAGTCAGGGCGGGGCCGGAGCGGCGACGATCGACCGGCCCGAGCCGGGCAAGGACCAGCCGGTTGAGCAGGCGCCGGTTGAGCAGGCGCCGGTTGAGCAGGCGGCTGTCGAGGCAGAGCCCGTCGAGGCAGAGCCGGTCGCAGATGCATCCGCCGCGGCCGACCAGGCTGATGTCGCTGCTCCGGCCGACGGTGCGGCGGTCGAGGCTCCGGCTGGTGACGAAGCTGTTGTCGACGAGCCTGTCGTCGCTGAACCGGTCGCCGAGGAACCCGTTGCGGAGGCGCCCGCGAGCCAGGCGCCTGCGCCGCAAGCCGAGCCGGCCGCAGAAGAGGCTGCGGCTCCGCCTGCGCTGGACGAGATCGCGCCCACCGAGGGCCGGCTCACCCGGCTGCGCGGGCGGCTGTCTCGCTCGCAGGGTGCCATCGGCGCCAGCGTCCTGGGCCTGCTCGGCGCCGGCGATCTCGATGAGGACAGCTGGGAGGAGATCGAGGACACGCTCGTCATGGCCGACCTCGGCACTTCGGTGACGACCACCGTCATCGAGAAGCTTCGCGCGGAACTCGCGACGGGCAAGGTCCGGTCGGCCGACGATGCGCGCGCGGCGTTGAGGCGTGTGCTGGTCTCGCAGCTGCATCCGGAACTGGATCGTTCGGTCAAGGCACTGCCGCACGCCGGCGGTCCCGCGGTGGTGCTCGTGGTCGGTGTCAACGGTGTCGGAAAGACCACCACCACCGGAAAGTTGGCCCGCGTGCTGGTGGCCGACGGTCGGCGTGTGCTGCTCGGTGCGGCCGACACCTTCCGCGCCGCCGCGGCCGACCAGTTGCAGACGTGGGGCGAGCGCGTAGGCGCCGGAATCGTCCGCGGCAAGGAAGGCGCCGATCCGGCGTCGGTCGCCTTCGACGCGGTGACGACCGGTATCGCCGACGGCGTCGACGTGGTCCTCATCGACACGGCCGGCCGACTGCACACCAAGACGGGCCTGATGGACGAGCTCGGCAAGGTCAAGCGGGTGGTCGAGAAGAAGGCTCCGGTCGACGAGGTCCTGCTGGTCCTGGACGCGACGGTGGGGCAGAACGGTTTGATGCAGGCCAAGGTCTTCGCCGAGGTCGTCGCACTGACCGGTGTCGTGCTCACCAAGCTCGACGGCACCGCCAAGGGCGGCATCGTCTTCCGCATTCAGGAGGAGTTGGGCGTCCCGGTGAAGCTGGTCGGTCTGGGCGAAGGCGCCGACGACCTCGCGCCCTTCGTTCCGGAAGCGTTCGTCGACGCGCTGCTGTAACTCTCGACATTCTGACACCCGCCGCAGACATTCTGCGGCGGGTGTCTTTCGTTGCGACCCCTTGTCCTAGTTGAATGTGATGTGTATCATAGAACACATGATCGATTGGAGTGGCCCTCAGGGGTTGCTTCTCGTTCTTTGAGAATTTGATAGCGCGTCGCGTACATGGCGACACCGACTACGCCCACGGCACTGCTGAGGGCGCAAGGGTGGGTACGCGGCGGCACAATGTCAGACCGCCGCCGGCTCTGGGAGTTTCTTCGGGTTGGTTGCCACAAGAGTGCGCCGCCGGGGTCCCTCTCTGGGGGTTCTCGTGCGGGTGGTCGATTCCCAAGGTGGCCTCCTTTCTAGGGTGGTCGAGTAGTCCGAGGCGCCAGCCGAGGACGTATCGAGACCCCGGGCGAGGTGCTCTCCAGTGGAGGCGGCGGTGGTCTGGCATCCGGGTGACGGACCACGCACAGCGCATCTGCATTTCCAACTGCTTTGTCGTTCAACCGTATTTCGTCTCGCAGGCGACGGTCGGTGACCGGCACGCTCGCCTGCGGGGAGTTCAAGACCGGAATCACGACCGCCACCAACGGCTTTCGGCGATCCCGAAGGTATCGACGGTGACCGGGTTGTGGAGAGGGGGAGTCATGACCATGACGATGACCAGGACCGTGGTTGATGTTGTCACCGAACTCGCTGACCTGCTCAGTGATGCACTCGATCCGCCGGGAACCGCATCGCCGGGTGGGGAATGGGCCCGGGTGTTCGCGTCCCCGTCGCCGACCGGCGCCGATGATCGGCTGATTCTGGCGGTGATGGTGGAGGTGACCAGGCTGCTCAACCTGTGCACCACCACCCTCGCTGCCGCGACCGAGGCGGCTGAGCGCGGCGGGATCCCGGCCCGCAAACGCGTCAAACGCGCGACCGATCTGCTGCGTGAACTGGGGCACCCGCCGGCGGTCGCGTACCGGTTGTCTCGGGTCGGCGCGGCCGCGGCGGGGTTGCCGGACCTGTCGCGGCAGGCGCGTACCGGTGGTGTCTCGCTTGAGCAGGGTGATGCGGTCGGGCGTGGGGTCGCGTTCGTGGGCAGGCGGGTCCCGCTCGACGAACCGGCCCGGCAGGATCTGGCGCGCAGGCTCATCGTGCAGGTGACGCCGGCCGACGTCGACACCCGAGCCCGCGAGCTCGCCCTCGAATGGGCGCCCGCCCCCGATCCCACCGATCCAGAGTCGGAGGTGGTGCCGGTAGCTGAGAGGCCCGACCTGAACGAGATGACCCTGACCACCGGCGCTGATGGCCGCACCACCGCCACGCTCGACCTGGACGCGCTGTCTGGGGAGGAGTTGCATCAGGCGCTTGATCCGCTGTGTCGGCCGGTGCCGCTGCCGGATGGGTCGCGGGATCCGCGGACGGTGACTCAGCGGCGGGCTGAGGCGTTCGGGCAGATCGTGCGCGGCTACCTGGCCGGCCGCGACCGGCCGACCGCCTCGGGTGGGGTGTTGCCGCACGTGACGCTGATCGTCCCCACCCACACCCAGACCGCCCGCACCCAGGCCGCCGGGCCCGCGGCGGGGATGTCTGCGGGCGCGTCGCCGGTGGCTTCGCTCGGGTTCACCGGGCCGGTCTCGCCGGCCACGGTGGGGTTGGTGGTGTGTGAGGCGGCGATGCGGCGGGTCGTCCTCGATGGGGAGTCGACGCCGTTGGATGTGGGCCGTGAGCACCGTCTGGTGACGGTGGCTTTGCGTAAGGCCCTCGAGGCGCGTGATCGGGGGTGTGCGTTCCCCGGCTGCGGGCGCCCGGTGTCCTGGACCGATGCGCATCATTGCGTGCCCTGGTCGGATGGTGGTGAGACGGCGGTCGACAACTGTGTGCTCCTGTGCCGGATGCACCACACCGTCGTCCATCACACCGGCTGGGAGGTGTTCATCGGCCACGACCGGCACCCCTGGTTCCGGCCACCGGCCGACACGTCCCGTCCGGTGCGCTCGCGGGAACCGATCCGCTCCAACGCACGCCGCACGATGACCACCGCACCCACCGCCGCCGCATGAGCGGCCTCGCGGATGTTCTGGAGGGATTCGAGCGCGCTTGGTCACCCATTCGGGTTCCGCGCCATTGCCTCAAGGATTGAATCGTGATTCAATGATGGCAGCGAAAGTCTGAACCATGATTCAAACCTTGGGGGTGCAGTGGCGTACCGAAAGACGGAGGCGACGCGGCGCAGCGCGGAGGCGAAGCGCCAGAGCATGCTCGACACCGCTCGCGGCCTGGTCGCCGAGTCCGGTTTCGGTGCCGCCACGGTGGCCGCGATCGCCGAGGGGAGTGGCGTGAGCGTCGGCTCGGTGTACTCGTACTTCGACAACCGCGAAGCGCTTCTGGCCGAGGTCTTCCGCGAAGCGGCCGTCTTCGAGTTCGGCCAGGTGCACAGTGCCGTCCGAGCGGCCGGCAACGATCCGGCCGCAGCACTGCGTGCCCTGATCGACACCTTTGCCGACCGTGCACTCCGTGGGCGGCGACTGGCGTGGTCGCTGCTGTTCGAGCCGGTGATCCCCGCCGTCGACGCCGAACGGCTGCGCCTCCGGCAGTCCTATCGGGAATTGGGCGAGACGATCATCGCCGAGGGGATCGCGGTAGGCGCGTTCGTGGACCAGGACGTCCCGGTGGTCGCATCCGCAGTGATGGGTGCCATCTCCGAGGCGCTGGTGGGCGCGCTCGACCCGGCCGAGGCGCATCTGTCCAACGTCGATCCGGTGGCGCTGGTCGCCACGATCCGCCGATTCTGCTTCCTGGCGCTCGGCGCCACGGGTGCCGCGCCCTGAGCGGAACCGAGTCCCGCCGGTCCACGAGATCCGTTCTCAGGCATCAGCTTTCATCAGCCACTCACGATCAACACCTAGGAGTCGACATGTCCGCAACGCACGAGGTCTTCAATCAGGCACCGTCACGCGTCGACGTGAACGAGTACACCAGCCACGCCGCCCTCGTCGAGGCGGTGAGCGTCTACGGCGGGGGATGGGCAACGGACTCGCTGATCGAGGCCGGCGCCCTCGTCGGTCGCGCCGACTTCCAGCGCGACGCCGAACTCGCCAACACCATCACCCCGAAGCTCCAGACGCACGACCGCTGGGGCAACCGGATCGACGATATCGAGTTCCACCCGGCCTATCACCGGATCATCCGCGACGCCATCGCCCACGGCGCTCACACCAGTTGTTGGTCGGACCCCCGTGACGGGGCGCACGTCGCTCGTGCCGCGACGTTCATGCAGTTCGCGCAGATCGAACCGGGCCACTCGTGCCCGGTCAGCATGACGCACGCCGTCGTTCCGTCGCTTCGCGCGGACCAGCGGATCGCCGACGAATGGTTGCCGCGCGTGTTCTCACGCGAGTACGCACACGAGCTCGGTTCGGGAGCGAAGCCGTCGGCGATCTTCGGCATGGCGATGACCGAGAAGCAGGGTGGCTCGGATGTGCGAGCCAACACCACCCGTGCCGTCGAACAAGCCGACGGCACGTACCTGATCACCGGCCACAAGTGGTTCTGCTCGGCGCCGCAGTCCGACGCCTTCCTGGTCCTCGCCCAGGCCCCGGGCGGCGTCACCTGCTTCGTGGTCCCGCGGATCCTGCCTGACGGCACCCGCAACGTGTTCAACATCCAACGGCTCAAAGACAAGTTGGGTAACAAGTCCAACGCCTCGAGCGAGGTGGAGTTCGACGCGACCGTCGGACGTCGTCTCGGCGACGAGGGCGCCGGTGTGCGGACCATCATCGAGATGGTCAACCAGACGCGCCTCGACTGCGTCTTGGGCAGTGCAGCCGGCATGCGCCAATCGGTGGCGGAGGCGGCCTGGCACGTGCGCCACCGCTCGGCGTTCGGCGCCACCCTCATCGACCAGCCGGCGATGACCGCCGTCATCGCCGACCTGCAGATCGAGGCGGAGGCCGCGGTCTGGACCGGCATGCGCCTGGCCGCAGCCTACGACGACGACGCCGCCGAGTCGGCCGCGTTCCGTCGTCTGGCGACCGCGGTCGGCAAGTACTGGGTGTGCAAGCGCGGACCGAACCACGCCTACGAGGCGCTCGAATGCCTCGGCGGAAACGGCTACTGCGAGAACGGCTTCCCGCTGTCGCGTCGATACCGCGAACAGCCGGTGATGGCCGTCTGGGAGGGTTCGGGCAATGTGATCGCCCTTGACGTCCTGCGTGCGATGGTGCGAGACCCGCTTTCGGTGGAGGCCGTCGACAACGAGTTCGAACGAGCACTCGGCATCTACCGCGACTACGACCTGCACGTGGAGAAGACCCGCAAGCTGATCGCGCAGGCGGCCGCCGATCCCGCAGCGGCCCCCGCCCTCGCCCGCCGTCTCACCGAGTCGATGGCGATCGCCCTGCAGGGCTCCATCCTCATCCGGCAGGCCCCGGAAGCCGTGGTCGACGGGTTCGTCGCCTCGCGCATCACTGATCCGGGTCACATGTACGGCGTCCTCGACTCGACGCTCGACCTCGCCGGCATCGCAGCCCGCGCCTGAATCCAACCCCGCACAGAGATCGGAAACCGAACGACGCCATGCACCTGACCGCCACCCTAGAGCGCAGCGCCCGCGTGTACCCGGACAAGGCGGCTCTCGTCGCCGACGACCAGGAGATCAGCTACGCCGAACTCCTCGACCACGCCCGCCGAGCGGCGACGGTGCTCATCGACCGAGGGATCCGGCCGGGCGACCGCGTCGCCGTGATGACCTGCAACACCCCCGGATTCGTCGTCGCCGCGTTCGGCGCATGGTTCGCCGGTGCGGCGCTGGTGCCGATCAACCACAAGTTCGCCGCACCCGAGGTCGCCTACGCGATCGATCACAGCGGTGCACGAATCGGCATCGTCGCAGGCGACCTCGCCGACACCGCCACCACCGGGAGCCCGGATCTGATGTGGCTGACGACCGAGTCCGGGCACGGCGCCCTGGGCGACTTCGACGCCCTGGTCCGCGCGGCGGAGCCGGTGTCCGGACCGGTGCACACCGACCTCGACGCGGTGGCCCAAGTCCTCTACACGTCGGGAACCACCAGCTCCCCGAAGGGCTGTCTGCACACCCACCGCACCCTGTCGGCCCTGGCCCCGGCACTCGCGGCGACACTCGGCTTCACCTCCGACGAACGATTCCTGCTCGCGATGCCGATCTGGCACGCCGCACCCCTCAACGACTGGCTGCTCACGATGATCTCGCTGGGCGCGACCACCGTCCTCATGCGCGAATTCCATCCGGCCGCCTTCCTGCCGGCCGTCGCCCGGCACCGGATCACCGCCTTCTTCGGCTCGCCGATCGCCTATCTGCTGCCCGTGCAGCTGGCCGACGCCGGGCAGCTGGACTTCGACGACCACGACCTGTCGACCGTGTCGAAGTGGCTGTACGGCGGGGCGTCACTCGGCGAACCGACCGCCCGCAAGCTCATCGCCGCCTACCGCAGCGACCGCTTCTTCCAGGTGTACGGGATGAGCGAGATGGGGCCCTCGGGGACCGCCCTGTACCCGCACGAGCAGGTGACCAAGGCGGGGTCGATCGGCCGCGGCGGGATGGTCGGCGTCGACCTCAAGCTGATGTCCGCTGCCGGAGACGAGGTCGGGCCCGGCGAGATCGGGGAGATCTGGTTGCGCGGCGACAGCCGCATGATCGGCTACCTCGACAACGAGGCGGCGACGGCCGCGTCGTTCGTCGGCGACTGGTTCCGAACCGGTGACGTCGCTCGGATGGACGAGGACGGATACCTGTACATCGTCGACCGTCTCAAGGACGTCATCATCGTCGGCGGCGAGAACGTCCATTCGCAGGAGGTCGAGGAGGCGCTGCGCGGCCACCCGCGCGTGGCCGACGTCGCAGTGGTCGGGCGCCCGCATCCGGAATGGGGCGAGACGGTCGTCGCGGTGTGCGTCACCACCGACGGCGCAGACATCACCGCCGACGAGATCCGCGACTACCTGACCGACAAGCTGGCTCGCTACAAGATCCCCCGCGAGACGGTCGTCGTCGACGCGCTCCCGCGCAATCCGAGCGGCAAGATCGTCAAGCACGTCCTCCGGGAGTCGGTCGCTCCCGCCACCTAGTGTCGCAGGACACTAGCGGACCGGCCGGGCATCCGAAGGGCAGGGAACCCGAAGGGCCGAGAATCCGGGCCGTTACGTGAGCGAAACATGGCCCGGATTCTTTGACGCGCCCGAAACATCGGCGCGTTCACACGCGCAACAGGAGCGCTGCATTCTTTCCCCGAGGACGTCGAACGTCGACGATCCACGAGGAGGTGCGACAGTGCAGATCGCCTTGCCCGACAACGTGTTCGGAACAGTGGATCCGGGGAATACCGCGTGGGTGATCATGAGTGCCGCGCTGGTGCTGTTGATGACGCCGGCGCTGGCGTTCTTCTACGGCGGGCTTTCCCGCTCGAAATCGGTGCTCAACATGATGATGATGTCGTTCGCCGCGCTCGGCACGGTGACCGTCGTCTACGTCCTGTGGGGATTCTCGATGTCGTTCGGCGACTCGCTCACCGGCACCGGCGACATCGGGGGAGTCTTCTCGAACCCGCTGGCGCTGTTCGGCTCCGACCAACTCACCCAGACGCGGACGGTCGGCGGCCAGACCCACTACGTGGTGTGGGGCTCCACCCACATCCCGGCGATCGTGTTCCTCGCCTTCCAGCTGACCTTCGCGGTCATCGCGGTCGCCCTGATCAGCGGCGCCCTCGCCGAGCGCGTCCGATTCGCCACCTGGCTCGTCTTCACCGTCCTGTTCAGCACGATCGTCTACTTCCCGCTGGCGCACATGGTGTGGGGCGGAGGTCTGCTGTCCGGGGCGAAGGACTCGATCGCGGCCTGGATGTTCGGTGTCGCCGACGGCGTCGCGAAGGTGGCGCCCATCGACTTCGCCGGCGGGACCGTCATCCACATCAACGCGGGCATCGCCGGTCTGGTGCTGGCGCTCGTCGTCGGCAAGCGCCGGGGCTTCGGTCGCACCGCCTATCGGCCGCACAACATCCCGTTCGTGATGCTCGGCGCCGCGCTGCTGTGGTTCGGCTGGTTCGGCTTCAACGCGGGGTCTGAGTTCGGCGCCGACATGACCGCGGGCCTGGTCTGGGTCAACACGGCGGTGGCCGCGGCGGCCGCGATGGCGGGCTGGCTGGTCGTCGAATGGATTCGTGACCGGCACCCGACGAGCGTGGGCGCCGCCTCCGGTCTGGTCGCGGGTCTGGTCGCGATCACCCCGGCCTGCGGGGCCGTCACCCCGGTCGGCGCGATACTGCTCGGCCTGATCGCGGGCGCGCTGGCCGCCGTCGGCATCCGGCTCAAGCACCGGTACGGCTTCGACGACTCGCTCGACGTCGTCGGCGTGCATCTGGTCGCCGGCCTGTGGGGCACGCTCGCGATCGGTCTGCTGTCGAAGGAGACCGGCCTGTTCTACGGGCACGACTACCGCCAGCTGGCGGTGCAGGCGGTCATCGCCTTCGCCGCCCTGGCCTTCACCGCGACCGCGACCTTCGTGATCGCCATGGTGCTCAAGCCGATGGGCTGGCGGATCGACCGAGAGTCCGAACTCACCGGCATCGACGCGACCGAGCACGCCGAGAGCGCCTACGAACCGGCATGAGCAGACCAGACACTAGTGTCGATCGGGAGAGATAAGGGGATATCCATGAAGCTGATCACCGCAATCGTCAAACCGTTCACCCTCGAAGACGTGAAGGCCGGTCTGGAGCAGATCGGGATCGTCGGAATGACGGTCAGCGAAGTGCAGGGATACGGCAGACAGAAGGGGCACACCGAGGTCTATCGAGGCGCCGAGTACGCCGTGGACTTCGTGCCGAAGGTGCGAGTGGAGGTCGTCGTCGACGACGACGCCGTCGATCAGGTGACCGAGGTGATCGTCGAGTCGGCCCGCACCGGGAAGATCGGCGACGGCAAGGTGTGGGTGATGCCGGTGGAATCGATCATCAGGGTGCGGACCGGTGAACGCGGGCCCGAAGCGATCTGACGGCGCGCCACCGCCCGGCGCGGTCCTCGGCGCGGCCCGGGCGGTGCTGCTCGCCGACGACTCGCTCGTCGGCGCGGCGCGGCGCGCGGCGATCGGCGACCTGTACGAGGAGTGGCTGACCGCTCGCGCCGACGAACTCGGGATCGCCGACGGCAGCGGCTTCGCCGTCGTCGCCGTCGGCAGCCTCGGTCGGCGCGAGATGATCGGCTACTCCGACCTCGACCTCATCCTGGTTCACGACGACCGGTTCCCCGAACGGCTCGGGCCGGTGGCCGACGGTCTCTGGTACCCGCTGTGGGACGCGGGGATCGGCCTCGATCACAGTGTCCGCACCGTCCCGGATGCGCTGCGGGTGACGCGCGAGGACGCGACCGCGGCGCTCGGCCTGCTCGACGCCCGATTCATCGCCGGCGACGAGGACCTGGCGCATCTGATGATCTCCTCGGTCCGCAGCCTGTGGCGGTCGGAGGCGCGGCTGCGGCTGCCGCAGGTGATCGAGGCGGCGCAGGACCGGTGGCGGCGGGCCGGTCATCTCGCGCACCGCGCCGAACCCGACGTGAAGAACGGGCAGGGCGGTCTGCGCGACATTCAGCTGCTCAACGCACTGGCCTTGGCGCAGCTGACCGACGGGCCGGCCCGCCTCGACCCGGGGACGCCCGGATCGCCGCTGGCGCACGCCTACGACTTCCTGCTCGGGGTTCGCGGGGAAGCACACCGGATCGCCGGCCGAGCCCGCGACCAGGTACGCGCTCAGGACGCCGACGAGATCGCCGCCGCCCTCGGCGTCGGCGACCGATTCGATCTGGCACGACGGATCAGCGACGCCGGGCGCACCGCGTCGTACGCGGTCGACGCGGGACTGCGGACCGCGCAGAACGCGGTGAGCCGGCGCGGCTTCTCCCGGCTGCGGCACCCGCCGCTGCGGCGGCCGCTCGACGAGGGCGTCGTCGAGCAGAACGGCGAGGTGGTGCTGGCACGCTCGGCGATCCCGAGCCGCGACCCGGGACTGGTGCTGCGGGTCGCGGCGGCCGCCGCCCGACACCGGCTTCCGATCAACGGCTCGGTCCTCGATCGTCTCGTCGAGTACGGGGCACCGATGCCGCAGCCGTGGTCGCCGGAAGCATTGTCGGACCTGTTGGTGCTGCTGGCCTCCGGCCACGACATGGCCGGGCCGATCGAGGCGCTCGACCGGGTGGGGCTGTGGGGCGCGCTGTTCCCGGAGTGGGATCAGGTCCGCGACCTCCCGCCCCGGGACGGCATCCACACCTGGACGGTGGACCGGCACCTGATCGAGGCCGTCGCCGTCGCGGCCGACCTGACCACCAGCGTGTCGCGGCCCGACCTGCTGCTGCTGGGCGCTCTTCTGCACGACATCGGCAAGGGAGCCGCCCGCGCCGAACCGGGCGCCGATCACTGTGTGACGGGCGCCGCGATCGCCGAGGGCGTCGGCCGCCGCCTCGGGTTGTGGCGGGCCGACTGCGAACTGCTGGCGAGCCTCGTGCGGCATCACCTGCTGCTGCATCGCGTGGTGAGCAGACGAGACGCCGCCGACCCGGCGGTCGTCGCGGAAGTCGCCGAGACGCTCGGCGGCGACGCCGTCCTCGCCGAACTGCTGGGCGCGCTCGCCGAAGCCGACTCGCGCGCCACCGGCCCCGGCGTGTGGGGAGAGTGGAAGGCCGCCTTGATCACGGGTCTGGTCGACCGCGTCGTCGCGCACATCGGCGGGGCGCCGGTGCCCGCACCGGCGCGGCTGTCGGAGACCGATCGGGCGCTGGCCGAGAGCGGGGGACTGCACGTGGTGCTGAGGCCGGGCGACGGCCCCAACATGACGGTGGTCACGATGATCGCCCCCGACCGGGTCGGGGTCCTCTCGCAGATGGCCGGTGTGCTGGCGCTGTCCGGGCTGCAGGCGCACTCGGCCGCAGTCGTCTCGCACGCCGGTCACGCCGTCGACTCCTTCGTGGTGATGCCGGTCTTCGGGGTGCCTCCCGACGGGCCGCTGCTGCGGCAGCGGTTGGCCGCGGCGGTGGCCGGCGACCGCGATCCGGTCGCCGAACTGGCCGCGCGGGCGGCTGCCGCCCGCCCGCCCGCCGGACGCGCGGGGCAGACCGCGGTGCCGGTCTCGCGGATCGCGGCGCCGCCGCGCGTTCGCTGGCTCCCCGGCCCGGCAGGTCAGTGGCTGCTGGAGCTGCGGGCAGTCGACGACGACGGCCTGCTGGCGCGGGTCAGCGCCGAGTTGGAACGGGCCCGTTGCGACATCGCCTGGGCCACGGTCTCGACCCTGGGCGCCACCGCGATCGACACCTTCTGCCTGGGACTCGGCGACGGCGGGGCGCCGGCTCGCGAGTCGATCGCCGCGGCGGTCCTGTCGGTCTGCACCCCGATGAGGTGAGGTCGCCGAGGACCCGGGGACGGCCGGTCGAGCTCGGTCTGCTGTCCCGCGGTCCCGCCGCTCGCCGCGACGTGGAAGGATGGGGGAATGTTCGAATCCCTCTCTGACCGGTTGACCGGTGCGCTGAAGGACCTCCGCGGCAAGGGGCGGCTGACCGACGCCGACATCGACGCCACCGCGCGCGAGATCCGGCTCGCGCTGCTCGAGGCCGACGTCTCCCTGCCGGTGGTGCGCGCCTTCATCGGTCGCATCAAGGAACGGGCGAAGGGCGCCGAGGTCTCGGCGGCCCTGAATCCGGCGCAGCAGATCGTCAAGATCGTCAACGAGGAGCTCGTCGGGATCCTCGGCGGCGAGACGCGGCGCCTCCAACTGGCCAAGACTCCGCCGACAATCATCATGCTCGCGGGTCTGCAGGGCGCCGGTAAGACCACGCTTGCGGGCAAGCTCGCGGCGTGGCTGGTCGGCCAGGGGCACACCCCCATGCTGGTGGCCTGTGACCTGCAGCGTCCCGGTGCGGTGCAGCAGCTGCAGATCGTGGGCGAGCGGGCCGGCGTGCCGGTGTTCGCACCTCACCCGGGAACCTCGGTCGGCGGCGAGGGCGAACTCGGCGTCGACGGTTCCGGCGACCCGGTCTCGGTGGCGCAGGCCGGCGTGCAGGAGGCCCGCGCCAAGCAGCACGACGTGGTCATCATCGACACCGCCGGCCGTCTCGGCATCGACGAGGAGCTGATGCGGCAGGCGTCGTCGATCCGCGACGCCACCCAGCCCGACGAGGTGCTGTTCGTCCTCGACGCCATGATCGGCCAGGACGCGGTCACCACCGCACAGGCCTTCGCCGACGGCGTCGACTTCACCGGCGTGGTCCTGACCAAGCTCGACGGCGACGCCCGCGGCGGCGCCGCGCTGTCGGTGCGCGAGATCACCGGCCGACCCATCATGTTCGCGTCGACCGGTGAGAAGCTCGAAGAGTTCGACGTCTTCCACCCCGACCGCATGGCGAGCCGGATCCTCGGCATGGGCGATGTCCTCTCGCTGATCGAGCAGGCGGAGGCGCACTTCGACGCCGAAGAGGCCGAGCGGACCGCCGCCAAGATCAGCCAGGGCGAGCTGACCCTCGAAGACTTCCTGCAGCAGATGCTGATGATCCGCAAGATGGGTCCGATCGGAAACCTGCTCGGCATGCTGCCCGGTGCGGGCGACATGAAGGACGCCCTCGCTCAGGTCGACGACAAGCAGCTCGACCGGATCCAGGCGATCATCCGGGGCATGACGCCCGCCGAGCGCGACGACCCGAAGATCATCAACGCCTCGCGCCGCATCCGCATCGCCAAGGGCTCCGGCGTCACCGTCACCGACGTCAATCAGCTCGTCGACCGGTTCTTCGCCGCGCGCAAGATGATGTCGCAGATGTCCGGCCGCATGGGCATGGGCATGGGCGGCGGACGCAAGAACGCGCGCAAGGGCAAGAAGGGCAAGAAGGGCGGCAAGGGACGCGGTCGGGGACCGACGCCGCCGAAGGCGATGCGCGGCGGTTTCCCGGGGATGCCCGGCATGCCGCCCGGGATGGGCCTGCCGCCGGGCATGGACCTGTCGAACATGCCGCCCGGCCTGGATCAGCTTCCTCCCGGCCTCGAGGGCATCGACTTCAACGACCTTAAGTTCCCGAAGAAGTAGGGCGCGCGGCGCTCGGCAGGCGTGTCGGGCACGAAGAGCGTGGGACCGAAACTTTGGCTGCATCGAGGCCTCCAGAGGGTGTCGATGCAGCCAACGTTGATCGACAGTGAACCGAGAGGCGAGCATGAGCGCACCCGTGGAGTTCCTCGGCACCGACCCGTTCAGCGGTGAGCCGCTGCATTTCTGGGTGGTCGACGGGACGATCTCGACCGAGCCGGTGGCCGGGGCCGACACCGTCGACGGCGGCTGGATCGTGCCCGGCCTGGTCGACGCGCACAACCACGTCGGCATCGCACCCGGTCTGGGCGTGACGATCGAGCAGGCGCGCGGCCTGGCCCGCCGAGACCTGGCGGCCGGGACCATGCTGATCCGCGAGGTCGGATCACCGCTGGACACCCATCCGCTCGACGACGACGCGCACGGACCCAGGTTCGTGCGGTCGGGCAAGCACATCGCCCGACCCAAACGCTATCTGCGCGACTACGGTGTCGAACTCGACGATCCCGATCAGCTGGCGGCCGAGGTCGCCGCGCAGGCACGGGCCGGCGACGGCTGGGTGAAGCTGGTCGGCGACTGGATCGATCGCGAGATCGGCGACCTCGCGCCGCTGTGGACCCGGGAGCAACTCGAGGCGGCCGTCGCCGCAGCACACGAGAACGGCGCCCGGATCACCGCCCACGTCTTCGGTGCCGACGCCCTGCCCGACATCATCAGCGCCGGCTTCGACTCGGTGGAGCACGGCACCGGACTCGACGAGGACCTCATCGACGAGATGGTCCGACGCGACATCGCGCTGGTGCCGACGCTGATCCAGCTCGAGACCTTCCCCGACATCGCGGCGGGCGCCGACCGGTTCCCGAAGTACAAGGCCAACATGCTCGCCCTGCACGCCGGCCGCCACGAGGTCTTCGCCCGCGCCCGCGAGGCGGGGGTCCGGATCTACGCGGGCACCGACGCCGGCGGCACCATCACCCACGGGCGCATCGTCGACGAGATCGAGGCCCTGACCGGAATCGGCTTCACCGCCCTGGAGGCACTGGGTGCGGCGTCGACCGCGCCGCGTGAGTGGCTCGGCGCCGACGGCCTGAGCCACGGCGCCCGCGCCGACTTCCTCGTCCTGGACGCCGATCCGGCGTCAGATCCGACGACGCTGCGGCGCCCGACTCATATCGTCTGCGGCGGCGCGAAGATCGCCTGACGACCCGCATTACCAACGCGTATGCGGTGATATCGGGAACGAAACGCTCAGATTCGTGAGAATCGGTGGCGGAAATGTTCGAGGAGTCGGTCAGCCGACGATCTGAATCACACCGATGCCGATCAGCAGCACCGTGACCAGCCAACCCGCCCAGCGGGTGACCGCGGTCTGATTGCGCCGCCCGTAGGCGAAGACACGACCGATCCACGAGTGCGGACGCGCCCGCACGACCACGAGTGCGAGGCCTGCCAGCAGCGGCAGGCTCAGCGCGACGCTGGCGTACAGCAGCAGCCCCAGGTAGCGCTCGGCGACGGGCATGTCGGCCGCGGACAGGACGGCCAGTCCGGCGTAGAAGGGCACCGAGGTCGCCGACTGGATCACGCCGAGCACGAACCCGATCAGCGCGGTCGCCGCCGACGGCTCGCGCAGGGGGTTCAGGATCCGGTCGACCAGGTCGGACGAATCACCGCCTCGCCAGGTCAGGAACGCCGTCAGCAGGCCGGTCGCGATCAACAGGATCCCGAACAGGGGAGAGCCGAGGACCGCATCGACCACCGACTGCAGGCCGTCGAACACGAGCAGGACGATGACCGCGAGGGCCAGGACGCCGAGCCAGTCGCCGACCAGCAGCAGGGGAGCGATACGGCGATAGCGGCCCGGCCCGAGCATCATCGCCAGGGTCACCAGGACCCCGATCAGGAGGACGTTGACCGAGTCGACGAAGGCGAACGACAGAGCGTGCAGCATGGGCGTCTCGGGTCCTCCGGATCTCTGCCGACGGTCCGGGGTGCCGCCGATCTCCGGTGACACGCTACCGGGTTCGGCCGCGGTGACCGATTCGCGGTGACGCCGCCCGCGCCGCGCAGACGACGGCGGTTTGAACGTGCGGGGGCGCGGATGGCAGAATGAAACGCTGGTTCGCCGGAGCCGGCCACGGCCGACCGGCGGTCACCCCGAAAGAGATCGCAAAACCGGGCCCGTCGCCTATCGGCGGGTCGCTGAATTGCGCAGTGACACAAGGAGACGCCACATGGCTGTCAAGATCAAGCTCACCCGGCTCGGCAAGATCCGCAACCCGCAGTACCGCATCATCGTCTCGGATGCGCGCACCCGTCGCAACGGCCGCGCCATCGAGACCATCGGCAAGTACCACCCGAAGGAAGAGCCGTCGCTGATCGAGATCGACTCGGAGCGCGCGCAGTACTGGCTGAGCGTCGGTGCGCAGCCGACCGAGCCCGTCGCGGCTCTGCTGAAGATCACCGGTGACTGGCAGAAGTTCAAGGGCCTGCCGGGCGCCGAGGGCACCCTGAAGGTCGCCGAGCCGAAGACCTCGAAGCTCGACCTGTTCAACGCCGCGCTCGCCGCTGCCGAGAACGAGCCGGCCGCCGCAGCGACCACCGCCAAGAAGAAGAACAAGAAGGCCGACGAGGCTGCCGAGGCGCCTGCCGCCGAGGCCGCCGAAGAGAAGGCCGCCGAGGAAGCCGGTGACGCCAAGGCGGACGCGTGAGCGCGATCGTCGCTGACGCCGTCGAGCATCTCGTTCGCGGCATCGTCGCCAACCCGGACGACGTTCGGGTCGACCTGATCACCGGCCGCCGTGGCCGGATGGTCGAGGTGCACGTCAACCCCGACGATCTCGGCAAGGTGATCGGCCGCAACGGTCGCACCGCCACCGCCCTGCGCACCCTTGTCACCGGCATCGGTGGCCGCGGTATGCGGGTCGACATCGTCGACACCGATCGCTGATCGCACAGGATTCGCATCTGATGGATCTGGTGATCGGTCGTGTGGTCAAGACGCACGGCGTCCGTGGTGAGGTCGTCGTCGATGTCCGCACCGACGACCCGGCCACTCGTTTCGCGGTGGGTGCGCGGCTTCGCGGCCGCGCCCCCCGCAACGCCGGTGGCGGGGAAACCGAATACGAAGTGACAGCCGCCCGGATGCACGCCGGGCGGCTGTTGCTCTCGCTCGCGGAGGTCGCGGGGCGCGACGAGGCGGACAAGCTGCGCGGCACCCTGTTCCTCATCGACGCCGCCGACGTCGACTCCGGGGACGACCCCGACGAGTTCTACGACCACGAGCTCGAAGGTCTGCCGGTCGCGACTGTCGGCGGCGAGGCCGTCGGCGTCGTCAAGGAGGTCATGCACCTGCCGGGCGGTGAACTGCTCGCGGTGACGACCGACGACGGCCGCGAGGTCCTGATCCCGTTCGTCCGAGAGATCGTCCCGGTGGTCACCCGCGAGCGGATCGAGATCGATCCGCCCGCCGGTCTCATCGAACCGATCGAGGACTGACTCGCATGCGCATCGACGTGCTGACGATCTTCCCCGAGTACCTGGACCCGATGCGGGCCGCGCTGCTGGGGAAGGCGATCGACGCCGGCCTGATCGAGGT
This sequence comes from Gordonia aichiensis, assembly GCF_039946255.1. Lineage (GTDB taxonomy): Bacteria > Actinomycetota > Actinomycetes > Mycobacteriales > Mycobacteriaceae > Gordonia > Gordonia aichiensis_A. The sequence continues at coordinate 406,960 of NZ_JBCDWL010000001.1, read as the reverse complement.
CGGCGTCCACGACCTGCGCAAATGGACCTACGACGTCCACCACAGCGTCGATGACGCCCCCTACGGCGGCGGACCGGGCATGGTGATGAAGCCGCAGGTGTGGGGCGAGGCGCTCGACGAGGTGTGCCCCGACGAGGCGCTCCTGGTGGTCCCCACGCCGGCCGGCGTGCCGTTCACGCAGGCCACGGCGCAGCGGTGGAGCACCGAGCAGCACCTGGTGTTCGCGTGCGGTCGCTATGAGGGCATCGACCAGCGCGTCTTCGACGACGCGGCGCGGCGCGTGCGCGTCGAAGAGGTCTCGCTCGGCGACTTCGTCCTCATCGGTGGCGAGGTGGCGGTGCTGGCGATGGTCGAGGCGACCACCCGCCTCATGCCGGGAGTGCTCGGCAATCCGCAGTCGCACCAAGAGGATTCGTTCTCCGACGGCCTCCTGGAGGGACCCAGCTACACCCGCCCGAAGGTGTGGCGAGACCTCGAGGTTCCCGCGATCCTGCTGTCCGGCGATCACGCGAAGGTCGCGGCCTGGCGTCACGAACAGGCGCTCGAGCGGACCAGGCAACGCAGGCCCGATCTGCTCGCGGACTGACGAATCTCTTCGCCGCCCGGCGTGTCGTGGAACCGAAGACGGCCCGGGTGCGTCCTTGAAGGCATGGGCACCTCGTGGACGGTCTCGACCCAAGAACTTCTCTCACGTCTGGACTCCATGGACTCCGCGGCGGCTGCGGCCGACGCTGCCGAGATCAACCGGATCATCGCCGCGGCACGTGCGGTGGCGGCTCGGCTGTCGGCGGCGTTCGCGCCGGGAGAGCTGGTCGGCGCGGCCGCCGACGGCGCAGCACAGGCGGGTGCCCGTTTGGCTGAGCAGGTGAGCGCGGCCGCCGACGGCCTCGTCGGCGGCCAGTCGTCGCTGACCGGTGCCGCCGGGATACTGGCGGCGACCGTCGCCTACCGGCCGCGGGTGCTCGCCATGACGATCGTCCTGCCGCGGTCCGCAGCCGCGGGGGCGGCGGCTCGGGCCGCACTCGGCGCCGAACTGACCGGCGCGTACAACGCGCCGATGGCGGGTTCGGCGCACGGGCTCACCGCCGTCGCGGGCCCGCCGCCCGGCATCGGGGCGAGCGCTGCGGGGCACGCCGTCGATCAGGTGGCCGGCGTCGGCCGCTCGGCCGACGTGTCGCTCGCCGACTCCGCAACGACGCGGACGGCCGGCGCGACTTCCGACGTTCCAGCTTCCGATGCTTCAGTGCTCTCCGGTCCCGGGTTCGGGCCCGGCGGGAAGGACGAACCGGTCGCTGCGCCGCCGACCGCACCCGGGGCGCCGCCTGCGGGACCGGCCGGCGCCCCGGGTGCGCCAGGCCCCGCGCCGAGCGGTGCGTCGAGCCCGTCGCCGGTGCCGCCGGCCGCTCCGCTCCCATCAGCCCCGGCGCAGGCCCGCGGACCGGGCGCCGCCCGAGCCGCCGTCCCGGCGACGACCACGCGGATGCCGACGTCGAGCACGGCGCTGTCGAGCACCGCATTGTCGAACACGGCATTGTCGAACGCCGCGCTGCGTGGCACCGCCTCGGCGGGGACGGGCAGCGGTGCGCCGACGACGTCCGGTGCCGCCGGGGCCGGCACGACGAACCCGGGCGCGGCGAACTCAGGTGCGACGAACTCAGGCACGACGAACCCTGGCACGCCGAATTCCTCCGGCAGCGGGCCCTCGTCGCCCCGGACCGGGAGTGGCCCGTACGGCCCCGGTCCGACCGCCCGCCGCTCCGACGACGACCGCGGCCATCGACCGGCCGACTATCTGCGCTCGACCACCGAGGGGATCCTCGTCATCGGCCCGCAGCCGGTGGTCGGACCGGCGATCATCGGTGCGATCGAGATCCCGGCCCATGACGACGCCGGTGGCGGGGACGACGGCGGTGGGAGAGAGGGCGTCGACGATGACCAAGAACTCGACCCGACCCTGTGAACTCGGGGCCGCGGCTCGGGCGATTTCCCAAGGGCCGGGTGAAGGTGGCACAATGTTTCAGGTTGCCTGCGGGAGGATTGTCTCTCCGATGCAGTGCGAACAGACCTTTGACACGGGCATGAACCGGTTGAACCACGTCGCATCGCGGCGCGGCCGCCAGGTTCCTCTGTCCCCGCCCAGATTGGACGAGAACTATGAACACCCTGGACTTCCTCGACAAGCAGTCGCTGCGTGACGACATCCCCGAGTTCGGCCCCGGCGACACGCTCGACGTGCACGTCAAGGTCATCGAGGGCTCGAAGGAGCGCGTGCAGGTCTTCAAGGGCGTCGTGATCCGTCGTCAGGGCGGTGGCGTCCGTGAGACCTTCACCGTCCGCAAGGTGTCGTTCGGCGTCGGCGTGGAGCGCACCTTCCCGGTGCACAGCCCCAACCTGGCCAAGATCGACGTCCTGACCCGCGGCGACGTGCGTCGCGCCAAGCTGTACTACCTGCGCGACCTGCGCGGCAAGGCGGCGAAGATCAAGGAGAAGCGCTGACCTGCTGACGCGCTGACCGTCGACTGTTGAAATCACGGTCGACCGGAACAGACCACGAGACCCCGCACCGACTGGTGCGGGGTCTCTGTCGTCTGCACAGCAGTTTCGCGGATGCACAGCAGTCCCGCGGACCGGCGGTCGCGAGTCCGGGTGGCAGGACCATGCCGTGCCGTTCAGTTCGTGCGGACTTCGTGTCCGGCCGCTCTCGGGCCGGATTCGAGACCTCGGATGAGTACATCGACGGCGTCGAGGCCCTGCGGGAGCACGATCTCGGCGATCTTCGAACCGGGCAGACCGTCGGCGGCGAGGCGGCCGATCTCGTGAGTCATGGTCTGCTGGATTCCGATCAGGGCGATGCCGAGGAACCGCGGGTTGATCCGGTACGTCGAGTTCTCGGCGATGAGGTCGGCGAGGTCCATCGCAGTGGCTACGGCGATGAGGTGCTCCCGGGCCTGCAGGCTGGTGCTGGAGGCGATGATGCGCCGTACCCGCACCAGTTCGGCGATCGCGGCGGGGTCGGGATTCGCCAGGAAGCCCACCGGGCGGGAGAGCCGGTCGCGATACGCCGTGAGCACTGAGGTTCCGGGATCCCGTTCGCGGAGTGCGGCGATCAGGCGCTTGCCGTAGTCGGCCATGCCGAGCAGGATCAGATCCTCTTTGGTGGGGAAGTAGTTGAAGATGGTCGCTTCGGAGACGTCAGCCTGTGCGGCGATCTGCGCGATGGTGACGTGGTCGAATCCGCGTTCGTCGAAGAGCTCGATCGCGACGGCGCGGATGCGGCGACGGGTCTCCTGCTTCTTGCGCTCCCTCAGACCCAGCGGCTTCGACTCGATGTCCACGCCTGCGACCATACCCGCAGAAAACGGTTGCCATAAAAATATAGTCACTATCAAATTAATGTAACCCTGGTGGAGGTGGGGTCCATGACCGAGTTCGCGAAGCGGCGCTTTCCATTCACTGACATGCCGGTGGGGCTCATGCTGGCTCTGGTCGCGATCGGACTGCCGCGCACGGTGCTGGCCGATCTCGACATCGTTTCGCCGGAGAGTTCGCTGCTCTACTTCGTCCTCGCGCTCGCGCCGTTCGCGGCGTGGACGGCGGTCGCGATCATGCGACCGACGCGACGACCGTTCAGGGATTTCCTGGTTCTGGGCGGGCTGTACGCGATCTCGCTCATCGTCGTGCATCAGTCGCTGCTGCAGGGACCCGGTGCCGCTCACGAGATCCCGCAGGCCGCTGTCGATTTCTCGTCGTCGTTCGCTCCCGGCGTGCAGGAGTGGGCCCTGCGCGGTTACACCGCGGTCGTCAGCCTGGTCATCGGCCTCGGTACCGGGCTGGTCGTCGCCCTCGTCGCGGTCGTCGCCGGCCGGGTGCGTCGATCTCGCGGCGGTCGGATCTCTACCAGCCGAGGCGCGCCGATCTCCAGGTTGAGCCCACGCGCAGCACCGAGTGGCCGACGTCGCTGAGAAGCCGAAGAAGGGAAACACCATGCACAACGGAACCATCGTCTCGGACGACGGAACACGGATCGCCTATTCGGCGTGGGGATCGGGCGCCCCGATCGTCATCGTCGACGGCGCGACCGCCCATCGCGCGACGACACCGGAGAACCAGGCGACCGCCGAACTGCTCGACGACGAGTTCCTCGTCATCTCGTACGATCGTCGCGGACGCGGGGAGAGCTCCGACACCGTCCCATACGCGAAGGAACGCGAATTCGAAGACCTCGCGGCAATCATCGCGCAGGTCGCAGATGGTCGCCCGGCGACCGTGTTCGGGTGGTCTTCCGGAGGCAACCTGGCACTGAACGCGGCTGACGCCGGAGTGCCGATGGCCCGGGTCGCTGTCTTCGAGGCCAACGCGCTGGTCGACGACTCGCGTCCGCCGCTGCCCGCCGACTACGTGCCTCGTCTGGAGGCGGCCGTTGCGGCCGGCCTCCCCGGCGATGCGGTCGAGATCTTCATGACGGCCGCGGTCGGCATGCCATCCGAGTTCGTCGCAGGCAAGAAGCAGGACCCGAACGTCTGGCCGGGTCTGGAAGCCATCGCACCGACGATCGCGTACGACGGACGCCAGGTCGGCGACGCGATGTCGGGTCGCCCGCTCGCCGAAGACCGTTGGGCGGCCATCACGGTTCCGGTACTCGTGATGTACGGCGAGAACACCTGGCCCGCTCTCGCCGGCGGTGCGAAAGCGATCGCCGGGGTGCTGCCCACCGCGACCGTGAAACCGGTGCCCGGCGAGAACCACAGCACAGCCCCCGACGTGCTCGCTGCCGCACTGCGGGCCTTCGCCTCGGAGAACTGACATGGGAGACATCGTCCTCACGGAGTTCATCTCACTCGACGGCGTCGTCGAAGCGCCCGGCAGGGAGGACTTCAAGTACCCGAACTGGAGCCTGGAGATCGAGCGGGGCGCCGAAGGCGAGCGATTCAAAGAACGCGAGGCGTTGGACGCGGCGGCGCTGTTGATCGGCAGGAAGACCTATGAGGGGTTCGCTGCCGCCTGGCCCGAGTACGACGGCGAGATCGCCGACAAGTACAACACGATGCCCAAGTACGTGGTCTCGCGAACGCTCGCGGCCCCGACCTGGACGAACACCACGGTCCTCGACGGCGACATTCTCGAGGAGGTCGCCGCGCTCAAGAAGGGGGTCGACGGTGAGATCTCGGTGCCGGGGAGCATTCGGTTGGCGCAGGGACTGCTGGCGCACGACCTCGTCGACGAGATCCACCTGATGACCTTCCCGGTCATCCTCGGCCACGGGCGTCGACTGTGGCACACCACACCGGACAAGACCCGCTGGGCGCTGCAGGAATCGACCGTGTGCGGCGACGGGGTCCTCGTGACGGTGCTGCGCCGAGCGCGCTGAGTCGCACGCCCGACATGAATCGAATCCGCCGCCGAGATGCATCAGACACTCGAATTCGACTGAGGAGGTCGGCGTGACGACACTGGAGCGGCAGAGGCGTCGATCGACGGGTGTCGGCGTCTCGTGGACGCTGTCTCGGCGATGGCGACAAGGAGTGCTCATCGCGCACATCATCTCTGCGGGAGCCTGGATCGGAGTCGACGTCGTCGTCGCGATCCTCGTGCTGGTCGGGTGGTTCGGATCAGACCTGGAACTGCGGGGACTGGCATACCGCGCGTTGGCGAACTTCATCGTCGCACCGATGCTCGCTTGCGCGGCGATCGCGCTCGTCACCGGCGTACTGCTGGGCGTCGGCACCAAATGGGGCCTGACCCGCTACTGGTGGGTGCTGGTCAAGCTGGTGCTGAACATCGCCCTCCTGACGACGATGATCGTGGTGCTCGCTCCGGGGATGGCGAAGGTCGATCAGTACGGTGCCTCGCTCCCCGACGGAACCGCGCACGCCGATCGCATCGTCACCCTGTTCTTTCCGCCGGCGGTCTCGTTGACCACGTTGACCTTCGCCGTCGTCCTCGCCGTCATGAAGCCGTGGGGCCGGGTCCGCCCGGCCACGGGGAGGGGCAGGTCGCGATGACCTCTCATCACCCGGCCGAGGACGGGCTGCGCGACCCCCGACCACGACGACCGCGAGGACCACGACGACCACGACGACAGCGAGGACCACGACGACCGCGCCCACGGTGGCTCGACGGGTGGCCGCTCCTTCCCGGGCTGCTGCTGGCACTCCTGATCGGACTGGACCTCGACGACGGACGCAGCCTGGCGCCGATTCTCACCGCCTCCGGATTCGTCTACGTCGCGACGGCTGCGCTCGGCCGAGGGTGGCTCGCGTGGCCGGCCTTCGGACTCACCTTCGTGGTGATCGTCGTCGGCGAGGTGATCGGAGTGAATCCGACGCCGGTTCTGCTCGGCCTCGCGGCGGTTCTGGTCGTCGGTGTCGGTGTCGGCGATCGGGGAGGCGTGCGAACCGTGCTGCTTCTGGAATCGGCCGCTCTCGCGGTGCTGGGCGCGGCGGCGCTGCTCGTGGCTCGCTCGACACCCGCGGCGGGTGGACTGATCGTCGCGTCGCTTCTCGTCGGTCACGCCGCGTGGGACGTCGTCCACCATCGGATGAGGATCGTCGTCACCCGGCCGTTCGCGGCCTTCTGTGCTGCACTCGACATCGGGCTGGCGATTCTCATCGCCTGGAGCCTGATGTAGAACTCGGAAGGAGGGGATGACATGAGGACCGACGTCGAATTCTGGATCTGCGCCACGTGCGGAGTCGAGCATGCGGAGCGCGTCGACGTGTGCGCGATCTGTGCCGACGAGAGACAGTGGGTGCCTGCTGCCGGGCAGCGCTGGACCGGGCTCGCCGAGCTCGCCGCATCGGGGACGACCGTCGAGGTGGTCGAACTCGAGCCCGACCTCTACGGCGTACGACCTCGACCACTCGTCGGCATCGGCCAGCAGAGCATGCTCGTGCGCACGTCGTCGGGCAACCTGCTGTGGGATCCCGCCGGCTACCTCGACGATGCGGCCGTCGAACGCCTCGCAGCACTCGGCGGAGTGGCCTGCATCGCAGCGTCGCATCCGCACCTGTTCGGCGTGCAGGTGGAATGGAGCCGCGCGTTCGACGGGGCCCCGGTGCTGGTCGCCGAGGCCGACCTTGGCTGGATCGCCCGACCAGATCCCTGCATCAGGTCGTGGTCCGACGACATCGAGGTCCTGCCGGGTGTCACGCTGACCCAACCCGGCGGGCACTTCCCGGGCAGTGCCGTCGCGCACTGGGCGGCAGGCGCCGACGGGCGCGGCGTTCTGTTGGCCGGCGACACCGTCTACGCCAACCCGGACCGGCACTCGGTGAGCTTCATGCGCAGCTATCCGAACCACCTCCCGCTCTCCGGCGCCGTGGCCGAACGGATCGCCGCGCACGTGGCCCGGTTCCCGTTCGAGCGTTTGCGCAGCCATCGCGGCGGCGTGATCTCGCACGACGCCCGGCGCGTGGTCCTGGATTCGGCCGCCCGACACGCCGCGTGGGTCCGCGGCGACTTCGACCATCTCACCTGACACGGGGGTGACGAACATGTCCACCGCACTGACGGGGCGTCGAGCGAAGGAGGAATCGAATCATGACCATGTTGGAGACGGCTCACGACTGCGGTTACCCGATCGGTCGGCGACACCGCCCGCGGAGCACCGTCGGCCACCTGCTCGGAGCCCTCTGTTCCAGTACGGCGATCCCGGCGGCGAGCATCCTGCTGGACCGATCGTCTCGGGAGCGACTCGACCGGTTCAAGGCGGCCGCCGCGCAGCGTCGTCGTCGAGGTCCTCGGATGAGGGCGTTGTCGGTCGGGCCGGGCGGCCGCATCGAATGGTGCGACGCCCCGGTGCCGCTCGCGCCGGGGCCGCGCGGAGCGACGGTGCATCCGATCGCCGCGGCCACCTGCGATCTCGATCGCGCGATGGCCCTGGGACGAACACCCTTCCTGCTGCCCTTCCACTTCGGGCACGAGTGCGTCGCCGAAGTCGTCGAGGTGGGCGATGACGTCACCACCGTGCGACCCGGTGACCGTGTGGTCGTGCCGTTCCAGATCAGCTGCGGCACCTGCGCGCGGTGCGTGGCGGGGCTCACCTCCAACTGCCTGAGCGTGCCGCCGATCTCCATGTACGGCTTCGGCCTGATGGGCGGCCACTGGGGCGGTGCGTACTCGGAACTGCTTGGCGTGCCCTTCGCGGACGGGATGCTGGTGCCGTTGCCCGAAGGCATCGACCCCGTCGCCGCCGCCTCGGTCGCCGACAACGTCACCGACGCCTACCGGACGGTGGCTCCGTACATCGACGACCTCCTCGGCTTCGACCGAGCAGCGGACGTGGTGATTCTCGCCGAGGTCGGTCGTCGAATCCCGCTGAGCTCGAGCGTTCCCCTGTACGCGGGCCAGATCGCGAAGGCCCTCGGCGTCGAGAACGTGCATCTGGTCGACAGGCGACCGCACGTACGGCGTCACGCCGAAGCCCTGGGCATCGAGGCCCACAGCCCGGATGCGATGAAGCGCGTTCCCCGCGCCGGGCTGGTCATCGACGACACGGGTTCTCCCGCCGGACTCGGGCTCGCGATCAAACAGACCGCCCCGGACGGCACCTGTGTCTCCGGAGTGTCGCTCGTGCGGAGCACCGCGCTGCCGACCGCGTTGATGTACGGCCGCAACATCACCTTCCGCCTGGGGAGGTCGAATGCGCGCGCCAACATCCCCGCCGTTCTCGAACTGATGCGGACCGGCGCGCTGAAACCGGAGCTCGTCACCACGCATCGAGGTGAGATGCGGCACGCGGATCGAGCGGTCGACGAACACGTGCGCGGCGAGGCGACCAAGACCATCGTCGTCGAGGACTGACGCGCTCCTCCCCGGCCCGACACCGCGGTGGGAGCACGTGCCGTCGACGGCGGGGGACGCGGCGAACGGATGTACAGACCGGCCGTCACCGAGGAGATCGCTACCCTGTTCTACGTGGACCACAACTCCGGCAGCAGCGACGACGAGCCGCGCGTCGACGACGAACCGACCGGCGATCAGCCGACCAGCACCGATGACGCGAAGTCGAAACGGTCGTTCAGCTTCGACAAGCACGACGCCGACGAGGAGCCGAAGGGGCGCAGTCGCTGGCTGCGCGAGCTGGCGATCATCGTCGCCATCGTGCTGGCGCTGATGTTCGTGTTCACGCAGTTCCTGTTCCGGCAGTACGTGGTCCCGTCCGAGTCGATGGAACCCACCCTGCACGGCTGCTACGGCTGCACCAACGACCGGATCGTCATCGACAAGCTCGCGTACCGCTTCGGCGATCCGCAGCCCGGCGACGTGGTCGTCTTCAAGGCCCCCACCTCGTCGTGGGACAGCGGATGGTCGTCGCCGCGGTCGTCGAATCCGGTCCTGCACAAGGTGCAGGACGTCCTGTCGATCTTCGCCCTCGCGCCGCCGGACGAGAACGATCTCGTCAAGCGGGTGATCGCGGTCGGCGGTCAGACCGTGCAGTGCCGAGAGGCCGACGGCAAGGGCGTGACCGTCGACGGCCGTTCGCTGAACGAGCCGTACGTCGACAAGGGACTCCAGACGCAGATGTACCAGGACTCGGCGGGCGTGCTGGGCAAGGGCACCTGCTACGGCAGCGACTTCGGCCCGGTGAAGGTCCCGGACGGGAACGTCTGGGTGATGGGGGACAACCGTAGCAATTCGGCCGACTCCCGCGCGCACATCGACGACGAGCTGCGCGGCACCGTGCCGGTCTCCGACATCCGCGGCAAGGTCCGCTTCATCATCTACCCGTTCTCCCGAATCGGCGGCGTCGGCTCGGTGAATCCGCAGCAGTGACCGGCTCGACCCGGTGGCCGCCGCGGTCGCCGGTCCGCAAGGCCGCCGGACTTCGGACCCTCGAATTCACTCTCGCCCGGCAGGGACTCGGTCCGGTGGCCGGCGTCGACGAGGCCGGCCGCGGCGCGTGCGCGGGCCCGCTGGTGGTCGCCGCGTGCGTGCTCGGGAACTCGCAGCTCAAGTCGCTGGCCGACCTCGACGATTCGAAGAAGCTCACCGAGAGCACACGGGAGAAGCTGTACACGGCAGTCACCCGCCATGCGGTGAGCTGGCATGTGGTGGCGATCGAGGCCGCCGAGGTCGATCGGCTCGGCGTGCACGTGGCCAACATCGAGGGCATGCGCCGGGCGGTGGCCGGGCTGTCGGTGCGGCCCGGCTACGTCCTGTCCGATGGCTTCCAGGTCCCCGGGCTGGCCGCGCCGTCGTTGCCGGTGATCGGCGGCGACGCGAACGCCGCCTGCATCGCGGCCGCCTCGGTGCTGGCGAAGGTGACTCGGGACCGGATCATGGTGGCGCTCGACGAGCGCGTGCCGGGATACGAGTTCGCGGTGCACAAGGGCTACAGCACGGCACTGCACATGTCGTGCCTGGATGCCCGCGGACCATCGGCGGAGCACCGTATGTCGTACCGGAACGTCCGCGATAGGCTGGCCTGATGAGCGCTGAAGATCTCGAGAAGTACGAAGCCGAGATGGAGTTGTCCCTGTACCGGGAGTACAAGGACATCGTCGGCCAGTTCACCTACGTGGTGGAGACCGAGCGCCGCTTCTACCTTGCGAACGGCGTGAACCTGGTGCCGCGGAACTCCGACGGGGAGGTGTACTTCGAAATCCACATGACCGATGCGTGGGTCTGGGACATGTACCGTCCGGCACGGTTCGTCAAACAGGTGCGCGTGGTGACCTTCAAGGACGTCAACATCGAGGAATTGGAACGCTCGGAGCTGCGGCTGCCCGACGAGCCGTGAGCGGCACCGGTGCATCGGTGCAGGAGCAGATGTTGATCGTTTGAGAGTTCTCCACACTCGCCGTCGGAGGGGCTCGCGGCGCTGGCGGTGCGCTCTCGCGCCGCCCATCCTTGCTGCATGGGGGAACACAAGGCAGGCACGCGTCCGGACCGGCGGCGGCTGGTCGGTCAGCTCGGGGAGGACCTCGCAGCACAGTATCTGGAGAAGCTCGGCTGGCGGGTGCTGGCGCGCAACTGGCGCACCCGGTACGGCGAACTCGATCTGATCGGTGCCGACGGGGCCACCCTGGTCATCGTCGAGGTGAAGACTCGGGCCAGCCGCACCTACGTCGATCCGCTGGGCGCGGTCACCCCGCAGAAGCTGCGACGCATGCGGCTGCTGGCACGACAGTGGCTGGCGCAGCAGGACGCGTTCTGGGAGCAGGTCCGGTTCGACGTCGTGTCCGTGCAGCTGGACATCGCCGATCCGGAGGACCTCCAGCGTGCCACCTGGTGGCACCACGTCGGCGTCAGCGAGTAGGTGCGTCGTGGGCGGACTGGGACGAGTGCACTCGGTGGGGCTCAACGCCTTCGCCGCCGACCTGATCGAGATCCAGGCCCACATCTCCTCGGGCCTGCCCGGAGTGACGATCAGCGGCAGCGTGGACGGCTCCCTGCGCGAGGCCAAGGAGCGGGTGCGTGCGGCGATCGGGAACAGCGAACTGGAGTTCCCGTCCACCAAGGTGACGATCGCGCTCGCGCCGGCGAGCCTGCCCAAGCAGGGCCCCGGGTACGACTTGGCGATGGCGGTCGCCGTGCTCATCGCCGCGCGGAAGGCCTCGACCGACCGGCTCGACGGCACCGTCATGCTCGGTGAGCTCGCGCTCGACGGCCGGCTGCGCCCGGTGCGCGGGGTGCTGCCCCGACTGCTCGCGGCGCGTGATGCGGGCTTCGCCCGCGCGGTGGTCCCCATCGGAAACGTCGCCGAGGCGACGCTGGTGTCCGGCCTGGAGGTGGGCGGGGCGCAGTCGCTGTCGGACGTGGTGCGCTGGATGGCCGGCGATCTGGTGCTCGACACGGTCGACGACCAGGCCCGTGAACCGGCGCCGGTGGTGATCCCCGACATGGCCGACGTCGCCGGGCAGGCCGCCGCGCGGCACGCGCTGGAGATCGCGGCGGCCGGGGCACACCACCTGCTGATGACGGGACCGCCGGGAATCGGGAAGACGATGCTCGCCAGCCGGCTGCCCGGGATCCTGCCCCCGCTGGGGCCGGAGGAGTCGCTCGAGGTGACCGCGATCCACTCGATCGCGGGCACGCTGCCCGAGCACCGCCCGCTGATCGTCGCACCGCCCTTCGTCGCCCCTCACCACAGTGCCGGGATCACCGCGCTGCTCGGCGGCGGCACCGGGATGGCCCGTCCCGGGTCGGTCTCGCGCGCCCACCGCGGTGTGCTGTTCCTGGACGAGTGCGCGGAGATGGGCGCCAAAGTCCTCGACTCGCTGCGCCAACCGCTCGAGGAGGGCCAGGTGCGGATCTCACGGCGCGACGGCACCGCCGTGTATCCGGCCAGATTCCAGCTCGTGCTGGCCGCGAACCCGTGTCCGTGCGCGCCGGCGCACGACGTGGACTGCGTCTGCACCTCGGTGCAGCGACGCCGCTACCTGGGGAAGCTGTCGGGGCCGTTGATGGATCGGATCGACATCCGCGTCCGGATGGAGCCGCCCGCGAACAGCGCCCTGCTCACCGAGGCGGGCGAGTCGAGCGCCGCGGTGGCGGCGCGAGTGGCGCAGGCGCGGGCGGCGGCGCGGCAACGGTGGGGCGAGGAGGGCTGGCTGACCAACGCAGAGGTGCCGGGAAGTGCACTGCGCCAACGCTATCGACCGTCGGCGGCGGCGTTGGCGCCGATCGAGCAGGCCCTGCGGCACGGTCGGATCACCGCTCGCGGAGCCGATCGGGCGCTGCGTCTGGCGTGGACGCTGGCCGATCTGCGGGGCGCCGACCTGCCCGGTCCCGACGACGTGCTCTCGGCCCTGATGTACCGGGATCGAGGCGGGCTGTGACCGGCACGCTCGGTGAGATGACCAACCCCGGACCCGGTCCGGGGACAGCAGGAGGCGGGGAGAGGTAATGACCGATCGGGAACTGCGGGCGTGGGCCTATCTGGCGGCGGTGGCCGAACCGCCGTGCGCGTCGCTGGTCGCGCTGGTGGACGATCTCGGCGCCGTCGAGGCTGCGGCGGCGGTGCGCGACCGGAAGGTGCCCGCGGCCCACCGGTCGGTGCTGGCCGCCACGCAGGCGCGGGCGAGCACCGACACGGCGGCCCGCGACCTGGAGACCTGCCACCGGCTGGGCGCTCGGCTGCTGACGCGGGAGGATCCCGACTGGCCCGCCTGGCAACTGCTCGCGCTCGATCAGGCGGAGACCGCGGCGCGCGGCGGAGCGCCCTTGGCGCTGTGGGTGCGCGGCCCGCTGGCCTGCGCCGACCTCACCGAGCGGGCGGTGGCCCTGGTCGGGTCGCGGGCATCGTCGTCGTACGGCGACCACGTGACCGGTCTGCTGGCGGCGGACGTGGGCGCGGCCGGATGGGCGGTGGTCTCCGGTGGCGCCTACGGGATCGACGGCGCCGCCCACCGCGCTGCGCTCGCGGCGGGCGCGCCGACCGCCGCCGTGCTCGCCTGCGGAATCGACCGCGACTATCCGACCGGGCACGCCAGGCTGCTGCGGGAGATCGCCGAGCACGGTGCGGTGATCACCGAGTATCCACCGGGCAGCGGCGCGGCCAAGCACCGCTTCCTGACCCGTAACCGCCTGGTCGCCGCGCTGTCGTCGGCGGTGATCGTGGTGGAGGCGGGTCGGCGCTCCGGTGCGGCGAACACGGCCGCCTGGGCGAAGCGGATCGGGCGGCCGCTGGGGGCGGTCCCCGGGCCGGTCACCAGCGCCACCTCCGTCGGCGCCAATGCGATGATCGCCGACGGCGACGCGGTCCTGGTCGCCGACGGTGCCGCAGCCCTCGCGCTCGCCGCCCCCGATGGACACGACGTGAAGCCGCCGGGGGAGACTCGGCGCACCGACGGCCTGCCCGGCGAGCACCTGCGGGTGCTCGAGGCGCTGCCCGCGCACGGCGGACTGTCGGTCGACGAGATCTCCTTCACCAGCGGCGTCGGGGTCAGCGCGGTGCTGCGGGCGCTGTCGGCGCTCGACCTGGCGGGGCTGGTCGACGGAGCCGACGGGACGTGGCGGCTGGTGCGCTGAACGACGCTCGCGGCGATCGGCCGGCCCGCCCCCATCCTGTTAGGCTGGCCTAAACACCATCGGCGGGATCTGCAGCGGTCGCCCGACATCGGGGCCGATCAGCCGAGCCGATGCCTCGAGCAGTGGACGAAGGAGTTCGCGTGGCGAAGCGACTGAACACGATGACGGTGCTGCGTACCGAGCAGTTGACCCCCCACATGGTGCGGGTGTGGCTCGGCGGCGACGGATTCGACGACTTCCTGCCGGTCGGGCCCGGCGCCCCCGACGCCGCCGACACCGACATGTACGTAAAGTTCGTCTTCACCCCCGACGGCGGGGCGTTCCCGCAGCCGGTCGACGTCGAAGCGCTGCGGGCGAGTCTGCCGCCGGAACGCCGACCCGTGCTCCGGACCTACACGGTGCGCCGGTACGACCCGCTCGCGCGCGAGCTGGCCGTCGACTTCGTCGTGCACGGCGACGAGGGACTGGCCGGACCGTGGGCGCGACGCGTCCGGCCGGGCGAGGTCATCAGTTTTCAGGGGCCGGGCAGCGGCTACCGACCCGATCCCGACGCGCCCTGGCACCTGCTCGTCTCCGACGAGGCCGGACTGCCGGCGCTCGCCGCGGCCTTGGAGGCACTGCCCGCCGACGCCGTCGCGAAAGTGTTCATCGAGGTCGCCGGGCCCGCGGACGAGTTGGCTCTGACCGCGCCGGTCGGCGCCGAGATCACCTGGATCCATCGCGGATCGAGCTCGGGCGAGGCTCCGGAGGACCGGGCGGGCGACAACGCGCCGATCGTCGCGGCCGTCCGCGCCGCCCAATGGCTCGACGGTGAACCGCAGGTCTTCATCCACGGGGAGGCGCAGGCGGTGATGAAGAACCTGCGCGGCTACGTGCGCAAGGAGCGCGGCGTCAGCGCGCAGCGCGCCTCGTCGATCTCCGGGTACTGGCGACGCGGGCGCACCGAGGAGGGCTTCCGCCAGTGGAAGGCCGATGAGCGCAAGGCCGAGGCCGAGTCCGTCGGCTGACCGGCCCAGGCCGGCCACCGGGTCAGACGACGGGTTCGTCGACGAGTCGCCCGCGCGGAACCGCGAAGGCGGCGATCGCCGACACCGCACACACGACCAGCGAGATCACCGAGGCCGACACGTAGGCGCCGACGGTGGGAACCGGGATCGGCCCGGTGGCGCCGTCGACGACGGCGAACGACGACGCCAGGATCATCCCGACCACCGCGGTCGCCAACGATGTGCCGACCGCACGCATCGTCGCATTGACGCCGTTGGCCTCGCCGGTCTGCGTCACCGGCACCCACTCCATGATCAGAGCGGGCATCGCGGAGTAGGCGATGCCCAGACCGGCGCCGACGAGGCAGTTCACGACCAGCAGCCAGCCCCAGGTGGGCGGCCACGGGCCGAGCAGCATGGCCAGGAAGGTCAGGTATCCGACGCCGATCCCGAGGCTGCCGACGCCCAGCGCCACCCGCGCGCCGCGCCGCCGCGACAGCCAGGCGCTCACATACGAGAAGGCGAACATCACCAGGCCACCGGGCATCAGCACCAGGCTGGCCTGCACCATCGGCAAGCCGATCCCCGAGGGCGCCGCCTGCGGCGCCATCAGCACCTGGATCGGCATCATCTGCATCGCGTAGAACACGAAGCCCGCGGCGATCGACGCGATGTTGGTCAGCAGAATCGGCTTGGTGCCGTTGACGCGGAGGTCGATCAGGGCCCCGGGACGTCCCCGCTCGTATCGGAACCACAGGGCGAGTGAGACGAGGAAACCCGCCAGCAGACCCAGCACGGCCGGGCTCGTCCAACCCCATTCGTAGCCCTTCGAGACGGCCAGCAGCAGACAGCTCAGGAAGACGCTCAGGCCGAGGGCGCCGACGGCGTCGAACCGGCCGCCCGTCGCGATCGCGCTGACCTGGACGGCGATCCGGACGGCGACCGCGGCGACGACCGCGACCGCGGCGCTGACCCAGAACAGGGCGTGCCAGCTGACGTGCTGGGCGATCACCGCGGCGAAGGGCAGACCGAGCGCTCCGCCGACGCCGAGCGAGGCGCTCATCGCGCCGATCGAGGACCCCAGTCGCTGCGGTGGCACGATGTCGCGGATCAGGCTGATCCCGACGGCGACGGTGCCCATCCCGATGCCCTGCAGACCGCGCCCGATCAGGAACGGGACGAGGCTGGTCGACAGCGCGCACACCGTCGAGCCGGCGGCGACCGCGCTGAGACAGACCAGCAGGACACGTCGCTTCCCGACCATGTCGCCCAGGCGTCCCGAGATCGGCGTGCCGACGGCGCCGACGAGCAAGGTGATGGTCAGCGCCCACGCGGCGTTCGACGGCGACGTGCCGAGCAGCAGCGGCAGCTCGGGGATCAGCGGCACGATGATCGTCTGCATCAGCGAGACCACGATGCCCGCCGCGCACAGGACGGCGACGGCCAGGCCGGAACCCGGCCGGAGACCGTCCGCGCCGACCGCGGGTGCGGGTCCGGCGGACTCGGACTGTGATGACGCGGGGGACTGGGACGACGCGGGCGGCTGGGCGGACTCGGGGCGCACTCGATGGTCTGTCAGGGCAACTGCTTTCTATCCGAAAAAGGCAAGTGTGATCGGGTCACATTGTCTCGTGCCCGGCCCGTACGGGCCAGTCCGGGTCGGTGTCACGGTATCGGCGCCGGTCACCGGGGTACGGTGCGAGGATGACCGATGTGCTCGCCGATTTCGCCGACCACCTGCGCTTCGAGAAGGGCCACAGCGGCCACACCGTGCGCGCCTACGTGGGTGATCTGCGGAGTCTGGTGTCGTTCGCCGGAGCGCGCGGGGTGCCGGTGGACGCCATCGATCTCACCCTGCTGCGTGCCTGGCTGGCCGAGCACGCGCGCCGCGGAGCCGCTCGGACCACCCTCGCCCGCCAGGTGTCGTCGGCGAAGACGTTCTGCGCGTGGGCGGTGCGAGAACAGATCATGGCGACCGATCCGGCTCAGCGATTGCAGGCGCCGAAGGCGCACCGCGTCCTGCCCGAGGTGCTGGCACCCGAACGAGCCGCCGCCGCGATCGACCGCGTCGGTGAAGCCGAGGAGGACGCGGACGAGCCGGTCGCCCTGCGCGACAGGTTGATCCTGGAACTGCTGTACGCCTGTGGCATCCGCGTCGGGGAGCTCTGCGGACTGGATCTGGCCGACGTGGACGCCGATCGGCGGATCGTGCGGGTGGTCGGCAAGGGCGACAAGGAGCGGTCGGTGCCCTACGGGCGGCCCGCCGCCACCGCGATCGAGAGGTGGCTGACGCGCGGTCGGCCCGCGCTGGCGACCGCGTCGTCGGGACAGGCGCTGCTGCTCGGCGTCAAGGGCGGACGGCTCGACCAGCGGATGGCGCGCACCGTCGTCCATCGCGCGACCGCGGCCGCCGGGCAGTCCGTGGGACCGCACGCCCTGCGGCACAGCGCCGCGACGCACCTGCTGGAAGGCGGCGCCGACCTGCGCGTGGTGCAGGAGCTGCTCGGCCATTCGTCGCTGGCCACCACCCAGCTCTACACGCACGTCAGCGTCGAACGACTGCGTGCGGTTCACTCCCAGGCCCACCCGCGGGCGTGATCGAGCGGAACCGGTTTGAGACGCACCCGCAGCAGCCCGAGCAGGCCGAGCGGATTGCGGTAGCGCGCGGTGCGGCCGGCCCCCGTGCGGGCGCCCCAGTGCAGGCAGGCGCGCGCGGTGCATCCGGGATGACCGCCGCGCAGGTATCCGATCACCTGTCCGGTCCGTACGTGCTGGCCGCGGCGCACCGCGGGGGTGAGCGGCTCATAGGTGGTCGTCACCCCGTCGGGGTGGGTCACCGAGACCACGGGACGGTCGACCACGATCCCGGCGAACACCACGGTGCCCGCCCGGGCGGCCAGCACCGCCGCGTCCGGCGCGGCGGCCAGGTCGACGCCCCGATGGCCCGACAACCAGGGCTGCGGCGGCGGATCGTATCCGCGGGCGATCGCCGGCTGCAGCGGCCACTCGTAGGCGGGCCGGGCCTCAGTGGGCGCCGCAGCGATCGTCAGTGTCAGTGCCAGTGCCAGTGCCAGTGCCATCGCCAGTGCCGGCGACGCCGCGCCCGCCGATTCCCGTACTCCGCCAGTTCTCCGCATACTCCTTAGACGCACGCCGACGCGTTCCGGCTCCCTCGGCGTGTCGGTAGAGAGCGCAACGCCCGGCGGGTCGGTCAGGAACCGGCGTTCGCGCAGACCGCCTCGCGATGCGCTTCGTAGAATGCGCGCATCGACTCGTTGGCGCGCGCAGTCCGTGCCAACGCACCGATGAACGCAGCCAGTTCACCGCCGGGAATCGCGGCGAGGCCGAGGCCGTCCTCGATGCCGGTGAAGGTGCGCATCCCCACGCAGCCGAACGAGAGGCTCGGTCCGTTTCGCGCGATGGCTCGGGGCAGGGCCGCGCACCCGGGTCGACCGGTCACGTCGGCGGCTGCCGTCGTCCACCGCGCGTCGCCCGAAGCCTCGTTGAAGATCATTGCGTGCGCGAGGTCGACCCATGCCAGGACCAGGTCGGGAGTCGAGGTCGCCTCCGCGAGCGGACCGTAGACGATGCCCGCGGCCGTTCTCGGCATGCGCGGAATCGCCGCCGCTTCGGACGATTCGATGTACTGCGCGTCGCACATCGACTGCACGAGGCCGCCGAGCCGGTCGCTGGCGGGCGCAGGCAGATCGAAGCCCATCACGAACGATCCGATGGGGCAGTTGTGGTGATCGGCCGCCGTGGCGAAGAAGCTCTCGGTCTCCGCTCGTCGCCAGAACGTGCAGGCCGATGGCGCCGCCCCGGTGACTCGAGGCGACTCGGTCGGGGCCCGATCGACGAAGGTCAGCGCGACCGGAGGATGTCGTAGGGCCAACAACTCGGACAATCGGTGGGACAGCTGCTCAACCATGGTGACCTCTCGCGACGGGGCAGACCCGTCTGATGATGACGAATTTTAAGGACCCAGTCTGAGGTAAATGAAAATCATTGTCAATAAAGAGATGGTTCGCCCTCGGATGATGTTGCCGGCCCCTCCCTGGCGGAGTAGTCTGGCGACGCGCCCGGGTATGTCCTGGGCGACTTCGCGCACCCGCGAGAAGGCAGCGCAGCACGCAGTCCCGGAATGGTCCGGGTGTGCGGCGCGGTGGTGGGTGCCAGGGCCGGAAACCGACTCGGGGACCGGCGACAAACTGCGAGAGAGGACACATTCATGGCTGTCGTGACCATGAAGCAGCTGCTGGACAGCGGCGCACACTTCGGGCATCAGACCCGCCGTTGGAACCCGAAGATGAAGCGTTTCATCTTCACCGACCGCAACGGCATCTACATCATCGACCTGCAGCAGACGCTGTCGTACATCGACCGCGCCTACGAGTTCGTCAAGGAGACCGTCGCCCACGGCGGCACGGTCCTGTTCGTCGGCACCAAGAAGCAGGCGCAGGAGTCGATCGCCGCAGAGGCGACGCGCGTCGGCATGCCCTACGTCAACCAGCGTTGGCTCGGCGGCATGCTCACCAACTTCAACACCGTGCACAAGCGCCTTCAGCGGATGAAGGAGCTGGAGGCCATGGAGCAGACCGGTGGCTTCGAGGGTCGCACCAAGAAGGAAATCCTCATGCTCACGCGTGAGAAGAACAAGCTGGAGCGCACCCTGGGCGGCATCCGCGACATGGCCAAGGTTCCCTCGGCCGTGTGGATCGTCGACACCAACAAGGAGCACATCGCCGTCGGTGAGGCTCGCAAGCTGAACATCCCGGTCATTGCGATCCTGGACACCAACTGCGATCCCGACGTCGTCGACTACCCGATCCCGGCGAACGACGACGCCATCCGCAGTGCTGCGCTGCTGACCCGCGTCATCGCCTCGGCGGTCGCCGAGGGTGTGCAGGCACGCGCGGGCCAGGCTGCCGGCGACGCCAAGCCGGAGGCCGGCGAGGGCGAGCCGCTCGCCGAGTGGGAGCAGGAGCTGCTGGCCGAGGCCACCGCTCCGGCCGCAGAGGCTGCTTCGGAGGCACCGGCCGCCGACGCCGCTGCGCAGGCGCCGACCGCAGAATAGGCTAGAACGGGCCAAGACCCTTCTCCGGCGGGGTGATCACCCCGCCGGAGACTCTTGTCTCTGGATCATAAATCGAAGAAGGAGGGTCGCCACACATGGCGAACTACACCGCTGCGGACGTGAAGCGTCTGCGCGAAATGACCGGTTCGGGCATGCTCGACTGCAAGAACGCCCTCGCGAACAACGACGGCGACTTCGACAAGGCTGTCGAGGAACTGCGCATCAAGGGCGCCAAGGACGTCGGCAAGCGCGCCGAGCGGTCGACCGCCGAGGGCCTCGTCGCCGCTCGTGACGGCGTCATGATCGAGCTGAACAGCGAGACCGACTTCGTCGCCAAGAACGACGAGTTCCAGAAGCTCGCCGACGACATCCTGGGTGCGGCCATCGAGCTGCGTTCGAACGACGTCGACGCGCTGCTGGCCGCCAAGCTGGGCGAGGGCACCGTCGCCGACGCCGTCGAGGCGCTGTCGGCCAAGATCGGCGAGAAGCTGGTCCTGCGCCGCGTCGCCGCCTACGATGGCCCGGTCGCGGTCTACCTGCACAAGCGTGCCTCGGACCTGCCGCCGGCCGTCGGCGTCCTGGTCTCGTACACCGGCGACAGCGATGCGGCCGCCGAGGCCGCCCGCGGCGCCGCGATGCAGGTCGCCGCGCTCAAGGCCAAGTACGCCAGCCGCGAAGAGGTGCCCGCCGAGATCGTCGCGCAGGAGCGCCACGTCGCGGAGGAGACCGCCAAGGCCGAGGGCAAGCCGGAGCAGGCGCTGCCGAAGATCGTCGAAGGCCGCGTCACCGGCTTCTACAAGGACGTCGTCCTGGTCGACCAGCCGTCGGTCACCGACTCGAAGAAGACCGTCAAGGCGATCCTGGACGAGGCCGGCGCCGCCGTCGTCGCGTTCACTCGCTTCGAGGTCGGCCAGTCCTAGTCGACTGACCGCCGCCCGGTGATCCGGGCAAGCACTTTCCGGCCCCGGAATCAGCCCGCAAGGGACGACTCCGGGGCCGGAGTGCGTGCAAGGGGTGCCCGGCACCCTAAGATGGAGAGAGTTTGTGTCGATACCCGAGTTGAAGGAAGAGATGAGCGAATCGCAGTCGACCGTGCCGTCAGGTAGGGCGGGTTTCTCCCGAGTTCTGTTGAAGCTCGGCGGCGAGATGTTCGGTGGCGGCTCGGTGGGATTGGATCCCGATGTGGTCGGCGCTGTCGCAGACCAGATCGCGGAGGTCGTCTCGTCGGGCGTCCAGATGGGAATCGTGATCGGCGGCGGAAACTTCTTCCGCGGCGCCGAACTGCAGCAGCGGGGTCTGGACCGCGCGCGGTCCGACTACATGGGCATGCTCGGAACTGTCATGAACTGCCTTGCCCTGCAAGACTTCCTGGAGAAGCGCGGGATCACCACCCGAGTCCAGACGGCGATCACGATGGGACAGGTCGCCGAACCGTACCTGCCCCTGCGCGCCGTGCGTCACCTGGAGAAGGGGCGCGTGGTGATCTTCGGTGCGGGCATGGGCATGCCGTACTTCTCCACCGACACGACCGCCGCGCAGCGCGCCTTGGAGATCAAGGCCGAGGTGGTCCTGATGGCCAAGGCCGTCGACGGTGTCTACTCCGACGACCCGCGGATCAACTCCGACGCCGAGATGTTCCAGCACATCAGCCACCGCGAGGTGATCGAGCGCGAACTCAAGGTGGCGGACGCGACCGCGTTCAGCCTCTGCATGGACAACAACATGCCGATGCTCGTGTTCAACCTGCTCGAGCGCGGCAACATTGCCCGTGCGGTCGCCGGGGAGCCGATCGGCACCCTGGTCCGCACCGACCACGGCGACTGACGGCCGCACCGGCATCCGTGCCCCGAGCACATTCCGCACCGCGAAACTAGAGGAACGAGAACCAGCATGATCGATGAAGCTCTGCTCGACGCCGAGGAGAAGATGGAGAAGGCCGTCGCCCACCTGCGTGACGACATGGCCTCCATCCGCACCGGTCGCGCCAACCCGGCGATGTTCAACAAGGTCATCGTCGACTACTACGGTGCGCCGACCCCGATCACCCAGGTCGCGGGGATCAACACCCCGGAGCCGCGGCTGGTCGTCATCAAGCCGTACGAGCAGTCGTTGATGAACGACATCGAGACCGCCATCCGCAACTCCGACCTCGGCGTCAACCCGACCAACGACGGCAACGTCATCCGAGTCGCGATCCCGCAGCTGACCGAGGAGCGTCGCAAGCAGCTCGGCAAGCAGGCGCGCGGCAAGGGCGAAGACGCCAAGGTCGCGATCCGCAACGTGCGGCGCAAGGCCGTCGACGAGCTCAAGCGCATCCAGAAGGACGGCGATGCGGGCGAGGACGAGGTGGTGCGCGCCGAGAAGGATCTCGACAAGACCACCCACTCGTACACCGAGATGGTGGACGAGCTGGTGAAGAACAAAGAAGCAGAACTGCTCGAGGTATGACGAGCAATCCGGGATCGCCCGGAACATCCCCCGCCCCGGGTGCGCCCGCATCCACGTCCCGTGCCGGCCGCAATCTGCCCGCGGCGATCGGTGTGGGCTGCGCCCTGGGCGCGGCGCTCATCGCAGTGCTGCTGCTGGCGCCGGACGGCTGGTACGGGGTGGTCTCGGTCGCGTTCGCCATCGCCACCTGGGAGGTCACCAAGCGGCTGCGCGACGGCGGCTACGCGGTTCCGGTGATCCCGCTGCTCGTGGGCGGTCAGGCGATGATCTGGCTGTCGTGGCCCTTCGGGCTCACGGGCACCTACGTGGCGATGGCGGCCACCGTCCTGGTGGTGATGGTCTGGAAGCTGTTCGCCCAGGGTCTCTCCAGCGCGCCGCGGAACTATCTGCAGGACGTGGCGGTGTCGACGCTGGTGCTGGCGTGGCTGCCGCTGCTCGCGACCTTCGGCGCCTATCTGGTGCGCCAGGATCAGGGGGCCTTCCGGGTCTTCACGCTCGTGATCGTCGTGGTGTGCTCGGACGTCGGCGGCTACGCGGCGGGCGTGCTGTTCGGCAAACACCCGATGGCGCCTGCGATCAGCCCGAAGAAGTCGTGGGAGGGCCTGGCCGGCTCGCTGCTGGTCGGCACCGTCGGCGCGGTGGCGTGCACCTACTGGCTGCTCGACACGCCGCACTGGTGGATCGGGTTCGTCCTCGGGCCGCTGCTCGTGGTGGTCGCGACGACCGGCGACCTGGTCGAGTCGCAGATCAAGCGCGACCTCGGCATCAAGGACATGGGCACGCTGCTGCCCGGGCACGGCGGCATCATGGACCGGCTCGACTCCCTGCTCCCGTCGGCGTTCATCACCTGGGCCGTGCTCACCTGGCTGCTGTGATCCCGGCTGCGGTGACCCCGGCTGCGGTGATCCCGGCTGCGGCGACCGCAGGGGGCGAATCGGTCACTTCCCGGTCTTGCCCGCCTTCTTCAGCACTCGGTTGAGCTGAAGGATCCGCGCCCCGCCGAGGGCTGCGGTGATGAGCGCACCGACGATGGCGGCGACCAGGACGGCGACGCCGATCGGCAGGTCGAGCTTGCCGAACAGCAGGTTGATCTCGACGTTGTCGAGGTTGGCGACGATGAAGACGAGCAGGACGATCAGTGCGACGACGCCGATGACCCACGCCACGTAGGTGGCGCGAGTGCGGGTGCGCGAGACGTCGGCGACCGCCTGATGGATCTTGTGTCGCTCGTCGGCGAGGCGGTCGGACAGATCGTCGGTCCCGCCGCCGGCGGGCGTCGCGGTGGGTTCCGGGGTGCTGCGGTTCTGGTCGTCACTGGGTTCTTGAGTCGTCATCTGCTCATGATTGCATGACACAATGGTCGGCGTGACTTCTCTGCCGCTCGTGTTCGACGCTCCCAAACGAGGCCTGCCGCCCACTCATTTCGCCGACCTCGACGCGCAGGCACGGATCGACGCGGTCGCCGAGCTCGGATTGCCCAAGTTTCGGGCGAACCAGCTGGCCAAGCACTATTTCGGACGGTTGACGGCCGACGTCGACGAGATGACCGATCTGCCTGCGGGCAAGCGGGACGCCGTCGCCGAGAAGCTCTTCCCGACGCTGATGACGCCGGTTCGGCACATCTCCTGCGACGATGACAGCACCCGCAAGACACTGTGGCGCCTGCATGATGGAACGCTGCTCGAATCGGTGCTGATGCGCTATCCCGAGCGCAATACGCTGTGCATCTCCTCACAGGCGGGCTGCGGAATGGCGTGCCCCTTCTGCGCCACCGGACAGGGCGGACTGGATCGCAATCTGTCGACCGCGGAGATCGTCGACCAGGTGCGCGCGGCGGCGCGCGCGCTGCGCGACGGCGAGGTCGGCGCGCCCGGCAGACTCTCGAACATCGTCTTCATGGGGATGGGGGAGCCGCTGGCGAACTACAAGCGCGTCGTCGACGCGGTCCGCAAGATCACCTCGCCGGCACCCGACGGATTCGGCATCTCGGCGCGGTCGGTGACGGTCTCGACGGTCGGCCTGGCTCCGGCGATCCGCAGGCTCGCCGACGAGGGACTGTCGGTGACGCTCGCGGTGTCGTTGCACACCCCCGACGACGAACTCCGCGACACGCTGGTCCCGGTCAACAACAGGTGGTCGGTGGACGAGGTGCTGTCGGCGGCTCGCTACTACGCGGACAGCACCGGGCGGCGGGTGTCGATCGAGTACGCGCTGATCCGCGACGTCAACGATCAGCCGTGGCGTGCGGACCTGCTCGGTCGTCGACTGCGGCAGGCGCTCGGCTCGCTGGTGCACGTCAACCTGATCCCGCTGAACCCCACGCCGGGGTCGGAGTGGGACGCCAGCCCGAAGCCGGTGGAGGCTGAGTTCGTCCGCCGGGTGCGCGAGCACGGCGTCTCGTGCACGGTCCGCGACACCCGCGGTCAGGAGATCGCCGCCGCGTGCGGGCAGCTGGCGGCAGAGGAGAAGTAGGCCCAGAAGAGAAACAAGCACAGACGAGAAGACCCGGACGACGTGGCGTCCGGGTCTTCTGCGTTGGCGGGTCGGCCGAGCGCGTCAGCGCTTCCAGGCTTCCCGGCGCGTCAGCGCTTCCAAGCTCCCTTGCGCGGGATCATCGCGTACACGGTGTAGCCGATGAGGGCGACGGCGATGACGATCAGGTAGATGTCCTCGACGTGACCGACGTGGTTGCCCTTGAGCATGCCGAGCAGGATGAGTGCGGTGATCAGCGATGCCGCGGCGATCGACTTGCGGGCCACGCCGTGCCAGCCGAACCGTGCCGACGGTGCGTCAGCGGGTTCGTGAACCCATCCGGTATCGATGGTTTCGACCTCAGTGCTTGCCACGTTCACTCCTTATGACGACCGGTAGTAGTCCGGCCTACAGCATAACCTGACGCCCATGCGCGACAATGGTGGGTGTGACGACGCGTGTGTTGATTCTGGGATCGACCGGATCCATCGGTACCCAAGCCCTTGAAGTGATCGCCGAACACCCGGATCGGTTTCGGGTGGTGGGCCTCGGTGCGGGCGGTGGGAACCTGGATCTGTTGGCGCAGCAGGTCTCGGCGACCGGGTTGTCGGCGGCGCAGGTCGCGGTCGCCGATCCCGGTGCGGCGGCGGCGCTCGGCGACCGTCTCGGTGCGCCGGTGCTGGGCGGCGCCGAGGCGATGGTGCGGTTGATCGAGTCGGTGGAGGCCGACGTCGTGCTGAACGGCGTCGTCGGCTCGATCGGCCTGGGCCCCAGCCTGGCGACCCTCGAGTCGGGTGCGCGGCTGGCGCTCGCCAACAAGGAGTCTCTCGTCGCAGGTGGTGCGTTGGTCCTGGATGCGGCCGCTCCCGGACAGATCGTGCCGGTCGATTCGGAGCATTCGGCGATCGCTCAGTGCCTGCGCGGCGGCACGGCCGAGGAGGTGGACCGGCTGGTCCTCACCGCCTCGGGCGGGCCCTTCCGCGGGTGGACCGCCGAGCAGGTCGCGGGGGTGACGCCGGAACAGGCGGGCAGGCACCCGACGTGGTCGATGGGACCGATGATCACCCTGAACTCGGCGACCCTGGTGAACAAGGCGCTCGAGGTGATCGAAGCGCATCTGCTGTTCGGCGTCGACTACGACCGCATCGACGTGACGGTGCACCCGCAGTCGATCGTCCACTCGATGGTGACCTTCGTCGACGGTGCAACCATCGCCAAGGCGTCGCCGCCGTCGATGAAGCTGCCGATCGCGCTCGCCCTGGGCTGGCCGGACCGGGTGCCGGGCTCGTCGGCGCCGTGCGACTGGAGCACCGCGGCGACCTGGACCTTCGAGCCCGTCGATGACGCCGTCTTCCCGGCCATCGAGCTGGCGCGGTCGGCCGGTAAGGGCGGCGGCAGTCTGACCGCGGTGTACAACGCGGCCAACGAGGTCGCCGCGCAGGGCTTCTTCGACGGGGCGGTGAGCTTTCCGCGGATCGTCGGGATCATCGGGGACGTGCTCGCGCAGGCCGATCAGTGGTCGTCGCGTCCGGGTACTGTGGACGAGGTGCTGGCGGCCGACCGGTGGGCGCGTTCGCGCGCCGCCGAGTTCGTCGCCGCGGCCCGGCGCTAGTCGTTCCAGCGCCGGTCGTCCAGCGCCAATCGTTCGACGGGGCCCGGCGCCCCACTGCCGGAAGAGAGACGGTCTGTGAGTCTGGTACTCGGCGTCGCACTGTTCGCCCTCGCCCTGCTGATCTCCATCGCCTGGCATGAGCTCGGCCACATGTGGGCGGCGCAGGCCACCGGGATGAAGGTGCGGCGGTACTTCGTCGGTTTCGGACCCACCCTGTGGTCCACGCGACGGGGGGAGACCGAGTACGGGATCAAGGCCTTGCCGCTGGGCGGCTTCTGCGACATCGCCGGGATGACGCCGCACGAGGAGCTCACCGACGACGAACGCGCCCGCGCCATGTACGCGCAGCCGACGTGGAAGCGGCTGGTGGTGCTGTTCGCCGGACCGTTGCAGAACTTCATCCTCGGCTTCGCGCTCGTGGTGGTGCTCGGCCTGGGCTGGGGCCTGCCGATCATCGGCGATCACCCGGTGTACGCCAAGACGGTGGAGTGCGTCTCGCCCGCCACCGACGCGAAGGGCGTGCCGGTCGAGTGCACCGGTCCGGCGCCCGCCGCGGCCGCCGGCGTCCGGGTGGGGGATCAGATCCTCGCGGTCGACGGGGACAAGGTCACCGGTCCGACCGATCTGGTGCAGAAGGTGCAGCACGCGACCGGCAGCGTCGTCCTGGCCGTGCAGCGGGGCGACGAGCGCCTCGATCTGACCGTCCCGGTGACCCGGGTGCAGCGGATGGTCGAGGGCACCGGCGGCACCGCCACGTCGGCGCAGGTGGGCGCGATCGGCGTCGGCCTGGACACGAAGTACGTCAACGAGTACAACGCCGCCACCGTCTGGGGCGGCGCGGTGAGCTTCACCGGCGACATGTTCGCCGAGACCTTCAAGGCGCTGCTGTCGCTGCCGTCGAAGGTGGTCGGCCTCTGGCACGCGGTGACCGGCGGCCAGCGCGCCGCCGACAGCCCGGTGAGCGTCGTCGGGGCGTCGGTGCTCGGCGGCCAGGCGGTCGAGCGCGGCTACTGGGACATGTTCCTGGGGCTGCTGCTCAGCGTCAACTTCTTCCTCGGCGCCTTCAACCTGGTGCCGCTGCTCCCGCTCGACGGCGGTCACATGGCGATCGCCGTGTTCGAGAAGATCCGCAACGCCGTGCGCCGCGCGAGGGGCAGGGTCGCCGCCGGGCCGATCGACTACTACAAGCTGCTGCCGGTCACCTATGCGGTGGTGGCGGTGATGGGCGGGTTCATGCTGTTGACGGTGACCGCCGACATCGTCAACCCGATCAAGGTGTTCTGAGAATCGCCGCCCGCCGCCCGGCGGTGAGTGTGCCGACCGGCAGATGCGCTGTCCGAACGCGCGCCGGTACTGTTGACGATGACTGCGAGGAGTGATGTCAATGACCGAAACGACCGGACCGCTGGCTGTGGGACTCGGGATGCCCGCCGGGCCGCCCCCCGTGCTCGCGCCGCGCCGGAAGACCCGCCAGATCCATGTGGGATCGGTCGGGGTGGGCAGCGACTTTCCGATCTCGGTGCAGTCCATGTGCACCACCAAGACTCATGACGTGAACGCGACGCTGCAGCAGATCGCGGCGCTCACCGCGTCGGGCTGCGACATCGTCCGGGTGGCGTGCCCGCGGCAGGAGGACGCCGATGCGCTGCCGATCATTGCGCGCAAGTCGCAGATCCCGGTGATCGCCGACATCCACTTCCAGCCGAAGTACATCTTCGCCGCCATCGACGCCGGCTGCGCCGCGGTCCGGGTGAACCCGGGCAACATCAAGGAGTTCGACGGCCGCGTCAAGGAGGTCGCCAAGGCGGCCGGTGACGCCGGCATCCCGATCCGCATCGGCGTCAACGCGGGCTCCCTCGACAAGCGCCTGATGCAGAAGTACGGCAAGGCCACCCCGGAGGCGCTCGTCGAATCGGCCCTCTGGGAGGCGAGCCTGTTCGAAGAGCACGGCTTCGGCGACATCAAGATCTCGGTCAAGCACAACGACCCGGTCATCATGGTCGAGGCGTACCGGCAGCTGGCCGCCCAGTGCGACTATCCGCTGCACCTGGGCGTCACCGAGGCCGGTCCGGCGTTTCAGGGCACCATCAAGTCGGCGGTGGCCTTCGGTGCACTGCTGAGCGAGGGCATCGGCGACACCATCCGGGTGTCCCTTTCCGCGCCGCCGGCCGAGGAGATCAAGGTCGGCGATGCGATCCTGCAGTCGCTCAACCTGCGCCCCCGCAAACTGGAGATCGTCTCGTGCCCGTCGTGCGGACGCGCGCAGGTCGACGTGTACAAGCTGGCCGACGAGGTCAGCGCGGGCCTGGAAGGCCTCGAGGTCCCGTTGCGGGTGGCGGTGATGGGCTGCGTCGTCAACGGGCCCGGCGAGGCCCGCGACGCCGATCTGGGCGTCGCGTCGGGCAACGGCAAGGGCCAGATCTTCGTCAAGGGCGAGGTCATCAAGACCGTGCCCGAGGCACAGATCGTCGAAACCTTGATCACCGAAGCGCTGCGTATCGCCGAAGAGGCGGGGGACACTGGTTCCGGTGCCCCCGTCGTGTCGGTGGGCTGAGACCGGCCGGCACAGACGCAGCCGGCACAGACGCAGCCGGCACAGACGCAGCGGGCAGACGGCGTAGGAGGTGAGCGGTGCTCGGGACCTTGGGCGATCGGCCCCTCGGGGCGAAGGACGCCGAGGCGGTGGCGCGGGCCCTCGACCTCGATCCGGTCGCCTCGTGCATGGTGTCGGCGCGGGTCGAGGCCTACGGTCTGTCGCCGCGGTTCCTCGGCGGCGAACTGTGGACAGCGGGCGAGCCGGTGACCTCCCTGGCCTTCTCGGGAGCCAACCTGATGCCGCTGATCGGCAGTGCGGGCGACCTCGACCTGTTCGCCGACCGGGCGCTGAGCACCCCGCGGATCTGCTCGTCGATCGTCGGACCCGCCGACCTGGCCCTGCCGCTGTGGGAGCGGCTCGCGACGGTGTGGGGACCGCCCCGCGAGATCCGTGACGACCAACCGCTCCTGGCACTGCACGGGTACCCGGTGATCGCGCCGGATCCGAACGTGCGGCTGGTGACGATGGCGGATCTGGACCGGTACTTCCCGGCGGCCGTCGAGATGTTCATCGGCGAGGTGGGCATCGACCCGTGCGCAGGCGACGAGGGCCGCTCGTACCGCAGGCGGCTGGCGGCGCTGATCTCGGCGCGGCGCGTGTTCGCGCGATTCGACGGCGACCGGGTGACCTTCAAGGCGGAGATCGGGTCGATGTCGCGGAAGGTCGGGCAGATCCAGGGCGTCTGGGTCGACCCCGAATCACGCGGTCGGGGCCTCGGCGCGGTCGGCACCGCGGCGGTCGCGGCGGCCATCGCCCGGCAGGGACGGATCTCGAGCCTGTACGTCAACAGCTTCAACGCGGCGGCCCGCCGGTCGTACTCGCAGGTGGGATTCGCCCAGGTCGGGACCTTCGCGACCGTCCTGGTGGACTGATCGCCGGTGGGCCTGCCCTAAGATGGGCCCGATGCCGTTCGGACCGTTCACCCGTCGGGCCCTGTGCCTGCTCAGCGTCGTCGTGCTCGCCCTCGGGATCAGCTCGTGCGCGACCAAGGACGACGGGCCGCGGGCGGCGGCGCAGGCCTTCCTCGACCGGTTCGCCGCCCGCGACTTCACCGGTGCGGCGGAATCGACGACCGACCCCGACCGTGCGCGCAAGCAGCTCGCCGACACCTGGGCGGGACTGTCGGCCACGTCGCTGGAGGCGGCGCCGGGCCGGGTGAGCATCGACCGCGACGTGGCCGAGGTCCCGGTCAGCTACACCTGGACGTTGCCGCGGGGCCGCACGTGGTCGTATCCGGCGACGATCGCGATGGGTCGCAGCGACACCGGCTGGTCGGTCCGCTGGAAGTCGTCGGTCATCCACCCCAAACTCGGTGCCGACCAACAGCTCTCGCTGTCCGAGTCGGCGCCGCCGCGCGCCGCGGTCAACGAGTCGGACGGCTCGGAGGTGATGGTCGACAGCACCGTGGTCGCCGTGTCCTTCGACGCCGCGGCCGCCGCCGCGCGGGGCGACGTCGCCGACTCGGTGCACCGGATGGTGGCCGTGCTCGGCCCCCTGATCCCCGGCCTCGACGCCCAGGCGATCGCGGAACGGTCGACGGCGCAGGAGGGGCCGCTGCCGATCGGGCGCCTTCAGAACGAGGACTTCGACCGCCTGCGCGACCAGCTCGCCATCCCCGGCGTCGTGACCGCCGACCAGGCGGTCCTGGTGCCGCGCGATCCGACCTTCGCGCCGTCGGTGCTGGCCCAGGTGCGACTGCAGGTCGCCGAGGGACTCACCGGCGTCAACGGCTGGCGGGTGTCGGTGGTCAACCCGAACGGCCTGGTCGCCGACGTCGTCGCCGACGAGGCGGGCACCCCGTCGCCAGCCGTGCTGCTGACGCTCTCGCGCACGGTCCAGGACGCCGCCCAACGGGCGGTGAACGCGGTGGCGGCCAAGCAGGCGATGCTGGTCGCGGTGCAGGCGTCGACCGGCAAGATCCTGGCGGTCGCCCAGAACCCAGACGCCGACCGCGACGGTCTGATCGCCGTCTCCGGCCTGTACCCGCCGGGTTCGACGTTCAAGATGGTGACCTCGGCGGCCGCATTCCACGAGGACATGTCGAACCCGGACGCGATCGTGCCGTGCCCCGGCGAGATCCAGATCGGGGAGCGGACCATCCCCAACTACGACGGGTTCGCGCTCGGCCCGGTGCCGCTGCGGACGGCGTTCGCCCAGTCGTGCAACACCACCTTCGCCGACCTCGCGAGCCGGATGGGACCGACCGACCTCACCCACGCGGCCGCGGCGATGGGCCTGGGACCGGACTACGACGTTCCCGGGCTGACCGTCGAATCGGGATCGGTGCCGGTGGAGCCGGAGCTGGTGGCCCGCAGCGAAGACGGCTTCGGCCAGGGCAAGGTCTTGGCCAGCCCGCTGGGGATGGCGTTGGTCGCGGCGGCCGCGCAGTCCGGTCACGCGCAGACGCCGTCGTTGATCGTGGGCCGCGAGACGAAGGTCACCGGGCCGGCGGCGTCGCTGTCCGACGACGTCTACCAGCGGCTGCGACCGATGATGCGGGCCGTGGTCACCGAGGGCACCGGCACCGCGATCGCCGACGCGGGCGAGGTGTACGGCAAGACCGGCGAGGCGGAGGTCGCCGGCGGCTCGCACGCCTGGTTCGCCGGCTACCGCGGCGACATCGCCTTCGCCACCCTCATCGTGCTGGGCGGGGACTCGACGAACTCGGTGCGGGTGACCCGCGACTTCTTCGACGCCATCCCGGAGGGGTACCGGCCGTAGGCCGGCCGTCGACCGAACGATTCAGGTCCCGGCATCCTGAGGGCCGGGTTGTGCACACCCTTCGTTCCATTAGCCCGATTTCGAGCAAATGTGACATCCGATATGACATCCTTGCGGCAATATCGCGAGAAAGGTGATCTGTGATGAATGCTTCGAATGCCGAGAGTGGACGACCGGGCCGGCAAGCCTCCTACGTGGAGGCTCCGGCGACCCAGACGGTGACGATGTTCCTGTGGGGGATCGTCGGGGCCGCCGTCCTCGCCTTCATCGCGGCATTCCTCCCCTGGGCGACGGCGGCGGGCCGGTCGGTGTCGGGGCTCAGCGACGGGCGCGACGGGGTGATCACCCTGGTCCTCGCGATCATCACGGCGGCTCTGGCGGCGGCGGCGATCTCCATGCCCGCAAGCTTGCGGGACCTGCCGCTGATCGCCGGGCTCACGGCGATCGTGACCGGGGTGGTGCTGATCGTGGTCTCGCTCGTGGACATCCTCGACGTCCAGGATCGGAACCGGGATCTCGGTGTCTTCGGTGAGATCACCGGCATCGATGTCAGCGTCGGCTACGGACTGTGGCTGACCCTGCTCACCGGCTTGCTGCTCATCGTGCTGGGGCTCATGGACTACATCGGGCGTCGTCGCACCGAGTAGGCCGACGGTGGGCCGAGGGTGGGCCGCCGCCCCCGATCACCGGACCGGCGTGATGATCCGCTCGCCGGTCTCGGGATGGTCCCAGATCAGGACTGGATGGTCGTAGGTCCGGCTCAGCAGGTCGGCCGTCATGACCTCGTCGACGGTGCCGGTCGCGAGCAGCCGACCGTCCTTCATCACCGCGACGCGGTCGGCGTAGGCGGCGGTCAACGACAGATCGTGGACCACCAGCACGACGGTCGCGCCCGCGGCGGCCCGGCGTCGCAGGATGGACAGGACCTGTTCGGTGTGGCCGATGTCGAGGGCGGCGGTCGGCTCGTCGAGCAGGATCACCGGGGTGTCCTGGGCGAGCGCGCGAGCCATGCTGACCCGTGCCTGCTGGCCCCCCGACAACTGGGAGAACGGTCGGTCGACGAGGTCGGTGAGATCGCATTCGACGACGGCCGCGTCGATGATCTCCTCCGAGCGGAGCGCCTGCGGAGTCCGGGTCCACGGGAAGCGGCCCATCTCGACGACCTCGCGGACCGGGAACGGCGTGTCGGTGCGGTTCTGCTGGGTCACCAGCGCCCGGGTGCGCGCCAGGGCGCGCGAATCGACACGGTGCACGTCGACGTCGCCGATGCGCACCCGTCCGGTCGCGGGGGCGCGGATGCCCGACAGCACCGACAGCAGCGTCGACTTGCCGCATCCGTTCGGTCCGACCAGCGCGAGGATCTCACCCGGTCGGGCATCGAGATCGATGTCGTGCAGGATCTCGCGACGGCCGATCCGGACGCCGACGCCCGTCGCCGTCAGCATGCCTGCGTCCGCCCGATCGCCGACCGCGCTCACCATCGGCCCGCCGCATTCCGCTGCCGCAGCAGGAAGAAGAACACCGGGCCTCCGATCAGCGAGGTGAGCATGCCGAGCGGGAGCTCCCCGCCGGTGAGCGTGCGCGCGCCCAGGTCGGCGGCGGCGATCACCAGGGCCCCGCCGACGGCGCTGGCCGGCAGCAGGAAGGCGTGCTTGGGGCCGACCAGCAGGCGCATCACGTGCGGCACGATGAGGCCCACGAACATCACGATGCCGGTGAAGGCGACGCCGGCGGCGGTGAGCAGCGCCACCAGGACGATGACCTGCCGTCGGACCACCTCGACGTCGACGCCGAGCGAGGCGGCCTGGACTTCGCCGAGCGCCAGCAGATCGAGCTTCTTGACCAGGGCGATGCCGCCGGCCAGTCCGGCCAGCGCCAGCGGCGCGACGATCTTGACCTGCGTCCACGACACGTTGCCCGCCAGCGAGCCCAGCTGCCAGAAGACGATCTGCTCGCGCGCGGCCGTCGAGGCGATGTAGGTCAGGTAGGCGATGATCCCGAGCGCGAAGGCGTTCACGGCGATGCCGGTGAGCACCAGCATGATGGTCGACGAGGCGCCGTCGCGGATGCTCAGCACGTAGACGGCCACGGTGGTCAGGAGGCCGAACACGGCCGCGGCGCCGGCGACCGCCCATCCGTTGGAGCCGGTGCCGCCGATGACGATCACCAGGCACGCGCCGACGGCGGCGCCCGAGGAGACGCCGATGATGCCGGGTTCGGCGAGGGGATTGGCGAGCACGCCCTGCAGCAGGCAGCCCGCGGTGCCCAGGGCCAGTCCCACCAGCAGCCCGAGGACGATCCGCGGGAACCGCGAGACCCACAGGGCGTTCTCGCCCTGCGGGTGCGAGGGCAGCGGACCGATGTCGAGATGCCAGTGGTGGGCGATGGACCCGAGCACTTCGGCGGGCGGGATGTGGACCTGGCCGGTTCCGGCCGAGATCACCACGACGACGCCGAGGAGCACCAGCGTGCCGACCATCACCCACAGGGCTCGGCCGCGGAACACCGACAGCCCGGCGGCCAGGCGCGCGGCGAGGCCGGGCGCGGCGTCAGAGGTAGATCGATTTCGCAAGAGCACTCAGCACCAGGCCTGTATCGGGTCCGAACATGAGGATCTGGGTCTCGTCCATCTCGACGATCCGGCGGTGTCTGCCCGCGGTGGTCTCGGCGACCGCGGGCAGCGCCAGCACCTTGTCCATGCCGCCGACCGAGTCGGCGCCCTGCGTCATCACCAGCAGGACGTCGGGGTCGGCCCGGATCATGGACTCGGCGCTCACCTGAGTGAACGGGGCGGTGAGCCCGGCCGCGGTCCCCGCATCCCGGCCGCCGAGCGCGGTGATCAGGTCGTCGGCGCCCGATCCGGGGCCGGCGAGCAGGATGAGGTGTTCGCCGCGGATGTAGAGGAAGCCGATGGTCGGGTCGCCGGACGGCCGCGGGACCAGGCGCCGCGCCGCGTCGATCTGCGACTCGGTGCGCGCGACGAGCTTCTCGCCGGCCGCGGCGACGCCCAGCGCCCGCGCGACGTCGCGGATCAGCGCCGGCGTGCCCGCGATGGAGCGATGACCGGTGAACACTGCGACGGGAATGCCCGCGGCGCGCAGTTGATCGACCGCGCCCGCCGGGTTCGCGTCATCGGTCACCAGGACGATCGACGGATTCTGCGCCAGCACCCGCTCGGGGTTGATCGCATGCCCGGTCTCGGTCACGTAGGGGAGCGAGGTCGCCGAGGGGAACGTCGTGGAGCGGTCGCGTCCGACGACGTGCGGGCCCAGCCCCAGGGCGAAGACGGTCGCGCCGAGGGTGCCGTTGCGGTCGATGGCGATGATCCGCTGCGCCTGCGGTCCGGGCTGCAGGTCGGTGACGACGGGCACGACGTCCGGGTCGGGCAGGGACGCGGTGGTCGGACCCGACCGCAGTTGCGCGCTGGTCGGCGCGGCGGCGGCGCCGGTGTCGATCGGCTCGGTGGTGCAGCCGGACAAGACCAGACCGACCGTCAGCACGATCGCGGCGACGGCAGCCGACACCGCGGATCGGGAGGGAGTCGTCACCTGAATCCGCCTTGTCTTCGTCGTGGGTCGTCGGAGAGTTCGATTAGGCACACCTTACTGCCAGATCGGATGCCGGTGCACGCGGGCACGGTCCGTAGAATCGGCGCCATGACAGTTCGTGCCCCGCTGGTCCCCGGCGTCGTCTCGCCGACGCTGCCCGTCCCCGACTCCATCGCGCGCCCCGAATACGCGTGGAAAGACACGGTGAACGAGGGGCACGAGCCCTGGGTGCAGACACCCGAGACGATCGAGAAGATGCGGGTCGCGGGCAAGATCGCCGCCAACGCGCTCGCCGAAGCGGGCAAAGCCGTCCGACCCGGTGTCACCACCGACGAACTCGACCGGATCGCCCACGAGTACATGATCGATCACGGGGCGTACCCGTCGACGCTGGGCTACAAGGGGTTCCCGAAGTCGTGTTGCACATCACTGAACGAGGTGATCTGCCACGGCATTCCGGACTCGACCGTGATCGAGGACGGCGACATCGTCAACATCGACGTGACCGCCTACATCGACGGGGTGCACGGCGACACCAACGCCACCTTCCTGGCGGGCGAGGTGTCGCCGGAGGCGCGCGATCTGGTGGAGCGCACCCGCATCGCCACCGAGCGCGCCATCAAGGCGGTCAAGCCGGGTCGCGAACTGAACGTGGTCGGCCGAGTCATCGAGGCGTACGCCAACCGGTTCGGCTACACGGTGGTCCGCGACTTCACCGGCCACGGCATCGGCGAGACCTTCCACAACGGCCTGGTGGTCCTGCACTACGACCAGCCCACGGTCGACACGGTCCTCGAGCCCGGCATGGTCTTCACCATCGAGCCGATGATCAACCTGGGCGGGCTGCCGTGGGAGATGTGGGACGACGGCTGGACGGTGGTGACCGTCGACCGGCGCTGGACCGCGCAGTTCGAGCACACCCTGGTCGTCACCGACACCGGTGCCGAGATCTTGACGCTCCCCGACGCGGACTGACCGGAGTGGGCGGGGCACTGCTGATCGGCGGCACCAGCAGCGACGCCGGAAAGAGCCTGATCGTCGCGGGCCTGTGCCGGGCACTGGCGCGCGACGGGGTGCGGGTGGCGCCCTTCAAGGCGCAGAACATGTCGAACAACTCCGCGGTCACCCTCGACGGGGGTGAGATCGGACGTGCGCAGGCGCTGCAGGCCCAGGCGTGCGGTCTGCTCCCGGACACCCGGTTCAATCCGGTCCTGCTCAAGCCCGGCAGCGATCGCCGCTCGCACGTGGTGGTCCGCGGGCGCACCGTCGGCGAGGTCGGAGCCGCCGACTACCAGCGGTGGCGCCGCGGGCTCGCCGACGTGGTGGCCGACGAGCTCGCCGCGCTGCGCCGCGACTTCGACGTGGTGATCTGCGAGGGCGCCGGATCGGTCGCCGAGATCAACTTGCGCGCGAGCGACATCGCGAACATGGGGCTGGCCCGCGCGGCCGAGATGCCGGTGCTGCTGGTCACCGACATCGACCGCGGCGGCTCGCTGGCCCACCTGTTCGGGACGACGGCGATTCTGGAGCCCGCCGATCAAGCCCTGATCGGCGGCTACGTGATCAACAAGTTCCGCGGCGATCCGGCGATCCTCCAGCCCGGCCTGGACATGCTCGCCGATCGCACCGGCCGACCGACCCTGGGCGTCGTGCCGTACGCGGAGGGGCTGTGGATCGACGCCGAGGACTCGCTCGCCGCGCCCGTCGGTCGGCGGGTCGGGGGACCGCGAAGCGCGCCGACGCCCGGCCGCCCGCGACTGACCGTGGCCGCGATCCGGCTGCCGCGGATCTCCAACAGCACCGATGTGGAGGCGCTGGCGTGCGAGCCCGACCTCGACGTCACCTGGGTCGACGACCCCGCCTCCGTGCGCGGCGCCGACCTGGTGGTCCTGCCCGGCACCCGGGCCACCGTCAGCGACCTGCGGTGGCTGCGCGCCGCCGGCCTGGCCGAGGCGCTGACCGAACGTGCCGCCGCCGGTCGGCCGGTGCTCGGTGTGTGCGGCGGCTTCCAGATGCTGTGCCGCCGGATCGTCGACGACGTCGAATCGTCCGCCGGCGCGATCGACGGGCTCGGTCTGCTCGACGTCGACATCGAGTTCGCGGCCGCCAAGACGCTGCGTGAGTTCGACGGCGCACTGGTGACGGGGGATCGTCGAATCCCGGTGCGCGGCTATGAGATTCATCACGGGACGGTGGTGCGCAGTGGCGTGCGGCCCTGGCTGCACGAGCACCGGACGGGTCCGGAGGGGGCGCGCGAGGGGGCGGTCTTCGGCACCCACTGCCACGGCGCGCTCGAGAGCGACGAGTTCCGCCGCGAGTTCCTGCGGGAGGTCGCGGCACTGGTCGGACGCCGCGGCTTCGCCCCCGATCCGTCGACGAGCCACGCCGCGGCGCGGACCGCGCAGTTGGATCTGATGGCCGATCTGGTCACCGAGCACCTCGACATGCCCGGGATCGCCCGGTTGATCGCGGACGGCCCCGGCACGCTCCCGTCCGTCCTATCCTGGCTGAGTGACGACCTCGCGCCTGACGGTAGAACATGACGGACTGACCTTCGACGTCGAGGAGAGCGGCCCGGCTCGCGGACCCTGGGTCGTGCTTCTCCACGGTTTCCCGGTGAACTCGCAGTGCTACGACGACGTGATTCCGCGCGTGCACGAAGCGGGCCTGCGAACCCTGCGCATCGATCAGCGCGGATACAGCCCCGGCGCCCGCCCCGACGGAGTGGACGCCTACCGGCTCGACAAGCTGGTCGGCGACGTCATCGGCATCCTGACGCACCTGAACATCTCGTACTCGATGATCGTCGGGCACGACTGGGGCGGAATCGTGGCCTGGCATCTGGCGGCCAAGCATCCCGACCGGTTCACCGGTCTCGTCGCGGTGAGCACCGGGCACCCGTCCGCGATGCGCGATGCGCTGGCCGTCAGCGACGACCAGCGCATCCGGTCGGCGTACATCAAGGACTTCCTCGCCGACGACGCCGAGGACAAGCTCGGCGCGCGCGACGGAATCCTGTTGCGCCGCGCCGGAGTCAGCGCCGAGGAACTGGCGCCGATCCTGGAACCGGGAGCCCTCACCGGACCGCTCAACTGGTATCGCGCCAACTTCGGCGGCGACATCGCCGCGAATCTGGCGTGCCCGCCGGTGGAGATCCCGACCACGATGCTGTGGAGCGACGCCGACACCGCGCTCGGCCGCGAGCAGGCCGAGTTCAGCGGCCGCTACGTGTACTCCGAGTACCGGTTCTCCGAACTCGCCGGCGTCGACCACTGGATCCCGGAGAACGCCGCCGCCGCGTTGGCGACCGAGATCTCGCTGCGCTCGTCGCGCTTCTGACCGGCCGGACGCGGCTGCGAGCTCACTTCAGGTCGAGCCCCAGCAGAGCGTTCTCGAGCACCTCGGGCATCGCCGGGTGGATCCAGTACTGGCCGCGGGCCATCGCCCGGGCGGTGAGGCCGAAGCTCATCGCCTGGATCACCGGCTGGATCACCGTGGAGGCCTGCGGGCCGATCAGGTGGGCGCCGAGGATCTCGCCGGTGTCGCGGTCGGCGATCAGCTTGCAGAAGCCGGTGGTGTCCTCCATGGCCCAGCCGTACGCGACGTCGCCGTAGTTCTGCACCTTGACCGTGATGTCCCGGCCCGTCGCGCGGGCCTGCGCCTCGGTCAGTCCGACCGCCGCGATCTGCGGGCGGGTGAACACCGCTGCGGGCACGTACCGGTGGTCGAAGGACTCCAGGTCGGCCGCGTGCCAGCCGCGCAGCAGGTTCTCGGTGACGATCCGCTGCTCGTGGTTGGCCACGTGCTTGAGCTGGTACGGCGAGCTGACGTCGCCGAGCGCCCACACCTCGGTGGCGCGGGTCCGGCCGTGCTCGTCGACCGGGATCCGGCCGTCGGCGAGGAGGTCGACGCCGATGGTCTCCAGGCCCAGGCGGTCGCCGTTGGGCAGCCGGCCGACCGCGATCAACAGCACGTCGGCGTCGACGTGGGTGTCGTCGGCGAACGAGAGCCGCACCCCGTCGTCTGGTCCCTGCGCGACCTCGACCAGGGTGCCGTTCAACTTGACGTCCCACTGCTGGGCGGCGACCTCGGTGAAGCGGTCGCTGACCTCGTCGTCGGCCTTGCTCATCAGCCGGCCGCTGCGCGCGATCATCGTCACCCGGGTGCCGAGGGCGGAGAAGACGTGCGCGAACTCGGCGGCGATGTATCCGCTGCCCAGGATCGCCATCCGCTCGGGCAGCGAGGGCAGGCGCATCACGTCGCTGTTGGTGTAGTACCGGACTCCGGAGTCGGCCACGACCTGCGGGATGTCGGGCCGCGAGCCCGCGGCGATCACCACCCGAGTGGCCAGCACGCGATCGCCGGCGTCGGTGACCAGCACGTAGCGGCCGTCGGCCTCGTCGCGCCCGGCGAACCGGACGTGGTCGCTGTAGACGGTCACGTTGTCGCAGCGGTCGACGCGGTACTCCTTGCCGCCCGCGGAGATGGGATCGATGCGCCCGAAGACCCGGTCGACGACGGCGGGCCAGTCGACGTCGTCGACGTGCGCGTGCACCCCGTACCGGGCCGCGGTGCGCGCGGTCTCGGCGACCTCCGCGGCGTAGACGAACATCTTGGTCGGGATGCAGCCGACGTTGAGGCAGGTGCCGCCGTAGACGTCCTCCTCGAAGATCGCGATGCTGGTCGCGTCGAAGCGTTCGTCGGGGATCGAGTTGCCGCTGCCGGAACCGATGATCGCCAGATCGACCTGCTGGGTACTCACTGCTGTTGCGCTCCTTCGCCCACTGCCGGGGCCTCGTCGAACACCGTGGTCATCCACGTGCGGACCTCGTCGTATGCGATGCGACGAGGTGTTGCCAGGGACAGGAAGACGTCGTGTCGGGCGTCCGGCACGGCCACCGCCCAGACCCGCGAACCGAGCACGCCCGACCACTGCGCGATCTGGCGGACGTCCAGGACGCAGTCGGCCGTGTCGACCTCGGGGCGGTAGGCGCCGACGAACCGCGACTTGTCCGACCGCAGGACCAGCGCGGGCACCCCGACCTCCAGCCCGCGGTGCAGCCGGAGCTGCCCGGCCCGCACCGCCGCCATCCATCCGAACGTGACGGGGAAGCCGGTCAGCGGCTTGCGGTGCAGGTCGTAGGCCCATTCGCCGTGCGCATGCGCCGACAGGCTCTCGCCGTAGGCGCTCGAGAGCTCCCGCGGAATGACGCGTTTGGGAGCGAACCTGCCGATTCCGGCGACGAGCAGGCGGGCGGCGTCGGTGCGCAGCAGGGCCTCGCCCTGCAGGTCGAGCCACGGGCTGTTCAAGACGAGTCCGGTCAGCAGGCGATGCCGCGCCGGGTCGGTGCGGCGGAGCCGGTCGATCCACAGCGGGGTGATCAGTCCGCCGGTCGAGTGCGCCACCACCAGCACCCGCGTCGGTGCTCCGGCGTCGCGGCTCGCCGCCGCGACGACGTCGAGGGCGGCGTTCAGCTCGCGGTCGTACTGCACCAGATCGGTGGTGAAGTGCGGCTGCTGGCCCTCGCGCAGGGAGCGGCCGCACTTGCGCAGGTCGAGTGCGTAGAAGTCGTACCCGGCGTCGGTGAAGAAGTCGGCCAGCTCGGTTTGAAAGAAGTAGTCGGTGAAACCGTGGACGTACAGCACGGCTCCGTGGCGGTCGGGCTCGGATCCGGCGCCGGGGGCTCGCACGAGCGTCGCGTCGATCGCGCCCTCGCCGTCGGGATCGGTGCCCAGATCGATGGTGAGAGCCTGGAATCCGTCGAGGAACTCGTCGGGGCGCCACTGGGGGCTTTCGGCGGTGGTCACGTGCACCAGCTTAGGGGCTGACGGCGAGTGCGCCATCGGGCGAGGCCGGGTGGCACCGCGTGCCGCCGGTGCCGTCGAGTCGGTGTCGCCCACCCCACACTTGCCCGCACCGATGCGGCTTCTGACAACGTGATGGGGGACAATGATCCGCGAGACAGGTCGTGAATGCCCTATCGGTGGAGGAGTTGCGCAGCGTGGCCAAGGTGATTAAGACAGATGTGGCGCTGGTCGGCGCGGGGATCATGAGTGCCACGCTGGGCGCGCTGCTGCGCCAGCTGGAACCCAACTGGTCGATCAGCCTGTTCGAACGGCTGGAGGCGGCCGCGGCCGAGAGCAGCGACCCGTGGAACAACGCGGGCACCGGGCACTCGGCGCTGTGCGAGCTCAACTACACCCCGGCGGGACCGAACGGTGACATCGACATCACCAAGGCGCTCAACATCAACGAGCAGTTCCAGATGTCGCGCCAGTTCTGGGCGCACGGCGTCGACAAGGGCCTGCTGGGCGCGCCCGACGAGTTCATCAACCCGATCCCGCACGTGGGCTTCTGCCACGGGGCCGACGGCGTCGAGTTCCTGCGCAAGCGTCACGCGGCGCTGTCGAGCCAGACCCTGTTCGAGGGCATGGAGTTCATCGACGACGACGCCGAGTTCGGCGAGCGTCTGCCGCTGATGGGCGCCGGCCGCGACTACTCGGATCCGGTGGCGCTGAACTGGTACACCGAGGGAACCGACGTCGACTTCGGCGCGCTGACCCAGCAGCTCCTCAACTACGTCGGCCGCGACGCCGACCTGTACTTCGGCCATGACGTCCGCAACCTCACCAAGCAGTCCGACGGCAGCTGGGTGCTCAAGATCCGCAACAACCGCAGCGGTGAGAAGATCCGCGTCGAGGCGAAGTTTGTCTTCGTCGGCGCAGGCGGCGGCGCGCTGCACCTGCTGCAAAAGTCGGGCATCCCGGAGGCCAAGGGCTTCGGCGGTTTCCCGGTCAGCGGCGAGTTCTTCCGCTGCACCAACCCCGATGTGATCGCCAAGCACGCGGCGAAGGTCTACGGCCAGGCCGCCGTCGGCGCGCCGCCGATGTCGGTGCCGCACCTGGACACCCGCGTCATCAACCACGACCGCGGACTGCTCTTCGGCCCCTACGCCGGCTGGTCGCCCAAGTTCCTCAAGTCCGGCGGCATGATGGACCTGCCCAAGTC
The DNA here is from genome assembly GCF_039946255.1 of Gordonia aichiensis. GTDB lineage: Bacteria > Actinomycetota > Actinomycetes > Mycobacteriales > Mycobacteriaceae > Gordonia > Gordonia aichiensis_A. Next base: position 364,520 of record NZ_JBCDWL010000001.1, on the reverse strand, counting down.
GGTCAAGCCCGGCAATCTTCTGCCGATGATGTCGATCGCGCCGCAGGAGTTCGGCCTGCTCAAGTACCTGATCTCCGAGCTCGCCGCGAGCCCGGCCGATCGTCTCCGCACCCTGCAGGACTTCGTGCCGCGCGCCCTCGGCGAGGACTGGGAGCTCATCACCGCCGGACAGCGCGTGCAGGTCATCCGCAAGACCGGCGTCGGCGGCAGCCTCGAGTTCGGCACCGCCGTCGTCGCCGCGGGCGACGGGACCCTGGCGGGTCTGCTGGGCGCTTCGCCCGGCGCCTCGACCGCCGTGCCCGCGATGATCTCGGTGCTCGAGCAGTGCTTCAGCGGCCGCTTCGACGGCTGGAAGCCCGCGCTCACCGACATGATCCCGTCGTTCGGGCAGAAGCTCAACGACAACCCGACCCTGTTCCGTGAGCTGTGGGACTGGACCAACCGGAGCCTGCAGCTCACCGGAACCGACGACTGACGGGAACAGCTGAGACGACGTGGCTGAAGCTAGTGCTGCTGGGGCGGGAACGACCCGGGAGGGCCTGCGATATCCGTTCAGCGCGGTCGTCGGACAGGATCGGCTCAAGCTCGCGCTGATCCTGTCGGCGATCTCGCCCGGAATCGGCGGAGTGCTGATCCGCGGCGAGAAGGGCACCGCGAAGTCGACCATCGTGCGCGGCCTGGCGCCGCTGCTCGGCGGCGACTCCCGGGTCGTCGACCTGCCGATCGGAGCCACCGAGGACCGGGTCATCGGGTCCTTGGACCTGACCCGCGTGCTGCGCGACGGGCAGGCCCACTTCACGCCCGGTCTGCTGGCCCGCGCCGACGGCGGGGTGCTCTACATCGACGAGGTCAACCTGCTGTCGGACCATCTCGTCGACGTCCTGCTCGATGCCGCGGCCAGCGGTCGGGTGACGGTCGAACGCGACGGCGTCTCCCACACGCAGGCGGCAGCCTTCGTCCTGGTCGGGACGATGAACCCCGAGGAGGGCGAGCTGCGTCCGCAGCTGCTGGACCGGTTCGGCCTCGTCGTCGACGTGGCCGGCGCCCGCGATGTCGACGAGCGCGTGCAGATCGTCACCTCTCGGCTCGCCTTCGACGCCGACCCGGTCGGCTTCTGCGCCGACTACGCGGCGGCCGAGGACGACCTCGCGACGCGCATCGCGGCGGCACGTGAAGCGGTCGGATCGGTGGTCGTACCGGTCCGTGAACTGCGCCGGATCGCAGGCATCTGTGCACAACTGGACGTCGACGGACTGCGCGGCGACATCGTCGTCGCGCGCACCGCGGCCGCCCACGCGGCATGGCGCGGCGCCGCGGAGATCGACGCCGACGACGTGCGGGTGGCGGTCGAACTGGCGCTGCCGCACCGTCGTCGCCGCAACCCGTTCGACGAGTCGAGCATGACCGAGGAGCAACTCGACGAGGCGCTCGAGGCGGGCGAGGAGGCTGCGGGCCCGGAACCCGACCCGGAGCGCCCAGATCAGGACGGTCCCGACCAGGACGGTCCCGACGACGAGGGTCCCAGCGACGGCGGCCCCGACGACGACGGTCCCGACGACGACGGTCCCGACTCCGATCCGCCCGGCGGCGGGGGAGCGCCGACCGGCCCGAACTTCGGCTCCGGAGCCGGCGGCGTCAGTCGGATCCGGACCTTTCGTGCCGCGGGCATCGGCGACGGCGAGGTCGGTCGACGGTCGCGGGCCCGCAGCCACCGCGGGATGACGGCGCGCGCCGTCGACTTCGGTCCGCGGACCGGCGTGCACCTGTTCGGCACCGTGCTCGCCGCCGCCGGCCGCAGCCGCGGCGACGGCCTGCCGCCGCTGATCGCCGACGACCTGCGCGGCGCCGAACGGATCGGCACCGAGGCGAACCTGGTGGTCTTCGTCGTCGACCTGTCGGGATCGATGACGGCCCGGACCCGGCTGACCGCGGTCCGCACCGCGTGCGTCGACCTGCTGCGCGACTCCTACACCCGGCGCGACCGGGTCGCCGTCGTCGTCGCCTGCGGGAAGAACGCGTACGTCGCGGTGCCGCCGACCCGATCGGTCGACATCGCCGTGGCCCGCCTCGCCCAGGTCCGCACCGGCGGGCGCACCCCGCTCGCCGAGGGCATGCACCGCGCGCTGGAGGTCATCGACCGCGCCGCACGCACCGATCCGACGCGTCGGCCGCTGCTGGTCCTGCTGACCGACGGTCGCGCGACGGCGGGTGAGCACGCCCGGCGGCGCGCCGACGTCGCGGCCGACGAGGTCGCCCGGCGCGGCGTGTCGTCGGTTGTGGTGGACTGTGAGCAGGGCCTGGTCCGGCTCGGACTGGCGACGGAGTTGGCGCACCGCCTCGGCGCGGAGTACGCCACCATGGAGTCGCTGACCGCGACCGGACTGGCCGAGCATGTTCGCGGCGTCGCCTGACGCCGCAGCCCGAGTAGAGGAGATCGCGTGCCGAAGGGCGTACCAGAGACCGTTCCCGATGACGGACTGACCACCCGTCAACGCCGCCAGCTGCCGGTGCTCGCCGTGCACACCGGACCGGGCAAGGGCAAGTCGACCGCCGCCTTCGGAATGGCGATGCGCGCGTGGAACGCGGGGATGAACATTGCGGTCTTCCAGTTCGTCAAGAGCGCCAAGTGGAAGGTCGGCGAGGAGAACACGATGCTCGCCCTCGGCGACCTGCACGCGCAGACCGGTGCGGGCGGTCCCGTGCAGTGGCACAAGATGGGCCAGGGCTGGTCGTGGATCCGGAAGAACGACGACACCGAGGCCGACCACGCCGAATCGGCCCGCGCCGGATGGGCGGAGATCGCGCGGCGGATGGCGGCGCAGAAGCACGACTTCTACGTCCTCGACGAGTTCACCTACCCGCTGCACTGGGGGTGGATCGACACCGACGAGGTGGTCCAGACCCTGCGCGAGCGGCCTGGCAGGCAGCACGTGATCATCACCGGCCGCTACGCGCCGGAGGCGCTGATGGACGCCGCCGACCTGGTCACCGAGATGACCAAGATCAAGCATCCGATGGATGCCGGTCGCAAGGGCCAGAAGGGCATCGAGTGGTAGCAGCCGGGACCGTGCCGACCGTCGTCATCGCCGCCCCCTCCTCGGGCAGCGGCAAGACGACGGTCACCACGGGCCTGATCGGGGCACTGGTGGCCGCGGGCCACCGCGTGGCGCCGTTCAAGGTCGGACCCGACTACATCGACCCCGGCTACCACGGGGTCGCCGCCGGACGACTCGGTCGCAACCTGGACCCGAACCTGGTCGGCACCGATCGGATCGTGCCGCTGCTGCGCGCCGGATCCGCCGACGCCGACGTCGCCGTCGTCGAAGGGGTGATGGGCCTGTTCGACGGCCGGATCACCGGCGACGACTCCGATGCGCTCGGCACCGGCTCCACCGCGCACGTCGCCGCGATCATCGGTGCACCGGTGATCCTCGTCGTCGACGCGGCCGGGCACAGCCAGTCGTTGGCGGCGCTGCTGCACGGCTTCCTGACCTACGAGTCCCGCGTCCGCGTCGCCGGGGTGATCCTGAACCGGGTCGGTTCGCCGCGTCACGAGCAGGTGCTGCGGCAGGCCTGCGGGCGGATCGGATTGCCGGTGCTCGGCGTAGTCGCGCGCGATCGTGCGCTGGAGGTGCCCTCACGTCACCTCGGCCTCATCCCGGCGGCGGAACGGCAGTCCGAGGCGGTCGACTCGGTGGCCGCGATCGTCGCGAAACTCAGCGCCTCCCTGGACGTGCCGGCGATCATGCGGATCGCGCAGGCCGCGCGCACGCCGGCGGCGGCGCCGTGGTCGCCCGTCGACGAGGTGGCCGGCCCCGAGCCGGAACCGGCCGGGCGTCCGGTGATCGCGATCGCGCAGGGTGCGGCGTTCACCTTCGGCTACGCCGAACACGCGGAACTGCTGCGAGCGGCGGGAGCCGACGTGGTCGGCTTCGATCCGCTGCACGAGCGACTGCCCGAGGGCGTCACCGGCGTGGTGATCGGCGGCGGCTTCCCCGAAGCACACGCGGACGAGCTCGCCGCGAACCGGCTGTTGCGCGCCGACCTGCGCGCCCAGGTCGACGCGGGGCGACCGGTGCACGCCGAATGCGCGGGACTGCTGTACCTGCTGCAGACGCTCGACGAGGTCGAGATGGTCGGGGCGATCCCCGGAACCGGGCACTTCGGGCCGCGCCTGACGCTCGGCTATCGGGATGCGGTGGCCCTGACCGACTCGCCGCTGTACCGGGCCGGCGATCGCGTCACCGGGCACGAGTTCCACCGCAGCACCGTGCGGTTGGATCCCGAGCTGCCGTCCGCGTGGGGGTGGCGCGGCGGCGACGGCGCGGCCGTGACCGACGGCGTCGCCCACCGCGGGATCCACGCCTCCTACCTGCACGTGCATCCGGCCGGACAGCCGCGCGCGGTCGCCCGGTTCGTCGCAGCGGCCCGACGCCCGCAGGAGGTCCTGCAGTGACTCGCCGGCGCGACCTCGCCGAGGTGCACGCCGCGCTCGACGCCCTCGCCCACGCCAGCGTCGAAGACCCGACCGCGCTGCGGGATCTGCTCGAGGCCGTCCTGCTGGTGGGGCGCGGCCTCGAACTCGACCAGGCGCTGCAGCGGATCGTGGAGGTCGCCGCCGACGTCCTCGATGCGCGCTACTGCGCACTGGGCGTCCGCGGACCCGAACTGAGCCTGCAGGCCTTCGTGCACACCGGCATCGCCCCGGAGATCCGTGCGACGATGGGGCCGCTGCCGGTCGGACGCGGCGTGCTCGGCGAACTGCTGCATCACCCCGAGGTGCTGCGCATCCGCAAACTGTCCGACCATCCGGCGTCGGTGGGCTTCCCGCCGAACCATCCGCCGATGGACACCTTCCTGGGCGCACCGATCATCGTGCGCGACGAACTGTTCGGCAGCATCTATCTGACCGAGAAGCAGGGGGCGCCGACCTTTACGCCGCTGGACGAGAAGATCGTCGCGGTGCTGGCGGTCGCGGCCGGGATCGCCGTCGACAACGCCCGCGCCTTCGAACGCGCGCAGGCCCGCCTCCGCTGGATCCAGGTCATCGCCGACCGCGGCTCCGAACCGCTGGCCGGCGCCGAGTTGAGGGGGACCCTCGACGGGTTGTGCCGCGACGTGTCGGCGCTGACCGGGGCGATCGACGTGTTCATCGTCGCGGGCAACCAGGTGGCCGGGCACACCGGGGCCGGCGTCTGCGTCGAAGACCTGATCGACGCCGTCGACCCCGACGGCGACAGCGCCAACGGCAACGTGCTGGTGCGGGAGATCGGCGCGAGATCGCTGCCGTGGCTGCGGCGCGGGGCGCGGTGGGTGACGCTGCAACCGCTGCAGGCCGGGCAGGGGGCCGGGGCGATCGTCGTGACCCACGTGGAGCGGCGTTTCTGGACCGGCGAGGAGGTCGCGGGTCTGCAGGGTTGCGCGCGGGTGGCGTCGCTGGCGCTGGCCTACGCCGACCAGCAGCAGTTGGCCCGCGACCTCCAACTGCTCGAGGACCGACACCGAATCGCCCGCGATCTGCACGACCTGGTGATCCAGCGGCTGTTCGCGATCGGGATGTCGTTGCAGACCATGCAGGCCTCGACCGGCGGTCTCGGCGGTGACCGGATGGAGCAGGTGATCACCGACCTCGACGCCACGATCGGGCAGATCCGCACTTCGATCTTCGATCTGCAGGGCATGCCGGGTCACGGCGGCGCAGTGACGCTGCGGCGCCGCGTGCTCGACGTGGTCGCCGAACTCGCCGCGCACGCGCCGATCGTTCCGAGCGTGGCGTTCTTCGGTCCGGTCGACACGCTCGTCCCGGATGCGCTGGCCCCGCACATCGAGGCGGTGCTCCGGGAGGGCATCTCGAATGCGCTGCGGCACTCGGGGGCCGAGCGGATCGGCATCCGCATCGTCGCCGACGACGTCGTGACGGTCGAGGTGACGGACAACGGCTGCGGCATCCCGGCCAGTGCCGAGCAGTCCGGGCTGGCGAATCTGACGCGCCGCGCCGACGACTGCGACGGCAACTTCACCATCACCAGCTCGGCTGTCGCCGGCACCACCCTGACCTGGACCGCGCCCCTCGGCTGACGCGCCGTCAGGGTGGTCGTGCGGTGTCTCGATGCCCAACCTGGGGGGCGGTGCCGTCAGAGTGGTCGAGTAGCGACCGAGCGCAGCGAGGCCGCGTATCGAGACCGTCATGGGGTGTGTCGGGTGTCTTGTTGCGCAGGCTGGGGTCGCGGTGCCGTCAGGGTGGTCGAGTAGCCACTGAGCGCAGCGAAGGGGCGTATCGAGGCCTCGTACGGTGTCTCGATGCGCTCCGTCGCTGCGCTCCTGCGCTTACTCGACAAGCCTGGGGCGAGGCCGCGTATCGAGACCGTCGTGCGGTGTCTCGATGCGCTTCGTCGCTGCGCTCCTGCGCTTACTCGACAAGCCTGGGGCGAGGCCGCGTATCGAGACCGTCGTGCGGTGTCTCGATGCGCTTCGTCGCTGCGCTCCTGCGCTTACTCGACAAGCCTGGGGCGAGGCGGTGTGTCGAGGCCGTCGTGCGGTGTCTCGATGCGCTTCGTCGCTGCGCTCCTGCGCTTGCTCGACAAGCCTGGGGCGAGGCGGTGTGTCGAGGCCGTCGTGCGGTGTCTCGATGCGCTTCGTCGCTTCGCTCCTGCGCTTGCTCGACAAGCCTGGGGCGAGGCGGTGTGTCGAGGCCGTCGTGCGGTGTCTCGATGCGCTTCGTCGCTTCGCTCCTGCGCTTGCTCGACAAGCCTGGGGCGAGGCGGTGTGTCGAGGCCGTCGTGCGGTGTCTCGATGCGCTTCGTCGCTTCGCTCCTGCGCTTGCTCGACAAGCCTGGGGCGAGGCGGTGTGTCGAGGCCGTCGTGCGGTGTCTCGATGCGCTCCGTGGCTTCGCTCCTGCGCTTGCTCGACAAGCCTGGGGCGAGGCGGTGTGTCGAGGCCGTCGTGCGGTGTCTCGATGCGCTTCGTCGCTTCGCTCCTGCGCTTGCTCGACAAGCCTGGGGCGAGGCGGTGTGTCGAGGCCGTCGTGCGGTGTCTCGATGCGCTCCGTGGCTTCGCTCCTGCGCTTACTCGACAAGCCTGCGGCGAGGCCGTGTTTCGAGACCGTCGTGCGGTGTCTCGATGCGCTCTGTCGCTTCGCTCCTGCGCTTACTCGACAAGCCTGGGGCGAGCGGCGTATCTGTGGTCGGTGCCAGGGTGGTCGAGTAGCCACTGAGCGCAGCGAAGCGGCGTATCGAGGCCCGGTGCGAGGCTGCGTATCGAGACCGTCGTGCCGTGTCTCGATACGTTCCGTCGCTTCGCTCCTGCGCTTACTCGACAAGCCTGGGGCGAGGGCGCGTATCGAGACCTGGTGCGAGACGGCGTGTCGAGCCTCGAACGCTTCGGTCAGTGGTCGCGGGAGCGCAGTTCGGTGGCGAGCACGGCGACCTGGGTGCGACGCTGCATGTCGAGCTTCGCCAGGATCCGCGAGACGTAGTTCTTGATCGTCTTCTCGGCCAGGAACATGCGATCGGCGATCTGGCGGTTGGTCATGCCCTGGCCGATGAGCGCGAACACCTCGCGTTCCTGCCCGGTGAGGCGGGCGAGGGGATCGGAGGGCTCGCCGTCGCGCAGTCGGGCCAGCAGCGCGGCGGTGCTGCGATCGTCGAGAAGGGAGCCGCCGGCACCCACCGTGCGCACCGCGGCGATCAGATTGTGGCCGAGGATCTGCTTGAGGACGAAGCCGGAGGCGCCGGCGAGGACGGCGGCCAGGAGGGCGTCGTCGTCGGCGTAGCTGGTGAGCATCAGGCAGTGCACGGACGGCTGTCGGGCCCGCACCGAGCGGCACAGCTCGACGCCGTTGCCGTCGGGCAGCCGCACGTCGAGGACGGCCACATCGGGGGAGGTGGCGCCGATGCCGACCTCGGCTTCGGCGACGGTGGCGGCCTCGCCGACCACTTCGAGATCGTCTGAGGTGCTCAACAGATCACGCAGGCCTCGGCGGACCAGTTCGTGATCGTCGACGAGGAAGACGCGGTACTTGCGGGGCGAGTCGGCCATGCCTGTAGACGCTACCGCGTAGGGCTCCTGCACCGGCACAGGCGGCGACCCGCGGCCCACCGATGAGGGGACCTTCGCCCCGTGAAAACGCTGGTCGCGACGACCATCGTTGGTGATATGACCAGTTTGATCGGTAAACCCATGAGCGGCAGCGACCTGCTGCGTGAACTCCTGCCCGTCTGCGAGACGGAAGTGGAACGTCACATGAAGATGACCCGCGACTGGAATCCGCACGACTACGTGCCGTGGGACGACGGCCGCAACTTCGCCGCGCTCGGCGGCATCGACTGGGACCCGGAGCAGTCGCAGCTGTCGGAGACGGCGAAGGCCGCGATGATCACGAACCTGCTGACCGAGGACAACCTGCCCTCCTATCACCGGGTGATCGCCGACAACTTCAGCCTCGACGACGCCTGGGGCTACTGGGTGGGCCGGTGGACGGCCGAGGAGATGCGCCACTCGATCGTCATGCGCGACTACCTCGTCGTCACCCGCGGCGTGGATCCGGTCGAGTTGGAGCAGACCCGGATGGCGCACATGATCGGCGGCTTCAACCCGCTGCCCGACGACGACGGGCAGCGCGACCACAGCTTCGACATGCTGTACGCCGTCGCGTACGTGTCCTTCCAGGAGCTCGCCACCCGGGTCAGCCACCGCAACACCGGCAAGGCGTGCGGCGACCCGATCGCCGATCGGATGCTCCAGCGGGTGGCCGCCGACGAGAACCTGCACATGATCTTCTACCGGAACGTCGTGGCGGGCGCCCTCGATCTGGTGCCCGACGAGGCGATGGCGGCCATCTACACGATCGTCGCGAACTTCCAGATGCCGGGCGCGACGATGCCGAACTTCCGGCGCAACGCCGTCCTGATCGCCAAGGGCGGCATCTACGACCTGCCGCAGCACCTGACCGATGTGGTGCTGCCGGTGCTGCGGAAGTGGCGGATCTTCGAGCGCGACGACTTCGGTCCGCTCGGACAGATGTACCGCGACAAGCTCGCCGAGTACCTGGCGGAGTTGGACGTGAAGGTCGCGCGGTTCGAGGCCTCCCGCGAGCGGGCGCTGGATCGGCAGCGGCGGGCAGGAGTGGCGAGCTGACCGCGGAGAGCGGCCGGTAGGCTGGTTGCTCATGCAAGCGCATTACCTGGCCGGACTGAACCTGCACGGCCGCAAGGTCGTCGTCGTGGGCGGCGGCAGCGTCGCTCAGCGGCGCCTCCCGAATCTGATCGCCGCCGGCGCCGACGTCCACGTGATCGCCGTCGATCCGACGCCCGCCGTCGAATCGGAGGTGGCCGTCACCGTGCACCGCCGCGCCTACGCCGACGGCGACCTCGACGGCGCCTGGTATGCGATGGCCTGCACCGACGATCCGACGGTCAACGCCGCGGTCGTCGCCGAAGCGGACCGTCGTCGGGTGTTCTGTGTCCGGGCCGACGACGCCAAGCAGGGATCGGCGGTCACGCCGGCGTCGGGCGTGCACCGCGACCTGCAGTTCGGTGTCCTCGCCGGCGGTGAGCACCGCCGCTCGGCCGCGGTCCGCGCGGCGATCAGCGAGGCGCTCGCCGACGGCACGTCGCTGCGCATCGACGACGAGCACCGCCACGAGCCGGGCGTGGCCCTGGTCGGCGGCGGTCCCGGCGACGCCGACCTCATCACCGTCCGCGGCCGCAAACTCCTCGCGGAGGCCGACGTCGTGGTCGCCGACCGGCTCGCGCCGATCGCACTGCTCGACGAGCTCGGCCCGCAGGTGGAGGTCATCGACGCAGCCAAGGTCCCCTACGGGCGGGCGATGCGGCAGGAGCAGATCAACGAGATCCTCGTCCACCGTGCCAAGGCGGGCAAGTTCGTCGTCCGGCTCAAGGGCGGCGACCCGTACGTCTACGGACGCGGCTTCGAGGAACTGCAGGCGTGCGTGGCCGCGGGCGTGCCGGTCACGGTGGTGCCCGGCATCAGCAGCCCGATCGCCGGTCCGGGCCTGGCGGGCATCCCGGTCACCCATCGGGGCGTGACGCACGAGGTCGTCATCGTCTCCGGGCACGTGGCGCCCGGCCACCCCGACTCGCTGACGGACTGGGCGGCGCTGGCTCGGCTGCGGGGGACCATCGTCTTGATGATGGCGGTCAAGCGGATCGACGAGTTCGCCGCCGCACTGCTCGACGGCGGTCGGGCCGCCGACACCCCCGTCGCATTCATCGAGAACGCCTCGCGCGCGGACCAGCGGCTCCTGCGCACCGACCTCGCACACGCGGCGCAGACCGCGATCGAGGAGAAGCTGATCGCTCCGGCCATCGCCGTGATCGGGCCGGTCGCGGGATTCACCGACGCCGACGACGCGCTGGGCTTCGGCCGATGACCGCACGGCTGGCGGCCGGCGTGTCCGGCGCACTGTTGACGGTCGCCGCCGTCGTCGCCTGGTGGGTGTCGCCGGCGATCACCGCGACCCTGGTGGGGGTGGCGGTCGTCGTCATGTCCGCCTGGCAGTTGTATCGGCGCCGGGCGGGCATCGAACCGCAGACCGCCGACGTGTGGAACACCTACGTCTGGCCGCTCACCTTCGGCGGGTTGGCCGTCGTCGCGCTCAACGGGTGGATCTATCGGATCTCCTCCGACGCGGGCGGGGAGTCGGGCCACATGCAGATGGTGGTCGGACTCGTCACCGGCGTGATCGGCATGGCGAGCGCCTACGGGTACGGCCGGCTGCGGGCACAGAAGGCGCAGCTCGGCGAGGTGGTCCAGGTCCGGATCGCCGACGACGCGCGCGAAGAGGTCGACCAGGAGCAGTGGTTCTTTCCACAGTCGAAGTAGATCGGGCGGGTGCGGGGGTCTCGATACGCCGCCTCGCTGCGCTCGGTGGCTACTCGACCAGCCTAGGAATCTCGCGTCTGGCGGGGCCTGGGAAGCTCGCATGTGGCCTGGCCTGGGAAGTTCGTGTGTGGCCGAGCCTAGGAATCTCGCGTCTGGCGGGGCCTGGGAAGCTCGCGTCTGGCGGGGCCTGGGAAGTTCGTGTGTGGCCTGGCCTGGGAAGTTCGTGTGTGGCCGAGCCTAGGAATCTCGCGTCTGGCGGGGCCTGGGAAGCTCGCGTCTGGCGGGGCCTGGGAAGTTCGTGTGTGGCCCGGCCTGAACTGAGCTCGTGTCTGGCCGGTTTGAGAACCTGCGACTCCACCCTCGGAACGCTGCATTCCAGGCTGGTCGAGTAGGCCGAGGCGCTAGCCGAGGACGTATCGAGACCCCGCGCGGGCCCGCCTACTCGGTGACGACGGTGATCTCGGTCGGCGAGGTGATCTCGACCCGCTGCCCCGCGTCCGACAGGACCGCAGCCAGCGCGTTCACGTCGCGGACCCGGCGGCGGGTGCGCACCAGCTCGCGCGCCATCAGACCCTTGTAATGCTTGTTGAAGTGGCTGACGACCTTCCGTGAGCCGTCCGGCGCCTCGGTGACGACCGTCGCCGTCACCGCACCGGCGACCGGACCCGTCTTCTGGTAGACGCCCGACCGCAGGTCGACGACGAAGTCGTCGAGTGCGTCGAGCGCGGGGGACAGGACCGGTCGCCACAGCGAGCCCAGCGTGCCGAAGCCGGGCAGCTTCGATCCGCCCGACAGCCGGTACGCGGGAATCCGATCCTCGGCGCCGAGCACCCCGAACAGAGCCGAGCCGATCATCAGCCGGTCGCCCGCCTTGGTCTTGGTGGCCCGCGTCATTCCCGGGTAGTCGAGCGCGTCGTACAGGACCCCGGTGTAGCGGGTGATGGCGGTGCGCGTCGGGGACTCCCACAGGTCGGCATTGCGTTCCACCTCGGCGACGGCCGACGCGCTCAGGCCCAGTGCGGCGCGGGAGGCGTCGAGGTCGGCGGCCAGTTCGACGATCGCGTCGGCGAGCTTGCGCCGCACCGGATTGAGTTCGGGCAGCACCAAGGCGTCCAGGTCCAGGGGTGCGGACTCGCCGCCGTCGGATTTGGTCTCGGAGGGAGGCAGGATCACACGCACGCGATCACCCTAACGAATCGCCCCGCGCTCGCCTCCGGGCGCGACCCCATTAAGCTGGTACATCGTGATCACACGGATGTCGAACCTGTTCCTGCGCACCCTCCGCGACGACCCCGCCGATGCCGAGGTGCCGAGTCATAAACTGCTGGTGCGTGCGGGCTACATCCGGCGTGCGGCACCCGGTGTCTACGAGTGGCTCCCGCTGGGCCTGAAGGTCTACCGGGCGATCGAGCGACTGGTCCGCGAGGAGATGGACGCGATGGGCGCGCAGGAGATCCTGCTGCCCGCGCTGCTGCCGCGCGAACCGTACGAGGCCACCGGCCGATGGACCGAATACGGCCCCACCCTGTTCCGGATGAAGGATCGCAAGGGCGCCGACATGATGCTCGGCCCCACCCACGAGGAGATCTTCACTCAGCTCGTCAAGGGCGAGTACTCCTCGTACAAGGACCTCCCGGTGACGCTGTACCAGATCCAGACCAAGTACCGCGACGAGGAGCGCCCGCGCGCCGGACTGCTGCGCGGACGCGAGTTCGTGATGAAGGACTCCTACTCCTTCGACCTCGACGACGACGGCCTCCAGGCCTCCTACGACGCGCACCGTGCCGCCTACCAGCGGATCTTCGACCGCCTCGGGGTCGAGTACGTCATCGTCGCCGCGACCGCGGGTGCGATGGGCGGCAGCCGCTCCGAAGAGTTCCTGGCCGTGTGCGAGGTCGGCGAGGACACCTTCGTCCGCAGTACCGAGTCCGGCTACGCGGCCAACGTCGAAGCCGTCGTCACCCCGGTGCCCGCCGACATCCCGCTCGACGGGCTGCCCGCCGCCGCGGTCCACGACACCGGTGACACCCCGACCATCGACACCCTCGTCGACTGGGCCAACACCGCGCTCGACGGCGAGTACACTGCTGCCGACACCCTCAAGAACGTGATGGTCAAGATCCGCAAGCCGGGTGGCGACTGGGAGATCACCGCGGTGGCCGTTCCGGGCGACCGCGAGGTCGACTTCAAGCGTCTGGAGGCCTCGGTCGAGCCGTCGGAGGTCGAACTGCTCGCCGACGCGGACTTCGAACGCAACCCCGGCCTGGTCAAGGGCTACATCGGTCCCAAGGGCGTGCAGGCCGCCGGCTTCACCTACCTCGTCGATCCGCGCGTGGTCAGCGGCACCGCGTGGATCACCGGTGCCGACGAATCGGGCAAGCACTACGTCGACCTGGTCTGCGGACGCGACTTCACCCCCGACGGCGTCATCGAGGCCGCCGAAGTCCGGGCCGGTGATCCCTCACCGGACCATGCGGGCGTGCTGGAGGCCGCCAAGGGCATCGAGATCGGCCACATCTTCCAGCTGGGACGCAAGTACACCGACGCCTTCGGCTTCGACGTCCTCGGCGAGAACGGCAAGCCGGTCCGACCGACCATGGGTTCCTACGGTCTCGGCGTCTCGCGGATGGTCGCGGTGCTGGCCGAGCAGATGCACGACGACAAGGGACTGCGCTGGCCGCGCGAGGTGGCGCCCTTCAACGTCCACCTGGTCATCGCCAACAAGGACGAGGCGGCCGTCGCCGGCGCGCACCAGCTCGCCGCCGACCTGGACGCGGCCGGTCTGTCGGTCCTGTTCGACGACCGCAAGGCCTCGCCCGGCGTCAAGTTCAAGGACGCCGAACTGCTGGGCATGCCGGTCGTCGTGGTCGTGGGCCGCGGCTGGGCCGACGGCACCATCGAGATCCGGGACCGTTTCACCGGTGAGACCGCGCAAGCCCCGATCGACGGGGCGATCGACGCCGTCATCGCCGCCGCCCGCGCCTGACCGCCCGCGCCTGAACAGCTGCGCCCGGCCGTCACCGCCGTGTTCCCCGATCACCGAACGGGGAGCACGGCGGTGCGCCGCTACTGGCCGGGAAAGGCGACGGTCCGCGGGGAGAGGCCGGCCACGCCGCGCCACGCGGCGGCACGCAGGGCGCAGTCGGTGAGGCCTTCGACCGCGAGCCTGCGCACCTCGGGCCGCTCGGCCTGTTCGAGCAGTGCCCGGTACGCCTTCGCGCAGTCGTCCTCGGCGGCCAACGCGGCCTTGGCAGCGGTCTGCTGATCGCTGACCTCGACCGGCAGCAGGTAGCCGGGAGCGGGCGTGCGCTCCGATTCTCCGGCGGCCAGCAGGACGCCGTTGAGCTGATCGCGCCGCACGCGGTGCGCGGCGATGTCCTCGGCGACCGTCGAGCGGACCGCGCCGGTGGTGAAGGCGGTGATCACCCCGTAGGTGAACACCGCCGTGTTCTCGGCGTCGACGGCGGCGTTGAGAGCGGTGACATGGGTCATGCGAGTTGCACTTTCGCGAGCGTCTGGCACGAGGCGCTGATCGAGCCGAGCAGCCCCGCCGGATAGCCGGCCAGATTCTGGCAGGAGGTCGCGGCCTGCTTCCCGGCCTGTTCGAGCGACGCACGCAACGCCTCGACGGAGGCGGTCGGCGTCGTCTGCGACGACTCGATCTCGCCGGCGATCGACGAGTGAAGGCGGTTGATCTCCTCGCGCAGGGCCTGCAGGTGCGCGCCCCGCTGATCGGCGACCGTGCGCAGCGCCTCGGCGTACTCGGTGGTCCGCGGTGCGAGCTGGGCCGCGAACTGCTGCTGCCGGTAGGCCGACTGGGCGTGCGGCAGCAGTGCGCGGGCGTCGATCTCGGCCTGCGTGGGTCCGGTGGCGCAGCCGGTCAGCGACCACGCTGCGACGGCCGCCGTCCCGACGGCCGCACCGCGAAGCACGGTTCGCCGCGAGAGTGCGGCGGGCCGCGTCGTCGTCGGCGGGGGAGTCTGGTGGGGATCGGGCGCTCGAGTCACGATCGTCGATTCTGCCAGCCGCGGTATTCGACTACACTCGAAGCCCGGTCCGGCGCCCGCCGTCAGCCGACTCGGGGGCCGCGGAGTCGGCGCCGGAGCATCAACACACATCGGTATGGAGGATCGCGGACATGGCGGGCGAAGCCCTGGTCGGAGCAATCGAAGCGCTGGTGGCACCCGCGCTCGCGCAACTCGGGTTCGACCTCGAGGAGGTCGCGGTCCTGACCCCGCCGGGACGACGGGAGATCCGGATCGTCGTCGACCGCGACGGCGGCGCCGATCTCGACGCACTGGCCGAGGTGAGCCGCGCGCTCGAGTCGACGCTCGACGATTCCGATGCGCTGGGGACCGCACCGTATGATCTGGAGGTGACGACCCCCGGCATCGGTCGTCCGCTGACCTCGCCGCGGCATTGGCTGCGCAACCGCGGGCGCGCGGTCACCGTCGAGTACTCGGCCGACGGATCCGACCGGAAGCTGGCGGCTCGCATCGGCGACAGCGACGCCGACGGCGTCACCCTGGTCACCGCAGACAAGGGCCGACTCGGGACCGTCCAGGTGCCGTACGCCGCGATCGCTCGGGCGGTCGTCGACGTCGACTTCACCCGCCCGAGCGAGGCGGTCCTGCGCGCCTGCGGTCTCGACGACGCCGAGATCGTCCGACGGCGCACCCCGGCGTCCTGACCGCCCGCCGCCCGTCCCACCTGCACCCGTACCCTCCCGACAACTCAATCAGACAAGCGAATAGGAGTCGCCACCATGCACATCGACATCAGCGCGCTGAGACTGCTCGAAGCCGACAAGGGCGTGCCCGCCGAGACGATCCTCGCGGCGATCGAGACCGCTCTGCTCACCGCGTACCGGCACACCGACGGGGCCTCGCCGAACGCCCGCATCGACGTCGACCGCAAGTCCGGGCAGGTGCGCGTGATGGCGCAGGAACTCGACGAGAACCGTGATGTGGTCCACGAGTGGGACGACACCCCGGAGGGCTTCGGCCGGATCGCGGCGACCACCGCGCGCCAGGTGATCCTGCAGCGCCTGCGGGACGCGGAGAACGAGAAGAACTACGGCGAGCTCGTCGCCCACGAGGGGGAGGTGGTCGGCGGCGTCGTGCAGGCCGACGCCCGCGCCAACGCCCGCGGCATGGTGATCGTGCAGATCGGCAGCGACTCGAACGCCACCGAGGGCGTCATCCCGTCGGCCGAGCAGGTGCCGGGCGAGCGTTACAAGCACGGCGACCGCATCAAGTGCTACGTGGTCGGCGTCGCTCGCGGTGCCCGCGGGCCGCAGATCACCCTCTCGCGCACCCACCCGAACCTGGTGCGCAAGCTGTTCGCCCTCGAGGTGCCGGAGATCGCCGACGGCTCCGTGGAGATCGTCGCGGTGGCCCGCGAGGCAGGCCACCGGTCGAAGATCGCCGTCCACACCGGCGTCGCCGGCCTGAACGCGAAGGGCGCCTGCATCGGCCCGATGGGTCAGCGCGTCCGCAACGTGATGAGCGAGCTGTCCGGCGAGAAGATCGACATCATCGACTACGCCGCCGACCCGGCCGCTTTCGTCGGCAATGCGCTCTCGCCCGCCAAGGTGGTCTCGGTGACGGTGGTCGACCAGGAGACGAAGGCCGCGCGCGTCATCGTGCCCGACTACCAGCTGTCGCTGGCGATCGGCAAGGAGGGGCAGAACGCCCGACTGGCGGCACGGCTGACCGGGTGGCGCATCGACATCCGGTCCGACTCCGGCGACGGCGGTCCCCGCGAAGCCGGTGCGGCCGAGCACGAGGGCGAGCGCGGCGGCGACAGTGGCGGGGACGACACCGGTGGTGTCACCGAGACCTCCGCGGATACGCTAAACTGACCTGTGGCCCTTCGAAAGTCGACATCCCCGACGCGTACCTGCATCGGTTGTCGTCGCCGCGATCAAGCTTCTTCGCTGATCAGGTTGGTTGCCGTGTGCGGCACAGACAATGCGGCGCACGTGACTGTCGACCGACGGGGGAGACTGCCGGGACGCGGCGCCTGGCTTCATCGCGACCAGACCTGTCTGGAGAACGCGGTGCGGCGCAAGGCGTTCGGAACGGCACTACGGGATCGCGGCGTCGTCGTGAGACCGGACGATCTCGCCGATCAACTCGGCGCGGTCACGAATGAGGACTCCGCAGGGAGTCAGGACAGGTAGCAGATGACATGAGCACACCGTGAAGTCTCCACGATGAGCACGTTTACTGAATAAACCGAGGTCGACGCGGGCAGCCCGCTCGACCTCCAAGTGAGGAGAGCAGTGGCAGGCAAAGCCCGCGTTCACGAATTGGCCAAGGAATTGGGCGTCGCCAGCAAGGTAGTGCTGGAGCGGCTCAAGGAGCAGGGCGAGTTCGTCAAGTCCGCATCGTCGACGGTCGAAGCCCCTGTGGCACGTCGACTGCGCGAATCTTTCACGTCCGGAGGCGCATCCGCCCCGGCGAAGCCGGCGGCCAAGCCGTCCGGCGCAAAGCCCGGTCCCAAGCCGGGCCCCAAGCCCGCACCCGCGAAGGCGGCTCCGGTCGCCGAGTCGGCACCGGCGGCTCCCGCCAAGTCTGCGGGCAGCGGTCCCAAGCCCGGCCCGAAGCCGGCGCCCAAGGCGCCCGCACCGGCACCCGCACCCGCCCCGGCGGCGAAGCCCGCCGCCCCCGCGGCGGCTGCAGATCAGGGATCGCCCGCTCAGAGCTCGGCTGCTCAGCCCTCGGCTGCGCCCAAGCCTGCGACCCCGGGCCCCCGTCCGGGACCGCGCCCCGGCCCGCGCGCTCCGCGCGTCGGCAACAACCCGTATTCGTCGGCTCCCACGCCGGCCCCTCGTCCGATGGGCCCGCGTCCGGGTGCGGCGGGTCCGCGTCCGGGCGGTCGTCCCGGTCAGGGCGGTCCGCGCCCCGGCGGCCAGGGCGGACCTCGTCCCGGCGCGCAGGGTGCACGTCCCGGCGCCGGCGGGCCTCGTCCCGGCGGTTCGGGCGGTCCCCGTCCCAACCCCGGCAACATGCCGCCTCGCCCGAGCCCGGGCGCGATGCCGCAGCGTGCGGCACGCCCCGATGCGCGTCCGGGTGGTCGCGGCGGGCCCGGCGGTCGTACCGGTGGTCCCGGCGGCGGCTTCCGTAACGGCGGTGGCGGCGGCGGCGCAGCACCCGCGGGCGGCGGCTTCCGCGGTCGTCCCGGTGGCGGCGGCGGTCGTGGTCGCGGCGGCACGGCGGGCGCCTTCGGTCGTCCCGGCGGCGCTCCGCGTCGTGGTCGCAAGTCGAAGCGGCAGAAGCGTCAAGAGTATGACTCGATGCGCGCACCAGAGGTCGGCGGCGTCCGGTTGCCGCACGGCAACGGCGAGGTCATCCGCCTCGCCCGCGGCGCCTCGCTGTCGGACTTCGCCGACAAGATCAACGCCAACCCGGCTTCGCTGGTCCAGGCGCTGTTCAACCTCGGCGAGATGGTCACGGCGACCGAGTCGGTCAACGACGAGACGCTGGAGCTGCTCGGCGGCGAGATGAACTACGTCGTCCAGGTCGTCAGCCCGGAGGACGAGGACCGTGAGCTCCTCGCGAACTTCGATCTCACCTTCGGCGAGGACGAGGGCGGCGAAGAGGATCTCGCCCAGCGTCCGCCGGTGGTCACCGTCATGGGTCACGTCGACCACGGCAAGACCCGCCTGCTCGACACGATCCGCAAGGAGAACGTGGGCGGCGGCGAGGCCGGCGGCATCACGCAGCACATCGGCGCGTACCAGGTCAACACGCACCTGAACGACGAAGACCGGCTGATCACGTTCATCGACACCCCGGGTCACGAGGCGTTCACCGCCATGCGTGCCCGCGGTGCGAAGTCGACGGACATCGCGATCCTCGTGGTCGCCGCCGACGACGGCGTCATGCCGCAGACGGTGGAGGCGCTGAACCACGCTCAGGCGGCCGACGTGCCGATCGTCGTGGCGGTCAACAAGATCGACAAGGAAGGCGCCGATCCGACCAAGATCCGCGGCCAGCTGACCGAGTACGGTCTGGTGCCCGAGGAGTACGGCGGCGACACCATGTTCGTCGACATCTCGGCGAAGCAGGGCACCAACATCGATGCGCTGCTCGAGGCCGTGCTGCTCACCGCGGACGCATCGCTCGACCTGCGCGCCAACCCCGACATGGACGCACAGGGTGTGGCCATCGAAGCTCACCTGGACCGCGGTCGCGGCCCGGTGGCGACGGTGCTCATCCAGCGCGGCACCCTGCGGGTCGGCGACTCGATCGTCGCGGGCGACGCCTACGGGCGTGTCCGGCGCATGGTCGACGAGCACGGCGACGACGTCGAAGAGGCGTACCCGTCGCGTCCGGTCGAGGTCATCGGCTTCACGTCGGTGCCGGGAGCGGGCGACACGCTGCTCGTCGTCGAGGAGGACCGCATTGCGCGGCAGATCGCGGACCGTCGCAATGCGCGCAAGCGCAATGCGCTGGCCGCACGCAGCCGCAAGCGGATCAGCCTCGAGGACCTGGACAAGGCGCTCAAGGAGACCAGCCAGCTGAACCTGATCCTGAAGGGCGACAACTCGGGCACCGTCGAGGCGCTCGAAGAGGCGCTGCTTCAGATCGAGATCGACGACGAGGTCTCGCTGCGCGTCATCGACCGCGGTGTCGGTGGCATCACCGAGACCAACGTCAACCTGGCAGCCGCGTCGGATGCGATCATCATCGGCTTCAACGTCCGCGCGGAGGGCAAGGCCACCGAGCTCGCCAACCGCGAGGGCGTCGAGATCCGCTACTACTCGATCATCTACAAGGCGATCGAGGAGATCGAGGCAGCGCTCAAGGGCATGCTCAAGCCGATCTACGAGGAGTCCGAGCTCGGTCGTGCCGAGATCCGTGCGATCTTCAAGTCGTCCAAGGTCGGCAACATCGCAGGCTGCCTGGTCCAGTCGGGCATCATGCGTCGCAACGCCAAGGCTCGTCTGCTGCGTGACAACGCGGTCGTCGCCGACAACCTCACGATCAGTTCGCTGAAGCGGGAGAAGGACGACGCGACCGAGGTCCGCGAAGGCTACGAGTGCGGTCTCACGCTGACCTACAGCGACATCAAGGTCGGCGATGTGATCGAGGCGTTCGAGATGGTCGAGAAGGCGCGGGACTAGGCCATGGCAGATCCCGCACGGGCCGCCCGGCTCGCGAAACGGATCACCACCATCGTCGCCTCGGCGATCGGTGGGGAGATCAAGGATCCGCGGCTGGCCCACGTCACGATCACGGATTGCCGGGTGACCGGCGATCTGCACGACGCGACCGTGTTCTACACCGTGATGGGCGATTCGGTGGACTCCGAACCCGATGTGGCGGAAGCGGCGGCCGGTCTGGCCGCCGCGACCGGCGCGCTCCGATCGATGGTCGGCGCGGGGACGGGCGTCCGGTTCACCCCGACGCTCCGGTTCGAACTCGACACCGTGCCCGACGCGACTCGGGCGATGGACGAGCTGCTGGCTCGGGCTCGCGCCCAGGACGAGTCGGTCGCTCGGGCGGCACGCGATGCGAAGCCCGCGGGCGACGACGATCCGTACCGCCGCAACGACGTCGACGAAGCAGAGGACACCCGCGGGTGAACCTCGCCTCGAGCGAATCGGTGGCCGCGGCCCTGCGCGCCGCCGACTCGGTCGCGATCATCAGCCACATGCGGCCCGACGCCGACACCATCGGCAGCGCGTTGGGGCTGGGACTGGCGCTCGTGGAGCTGGGCAAACGCGTGCACTGCGCGTTCTCCGGCCCCGAGCCGCTGCCCGGCCCCCTGCGGGGGCTGCCCGGGGTGGAGCTGATGGTCGGTGCCGACGAGCTGCCGGTCGCCGACGTCACCGTCTCGGTGGACGCGGCGACCGTTGGTCGGCTGGGGGACCTCGAAGAGTTCTTCCGCGCCGGCGCGGTCACCGTGTGCATCGATCACCACATCTCCAACGCCGGGTTCGCCGACCTGGATCTGATCGACCCGGCGGCCGACTGCACGGCGTCGATCGTGTTGGAGGTGACCGATGCGCTGGGCGTCGCCTTGAACGCCGACATCGCGACCTGCCTGTACGCGGGGCTGGTGACCGACACGGGCTCCTTCAAGTGGGCTCGCCCGGCGTCGTTCGGCATCGCCGCCAGGCTGCTCGAGGCCGGCGTCGACGGTCGGCGCTGGAGTCGACTGCTTCTCGACTCCCACCCGTACTCGTGGCTGCAGATGGTCTCGGCCGTGCTCGCCGACTCGGTCCTGGACACCGAAGCGCTCGGCGGGCGCGGACTCGTTTACGGGATCGTCACCCACGAGCAGATGTCCGGCATGAACTGGGACGAGTCCGAGAGCGTGATCGACATCGTGCGCACCGCGCGCGAAGCCGAGCTGGCGGCGGTCTTCAAGGAGGTCGGCCCGGGCTCGTGGACGGTGTCGTTGCGCAGTAAGACCGACGTCGACGTGGTCCCGATCGCGCGTGCGCTCGGCGGCGGCGGACACGTCCGCGCGGCGGGCTACAGCGATGCGGGCGAAGCGGACGAGGTCGTCGGTCGGCTGCTCGCGGCTCTGCCGGACTGAGGTCGAGCACAGCAGTGTTTAAGCTGGCGGGTTCGGCGCTCGTCGTACTGGTGGCGCCGCCCTTGTATCTGATGCTCGACCTCGCGGTGGTCGGGCGGCTGGGGCCCACCGAACTCGCCGCTCTCACCGTCGCGACCCTGGTGCTGGCGGTGGTGAGCACGCAGCTGACCTTCCTCTCGTACGGCACGACCGCCCGGTCGGCGCGCGCCTTCGGCGCCGGAGACCGTCCCCGCGCGGTCGCCGAGGGAGTGCAGGCGTCGTGGATCGCGTTGGGGGTGGGGGCAGTGATCGTCGCCGCCGTCTTCGGCGCCGCGCCGTGGATCACCGGCGCCCTGGTTCCCGATGCGCAGGTCGCCGCAGACGCCGCCGGATGGTTGCGGATCGCGGTGTTCGGCGTGCCCGCCATCCTGCTGTCGATGGCGGGCAACGGATGGCTGCGCGGCGTTCAGGACACCCGTCGGCCGGTGTACTTCGTGATCGCGGGCCTGGTGCCGGCCGCGCTGCTGTGCGTGGGTCTCGTACACGGGGTCGGCGGCCTGCCGCGGCTGGGACTGCACGGCAGCGCGTGGGCCAATCTCGCCGGCCAGAGCCTGACCGGAGGATTGTTCGCCGCTCGGCTGGTCCGCGAGAACCGGGGCCGCCTCGGACCTGACTGGCCGGTGATCCGCGCCCAACTGACGATGGCGCGCGATCTGGTGTTGCGCAGCCTGTCGTTCCAGGTGTGCTTCGTGTCGGCCGCGGCCGTCGCCGCCCGGTTCGGCGTCGCGCAGGTGGCAGCGCACCAGGTGGTCCTGCAGTTGTGGGAGTTCACCTCGTTGCTGCTGGACTCCCTGGCGATCGCTGCCCAGCAACTGGTCGGTGCGGCGCTGGGCGCCCGGGCCTTCGGCCTCGCCAAGGACGCCGCCAGACGTGCGACCGTCGTGTCGCTGGCGGTGGCGGTGCTGCTGGCGGCGGTGCTCGCCGTCGGCGTCGGCGTGATCCCGCGCATCTTCACCGACGATCCGACGATCCTCGAGGCGATGCGTACGCCGTGGTGGTTCTTCGTCGCCATGCTCCCCATCGCGGGGGTCGTCTTCGCGCTCGACGGCGTGCTGCTCGGCAGCGGCGACGCCGCCTTCCTGCGCACCGCGACGCTGGCCGGCGCACTGGGGGCGTTCCTGCCGCTGATCTGGTTGTCCTGGGCGTTCGACTGGGGTCTGGCCGGCATCTGGACCGGACTCCTGGCGTTCATGTGCGCCCGGCTGGGCGCGGTCGTGTGGCGTGTCCGCAGCGGGGCGTGGGTGAGGTAGCCGGTCGGACGACGCAGTCTCGATTCGGCCGTCGTTCGGCGTGTCGGGGAACCGGACCGCCGCGGTGTGCGTCCCAACGGGCATGGGGAAAGCGCGTGCGGGGGATGCGACGGAAGCTGACTGCCGGGCCGCGGTCGCGGCTCATCTGGCCGATCACGACGGCGTCATCACGAGTGCGGAGGCGCTGCGACTGGGGCTGAGTCGACGGCAGATCAAGGGCAGGCTAGATCGGGGCGACTGGGCGTCGATCGTGACGGGTGTTCATCGGTCGGCTGCCCATCCGCTGACCGAGTCGGTGCTCGTTCGCGCGGCGGTCGCGGCTCATCGCGGTGTCGCTGACCGAACGACCGCGGCGTGGTGGCACGGACTGCTCGACGACCTCCCGTTTCCGATGACGATCAGCGCGCTCGACCGCACTCGTCCGGACCGATGGCCGTTGGGGCCGGTCGATCTGATCCGACGTCGCCACCTGCCCGACGACGTGACGCAGGTGCGGGGCCTGCCGATCACGCGGTTGCCGGCGACGGCCCTGTTCACGTCGATCACCGTCGACCACGGAAGCCGCTTCCTGGACCGAGTGCTGCAGACCGGCGCGGTGACGGTCGACGAACTGGCTGCTGTCGTCGAACGCAACAGCGGCTGCAAGGGCATGGGCGCCGCACGCCGGCTGCTGGCCGTCGCCTCCGACGACTCGGAGTCGGAGGCGGAGCGGATCTTCGCGCGGCTGTTGCGGGAGGCGGGCATCACCGGCTGGGTTCAGCAGTACCGGTTCGGTCCGTGGCGCCTGGACTTCGCGTGGCCGGAACGCGAGTTCGCCGTCGAGATCGACGGTTGGGCGTTTCATCATCAGCATGATCGCTTCCGGTCGGACCGAGCCAAGCTCAACGCGCTCGATGACGCGCTCTGGCGCAAGAAGGTCTGCACCTGGCACGAGATCACCGACGAGGCGGCGACCTGCATCGCCGAGGTGCTCGGCGTGCTCAACGCCGCCCCTCAGTAACCGCCCGATTCCGTGACACCCGGTACCCCGGAGGTATCGGATGCCACGAGATCGCGGGCCAGTTGTCAATCAGCGGCGAGCGCCGACTGGTGATGGAGCATCGGCATGGCTGGGTGCGGAGCCGATGAGACCGATTCGATCAAGGCCGAACCGGCGGTGGCGTCTGCGACCGCTCCCACCGGGGCGGCTGTAGGTGATCAGCCGATTCAGAAGAAGGTTGGCGAGCGGGCCGGGTTGGGGTGCTCGCGGAGAGGGGCCGACGAACCGTGTTCGGTCAACTTCACTGTGACTGGATTGGAGTTGATCAACTGTGCCCGCAATAGTGACCTCAAGGCGAACCAGAAGGTGGTACGGATCTCCATTGATGCGGATGTGCGTGCGCCCCTTCCGGGCACGAGTCACCCTGGATTGTTCTTGATCAGCGACAACTGGCGAAGCAAGACTGCCGACGGGTACGTCAGCAAGGTGAAACCTGTTTGGTGCGGTGAAGACGTCGAGCATGGCCCGCTCAACGATGTTCTGCAGGTTGGCGACACGGGACGCGGTAGCGACAACTTCGCGGTTCCTCAAGACGCGACCGTTCTCATTCTTCGCGATTCGGGGTTCGCGGGTTGGGAATGGATGTTGCCGTAGCAGGGACGACCCGCCCGATTCCGTGACACCCGGTACCCGGGCGGTACCGGATGTCACGGGATCGCGGGCCGGTCGGTCAGTCCGCGGCGAGGGCCGACTGATACTGCGGGAACCGCTCCAGGAACGTCTGGACATAGGTGCAGACCGGGACGATCTTGGTTCCCTCGGCCATCAGTTCATCGAGAACCGAGGAGACCAGCAGTCGGGCGAAACCGGCCCGCCCGTACTTCTCGGTGACGACGGTGTGCAGCAGAACCAGGGTCCCGTCGGCGCGGCGCTCGTAGCCCTCGACACCGACGAGCTCGTCGCCGGACCAGAGCTCGTAGCGATCCCGATCGGGGAAGTGGCGCAGCTTCGGCGTCGGTGAGAGGGCGACCGTCGGCGGCGGAACAGGCACTGGCGTGGTCATGCCTTCGAACCTACTACCGCGCAGGGGCTTCGGCTCGTTCGTCGAGGAGCGTTGCCGATCCGATCGACCGGGACTAGGGTTATGAACATGTTCAGTGAACAGGTTCAATCGGGTCGGACCGAGCAACGCGAGCGGACCCGCGAGCGAGTCATCGCGTCTGCGCAGCGGCTCTTCCGCGCCGACGGCTTCCGTGCGACCACGGTGCGGGCGATCGCCGCCGACGCGGACGTCAGCGTGGGCACGGTCATGGGAGTGGGAGACAAGGAGGCGCTGCTGCTCGCCTGCTTCGACCGGTGGATCGGCGACATCCAGCGAGGCTCGGGTGCCGGCGAGGCGCTCGTGACCGAGTCGGCGGCACAGCGGATCCAGGGGTTGGTGGCGCCGTTCCTCCACCTGTTCGAGAGCGACCTCGGGCTCGCCCGCGAGTACGGTGCGGTGCTCGCCCGGGGAAGCCATGAGACGGAGGTCTTCGCCGGACTGGCGATCGTGCTGACCGACTCGTTCGAGACCGTGTTCCGTGACGCCGGCCTGGCCGGACGATCGTCGGCGGCGGCCCGAACCACCTATCTGTCGTACCTCGGGCTGCTGCTCGCGAGCGCCGCGACGGGTGCGGACATGAGCGTCGTCAGCACGCAACTGGGAGAAGTGGCCGAGGTCCTGCTCGGCGACTCGAGAAGGGAGTCCTGACATGTCTGCTCTGCCTGCTCCGGCGTGGCCGACGATCGTGCTCGCCGCAGTCCTGCTCGGCGACGCGATCATCTCGGTGCGCCCGGTCCGGTTCGTCCGCGAGTGCGTCGAGGGCGTCGGCTTCCCCATCTCCGAGTGGGGTTGGGTGCTGGTCTACGTCAAACTGCTCGCGGTCGGTGGCCTCCTCGTCGGCCTCTGGCAGCCCGGAATCGGGGCGGCGGCCACCGTCGGCGTCATCGCGTACTTCCTGGCTGCGGCGGCAGCGCACGTGCGGGCACGGGCCCTCGGCGTCACCTTCTGGGTCAACTGCCTGGGAATGCTGGTCGCTTCGGCCGCCGTCCTGGTCTATTCATTCGTGCTGTAGCCGCCCGCCCGCGCGGCCGCGGCGATCGGCGTGTCACCGCCTTTCGGTGCCGTGGCACGATGGTCGGCATGGCAACGCTCTGGGCGATCAGCGATCTTCACGTCTCGCATCGAGGCAACGAGCCGATCCTCGACCAGATCAAGCCCTCGGATCCGGGGGACTGGCTGATCGTCGCCGGCGACGTCGCCGAACGCACCGACGACATCATCGACACCCTCCGGCGCCTGAAGAACCGCTTCCACACGGTGATCTGGGTGCCCGGCAACCACGAGCTCTACACCACGTCCAAGGACCCGCTCCAGGTGTTCGGCGTCGCCCGCTACGACTACCTCGTGCAGGCCTGTCGTGACCTCGGGGTGGTGACGCCCGAAGACCGGTACCCGCTGTTCGACCCGGGTGACGGAACGCCCCCGGTGCGGGTGGTGCCGATGTTCCTGCTCTACGACTACACCTTCCGTCCAGAGGGGACGAGCACGGCCCTGCAGGCCCTCGCGGTGGCGCGTGAGGCGAACGTCGTCGCGACCGACGAATTCCTGCTCTCACCCGAGCCCTACGGCACCCGCGACGCCTGGGGACGAGCGCGGATCGAGGCGACGCGCGCCCGGCTGGAGGCCATCGATCCGGCCGAGAAGACGATCCTCATCAACCACTGGCCGCTGCGCCGAGAACCCTGCGACGCCCTGATGTACCCGGAATTCGCCCTGTGGTGCGGATCGGAGCTGACCGACGACTGGCACACGCGCTTCAACGCTGCCTGCTGCGTGTACGGGCACCTGCACATCCCGCGCACCACCTGGTACGACGACATCCGCTTCGAAGAGGTCTCGGTGGGCTACCCGCGCGAGTGGAGCCGTCGAGGTCTGCCGAAGCCGCTGCTGCGCAAGATCGCCCCCGACGACGGGTTGAGGCCCGACGACCTGCACGAGTTCGGCGCCCGCTTCGACCTGCCGCCGGACTACGCCGAACGCGCCGCCGAGTTCCGGGCGCGGGTGGAGCGGACCCGGGCCCGTCGAGCCGAAGCCAGACAGAAGCGAGCCGACGCGGCCGGAAAGGACGATGACCGTTGATCGAGGACCTGATGCCCGCCGGTGTCGGCACCGCCGAGTCGTTCGGCGACCCGGACGGAATCACCGTCCTGCCCGCCGAGGAGAGCCTGATCGCGAAGGCGGTCGAGAAGCGTCGGCGCGAGTTCACCACCGCGCGACACTGCGCCCGACAGGCCCTGGGGCAATTGGGGATCGACCCGGTGCCGATCCTGCGCGGCGAGCGCGGCATGCCGCTGTGGCCGCGGCAGGTGGTCGGCAGCATGACGCACTGCGACGGCTACCGCGCCGCCGTCGTCGGCTACTCGATGCAGGTCCGCTCCCTCGGCATCGACGCCGAACCGCACGAGGCGCTGCCCGAGGGCGTGCTCGACCACACCAGCGTGGCCGCCGAACGCGAGGTCCTCGCCACCCGCGACACCGACCTGCACTGGGATCGTCTGCTGTTCTGCGCCAAAGAAGCGACCTACAAGGCGTGGTTCCCGATCACCCAGCGATGGCTGGGCTTCGAGGACGCGCACATCGTCTTCACGCGAGACGACACGATTGGCACCGCGGGTGAGCC
The DNA here is from genome assembly GCF_039946255.1 of Gordonia aichiensis. Classification (GTDB taxonomy): domain Bacteria; phylum Actinomycetota; class Actinomycetes; order Mycobacteriales; family Mycobacteriaceae; genus Gordonia; species Gordonia aichiensis_A. The sequence goes on along the minus strand of NZ_JBCDWL010000001.1, from coordinate 337,133 downwards.
TGCCGGTACCTTCACTTCGACCATCCTGATCGACGGCGCGGCGATCGACGGCGGACCGCCGCTGCTCACGCTGCCCGGCCGCTGGCAGATCTCCCGCGGACTGATCCTGACCACGATTGCACTCACCTGACATGGCAGACGCGTCCATCGAGAACGCCGGACTCCTCGTCGTCGACAAGGACGCCGGCATGACCAGCCACGACGTGGTCGCCAAGTGCCGCAAGGCCTTCAACACCCGCCGGGTCGGTCATGCGGGCACCCTCGACCCGATGGCGACCGGCGTGTTGGTGCTGGGCGTGGAACGGGCCACGAAACTGCTCGGGCTCCTCTCGCTCACCACCAAGGCCTACACGGCCACCATCCGGCTCGGACAGTCGACGACCACCGACGACGCCGAGGGCGAGGTCGTCTCGACCACCGACGCCGCCGGCGTGACCGACGACGAGATCGCGGCCGTCGTAGCCTCGCTCACCGGCGAGATCCAGCAGATCCCGGCCAAGGTCAGTGCGATCAAGGTCGACGGCCGCCGCGCCCACGCGCTGGTGCGGACCGGCGAGGAGTTCGAGCTCAAGCCGCGGTCGGTGACCGTGCACCGCTTCGAGGTGACCGGCACCCGCCGGGCGGACGGCTTCGTCGACCTCGACGTGGAGGTCGACTGCTCGTCGGGCACCTACATCCGTTCGCTGGCCCGCGATCTCGGCGGCGCACTCGGGGTGGGGGGGCATCTGACGGTCCTGCGCCGCACCGCGGTCGGACCGTTCACGCTCGAGCATTCGCGCCGCATCGACGACGTCTCGGCGGCGCCGGGCCTGAGCCTCGGCATCGACGACGCCGCCAAGCTCTGCTTCCCGCACCGATCGATCAGCGACGACGAAGCCGAGTCGATCAGTCAGGGCCGATGGCTGACGCCGATCGGCATGAAGGAGATCTACACCGTCGTCGACCCGTCCGGTCAGGCGATCGCGCTGATTCAGGAGAAGGGCCGCCGCGCGAGTTCGGTGATGGTGGTCCGGCCGGCGACCCTGCGCTGAGTGCTCGCGTCCCGGGGGCAGGCGTCCCCGGGACGGACATACCGGACCGAGCGGTCCCGAAGTCAGCCGTCCAGGAAGATCGCCCGGGCCGCGATGTCACCCAGGTGAATCGGCTCGGAGTCGTCGACGCACACCGTGATGGTGCCCGCGAAGGCGCGCTTCTGCATCACCCGGATTCGGCAGTCCAGGTTGACGCCGATCTCCTCGAAGTAGCGCAGCATCTCCGGGTCGGCGTCGGAGATCCGGGTGATCACGCCGACCTCGTCCACGTCGAGGTCGGCGAGCTGCCGCGAGCCAGACTCGGGCACGGTGCCGTCGGGCCGCGGGATCGGATCGCCGTGCGGATCACGTTTCGGATGACCGAGTTTGGCGTCGATGTGGGCGAGCAGCTGTTCGGACACCGCGTGCTCGAGGACCTCGGCCTCGTCGTGGACCTCGTCCCAGCGGTAGCCGAGTTCGCAGACCAGGAAGGTCTCCAGCAGCCGGTGGCGGCGAACCATGCCGACTGCGGCCACCCGGCCGGCTTCGGTGAGCGTCACCCCGCCGTAGGGCTCGTGGTCGACCAGACCCTGGTCGGACAGTTTGCGGATGCCCTCGGAGACCGTCGACGGCGAGACGCCGAGCTTCTCTGCCAGGACTTTCGTGGATACCTTCGCGTCCGACCACTCCTGGGAGGTCCAGATAACTTTCAGATAATCCTGGGTGACCGAGGTCAGTTCGTTCACCGGGCGAGCATCGGGCATGACCACGACCTTACCCATTGGGGCACGGTTCGCTGAACGCCGCGCGCTCGCCGCGCGTGCGACGACGGGCGACGGCGGCCGCGGGTCGAATGCGCGTTGGCGGCCGCAGGTCGTACGCTTGTCGTGTGTTGCGTTGGCGAGGTTTGGACGATGTCCCCGCGGGCTGGGGGCGATGCGTGGTCACCATCGGCGTGTTCGACGGAGTGCATCGCGGGCACGCGCAGTTGATCGCGGCCGCCACCAAGGCGGCCGCCGAGCGCGGCGTCCCCGCGGTCCTGATGACCTTCGATCCGCACCCGATGGAGGTGGTGCGCCCCGGCACCCACCCGCCGCAGCTGTCGTCGTTGCGTCGGCGCGCCGATCTCGCCGAGGAACTCGGCATCGACGTCTTCTGCGTGCTGCCCTTCAACCCGACGATGGCGGCGCAGTCGCCGGAGGAGTTCGCGCACTCGGTGCTGGTGGAACAGTTGCACGCCGCCGAAGTGGTGGTCGGCGACAACTTCACCTTCGGGCACAAGGCCGCGGGCGACGTCCCCAAGCTCAAAGACCTCGGCGAGCGGTTCGGCTTCGAGGTCACCGGCGTGTCGCTGTTCGGTGAGCACACCGTCACCTACTCGTCCACCTACATCCGATCGTGCATCGCCTCGGGCGATGTGGAGCTGGCGGCCGAGGCCCTCGGTCGCCCGCACCGCGTCGAAGGCGTGGTGGTGCACGGGGAGCGACGCGGCCGCGACCTCGGTTTCCCGACCGCGAACGTGGCCCCGCCCGAGCACGCCGCAGTGCCCGGCGACGGCGTGTACGCGGCGTGGTTCACCGTGCTCGACAGCGCCACCGAACCTCGCGGCATCGTGCTCGGCGAACGGTATCCGGCCGCCGTCTCGGTCGGCACCAACCCGACCTTCTCCGGTCGCATCCGCACGGTGGAGGCCTATGTGCTCGACGTCGACGCCGACTTCTACGGTCAGCACGTCGCCGTCGACTTCGTCTCGCGCCTGCGCGGGATGGAGCCCTTCGACAGCGTGGAGTCGTTGATCGCCGCCATGACCAACGACGTCGAGCGCACCCGCACGCTGCTCGCCGCACAGTAGCGACGACGTTCCCCGGCCGATTCTCACCGTCGCCCGATTTTCACCGTCGCCCGATTTTCACCGTCGCCGCGCCCCTGGTAGCCTTGACCGCTGGTGTCAGCTGCGGTCCGTGGTGGCGCACCCCCTGCAGGTGCAGGGTCTGGAGCACGGAACTGAAAATCGAGGAGAACTCTCATGGCACTTTCCGCCGACGAGAAGAAGGCCGTGCTGGCCGAGTACGGCCTGCACGAGACCGACACCGGTTCGCCGGAGGCGCAGATCGCGCTGCTGACCAAGCGCATCACCGACCTGACCGAGCACCTGAAGTTCCACAAGCACGATCACCACAGCCGTCGTGGTCTGCTGCTGCTCGTCGGCCGTCGCCGTCGTCTGCTCAAGTACATCGCCAGCGTTGACATCAACCGTTACCGCTCGCTGATCGAGCGTCTGGGCCTGCGTCGCTGACGCAGCATCTCCAGATTTGCCGCTGCGGCCGCCGTTCCCGATTCCGGGGACGGCGGCCGCAGCGGTGTCCGGGCCGTGATTTCGGGGCCGGGACGTCGGGGCGCGCCCGAGGTTCGGCCGACGGCCACGTCACCAGCAGCGAGAATGTTACGCTGGTGGGCGGACGATCGATGCCAGATGTCGGATCGATGAGATCGTCGGATCGGTCCTCGGTAGTGGCCGCCGGAACGTGTACAGAAGAACCAACGTGTACTGAAGAAGTTCCGGCCGCTTCGATCGAAGGCCGTCTGCTCACAGCGCGGGTGCGCTGTTCTCATCTGCCGTGAATCTCGCGCCAATCGCCCGTCGGCTCGCTGCGTCTTGCGCGAGTCGACTGCGCCATACCCGGTCGCAGCCCGCACCTTCGGGTGGCACTGCGGCCGCAACGAAAGGGAATACCTCTTGACTGATGTCAACGCCGACTTCGATGATTCGGTCACCGAAGTCTCCGCCGTCATCGACAACGGATCGTTCGGTACGCGGACGATCACCTTCGAGACCGGCCGCCTCGCTCTGCAGGCCGCAGGCTCGGTCGTCGCCTACCTCGACGAGGGCACCATGCTGCTGTCGACGACCACCGCGTCCAAGTCGCCGAAGGAGCACTTCGACTTCTTCCCGCTGACCGTCGACGTCGAGGAGCGCATGTACGCCGCGGGCCGCATCCCCGGCTCGTTCTTCCGCCGCGAGGGTCGCCCGTCGACCGACGCGATCCTGACCTGCCGCCTGATCGACCGTCCGCTGCGTCCGTCGTTCGTCGACGGTCTGCGCAACGAGATCCAGATCGTCGAGACGGTCCTGTCGCTGGATCCGAAGGACCTCTACGACGTCCTCGCGATCAACGCCGCCTCGGCGTCCACGCAGATCTCCGGCCTGCCCTTCTCGGGCCCGGTCGGCGGCGTGCGCGTGGCGCTCATTCCCACCGAGGAGAACAAGGCCGGCCAGTGGGTCGCCTTCCCGACCGTCGAGCAGCTCGAGGGCGCCGTCTTCAACATGGTCGTCGCCGGTCGCGTGACCGACGACGGCGAGGTCGCGATCATGATGGTCGAGGCCGAGGCCACCGACAACGTGCTCGCCCTGATCGCCGACGGTGCGCAGGCCCCGAACGAGGCGGTCGTCGCCGAGGGCCTGGAGGCGGCCAAGCCGTTCATCGCCACCCTGTGCGAGGCGCAGAAGCAGCTCGCCGCGGCCGCGGCCAAGGAGACCCGCGAGTTCCCGCTGTTCCCGCCGTACGCCGACGACGCCTTCGAGGCCGTCGCCGAGTTCGCGACCGACCGTCTCGGCGAGGCCATGTCGATCGCCGACAAGCAGGAGCGCGACAACGCCACCGACGCACTCAAGGGCGATGTGCTCGAGGCGCTCGGTGAGCGTTTCGTCGGCCGCGAGGGCGAACTGGGCGCGGCCTACCGCTCGCTCACCAAGAAGGTCGTGCGCCAGCGCATCCTGACCGATCACTTCCGGATCGACGGCCGCGGCATCACCGACATCCGCGCGCTCTCGGCCGAGGTGGGCCTGATCCCGCGCGCCCACGGCAGCGCCCTGTTCGAGCGCGGCGAGACCCAGATCATGGGCGTCACCACCCTCGACATGGTCAAGATGGCTCAGCAGATCGACTCGCTCGGCCCCGAGACCAGCAAGCGCTACATGCATCACTACAACTTCCCGCCGTACTCGACCGGTGAGACCGGCCGCGTCGGCTCGCCGAAGCGCCGTGAGATCGGCCACGGCGCGCTCGCCGAGCGCGCACTGGTGCCGGTGCTGCCGAGCGTCGAGGAGTTCCCCTACGCGATCCGTCAGGTGTCCGAGGCCCTCGGCTCCAACGGCTCGACCTCGATGGGTTCGGTGTGCGCGTCGACCATCTCGCTGTACAACGCGGGCGTGCCGCTGAAGGCGCCGGTCGCGGGCATCGCGATGGGTCTGGTGTCTGACGAGGTCACCATCGACGGCAAGACCGAGACCCGCTACGTCGCGCTGACCGACATCCTCGGCGCCGAGGACGCGTTCGGCGACATGGACTTCAAGGTCGCGGGCACCAAGGACTTCGTGACCGCCCTGCAGCTCGACACCAAGCTCGACGGCATCCCGTCGAAGGTGCTGGCCGGAGCCCTGAGCCAGGCCAAGCAGGCGCGTCTGACCATCCTCGACGTGCTGGCCGAGGCCATCGACGAGCCCGACGAGATGAGCCCCTACGCGCCGCGGATCACCACCGTCAAGATCCCGATGGACAAGATCGGCGAGCTGATCGGTCCCAAGGGCAAGACGATCAACGGCATCACCGAGGAGACCGGCGCCAACATCTCGATCGAGGACGACGGCACCGTGTTCATCGGCGCCGCCGACGGCCCGTCGGCGCAGGCGGCGATCGATCGGGTCAACGCCATCGCCAACCCGCAGCTGCCCAAGGTCGGCGAGCGCTTCCTGGGCACCGTCGTGAAGACGGCCGCCTTCGGCGCGTTCGTCTCGCTGCTGCCGGGCCGCGACGGCCTGGTCCACATCAGCAAGCTGGGCAACGGCAAGCGGATCGGCAAGGTCGAGGACGTCGTCAAGGTGGGCGACAAGCTCCAGGTCGAGATCGCCGACATCGACGAGCGCGGCAAGATCAGCCTCGTCCCCGTCCGCGATGAGGCGAAGGAAGAGGCCACGGCCGACGCCTGAGTCGAATCCGACCAGTGACGCGCACCCGCACCCCGCGATCAGCGGGGTGCGGGTGCCGTCGTCTGGGCCGGGTGCCGTCGTCTGGGCCGGGTGCCGTCGTCTGGGCCGGGCGGCGCCGTGGGCAGCGGCGCAGGGGCAGCGCCGCGGGGGTAGTGCGGGCGCTACCCTGAAGTCTCGGGCTCGGGCCAGTGTGCGCGGCCGGGCGCAACCGTAGCGTTTCCGTCATGACGATCAACGAGGTACCCCGCTCCGTGTCACCCGACTCATCACCGGTCCGTACGAGATCGCCGTGGGAGGCGGTGGCGCAGTCGCCGGTGCGCTTCCTGCTGTCCGCCGACCCCTGGCGCTCGCTGGCCTACACATTCATCAGCCTGGTGCTGGGCTGGCTCCTGTTCTTCACGTACGCGTTCATCATCCTGCTCCCGTTCGCGGCATTCTGGTCCCAGCCGCTGGCCCGCCTGGAACGGCAGCGCGTGCGGCTGCTGCGGTTGGCGCCCATCGACGATCCGCACCGACCACTCGGCGGCGCACCGTCGAGCGGTCTGCGCCTGCGCGATCCGGCGACGCGGCGCGAGGTCGGATACTCGCTGATCCTGGCGCTGCTGGCGGTGCCGGCCACGATCGCGGTGACCGTCGCAGTCGTCCTGCTCGTCGTCTGCGCCCTGGCGCCTCTGCTCACCGGCCTCGGAGCGCGGCTGACCATCGGCTCGTGGCGCGTCGACTCGGCCGCCACCGCATGGCCGATGGTGCCCGTCGCGCTTCCGCTGCTGATCGTCACCCTGTACCTGTGCGCCGTGCTCGCGGCCGTCGTCGCCTCGACGGCCCAGGCGCTCCTGGGCCCGCGCGAGTCCGATCTCGCAGCGCAGGTCGCGGCACTGCAGTCCTCGCGCGGAGTCCTCGTCGACTCGTTCGAGGCCCAGCGTCACCAGATCGAGCGGGACCTGCACGACGGGCCGCAGCAGGAGCTGGTGGGCGCGGCCATGCAACTCGGCGAGCTCGCCCAGTTCACCGCCGACCCGGCCGTTCGCGCCGACGCCGAAGCCGCGCAGCAGCGGGTCGAACGGGCGCTGGCGAGCCTGCGCGACACCGTCCGGGGCGTTCATCCCCGCGTGCTCGAGGACCACGGGATCGAAGCCGCCTGCGCCGAGCTCGGCGGACCGATCGCGGTGCGCGTGATCGCCGGAACCGGGTGGGTGCGGGGCCGGCGCCTGCCGAGCGAGGTGGAGCGCGGGCTCTACTACACCGCCAGTGAAGCCGTCACGAACGCGGTCAAGCACGCCGGTGCCTCAACCGTGTCCATCGCGCTGTCGGCGGTCGCCGACACCGTCACGATGACCGTCACCGACGACGGCCGCGGCGGCGCCGACGTGTCCGCCGGACGCGGCCTGGCCGGTCTCGTCGAGCGGGCCGACGCACTCGGGGCGAGCCTGACCGTCGTCAGCCCGCAGGGCGGTCCGACCACCGTGCGCTGGTCCGGCGTCGTCGCAGGCTGACGGGTCGGGCAGACTCGGGGGAGTGGGCGTGCGCATCGTATTGGCGGAGGACTCGGTTCTGCTGGCCGAGGGGCTGGTTCGGATTCTGGAACGGGCCGGGCACGAGGTGGTGGCCGCGGTGTCCGACGCGGTCGCACTGCGCGGCGTCGACCTGACCGGGATCGACCTGGTGATCACCGATGTGCGGATGCCGCCCGGCGACGGCGACGACGGACTGCGCGCGGCCCTGGATCTGCGGGGCCGGCGGCCCGGGCTGCCGGTGCTCGTCCTGTCCCAGTACGTCGCCGCGGCCTATGCGCGCCGGCTGCTGACCGCCGAGCAGGGCGGCTCGGTCGGCTACCTGCTCAAAGAGCGAGTGGGTCGGGTCGCGGACTTCCTGCGGGCGGTGGAGACCGTCGTCGCCGGCGGCGTGGTCGTCGACCCGGAGGTGATCTCCACGATGTTCTCCACCGCCGTCGTCGATCGGCTCACTCCGCGCTAGTCGGAGGTGCTGGCGCTGATGGCCCGCGGCGCCAGCAACTCCGAGATCGCGGCGTCCCTGGTGGTCTCCGATGCCGCGGTCGCCAAGCGCATCGCCAACATCTTCCTCAAGCTCGACCTGCCGCCGGAGACCGAGAACCGCCGGGTGCGCGCGATCCTGCTGTACCTGGCGCAGACGTGGGGGCCGTCTGCGGCCGGCCGTCAGCCGACCTTGATGCGGCCCGTCGTGCCGCTGATCGGGCGCAGCTTCCCGTTCGGCGCCTTGGCGTCGCCGTAGTAGCGGATGCGGTAGTCGCCCGCGGCGTCGCGGGGGATGCGCCAGGTGACGGTGATCTTCGACGCCGAGGCGCTGCCGCCGGGGCGTTCCCATTTCAGCTCGGTGGCGGCGTGATCGTCGTCGAAGGCCACCGTCCAGCCGGTGCCGGTGAACTTCTCGACGGCGAAGTAGCCCGCCGTCTGTGCGCCCCGGCGGATCCTGTTGGTCGGGTAGGCGCCGCAGAACGACACGCGCAGGGTGGTGCCGGCCCGCACCGAGGCGGGCACGGTCGAGACGACGTCGCCGAACCGGCGGCCGGGCATCGGCGTGTCGGCGGGCTGGGCGGGCAGCAGATCCGGTTGCAGCCCGGAGGTGTCGGCCGGACGGCGGCCGGCGGGCAACCGGGAGCCGCGGACCATCGCGCGCGCCATCCGGTCGAGTTCCTGCATGTAGGCGCACAGCGTCCAGCGTCCGAACAGCGTCTCGCCGCCCTCGTACTGCTGCGAGAGGTACTCCTCGGGCGTCACCGTGTACTGGCTGTACCCGTTCGAGTACCCCTGCAGCAGCACGTTCTCCAGCGGCACCCCGAGCGCGTCGGCGACGGTGCGCCGGATCCGCAGACCGGCGACGATCGTCGACTCGGTCGGCAGCGCGGCCAGGACGAGGTCGCCGATGCGGATCAGCTGAACCGGGAGCGTCTGCTCGATCCACGGGCTCGGCGGCAGGATGCCGAGCGGAAACAGGATCGCCTTGGGAGCCTGGTTGTCGACGATCCACGGATCCGGGGTGGCCGTGGCGCCGGCGCCGAGCAGCATCGCGAACTCATTGCGGACCCCCTCGTTGAGGAATCCCAGCTGACTGCGGGTGTTGTCCTCCTGGCTGGTGGCCGCGGCGGCGGCGCCCATCATGGCCGGGGAGGTGCGGGCGGCCTTGCCGTGGGGGGTGTAGTGACCGCTGATCGAGACGTTCGCCATGTCGACGTAGCGAGTCGCGGAGTCGATCCGCACCGCGCTCATCGGCCGGGCCGCCGCGAGCGCCGCCTGCCCGGCCCGATCCTGCCGCTGCCCGATGAGCAGGCGGTTGGTCCGGTTGTCGGACGTCGGACCGCCGGGATGCATCTTGCGCAGCCACAGGTTGGGCGTCATGTCGCCGGCATTGGTCTGCGCATGGGCGGCGACGATCCCCGGGTCGCGCTGCTCGCCGAGATAGGACGCGTACCCCTTGTTGTCCGGGCCGATCAGGAAGTTCGCGTCGGTCAGCGAGGTGCCGTGGGTGGCGAACCAGGTGATCTCGCCGATCGTCCGACCGCCCTGCCGCAACCGGATCGCCGTCACCTGCGGGTCGATGGCGTTCGGGAAGTGCCTGCGCTCGTCGGCGGGGTTGAGCTCGAACGCGGCCATCGAACGGTTGGCGCTCGCATCGTGGAGTTCGGCGTGCCCGAGCTCCAAGGTGCCGGGCGCCAGTGAGGCGTGGGCGGCGGCGACGGCGTCGAGCAGGCCGTCGAGCTCGGCTCGGAAGGAGTTGTGCCGGTGCCCCTGCGCGGCGAGGACATAGGCGTAGTCCCAGGCGGTGCCGCCGCACGAGTTGTGATTGTGGGTGGCGTTGATGTTGACGTTGTGCGCGGTGTAGGTGTCGCCGTACCGCTTCGCCAGCTCGGTCAGCAGCGTCCGGTGGTGGGAGGTGAACACGCAGGCGATGTCGGCGGTGATGAACAGGACGCGCTTGCCGGTCGCGGCGTCGGCGATGACGTACGCGCGCGCCCACGTGCGCTGCAGGAGCCCCTCGGCGACCTGCTCCATGTCGGAGTAGCCCATCATGCCCTGGCCGGCGATCGCGCCGGTCATGTCGCCCTTTCCCGCGCCCACCAGATAGCCGGTGCCACGAGGTTCCGCGGCGGCGGTTCCCGCGGTGCCGAGAACCCCGAGCGCACCGACCCCGACGGCGGAGGCGGCGGTGGCCTGCAGGAGGCTTCGGCGAGAGATTGACGTCACTGGAACTCCCAAAACTGAAACGTGTTCTACCGATCGGTAGATTAGCTCAGCCCTCGGCCACCCGACCCGGGGAAGGCTAGGGTGTGGCACAACCGGCCGTGCCGGAACATCGTCATCGCGCAGAGAAGGTCGGACATGAACATCGACGAGTACATGAGCTACGACGCGACCGGGCTGGCCCAGCTGGTCGCAGACAAGCAGGTCACGCCCGCCGAGCTGCTCGACCTGGCGCGTCGTCGCCTCGCGGAGGTCAACCCGAAGCTCAACGCAGTGGTGATCGAGACCGCCGACGCCGCCGACCGGCAGGTCGCAGGCGAGTTGACCGGCCCCTTCGCCGGTGTCCCGTTTTTGCTCAAGGATCTGGCACAGGAGTACCGCGGCTACCCGACCACCAGCGGTTGTCGTGCGCTGCGGAACCTGCCCGAGCCGCGCAACGCGTTGGTGACCGATCGCTTCCTGGCGGCGGGTCTGGTGGTCGTCGGCAAGACCAATACGCCCGAGCTCGGGGCGAAGGGGGTCACCGAACCCGACCTGTGGGGGCCGGCCCGCAATCCGTGGGACACCTCACGCACGCCGGGCGGCTCGTCGGGCGGCTCGGCGTCGGCGGTGGCCGCGGGCGTGGTCCCGGCGGCCGGCGCCAACGACGGGGGAGGGTCGATTCGGATCCCGGCGGCGACCACCGGACTGGTCGGACTCAAACCGAGTCGCGGGCTGGCGCCGTACGGTCCGCAGACCGGGGAGCCGATGTTCGGGATGGCCGTGCAGGGCGTGGTCGCGCGCACCGTGCGCGACAGCGCCGGGTTGATGGACGCGATCGTCGGCCCGAACCCGCTCGCCGACTACCAGGCCGCGATGCCCGCGCAGCGTTTCGTCGAGGCCGTCGGCAGCCGTCCCGGCAAGTTGCGGATCGCCTTCTCTGCGCACTCGGCCATCTCCGGCGCCCCGACCGCCGAGGCCGCCGCGGCGATGACGGAGGCGGCCGCCGTGCTCACCGAACTGGGTCACGAGGTCACCGAGATCGCGCCGCCCTACGACGACAAGGCCCTCGCGCAGACCTTCCTGACGCTGTGGTTCGCCCAACTGGCCGGACAGGTCGACGAGATCTGCGAGCGCACCGGCGCCGGCAACGACGACTTCGAGGCGGACACGCTGGCGATGGTCGAGCTGGGCCGCTCCGGCGGGACGGTGAAGGCGCTGCGCGCGCTGGGGGAGATCAACGGATACACGCAGGCCATGGGACGGTTCTACGAGTCGTACGACTACTTCATGACGCCCACCATCGCGCAGGCGCCGATCGAGGTCGGTGCGCTCACGACCGCGGCTCCGGTGAAGGTCGGGGCCCGCGTGGCCCACCGCCTGCACGGCGGTCGCCTGCTGCTGGCCAGCGGGGTCGTCGACCAGATGATCGAGGAGAACCTCGGCTGGGTGCCGTACACCCAGATGGCGAACCTGACCGGGCGGCCGGCCATCAGCGTTCCGATCCACTGGACCGCCGACGGACTGCCGCTGGGCGTCCAGTTCAACGGCCCGCTCGGCTCCGACGGCGCCCTGCTGCAGTTGGCCGCCCAGCTCGAGGAGGCCAGGCCCTGGATCGGACGCTTCCCGGCCCGACCGTGACCGGCGTCCCTGCGGTGCGGTCCGTCGCGCACTCCCGGTGAGGCAAGCCCTAGACTCGACGACGATGATGTCGAACGGCGAAGGTGGACAGATGAGCGGGGCCGAACAGATGAGCGGGGCGATCCGGGTCGGTGTGCTCGGCAGCAGGGGCAAGGTCGGCACGGCGATCGTCGAAGGCGTTCGGGAGTCGGCGCACACCGACTACACCGTCGGCGTCGACGCAGGCGATCCGCTGACCGACTTCGTCGAGTCGAACACCCGGGTGGTCGTCGACTTCACTCACCCCGATGTGGTGATGGACAACCTGAAGTTCTTGATCGAGAACGGGATCCACGCGGTGGTCGGGACCACCGGCTTCACGCAGGAGCGCCTCGACACGGTGCGCGGCTGGGTCGAGGCCAACCCGTCGGTCGGCGTGCTGATCGCGCCGAACTTCGCGATCGGCGCCGTCCTGTCGATGCATTTCGCGCAGCAGGCGGCGCGCTTCTTCGACTCGGCCGAGGTCGTCGAACTGCACCATCCGTTCAAGGCCGACGCGCCGTCGGGCACGGCCGGTCGGACCGCGCAGTTGATCGCCGCCGCCCGCGCCGAGGCCGGCCTGGGCGCCTGCCCCGATGCGACGTCCACCGGGCTGGAGGGGGCGCGCGGCGCCGACGTCGACGGCGTTCGCGTGCACTCGGTGCGGTTGGCCGGCCTCGTCGCGCACCAGGAGGTCCTGTTCGGGACGCAGGGGGAGACGCTGACGATCCGTCACGATTCGATCGACCGGAACTCGTTCGTCCCCGGCGTCCTGCTCGGCGTCCGCGAGATCGTCGGCCGACCCGGGCTGACGGTGGGTCTTGAGACCTTCATGGATCTGTAGGACATCGTGGCTGCAAAGAAGAGCGACGCTCGGCCCACCATCTGGGTGATCGGCTTCCTCGTCGTCGCCCTGTGCGTGTACTTCTTCCTGCTGAGTCGGACGGCGGTCGGCCTGATCGGCCACGGCACGCCGGTGTCGATCGGGCTGGGCATCGGAGTCTTCGTGCTGCCGCTGCTCGGGGTCTGGATGGTGATCGCCACGCTGAAGTCGGGGATCGAGCACCAGCGCATGGTCGCTGCGGCCTCGGCGCTCGGGCGCGACCTCGACGTCTCCGAACTGCCGCGCCGGGCCTCGGGGCGAATCGAGAAGGACGCTGCGCTGGAGCTGTTCGAGCAGGTGAAGACCGAGTGGGAGGCCGATCCGTCGGACTGGGTCAACACCTACCGGATCGCACGCGCCTACGACTACGCCGGCGACCGCTCCCGCGCCCGCGAGATGATGAAGCGCGCGGCCGACCAGTATCGGGCCGCGAAGGCGGCCGAACCGGCATGATGGCGGCATGGCCCGCCTGCTGATCGTTCACCACACGCCCTCGCCGCACTGCCAGGAGATGTTCGAGGCGGTGCTCGCCGGTGCCACCGACCCGGAGATCGAAGGTGTGGAGGTGATCAGGCGGGCCGCGTTGTCGGTGTCGGCGGCCGAGATGCTCGACGCCGACGGCTACCTGCTCGGCAGTCCCGCGAACCTCGGGTACATGAGCGGAGCCCTCAAACACGCCTTCGACACCTGCTACTATCCGATCCTCGACTCCACCGGGGGACGTCCATACGGGCTGTTCATGCACGGCAACGTCGGGACCGAGGGGGCGGAGAAGAGCGTGCACTCCATCGCCGGGGGACTGGGCTGGGTGAAGGCGGCGGCCGACGTCGTGATCTCCGGCAAGCCGACGAAGGACGAACTCGAAGCGTGCTGGGAACTGGGTGCGACGGTGGCCGCCGGACTCATGCCGGATTGAGACCGCGAGCGGGCGTCGGCGGCCGGTCGATTCGTGTTCAGAACCTCGGATCAAGCTGTGGCATAGGTGACAATCGCGTCGCTCGGTATGATTGCTCATAATGCCCGGGGACCGGAAGGCCTCCCGCGGGCGTCTTCCGCGTGAACGGCGCGGACTGGTCTGCGGGACGAACGGGTGGTAGCCGGATGAGCGAGCGGGCACTGACGGTGCCGGTCACCGAGGCGCTCCGGCGCGTCCAGCACTCGAGCGGCGTCCCGCTGGCGTTCAGCGGAATCGTGGAGGGTTCGGCGCGGCTGCACCTGCAGCACTTCGTCGGTGACTCGACCGGGGCGCTGAACGGTCTGGCGGTCGAGGTCGGGCACGGGCTCGGCGGCAAGGTGCTGCACTACAACCGGCCGATGGCCGTGAACGACTATCTCGACACGCCGCAGATCACCCACCGGTACAACGAGGCGATCGCCACCGAAGGGTTGCGCGCGGTCGCCGCGGCCCCGATCATCGTCGAATCGCGCATGGTCGCGGTGCTCTACGGCGCCCTGCGCTGTGACACTCAGATCGACGGCAGACTGCTCGACGTGCTCACCGGGCAGGCGCGGACGGTCGAACAGCAGATCGCGGTGTCCCGGGCGCTGATCGAAGCCGATGCGCGCCTGTCGCCGGATGCCGACGCGCTGCGCGACCGCATGACGGTCGCCTACACCGAACTGAGACTGCTGGCCCGCAAGGTCGGCGACGAGGCGTTGGCCGATGAGATCGCCCGGATCACCGGCCTGCTCCTGGAGGAGGAGGCCGATGGCGCGGGCGTCCCGATCGTGCAGTTGACCGGTCGCGAGCAGGACGTGCTCTCGCTGGCGGCGCTCGGTTACGGCAACGCGCGCATCGCCGAGGAGCTCGGGGTCGCGGCCGACACCGTCAAGGGGTACATGAAGTCGGCGATGGGCAAGCTCGATGCGCGCAACCGCCTCGAGGCCGTCGTCCTGGCCAGGCGGGCCGGCGTCCTGCCCGGCTGATCGCCCCCTCCCGGCATCACCCCCTTTGGGGGGTGTCGGGCGATTCGGGCCCATCGTACTGTGAGCGAGCTTACGAAATGGCCGTCGAGTGAGACGCGCGACAGTGCGTGATCGCCGGTGCATTCTCGTCAGCCGACACATTGATCCCGCCCGAGACGAGGACCCGACCGTGACCACGGCCCCACCACGTATCCCGCCGGTAGACCCAGCCGCCTCCAAGACCACCAGCATGAAGCGGGTGGCCGCGGCCAGCTCGATCGGCACGACCATCGAGTTCTACGACTTCTTCATCTACGGAACGGCGGCCGCGCTGGCGTTCCCGACGGTGTTCTTCCCGGAAGCCGATGCGACCACCGCGACCATCGCCTCCTTCGCGACCTTCGCCGTCGCCTTCTTCGCCCGCCCGGTCGGTGCCATCGTCTTCGGGCACTTCGGCGACCTCATCGGCCGCAAGCGCACCCTGGTCTGGACGCTGCTGATCATGGGCGCGGCGACCGTCGCGATCGGCCTGCTGCCGGGGTACGAGTCCGGCGCCTTCGGCCTGTTCGAGAACGGCATCGGGATCGCCGCGCCGATACTGCTGGTGGTCCTGCGGTTCCTGCAGGGCTTCGCCGTCGGCGGCGAATGGGCGGGCGCGACGCTGCTGACCGCCGAATACGCGCCCGAGGGCAAACGCGGCCTGTACGCGATGTTCCCGCAGCTGGGCCCGGCGTTCGCCTTCTTCCTGTCGAGCCTGACCTTCCTGGTCGCAAGCCTGACCGTCGGCACCGCCAGCGACGCCTTCCTGAACTACGGGTGGCGGGTGCCGTTCATCCTGTCGATGGTGCTCGTGCTCGTCGGTCTGTGGGTCCGCCTGGCGGTCGCCGAGACGCCTGTCTTCGCCGAGGCGCAGGCCAAGCGTGCAGCCGCACCGGCGGCTGCGCCCACCAAGCTGCCCTTCCTGGACGCGGTGCGCTTCCAGTGGAAGGAGATCCTGATCGCCGGCGGTGCGCTCGCCAGCCTGTTCTCGCTGTTCTACATGGGCACGGCGTTCCTCACGAGCTACGCCACCAAACCCGACCAGATGGGCTTGAACCGCAACTTCGTCCTCGTCTCGGGCATGATCGCCGCCGTCTTCTTCGGCCTGTCGACCGCCGCGTCGGCGTACTACTCCGACCGGATCGGCCGTCGCCGGGTGATCATGGTCTCGGTCATCCTCGCCGTCCCGTGGGTGCTGCTGCTGTTCCCGATCCTCGAGGCCGGCGGCGAGTTCGCCTTCCTCGTCGGACTCATCGGCACCCTGCTGATCTTCGGCATCGCGTACGGTCCGGCCGGCGCGCTGCTCCCCGAACTGTTTCAGGCCCGCTACCGCTACACCGGCGCCGGCATGGGATACAACCTCGCCGGCATCCTCGGCGGTGCGATCCCGCCGCTGATCGCCGCGCCGTTGATCGCCGGACCCGGCTCCATCTGGGTCGGTGTCATGCTGGCCGTGCTCTCATCGATCAGCGTCTTCTGCACGTATCTGATCGTGGAGACGAAGGACAAGTCGATGGCGCACGCAGCCGAGGACGACGCCGTCGTCGCCGTCGAGGCGCCGTGACCGGCCACCGACGCTGAGCGAGTCCAGGCAGGGGCGCCCCGACGACGGTTCGGGGCGCTCCTGCCGTCGTGGCGAAGGTGCATCGTGCGTCGCCTAGAATCGACTCGTGACTACGCCGATCTCGACCCCCTACGAGGACCTGCTGCGCCTGGTGCTGGAGACCGGCACCCCCAAAGCAGACCGGACCGGCACCGGAACACGCAGCGTCTTCGGCCACCAGATGCGATTCGACCTCTCGCAGGGCTTCCCGCTGATCACCACCAAGAAGGTTCACCTCAAAGCCATCGTCTACGAACTGCTGTGGTTCCTGCGGGGCGACTCGAACGTCAGATGGCTCCAGGAACGCGGCGTGAGCATCTGGGACGAGTGGGCCTCGCCCGAGGGTGAGCTCGGACCGGTCTACGGGGTCCAGTGGCGCAACTGGCCGACGCCGTCCGGGGAGCACATCGACCAGATCGCCGCCGCGCTCGAGACGCTCAAGACCAACCCGGATTCGCGCCGCAACATCGTCTCGGCGTGGAACGTCGGCGAGATCGCGCAGATGGCGCTGCCGCCGTGCCACGCCTTCTTCCAGTTCTACGTCGCCGACGGCCGACTCAGCTGCCAGCTCTATCAGCGCAGTGCCGACCTGTTCCTCGGCGTGCCCTTCAACATTGCCTCGTACGCCCTGCTGACGCACATGATGGCGCAGCAGGCGGGCCTGGAGGTCGGCGACTTCGTGTGGACCGGCGGCGACTGCCACATCTACGACAACCATGTCGAGCAGGTGCGCGAGCAGCTCTCGCGGGAGCCCTTCGCCTACCCGACGCTCCGGCTGCGCAAGGCCGCGTCGATCTTCGACTACGACTACGACGACGTCGAGGTGGTCGACTATCGGTCGCACCCGGCGATCAAGGCGCCGGTCGCGGTCTGATCCCCATCGTCGATCTCAGGAGGCAGCGATGACGATCGCACTCGTTTGGGCCCAAGACCGTGTCGGCGCGATCGGCAAGGCCGGCGCCATCCCGTGGCGGGTGCCCGAGGACATGTTGCGGTTCAAGGAGCTGACCGGCGGCGGCACGGTCATCATGGGCCGCAAGACGTGGGAGTCGCTGCCGGAGTCGGTGCGGCCGCTGCCCGGACGGCGCAACATCGTCATCACCCGGGCGGCGAGCTACCGGGCCGACGGAGCCGAGGTCGTTCACGGCATCGAGGAGGCGCTCGCCGCTGCGGGGCAGGTGGCCGCGGTGATCGGCGGCGGCGAGATCTATGCGGCGGCGATGTCGCGCGCCACCGCGCTGCGCGTCACTGAGATCGACGTGCTGGTCGATTCCGCTGATGCCTTCGCCCCCGAGGTCGACCCGGATCAGTGGTCGAGCGTGCGGGCCGGGGAGTGGCAGTACTCGTCGACCGGGACGCTGTACCGCTTCGTCGACTACACGCGCTGAGCGAGCGAGAGGTCACGCGGGCGGACCGAACGCAAGCGGCGCGAAGTCCGAGAGTCGTGGGAACGGCGTAGCGAGCACGTCGACCGTGTCTCGGCCTGGGCTCAGGCTCGCGTGATTCAGTAGGGGCATGACCTGGTTCGACGTCGGCGGCGCCGACTATGCGGCCTTCCGCCCCTCGTATCCGACCGAGCTCGTCGACGCGCTGGTCGCTGCGGCACCCGACACACGGCTCGCCGTCGACGTCGGATGCGGCACCGGGCAGCTGACGTCGCTGTTGGCCGCCCGCTTCGACCGGGTCATCGGCCTGGATCCGTCGGACGATCAACTGCGCCATGCGGTCGCCGCGCCCGCCGTCGACTATCGAGTGGCCACCGCGGAGCACCTCGACGTCCCCGACGGCGTGGCCGCGCTGATCACGGTGGCGCAGGCGGCGCACTGGTTCGATCTGCCCGCCTTCTATGACGAGGTGCGCCGGGTGGCCGTCGACGGTGCAGCGTTGGCCTTGATCACCTACGGCGTCGTCGTTCTGGACGCCGACCTCCGTGAGCGCTTCGACCGGTTCTACGTCGAGGAGATCGGGCCGTACTGGCCGCCTGAACGACGGCACGTCGACAACGGTTACGCCGACCTCGCCTTCCCGTTCGAGCGACTGCCGGTGCCCGACGTCGTCATCGAACGGACCTGGTCGCTGGCCGAGTTCGTCGGCTACCTCGCCACGTGGTCGGCGACTCGGCGGGCGACCGAAGCCGACGCCGACGATCTCCTGGACCGGCTGGCCGACGACCTGGCGCCGCGGTGGGGTCGGGGTACTCGCGCGGTGCGCTGGCCGGTGACGGTCCTGCTGGGACGGGTGGGTGCGGGATCACCGGCCGGTCCGACCGGACGTTAGGCTCGCTCGGGTGACGACCTTGTCGGTGGCGCAAGCGCGCCGAATCGCTTTGGCGGCGCAGGGGTTCGCCGATCGGGAACCGGCGTCGACGCCCACGCGCAGCCATCTGCGGCGGGTGCTGGCACGCACGAAGCTGCTTCAGATGGACTCGGTGAACATCCTCGCTCGGGCCCACTATCTGCCGGCGTTCAGCCGATTGGGAGCCTACGACGACGGCCTGCTCGACCGGGCCGCCTGGCGGCCGTCGGCTCGTGCGCCGCGACTGCTCGCCGAGTACTGGGCGCACGAGGCCGCACTGATCCCGGTCGACGACTGGCCGCTGTTCGGGTGGCGGATGCGCGACTATCGCGACGGACGCTACCGGCACACGCGAGAGGTGCTGCGGCGCAATCGGTCCCAGGCCGACGACGTGCTCGCCGTGATCGCCGAGAACGGGCCGCTGCTGCCGCGTGAGATCGAGGACGCGCTCGGCATCGTGCGGGAGCCGAACGATGCCGGCTCCTGGTGGACGCGCGGGGACGTGAAGCATCTGTGCGAGGCGATGTTCGCCGCGGGCACGCTGTCGGCGGTGCGCAGCGAGCACTTCCACCGGCACTACGACCTCGCCGAGCGGGTCGTCGGCGCGGAGCGGGTCGGGCTCGAGATCGGTCGGACCGACGCCCAGCGCGAACTCGTCGCGCGCGCGGCCGCCGCGCACGGGGTGGCGACCGTCGCCGACCTCGCCGACTACTACCGGCTCAAGAGCGCGGACGTTCGAGCCGTACTGCCCGATCTCGTCGACGCCGGTGAAGTCGGCGAGGTGACCGTCGACGGCTGGGCCGAGCCCGCCTATCTGCACCGGACCGCTCGGGTGCCCCGGGTCGTGGATCGGTCGACCCTTCTGTCGCCCTTCGATCCGCTGGTCTTCTACCGGCCGCGCACCGAGCGACTCTTCGATTTCCATTATCGGATCGAGATCTATCTGCCGGCCCATAAGCGGGTCCACGGATACTACGTGCTGCCGTACCTGATGGGCGAGGATCTCGTCGCCCGCGTGGACCTGAAGGCGGACCGGTCCGCCGGCGTGCTGCGGGTCCTGGCCGCCCACGGGGAACCCGGCATCGATCCGCGGGCCGTCGGCCGCTGCCTCGCCGCCGACCTCCGTGCGCTGGCGCGGTGGCGGGGACTGCACGACATCGACGTCGCCGACCGCGGTGATCTGAGCGCCGACGTCAGGCGTGCCCTGGTAATAGGCTGGGACAGGTGAACTCTCGACGACTTCCGCTCGACGGCGTCCGCGTCCTGGAATTGGGCAACTACATCGCGGCGCCGACCGCCGGGCGCCTGCTGGCCGACTTCGGTGCCGAGGTCATCAAGATCGAACGCGAGACGGGCGACGAACTGCGCAATTGGCGTCTCTACGACGGCCAGACGTCGATGCTGTTTCGCACCGTCAACCGCAACAAGAAGTCGGTGGTGCTGGATCTGCGCACCGATGAGGGGCGTCGCGATGTGAAAGAGCTTGCGGCGCACTGCGATGTGGTGTTGGAGAACTTCCGGCCCGGCACCCTCGAGAAGTGGGGGCTGGGCCCCGAGCAGCTCAGCGAGGCCAATCCCCGGCTGATCTTCGTCCGGATCTCCGCCTTCGGTCAGACCGGCCCGTACGCCGAACGCCCCGGCTTCGCGGCCGTCGCCGAGGCCTACGGCGGATTCCGCGAACTGGTCGGCGATCCCGACCGACCACCGGTGCGGGTGGGTGTCTCGATCGGCGACTCGATCGCCGGACTCTACGGCGCCTTCGGCGCGGTGATGTCCCTGTACGAGGGCCTTCGGCGCAGGGACGAGACCGACGACCCGCTGCCGCTGGCCGACCGGATCATCGACGTCGCGCTCAACGAGGCCATCTTCTCGATGATGGAGTCGCTGGTGCCCGATCTCGGCGCCTACGGCGTCACCCGGACCCGCACCGGCGGACGGATGGAGGGGATCGCCCCGTCGAACGGCTACCTGTGCGCCGACGGCAGCTCGGTGGTGATCTCGGGCAACGCCGACGCGATCTTCCCCAGGTACATGCGCGCGATCGGTCGCGCCGACCTCGCCGACGATCCCGACCTGGCGAGCAACGACGGTCGCTGGCGACGCCGCGACGAGATCGACGCGGCGATCGGCGCCTGGACCGGCGCCCGGTCCCGCGACGAGGTGCTGCGCGTGCTCGACGAGGCAGCGGTGCCCGCGGGCCCGATCTACACCGCCGCCGACATCGTCGCCGACGAGCAGTACCGGGCGCGCAACATGATCCAGCACTTCGACGTCGACGCCGGCGGCGCGAACCCGACCAGTGTCGGCTTTCCCGGCATCGTCCCCGTACTCGGCGACGAGTCGCTGCCGATCCGCACGGTCGGCCCCGACCTGGGCGAGCACACCGACGAGATTCGCGAGCGCTTCCTGGGCGGTTCGCGATGACGACCACCGACTACACGCAGGTGGGCCTGCGCGATGTGACCCTGCGCGACGGCCTGCAGTTGACCGGCAAGGTGCTCGACGTGCAGGTGCGCGTGCGGCTCGCGCGCAGGCTCTTGGCCGCAGGCGTCCCCGAACTGGAGATCGGGTCGATGGCGCGGCCCGACCTGGTGCCGCCGATGGCCGGGACCCTCGACATCGTGGCGCAGTTGACCCCCGACGAACTCGACCGCTGCTGGGTGTGGGTCGCGACCCCGCGGCACGTCGCCAGGGCCGCGGCCGCCGGCGTCCGCAACTTCCAGTACTGCCTGTCGGTGTCCGACGCGCACAACAAGGCCAACATCGGTCGCACCGCCGAGGACAGCATCGCCGCGATGCCCGAGGCGATCTCGTTAGCCGGGGAGGTCGGCGGCCGCATCCAACTGTGTCTGGCCACGGCCTTCACCTGCCCGTTCGACGGCCCCGTCGATCCGGACCGGGTGCGCGGCATCGTCGCGGACCCGCGGACCGAGGGCGCCGACGACGTGGTCCTCGCCGACACGCTGGGGCAGGCGTACCCGGCGCAGGTGCGGGAGTTGTTCGCCACCGTTCCGGCGGGCGACCGTCGCCTCGTGTTCCACGGGCACGACACATGGGGGATGGGGGTGGCGAACTCCCTGGCCGCCGCCGACGGCGGCGCGCGACTGGTCGACGGCGCGCTCGGCGGCCTCGGCGGCTGCCCGTTCGCACCCGGCGCGAGCGGCAACTCGGCCAGCGAAGACCTCCTGTTCGCCACTCGCCCCGACTACCTGACCCCGGCGGTCCTCGCCGACCTCGTCCGGGCCGGCGAGGACCTGCTCGCCGACGTCGCGGAGGACTCCCGCTCGCGCACCGCACAGGGAGCCCGCTCGAAGGCAGAGGCCTTCGGCTGGGTGATCCGGGAGCAGTGACCGAATCGTCCCCGTGAGGACACCTCCCGGACAAATGGTCCGGGAGGACCGCTCACGGGGACGATTCGGACAGCAGTGGGCTCTGGCGGGTGCGTGCTGCGGGCTACAATGCTGGCCGCACACCAAACAGAAGGGTGGACAGTTGTCCGTCACGCACAATGGCAAGACCTATCAGCTCGTCATGTTCGACCTCGACGACACACTCGCGCCGTCGAAGACCGCGATGAGCGATGAGATGGTCGAGTTGTTCCGCGAACTGTTGGCGGGCAGCCTCGGCTGCATCATCTCCGGCGGCCAGTACGGGCAGTTCCAGACGCAGGTGCTCGACCGGCTCGGCGAGTTCGACGATCGCGGCAATCTGCACCTGATGCCGACCAACGGCACCCGCTACATCCGCTGGTCGGGCGACGACTGGCAGACCGTGTACGCCGAAGACCTCTCCGACGAGCAGAAGTCGCAGGCGATGAGCGTCGTCGAACAGGGCGCCCGCGAACTCGGCCTCTGGGAGGAGAAGACCTGGGGGCCGATCCTGGAGGACCGCGGCAGCCAGGTGACGTTCTCGGCGCTCGGGCAGTCCGCCCCGGTCGACGCCAAGGCCGCCTGGGACCCGGACGGCCGCAAGAAGGAGTCGCTGCGCGCCTACGCCGCCGAGCGACTGCCCGATCTCGAGGTCCGCAGCGGCGGCTCCACCTCCGTCGACATCACCGCCAAGGGCATCGACAAGGCGTACGGTGCGCGCCGGTTGATGGAGATCCTCGACCTGTCGATCGACGACATCCTGTTCTTCGGCGATCGGCTCGACGAGGGCGGCAACGACCGCCCGGTCGCCGACCTGGGGATCGACTCCATCCAGGTCCACGGCTGGCAGGACACGTTCGCCAAGCTGGGAGCGGTGGTCCGCGGCTGAGCAGGCGCGACCGACTCGGGCGCGGCGGACTCGCGGCGGACGGATCAGCCGCGTCGGGTCCAGGTGCCCAGCCCCTGGCTGTCGAACGAGGAGAGTCGAACGGTGGCGCCGTCGGCCGCGAAGTGTGCGCTCGCGAGCGAGCCGGCGGGCGCACTCTCGCTACGGGGCGCGTATGCGAAGGTGGCGCCGTCCCACGGCTGCACGTCCATGCGAACGCGACCGTCCGGCCCCAACGCGACCGACAGCCCGCCGCGGTCCGCGGAGACGGTGAGCGGACCGAAGTACGGGTTGTCGTAGTGGCCGACCAGCGCGGCCGTCGACGGCGGGGCCGCGGCGGCGGCCGGGCGCCGGGCGCCGACCAGGTCGCCCTCCGGCGCCGTGTACGGCGCGAAGCTCTTGCGCGCATCGCCCAGCCAGTCGCGGGTGATGTGCCCGTACTGGACCAGGTCGAGGAACTGTGCCGACACCGCTTCGGGCACTCCGATCGGTGCCCCGTTGGTCAACACGACGATGCCGATGCCGAGATCGGGGATCACGGTGAAGGCGGTCGCGGCGCCGACCGAGAAGGCACCGGAATGCGACTGCGCCATCCGGCCGCCGACCTGCGGGCCGGAGTTGAAGCCGAATCCGTAGTGACCGGGCCGACCGTCGACGGACGGTCCCGGACTCGAGACGACCTGCGGGGTCATCGCCTGGGCGAGGGCATCGGCGTCGGCGATCGCGCGGTCGCCGACGCGGCCGTGTGCGAGGAGCATCCGCATCCACTTCGACAGGTCCTCGACATTCGACGACACTCCGCCGGCCGGCGCCTGCGGGTCGGGCCGGCGATCGTAGGCTGCGACGAACTCTCCGTCCTCGAGCGTGTGCAGCACGGCGCGATCGGGCCGTGCGACGTAGTCGGCGTACCGGGTCGACGTCGACGTCATGCCGAGCGGGCCGAAGACGAGATCCTGCATCATGGACTGCCACGACTGGTGGCGCGACGCGGCGACGGCCTCGGCGCCGATCGTCAGACCGTAGTTGGAGTAGTTGTACGAGGCGCGGAAGGCATCGAGCGGCTGGAACCGGAGATGATCGAAGATGTACCGCTGGTCGTAGCCGAGGTCCTCGAGGTCGTCGCCGGCACCGGTGTGCAGGCCGGTGCAGTGGCTGAACGCGTCGCCGATCGTGGCCATCCGGGTCACGGTGGGGTCGGAGAAGGCGAAATCGGGCAGCAGCTCGTGAACCGGAGTCGTCCAGCTCAGTGCGCCCCCGCTGCGCCCGATGGCGGCGGCGACGCCGGTCGCCGACAACGGTTTGGACACCGAGGCGATCTGGAAGACGGTGTCCGGATCGACCCGCTGGTCGGTGTCCACCCGCCGGACGCCGTAGCCGCCGGTGAAGACGGTCCGGTCACCGTGGACGACGCCGATCGCCATCCCCGGCACCTTCGATTCGGCGAGGGCGTCGGTCGCCAGCGACGGCAGCCGGTCGAGTGCGGCGGTGAGCTGGGCGTCGATCGACCCCGGCAGGGCGATCACATCGCGGTTGGGTGCGGCGCCGATCGACACCTCGACCCGGGAGGAGTCGGGGGACCGACCGTCCGAACCGCATCCGGCGGCGACGAGGGCGGCCACGCCCAGAACGGCGGCCAGTCGGCGCCGTCGACGACCGTGACGGGTTCGATCACCGGGACGGGTCGGCTCAGCAGGACAGACGTCGGGAGTCGGCACAGGCATGAGAAACGCTCCGCTCGCCCCCGGGACCGGTCGAATCTGACCGATCGATCGTAACGCCGTCCGAACGGGTACGGGGCGGCGTTCACCGACTTCCCGAGCTGGGGGACAATCGAGTCCGGCCCGATCGAATCGGGACGGCCGGATCGCAACGAACGGAGCGGAGGACGAATGTCGGAATTGGTGCCACTCAAGGTCCAATTGGTCGCGGCGACCCAGTTCACCGCCCCCGAGGTCGACTGGGACACCGACGCCGACGGCGGCGAGGCGCTGATCGAGTTCGCCGGACGCGCCTGCTACGAGAGCTGGCACAAGCCGAACCCGCGGACGGCGACCAACGCCGGCTATCTGCGACACGTGCTCGAGGTCGGCCACACGTCGCTGTTCGAACACGCCACGTGCACCTTCTACATCACCGGGATCTCCCGCTCGTGCACCCACGAGCTGATCCGGCACCGGCACTTCTCGTACTCGCAGCTCTCGCAGCGGTTCGTTCCCGAGCACGATTCGAACGTGGTTGCGCCGCCGGCGATCCGCGGCGACGAGCGGCTCGAGGAGTTGTTCGTCAAGGCCACCGACGCCTCGCGCGAAGCCTACAGCGAACTGCTGACGGCGCTCGAGGCCAAGTTCGACGATGTCCCGAACGCGATCCTGCGGCGCAAACAGGCCCGTCAGGCCGCACGGTCGGTGCTTCCGAACGCCACCGAGACGCGGATCGTGGTGACCGGCAACTACCGGGCGTGGCGGCACTTCATCGGGATGCGCGCGACCGAGCACGCCGACGTGGAGATCCGGCAGTTGGCCGTGGAATGTCTGCGGCAACTGCGCGACGCGGCCCCGACTGCGTTCGGCGACTTCGAAATCGGTGAACTGTCCGACGGAACTCAGGTCGCGACATCGCCCTTCGTATTCGAGGGCTGACAGAGGCGACCGTCGTGTCAGACGGTAGCCTGAGCGGCATGAACTCGGTTGATTCTCAAGGCTCGGAGCACCCCTTCGGGACGGTGTCCGTAGCGATGGTGACCCCCTTCACGTCCGAGGGGCGGATCGACCTCGACAAGGCGGCCGAACTGGCCACACACCTCGTCGATTCCGGATGCGATGCGATCGTCGTCAACGGCACCACCGGCGAGTCGCCGACCACCACCGTCGCGGAGAAGAACGACCTGCTTCGCGTCGTCAGCCAGACGGTCGGGGATCGCGCCAAGATCGTGCACGGCGCGGGCAGCTACGACACCGCCGAATCGGTTCGCCGGGTCCGTGAGGCGTCGGCGTTGGGCGCCGACGGGTTGCTGATCGTCACCCCCTACTACAGCAAGCCGCCGCAGTCGGGCGTGCTGGCGCACTTCCGGACCATCGCCGACGCGGCCGATCTGCCGGTCATGCTCTACGACATTCCACCCCGCTCGGTGATCCCGATCGAGACCGACACCATCCTGCGGCTCGCCGAGCACCCGAACATCAAGGCCGTCAAGGACGCCAAGGGCGACCTGCACGCGGCGGCCAAGATCATGGCCGCGACCGACCTGGAGTACCTGTCGGGCGAGGACGCGCTCAACCTGCCGTGGCTGTCGATCGGCGCCACCGGATTCGTCAGCGTGATCGGTCACCTGGTCCCGGGTCGCCTGCGCGACATGCGCGCGGCAGTGCTGGCCGGCGACCTCGCCACTGCCCGGCGATTGTCGGAGTCGATGGCACCACTGGTCGACGCAATGGGCCGTCTCGGCGGCGTCTGCATGGTCAAGACCGCACTTCGTATCACCGGTCTGGAGGTGGGGGATCCGCGATTGCCGCAGGTCGCGGCCGAACCCGCCCAGATCGAAGCACTCATCGCCGATCTGCGCGCAGCCGAGGTGATCTCCTGATGTCAGACAACAGCGACCAGAACAACAGTGACCCGAACAACGCGGCGGGCGCGACCGAGGGAGCGGGTCGGCCCGCGGTGCAGCGGCGCCGCCGCGCCTCCCGTCAGGCCGGACCGCCGGTGGCGAAGGCCGCTCCGACCAAGCAGGAGACCCCGAAGCAGGAGACCGCCAGGCAGGACGCCCCCAAGCAGGAGGCCCCGAAGCAGGACGCACCCAAGCAGGACGCGCAGTCGCAGGGCGGGTCCAAGAAGAGGGGTTCGCAGCGTCGCGGCGGGCAGAAGAAGCAGGGTGCCGGGCAGCAGGTCTCCAATCGCGTCGCCGCGGCCACCGGGTCGAGCGTGACCGGTGAGGTGATCGATCGCCTGCCCGCGCCGCCGAAGCTGCCCAAGGGCGGACTCCGCGTGGTCGCGCTCGGCGGCATCGGCGAGATCGGTCGCAACATGACGGTCTTCGAGTACGACGGCAAACTGCTCATCGTCGACTGCGGTGTGCTGTTCCCCGAGGACGCGCAGCCGGGCGTCGACCTGATCCTTCCCGACTTCGGATACATCGAGGATCGCGTGGACGACATCGAGGCCGTCGTCCTAACGCACGGTCACGAGGATCACATCGGGGCCGTCCCCTTCCTGCTGAAGCTGCGCGGCGACATCCCGATCGTCGGCTCCCGCTTCACCCTCGCGCTGGTGGCGGCCAAGTGCCGCGAGCACCGGCTGCGGCCCAAGCTGATCCAGGTCGCCGAGGGCGACCGGCAGCACCACGGGATCTTCGACTGCGAGTTCTTTGCGGTCAACCACTCGATCCCGGACGCGGTCGCCGTCGCGATCCGCACGCCGGCCGGTCTGGTGCTGCACACCGGCGACATCAAGCTAGACCAGCTGCCGCTCGACAACCGGCTGACCGACCTCGCGGGCTTCAGCCGTCTCGGCGACGAGGGCGTCGACCTGTTCCTGGTGGACTCCACCAACGCCGAGGTCCCCGGCTTCGTGACGCCCGAGCGCGAGATCGGCGGCGTCCTGGACACGGTGATCGGCAAGGCCCGCCAGCGCGTCATCGTCGCGTCCTTCGCCAGCCACGTGCATCGCATCCAGCAGATCGTCGACGTGGCGCACCGGCACGGTCGGCGCGTCACCTTCGTCGGTCGGTCGATGGTCCGCAACATGCAGATCGCGCAGGATCTCGGCTACCTGACGGTGCCCGACGGCGTCGTGGTCGACATGGACACCGCGGCCACCCTGCCCGACCACCGGCTCGTGCTGATCTCGACCGGCTCGCAGGGCGAACCCCTCTCCGCGCTGTCGCGGATGGCGCGCGGTGAGCACCGGCAGATCAACATCCGTGCCGACGACCTGGTGGTGCTGGCGTCGTCGCTGATCCCGGGCAATGAGAACTCGGTCTTCGCCGTGGTCAACGGCCTGGCCAAGCGCGGCGCCACCGTCGTCACCCAGGCGAGCGCCAAGGTGCACGTGTCCGGCCACGCGTCGGCAGGCGAGCTGCTGTACCTCTACAACGCGGTCCGGCCGTCGAATGCGATGCCGGTGCACGGCGAATGGCGGCACCTGCGCGCCAATGCCGCGCTCGCCGAGGCGACCGGCGTCCCGTCCGACCGCATCGTCCTGGCCGAGGACGGCGTGGTGGTCGACCTGGTCGACGGACGCGCCCAGATCACCGGCCGTGTTCCGGTCGGCTACGTCTATGTCGACGGCCTGTCGGTCGGCGACGTCGGCGAGTCGACGCTCTCGGATCGACTGGTGCTGGGGGAGGGCGGCTTCATCGGCATCTCGGTGGCGATCGACGCGTCGACCGGTGCGCGGGTGAGCAAGCCGACCGTCTCCGGACGTGGCTTCTCCGACGATCCCAGCGCCCTGGCCGACGCCGCGGAGCTGGTCGACAAGGCGCTCACCGAACTCGCGAACGAGGGCGTCACCGACTCGCATCGGATCGCGCAGGGCGTGCGGCGGGTCGTCGGACGCTGGGTGGCCGAGAAGTACCGGCGTCGTCCGATGATCGTGCCGACCGTGATCGCGGTGGGGGAGAACAGGTGAATCCGGCCCGGTCCGAGCGTGCGTCGCTGGTCGAATCCATGCGCGCCGCCGGACCGGACGCCCCCACCCTGTGTGAGGGCTGGAACAACCGCGATCTCGCGATCCACCTGATCCTGCGCGAACGCAGACTCGATGCGACGGCGGGCATGTTCGTGACGTCGCTGGCCGCGCACACCGCTGCGGTGACCGATCGGTACCGCGACAAGCCGTGGGACGAGTTGCTGGTGCTGTTGGCGCAGGGGCCGCCCTGGTATTCGCCCTTCCGCGTCGGCGATCGCTATCTGAATCTGGCCGAGATGTTCGTGCACCACGAGGATGTGCTGCGCGGGGGAGCCGATCCGGCCGGGCCGGTGGTGCCGCGGGTGTTGTCGGCCGAGCTCGAGGCGGCGCTGGAGTTCCCGCTGCGGACCGTCGGCCGACGGATCATGGCCGCCTCGCCGGCGCGGACCACGTTGACGACCGGCGGCCGCGAACTGCTGACGGTCGGGCGCGGAGCGGCGGTCACGGTGTCCGGGACGGTCGGGGAACTGCTGTTGTTCGCCTTCGGTCGCGCGCCGGTCGAGGTGCACTTCGACGGACCGCCCGCCGCGGTCGCCAGTCTGCGGAGCGCACGACGGAGCCTGTGAGTCCGGCAAGGGCGAGGCCGACGAGGGGGTTGAGTCCGCGACCAGTGGTTTCGCAACGACCGAATCGGTCACGATATCAACACGACCGTGACCGCCCGGTGTTGCCAGTGTGACTGTAGTGAACGTTGGGCACTAGGCTGGGGGCCATGGCTTCCAATGCATCAACGCGCAGTCGGGGTGCGTCCGGCTCGAAGGCGAAGTCTTCGAGCCAGACGCAGGCCGGCCGGTCGCGCAGCGGCGCCGCTCGTGGGGGGACACGATCGCGAGGGGCCGGCTCGAGTTCGGGCGCGGGCACCCGCAAGCCGCCCGCTCGCTCCGGCGCGCCTCGGCGACCGGCTCATTCGCAGGATCTCAAGCGCGAACCGCACAGTCCGGCCGTGGCCCGCAGCATCGGACATGCCGCCGCCGCGACCTGGAATCTCGTCGCACGCGGCCTCGGTGGGCTGTGCCGGATCGGCGCCCATCGCGACGACGAGCCCGCGCGGAGCCGCGACGGTGCCGGTCTGGCGCTGACCCTGCTGGCGGCGTTGATCATGTTCGGGGTGTGGTTCCAGGCCTTCGGTCCGTTCGGCGGCTTCATCGACACCCTCGTGCGAGCCGCCGTCGGCGCGGTCGCCTATGTGGTTCCGGTGGCGATGCTGCTGATCGCGGTGCTGGTGATGCGGCTGCCCGCCAATCCGCGACGCAGGGTGCGCGGCATCGTGGGCACGATTCTGCTCGCGATCGCCCTGCTCGGTCTGGTGCATCTCGCGCAGGGGGCGCCCACCGGATACGACGCGCGCGCCGAATCCGCAGGCTACCTCGGATACGTCATCGCCGGACCGCTGACCGATGCGGTGACCGTGTGGCTGACCGTGCCGCTGTTCCTGATGCTGGCCGCCGCGGGGGTGCTGGCCCTGAGCGGCCGCAGCGTCGGCCAGGTCGCCGACGCCGTCTCGGAGTACCTCGGGCTCGGCGTCGCCTACGACGACTGGGACGACGACCGGGACTACGACGACCGGGATTACGACGACCGGGATTACGACGACCGGGACTACGACGACTTCGACTATGCGGCCGACGACCCCGCCGACGATTACGGGGACGGGGGCTACGGGGACGGGGATCGTGCCGACGACCGCCGGGAGCTCGACGTCGACGCCGGTCCGGCCGGCGGATACGGGGATCCGTACCACAACTACCCGCCCGACCGCCGCCGCCGACAGCGGACCGGCGCTCCGCGATCGCGCCGCACCGCGGGCGAGGACCGCGACTCCCACCTGCCCGATCTGGTGACCGAGCCGCTGCCTGCGGCGCGACCGGACGGCCACGACGACTATCGCGACTACGGCGCCGACGATTACGGCGACGGGGCATACAGCGATGGGGCATACGGCGATGGCGAGTACGAGAACGACACCGCGGAACTGCCCGTCGACCCGTCCCGCGACCATCCGACCCTGCCGATCGACGCCTTCGACGATCTCGTGGACGACGAACCGGCGCCGCCCGCCCGAGCCGCTCGTCGCCCGGCGCCGTCGACCGCACCTCGGCGCCCGGCACGGCACGAGACCGCCGCGCCCGAGCACGACGGGGCCGACGAGCCGGATTCGCCGGCCCACCGGGCGCACGACGCCTTCGTCGACCGCGCCGTCGAAGGCGACTACGTGCTGCCTCCCGCCGACCTCCTGGTGCAGGGCGAACCCGCCAAGCGCGGCACGTCGGCCAACGACGAGATGATCGACCGGATCAACACCGTGCTCGAGCAGTTCAAGGTGGACGCCGCGGTCACCGGGTACACCCGCGGTCCGACGGTCACCCGCTACGAGGTCGAACTGGGCCCGGCGGTCAAGGTCGAGAAGATCACCCAGCTGCACCGCAACATCGCGTACGCGGTCGCCACCGACAACGTCCGCATGCTCGCGCCGATCCCTGGGAAGTCGGCGGTCGGCATCGAGGTTCCGAACTCCGACCGCGAGATGGTCCGGCTGTCGGACGTGCTCGCCGCACCGTCCACCCGCCGCGAGGACCATCCGCTGGTCATCGGTCTCGGCAAGGACATCGAGGGCGACTTCGTCAGCGCCAACCTGGCGAAGATGCCGCACCTGCTGGTCGCCGGTTCCACCGGCTCGGGCAAGTCCAGCTTCGTCAACTCGATGCTGGTCTCGCTCCTGAGCCGGGCCACCCCCGACGAGGTGCGTCTGATCCTGATCGACCCGAAGATGGTGGAGCTCACCCCGTACGAGGGGATTCCGCACCTGATCACGCCGATCATCACCGAACCGAAGAAGGCGGCCGCCGCGCTGTCATGGCTGGTCGATGAGATGGAGCAGCGTTACCAGGACATGAAGGCCTCGCGCGTGCGGCACATCAACGACTTCAACGCCAAGGTGCGGTCGGGGGAGATCTCCACGCCGCTGGGCTCGGAGCGGGTGTACAAGCCGTATCCGTACATCGTGGCGATCGTCGACGAGCTCGCCGACCTGATGATGACCGCGCCGCGCGACGTGGAGGACGCCATCGTGCGGATCACGCAGAAGGCGCGCGCCGCAGGCATCCACCTGGTGCTCGCCACCCAGCGGCCCTCGGTCGACGTGGTGACCGGCCTGATCAAGACCAACGTCCCCAGCCGCCTGGCGTTCGCCACCAGTTCGCTCACCGACTCGCGCGTCATCCTCGACCAGCCGGGCGCGGAGAAGCTGATCGGCATGGGCGACGGTCTGTTCCTGCCGATGGGCGCCAACAAGCCGGTGCGCATGCAGGGCGCGTTCATCACCGACGAGGAGATCGCGGCCGTCGTCGAGTTCACGCGCGAGCAGTCCGAGCCCGACTACACCGACGGGGTCACCACGGCCAAGGCCGGCGACAAGAAGGACATCGACGCGGACATCGGCAACGACCTCGACGATCTCCTGCAGGCCATCGAGTTGGTCGTCTCGAGCCAGTTCGGCTCCACGTCGATGCTCCAGCGCAAGCTCCGGGTCGGTTTCGCGAAGGCGGGTCGCCTGATGGATCTGATGGAGACCCGCGACATCGTCGGCCCGAGCGAGGGGTCGAAGGCACGCGAGGTGCTGGTCAAACCCGAGGACCTGGCCGGCGTCATCGCCTCGATCACCGGCGGCGGCGATCCGGAGCCGGGCGACTGACCGGCGTGGGGTAGACTGGCCGAGATCTTGAAGGGGAGTATCCCCGACTCGCAGGCGTCTTCGTCAGTACGGACCGCTGCCGCTCATCCGCAGATCGGATGAAGGCAGCGTTCCCGGGGGCGCCGCCGGCTCCGATGCTGCCGGTGGGAGAGACCTTCGACATCGTCGCTTCGTGCTACGTGTTGGAGAACCCATGAATGTCTCGTCCGTCACCTGGCTGATCACCATCGCGGTGATCCTCGGCCTGTTCGTCTTCGACTTCTTCGCCCACGTGCGAACACCCCACGAGCCGACCCTGCGCGAATCCGGCTTCTGGTCGGCGGTCTACATCACCGTCGCCGCGGTCTTCGGCGGCTTCGTGTGGTGGAAGTGGGGCGGCACCTTCGGCGGCGAGTACTTCGCCGGCTACGTCACCGAGAAGGCGCTGTCGGTCGACAACCTGTTCGTCTTCGTCGTCATCATGACGAAGTTCGCGGTGCCGCGCGTGTACCAGCAGAAGGTGCTGCTGCTGGGGATCGTGATGGCGCTGGTGATGCGCGGGGCGTTCATCGCCGTCGGCGCGGCCGCGATCAACGCCTACAGCTGGGTCTTCTACCTGTTCGGACTGTTCCTGCTGTTCACCGCGGTCAAGCTGCTGCGCGAGAGCGACGAGCCCGCCGCGCACGAGCGCGAACGCGAGGGCCGTCTCGAACGGATCCTGAAGAAGTGGTTCCGTGCGAGCGACACCTACGACGGTGACCGACTGCTGACCAGGGTCGACGGCAAGACGATGATGACACCGCTGCTGATGGTGCTGGTGGTCATCGGATTCACCGACGTGCTCTTCGCCCTCGACTCGATCCCGGCGATCTACGGCCTCACGCAGGAGCCGTACCTGGTGTTCACCGCCAACGCCTTCGCGCTGATGGGGCTGCGGCAGCTGTACTTCCTGCTCGGCGGCCTGCTCGACAAGCTGATCTACCTGTCGTACGGACTGTCGCTGATCCTGGCCTTCATCGGCGCCAAGCTGGTTCTGCACGCCCTGCACGAGAACACCCTGGGCTTCATCAACGGCGGCGAGGCCGTGGCGGTCCCCGAGATCAGCACCCCGCTGTCGTTGGGGGTGATCGGCGGAACGCTGGTGGTGACGACGGTGGCGAGCCTGGCGGTCAGTCGGCGTCGCGCCCGAGCGGACGCGAACCGGTAGCCGACCCGATTGGTCAGAACGGACCGTAGACCTGCACCCATTCCTTGACCGACACTGCGGCGATCGCCGACTCGCGGGCGAACGGATCCCCGGCCAGGAGCGTGCGGGCGGCGTCGTCGTCGGCGGCGGTGATCATCAGCAGCGCCCCGCTGCCGTCGGGGTACGGGCCGACGAACTGCAGCGCACCGACCGCGTGCTGCGCCCCGAGCCATTCGCGGTGCTCGGGACGGAACCGGTCGCGGACCGCGGCGGCGTCGGGAGCGTAGGTGTAGTCGACGGCGAAGAGCGCCATGGTTTGCAGTCCTCTCGGTTGCGGAACGAAGTCGTGGAATGAACGTGCGAGATGAGGTCAGAGGTGGGCGAGCATGCGCGTGTTGCCGAGGGTGTTCGGCTTGACGAAGCTCAGGTCGAGGAACTCGGCGACGCCGGTGTCGTACGAGCGGCACATCTCCTCGAAGACCTCGCGCGAGACCGGCGTGCCGTCGATCTCGACGAACCCGTGGCGGGCGAAGAACTGGGTCTCGAAGGTGAGGACGAAGACGCGATCGAGTTCGAGTTCGCGCGCGACCTCCATGAGGCGGGCCACGATCCGGTGACCGATCCCGTGACCGGAGTGCGCGGTGTCGACGGCGACGGTGCGGACCTCGCCGAGGTCGGACCACATCACGTGCAGCGCGCCGCACCCGACCACCCGACCGCCGACCTCGCCGACCCAGAACTCCTGGACCGATTCGTACAGGGTGACCAGGTTCTTCTCGAGCAGGATCTTGCCCGCGTAGATGTCGATGAGCTCTTTGATCCGGGGAACATCGCTCGTCCGCGCGCGGCGCACGAGCACCGCGGAGGGCTCGTCGGGGCGCGTCGGGAGATGTTCACTGTCCATGACAGGAAGAGTAGTCGCAGGTCCGAATGCGCCCTTCGAGAGTCCGGGAAACCGGTGACGTTAGGCTTGACCACGTGAGTGAACCTGCGCGCCGCGTGATCGGCGATGAGTTGGCCGCCGTCCCGGTGGTGAACATCGCGAACGCCCTGACGGTGTTCCGGATCGTGCTGGTTCCGGTGTTCGTGGTCCTTCTGTTCGTCGACGACGGCGCCACGGCGAGCTGGCGGATCGCCGCGTTCACCGTGTTCGCGGTCGCGGCGTTCACCGATCAGCTCGACGGCCGGCTGGCCCGCGGACTGAATCTGGTGACGGACTTCGGCAAGATGGCCGACCCGATCGCCGACAAGGCGCTGATCGGAGCGGCGCTGCTCGGCCTGTCGATCCTCGGCGAGCTTCCCTGGTGGGTGACCGTGGTCATCCTGGCCCGCGAGATCGGCGTGACCGGCCTGCGCTTCTGGGTGCTGCGGCACGGCGTGATCGCGGCCAGTCACGGGGGCAAGGTGAAGACGCTGCTGCAGTCGGTGGCCATCGGCCTGTTCGTGCTGCCGCTGAGCGGAGTGTGGCACACCACCGCGTGGGTGCTCATGATCGCCGCCGTCGTCGCCACGGTGGTGACCGGTCTGGACTACGTCTGGCGGGCGATCCGGCTCCGCCGCCGCGCGGGCTAGACGCGCGACGCAGTCGTCGCAGGCGTGCGGCGTTCGATGGCGAATTCCGCTACTGTCGACGACACAGGCTTTGACCCAAGCACCGGCCGCAGCGGCGGCAGGTGAGGCAATCGTGAGGAGGACCGCGCGTGGCACTGCTCTTGCGTGAGGCGATCGGCGATGAGCTGCGACGGGTTCGGACAGGTCAGGGACGCACTCTCCGCGAGGTCTCGACCAACGCGAGGGTCTCGCTCGGATACCTGTCCGAAGTGGAGCGCGGACGCAAGGAGGCGTCGAGCGAACTGCTGGCATCGATCTGCGGCGCGCTCGAGGTGCCGATCGGCGATGTCCTGTTCCAGGTGGCGGACGTCATGCGCCCGGCGCGTGCTCAGCTCGCCGGACCCGATACGCTGGTCGCCGACAATCGTGTCGACGGCGCCGACGGTGTCGTCGAAGTCATTGCCCCCCAAGAAGACTCGGTGGACGACGAGGGAGTGCCCGCAGCTCTCGCCGCCGCGTGATCGATCGACAACGACGCCATCCGCGCGTTACGAGGAGTATGGAAGACCGATGGCCAATCCGTTTGTGAAGTTCTGGAACTACCTGATGGCTCTGGGGAACGCCAAGATCGACGAGCACGCCGATCCCAAGGTGCAGATCCAGCAGGCCATCGAGGACGCGCAACGACAGCACCAGGCGCTCTCGCAGCAGGCCGCCGCCGTCATCGGCAATCAGCGTCAGCTCGAGATGCGGCTCAACCGTCAGCTCGAGGAGATCGAGAAGCTGCAGGGCAACACCCGTCAGGCGCTCACTCTCGCCGACCAGGCGGCCACCGCGGGCGACGCGGCGAAGTCGACCGAGTACACCAATGCGGCCGAGGCCTTCGCGGCGCAGCTGGTGACCGCGGAGCAGAACGTCGAAGACCTCAAGGTCCTGCATGACCAGTCGTTGCAGGCCGCCGCGCAGGCCAAGCAGGCCGTCGAGCGCAATGCGATGACGCTGCAGCAGAAGCTCGCCGAGCGGTCCAAGCTGCTCAGCCAGCTCGAGCAGGCCAAGATGCAGGAGCAGGTCAGCGCTTCGCTCAACCAGATGAGCGAGCTGTCGGCGCCCGGCAACACGCCCAACCTGGAGCAGGTGCGCGACAAGATCGAGCGCCGGTACGCCAACGCCCTCGGCTCGGCCGAGCTGGCGAAGGGCTCGGTCGCCGGCCGCATGGCCGAGGTCGAGGCCGCGGGCGTCCAGATGGCCGGTCACGCCCGCCTGGAGCAGATCCGCGCCAGCATGGGCGGGGGAGCGCTGGCACCCGGTGCGGCGTCGGACGCCCAGCCGCAGGTGAACCCGGCCGAGGCCGCACCCGCGCCGCAGGCGCCGGAGCAGAACTGAACCTCCCGCCGCTGACGGTGGCCGTCGTGGCCGGGTCGGACGCCGGGCACGCTTTCCCGGCGCTCGGTCTGGCCGCGCGGTTGTCGGCGGCCGGAATGCGGCCGATCGTCTACACCGGCGAGCGGTGGGCCCCGGCGGCGTCGGCGCGCGGTCTGCAGGTGCGCGCACTTCCCTCCCTGGCCGCGCG
Source organism: Gordonia aichiensis (assembly GCF_039946255.1). Taxonomy (GTDB): domain Bacteria; phylum Actinomycetota; class Actinomycetes; order Mycobacteriales; family Mycobacteriaceae; genus Gordonia; species Gordonia aichiensis_A. The sequence goes on along the minus strand of NZ_JBCDWL010000001.1, from coordinate 300,640 downwards.
AGTCGATGACGATGACGAGGACGCCGGTGCCAAGCTGAGTGTGCGGGCCGCCCGGATGGCGGTGGAGCTGGCGCCCGAGCTCGCGCTCGCCGGCGTCGACCTGGTGGTCAGCGATGTGATCACGGTGGCGGGAGGATGGGCCGCCGAGCTGGTGGGCGTGCCCTGGATCGAGCTGTCGCCGCACCCGCTGTACCAGCAGTCGAGAGCGCTGCCCCCGATCGGTGCCGGGATGGCTGCGGGCACCGGCGTCCGCGGGCGCCTCCGGGACGCGCTGCTGCGTGCCGGTGCCCGACCGGCCGAGGCGAGGGGCCGCAGGCAGCGTCGACGGGCGCGGCGCGCCATCGAACTCGCGGGCCCGTCGGAGCCTGCCGCACGGCTGGTCGCCACGCTGCCCGCGCTGGAGGTCGCTCGCCCCGACTGGCCGGCCGACACGCACCTGGTGGGGCCGCTGCTGTTCGAGCCGACCGACGAGATCTTCGCCCGCCCCGACGGAGACGGGCCGCTGGTGGTGGTCGCGCCGTCGACGGCTGCGACCGGGGCGGGCGACCTGGGGGAGGCGGCGCTCATCGCGCTGGCCCGCGTGCAGGCGCGGCGCCCGGTGCGAGTGGTCTACTCCGCGCTCACCGCGCCCCCGACGACGACCGCGCCGACCGGGTTGGTGGCCGCGACCGCGCGGCAGGACGAGTTGCTGCCGGACGCCGACCTGGTGATCTGCGGCGGCGGACACGGGATGCTCGCCAAGACGCTGCTCGCCGGAGTGCCGGTCGTGACCGTCCCCGGCGGCGGCGACCAGTGGGAGCTGGCCAATCGGGTGCAGCGGATGGGATGCGGCGTCCTGGTCCGCCCGGCCACCGCGGAGGCGCTCGAGACCGCGATCGAGTCTGTCCTGGACGACGCCGAACGAGCGGACCGGGCGCGAGCGGCAGCGGCGAGTGCCGCGCAGGTCGTCGATCCGGTGGCGGTCATCGCACGGACGCACGCGCGGTGCGTCGGTGCGCGAGGAGAGGCGGGTGTCGCGTGCGGCTGACCGAGTTCACCGAACTGACCGAGGCGGAGTTCGGCCGGGAACGGGCCGACGGGCTGCTCGCCGATCTGGTGCTCCTCGAACTGGGCGGGCGCACCGGGCGGCAGGCGATCGCCGAAGGCGTGGATCCGAAGCTGGTCTGGCGGGCCCTGTGCCGCGAGTTCGAGGTGCCCCCGGAGCGATGGTGACCGGCGGTTTCGGCGTGCCGGGTTGCTCTCGAACGTCTGTTCGCTATCCTGAAATGGAACCGGAGTGCGCTCTGGTGCGTCCAATTGAATGACTGCAGAATTTCAGCGACCGGTCCGAATCGCGGCGTGACTCGATGAACGAATCGAGAAATGTCAGACCATGGTCCTAATGTGTGGTCACGACAGCGGACAACGTTCAACCCACACGGACAACGTTCAACCCACAGCAGCACCCGGAGGAGAGACCGATGGCACCCGTGACTGATCGGCAGAAGGCACTGGATCTGGCGCTCGCCCAGATCGACAAGAGTTTTGGCAAGGGCTCGGTCATGCGACTCGGCGAGGACACCCGTCCGCCGATGGAGGTGATCCCGACCGGGTCGGTCGCACTCGACATCGCGCTCGGCATCGGCGGCCTGCCCCGCGGCCGGATCGTCGAGGTCTACGGCCCCGAATCGTCGGGTAAGACGACGGTCGCACTGCACGCGGTCGCCAACGCGCAGGCCGCGGGCGGCATCGCGGCGTTCATCGACGCCGAGCACGCACTCGACCCGGAGTACGCGGCCAAGCTGGGCGTCGACATCGACGCGCTGCTGGTCTCGCAGCCCGACACCGGTGAGCAGGCGCTGGAGATCGCCGACATGCTGATCCGTTCGGGCGCGATCGACATCCTGGTCATCGACTCGGTGGCCGCACTGGTGCCCAAGGCCGAGATCGAGGGCGAGATGGGCGACAGCCACGTCGGTCTGCAGGCCCGGCTGATGAGCCAGGCGCTGCGCAAGATGACCTCGGGACTCAACAACACCAACACCACTGCGATCTTCATCAACCAGCTGCGCGAGAAGATCGGCGTGATGTTCGGCTCGCCGGAGACGACGACCGGCGGCAAGGCGCTCAAGTTCTACGCCTCGGTACGACTGGATGTGCGTCGCATCGAGACCTTGAAGGACGGTACCGACGCCGTCGGCAACCGCACCCGCGTCAAGGTGGTCAAGAACAAGGTCGCGCCGCCCTTCAAGCAGGCCGAGTTCGACATCCTGTACGGACACGGCATCAGCCGTGAGGGCTCGCTGATCGACCTCGGCGTGGCCGAGGGCTTCATCCGCAAGTCGGGCTCGTGGTTCACCTACGAGGGCGACCAGCTCGGGCAGGGCAAGGAGAACGCCCGCAAGTTCCTGCTCGCGAACCCCGACGTCGCCAACGAGATCGAGGGCAAGATCAAGGACAAGCTCGGCATCGGCCGCCAGGCCGCCGACGCCGACGAGGTGGCCCCCGAGCCGGTCGACTTCTGACCGACCCGGACAGCATGACGCCCGACGAGTCATCACCTGACGAGGCCGGGTCCGGCATCGGGGAGGCGACCAAGCCGACTCGGTCCGGGCCTTCGCCCTGGGACGCCGCGCTGCGATTGCTGGGCACCAGAGCACGCAGCCGTGCCGAGATGCGTCAACGCCTCGAGGCTCGCGGCTTCGAGCCCGACGACGTCGACAAGACGATGGCCCGGCTCGACGAGTGGAAGCTCCTCGACGACACCGAGTTCGCCGCCGAATGGGTCCGATCACGGCACGCGGGCTCGGCTCGGGGTCGGCTGGCGCTCAAGCGCGAGTTGCGCACCAAGGGGATCGACGAGGAGGTCGCCGCGCAGGCCCTGGCACAGATCGACCCCGACGGTGAGCGCGAGATCGCGGTGCGGCTCGCCGAGAAGAAGCTCAACGTCTCCGGCGAACTCCTGCGTGACCGAGAGGTGCACGCGAAGGCCTATCGGCGCCTGGCCGGCGCGCTCGGCCGACGAGGCTTCCCTCCCGACCTGATCGGGTCGGTCGTCAAAGAGGTCCTCGACCGGGCCCGGGCCGATTGAAGCCGGCTCGGGCCGCCTGAGGCGGCCTCGCGCGCGGGCGGCTACTCGCCGATCCGGGTGAATCCGGGCACGTTCTCCATGGTCTCGAGTTCGGCGACGTCGGGATCGGGGACATCGGTCTTCCGGCGTCCGCGCCGGAGTCGTCGCTCGAGGTAGTTGGCGAATCCGGTGAGGCAGAAGTTGATCGTGATCATGATCAGCGCGACGATCACCAGCGAGGGCAGGTAGTTGCCCCAGTAGGACGCCGACACGATGCCCGACCGAACGACCTCGATGTAGCCGAAGGCGTACCCCAGGGCGCTGTCCTTGAGCGCGATCACCATCTGGGAGATCAAGGCGGGCAGCATCGCCGTCACCGCCTGCGGCAGCAGGATCATCCGCATCATCTGTGATTTGCGCAAGCCCACCGACAGCGCGGCCTCCGACTGCCCGCGGGGGACGGCCTGGATGCCGGCTCGGAGGATCTCGGCGATCACCGAGCCGTTGTAGAGGGTCAGGCCGAAGACGACGGCGGCGAAGGAGAGCTGGGACGAGGGGACCACCGCGTACTTGGCGAACAGGAAGTACGCGAAGAACATCAGGATCAGCACGGGGATGGCGCGGAACACCTCGACGATGAAGCCGGACACCGCGCGGATCACCCGATGCTCCGACATGCGGCCGATCCCCAGCAGGGCGCCGATGATCAGTGCCAGCACGATCGAGACGAAGGCGGCCTTGAGCGTGCCCCACAGACCGGGGAGCAGCCAGGTGGTCCAGGTTCCGGAGACGGTGAACGGACGCCACATGTCCGCGTCGAGCGGACCGTTGTCGGCCAGGATCACGATGACGTAGGCGGCGATCGCCGCCAGTATTGCGATGAACACCACCGCGGTGATGCGGTTGCGGATGCGGGCCCGGGGCCCCGGTGCGTCGTAGAGGACGGTCGATTCGTCGCTCATCGCTTCACCGCCCATCGCTTGGCGGCCCAGCCGAAGACGGCGCCCTCGGCGAGGGTGATGATCATGAAGCCGATGGCGATGATGGCGAAGATGACGAGGATCTGGTCGCCGTGGGTCTCCAGTTCGGACTTCATCAGCAGCGAGGCCTCCGCCACGCCGATCACCGAGGCGATCGTCGTGTTCTTCGTCAGCGCGATCAGGACCGAGCCGAGGGGAGCGATCACCGTGCGCAGTGCCTGCGGCAGCACGATGAGGCCGAAGACGTGGCTGAACGGCAGACCGAGCGCGCGGGCGGCTTCGGCCTGCCCGATCGGCACCGTGTTGAAGCCGGCCCGCAGGGTCTCGCACACGAAGGTCGCCGTGTACACGACGAAGCCGAGGACGGCGAGGCGGAAGTTGTTGTTCTCGATGAAGTGGGCGTTCTCCGGTGCCAGCGTGAGCCCCAGATTCTGGTAGAGGCCGATGGAGCAGAACAGCACGATGAGCGTCAGCGGAGTGTTGCGCACGACGTTGACGTAGACGGTGGCGAAGCCGCGCATCACCGGCACCGGGGAGACCTTCATCGCCGCCAGTAGCACGCCCCACACCAGCGCACCGATCGCGGAGTAGAAGGTCAGCTTCAAGGTGATCCAGAACGCGGGCCAGATCTGCGGGCCCATGCTGGCCCAGAGTTCAGACATCTACGCACCTCCTTTACAGGTGGTCGACGGAGCGGTCAGGAAGTCCAGGTCGCCGACGGTGGGCAGGAGCCGGTATTTGGATCCGGGGGCGTCGGCGCGCGCGATCCACGCGTCGACCGTCTCATCGCCCAGCGAGGAGCGCAGTGCGCGGCTCCACGGCGACGAATCGGTGCCCGGCGTGGGTTGCAGCATGGCGGTGATCGCCTCGTTCACGTCGGTGACCGCCTGGGGGTAGTTCTTGGCCATGCCGATGCCGTAGCGCTCGGTGGAGAAGGGCTGGCCCTGCTTCTTCAACTTGCCCTTGACGCAGGCGTCCTTCGGATACGTCATCGACACCAGCTTGAACTCCCCGGGATAGCGGTGCGCGTAGCCGGCGAGGATCGTCTCGTCGGTGGTCAGGGCGTCGACCTTCCCTCGCCTCAGCGCCTCCACGCAGGAGGAGTACGAGTCGTACTCCTGCAACTGCACTCCCGACAGCTGCGCCTTCACGTTCTGGGCCGACGTCGAACCGCTCACCGAACACAGCTTCTTGCCGTTGTTCAGATCCATCAGCGAGTTCAGCGAGTCGTCGTTCTTGCGGACGAGCAGCCCCTGGTAGGTGACCAGGTAGGGGCCGGCGAAGGCGGCCTTCTTCGCCCGGGCCTCGTTGATCGAGTAGGTGGCGGCGATCATGTCGACCTCGCCGTTGCCGATGAGCGTCTCGCGTTGCGCCGAGGGCGTCTCGCGCCAGGTGATCTGCGGGTGCGCGACCCCGAGCCGGTCGGCGATGTGGTTGACGACGAACTCGGAGACGGTGGGGTCGAAGCCGGTGACCGAGCCGTCCGGTCCCTGGAGGCCGAGGCCGGGCTGGTCGTACTTGGTGCCCAGCACCACGTGGCCGGACTTGATGGATGCGATCAGATCGCGCGGCTCGGCGTTCCCGCAGCCGGTCACGGCCGCGGCCAGCAGCGCGAGGGCGGCGAGCATCGCGCCCAGCCGGCGCACGGTTCGCGGTGGTGTTCGTCGAAGTCGTGTCACGGTCAGCCTCCGAGGATCTTCGACAGGAAGTCCTTCGCGCGGTCGGACTTCGGTGCGGTGAAGAAGCTCTCCGGATCGGTGTCCTCGACGATCTGCCCGTCGGCCATGAAGATCACCCGGTCGGCGGCCTTGCGGGCGAAGCCCATCTCGTGGGTGACGACGACCATGGTCATCCCCTCCTTGGCGAGCGAGACCATCACGTCGAGTACCTCGCTGACCATCTCGGGGTCCAGCGCCGACGTCGGCTCGTCGAACAGCAGCACCTTGGGACTCATCGCCAGCGAGCGGGCGATCGCCACCCGCTGCTGCTGTCCGCCCGACAACTGCGCCGGGTACTTGTCCTTCTGAGTGCCGACGCCCACGCGGTCGAGGAGTTCGACCGCCCGTTTGACGGCGTCGGCCTTGGACGTCTTGCGGACCTTGATCGGACCGAGCGTGACGTTGTCGAGGATCGTCTTGTGGGAGAACAGGTTGAACGATTGGAAGACCATCCCGACGTCGGCCCGCAATCGCGCCAGGTCGCGGCCTTCGGCGGGGAGCAGTTGCCCTTCGATGCGGATCTCGCCGCTGTCGATGGGTTCGAGTCGATTGATGGTGCGGCACAGCGTCGACTTGCCCGAGCCGGAGGGGCCGAGGACGACCACCACCTGTCCGCGCGGCACTTCGAGATCGATGTCTCGCAGTACGTGGAGGTCGCCGTAATGCTTCTGCACATTCGACATCGAGATCATCGGGGCGGCATTCGTGTCGGCCATGGATATCAACGTAGTGGCAGACAAGTGTGACGCGGGCGGATTTGCCTCGGCACGTAACCTTGAAGTGTGAGTGTTGAGGCCCCCGGCGAAATGATCCCCGACGATGTGTCGAGTATGCCGCGTTCGTATTCGGTGCGGACGTTCGGCTGTCAGATGAACGTGCACGATTCGGAGCGGATCGCGGGGTTGCTCGAAGACGCGGGTTACGTGGCGGCGGCCGACGACGACGCCGCCGACCTCGTCGTCTTCAACACCTGTGCGGTTCGGGAGAACGCGGACAACAAGCTCTACGGCAACCTGTCGCACCTGGCCCCGGTGAAGGCCGGTCGGCCCGGCATGCAGATCGCGGTCGGGGGCTGCCTGGCGCAGAAGGACAAGGACACCGTGCGTACGCGCGCCCCCTGGGTGGACGTGGTCTTCGGGACGCACAACATCGGTTCGCTGCCGGTGCTGCTCGAGCGTGCGCGGCACAACGAGGAGGCGCAGGTCGAGATCCTGGAATCGCTCGAACGGTTCCCGTCGACGCTGCCGGCCCGCCGGGACTCGGCGTACTCGGGCTGGGTGTCGGTGTCGGTCGGCTGCAACAACACCTGCACGTTCTGCATCGTCCCGTCGCTGCGGGGCAAGGAGGTGGACCGGCGCCCCGGCGACGTGCTCGCCGAGGTGGCGGCGCTCGCCGACCAGGGCGTGCTGGAAGTGACGCTGCTGGGTCAGAACGTCAACGCCTACGGCATGTCGTTCGACGATCCCGACACGCCGCGCAACCGCGGCGCCTTCGCCGAGCTGCTGCGCGCCTGCGGCGACATCGAGGGACTGGAGCGGGTGCGCTTCACCTCGCCGCATCCGGCCGAGTTCACCGACGACGTCATCGAGGCGATGGCGCAGACCCCGAACATCTGCCCGCAGCTCCACATGCCGCTGCAGTCCGGTTCGGACCGTGTGCTGCGCGCCATGCGTCGCAGCTACCGCAAGAGCAAGTTCCTCGGCATCCTCGACCGGGTCCGCGAAGCCATGCCGCACGCCGCGATCACCACCGACATCATCGTCGGCTTCCCCGGCGAGACCGAAGAGGACTTCGCCGAGACCCTGGACGTGGTGGAGAAGGCGCGGTTCTCCAGCGCCTTCACCTTCCAATATTCGCCGCGCCCGGGGACGCCGGCGGCGACCATGGCCGACCAGGTGCCGCCGGAGGTCGTCACCGAGCGGTACCAGCGGCTGATCGCCCTGCAGGAACGCATCTGCCTCGAGGGGAACACCGCCCTGATCGGCACCGAGGCGGAGCTGCTGGTGGCCGCCGCGGAGGGCCGCAAGAACGCCGAGACCGGACGGATGTCGGGACGCGCCCGCGATGGCCGACTCGTCCATTTCCGCGCCGACGAGGCCGCGCGGATCCGGCCGGGCGATGTGGTGACGGTGACGATCACCGAGGCCGCACCGCATCACCTGATCGCGGATGGCGGAGTTCTCACCCATCGGCGCACCCGTGCGGGCGACGCCCACGAGGCAGGCATCACCCCGACCACCGGGCCGGTCGGTGTGGGCCTGGGGATGCCCTCGATCGGCGCCCGGCCCGATCCCGCACCGACGAGCACCTGCGGCACCGCCGGATGCTCCTGAGCAGAAGAACACTGACAATGAGCAGAAGAAGGCTGGCGATGAGCACACGAAGGCTGGCAATGACTGGAGAAGGCGGCAGTGAAGAGGGCGGCAATGAGTAAAGAGGACATGGCGACCTTCAACGAGTACGAGAAGGATCTCCGCAAGGCCGAGAAGAAGGTCGCCGGCGAGATCGATCCTGGCGGTCGTGCGGTCGTCGTCGCGATCTGCGTCCTGCTGGCCATGGTGTCGCTGGTCCTGCCGCACGCGGGCAAGGCATCAGGTCTGGACGTGCTGACGATGTCGCAGACGGCACACGACGAGCACATCAAGCTGCCGTCGGAGATCTTCGTGTTCCTGCTGCTGATCTTCGCGATCGGCATGTCGACGCTGGCGCTGATCTCGCGCCGCTGGGTGATCGCGTGGATCGCGCTCTGCGGCACGGCCGTCGCCGCGGTTGCGGGCATGCTGGCGATCTGGACCCGTAACACCGTCGGCGTCAACGAGACCGTCGCTCCCACCGGTGCCGGCCCCGGGCTGTTCCTGGGCTGGGCAGTCTCGATCGTGCTCGTCTTCCACTGGGCGCGCGTGGTGTGGAACCGCAGCGCCTACCAGCTGTCGCTGGAACAGGAACGACGCGCCCAGGCCGCCCATCGGGAGGCCTTCGGGCTGTCCTTGCAGCGGCCGGTCCCGCCCCGCAGCGCGGCCGACGACGGTGGCGACGGTTCCACTGACGATCGGCCGAAGGCGGACTGACCGCCGTCGCGAGAAGAGCGGGAGCCCGGACCATTCGGTCCGGGCTCCCGCTCTTCGTCGTGCCTGGGGCCGGCGCCCTGCCCGCCTCGCCGTCTCGGTCAGCCGTCGTCGGTCAGCGGTCAGCGGTCAGCGGTCGGTGAGCGCCGAGTGCGCCGCGTTGGCCCACTCGCGCCACTGCGCGGCCTGCTGACGGAGGTCGGCGGCGTCGCGCTCCTTGCCGGCCGCGGCGGCCTTGGCGGCCTGCTCGTCGAGCTTGTCGGCGCGCTCGGTGAACTGCGCCGCGCGCGCCTGCGCCTCCGGGTCGGTCCGCGTCCAGTCGGCGTCCTCCTCGTCGCGCAGTCGCTTCTCCAGCGCACGCGCGCGGTTCTCGAGCCGATGCATCTGCTCGCGGGGAACCTTGCCGATCTCGTCCCACTTCTCGCGGAAGGCCCGGAACTCGCGGCGCGCGGCCTCCAGATCGCTCGCCGGGTCGATCCGCCCCTCGTACTCGTCCAGGAGGCCGGTCTTGGCCTTCGCATTGTCGGCGAACTCGGCATCGCGTTCGGAGTTGACGGCGTTGCGCGCCTGGAAGAAGACGTCCTGCGCCGCCTTGAACCGGACCCACAGGGCCTCGTCGGCATCGCGCGGGGCGCGGCCGGCGGCCTTCCACTCGGTGAGCAGTTCGCGGAACTTCGCCGACGTCGCCACCCAGTCGGTGGAGGACGACAGCTCCTGCGCCTGCGCGATCAGCTCCTCCTTGCGCGACTTGGCGCCCGCGCGTTCGCGGTCGAGTTCGGCGAAGTGCGCGCCGCGGCGGCGGTTGAAGGCGTCCCGTGCCTTGGAGTAGCGGCGCCAGAGGGCGTCGTCGGTCTTGCGGTCGATCCCCTTGACGGTCTTCCACTCGTCGAGGATGGCGCGCAGTCGGTCGCCGCCCGCCTTCCACGAGGTGCTCTCGGCGCCGATCCGCTCGGCCTCGGCCGCCAGCTCCTCCTTGCGGCCGATCGCCGAGGTTCGCGCCGATTCGCGCTGGTCCTGCACCTGTTTGGCGACGTCGTCGGCCCCGGCGAGGATCGATTCGAGACGGGTCGACAACTCGTCGACGTCGCCGATCACCTGGGCGTCGGGGAGTTCGGCGAGCAGATGCGCCGCGGTGGCCTGCGTCTTGCGCGGGTCGCCGGACCGGGCGGCCAGCCGCTCCTCGAGGATCTCCACCTCGGTCGCCAGATCGGTGAACTTGCGAGCGAAGTGTGCCAGGCCCTCGTCGACCGTGCCGGCCTGCCACGAACCGATCTGCCTCTCGCCCGCGGCGGTTCGGAGCCAGACGGCGCCGTCGGCGTCGATCCGGCCGAACCTCGTCGGGTCGCCTGCCGGCACCGGGTGCACCGGCACCGCCGGGGTGGGGCCGCCGTCGGCGGGACGGGGACCGGGTCGCGGTCCGGGACGGGGCCCGGGTTTCGGCGCCGAGGCGGCGGGGACCGGAGTGTTCGAGTCGGTCGGCTTGGTCATGGGTGCACCTCTTGATCTTCTTCGCCGCGCGTCACGGCTGCCAGGTCACTGCGTCGGGGGACTACGTCGTTCATTCAAGCAGGCCAGCGGTCGACCGTGGGGGCGGCCTGCAACATTCACCCCGCATTCTGCGTCTGCGGCGGCGCACCGGTAGCGTCGATGCCGTGTTAGCCCAGGTTGCGATGATTCCGAGTGCCCCGCTGCTCGTCCCCGAACTCGCGGGCCCGGCCGCGACCGACACCGCCGCGGTCCGCGACGCCGCGCTGCTGGTCGGCCGACGGCTGGCGGCGTCGGCGCGGATCTGGTTGGCGGTCGGCGCCGCCGATCGGCCGGGACCGCCGATCGAGTCGTCCGGTTACGCCCGTCGCGGCGATTTCGGCGCCTACGGGGTGGCGGTCCCGGTCACGTTGGGCCGGGTTCCGTCGGGCACGGGGGCCGTGTCGGACGACGCGGGCGCCGCACTGCCCTTGTCGATGCTGTTGGCGGGCTGGCTCGCCGGCCGGTCGGCTCCGATCGCCGCCGCCGCGCCGGCGACGATCCCGTGGACGGTGGACCCGGCGGCGGATGCGGCGGCCTGCGCCGACAGCGGGCGTCGGCTCGCGGCGTTCGCCGACTCCCTCCCCGAACCGGTCGGACTGCTCGTGGTCGCCGACGGCGCGACCGCGCTGACCCCGAAGGCGCCCGGCGGCGGGCAGCGCGAGGCCGCCGTCGCCCTGCAGGAGCGGATCGACGAGGCGCTGGCGTCGGCGGACACCGCCGCGCTCGGCGACCTGGACGAGGCCGACTGCCTCGCGCAAGGCGTGGCCGGCCGCGCCGCCTGGCAGGTCATGGCGGCGGCGTGCGCGGACCGCGGCATGGCCGCCGACGTGGTGTACCGGGCAGCGCCCTTCGGCGTCGGATACACCGTCGCGACGTGGACGCCGGGGACGCGGCGATGATCGCGCCGATCGCGGTCATCGGGCCCACCGCCACCGGGAAGTCCGACCTCGCACTCGACCTGGCCGAACACTTCGGGGGCGAGGTCGTCAACATCGACGCCATGCAGCTGTATCGCGGCATGGACATCGGGACCGCGAAGCTGCCGGTCGGGCAGCGGCGCGGCATCGTCCACCGCCAGCTCGATGTCCTCGAGGTCACCGAGACCGCGACCGTCGCCCGCTACCAGAGCGCCGCCGCCGCCGACGTCGAGGCGCTCCTGGCGGCCGGCCGCACCCCGATTATCGTCGGCGGCTCCATGATGTACATCCAGGGGCTGCTCGACGACTGGCAGTTCCCGACCACCGACCCACAGGTCCGCGCCCGATACGAGACGATGCTCGAACAGCTCGGCCCAACGGCGCTGCACCGCCGCCTCGCCGACGTCGACCCGGCCGCCGCGGCCACCATTCTCGACTCGGACGGTCGTCGCATCGTGCGCGCGCTGGAGGTCGTCGAGATCACCGGACGTCCGTTCGCGGCATCGGCGCCGACCATCGGCGAACCCCGCTGGGGGACGCGGATCCTCACTCTCGACCGTGACAAGGACCTGCTCGACGAGCGGATCCGCCTGCGGACCGCGAAGATGTTCGCCGACGGGCTCGTCGACGAGGTGGAGCACCTGTGCGGGAGGGGCCTGCGCGAGGGGCGGACCGCCTCGCGGGCCATCGGATACGCCCAGGTCCTGGCCTTCCTCGACGGTGAGTACGGGATCGACGAGGCGCGCGAACGCACCTTCTTCGGTACCAGGCGCTATGTCCGCAGACAGCGGTCCTGGTTCCGCCGCGATCGTCGCGCCGTCTGGTTGGACGCCGCCGATCCCGGCCTGCGCGACAACGCGCTGAAGGCGTTGACCGACGCCTGAGCGCGGCCGCGTAGCCTGAACGAGGTGAGGAACGCACCGGCGATGACCTTCGTCAAAGGCCACGGCACGCAGAACGATTTCGTGATCCTGCCCGATCCGCTCGCGCAGATCGAGCTGACCGAGGAGCTCACCGCGGCGCTGTGCGACCGCCGGCGCGGTCTCGGCGCCGACGGGGTCCTGCGGGTGGCGACGGCCGGGGTGCTCGTCGCCGAGGGCGTCCTGGACCGTCTGCCTGACGGCGTCTCCTCGGTCGACTGGTTCATGGACTACCGGAACGCCGACGGATCGATCGCCGAGATGTGCGGCAACGGTGTCCGGGTCTTCGCCCACTACTGTCGGATCGCCGGGCTGGTCGACACCGACGAGTTCACCGTCGGCTCGCGCGCCGGGGCGCGCCCGGTGATCGTCCACGCCGCCGACGAGACCGACGCCGAGGTGAGCGTGTCGATGGGCCCGGTGCGGATCGGTGAGCGCAGCGAGGTCGAGGTCGGCGGTCGACACCTGACCGGCGCCGCGGTCGACGTCGGCAACCCGCACCTGGCCTGCGTGGTGCCGGAGCTGACGCCCGCCGACCTCGCGGCGCTCGACCTGACCGCGGGTGCGGCCGTCGATCCCGCGCTGTTCCCGCGCGGGGCCAACGTGGAACTGCTGACGCCGCTGGTCGCGGCCGACCGCGAGGCGGCGTCGGCCGGTGCCGACTTCCACGCACACATGCGGGTCGTCGAGCGCGGTGTCGGCGAGACTCGTTCGTGCGGAACGGGGCTGGTCGCCGCGGCCGCCGCCGCACTGGCGGGTGCCGACCGGGACGGCGGATCGGTCGCGATCACCGTGCCCGGCGGGCAGGTCCTGGTGAGCGTGGCGCGCGGCACGGCGATCCTGCGGGGCCCGTCGCGCCTGGTGGCGCGGGGCGAGCTGCTCGCGGGCTGGGCCGACTGACCTCGGCGTAATGCAGATGCGGTGCCGGTGCCGATGAGGGCACAATGGGGTGCATATGACTGAACTGGACAAGATGACTGAACTGGACAAGGAAGCCCGAATCCCCGCCTTCGGGGCGACGCCGACCGTCGGCGAACTTCAGCTCGACGACCGCGCGTCTCTGCAGCGCGTCGTGGGTCTGTCGACCGAACTCGAAGACGTCACCGAGGTCGAGTACCGCCGACTGCGGCTCGAACAGGTGGTCCTCGTCGGTGTCTGGACCAGCGGAAGCGCCGCGGCCGCCCGCGCGAGCATGGCCGAGTTGGCCGCCCTCGCCGAGACCGCCGGATCGCAGGTCCTCGACGTGCTCATCCAACGACGCAGCAAGCCCGACCCGGCCACCTATCTGGGTTCGGGCAAGGCCGCCGAGCTGCGCGAGGCGGTCGTCGCGAGCGGCGCGGACACCGTGATCTGCGACGGCGAACTGACCCCGGCGCAGCTGACCGCGCTGGAGAAGGTCGTCAAGGTGAAGGTGATCGACCGGACCGCCCTCATCCTCGACATCTTCGCGCAGCACGCCACCTCCCGCGAGGGCAAGGCGCAGGTCTCGCTCGCGCAGATGGAGTACATGCTGCCGCGACTGCGCGGCTGGGGCGAGTCGATGTCCCGGCAGGCCGGTGGTCGTGCGGGCAGCAACGGCGGCGTCGGCCTGCGTGGGCCGGGTGAGACGAAAATCGAGACCGACCGTCGCCGGATCCGCGAGCGGATGGCCAAGCTCCGCAAGGAGATCCGCGGGATGAAGACGGCACGGACGGTGAAGCGGGCGGCTCGCCGACGCGGCGGCGTTCCGGCGCTGACCGTCGTCGGTTACACGAACGCGGGCAAGTCGAGCCTGGTCAACGCGATGACCGGGTCGGGGGTCCTGGTGCAGGACGCCCTGTTCGCGACGCTCGATCCGACGACCCGCCGCGCGGAACTGGCCGACGGTCACGAAGTGGTCTTCACCGACACCGTCGGCTTCGTGCGGCACCTGCCCACCCAGTTGGTGGAGGCGTTCCGTTCGACGCTGGAGGAGGCGGTCGACGCCGACCTGCTGATCCACGTCGTCGACGGCTCGGACGCCTTCCCCGGCAACCAGATCTCCGCCGTGCGCCAGGTGCTCAGCGAGGTGCTCGCCGAAGAGGATCGGCCCGCGCCGCCGGAGATGTTGGTGATCAACAAGATCGATGCCGTCGACGGGGTGACGATGACGGCGCTGCGCGGGGAGTACCCCGATGCGCAGTTCGTCTCGGCGCGCACCGGCGAGGGACTGGACGAGTTGTTCGCGGCGATCACGGCCTTCCTGCAACGCGACGACGTCGACGCCACCCTGCAGGTGCCCTTCGACCGCGGAGAGGTGATCGCCCGGCTGCACCAGCACGCACACATCGTCAGCACCGAGCACAACGCCGAAGGCACCCGCCTGCGTGTGCGGATGCCTTCGGCGTTGGCCGCGGAGTTCGCGGACCTGCGGGTCGACTGACCCGGGACCTCGACTGACCGGCGACGTCGACTGACCTGGGAGGAGCCGGCTACTCGGCGTCGAGATCCTGGGCGACGAGCGCGGCGATCTGGTCGACGGCGGCCTGATCGTCGCCCGCGACGGTCACCGAGGCGCCCTTCTCGGCGCCGAGCGTCATGATCATCAGGGCGCTGCCCGCGTCGACCGGATCGCCGCCGTCGACGGCGAGGGTGACCGGGACGCCGAGCGCGGTGGCGGCGTCGGCGATGACGGTGGCGGGGCGGGCGTGCAGTCCCACGGCGGAACCGACGGAGACGGTGGTGCTTGGCATGATGCGCCTTTCTCTAGAGGGGGAAGGGGTCAGGCCGGGACGGCGACCAGGTCGGCGTCGGCCGCAGACTGCGGGCGGATGTGCTTGGCGGCCAGGACGGTGACTGCGGAGACGATCACACCCGCCACGATAGCGATCAAGAACTTCCACCACGTCCCGTTCATCGCGAACAGGACGAAGACGCCGCCGTGCGGGGCGCGGAGCTGGACGCCGAGCGCCATCGAGACCGCACCGGTGACGGCGCCGCCGAGCATCATCGACGGAATCACCCGCAGCGGGTCGGCCGCGGCGAACGGAATCGCGCCCTCGGAGATGAACGAGGCGCCCAGCAGCCAGGCGGCCTTGCCGTTCTCCCGCTCGGGCTCGGTGAACGCCGACGGCCGCAGCGTGGTGGCCAGCGCCAGCGCCAGCGGCGGCACCATTCCCGCGGCCATCACGGCGGCCATGATCTCCCACTGCGCGGTCCCGGCGTCGGCGAGTCCGAGGCCTGCCACGCCGAAGGCGTAGGCGGCCTTGTTGACCGGGCCGCCCAGGTCGAAGCACATCATCAGGCCGATGACGATGCCGAGGATCACCTTGGAGCTGCCCGACATCGAGTTCAGCTGGTCTTCCAGCGAGGTGTTGATCCAGGTCAGCGGCCGGGCGAGGAGCGCGAACATGACGAAGCCGGTGATCAGGGTTCCCACCAGCGGGATGATGACGACCGGTTGCAGGCCGCGGGCCCACTGCGGCAACGGGATCCGCGACAGCCAGAGCGCGACGACACCCGCGAGCAGGCCGCCGACGAGGCCGCCGATGAAGCCCGCGTTGACGGCGACGGCGATCAGGCCCGCGGTGAATCCGGGAGCCAGGCCGGGTCGGTCGGCGATCGCGTAGGCGATGTAGCCGGCGAGCACCGCGACCATCAGGCCGATCGCGAGGTTGCCGATCGCGAAGCTCACGGCGCCGAGGTACTGCATCAGCCCGCCGGGCGGAAGGTCCCACAGACTGTTGTGCAGCGAGTAGAACATCGCATCCGAGGTGCCCTTCTCCACGGTGGAGTTCGCGATCTGGTACCCGCCGAGCAGGAAGCCGAGCGCCATGAGCAGGCCGCCGGCGGCGACGAACGGAATCATGTAGCTGACGCCGGTCAGCAGAGACTGCTTGAGGCGGCCGCCGATCCCGACGCCGGCCGGTGCCGCCTCGGCCGCGGTGCCCGGTTCGCCTGCGACCTTCGCGGCGTGCGGATCACGTGCCGCCGTGAGGGCTTCGGCGATCATCTTGTCCGGTTCGTTGATCGCCCGCTTGACACCCGAGGCGACGACCGGCTTGCCGACGAACCGGTCGCGGCCCTTGACCCCGACGTCGGTGGCGAAGATGACCGCATCGGCGTCGGCGATCGCCGAGGCGGGGAAGGGCGTCGACCCGGTCGATCCCTGGGTCTCCACCTGGAAGTCGACGTCGGCTCGCTCGGCGGCGAGCTTGAGCGCATCGGCGGCCATGTAGGTGTGCGCGATTCCGGTGGGGCACGCGGTGATCGCGATGATCCGCGGCCGCTCGGCGGCCGGGGGCGCCGCAGCCGGGGGCGCGGCGGGCGAGGCAGCCGCGGCGGCGGGTGCCGCGGGCGCCTCACCGACCGCGTCGGCGACCAGCGCGACGACGGCGTCCGCGTCGGGTGCGTCGCGCAGGGCCTGGACGAAGTCGGGTCGGACCAGCGCCCGCGCCAGGGAGCTGAGCACCTTCATGTGCGCGGCGGCCGCTCCGGCGGGCGCGGCGATCAGGAAGACGATGTCGGCGTCACCGTCGGGGCCGCCGAAATCGACGGGCCGCGAGAGCCGAGCCATCGCCAGCGTGGCCGCCGTGACGGATTCGGCACGGGCGTGCGGGATCGCGATCCGGCCGGGCAGACCCGTGGCCGACTTCTGTTCGCGTTCCATGGCGGCCGCGACGAGCACGGCCGGATCCGAGCTGCGACCGGCGGCGCCCACCAAGTCGGCCAGGGCGGTGACGACCGCGGCGGAGTCGGCGCCCGCGTCGGCGTCGAGCAGGACCAGCTCGGGGGTGATGATCGGTTGGGACATGGTGGTGACTTTCTGCCGGAGGGGAGAGAACGGCGGTCAGGACAGCCGGGTGACGGCGATGGCGGACTCGTCGAGCAGGTCGGGGGTCGGCGGGGTGGTTCCGGGAAGCGAGGCGGCCGCCGAACCATGGGCGACGGCGCTGCGCAGCAGGTCCTCCTCGTCGCCGCCGCGCACATGGGCCAGGAGGTAGCCGGCCAGCGAGGCGTCGCCGGCGCCGACGGTGCTGCGGACCGCGATCGGAACGGCCTCGGCGAACCAGATTCCGGCCGGGGTGGTCAGCAGCGCGCCCGCGCCGCCGAGCGTGGTCAGCACCGAACCGCCGGTCCGGTCGGCCAGGGCGCGCGAGGCCTGCGCGGCCGCGCTCGGATCCCCGTGGGCGGCGGCCCGTTCCATCGCGCCACCGTCGGCGCCGGTGAGTTCGGCGAGCTCGTCGGCGTTGGGTTTGAGGAGGTCGGGGCGGGCGCCGGCGACGGCGGCGAGCGGTGCGCCGGAGGTGTCCACGGCCACGCGCGCCCCCCGCGTCGAGGCGGCCTCGACCAGACCGGCGTACCAGTCGTCGGGCAGGCCGGGCGGCAGTGAGCCGCACAGCGCCAGCCACTGCGCCGAGTCCGCCGCGGCCAGGATCGCAGCGTGCAGGGCGGCCGCCGTCGATGCGGTCAGTTGTGTCCCGCCGTCGTTGATCTTCGTGGTGGTGCCGTCGGGCTCGGCGACGGTGATGTTGGTGCGCACCGGCGCGGTGGCGGCGACGGCTCGGTGCGGCAGGGCCACCTCCCGGAGGCTTTCGATGAACGGGTCGTCGGCCCGCGCGGGGAGGATCGCCAGGGTCTGCAGGCCCGCGGCGCGGACCACTCGCGCCACGTTGACGCCCTTGCCGCCTGGCTGGTCGGTGACTCGGACGGCGCGGTTGACGCCGCCGCGTTCGAGCGGCCCGGGCAGTTCGACGGTGCGGTCGGTGCTGGGGTTGGCGGTCACGGTGACGATCATGCGACCACCACCTCGATGTCGTGGGCGCGCAGTTCCGACACGAAGCCGGGATCGATGCCGGTGTCGGTGATGACGACGTCGATGTCGTCCAGGGTGCCGAAGCGCACGAGTTCCTCCCGATTGATCTTGGACGAGTCGGCGAGCACCACGGTGGTGCCGCAGGCGGCGATCATGGCGCGCTTGACCGCGGCCTCGTCGGCGTCGGGCGTCGACAGCCCGTGACCGACCGACAGGGCGTTGGTGCCCAGGAAGCCGACCGAGGCGCGGACGGTCGACAGCATGGCGACCGCGTCGGCGCCGACCGTCGCGCCGGTGGTGGGGCGAAGCCGGCCGCCGGTGAGCATCACCGCCGACCCGGGAAGTGCCGCCAGCACTCCGCCGACCTGGATGCTGTTGGTGATAAACGTCAGGCGGGTGTCGGGGTGGATCGCCGAGGCCAGCTGCAGGGTGGTGGTTCCCGCGTCGATGAGCACCGAGCCGCCGGCAGTGGGAAGCAGGGCCAGGGCCGCGAGGCCGATGGCCGTCTTCTCGATCCGCCGACTCTGTTCCCGGATCGACAGGTCGGGCTCCTCGACGACCGCCGCGACGTCCGGTCGGACCGCGCCGCCGTGCACTCGCACCAGCTGGCCGCTGCGCTGGAGGATCGCCAGATCGCGCCGGACGGTCTCCCCGGTCACCGAGAACCGCGCCGCCAGGTCGGCGACGGACACCCGGCCCCGCGAGCGGACCTCGCTGGCGATCGAGGACTGTCTCTCCTCTGCGTACACCGGGGCAACCTCCGCTGATGTGGAAATATGTTGATTCGTGTGAATCTCATTCTGTTTTTACATGCGTCTATGTTGACACGTCAAGTGGTTCTTGTAATCTGACTCACATGACCGACTCGACTCCAGCCTCGCAGCCCGACAACCCTTTCGCGGCCGAAACCGTGGTCTCCGGCACCCCCGTGGTCGGGGGACTGGCATACGGCCCGATCATCCGGCCCGGCGATCGTCCGAGTTTCGACGGCATCGAGGATGTCTCCGTCGTCGAGGAGTCGCAGCGCGATGCGGAGATGGACCGCTTCAACGCGGCTGCGGCCGCGGTCGCCGACCGACTCGCGGCCCGTGCGTCCCGCAGCACCGGGGTGGCCGCCGAGGTCCTCACCGCGACCGCGGGACTGGCGAAGGACCGCGGATGGGCCGCCGCCGCCGGGAAGTCGATCAAGGAGGGGATCAGTGCGCCGCGCGCGGCGATCGCGGCCACCGACCAGTTCGTCGAGATGTTCACCAAGCTCGGTGGCCTGATGGCCGAACGGGTGACCGACCTGAAGGACGTCTGCGACCGGGTGGTCGCCGAACTCCTCGGTCTGCCCGAGCCCGGGATCCCGACTCCGCAGACCCCGTCGATCCTGCTGGCCGACGATCTGGCGCCGGCCGACACGGCCGGGCTCGATCCCGAGCGGGTCATCGGCCTGGCGATGCGACTCGGCGGACCCAGCAGTCACACCGCGATCATCGCCAGGCAGTTGGCGATCCCGTGTGTGGTCGCGGTCGCGGACCTCGACCGCGTGCCGACCGACGCGGTCGGCTACGTCGACGGCGACGCAGGCACGGTCGGGGTGGCCCCGGACGCCGACCTGATCGAGGCGGCGGTGGCGCAGGCGCGTGACGAGGCCGCGCGCGTCGCGGCCTGGCGGGGGCCGGGCCGCACCGCGGACGGGCATCCGGTCGACATTCTCGCCAACGTCGCGGACGGGGCGTCGGCGCGGGAGGGGTCGCAGGCGCCGGTCGTCGGCGTCGGACTGTTTCGGACCGAGCTCGCCTTCCTGGACCGGTCCGCCGAACCGTCGGTCGAGGAACAGGTGTCCCTCTATCGGGAGGTCATCGACGCGTTTCCCGGGCAGAAGGTGGTCATCCGCACTCTCGATGCGGGATCGGACAAGCCGCTGAAGTTCATCACCCACCCCGATGAGGCGAATCCGGCGATGGGGGTGCGCGGCAATCGCATCGTGCAGACCCACCCGGAGATCCGCGACCGCCAGCTCGATGCGATCGCCGAAGCGGCCCGCGGCGACGGCCGGGCCGTTCCATGGGTGATGGCGCCGATGATCGCCACGGTCGCCGAGGCGCGAGAATTCGCCGCGCAGGTGCGCGAACGCGGCCTGATTCCGGGAGTGATGGTCGAGGTGCCGTCGGCAGCGATCCTGGCCGAGTCGATCCTGGCCGAGGTGGACTTCGTCTCGATCGGCACCAACGACCTGACCCAGTACACGATGGCGGCCGATCGGATGTCGCCCGAGTTGGCGACGCTGACCGATCCGTGGCAGCCGGCGGTGCTGGCGCTCATCGAGCGAGTCGGTGCCGCGGGCGCCGCAGCGGGCAAGCCGGTGGGGGTCTGCGGTGAAGCCGCGGCCGATCCGCTGCTGGCCTGCGTGCTGGTGGGACTGGGTGTCACGTCGTTGTCGTCGGCCCCGGCCGCCGCACCTGCGGTCGGTCTGCGGCTGGCCGGCGTCGGCATCGAAGCGTGCCGGGCCGCAGCCGCGGCGGCGGTCGGCGCCGCGGGACCCGCGCAGGCCCGCGCCGCGGCACGCAGCGCGATCGGCGGGTGAGTCGGCCCCGGGGGCAGCGCCCCCGGGCTCGACTCAGATTCGCCGCATGACGGTGACGACCTTGCCCAGGATGGAGGCGTCGTCGCCGGGGATCGGCTCGAAATGCTCGTTGTGCGGCATCAGCCACACGTGACCGTCGGCCCGCTTGAAGGTCTTGACGGTGGCCTCGCCGTCGATCATCGCCGCCACGATGTCGCCGTTCTCGGCGACGCTCTGCTGCCGCACGACCACCCAGTCGCCGTCGCAGATGGCGGCGTCGATCATCGACTCGCCGACCACGCGCAGCATGAACAGGGAACCGTCGCCGACCAGCTCCCGCGGCAGGGGGAAGACCTCTTCCACGGCCTGCTCGGCCAGGATGGGGCCGCCCGCGGCGATCCGGCCGAGAACGGGAACGAAGGTCGGGGTCGGCAGACCGTCGGCCGCGGACTCGGCATTGTCGGCCGGGGGCGTGCGGTGGGCGTCGCGGACGTTGACCGCACGCGGGCGGTGCGGGTCGCGCTTGAGCAGGCCGCGGCGCTCCAGCGTGCGCAGCTGATGGGCCACCGACGACGTGGACGTGAGGCCGACCGCCTCGCCGATCTCACGGATGCTCGGCGGGTAGCCGCGCTCGCGGACCGAGGTGCGGATCACGTCGAGGACGTCCCGCTGACGCTGGGTGAGGGAGGCCTCGAGCGTCGCGGTCGAGAGCATCGGATCTGGCGTGTCGGTCACGGTCGGGCCCCTTTGTCGGCGGTGTTCGAACGATGAATCCAACGGTAGTTGAGTAGGTCACAAAACTCAAACAATTGTTCGACGGGTGTCGGCGGTTGTCGGAGGGGTGGTGTTTACTGTCGAACATCAGTTCTTCGAACATCCGATCGATTGGAGTCGAGTGATGGGTACCAAGACAGCGACCGCCCCGGCCGAGCGCCTTCCGTCCCATCGTCAACCGCAGTCGCGGGTCTACCTGACCCGCGATCTTCCGGTCTGTTTTCCGAGCGGCAGACCGGAGCGGCGAGGTCGGGCGGCGCTGCCGGCGGCCGAGCGCAGCCGACTGTGCTCGGAGGCCGTGTCGGCGTTCGAGGAACATCCAGTCTTCGGGGAACATCCAGACTTCGAGGAGTACCGCCTCCTCGAACAGGCACGCCATGCGGCCGCGGTCCGTCGCCGCCGACGCTGGGGAGCCTTCGCGGTCGGTGGGACCCTCGCCGCGGTGGTCTGGGTGCTGGCCCTGGTGGGCGCAGGCTACGAGGATGCGATGACGCCGGCGACACCGTCGTCGACGCAAGTGGTGTACGTGCGCGCCGGCGAATCGCTGTCGAGTCTGGCGCAGCGGCTCGCTCCCGATCTGCCGCCCGCCGGGGTCATCAGCCAACTGCGGGAGATCAACGGACTGCAGACCTCGGGATTGACTGTCGGACAGGCGCTCATCGCACCGCGATACCGATGAACGTCGGCCGATCTGCCCGGGTGCTGCCCGCCGGGGAGTGGCCGGCCGCCAGGTATTCTGATGCCATGCGCTGCCCGTTCTGCAAGAACGACGACACCCGTGTGGTCGATTCCCGAGTCGCCGATGACGGCCAGGCGATTCGTCGTCGCCGGTCGTGCAGTGAGTGCGGCCGCCGCTTCACCACGGTCGAGTCGGCGGTGCTGTCGGTGCTCAAGCGAAACGGCATCTCCGAACCGTTCAGCCGGGAGAAGGTGATGAAGGGCGTGCGCCGCGCGTGCCAGGGCAGGCACATCGACGAGGACGCCCTCGCCAAGCTGGCGGTCCAGGTGGAGAACACCGTGCGTTCGTCCGGCTCGGCGGAGATCCCGAGCAACGAGGTCGGGCTGGCGATCCTGGGACCGCTTCGCGAGCTGGACGAGGTCGGCTACCTCCGCTTCGCCTCCGTCTACCGCTCGTTCGAGTGCGCCGACGACTTCCAGCGAGAGATCGACGAACTGCGCCGCGACCGCCGCTGACGCGATCGGGAGCCCGCCGGCTCAGAACTTGTCGATCGCCTTCACGATGCGCTGCTCGGAGACCGAGCGGCTGGTGCCCAACTGCTGTGCGAACAGGCTGACCCGCAGTTCTTCGAGCTGCCACTGAACCATCTCGGCGAGGTCGTCGTGGCGTGATTCGGGGAGCTGGGCGATGCGCCTGTTCCACGCCGCGATGACACGGTCGACGGCGGCCATGGCGTCGTTGTCGCGCCGACCGCTCTGCGGCAGGTTCTCCAACCGGAGCCGGGCGGCGGTGAGATAGCGGGGCAGCGATCGCAGGTGCTCCAGGGCGGTCAGGCCGACGAAGCCGTCGAAGATCAAGTTCGCGAGCTGATCGGCGACGTCGTCGGCCGCGAGGGTTCCGGTCCGCAGCTCGATCGCCCGGCGGACCGGCGAGTACTCGGCGAGTGCGGCGACCGCCGCGGTGAAGTACTCCGGTGCCCGCGACCGGACGATCGGAGACAACCGAGCCGACAGTGCTTCGAAGTCGGCCGGGCTGCGCAGCTCGGCGAGACCCGTTTCGCGGGCGAGCGCATCGGTGATGGCTCGGGCCGTGCAGTCGGCGAGGAGCGCGTCGAGGTCGGGGTAAGGGCTCTGGCTGAGGGCGAGCCTGTTCGCGGGCGGCAGAGCGGAGGCGAGCTTGCGGCTCGCCGGAGCGATGTGCCTGCGAAGCAGTTCGGCGGCGCCGGCGCAGATGCCGGCGTCGCGTTCGGCGACCGTGGCGGCGACCGCGACCCGCACTCCGCGGCCCGGCACGACCGCGAGGGTCGGGTAGCGAGTGATCTGCTGTCCGGCGACCGTCGCGGTCTCGGAGTCGGGGAGGGTGCCGAGGCCGTCCGCGGTCCAGCGATCGTGAACCGGCGCCTGCGTTCGGGGTCCGGCGCCGCCGAGCTGGTCGCGCAGATGGGCCAGTCGATCGCCGCGGGCGATCACCGCGCCCTTGGCGTCGGTGACGGCGAAATGCATGCGCAGGTGATCGGGCAGCGCCGACGATCGGAAATCGCGCGGCGTCAACGTGATTCCGGAGATCTGCGACAGTTCGCGGGCCAGGCCGGTCAGCAGCGGTTCGCTGCGGGCGGTCAGTCGGCTCAGCGCCAGCGCCGCGTAGCGCGAGGCGGGCGACATCGACTTGCGCAGGCCCTTGGGCAGCGACTTGATCAGCGCGGTGGCCAGTTCGGCGCGCATGCCCGGCACCAGCCAATCGAAGCCGGCATCGCGCACGTGAGGCAGCAGCGGTTGCGGAATGACGACGGTGACGCCGTCGTCGGGGGCGCCGGGCGAGAAGTTGTAGCGCAGCTCCAGCCGTGTCTCGCCCTGCTGCCACGCGGTCGGGAAGTCGGCCGCCGTCGGCGCGTCGTCGGCCCGGAGGTCTTCGGGTCGCAGGTTCAGTAGTGTCGGGTCGGTGCGGCCGGCCTTCTTCCACCAGGAATCGAAGTGCCTGGTCGAGACCACGTTCGCCGGGATCCGCTCGGCGTAGAACTCGAACAGGTCCTCATCGGACAGGCGCAGATCGCGGCGGCGGGCGCGGTGCTCGGTCTCTTCGGCATCGCGGAGCAGCTCGGCGTTGTGGGCGGCGAAGGCGTGCCGATTGCGCCAGCGGGCGGCGACCAGGGCCTCCTGGATGAAGATCTCGCGGGAGGTCTTCGGGTCGATCGGTCCGTAGTTGACGCGCCGCTGCTCGACCAGCGGGACACCGTAGAGGCTGACCTTCTCATACGCCATCACCGCGCCGCGGCGGGTGGACCAGTGCGGCTCGGAGTACGTCCGGGTCACCAGCTCTCCGGCGACCTGTTCGACGGTGGCCGGATCGACGGAGGCGACGGTGTGCGCGAACAGGCGAGAGGTCTCCACCAACTCGGCGGCGACCACGAACGCGGGCGGCTTCCCCGAGAGGAAGGAGCCGGGGAAGATCGCGAACCGGGTGCCGCGCGTACCCAGGTAGTCGCGGGTATCTCCTTGGCGAGCACCGACATTGGTGAGCAGACCGGTCAGGACGCTGCGGTGGACGGCGGCCGCGTCGACGCTCGTCTCGGGGGTCTGCCATTTGAGATCGCGGACGGTTCGAGTCAGTTGGCGGTGCAGGTCGAGCCATTCGCGGATGCGCAGATAGTGCAGGAACTCGCGTTCGCACATCTTGCGGAACTGGTTGCCCGACAGCTCGTCGCGCTTCTCGGCGAGGTACTGCCACAGCTTGATCTGCCCGAGGAACTCCGAGCCGGGCACCGCATGCCTGCGGTGTGCGGTGGTGGCGGCGTCCCTCTTGTCGGTCGGGAACTCGCGGACGTCGGGCAGGGCGAGGGCGGCGGCGATCACCAGCGTGTGATCGAGACAGCCGTTGTCGTGCCCGGCGATGAGGATCCGACCCAGCCGCGGGTCGACGGGCAGGCGCGCCAGCTCCTTGCCGATCTTCGTCAGTCGGGCGGTGGCCGAATCGGTGTCGGTGACCGCGCCCAGCTCCGACAGCAGCGACATGCCGTCGCGGATCGCACGCGGATCCGGCGCCTGCACGAACGGGAACTCGGCGATGTCGCCGAGGCGCAGCGAGAGCATCGACAGGATGACCGCCGCCAGGTTGCTGCGCAGGATCTCCGGGTCGGTGTACTCGGGCCGGGCGTCGAAGTCGTCCTCGGAGTACAGCCGGATGCAGATGCCGGGAGCGACGCGACCGCATCGACCCGCACGCTGCCGGGCGCTGGCCTGCGAGACGCGCTCGACGGGCAGGCGGGTGACCTTGGTGCGGGTCGAGTAGCGCGAGATGCGCGCGGTCCCCGCGTCGATCACGTAGCGGATGCCCGGCACGGTCAGCGAGGTCTCGGCGACGTTGGTCGCCAGCACGATCCGCCGACCGTTCGACGGCGCGAAGACCCGCTGCTGCTCGGCGACCGAGAGGCGCGCGAACAGCGGGACGATGTCGGCGTCGCTGCGCCGACGCAGCGCGTCGGCGGTGTCGCGGATGTCGCGTTCGGTGGGCAGGAAGACGAGGATGTCGCCGCGGGCGTGCGACCACAGTTCGCCGACCGCGGCGTCGATGGCGGCGATCTGGTCGAGGTCGTCGTGGTCGGAGTCGGCGTCCTCCCTCGGCCGGTAGCGGATCTCGACCGGGTAGGTGCGCCCGGAGACCTCCAGGATGGGCACCTCGTCATCCGGTCCGGCGAAGTGCCGGGCGAACCGGTCGGGTTCGATCGTCGCCGAGGTGATGATGATCTTCAGATCCGGCCGACGCGGCAGCAACTGCTTGAGATAGCCGAGCAGGAAGTCGATGTTGAGGCTGCGTTCGTGCGCCTCGTCGATGATGATCGTGTCGTACCCGCGCAGCATCGGGTCGCGGCCGATCTCCCGCAGCAGGATGCCGTCGGTCATCACCTTGACCAGCGTGTTCTTGCCGACCTTGTCGGAGAAGCGGACCTGGTGGCCGACGGCCCCGCCGACGTCGGTGCCCAGTTCGTCGGCGATCCGCTTGGCGACCGAGGTGGCCGCGATCCGGCGCGGCTGGGTGTGGCCGATCGAGGTGCGCCCCAGCTCCAGGCAGATCTTCGGCAGCTGGGTGGTCTTGCCCGAACCGGTCTCGCCCGCGATCACCACGACCTGGTGTGCGCTGATCGCGGCGGCGATCTCGTCGCGGCATGCGCTGACCGGAAGCTCCGGCGGATACGTGATGGTCAGCGACAGGGACGGGGTCGGGGTCGACGGGGCGGCCGGTGACGAGGGGGCGGCCGGTGACGAGAGCGGGGAAGACATGATGACTCCGAGTCTACGGTGGACGAGAATGCAGCAGTGACCGGCGAGGCCGCCGACTACTCGGCGCAGATGCCGCGGATGATCGCGTCGACGGTGGCTTCGGCGTGCGACCACAGCTCGCCGCGGTCGATCGCCTGAAGCGGGCCCCGCAGAGCGAGTTCGGCGAAGCCGTGGACCGCCGACCAGCACGCCCACTGCGCCGAGCCGCGACGGTCGGCGGGGAGCGCGCCGCTGTGAACCAGCAGATCCAGGCTCGTCGTCAGGGCGCGGAAGGGAGGCGTGGCGGCCAGCGTCTCGCCACTGGGCGCTCCGGTTCCGAAGAACGACACCGAGAACCATCCGGGCTCGGTCAGCGCGAAGGCGATGTAACCGAGTCCGACGGCGCGGAGTCGCTCGTGAGGGCCGAGTCCGCGATCGGTCATGGCCATCGCGTCCGCCATCCGCTGCTGGATCGCCCCCGACACCGCTTCGAGGAGTGCGAGCCGGTCGGGGAAGTGGCGGTAGGCCGCATTCGGTGACACTCCGACCGCTCGAGTCGCCGACCGGATGGTGAGTGCGTCGGGACCGCCGGTTCGGGTCGCTTCCAGTCCGGCTTCGACGAGGGCGCGCGCCAGATCGCCATGGTGGTATGCCACTGCTCATTGCCTCGGGGTCCGATTATGTATACGCTGTGAACATAGCAGATGCGGACGATGTGAACATGGAGGTTGACATGACTGCACTGCCTCCGGTCGTAGACCGGACCACCTGGCAGCACGATCTGGACGAGCTGCGTATCCGGGAGAAGGCGGCGACCCGCGAACTCGATGCGATCGCCGCGCAACGAAGACGAATGCCCGCGGTCAAGTTGCCGGAGTACCGTCTGACCGCCGAGGGCGGCACCGAGCTGTCGTTGGCCGACGTCTTCGACGGTCGGTCCCAGCTGATCGTCTACAACCACATGTGGACCGACGGAAACGACTGGCAGTGCCTGGGGTGCACCGGGTTCACGTCACAGTTCACCAGGCTCGACGCGCTCGATGCGTGGGACGCGCGCTTCGTGATCGTGAGCAACGGGCCGATCGACGAACTGGTCGCCTACAAGCACCGACTCGGCAATCAGATGACGTGGTACTCGTGCGCGGGATCGTCGTTCGGGGCGGACGTGGGATCGCCGCCCGGCGGTGGATTCGCGCTGAACACCTTCCTGCGCGACGGCGAGGACGTCTACCACTGCTGGCAGACGTTCAGCCGGGGGATCGAACAGGTGAGTCCGCTCTTCGGACTGCTCGACACTCTGCCGTACGGCAGGCAGGAGGTGTGGCAGGACGGTCCGGACGGATGGCCGCAGTTCCCGACCTATTCGAAGTGGGCGACGAGTCAGCAGCTCGCCGCCCTGTACGGCAAGCGCTGAAATTCCGTTGCGACCCGCCGACCGCCCGGCGTAGCGTTCGAGGCGTCAAGGGAAAGGAGGTGGTCCGAGAAATGGTGAATTTCAGGACTGAGGAGGTGGCCGCCGTCTGACTGGCAGATTCTGTCAGGCGATGGTCGCCCACCTGAAGTGACGGCAGGCCCCGAGCCGGCGTGAAGTCCACGCGCTCGGGGCCTGTCCGTGTTCGGCTCGTGCCCGCCCTTGGTGTCCGCACGGGTGCCGGACGCCGAAGTGCCCCCACCGGAAACCGGTGGGGGCACTTCAGTTCTGGGCTGCAGAGATCACGCTGCAGGGACAGGCCCTGCAAAGCCGGCGTGGGTCGCTAGACGCTCGCGCCGGCCAGGGCCTCGGCGGCCGCGATGGCCTGGCCGACGCCCGCGACGATCGAGGCGACCTTGAGGGCCTCGAACACGACGTCGCGGTCCTGGCCGCCCTCGCGGACGACGTTCTCGTGCGCGCCGACGCAGTGCTCGCAGCCGTTCATCGCCGATACCGCCAGCGACCACAGCTCGAAGTTCACCTTGTCCACGCCGGGGTTGCCGATGATGTTCATCCGCAGGCCGGGGCGCAGGTCGTCGTACTTGCCGTCCAGGAAGCCGCGTCCACGGTAGAACACGTTGTTCATGCCCATGATGGAGGCGGCGCCGAGAGCGGCGTTGTACGCCTCCGCCGACAGGTTGTCGGCGGCCTCGTCGGCGATCTCACGCAGGACCGTGGCGTTGCGGGTGGCTGCGGCGGTGGCCAGCAGGCTGCCCCACAGCTGCTCCTCGTTCAGCACGGTGGTGCGGCTGATCGAGGACAGGTTCAGCTTCAGGTCCTTGGCGTACTCGGGGAGTGCGTTCTTCAGGTTGTCGATGCTCATGTGAGCGAATCCCTTCGAGTTGAGGTGGCGACTGGCGGAGCGGGGCTCCGGGTCAGACGCCCGCGGTCATCAGCTCGCCGGCGTTGATGGTCGGGTCGCCCTTCTTCCAGTTGCAGGCGCACAGCTCGTCCGACTGGAGAGCGTCGAGGACGCGCAGGACCTCGTCGACGTTGCGGCCGACCGAACCGGCGGTCACCGAGACGAACTGGATCTCGTTGTTCGGGTCGATGATGAAGGTGGCGCGATCGGCGACACCGTCGGCGTTCAGGACGCCGGCTGCCTCGGCGAGCTCACGCTTGAGGTCCGAGAGCATCGGGAAGGGGAGGGTCTTGAGGTCCTCGTGCTGGGCACGCCACTGGAAGTGGACGAACTCGTTGTCGACCGAGGCGCCGAGCACCTGGGCGTCACGATCGGCGAACTCGTCGTTCAGCTTGCCGAAGGCGGCGATCTCGGTGGGGCACACGAAGGTGAAGTCCTTCGGCCAGAAGAAGACGACGCGCCACTTGCCCGCGTAGTCGTCGCTGGTGACGGTGGTGAAGTAGTCGTCGGGCTGCTGGGCGTCGACCTTCGACAGGTCGCCGCCGATGACAGCGGTGAGGTTGTATGCCGGGAACTGGTCGCCGATGGTCAGCAGAGCCATGAGATGTACTCCTTCAATTCGGGGTCATGTTGCGAGAGAAAAGAATTCGGGCTGGGGGACGATCGGTTCCCCGCCTGCAACATCTATGGTGCCCCATCCCCAATGAAAAGTAAAGGTGATGGTAGGCACTATATTGATAGGCATGACCGATCAAAGTTATCAGCCGCCCATCACCGCGCTGCGCGCCTTCGTCGCCGTGGCCAAGCACCTGCACTTCGGCTCGGCCGCGGCCGAGCTCGGGGTCAGCCAGCCCTCGCTGTCGCAGTCGCTCGCCGGCTTGGAGGCGGGGCTGGGCCTCAAGCTCGTCGAGCGCACCACCCGCCGGGTGATGCTCACCGCCGAGGGGCGCCGACTGCTCGGTTCGGCGATCGCGGTGTGCGACACCGTCGACGACTTCCTGCTCGACGCCGCGGGCGACCTCGACCCGCTGTCGGGGACGCTGCGGCTCGGCTTGATCCCGACCATCGCGCCATACATCCTGCCGCGCCTCCTGCACGGCCTGGCCGAGCGCCGACCGATGCTCGATCTGCTGGTCGTCGAAGACCAGACCGACCGCCTCCTGGGGCAGCTGCGCGACGGCGCGCTCGACGCCGCGGTGCTGGCCCTGCCCGCGGGAGCGCCCGGGATCGGGGAGATCCCCATGTACCGGGAGGACTTCGTTCTCGCACTGCCGCAAGGACATCCGCTCGCCGGCCGCAAGAGCCTGGCGCCGAAGACGCTCGAAGACCTGCCGCTGCTGCTGCTCGACGAAGGCCACTGCCTGCGCGATCAGGCGCTGGAGGTGTGCCAGCTCGCGGGCGTCTCACCCGACGTGCGTCAGACGCGTGCGGCGTCGCTCACCACGGCGGTGCAGTGCGTGGAGGGCGGGCTCGGCGTGACGCTCATCCCGCGGACCTCGGTGGCGGTGGAGACTGCAGCCGGGTCGCTGACCACCGCCGAGTTCGCCAAGCCGAGCCCGGGGCGTCGCATCGGCCTGGTGTACCGCGAGTCGTCCGGGCGCGGTGAGGCCTACCGGATGCTGGCCGCCGACATCGCCGAGCTGGTCGCGGCGAGCGGGGCGGTCGAGCGAGAGGGGCCCGGCGACGCTACGCCTGCGCCGTGAGCGCTTCCCATTCGTCGATCAGACTGGAGTCGACGCCGCGGATGAGGTCGCCGAGCTCATCGGTGATGTCCTCGATCTCGTCGGTGACCGCGGACATCGGCAGCCCGCTGTTCAGCGCGCGGTAGCAGTCGGTCAGGTAGCGGAGCACGACGCCCTCGCTGCGGGCCAGGCCGAGGTCGGAGACGAACTCGGCGAAGGTCATCGACCGCTCACGCATGTACCGCAGCACCGACTTGGGTGAGGGCGGGGTGTTCGCCAACCACGGATGCCCGCGGCGGTAGGTCTCGTAGGCGAACCCGATCTCCTCGGCCAAAGGCTGCGGCCAGGTGATCTCCTCGAGCCGCTCCATCCGCTCCTCGTACTCGATGCCGTCGGCCTTCATCTCGGCGATCGCGGCGTCGCGCGCCTGCTTGCGCTGCGCCATGAGGACCTGTCGGGGGTCGTCGAGGGTGCATTCGAGGATCGAGATCACATCGAGCGCGTACGTGTCGGAGTCGCGGTCGAGCAGTTCGAAGGCGGCGACGGCGAACGCCGACAGCGGATTGGTGAGCGCGAAGTTCTCCGGCAGGTCGATCGACAACTCGACGTGCTTGCCGTCGGGCGCCGGCCGGTCGAGCTTGGTAACGATCCCGGTCTCGCACAGGTCGCGGTACAGGGCGATGGTGTGCTTGATGTGCCGCAGCTGCCGCGCGCGCGGCTCATGATTGGACTCGAGCAGGTGCCGCAGGGCGGCGAAGCAGTCGCCGGGGCGCTCGAGGACCTCCATGAGCATCGAGGTGGTGATCCGGAAGTGCGACTTCAGCTCCTCGTCGGGCGCGTCGATCAGCGTGGTGAAGGTCTGCTCACCCCAGCTGACGAATCCTTCGGGAGCCTTGCGCCGCACAATCTTTCGGAGCTTCTTCGGGTCGTCGCCGGCCTTCGACAGGGCGCGGGCGTTCTCCACGTCGTGCTCGGGAGCCTGGGCGACGACGTAGCCGACGGTGTCGTAGCCCGCGCGTCCGGCGCGGCCGGCGATCTGGTGGAACTCGCGGGCCCGGAGCCGGCGGACCCGGTGGCCGTCGTACTTGGTCAGGCCCGCGAACAGCACGGTGCGGATGGGCACGTTGATGCCGACGCCGAGGGTGTCGGTGCCCGCGACCACCTTCAGCAGGCCCGCCTGGGCCAGGCGTTCGACGAGTCGGCGGTAGCGGGGGAGCATGCCTGCGTGGTGCACGCCGATGCCCGAGCGCAACAGCTTCGACAGGGTCGCGCCGAAACCGGTGCGGAAGGTGAAGTCGCCGATCGCCTCGGCGATCGCCGCCTTCTCCTCCTTGGTGCAGATCTTCACCGACATCAGCGCCTGCGCGCGCTCGACGGCCTGCTGCTGGGTGAAGTGCACCACGTACACCGGCGCCTGCCCGACCTCGATCAGCTCGGCGATCGTCTCGTGGATGGGCGTCATCGCGTAGCGGTGCTCCAGCGGGACCGGTCGTTGCGCGCCGGTCACCGGCACCGTGGTGCGGCCGGTGCGCCGGGTCAGGTCGTCGACGAAGAAGTCCATGCTGCCGAGGGTCGCCGACATCAGCAGGAACTGGGGTTGCGAGTCGATCGGCGCATCGGGGGCGGAGTTCGGCAGTTCGATCAGCGGCACCTGCCAGGCCCAACCGCGATCGGACTCGCCGTAGTAGTGGAACTCGTCGGCGACGAGCACCCCGACGTCGGAGTCCGATCCGTCCCGCAGGGCGATGTTCGCGACGATCTCGGCGGTCGCGCAGACGATCGGCGCGTCCGCGTTCACCGAGGCGTCTCCGGTCAGCAGCCCCACGTTGGCCGCGCCGAACTGCTCGCACAGGTCGAAGAACTTCTCGCTGACCAGCGCCTTGATCGGCGCGGTGTAGTAGGCGCGCTTGCCGCGGCCCAGCGCGAAGTAGATGGCACCGGAGGCCACCAGCGACTTCCCCGATCCGGTGGGTGTGGCGAGGATGACGTTGCTGCCGGACACCAGCTCCAGGAGCGCCTCCTCCTGATGCGGATACAGGTCGATCCCGCGGGACGCCCACCACGTCGTGAACGTCTCGAATGCGAGGTCCTCGTCAGTGGTGGGCGTCAGCGGCGACAGTTCGCCAGGTCTCTCCTCCGGAGCGGTCAGGTCGGTTCACTCCCCGTGGTGATCGTCGTCGGACTGGTCGGGCCGGTCGGCCTGCGCGGCGTGCTCGGCCAGGAACTTCTCGAACTCGGCACCCAGTTCCTCACCGGACGGGACCTCCTGGTCGGCCGCGAGCAGCGAGACCTGTTCGTCCTTGGCTCGCATGTAGGCGTCGTACTGGTTCTCCAGCGAAGCGACGACCGAGGCCACCTCGGTGTTCGACGCGACCTCGCCGTCGATCTGCTCGCGCATCTGCTCGGCGGCGTTCTCCAACGCGGCGACCGGCAGATCCAGGCCGGTGACCTGGGAGATCGCATGCAACAGGGCCGCCGAGGCGCTCGGATAGTTGGCCTGGGCGAGATAGTGCGGCACGTGCGCCGACAGCCCGGCCGTGTGGTAACCCGCCTCGCCCAGACGCAGTTCGAGCAGCATCGACACGCTCGCCGGCAGCTTCATCGGGTTGCCCCAGCGATTGAGGTCGCCGAGCGCCGCCGCGTCGTTGCCGTGCGCGGTGATCGACGCCGGCCGCGTGTGCGGCACCGCCATCGGGATCGAATTGAGGCCGACGACCTGCGAGACGTCGAACCGCTCGGCCAGTCGGATGATGGCGGCGGTGAACTGCTCCCAGCGCAGATCGGGCTCGGGGCCGTCGAGCAGCAGGAAGGGCACCCCCGCGTTGTCGCGGACCGCATGCACGGTCAGCTTGTGCATGTCGATGCCGTCGAACTCCTCGCCGCTGAACGAGATCGTCGGGCGACGGGACCGGTAGTCGATCAGCTCGTCGGCGTCGAAGGTGGCGACCAACTCGGAGTCGAGCGCCTCGCGCAGGTGGGTCGCCGCGAGGGCGACCGCATGGCCGGCATCGGCGTAGCCCTCGAGGGCATGGATCAACACCGGTCCGTCGCCGTCGGCGCCGGCCACGGCGGGTGACGGGAACTCGAGATCGTAGAGGTGGCGCGAGTCCGGTGACCGCTCGTCCATGGTCTCTCCCTTCGATGTGACTCTTCATTGTCCCGTACGGAACTCTCCTGGTTCAACAGGGGCACCCGGCGGGTCATTCCCGCGCCGCCGACTCGCGGATGGCACAGTGGACAGGGTGCGAGTAGTCACCGGAGTGAAGGTCGTGGCGGCAGTGGCGGTCGTGGTCGCTGCGGCCGCGTGTTCGGTACCGGGGGAGGCGGTCCGACCGGTCGACCTGTCGGCGAAGGCCGCACCCGCGGCGGCCTTCCCGTACGGACCCGGCCAGGCCATCGGATCGGCCCAGGTCGCGGGCCTTCTCGCCGATCTCACCTTCCGGCCCCTGCGGGGCGAGAACGATCCGGCCGACTGCACGCCGGCCCCGGTCGACACCGACACCGCCCAGGTGCGGGTGGGGCCCGGCGGTACGGCGCAGGGCACCC
The DNA here is from genome assembly GCF_039946255.1 of Gordonia aichiensis. GTDB lineage: Bacteria > Actinomycetota > Actinomycetes > Mycobacteriales > Mycobacteriaceae > Gordonia > Gordonia aichiensis_A. The sequence continues at coordinate 266,873 of NZ_JBCDWL010000001.1, read as the reverse complement.
TCACCGCGGTCGTGGTCCGTACCGCCGAACCCTTCGACGACTTCCTCGGCCGGCTTCGCCGCTGCCCGACGTTCACTCTCGGCGGAACCGTCGGGACGACGGTGACCACCGAGGTCGCCGCCGCCGACGCGGCCGCGGGGACGGTGGAGATCGAGCGCCGGATCACGATGGGTCCGCCGCCGGCGACCGGCGGCACCCCGCCGCCACGGACGTCGGTGACCGAGTTCGTCGCCCAGCGCGGAAATCTGCGCGTCTACGTCCAGAACCGGCGCGCCGGCGACGGTGCGCTCGGCGCCGAGGAGATGACGGCGACCCGCGGCCTGTTCGACGCGGCGCGCGCGAGCGCCTTCCCGGCGGGCTCCTGACCCGAGACGTCGGGCCAGGCGAGATTGTGGATGAACACTCTCCTCGTCCACATTCGGCCGCCGGCCCTTCCGCGGCGGGGTCGGCGCGATCAGCCTGGGGACATGACGAACTCGCTGAGCCTTCCCGCAGACGGACACACCGACGGCCACCACGATCCGGACCGACTCCTCGCAGCGGTCCCGGGGCTGCTGGGCTTCGTGCCCGAGCATTCGATCGTGCTGCTGGTCTTTCGCGACGAACGGTCGGTGATGGCGACAATGCGCCACGATCTGGCGCTGACCGGTCGCGGTGCGGCGTCGGCCGGGATGCGGCAGCTGTTCGGCAGGCTCGGCTCGCTGGCCGCGTCGTACGGCTCGGTCGGCACCGTCGCGGTGATCGTCGACGACCGCTTCGCCCCCGACGACGCCCGGTACCGCCGGGTCGCCGAAGCGGCGGACCGCGCCTTCGAGCCGGCCGGCGGACTGTCGGCAGCCTTCGCGATGAACGAGGCGGCCGCCGGCGCGCGGTGGCACACGGTGTGGAGCCCCGACCCGGTGCGGGCCTCGCTGCCGTTTCCGGGGCCGATCCTGTCGACGGGGCTGCTCAGCGACCCGAACGCCTCACCGGTCGCACTCGAGCGCGCGGTCGCCTCGGGACGCCGGATCCTCGCGCGCCGGTCGGAGATGGCCGCTCTGCTGTCCCCGGAGGCGCACTGCGCGCAGACCGAGTGTCGCGAGGTGACCCCGGTGGCGGTCCGACATCCGCCGAATGCGACCGATGCGCGGGGACTGGCGGCGGTGCTCGCGGTCGTCGACCGCTTCGATCACGGTGACACCGAACTGACCTGCGCGGACCTCAACGTCGTCGCCGAAGCACTGGTGTCCGTGCATGTGCGCGATGCGCTGCTCGGGCTGGCGCTGACCGGTCTGCGCGGCACGGCCGAGGACCTGTGGCGCACCCTCGCGCGGCGCCTGCGGGGCCGGCCGCGCGCGGCCGCCGCGACGCTGCTCGGATACCTGCACTACATGGCGGGGGAAGGCGCGTACGCGGGCGTCGCGTTGCAGGTCGCCCTCGACGCCGACCCCGACTACAACCTGGCGAACCTGCTCGACACCGCGCTGGCGAACGGGATGCGGCCCCGAGAACTCGTCGGGCTGGCCGAGCTGGCCTTCGGGATCGCCGACCGGTTGGGCGCCGGTCTGCCGCCCGCGGTGTACGAGGCCGCGGGATAGCGCCCCGCCACACCGAAGGACCCCCGCCGGACAGCGTGTCCGGCGGGGGTCCTTCTCCGAGGGTGCGCTATGTCGCGGTGCGGCTACGTCTTGTGGACGAAGATCGCGTGCGAGATCTCCGACGACAGGGTCAGCCCGCTGTGGCCCGGGGTGGTGATGATGACCGCCTGCGGCGTCACCGTCACCGAGACGCGGGCGTTGGGCACCACGCCGGCCTGCCGGAGCTCGGAGATCAGTTCGGGGTCCGACTGTGCGTGCTCGGACATCCGCGCGATGATCACGGTGCTCTCGCCGTGCGGCAGATCGACGAGGCGGACCGCCTGGTCCTCGCGTGCCACGACGTCGATGCCCAGCAGATCGAGCCCGGGGATCGGGTTGCCGTACGGCGAGGTCGTCGGATTGTCCAGCACCGCGACGATGCGACGTTCGACGTTCTCGCTCATCACGTGCTCCCACCGGCACGCCTCGTCGTGGACCTCGTCCCACGGCAGGCCGATGATGTCCACCAGCAGCCGTTCGGCCAGCCGGTGCTTGCGCATCACCGACACGGCCAGATTGCGGCCCTTCTCGGTGAGTTCGAGGTGCCGGTCGCCCGCCACCCGCAGCAGCCCGTCGCGCTCCATCCGGGCCACCGTCTGAGAGACGGTCGGACCACTCTGTTCCAGTCGCTCGGCGATACGCGCGCGCAGCGGGATGATCCCCTCCTCTTCAAGGTCGTAGATCGTCCGCAGATACATCTCTGTGGTATCGACAAGATCGTTCACGAAGACTCAGTCCTTTCGCCTGCATCAAGGCTACCTGTAAGACCGTGACGCCGGGGCAGGCGATGCGGTCCCCGCGCGGCGTGAAACCGTTAGCGTGACAGTAGTGATCGGAATTTCGGGGTGATCGGAATTTCGGCGGCGGGCGGATGCACACCGGCGTCCGACCGGTCGGCGTTCATGGCGGAATGAGGCGAGACGATGAGTGCGGCGATCATCTGGAGTGAGCACTTCATGGACTACAAGTGGGCCTACACCCACCCGATGAGTCCGGTTCGACTCGCGTTGACGATGTCGCTGGCGCGCAGCCTCGACATCCTCGACGGCGTCGACACCGTCGAACCGCTGCCGGTCGACGACGCACTGCTGACCACGGTGCACTCGCAGGGCTACGTGGACGCGGTCCGGGCGATCAGCCACGGCGCGTCGTCGCTCAACGCTCCGGTGCTCGAGCGGCTCTTCGGACTCGGCAGCGCCGACAATCCGATCTTCGAGGGCATGCACGAGGCCGGGTCGATGCTGGTGGGCGGTTCGGTCGCCGCCGCGCAGGCGATCGCCTCGGGTGCGGTGCGGCGTGCGGTCAACATCGGCGGCGGCATGCACCACGCGATGAAGGGGCACGCGGCGGGCTTCTGCATCTACAACGACTGTTCGATCGCGATCCGCTGGCTGCTGGAGAACGGATACGACCGGATCGCCTACATCGACGTCGACGCCCACCACGGCGACGGCGTCCAGGCGGAGTTTGTCGGCGATCCGCGAGTCATGACGATCTCGCTGCACCAGCATCCGGCGACGCTGTGGCCGGGCACCGGCTGGGCCACCGAGGTCGGGGAGGGCGAGGCGAGCGGCACCTCGGTCAACGTCGGGCTGATGCCGGGACTGGGCGATTCGCTGTGGCTGCGCGCCTTCCACGCGGTGGTCCCGTCGATGGTCGACGCCTTCAAGCCGCAGATCCTGGTGACGCAGATCGGCGTCGACAGCCACCGTGACGATCCGCTGACCGATCTCGCGCTGACCGTCGACGGTCACGCCGCCGCCATCCGGGCGCTCCGCGACCTGGCCGACAAGCACTGCGAGGGCCGCTGGCTCGCGGTCGGCGGGGGCGGCTACGGCGTGGTGAACGTGGTGCCGCGCAGCTGGACGCACCTGATCGCCGCCGCGCTCGACCGTGACGTCGACACGCAGACCCGCATCGGCGAGGACTGGCTGGCCGGCGCCCAGGACCTGTCGAAGACCGTCCACCCGGACTACGCTCGACCGCCGGAGGCCACGATGGGCGACGGCGGCGACATCGACTACGTCCCGTGGGACGGCGACGGCGCCGCCGAGCCGCCCCCGGGTGTCTCGGAGGCGGCGCAGCGTCAAACCGACAAGGCCATCATCGCCACCCGCCGCGCGGTGTTCCCGCTGCACGGCCTGGACCCGGAGGACCCTCGTGACTGAATCACCGGCTGCCGATCAGACCACCGACTCCGCGGCCCCCGCCGACGAGCAGGCGCTGCCCCGCGAGTATCCGCGGCAGTGGGCCGCCGACGTGCTCGCCTCCGACGGCGGCGTGGTCCACCTGCGACCGATCGTTCCGGCCGACGCCGACCTGCTGGTCGAGTTCCACAACGGGCTCAGCGAACGCACCCGCTACATGCGGTACTTCGGGCCGACGCCCACCCTGCCGCCGCGCGAAGTGGTCCGGATGACCACGATCGACTACCGCAACCGCGTGGCGCTGCTGGCCTTCCTGGGCGATCGGGTGATCGCGATGGGGCTGTACGAGGGGTTGGCGGCCGACGGGAAGCCGACCGCGGCGGAGGTGGCGTTCGTCGTCGCCGACGACCATCAGGGACGCGGGCTGGGTCCGATCCTGCTCGAGCACCTCGCCGGCGCCGCCGCCGAGAACGGTTTCACCCGGTTCGAGGCCGAGGTCCTCTCGGAGAACCTCAACATGGTGGCGGTCTTCCGCGACGCCGGCTATCAGATCAGCCGGGCCTTCGACGGCAGCACCGTCCACGTCGAGTTCTTGATCGACCCCACCGAGGCGCTGACCGTGGTGCGCAATGCGCGTGAACGCGCGTCGGAGGCGCGCAGCATCGCGAACCTGCTGCGTCCGCAGTCGGTGGCGGTGATCGGCGCGTCGACCGACCCGAAGAAGGTCGGCAACGTTTTGCTGGCCAACGTGCTGGCGGCCGGCTTCACCGGGCCGGTGTTCCCGGTCAACGGCCCCGGACTGATCCCCGACGCCGCTGAGACCGAACCCGACACCCCGGCCCGCACCGGGCCGGGCGGCAAGCGCGTCGCGCCGCCGTCGGTGCGCGGCATCCGTTCGTACGCGACCGTGCGCGACATCCCCGACCCCGTCGACCTGGCGGTGATCGCGGTGCCCGCGGCCCGGATGGACCAGGTCCTCGACGACTGTCTGGCGAAGGGCGTGCGGACGCTGGTCGTGGTGTCGGCGGGCTTCGGCGAACGGGGCGAGGCCGGCCTGGAGAACGAGAAGCGGCTCGCCGAACAGGTCCGCGCGCACGGCATGCGGCTGGTGGGGCCCAATGCGCTCGGCGTGGTCAACAACCACCACGACATCGCCCTGAACGCCTCCCTCGCCCCGCGGATCCCGGGCATCGGGCGAGTCGGCTTTTTCTGCCAGTCCGGCGCCCTCGGCATCGCGATCCTCGACACCGCCGCCCACCGGCAACTCGGCCTGTCGACCTTCGTCTCGGCGGGCAACCGCGCCGACGTGTCGGGCAACGACGTCCTGCAGTACTGGGACACCGACGACGACACCGACGTGGTGCTGCTGTACCTGGAGAGCTTCGGCAACCCCCGCAAGTTCGGCCGCATCGCGCGGCGGGTGGCGGCGAAGAAGCCGATCGTCGCCATCAAGTCGGGCAGCGGCGCGATGTCGCCGGTGCATGCGCAGCGGACCGGACCGGTCCGCGACGACCGGGTGGCGCAGATGGTGCTGGAGCAGGCCGGGGTGATCCAGGTCGAGACCATCTCCGAACTCTTCGACTGCGCGACCGTGCTCGCCTATCAGCCGCTCCCGAAGGGACCGCGGACCGCGATCCTCGGCAACTCCTCGGTGATCGCCTCCCTGGCGGCGAACACGGCGCGCTCGTCGGGCCTGGAGGCGGTCTCCAGCATCGACCTCGGGCCTGCGGTGACCCACGAGGAACTGGCCGGCGCGGTGGCCGCGGCGATGGCCGACGACGACATCGACTCGGTGATCGTGGTGTTCGTGCCCCCGGTGGCGGTCGACTCCGCCGACTACGCCTTCGGGCTGATGGAGGCCACCCGGCCGGAGGGCGGCGGCGATGTGCCCGCCAAACCGGTCGTCACGACCTTCCTCGCCGTCGAAGGCGTGCCGCCGGGGTTGTCGAGGACCGGTCCCGAGGGGCTGCCGGTGCGCGGGTCGATCCCGTCGTACCCGACCCCCGAGCGAGCGGCCAGCGCGTTGGCGCAGGCGTGGCGATACGCCCGCTGGCGCGCCCGTCCCGACACCCAGCCCGCGCCGATTCCCGACGCGCACCCCGAAGACGCGCGCGGCTACGTCCGCGAGGCGATGGGCGAGGGCGGCGATCGTCGGCTCACCGACCGGGACGCCGCCTACGTGCTGGGACGGTTCGGCATCGAGGTGGTGCCATTCCGGGACGTCTCGACGATGCACGAGGCGTCGGCCGCCGCGCGCGAGCTCGGCTTCCCGGTGGTCGTCAAGTCGTCGTCGCCGCAGTGGGTGGGCCGCGTCGACCGCGAGGGCGCCCGCCTGGACCTGTCCGATGCGACGGCGGTGATCACCGCGTTCAACGAGCTGCAGGCGCTGACCGGCAGCTCCGAGCTGCAGGTGCAGCGGATGGCGGCCAGGGGAGTCGGCATCTACTTGAGCGTCAGCGACAGCCCGTCGTTCGGGCCGTTGATCTCCTTCGGGCTGTCGGGGCGGTTGTTCGAAGCGCTCGGCGACCGCAGCTTCCGGTCGATTCCGCTCACCGAGCACGATGCGCGCGAGCTCGTCGACCAGCCCAGCGTGCGCACGCTGCTGGCCGAGGACGACACCGATGCCGACGCCCTGGTGGATCTGCTGCAGCGGGTGTCGGCGCTGGTCGAAGCCGTCCCGGAGATCCGGGAACTGCGCCTGGACCCGATCCTGACCTCGCCCGACGGGCTGGCCGTCCTCGGCTCGCAGATCCGAGTGGGTCCGGTGCCCACCCTGGCCGACACCGGACCCCGACGGATCGGGTGAACAAGCGCTGAGCCCGGTGCCCGCGTCGGCGGGCACCGGGCTCAGCAGCGCGGGTACAGGGGCGCGGGTGCAGGGGCGGACTAGCTGGCGTACGCGCGGAGCTTCTCGGCGCGGTCGCCCTGGCGGAGCTTGCCCATCACTTCGCGTTCGATCTGGCGGACGCGCTCGCGCGACAGTCCGAAGGCGCGGCCGATCTGGTCGAGAGTGCGGGGCTGGCCGTCGTCGAGGCCGTAGCGCATGGTGATGACCTGCATCTCGCGCTCGTCGAGCGTTGCGAGGACCGAGCGGATGTCGGAGTGCAGCAGGTTCGCGATCACCACGGTCTCCGCGGAAGTGGCCTCGGCGTCCTCGATGAAGTCGCCCAGCGGCGCCTCCTCGTCGTTGCCGACCGGCATGTCCAGGCTCACCGGGTCGCGGCTGTGGTCCATCAGATCGGCGATCTTGGCGGCCGGGATGCCCGACTCCTCCGACAGCTCCTCATCGGTGGCCTCGCGGCCCAACTGCTGGTGCAGTTCGCGTCGGATGCGGGCCAGCTTGTTCACCTGCTCGACGAGGTGGACGGGCAGTCGAATGGTGCGGCTCTGGTCGGCCATGCCGCGGCTGATCGCCTGCCGGATCCACCAGGTGGCGTAGGTGGAGAACTTGTAGCCCTTGGCGTAGTCGAACTTCTCGACCGCGCGGATCAGACCCAGGTTGCCCTCCTGGATGAGGTCGAGCAGCGGCATGCCGCGTCCGGTGTAGCGCTTGGCCAGTGAGACCACGAGACGCAGGTTCGCTTCCAGCAGGTGAGCGCGGGCCTGCTCACCCTCGCGGACCAGGATCGCGTAGTCGCGCTTCTTGGCGGGGGTGAGCCGCTTCTTGGTGGCGAGCAGGTGCTTGGCGTACAGGCCGGCCTCGATGGCCTTGGACAGGTCCACCTCCTGCTCGGCGTTGAGCAACGCGGTACGGCCGATGCCGTTCAGGTAGACGCGGACGAGATCGGCGGAGGGGGATTGCGCATCGAGATCCTGCTCGGTCAGTGCCGGGCGCGTACGGGTGGATCGTGCTTCGGACGGGCGGGCAATCGTCGAGTGAGCCATGCGACCTCCTGGAGATGCGATTCATCGGTGCGTTCAAGGGGTACAACGCTTCCGATGCCGGAAAGGTTCCCGGGCATACTGAGAAGTTTCTGAAGATCAGGGGGAAGTTTCTGAAGATCGGGGGCTCGGTTCGCGAGGCCGTCGAGCGGCGTGCGTCAGCTCGCGGCGGCGTCGCCCGGGTGCTCGTGCGGATCCCGGTGCGAATCGCGGTGCGGCTCGTCGCGCGGCGCCTCATCCGGTCTGGGCTCGACCTCCGAGTCGATCACCGGATGGGCGGCGTCGTCGTCGTAATGCGGCGGGTGCAGGGCGCCTTGATCGTTCGACAGTTCGGGTTGCACGTTGCGCGCGTCGCCGTAGTGGTAGGTCCGCACCTCGCCGTGCTTGCGCGGTTCGGCGTCGTTCGCCTTGAGGACCGCGATCCACGGAATGGGAATGGACGCCACGATGATGGCGAGCGCGATCCAGCCGTTCTGCGTGACCCCGTACACGATCGAGGCGATGATCAGCGCCGGGATCCGAATGCTCATCATGATGAAGTAGCGCCGCTTGCGGGCGCGGAAGACGGCGTCGCGGTCGGGTGCGGCGGTGGTGATCAGGAAGCTCTCCGGATCGGCCGATCGGTGCTGATCGGCGTCGCCGTCTCGGTTCCCGTTCTCCCGATCTCCGTACCCGTGTTCGTCCGCCATACCATCCATCGTTGCACAGTGGGTCACAATGGAGTCATGGCTACTCAGACGATCGAACGTCCGGACATCGACGAGCGGACGGACAAGGACGACGACACTCCGAAAGTCTTCCACTATGTGAAGAAGGACAAGATGGCCGAGAGTGCCGTCATGGGCACTCACGTGGTCGCCTTGTGCGGTGAGGTCTTCCCGGTGACGAAGGCCGCCAAGCCCGGTTCGCCGGTGTGCGAGAAGTGCAAGAAGATCTACGAGAAGCTCAAGAAGTAGTCCGCCCGCACGACCCGGCCTCCGACCGACTCACTCGTCGGTCGGAGGCCGCCCGCCTGTGCCCGTCCCGTGTGCATTCGTGCCGCGCCCGCCGAGCGTCCGGTTGCGCAGGGTGTCGGTGAGTTCGGTGGTCTGTGCCGTGACCCAGTTGCGGACCACGCCGCCGTTGGCGCCCGACGGCCACATCTCCTCGATCGCCGCATTGAACTCGGCGCCGAGCACGATGGCGAAGCCGAGGAAGAACGTGAACAGCAGGAAGGCGATCGGCGTCGCGAGCGCGCCGTAGGTGTAACCGGTGCGCGTCAGCGCAGTCAGGTAGAACCGCAGAACGTAGGTCGCCACCCAGAAGAAGACGCCGGCCAGCAGGGCGCCGGGCAGCAGTCGGCGCCACGGCATCGGGTGGGGCAGGGCGAATCGGTAGAGGCACACCAGGGCGCCGATCAGCAGGATCCCGACGAAGGGGAAGTATCCCCAGTCGACGACGTCGGTGATCGCCGGATCCCAGGCGTCGGGCAGGATCTGGTGCAGATAGGTGGGTCCGAGCGCCACCAGCGGCAGCACCAGCACGCACGCCACGACGAAGAACAGGTAGATGATCAGCGCGAAGATCCGCTGCCACACCGGATTGCGGATCTGATGCTGCTGATGGGCGTGGACGATTGAGGAGACGAAGCACGACATCGCCGATGATCCGGCCCACAGCGACATCAGGAAGCTGACCGACATCACCGCGACGCGGCCCCGGCCGAGCACGTTGTCGAGAGTCGGGCTGATGAGATCGTCGACGACGTTCGGGGTGAAGGCCCGTTCGGAGAAGGCGATGATCCGCGCGGTGATGATCTGCACGGTGTCCGGACCGAACCAGTCGGCGATGTACCCGAGGCTGCCGAGCACGCCGAGCAGCAGCGGAGGCAGCGACAGCGCTTGCCAGAACGCCGCCTGAGCAGCCCAGCCGATGATGGAGTCGTCCCACGCCTTGACGGTCGTGCGCCACGCCAGCCGTCCGCTCGCGCGGACGGCTGCGACCGGGCCCGGCCGCGCGCGGCGGTCGTCCCCGGTGGTTCGGTCGGTGCCGGCGGGCGGCGTCTGATCGTCGATGTCGATGCCTACCAGCATGGCGGATGGGCGGCCTCGGCCCGCGCAGTGCCCCGCGTCGGGCGTGGCGGACCGGTGCCGGCCTGCGCGGATGGGGACCGGGCGCGCCGGGGGATAGAATCGCCGGAGGTTTTCTTCAGGAGGGTGCAGAGACACGGTGACCAGCGCACAGGTCGACAACGGGGTGGACGCGGCCGACGGCCGCCAGACGAGCGACGGCCGACTCGGCGACGACGACGCCGTCCGACGCGTCGGATCGGGTGCGCCGCTGCGTGCTTGGCAGCGGCGGGCGCTGACGAAGTATCTGACCCGGCGCCCCACCGACTTCCTCGCCGTCGCGACGCCGGGCGCGGGCAAGACGACGTTCGGGCTGCGGGTGGCCTCCGAGCTGCTCTCGGATCGCACGGTCGACCGGATCACCGTGGTGGCGCCCACCGAGCACCTCAAACACCAGTGGGCGCAGGCCGCCGCCCGGGTCGGAATCGCCCTCGACTCCAACTTCTCCAACTCGACGGGGTCGACCAGCACCGACTTCGACGGCGTCGTTCTGACCTACGCGCAGGTCGCCGCGCATCCGTCGCGGCACCGGGTGCGGACCGAGCAGTACCGCACGCTGGTGATCCTCGACGAGATCCACCACGGCGGCGACGCGAAGTCGTGGGGCGACGGCATCCGGGAGGCGTTCAGCGACGCCGAGCGTCGGCTGTCGCTCACCGGTACGCCCTTCCGCTCGGACGATTCGCCGATCCCGTTCGTCACCTACGAGCCCGAACCGGGCGGGGGACAGCGGTCGAAGGCCGACCACACCTACGGATACGCCGATGCGCTGCGCGACGGCGTCGTGCGCCCGGTGGTCTTCCTGGCCTATTCGGGGCAGGCCAGCTGGCGGACCAGCGCGGGCGAGGAGTTCACCGCGCGGTTGGGCGAGCCGCTGTCGGCCGAGCAGACCTCGCGCGCCTGGCGCACCGCGCTCGACCCGCACGGCGACTGGATTCCGGCGGTGTTGTCGGCGGCCCACCGGCGGTTGATGAAGCTGCGCGACTCGGGCGTCCCGGATGCCGGCGGACTGGTCATCGCCACCGATCAGAAGATCGCGCGGGACTACGCCGACCTGCTGCACGCGATGACCGGGAAGAAGCCGACCCTGGTCCTGTCGGACGATCCGAAGTCGTCGTCGCGGATCGCCGAGTTCGCCGCGTCCGAGGACGAATGGATGGTCGCCGTCCGCATGGTGTCCGAGGGCGTCGACGTGCCGCGGCTGGCGGTCGGGGTGTATGCGACCAACGCCGCCACACCGCTGTACTTCGCGCAGGCGATCGGCCGGTTCGTGCGATCGCGCCGGCCGGGGGAGACGGCGAGCGTCTTCCTGCCGTCGGTGCCGGTCCTGCTGGATCTGGCGAGCAAGCTGGAGGCCCAGCGCGACCACGTGCTCGGCAAGCCGCATCGGGAGTCGGACGGTCTGGACGACGCGCTGCTGGTCGAGGCCAACAAGCGCCAGGACGAGCCGGGCGACGACGAGAAGACCTTCGAGTCGCTGCATGCCGACGCCGAGCTCGACCGGGTGATCTACGACGGCGCGTCCTTCGGGACCACCACGCTCGTCGGCTCCGACGAGGAGTCGGACTATCTGGGACTGCCCGGGCTGCTCGACGCCGAGCAGGTGCGGACGCTCCTGCAGCAGCGGCAGGCCGATCAGGTGACCCGGCGGACGGCTGCGGCCAAGGCTCGCCCCGCCGACGACGCCCAGGCGCAGGCCGCCCCCAACGCGGCGGAGCGGCAGACCGGGGAGAACCTGCACGCCCTGCGCAAGGAGCTCAACACGCTCGTCGCGCTGCATCACCATCGGACGGGTAAGCCGCACGGTCAGGTCCACAACGAACTGCGGACTCGGCTCGGCGGGCCGCCGACGGCGATGGCCACCGCCGATCAGCTCCGGGAACGGATCAAGGCCCTGCGCACCTGGTGAGGTGCCACAGGGCCTTGACGAGATGCTCTTCGAGGGCCTTGACGGGATGCTCGTCGTCGGGGTGGTCTTCGCCGGGGTGATGCCGAGCCCTTGCGCTGCTCAGCGCCCGCGATGATCCGGGGCGGGTCGGTGAACACCGGGTTCACCGACCGACGGGATCACTCGACCACTGCTCCGATCTCGACGAGGCGTGCCTCGTGGCTGTTGTAGTGGTGGCGGCAGAACAGCAGCTCTCCACCGGTGGGCAGTGTGGCCCGCACCTTGGCGGCGGCACTGCAGCGATCGCAACGGTCAGCGGCGGTCAGCGGCGTCCGTGCGGGTGCGGTCGTGGCGATGTCACTCATGTCGTCCTCCGTCCCATAGCCGGCGAACCGCGAGTCGGTTCGTCGTCCTTCACTCTGTCAGACGTTTGCCGGTGCTGAAATGTTCCCGCGCCGTGCGGTCGCCTGGCAAATCAATTCATTCGGGGGACCGCGGAGTGGCGCCGACCACGCGAAGGGCGAGTTTCGCGTAGAAGTCGCGGATCTGGGTGGGGCTGAGGGCGCCGTCGTCGGAGTACCAGCGGGCGATGTCGATGCCCATCGACAGCAGCGTGTTGGTGGTGGTGCGGGGATCGTCGACGTCGAACTCGCCGGATTCGACCCCGCTGTCGACGATGGCGCGGACGCGTCGGGTGATGTCGCGGCGCAGCTCGAGGATCTCGCGGCGATGGTCGGGGTGCAGCGAGGCCAGTTCGTAGTTCACGATCCGCGCGCTGGTGTGACCGCGCGCATGGCGTTCGGCGAAGGCGCCCATGACCGAGGCCAGACGGGCGGCGGCGGGCGCTGCCGGATCGTCGGCTTCGACGATGGTGTCGATGGTCGCGAGGTGACCTGCGCGAGACAGCTCGTGCAGCAGGTCCTCCTTCGAGCGATAGTGGACGTACACCGCGGCCGGGCTCATGCCCGCGGCCGAGGCGATGTCCCGAGTGGTGGTTCCGTGGAAGCCGCGTTCGGCGAAGGCCTCGAGCGCGGCGTCCAGCAGCTTCTCCCGAGTGGGGTGCGGCTTCGGCCGGCTGGGCTCCGCCGACCGCGGACTCTCCTCGTCGGACACGCGATCCTCCTTTCGCGAGCAGGTCATCGGCGTCGACGCGCAGACTGGACGTCTATGAACCCGGTCTCTTCGGTGTCGATGGTTGACGTATGTCTCAGTATCGTGCAAGGTGGATCGTAACACCTAAGCAAGCGCTTAGTTACCCATTGAGTGTAGGCCATCGTTAGGAGTCTTCGTGGTTGAGATCGATCCCCAGCGCTTCACGGGGCAGACCGCGATCGTCACCGGCGCGAGCCGGGGCATCGGGTTCGCCATCGCCGACCGGCTGGTCGCCGAAGGCGCGAAAGTCACCATCACCGCGCGCAAGCAGGAGGCACTGGACGAGGCCGTCGCCAAGCTCGGCGGCCCCGAGGTGGCGATGGCCGTCGCCGGTCACGCCGACGATCCCGATCACCACGCCGACACGGTGGCCAAGACCATCGAACGCTTCGGCAGCGCCGACCTGTTGGTGAACAACACCGGCATCAACCCGGTCTACGGCCCGCTGATGGAGATGGATCCCGACGCCGCCCGCAAGATCATGGACGTCAATGTCGTCTCGGCACTGCGGTGGGCGCAGGCGGTCCACGGCGGCTGGCAGCGCGAGCACGGCGGGGCGATCGTCAACGTCGCCTCCATCGCCGGGCTGCGGCCGGCGCCCGGCATCGCCTTCTACGGCGTGTCGAAGGCGGCCGTCATCCATCTCACCGAGGAGCTCGCGTGGGAACTGGGCCCGACGGTCCGCGTCAACGCGGTGGCGCCCGCGGTGGTCAAGACCCGCTTCGCGACCGCCCTCTACGAGGGCCGCGAGGAGAAGGTCGCCCAGGCCTATCCGCTCAAGCGGCTGGGCGAGCCGGACGACATCGGCTCGGTGGTGGCCTTCCTGCTGTCGGCTGACGCGGGCTGGATGACCGGGCAGACGCTCGTCGTCGACGGCGGTGTGCTGCTCGGCGGCGGCGTCTGATGACGGCTTTCGACCCGGCCCGCCAGACGGTGGTCGTCACCGGCGCGGGCAACGGCATCGGCGCCGGTCTGGCGACCATGCTGGCCGCTCGCGGTGCGCGGGTGGTGGTCGCCGACGTGGATGCCGCGGGCGTCGACCGCACCGTCGCGGCGATCACCGCGACGGGCGGCACCGCGCTCGGCGCACCGGGCGACGCCGCCTCGCAGACCGGGGTCGACGCGCTGATCGAGACCGCCGCCCTCGCCTTCGGGCCGATCGACGCCTGGTTCGCGAACGCCGGCGTCGACCGCGGCCGCGGTCTGGCGGCCTCCGACGCCGACTGGGACCTGTCGTGGAACGTCAACGTGCTCGCCCACGTGCACGCCGCCCGCCGGCTGGTACCGGGGTGGATCGAGCGGGGCGGCGGCCGCTTCGTCGTCACCGCGTCGGCCGCCGGGCTGCTGACCATGCTCGAGGCCCCCGCCTACTCGGTGACCAAGCACGGCGCCGTCGCCTTCGCCGAATGGCTCTCGGCGACGTACCGGCACCGCGGCGTCGTCGTTCAGGCGATCTGCCCCCAGGGCGTGCAGACCCGGATGCTCGACGACTCCGGGCCGCTGAAGGAACTCCTCAGCCACGATGTCGCGCTGACCGTCGACGACCTCACCGCAGCGGTGGAACGGGCGTTGACCGGCGACGACTTCCTGATCCTGCCGCACACCGAGGTCGCCGGGTACTACGCGGCCCGCGCCGCCGACACCGGTCGCTGGCTCACCGGAATGAACAAGATCCAACAGCGGATGGAAACGCTGACCGAGGAGGACGAACAATGAGGGCATGGCGCGCTGCCGAGCTCGGCGAACCCGCCGAGGTGCTGCGGCTGGAAGACATCGACACCCCCGAACCGGCGGCCGGCCAGGTGGTGGTCCGGGTGCTGGCGTCGGCGGCGAACTTCCCCGATGTGCTGATGTGCCGCGGGCTGTACCAGGTCCGCCCGGACCTGCCGTTCACCCCCGGCGTCGAGCTGTGCGGTGAGATCGTCGCCCTGGGCGACGGCGTCGAGGGCCTGGCCGTCGGCGACCGCGTGCTCGGCGCCGCGGTCCTGCCGCACGGCGGCTTCGCCGAGTACGCGGTCATGTCGGCCGGGGAGACCTTCCCGGCTCCTGCCTCGCTCGACGACGGACAGGCGTCGTCGCTGTTCATCGGCTATCAGACGGGCTGGTTCGGGCTGCATCGGCGGGCGAACCTCCAGGCCGGACAGACACTGCTGGTCCACGCCGCCGCGGGCGGCGTCGGCAGCGCCGCCATTCAGCTCGGCAAGGCGGCCGGTGCCCGCGTGATCGGTGTCGTCGGCGGCCCGGAGAAGGCCGAGGTGGCCCGCGCGCTCGGCGCCGACGTGGTCATCGACCGGCACGCGCAGGACTTCGTCGAGGTCGTCAAGGCCGAGACCGGCGGGCGCGGCGCCGACGTGATCTACGACCCGGTGGGCGGCGAGACGTACCTGCGGTCGACGAAGTGTATCGCGTTCGAGGGGCGGATCCTGGTGATCGGATTCGCCGGCGGCACCATCACCGAGACCGCACTCAACCACGCGCTGATCAAGAACTACTCGATCGTCGGCCTGCACTGGGGCCTCTACAACCGGTACGCGCCCGACCTGGTGCGTCAGTGCCACGCGGAGCTGACCGCGCTCGCCGACAGCGGGGCGATCGCCCCGCTGGTCAGCGAACGGCTCGCGCTGACCGAGGTCGCCGATGGACTGCAGCGACTCGCCGACGGCAAGACCGTCGGGCGCGTGGTCTACCAGGCCTGACCCCCGAACCTCGTTCGACTCAACCCCTTAAGGAGAAATCGCAATGACCACACAGCGCATCGCCATCGTCACCGGTGCGGCTCGCGGCATCGGCGCGCAGGTGGCGCGTCGCCTGGCCGACGACGGGCACGCCGTCGCCGTCTTCGACCTCGACGAGGCCGCCTGCCAGAAGGTCGCCGACGAGATCAACGCCGCGGGCGGCAAGGCCATCGGCGTCGGCGTCGACGTGTCCGACGAGGTGAAGGTGGAGGCCGGCGTCAGCCGTGTCGCAGCCGAGCTCGGCGCACCGACCATCCTGGTCAACAACGCGGGGATCATCCGCGACAACCTGCTGTTCAAGATGACGCTCGACGACTGGGACGCGGTGATGGCGGTGCACCTGCGGGGCGCCTTCCTGATGTCGCGCGAAGTGCAGCAGTACCAGACCAAGCAGGGGTGGGGCCGGATCGTGAACCTGTCGAGCACCTCGGCGCTCGGCAACCGCGGGCAGGCCAACTACTCGGCCGCCAAGGCGGGCATGCAGGGCTTCACCAAGACCCTCGCCCTCGAACTGGGCCGCTACGGCGTCACCGCCAATGCGATCGCCCCCGGATTCATCGAGACCGACATGACCGCGGCGACCGCCGAACGCATCGGCGTCTCGTTCGAGGATTTCAAGACCGCGATGGCCAAGGAGATCCCGGTGCAGCGAGTCGGCCAGCCCGCCGACATCGCGCACACGGTCAGCTTCTTCGCCAGCGAAGGCGCCGGCTTCGTGTCCGGCCAGGTCATCTACGTCGCCGGCGGACCGAAGGACTAGGACATGTCAGAGAACAAGGCAACCACGATCAACTCCGCCGACGACCTCGTCGCCGCCGTCGGCACCCATCTCGGCTACTCGGACTGGTACGAGGTCACGCAGGAGAAGGTGAACCTGTTCGCCGAGGCCACCGGTGATCACCAGTGGATCCACGTCGACCCGGAACGCGCGGCCGCGGGTCCGTTCGGCGGGACCATCGCGCACGGCTACCTGACGCTCTCGTTGATCCCGGTCCTGCGGCAGACCGCATGGCGCCCGGGCAACATCGAACTGGGCATCAACTACGGCGCCAACAAGGTCCGCTTCCCGGCGCCGGTGCTGGTCGGCTCCCGCGTCCGCGCGGGCTTCGAACTCCTCGAGGTCAACGAGGCGGCGACCGGGCACCAGCTGATCGAGAAGGTCGTCATCGAGGTGGAGGGCGGCCAGAAGCCGGTCTGCATCGCCGAGACCGTCACCGTGCTGGTGTTCTCGTGACCGACGACGGAGGCTCCTCGCGCCGACATCCCGGACTCGACCTCGACGTCCTCACGCCGTGGTTCGTCGAGAACGTCGGTCCGATCGCCGCGGACCTGCAGGCGGAGTTGATCGCGGGCGGAAAGTCGAACCTCACCTACCGGCTCACCGACGGCACCGACCACTGGATCCTCCGTCGTCCACCGGTGGGGAAGCTGCTCGCGACCGCCCACGACATGGGTCGGGAGTACACGATGATGTCGGCGCTGGCGGGCACCGACGTCCCCGTCCCGACGATGTTCGCCCGCTGCGACGACACCGACCTGCTCGGTGCCCGCTTCTACGTGATGGAGGCCGTCGAGGGCACCCCGTACCGCAAGGCCGCTGAGCTGGCGAAGCTCGGCGCCGACCGGACCCGCGCGATCTCCGAGCGGCTGGTCGACACCCTGGCCGCGCTGCACGGGGTGGACCCGGCGCAGGTGGGCCTGGGCGACTTCGGGCGCCCGGAGGGCTTCCTCGGCCGCCAGGTGTCCCGGTGGCGCAAGCAGTTCGACGCCGCGCACACCCGTGACCTCCCGGAGATGGAACGCCTGCACGCGCTGCTGGCCGACCGCGTCCCCGCCGACGCCGCACCCGGCATCGTCCACGGCGACTACCGCCTCGACAACGTCCTCGTCGACGACGACGATCAGCCGCGCGCCGTCCTCGACTGGGAGCTGTCGACGATCGGGGACTCGCTGACCGACCTGGCGTTGATGTGCGTGTACCACCGCCTCGGCGCGGCGGGCGGCGGCGTCACCGACGTCTCGACGGCCCCCGGCTTCCTGTCCGAGGACGAGGTGATCGCCCGGTACGCCGCCCAGACCGGCCGCGACCTGTCGGACTTCGGCTTCTACGTCGCCTTCGGTTGTTTCAAACTCGCCGGGATCGTCGAGGGAATCCACTACCGCTACGTCAACGGTCAGACGGTCGGCGACGGCTTCGCCGACGCGGGTCAGGCCGTCGGACCGCTGCTGGCCGCGGGCCTCGACGCACTCGGCACCAGCTGACACACAGGGAGAACTGACATGGAGTTCGAGTTCGACACCAAGACGCGGGACCTGCAGGAGAACCTCCTGGAGTTCATGGCCGAGCACGTCTATCCGGCCGAGCCGGTGTTCGCCGAGCAGCTCGCCGCGCAGGACGACCGCTGGGACTGGGACTCGGTCCCGATCCTGACCGAACTGCGCGCGCAGGCGCGCAGTCGCGGACTGTGGAATCTGTTCCTCCCCGGCGAGCACGGGGCCGGGCTGACGAATCTGCAGTACGCCCCGCTCGCCGAGATCACCGGCCGCAGCCCGGGCCTGGCGCCGGCGGCGCTCAACTGTGCGGCTCCCGACACCGGGAACATGGAGGTGCTCGCCGCCTTCGGGAACGACGCCCAGCGCGATCGCTGGCTGACCCCGCTGCTGAACGCGGAGATCCGGTCGGCGTTCGCGATGACCGAACCGGACGTCGCGAGCTCGGACGCGACCAACATCGAGCTGTCGATCGTGCGCGACGGCGACGAGTACGTCATCAACGGTCGCAAGTGGTGGATCACCGGGGCGATGAGTCCGCGAGCCGAGGTCTTCATCGTCATGGGCAAGACCGACCCGGCCGCCGAACGACACCGCCAGCAGTCGATGATCCTCGTCGAACGCGACACCCCGGGTCTCGAAGTGGTCCGCGGCATGCACGTCTTCGGCTACGACGACCACGACCACGGCGGTCACGCGGAACTGCGGTTCACCGACGTGCGGGTGCCCGCCGAGAATCTGATCGGCGCCGAGGGCGACGGATTCGCGATCGCCCAGGGCCGGCTCGGCCCCGGCCGCATCCACCACTGCATGCGGGCGATCGGCATGGCCGAACGCGCACTGGAGATGATGTGCGACCGCGCCGCCGGCCGCGTCGCCTTCGGCAAGCCGCTCGCCGACCAGGGCGTCATCCGCGACTGGATCGCCGAGTCCCGGGTGCGGATCGAGCAGCTGCGACTGCTGGTCCTCAAGACCGCCTGGCTGATGGACACCGTCGGCAACCGCGGCGCGCACACCGAGATCCAGGCGATCAAGATCGCCACCCCGACGACGGTGGAGTGGATTCTGGACAAGGCCATTCAGACGCACGGGGCGGGCGGCGTGTCCCAGGACTTCCCGCTCGCCGCGATGCAGGCGGGGGTGCGCACGCTGCGCTTCGCCGACGGCCCGGACGAGGTCCACAAGAACTCCCTGGCCCGCGCCGAACTGCGCAGGCGGGCGGCCCGGTGATGTCCGCGAACCGACTCGTCGCCGACTTCCTCGCGACGCACGACCCGACGACCACCGACCCGGGAGAGTTCCTCCGCGCCCGCTACGACGCCGGCCTGGCCTGGGTGGCCTACCCGGTGGGACGCGGCGGCCTCGGCCTGTCCCGGTCGCTGCAACCGGAGGTGGACCGGCTGTTCGCCGAGGCGGGCGCCCCGGGCAACCGCAGTGAGGTCAACGGCATCGGACTGGGCATGGCCGCCCCCACCATCCTGCGCTACGGCACCGACGCTCAGCTCGACCGCTATCTGCGTCCGCTGTGGACCGGGGAGGAGATCTGGTGCCAGCTGTTCAGCGAGCCGGGCGCGGGATCGGACCTCGCGGCCGTCGCGACCCGCGCGGTGCGCGACGGCGACGACTGGATCGTCAACGGACAGAAGGTGTGGACCTCGGGCGCGCACAACGCCCGGATGGCGATCCTGGTGGCCCGGACCGACGGCGATGTGCCCAAGCATCGCGGCCTGACGTACTTCCTGTGCGACATGACCGATCCCGGCGTCGACGTGCGGCCGCTGCGCCAGATCACCGGGGAGGCCGAGTTCAACGAGGTCTTCCTCACCGATGTCCGCATCCCCGACAGCCAGCGGCTGGGCGCGATCGGGCAGGGCTGGGAGGTCGCCAACGCGACGCTCAACAACGAACGCGTGGCGATCGGCGGCCGGGCGGCCCGGCGCGAGGACGGCATGATCGGGGTGGTCGCGCAGACCTGGCGTGATCGGCCCGACCTGCGGACTCCCGAACTGCACGGCGACCTGCTGAAGCTGTGGGTCGACGCCGAGGTGGCACGCGTGACCGGCGTCCGGCTGGGGCAGAAGCTCGCATCCGGGCAGCCGGGGCCGGAGGGCGCGGCGATGAAGCTCTCGTTCGCCCGCATCAACCAGCAGTTGTCGGGGCTGGAACTGGAGATGCTGGGCGCCGAAGGCCTGCGCTACAGCGACTGGACGATGGTCCGCCCGCAGCGGGTGGACTTCTTCGGACGCGATGCGGGCTACCGGTACCTGCGGGCCAAGGGCAACTCGATCGAAGGCGGGACCTCGGAGATCCTGCGCAACATCGTCGCCGAACGGGTGCTGGGGCTGCCGCCCGAGCCCCGCGTCGACAAGGACATTCCGTGGAAGGACGTACCGAGATGACGGAGTCGACCGTCGGGAGCGACTACGTTCCCGTGCTGGTGCACAGTGAAGTCGAGGACGACCTGCGCGCGGCCGTGCGCGATCTGCTCGCGCGGCGCATCGACGAGACCACCCTGATCGGTGCCTACGACGGTGCGCAGCAACCCGATCTGTGGCCGGAGATGGCCGGGCTCGGGCTGGCCGGTCTCCTCATCGCCGAGGAGCACGGCGGCGCCGGCGCCACGCCCGCGGTGGCCGCGGTGGTCCTCGACGAACTGGGCGCCCTGCCCGCGCGCACACCGATGCTGACCAGCGCGGTGATCGCGACCACGGTGCTCACCGCGCTCGGTGACGACGAACGCGGCAGCACCGCGCTGCTGCCCGGCCTGGCCGACGGGACGACGGTCGCGGCGTTGGCCGTGCCCTTCTCCACCGCCCCGTACTCGGCGGTGACGACGGTGTCGGCGGCGAACGGCCGACTGTCGGGCCGGGTGCCGGGCGTCGCCGGCGCCGAGGCCGCCGACATCCTCCTGGTACCGGGCTCGGACGGGGCGCTGTACGCGGTCGACGCCGCTGCGGCGATCGTCGAACCGGTGGTCTCGCTCGACATGACGCGCCCGATCAGCGACCTGTCCTTCGCCGACGCCCCGGGGCGGCGACTGACCGACGACGGCGCCGACGCGGTGCGTGCCGGCCTCACGATGGGCGCCGCGCTGCTGGCGTCCGAGCAGGCGGGCATCGCCCGACGGTGCGTCCGCACGACCGTCGACTATCTGCAGGAGCGTCGGCAGTTCGGTCGTGTCGTCGGCGGCTTCCAAGCCGTCAAGCATCGGCTCGCCGACCTCTACGCCGATGCCGAGCAGTCCGCGGCGATCGCCCGGGCGGCGGCCGTCACGATCACCGATCGCGGCGTCGACGACCACGAATCCGCCCTCACCGCCGCGGTCGCCGCCGCCTACTGCAGTGACCTGGCGGTCCGGGCGGCCGAGGAGTCCGTGCAGCTGCACGGCGGCATCGGCATGACGTGGGAGCATCCCGCGCACCTGTATCTCAAGCGCGCGAAGGCCGACCAGATCGCCCTCGGGTCACCCGGCCGTCATCGTCGGGCGCTGGCGGACCTGGCGCGCCTGCCCGCCTGAGACCCGAGAGCCAGAAGAACCGAGAGCCAGGGCAAAACCGAGAGCCAGAACAACCGAGCCAGAGAAACCGAGAGCTGGAGACACCGCAGGCGTGCGGCGCGCAGTGTGCGGCCGGGCGGGTCACCGGATAGGAGCATCGTCACCATGTCCCACCCCGCGCAGACCGGTCCGGATCCGAAGGAGACTGCGATCGCGCAGATCCGCGCGCTGCAACTGGAGAACTGGCCCGCCGAGGTGCCCCGGCACTATGACTATCCGGCCGGCCGCGCGACCGTCGTCGATCACCTGCGGCACTGGGCCGATCGGCGACCCGACGCGATCGCGATCAGCTTCTACGGCCGTGATCTCACCTATGCGGAGTACGACGAGATCTCGGATCGTTTCGCCGGTTGGCTCGAATCGGTCGGCGTGCGGGAGGGGGACCGGGTCGGCGTTCACCTGGCGACCTGCCCGCAGTTCCTCGTCGCCATGCTGGGCATCCTCAAGGTCGGCGCGGTGCACGTGCCGGTGAATCCGCTGTTCAAGGCCATCGAGCTCGAGCACGAGCTGACCGATGCGAAGGTCGAGGTCCTGCTGACCGAGGTCGGCAGCGTGGACCTGGTCGAGACGGTCCGCGCCCGGACGCCGGTGCGCGTGGTCGCGGCGACCGGCCTGCAGGATCTGGTCGGCGGCGCGGCGGCCCACTCGGACTGGCCCGAGATCATGCGGGCCCGGCGCGCCGCCGCCCGGCCCGCCGACCCGGATGCGCTGGCCGCGCTCAACTACACGGGCGGGACCACCGGCCTGCCGAAGGGGTGCGAGCACACCCAGCGGCACATGGCGTACACCGCGGCGACCGCGACCATCGGCGCGGGCGGCACGATCGGCGACCCGGCCGCGGTGTCGTTGAACTTCCTGCCCGTCTTCTGGATCGCCGGTGAGGACTTCGGCATCCTGAAGCCGCTGATCAACGGACAGCGCGTGGTGCTGCTGTCGCGATGGGACGCGCGGACGGTCCTCGAGCAGGTCTCCTCCTGCGCGGTCACCGATCTGGTCGCGACCGTCGACAACTACCTGGAGATCCTGGAGCTGCCCGATCTCGACACCGCCGCGCTGGCGAGCCTGACGTCGACCCTCGCGGTCTCGTTCGTGACCCGCCTGGACCCGGCGATCCGCGACCGGTGGCGCGCGGAGGTCGGCTCGACGCTGCGCGAGGCGTCGTACGGGATGACCGAGACGCACACGGCGGACACCTTCACCCTCGGCTTCCAGGACGGCGACCGCGACCTGCTCGCCGACCCGGTCTTCTGCGGCCTGCCGGTGCCCGGCACCGACATCCTGATCGTCGACGACGCCGGGCACCCGGTTCCGGTCGGCGAGACAGGCCAGATCATCGTGCGCAGCCCGTCCATTCTCACCGCGTACGCGGGCAACCCGCAGGCCACGGCCGACGCCATCCGCGACGGCTGGCTGCACACCGGCGATGTCGGCCGGTTCGACGAGTGGGGCGCCCTGCACTACTTGGCTCGCACCAAGGAGATGATCAAGATCAACGGCATGAGCGTGTTCCCGTCCGAGGTGGAGTCGCTGATGCGACACCACGGGGGAATCGAAGCGATCTCCGTGGTGCCGCGGCCGGATCCGGCGAAGGGACAGATCCCGGTCGCCTTCGTCGTGGTGGGCGCCGACGGGCCGGGCGAGGTCGAGCTGACCGCGTGGGCGCAGGAGAACATCGCCGGGTACAAGGTGCCCGAGATCGTCGTCGTCGACGACCTGCCGATGACCGCGACCGGCAAGATCCGCAAGGGCGAGCTGCTCTCCCGCGCGGCCGAGCGGACACCGGGAGCTGCGCGATGAGACTGCTCGTCGCCAATCGGGGAGAGATCGCCCTGCGGATCATTCGCACCGCCCGCGAGGCGGGTGCGACGACCGTCGCGGTCTACGCCCCCGACGACGCCCGCACCCCGCACGTGCGGGCCGCCGACGACGCCGTCGCACTGACGGCGGAGGGGGCCGCGGCCTACCTCGACATCGAGGCGATCATCGACGTCGCTCGGCGGACCGCGGCCGACACTGTCCACCCCGGCTACGGCTTCCTGTCCGAGAACGCCGACTTCGCTCAGGCGTGCATCGACGCGGGCCTGCGGTTCGTCGGGCCGTCGCCGGCGGTGCTGCGCAGCTTCGGCGACAAGCAGGCCGCACGCGCCGCGGCCCTCGAGTGCGGGCTCGACGTGCTCGCGGCGACCGACGTCGCGGCCGGCCTGCCGGAGATCGTCGAATTCGCCGCCGCGCACGCGGGCGGGGTGATGCTCAAGGCTCGCGCCGGCGGCGGGGGACGCGGCATGCGCGCGGTTCCGGCGGGCGGCGACGTCGAAGCCGCCTATCGGTCGGCGACCGCGGAGGCCGAGCTCGGCTTCGGCGACGGGCGCGTCTTCGCCGAGGAACTGCTCACCGGTGCCCGCCACATCGAGGTCCAGGTGATCGGCGACGGCCGCGGCGCGCTGGCCCTGGGCGACCGTGACTGCAGCGTCCAGCGGCGCAGGCAGAAGCTCATCGAGGTGGCGCCGGCCCCGGGACTGCCGCAGTCGCTGCGCCGGCGCCTGCACGGTGACGCGGCCCGACTCTGCGCCGCCGCGGGTTACTCGGGGCTGGCCACCGTCGAATTCCTCGTCGCCGACGACCGCGCGGTGTTCCTCGAAGTGAATCCGCGAATCCAGGTGGAGCACACCGTGACCGAGGAGGTCACCGCGGTCGATCTGGTCGCCGCCGGGCTGACCCTCGCCGAGGGCGGCACGCTAGCCGACTGCGAGCTCCCCGAGGGGATCGTCGCCGACGGCGCCGGCGCAGTGATCGGAGCGCCGGCGGCGGCCGCCGGCGCGGCGGTGCAGGCGCGGGTGAACCTGGAGACGATGACGGCCGACGGCGGCGCGAATCCCACCGGGGGTCTGCTGCGCGCCTTCACTCCGCCGGTCGGTCCCGGCATCCGCGTCGACACGTTCGGCGTTCCGGGACTGGAGACCTCGCTGCGGTACGACTCGCTGCTGGCGAAGGTGATCGTGCGCGCACCGAGCCTTCCCGCGGCGCTCGCGAAGGCCGACCGCGCCCTCGCCGAGTTCACCATCGACGGCCCCGACACCAACATCGCGCTGCTGCGGGCCGTCCTGACCGACGCCGAGTTCCGCAGCGGACCCGTCGACACCGGCTTTCTGGACCGGCGCCTCCCGACGCTGATCACTCCGGCAGCCGCCGCGGTCCCGGTGCCGCGCGCCGACATCGGGTCGGCACCCGGCGAGCACGCCGCGGTCGCCGCCCTCACCGGCACCGTCGTCGACATCGCCGAACCCGGCGACACGGTGCCCGCCGGTACGCCCCTGGCCGTGCTCGAGGCGATGAAGATGCAGCACGAGGTCCTCGCCGACACCTCGGTTACGGTGGTGCGGGCGTGCACGGAACCCGGTCGCACGGTGTCGGCGGGCGCGCCGCTGGTGATCTATCGGCACGAGGCGAGCGGGGCGGCCGGAGTCGCCGACGGCGGCGTCGCCGACCTGGACCGACCGCGCGCCGACCTCGACGAGGTGCGCCGCCGTCATCTCGGAACCCGCGATGAGGGCCGACCCGAGGCGGTCGCCAAACGGCATCGACTCGGGCGGCGCACGGCCCGCGAGAACATCGCCGACCTCGTCGACGAGGGCAGCTTCGTCGAATACGGCGCCCTGGCCGTCGCCGCACAGAAGGCCCGGCGGTCCGAGGAGGACCTGATCGCCAACACGCCCGCGGACGGTCTCGTCGGCGGTGTGGCCACCATCGGCGCCGACCGCGTGGGGCGCGACCGCGCCGCGGCGGTCGTGATGTCGTACGACTACACGGTTCTCGCGGGCACGCAGGGGTGGCGCAACCACGCCAAGACCGACCGCCTGCTCGAGGTGGCGTTGCGGCGGAGCCTGCCGGTCGTCTTCTTCACCGAAGGCGGCGGGGGCCGCCCGGGCGACACCGACTACGACGTCGTCGCGGGCCTGGACGTGCCGACCTTCCGGGCGATGGGGAGCGTTCGCGGCCGGGCGCCGTCGATCGCGGTGGTGTCGGGCCGCTGCTTCGCGGGCAATGCCGCACTCGCCGGGACGTGTGACATCCTGATCGCCACCCCCGATGCGAACATCGGGATGGGCGGTCCGGCGATGATCTCCGGCGGCGGGCTCGGCGAGTATCCGCCCGAGGCGATCGGGCCGATCGACGTGCAGCGCCGCAACGGCGTCGTCGACATCGTCGCCGACGACGAGGCGCACGCCGTGTTGCTGGTCCGACAGGTCCTCGGGTACTTCCAGGGGCCGCGGGCCCAGTGGTCGGCCCCCGATCCCCGGCTCTCGAGGCAGGTGGTTCCGGAGAACCGGCTGCGCGCCTACGACATCCACGCCGCCATCGGGGCGGTCGCCGACGTCGACTCGTTCCTGGAACTGCGCCCCGATTACGCGCCCGGCGTGGTCACCGGCTTCGCGCGAGTGGAGGGACGGGCCTTCGGGGTCGTCGGCAACAGCAGCCGCCACCTCGGCGGGGCCATCGACGCGGCCGGCGCAGACAAGCTCGCCGAGTTCCTCGAGCTGTGCCAGCTTCGCGGGCTGCCGATCGTATCCTTCTGCGACACACCGGGTTTCATGGTCGGCCCGGAATCGGAGGAGCAGGCCGCGGTGCGACGATTCTCCCGCCTGTTCGCGGTGGGTGCCGCGCTGACGGTGCAGGTCGGCGCGGTGGTCCTGCGCAAGGGCTACGGCCTGGGCGCGATGGCGATGACCGGCGGCAGCTTCCACGCGCCGCAGTTCACCGTCGCCTGGCCGACCGGGGAGATTGGCGGCATGGGGCTGGAGGGAGCGGTGCGGCTCGGCTTCGCGAAGGAGCTGGCCGCCGCGCCCACCGAGCAGGCCCGGACCGAGCTGTACGACCAGCTGGTGGCGCTGGCCTACCAGCGGGGCCGAGGCTTGAGTGCGGCGGCGACCTTCGAACTCGACGATGTGATCGATCCGGCCGACACGCGGTCCTGGATCGCCACCCTGTAGACGCCGAGAACCCCGAACGACGAACCCCGAACGGACGAACCCCGGGCGACAGATCCTGTCGCCCGGGGTTCGGGTTGCTAGTCCAGATAGTCTCGCAGGACCTGCGAGCGGCTCGGGTGGCGCAGCTTGCTCATCGTCTTCGACTCGATCTGACGGATGCGCTCGCGGGTGACGCCGTAGACCTGGCCGATCTCGTCCAGGGTGCGCGGCTGCCCGTCGGTGAGGCCGAAGCGCAGCCGGACCACGCCCGCCTCGCGCTCGGAGAGCGTGTCGAGGACGTCCTGCAGCTGATCCTGCAGCAGGGTGAAGCTGACGGCGTCGACGGCGACGACGGCTTCGGAATCCTCGATGAAGTCGCCGAGCTGGCTGTCGCCCTCGTCGCCGATCGTCTGGTCGAGGGAGATCGGTTCACGCGCGTACTGCTGGATCTCCAGCACCTTCTCGGGCGTGATGTCCATCTCCTTGGCGAGCTCTTCCGGCGTCGGCTCGCGGCCCAGATCCTGGAGGAGTTCGCGCTGGATGCGGCCCAGCTTGTTGATGACCTCGACCATGTGCACCGGGATGCGGATGGTGCGGGCCTGGTCGGCCATCGCGCGGGTGATGGCCTGCCGGATCCACCAGGTGGCGTACGTGGAGAACTTGTAACCCTTGGTGTAGTCGAACTTCTCCACCGCGCGGATCAGACCCAGGTTGCCTTCCTGGATCAGGTCCAGGAACGCCATGCCGCGGCCGGTGTACCGCTTGGCCAGCGAGACGACCAGGCGCAGGTTCGCTTCGAGCAGGTGATTCTTGGCGCGGTTGCCGTCGCGGGAGATCCACGACAGGTCGCGGCGCTGGGCCACCGAGAGCTTCTCGCCGGCATCCATGATGCGACGCAGCCGCTCGGTCGCGAACAGGCCGGCCTCGATGCGCTTGGCGAGTTCGACCTCCTCCTCGGCGTTCAGCAGGGCGACCTTGCCGATCTGCTTGAGGTAGGCGCGCACCGAGTCGGCGGAGGCGGTGAGCTCGGCGTCCTTGCGAGCCTGTCGCAGGGCCTCGGACTCGTCCTCGTCCCAGACGAAGTCCGGCTTGGCCTCGGCTTCCTTCTTCGCCTTGGTGGTGCGGCCCTTGGTGGTCTTCGCCGCGGGCTTGTCGTCGTCATCATCGTCGTCGTCATCGTCGACGATGAGATCGCTGTCGGCGAGATCGATCTGCGAGTCGTCGACGTCGTCGAGGCCCTCGCCGGTCTCGTCGATCTCGGTCTCGTCGACCGACGGGTCGGCCGCCTTGGTGCCGGCGCGCTTGGTCGCGGTCTTCTTCGCGGCGGTCTTCTTGGCCGCGGTCTTCTTCGCGGCGGTCTTCTTCGCCGCCGTCGCCTTCGCAGCGGTCTTCTTCGCAGCAGCCTTCTTGGCGGGGGCCTTCTTGGCCGGCGCCTTCTTGGCGGGGGCCTTCTTTGCGGGAGCCTTCTTGGCTACCGGAGCTTCGTCGGCTCCGGTGGCTTCAACTGCTGCGTCGGTGGACTTGCTGGTTGCCACTTACAACCTTTCGACAGAACGAACGCGCGGCACGGCTGGGCGAGTCCCGAGGGGGACCGGTGTGCCGTGGGCGAAGGGGCTTGAGGGCTCGGTGCGGGACCGATGCGTTCCATTGTAACGACATCGCTGTCGCGAGCACATGCGCATGCCCGTCTCCAGTCCCGAATCGTCGCCCCTCCGGCCGCGTGCGCCGACCCGCCTGAACCCGACGATCAGAACGAAAGCCCCTCGTCGACGGCCATTGCGGCGCCGACGATGCCTGCCGTGTTGCGGAGCCGGGCGGCCACGACGGGCGTGTCGTTGGTCAGCAGGGGGATCCACTGGTCGGCCTTGCGGCTGATCCCGCCGCCGACGATGAACAGGGACGGGGAGAAGATGGCTTCGTAATGAGTCAGGACCTTCGAGACCTTCTTGCTCCACTTGGCCAGCGACCACCCCTTGTCTTCGCGGACCTTGGCGGAGGCCTGGTGCTCGGCCTCCTTGCCGTCGACCTCGAGGTGGCCGAACTCGGTGTTCGGCACCAGCGTCCCGTTGTACAGCAGCGCCGACCCGATGCCGGTGCCGAAGGTCAGCAGGATGACGGTTCCCTCGGTGCGGCCCACGCCGCCGCCGAAGCGGTGCTCGGCGATGCCCGCCGCGTCGGCGTCGTTGAGCACGCTCACCGGTCGGCCGCCGAGGCGTCCGCTGAACAGCGAGTACAGATCGGTGCCCAGCCAGGTCTCGTCGATGTTCGCCGCCGACCGCATGACGCCGCCGCGCACCACGCCGGGAACGGTCAGCCCCACCGGGCCGGTCCACCCGAAGTGGTCGACGATCTCGACGACGGTGTCGGCGACGGCCTCGGGGGTGGCGGGCCGAGGGGTGTCGATCCGATGGCGGTCGCCGACGAACTCGCCGGTGCGCAGATCGACGATGGCGCCCTTCACCCCGGACCCGCCGATGTCGACCCCGAAGCCCAGATGCGAGGACGGGCTCGTCGTGTTGTCGGAGGCCAAGAGGGTGACACGCGCATCGGACATCGGTGTGGTCCGCCTTTCTGGGCAGGTGCAGACACCGGGTGGGTCTCCCGGCACACCCTAGACTCTAGGTGTGACGTTCCCTGGAGACCCTGTTCCGTCCGAAGCCGCCGTGTCTGCGCCGATCCCCGATGCCGGTGAGCTCGCGCTGATCGCTCGGCGGGTCGCCGAGCGGGCCGCCGAGCACGTTCGGCACCGCCGGGGCGAACTGTTCGCTCCCACGGGCACGCGCACGGCCGACGCGTCGGTGTCGGCCAAGTCGACGCCGACCGATCCGGTGACCGTGGCCGACACCGAGACCGAGGCGCTGGTGCGTGAGCTGCTGCACGCCGAGCGGCCCGGCGACGAGGTCCTGGGCGAGGAGGCGGGCGGATCGCTGACCGTCCCGACCGGAGTGCGGTGGGTGGTCGACCCGATCGACGGCACCGTCAACTTCCTGTACGGCGTGCCCGCCTACGCGGTGTCGGTGGCGGCCCAGGTCGACGGTCGGTCGGTGGCCGGCGCGGTCGTCGACGTCGCGCGCGGGGTGACGTACTGGTCCTGGTCGGGCGGGGGTGCGTGGGCGGCCGGGCTGACCGCTGAACCGGTTCGCCTGCAATGCAATCCGATCAGCGACCTGTCGCTGGCGTTGATCGCGACCGGCTTCGCCTACAGTCGGCGGCGCCGCGAGCGGCAGGGGGCGTTGATCGCGCAGATGCTGCCCCGGGTCCGCGACATCCGGCGGGTGGGCGCGGCGGCGCTGGATCTGTGCATGGTGGCCTCCGGTGCGGTCGATGCACACTTCGAGCACGGACTGAGCCCGTGGGACTGGGCGGCGGGCGGGCTGATCGCCGCGGAGGCCGGTGCCGTCGTCACGCTTCCGCCCGCCGACTCGCGCTCGGCCGACGGGCACGTGACGATCGCGGCCGCGCCCGGCATCGCCGCCGCCTTCGAGGCAGCGCTCGGCGCCGCAGACGGACTGTCGACGATCGGGGAGTAGCAGGCGGGGGAGTAGCAGGCAGGCCCGCCCTTCGCTCAGCAGGCCTGGTGGTGCACCGCTTCGATCAGGGAGCGGTCGATCGCCGTCTTGGGGTTCTTGGGGTCGACGGACCGGAGGGCCTCCAGCGCGGCCTGCGTGTCCTGGGTGGGGCGGCCGTCGGTGTAGTACTCGCCCAACGCCAAGTCGACGTCGGTCCCGCGCCTGCCGTCGTTGACGAGTTGGGCGCACGGGGCGGCGAGCCAGACGGCGGCTGCTCCGGCCTGTCCGGCCTGACCGAACCGGATCTGCGCGACGCAGTGCAGGTTCCGGTCGGGGTACACGGTGTCGTCGCCGTAGGCGGGATCGGCGGGAGTGAACCCGGAGGCGACGAGGTCGTCGCTCGTCGAGCGGGCCGCGCCCCGGGACGCCGCCGAGTTCAACACGCGCACACGGAAGGTCGTCAATCCGGCCGGCGCCACGCTGAGCATGTCGGTGGCGCTCACCGGCGTCAGCGAGGGCACTGCCGGGGCGGGACCCCCGGCGGTCGGGGAGGCGGCCACGGGGAGGTTGCAGTCGGTGGGGCGTGCCTCGGCGCCGCCGCGGGTCAGCGCCACCGACCAGGCGGTGATCGCCGCGACCGCGAGCACGCCCACGACGATCAGTGCGGGCATCAGGTGGCGACGTCGGAAGGGGCGTCCCCTGACATCGGTGGTGTAGCCGGTGGCGATCTTGGAGACCACGATGCTTCGGTGCCTTCCTTCCGGGGACGGGGGTCTGCCCAACTCTAGAGCGCCGACCCCGAGCTGTTCGAACACGACGCGCCGAGTGCCGACATAAGTCAGCTTCGGTGCCTCTGAACTGGCGATTCTCTCGTTGGTTGACTTTGCTGTCGAGCACACCTAGAATTCGGGCGCCCAACAACATCGTCCGGCGATGTGAGGACGGGGGGAGTGAGGCCACAAGTGTGTGCTCCCCAAGCAAGCCACAACAGCAATCCGCAACCCACCTAGAGAACCCAGGTTAGGCAAATTATGGCAACCGATTACGACGCTCCGCGCCGCAGCAACGACGACGACATCGCGGAGGACTCGCTGGAGGAGCTGAAGGCTCGTCGCAATGAAGCGAAGTCCGCCGACGTGGATGTCGATGAAGGCGATACCGCCGAATCGTTCGAGTTGCCGGGCGCGGATCTGTCGGGCGAGGAGCTCTCGGTGCGGGTGGTGCCGAAGCAGGACGACGAGTTCACATGCTCGAGCTGCTTCCTCGTGTACCACCGGAACCGACTCGCCGAACAGCATGGCAGTCAGATGATCTGCGTCGACTGCGCCTGATAGATCACCGGAAACGATAGGTCACCGGAAACGATAGGCCACCGGAAACGGTAGGTCGCCGGAAACGCAGAAGCGCAGATCAGCGGACACGCCGCGCGGAGCCTCAGCTCTGCGCGGCGTCCTGCTTTCCGGGGTCGGCGCCCGCATCGCCCATGCCCAGGGCGGCGAGGACCTGGTCGGGGTGGCGCGTCGAGACGAGCCAGTAGGGCGTGGGGTCGTCGGGGTCGTCGAGTACCACGAGCACCATCGTCTTCACCCAGGCGCGGTGCAGCACGTAGGCGGCGGGGTCGAGCTGGCGTCCCATCGCGGCGCTGCGCTGGGAGG
Source organism: Gordonia aichiensis (assembly GCF_039946255.1). GTDB lineage: Bacteria > Actinomycetota > Actinomycetes > Mycobacteriales > Mycobacteriaceae > Gordonia > Gordonia aichiensis_A. The sequence continues at coordinate 235,387 of NZ_JBCDWL010000001.1, read as the reverse complement.
CGGCGATCGCGGCACCGCGCGCGATCACCTCGGCGGGCAGAACCGCCTTCCCCGCGTGCAGGGAGCCGTCGGCGTCGACGCGGACCGGGGTGCGACCCATGGAGAACAGCATCCAGGCGATGAGAACGGCCAGAATCGGGTAGGCGATGGCGCTCCAGGGCTGCCGGTAGGCGGCCAGCTGGATCTCGTAGCCGAGAAGCGCGGTGATGACCGCGCCGGCGAACCACCACCACCAGGGAACGAAGAGCTGTTCGCGGTAGCGGTCCGGTGCGGGAGTCGGGGCTGCTTGTGTCACGTCCACCAGCGTAGTGCGGTGGCACCCCGGTGAGCCTTCCGGGTGACGGGGGAGCGACCGCAGTAGGCTGCGGGGGTGACCACGTCTGTGCCGCCCGATACGTTCCCACCCCTGCGGATCCGTCGTCTGGATCCCGACCTGCCGCTGCCTACTCGCGCACATCCCGGTGACGCGGGAATCGACCTGTTCGCGGCCACCGATCTGGTGCTGGCGCCGGGCCGGAGGCAGCTCGTCGGCACCGGCATCGCCATCGCGCTGCCGCCGGCCACCGTCGGCCTGATCCATCCGCGCTCGGGCCTGGCTGCGCGCGCGGGTCTGTCGATCGTCAACACGCCCGGCACCATCGATGCCGGCTATCGGGGCGAGATCAAGGTGTGTCTGATCAATCTCGACCCCGAGGCGCCGATCACGATCACCCGCGGTGATCGGATCGCGCAGTTGCTGGTCCAGCGCGTGGAGCTGCCGGAGGTCCTCGAGGTCGACGAGCTCGACGACACCGAGCGCGGTGCCGGCGGCTACGGGTCGAGCGGCGGCCATGCAGTGCTCGATACACCAGTGCTCGATACAGCCGGGCTCGACACAGCGGCGCAGGATCGATCCGGAACGGAGGGAGAACGATGACTACGACTGGCAAGCATGCGATCGGCGACAACGCGGGTCCCTACGACATCGCCGAGGTGAGCACGCCTCCCGGTGAGCTCGCGAACTCCCACCTCGATCTCGGGTCGATCCTGATGCCGGTGGTGGAGGGCGGTCAGGTGACCGTGGAGATGTCGGCGACCCACGAGCCGGAGGCGGTGTACCTGGTGACGCCGGTGGGCCGGATCGGCCTGCACGCCTTCGCCGCCCCGCGCAGCGGCGGCCTGTGGCGCGAGGTGGTACGGGAGCTGGCCGAGTCGCTGCGCGCCGAGGGCGCCCAGACGGCCGTCGAGGACGGCCACTGGGGCCGCGAGGTGATCGCTCGCGTGCCCGGCGGCAGCCATCGGTTCATCGGGGCCGATGGATCGCGATGGATGATCCGCTGCGTGGCCAGCGGCCCCGAGGAGAGCGAGGTGCAGTTGGCGCAGTTGGCGCGCGCCGTGCTGGCCGAGACCGTGGTGCGCCGTGGAGACGAGCCCTTCCCGCCGCGCGAGCTGCTGCCGATCGTGCTGCCGCCGGTCCTCGCCGAGCAGGTGGCGGCCGCGCAGCAGCAGATGGCCGAGCAGGCGGTGACCGAGTCGGGGATGGATCCGGAGACCGGGGCCTTCCCGTCGCAGCCGTTGTCGGCCGCACCGACCGCCGCCGGCGGGGGCGAGGCCGAACCGGTCGACGTGGTGCCCGGCGGCGCCGTCGAACAGAGCGCGTCGGCGACGGTCTACTCCGACCAGGAGACGGCCGGTGCGGTGGTCGAGCCCGAACCCGAGGTCGCCGTCACCGACGAGGCGTTGGAGGCCGACCAGGAAGCAGTCGAGTCGGACGCGCCGGAAGCCGCACCCTCGCGCGGTTCGGCGATGTCACGGTTCCGCAGGCGTCGCCGCTGAGCTCGCGGCGCGCCACGCCGTCAGACAGGCCTCGCCGAGCAGATGCTCGGCGAGGCCGAACTCGGTGAGGGGGACCTCGCGCACGGCAGCGTGCGGGGCCGCGTGCGCCCAGGCCCGTCCGACTGCGGCGGGGTGCAGCGGATCGTCCGGCGCCACGGCGATGCCGACGGGGACGGGCAGGGCGGCGAGCTGATCGAGGTTGGGTGCGGTGTGCCCGGCGGCAGCACGCAGTTGGCCGACGAGCCCGCGGGACGCCAGGGCACGCCAGGACCGGGACAGCTCGTCGGCGAGCCACGCCGGACTGGTCGCGATCATCGAGGCGATCGTCGGCTCGAGGCCGTCGCGTTCCACCGAGTCGGCGGTGAGCCGCGCCGAGAGCGCGGCCATGCAGTCGCCCGGCGCCCCGGTCCACGGCGGCAACGCTGCGAGCACCCCCGTGCATCGGTCCGCGAGGGGCGACTGCAGAACCCAGTCGAGGGCGATGACGGCGCCGATGGAGATGCCGCCGACGATCACCTCGTCACTGTCGGCGGCGAACTCGTCGAGTTGCCGCCGATAGCCTCCGACCAGGTCGGATTCCGGTTCCAGGGCGACCAGCCGGGCGCCCGCGGCGGGCGCTGCGGTGCCGAACACGCGGGCGGCGAAGTCGGCGTCGGACCCGGTGCCGGGCATCACGATCACTGTGGGCATACATCGATCATGCCTCGGTAGTATCGTGGGCCGTGCAAGTGAGTTCGGCAGTGACGTTCCGCGGAGGATGGAATGGCTAATTCGGGTCTGCTCAAGAGGCTCGGACGGATGTTGACCGAGGATCTCGACGACATCGAGGACGATCGCATCCAGCGAGAGTGTCAGGCGCACGGCGCGCAACGCGCAGTCGACTGCGAGCGCGGCGACGAGGCGACGATGGTCGGCGAGTTGAGGTCGGTCGAGACCTGCTCGAAGACGACCAAGACGGGCGTCGTCGCGGAGTTCTTCGACGGGACCGACACGGTGATCCTGAAGTGGATGGGCCGCAACCGGATTCCCGGCATCGAACCCGGCAGGCGGCTGACCGTCCGCGGTCGGGTGGCGAACTCCGACGGAATGAAGGTCATGTACAACCCGTACTACGAGTTGCACGCCGCCGACGAGTAGACATTCGGCCCTGGCCGAGCATCAGCCCCGACTGGGCATCGACCCTGACTGAGCATCGGCCCTGACCGAGCATGAACGGCCTCAGCCGCCCGGATGACCGGGCGGCTGAGGCCGTTCTGCGGTGCGGCGACTCAGTGGAAGGCGCCGAAGGCCTCGAAGTGGATGCGATCGGCGGGCACGTCGCGCCCGAGCAGCGCCGAGCGGATCGCGCCGAGGAAGCCGGTCGGGCCGCACAGGAGCGCCACCGTGTCGGGGGCGATGTGCACGTCGTCGATGTTCATCAGGCCGATGCGGGTCGCGTCGTCGGTGGCCAGCCCGTGCTCGTACCACTGGACGAGTTCGGCGCCGGGCAGCTGGTCGACGAGTTCGGCGAGGTCGCCGCGGTGCGGCTGCCTGCTGCGCGAGCGGTCCGCGTGCAGCACCGTCACCGGACGGGTGTCGCCGGTGGCCACCATGTGGTTGAGCAGGCCGATGACCGGCGTGCAGCCGATTCCCGCCGAGGCCAGCAGCAGCGGCTCCTCGCCCTCGGGGAGGGTGAGATCGCCGAAGGGCATGCTGACCCGGACGATGTCGCCCTCGAAGACGTTCTCGTGCAGGTAGCCGGACAGCTCGCCGTCGAGCTTGACGCTGATGTGCCAGGCGGGATCGGCGGTGGAGCCGGTGAGGCTGTACTGCCGGATCTGCTTGGCGCCGTCGGCCATCGGCGCCTGGATCGAGATGTACTGGCCGGGCACGAAGCTGTTCAACGGCGAGCCGTCGACGCTCTCGAAGGTGTAGCCGACGGCGTCGGGGGAGAGCTGGTTGCGGGCGCTGACCCGCACCGACTGCCACACGTCGCCCGGCTCCACTCCGGCCTGGGCGTAGAGCTCGTTCTCCTTGCCGATCAGGACGTGCGCCATCTCCCAGTACAGCTCATCCCAGGCGGCGGCGACCTCGGGGGTGACGGCCTCACCGAGCACGTCGACGATCGCGGCGAACAGGTGCTCGTGCACGATCGGGTACTGGTCGGCGACGATGCCCAGCGAGGCGTGCTTGTGGGCGATCCGGTCGATGATGAAGCGGAGTCGGGCCGGATCGGGCTCCAACTGCAGGCGGGCGAAGCCGGCGACCGCCTGGGCCAGCACCTGGGCCTGTCCGCCGCTGCCCTGGTTGGCACGGTTGAACAGGTCGCGGAGCAGCTCCGGGTGAGCGGTGAACATCCGGTCGTAGAACCGCGGGGTGATCTCCGGCAGGGCGCCTTCGACGGCCGGGATGGTGGCTTCGAGCACTCGCTTGGTTTCCGACGAGATCATCGAACTACTCCTCACTGGACTTCTGTGGACTTCATTACGGCCGCCGGGGCCACGGAATCGATGGTCGGCGGAGTTCGGGGCAGGAGCGTCAGCAGTTGCGCTCCGGTGGGATCGGCGATCAGGTCTTGGACCGTGAGCCGATCGAGGCTGCTGTAGAAGGCGTCCTGGGCGGCGGCGAGGGCCCCGCGCAGGCGGCACGCCGATCGCAGCGGGCACGGGGTGGCGCCTTCGCAGTCGACGATCGCGTCGTCGCCTTCGAGGTGGCGGGCCAGCCAGCCGACGCCGGCGCGGGGGCCGAGCTCGGTGATCGCCAGACCGCCGGAGCGGCCGCGACGCGAGTGAACCACGCCGAGCTCGGCGAGGCGGCTGACGACCTTCGCCACGTGGGTGTAGCTCAGGTGCAGATCGTCGGCCAGCTGCCGTGAGGTGTGCGTGGATTCCGGATCGGCCGCCAGCGCCATGACGACGCGAAGACCGATGTCGGTGAACCGGGTCAGTTGCATGAACTGATCAGAACATAATCGGAACCCGAGACTCCAATTAATGTGTCGGACGTCTCATGACCTGCATAAATGCCTCGATTTCGGGACGGAAAGAGGTCATTTCAGAGGTCGAAGAGGAGACCAAAGTCCCTGGTCTACTACAGGCTGTAGGAGGTAATCGGGGCGCCCGTCAGACGGGGGCCTTGATCGTGCGATGGAGTTCGGCCTCGGTCTCCTCGGGGGCGATGAAGACCAGCTCGTCGCCGACCTCGAGCGAGTCGTCGGCCTGCGGGACGATGACCCGCTTGCCGCGGATGATCGCGACCAGCGCCACATCGCGGGGGAGCTGAAGGCGTCGGACCGCCTTGCCGGCCAACGGGGTGTCGTCGGGCAGCGTCAGCTCGACCAGGTTGGCCTGCCCCTGGCGGAAGGTCATCAGGCGGACCAGGTCGCCGACGGTCACCGCCTCCTCGACCAGCGAGGCGAGCATCCGCGGGGTGGACACGGCGACGTCGACGCCCCAGTCGTCGTTGAAGAGCCATTCGTTGCGCGGATCGTTGACGCGGGCCACGACGCGGTTGACCGCGAACTCCGTGGTCGCCAGCAGGCTGACGACGAGGTTGGCCTTGTCGTCGCCGGTGGCGGCGATCATCACGTCGTAGGTCTGCAGGCGGGCCGCCTCCAGGTCCGACAGCTCGCACGCATCGGCGTGGACCCAGCCGGCCCCCGGCACGGCGACCGGATCGATGTGCGTCCGGTTCCGCTCGAACAGCGTCACCTCGTGGTGGTTGATCAACAATTCGCGGGCGATGGCGCGGCCGACGGCCCCGGCTCCGGCGATGGCGACTTTCACGACTACTCCCGGGGCATCTCGGCGCCGGCGACGGCGCGGGCGTTATCGACATTCGAGGCCAGCGCGGCGATGTACAGCACGTCGTCGTCCTGGATGACGGTGCGCGGCTCGGGCAGCACCGTCTGACCCATGCGCGACAGGAAGGCCACCCGCGCGCCGGTCAGTTCTTGGAAACGGGTGGCGTCGGTGCCGACCCAGGACTCGTGGAAGTCCAGGACGGCCATCACCACCGAGCCCGACGGATCGTGCCAGACCGGGGTGCTCGAGGTCTCCCCGAGGGCGGCCACGAACCGTTCGGTGGTCCACGGCACCGTCGCCACCGTCGGAATGCCGAGGCGCTCGTAGACGGCGGCTCGTTTGGCGTCGTAGATGCGCGCGACGACCCGCTCGACGTCGAACATCTCGCGGGCCACCCGCGCGGCGATGATGTTGGAGTTGTCGCCGGAGGAGACGGCGGCGAAGGCGTCGCAGTCGGCGATGCCCGCCTCGTTGAGGACGTCGCGGTCGAAGCCGACGCCGCAGACGGTCCGACCGCGGAAGCCTTCGCCCAGTCGTCGGAACGAGGCCTCGTCTCGGTCGATGACGACCACGTCGTGGCCGAGGCCGGACATCGCTCCGGCCAGTGCCGATCCGACGCGGCCGCAACCCATGATGATTACGCGCACGGTGATCGAGATTACTGCCCGCCGAAATTATTCGCACCCTGGTGGGTACGGGGGCCGTGCGGGCCTTAGTGTTGCGGAGTGTCCACGATGTCGAAGGTGTCGGTCGCGACGAAGAGGCTGCTGCTCGGTCGCCCGTTCCGCAGTGACCGTCTCGGTCACACCCTGCTGCCGAAACGGATCGCCCTGCCGGTGTTCGCCTCGGACGCCATGTCGTCGGTGGCCTACGCGCCGCAGGAGATCTTCCTGGTCCTGTCGATCGCCGGGATCAGCGCCTACGCGCTGGCCCCGTGGGTGGCCGTCGCCGTCGCCGTGGTGATGGTGGTCGTCGTCGCCAGCTACCGCCAGAACGTGCACGCCTATCCCTCCGGTGGCGGCGACTACGAGGTGGCCACCGTCAACCTCGGATCCAACGCCGGCCTGACGGTGGCCTCGGCCCTGCTCGTCGACTACGTGCTGACGGTCGCGGTGTCGGTGACCTCGGCGGCCGAGAACATCGGCTCGGCCGTACCCTTCGTCCACGAGCACAAGGTGCTCTTCTGCGTGGCGGGCATCGCCCTGCTGGCGGCGGTCAACCTGCGCGGCATCAAGGAGTCGGGCGCGGTGCTGGCGCTGCCGACCTACGCGTTCATCGTCGGGGTGCTCCTGATGCTGCTCTGGGGCGCGGTCAAGATCTTCGCGCTCGGCGACGAGGTGCAGGCTGAGACCTCGCAGTTCGGCATCGTCGCCGAACAGCCGCACCTGATGGGGCTGGCGATGGCCTTCCTCGTCGCGCGGTCGTTCTCGTCCGGATGTGCCGCACTGACCGGTGTCGAGGCCATCAGCAACGGGGTGCCCGCCTTCCGTAAGCCGAAGTCGCGCAACGCGGCGACCACCCTGCTGCTCCTGGGGTCCTTCTCGATCGCGCTGCTCCTCGGGATCGTCATGCTCGCTCAGCAGATCGGCGCCAAGTACGTGCTCGATCCGGCCAAGGATCTCACCGGCCTGCCGAACGGCTATCAGCAGAAGTCGATCCTGGCGCAGTTGGCCGAAGCCGTCTTCCGCGGCTTCCCGCCCGGCTTCTACTTCATCGCCGTCGTCACCGCCCTGATCCTGTTGCTGGCCGCCAACACCGCCTTCAACGGCTTCCCGGTCCTGGGGTCGGTGCTCGCGCAGGACCGCTACCTGCCGCGACAGCTGCACACGCGCGGCGACCGCCTGGCCTTCTCCAACGGCATCGTCTTCCTGGCGCTGGCCGCGATCGCCTTCGTGGTGGCCTTCGGCGCCGAGGTGACCTCGCTGATCCAGCTGTACATCGTGGGCGTGTTCGTCTCGTTCACGCTGAGCCAGACCGGCATGGTGCGCCACTGGACGCGCCACCTGAAGACCGAGACCGACCCGGACGCGCGTCGCCGCATGCAGCGCTCGCGGGTCATCAACGCCATCGGCATGGTGATGACGGGCACGGTCCTGATCGTCGTGCTGCTCACCAAGTTCACCGCGGGCGCCTGGATGGCGATCCTGGCGATGGTGCTCCTGTTCGGCCTGATGAAGCTGATCCACCGGCACTACTCGGCGATCGAGGAGGAGCTCGAGACGGCGGAGGACTCCGATGAGGTCCTGCCCAGCCGCAGCCACGCGGTGGTCCTGGTCTCGACCCTGCACCTGCCCACCCGCCGCGCCATCCGCTACGCCCGCGCCACCCGGCCGGACTCGATCGAGGCGGTGACGGTGAACGTCGACGACCGCGACACCCGGATCCTGGTCGGCGAGTGGGAGGACAGCGACATCACGGTGCCGCTCAAGGTGCTGGCCTCGCCCTATCGCGAGATCACCCGGCCGATCATCAACTACGTGCGCCGCGTGCGCCGCGAGTCGCCGCGCGACGTGATCACCGTCTTCATCCCCGAATACGTCGTCGGACACTGGTGGGAGCAGATCCTGCACAATCAGTCGGCGCTGCGCCTCAAGACCCGCCTGCTCTTCGAGCCCGGCGTCATGGTGACCTCGGTGCCCTGGCAGCTCAACTCGTCCGAGAGCCGCGCACGCCGAGCCGAGTCGAAGTACCTGGCACCGGGTTCGGCCCGCCGCGGCTTCGCCGGAGCCGACCAGCAGGGCAGGCAGGCGGCCGACGGGCGGAGCGAGCCGGCGATGCCACCGAAGGATGGAGACCAGCGGCGATGACGGCGAACGAACGATCGGTGCAGGTGCAGGTCACCGGCTTCGCGAACGGCGGCGCGGGCATCGCCCGACGCGACGGTCGCGTGGTCTTCGTCGAGGGCGCACTGCCCGGCGAAGAGGTGATCGCACAGCTCACCGACGACTCCCACGCCGCCTACGCCAAGGCCCGGGTGACCCGGGTGGTGGCACCCGCGCCGCAGCGGATCGAGCCGCGTTGCCCGGCGGCCGCGGCCGGCGCAGGCTGTTGCGACCTCAGCTTCGTCGAACCCGACTACGCCCGCGAACTCGGCGCGCAGACGCTCGCCGACGTCCTGCGCCGGATCGGCGGCTTCGACTTCGCCGATCTCCCCGCACCCGCCGTGGCGCCGCTGTCGGCCGACCCCACCGGGTGGCGGATCCGCACCCGCCTCGCCGTCGACGGCCGCGGCCGCGTCGGACTGCGTGGCCGGCGATCGGCCGAGATCATCACCGAGCCGTGTGCCGGACCGGTGCCCGGCCTGCTGGCCGACGCCGACCGTCTCGGTGCCGAACCGGGCACCGAAGTGGTGCTGGTCGCCGATGCCGACGGCGCACGGCACGCCGGGGAGCTGGCGGCACCGGCCCCGCCGCGCCGAGCACGCGGTGGCGGCGACCGACGCCGGACCCAGCGTTCGCGCGGCGCCCGGAGCGCACCGCGCACCCTGCGGATGCTCGCCGGCGACGAGTCGGTGACGCATCGGGTCGGGGACCGGCAGTGGGAGATTCCGGTCACCGGCTTCTGGCAGGCTCATCGGGCCGCGCCGGCCGCCTACACGACGACCGCGCTGGAGATGCTGGCCGCCGTCGGCGTCAGCGGGCCGGTGCACGCCTGGGACCTGTACGGCGGCGCGGGCGTTTTCAGCGCCGCCCTGCTCGACGGCGGCGCCGCTCACGGCTTCGAGGTCACCGCCGTCGATCTCGTCGACACCGACCCGGGCGCGCTGGCCGCCGCGGCGAAGACCCTCGGCGACGACCCGGTGCGGGCCCATCGCGGCGCGGTCGCCGACCTGCTGACCGGGCTGACCGCACCGCAGATCGTGATCAGTGATCCGCCCCGGTCGGGCTCGGGGCGGCAGGTCGTCGATGCGATCGCCGCCGCCGGCCCCGCGGTGATCGTCCACGTCGGCTGTGACGCCGCCTCCTTCGCGCGCGACCTCGGGCGTTACGTCACACACGGATACCGGGTGCGTCAGTGGCGTGGATTCGACGCATTCCCGATGACCCACCACCTGGAGGCCATCGCCGTTCTCACTCGCTGAACGCGAGTCCGTAGACTGGGTCTGTTATGCGGTCGCTCGGGCCGCTGCGGCTGTGAAGGAGGACTACGGATGGGCGTGCTGGATCGGGTGGATTCACCGGCAGACGTACGTGCGTGCTCGCCAGAGGAACTGGCCGAGCTCGCCGACGAGGTCCGGCAGTTCCTGATCCAGAAGGTCGCGGCCACCGGCGGTCATCTGGGCCCCAACCTGGGCGTGGTGGAGCTGACCCTCGCCCTGCATCGCGTCTTCGACTCGCCGACCGATCCGATCCTCTTCGACACCGGCCACCAGTGCTACGTGCACAAGATCGTCACCGGCCGCAAGGACCGCTTCGACACCCTCCGTCAGCGCGGCGGACTGTCCGGCTACCAGGACCGCACCGAGAGCCCGCACGACTGGATCGAGTCGTCGCACGCCTCGGCGGCGCTGTCGAACGCGGACGGGCTGGCGAAGGCCTTCGCCCTGCGCGGGGAGGATCGGACCGTCGTCGCCGTCGTCGGCGACGGCGCCCTGACCGGCGGCATGTGCTGGGAGGCGCTCAACAACATCGCCGACGGCGACCGCCCGGTGGTGGTCGTCGTCAACGACAACGGTCGCTCCTACGCCCCGACGATCGGCGGGCTGGCCCGCAACCTGTCGGCGCTGCGCCTGCAGCCCGGATACGAGAAGTTCCTGCGCAGCGGCAGGCGGACCCTGCGCACCATCCCGGTGGTCGGCGACGCCGCCTACGCCGTCCTGCACGGGATGAAGAGCGGCATCAAGGACCTGGTGTCGCCGCAGGCCATGTTCGCCGACCTCGGCATCAAGTACGTGGGCCCCGTGGACGGGCACGACCTGGTCGAGATGGAGTCGGCGCTGCGGCGCGCGAAGGCCTTCGGCGGACCGGTGATCGTGCACGCGGTCACCCGCAAGGGCAACGGCTACGCGCCCGCCGAGAACGACGTCGCCGAGCAGATGCATGCGACCGGCAAGATCGATCCGGTCACCGGCCGGGCCCTGTCCGCCTCCGCGGTCGACTGGACGTCGGTGTTCTCCGAGTCGCTCGTCGCCGAGGGCGCACGTCGCCCGGAGGTCGTCGCCATCACCGCGGCGATGCCCGGCCCCACCGGTCTGTCGGCCTTCGGCGACCGGTATCCGGAGCGAATGTTCGACGTCGGCATCGCCGAACAGCACGGGATGGCGTCGGCGGCCGGCCTCGCACTGGGCGGCATGCACCCGGTGCTCGCCATCTACTCGACCTTCCTCAACCGTGCCTTCGACCAGCTGCTGATGGACGTGGCGCTGCTCAAGCTGCCGGTGACGGTGGTCCTGGACCGTTCCGGCGTCACCGGCCCGGACGGCCCGAGCCACCACGGCATGTGGGATCTGTCACTGATGTCGCTGGTGCCCGGGCTGCGGGTGGCCGCCCCGCGCGACGCGGCCACCGTGCGCGAAGAACTCGCCGAAGCATTGGACGTCGGCGACGGACCGACCGCCGTGCGCTTCGGCAAGGGCCAAGTGCCCGAGCAGATCCCGGCCGTCCGTCGGCTCAGCGACGGTGTGGACGTCCTCGTGGAGGCCGACGAGCCGGGCGGAGTGCTGATCGTCGCCGTCGGCGCCTTCGCCCAGTTGGGCATCGACACCGCGCGCGTGCTCGAGTCGCGCGGGATCACCGCCACCGTCGTCGACCCCCGGTGGGTGCTGCCGGTGCCCGAGTCGGTCGTCGAGCTCGCGCGAGAGCACACCGCCGTCGTCACGATCGAGGACAGCGGGGTGCAGGGCGGAGTCGGAAGCGCCGTCGAACTGGCCGTCGAACGTGCCGGAGTCGACGTGCCGGTGCATCGCCGCGGTATTCCGCAGCAGTTCATCGCGCACGCCTCGCGTGATGAGATCCTCGTCGACTGCGGCCTCACCCCGTCGGCGATCGCCGACTCGATCTGCGTCGAGGACGATGCGCCGTCGCTGGTCGGTCCGGAAGAGCCGGTGGCGCTGGAACTGCCGGTCCGAGCGGCGCGCTAGCGTCGGCTCGTTCGACCGGCCCGGGGAGGGGCTGGTTCCGGGCTGGGATGCTCTGAGCAGACCGATCGCGGGTAGAGACTTTGCTTTGGTGGGGCGCGCAGTGCAAGTTTCGTCAGTCATGAAGCACCTGGCGGTGGTGTGCCGCCGCACGAAACGGCGGCACACCTCGGCTCGGTTCAGAGCCGGACGAACAACAGCACGTACAGCACCCAGAGCAGAAGCCAGATCGTCGCACTTGTGCCGACGATGTGTCTGCCCTGCCAGTCGAGTTTCCGGTACGCCCGCACGTACAACCAGACGCACGTGAGGATCGCAGGCAGCCAGATGAGGTTGTCGACGATGCTGTTGATCAGCACCTCGATTGTCGTCATTGTTTGGTTCATTCGTCTTTTTTCTTTCTGCGAGGGAATAGATCTGGGTGTCAGGGTGTTTCCCTTTTGCGGTTTGACCGCGTGACTTCTCCCAGAGAGAGGCATCTGACCTCTCTCGTTCTTTCCCCCGGGCACAGCTCCGCTGTGCCTGCTCGTCACCCCTGCTCGTCACCCTCAGTGCTCGTCGACGCAGTTCCACTGCGTCCACGCATCGAGCCGCGCCTGCTCGATCGGTGCCGCGCCTGCTCGATCGGTACAGCCGTCACGCGGCCAGACCGCGCGGACGTCGGCGAGATCCACCCGACCGCCGGTCTTCGCGGTGCTCCCGGCCAACGGGCATCTGCACGGGGTTGGTGGGCAGACCAAGACCGCGGTCTGTACGGGCCGGACGAGGTGACGTAGACGGTCCTGCCTCATCGGAACCTTGTAGAACCGGAAGTCCGCGAAACAGAACCGGAAGTCCGTGAAATGGAAAAGCGCACAGTCGGGATGACTAGCGCGCGCCGACCAGGGCCGACTAGTTCAGGACTGGACCGAATCGATCGCCTCGGCGATCGGGTCGGCCACCAGTTCGCGCTGCCACGGTCGGGCGTCGTGCTCGGCGAGCCACTGGTCCACGGTCTGGTCCGCGGCGACGCCCTCCCAGCAGAGATTGCGGATCACGTCCGGGGCGAGGAGATTCTCCTGCGGCACGCCGACGTCTTCGGCGATGGTCTTGAGGACCGGGCGGGCGGCGCCGGCGCGCGCGGCGGCCTCCGGGTTGCGCTGATCCCACCGGTTGTACGGCGGCAGCCCCACCTGCGGGGCCTTTTTCGGGGGCAGCTGCGCGTCGGGCAGCTCGCGGGCGCGTTCGATGGCCCGCATCCACCGGTCGGCCTGCCGCCGCTGCCGGGGGCCGCCGAAGACGGGCAGGCGCACCAGCGCCGACAGGTCGGCCGGATTCGCGGTCGCCGCGGTCACGATCGCCGAGTCCGGGAGGATGCGGCCGGGCGCGATGTCGCGGCGCTGGGCGATCTCCTCACGCGTCGTCCAGAGCTCCCGCACGATCGCCAGCTGTCGAGGCGTGCGCAGATCGTGAATGTTCGAGGTCCGCCGCCAACGGTCGGTGCGCGGCGGCGCGGGCCGACGACTCAACACGTGCTCGAACTCCTGCGCCGCCCAGTCGGCCCGACCGGCGTCGGCGAGGGCCTCGGCGATGTGGTCGCGCAACTCGACCAGGACCTCGACGTCGAGCGCGGCGTAGTTGAGCCAGTCCGCGGGTAGCGGCCGGCGCGACCAGTCGGCCGCGCCGTGCCCCTTCGCCAACCCCAGGTGCAGGAACTCGGCGACCATCGCCGCCAGATTGACCTTCGGAAAGTTGAGCAGACGACCGGCGAGTTCGGTGTCGAACAGGGCCGCGGGCCGGAAGCCGAGCTCGCGCAGGCAGGGGAGGTCCTGGTCGGCGGCGTGCAGGATCCACTCGGGGCCGTCGATCGCGTCGATCACCGACGTCAGCGCCTCGGGGTGCTCGATCGGATCGATGAGGAAGCTGCCCGCGCCGGCGCGGCGCAGCTGCACCAGGTAGGCGCGCTGCGAGTAGCGGTAACCGCTGGCGCGTTCGGTGTCGACGGCGACCGGCCCGGTGCCCGCGGCCAGCTTCTCGGCGGCCTCGTCGAACTCCTCGGGCAGCAGCAGGACCGGGGGCACACCGTCGCGCGGAGTCGACAGCGGCACGACCGGGGTGGCGGCGGGTGCGGGGGTGTCGTTCACGAGGGATGAACCGAACCGAGTGCGGTGATGCCTGCGGGCGGAAGTCCCGCGGCCGAGGCGAGGACCTCGCAGAACGCCTCCAGGTGCGCGGTCAGGTTCGGGGTCGTCGCCGTCCACGAGGCCCGCAGCTCCAACTGGTGCGACTCCGGCGGGCCGGCGATGTCGCCGTACCGGACCGACGAGGTCGCGGTGACCGTGCCGCCGAGCGCCCGGACCAGGGGCGTCTCGTCGTCGTCGAAGACCTCGGATTCGGTGGCGCCGTCGGGTACGCCGAGCGCCTCGGCCAGCCACGTCCAGGCGACCTGCGGGAGCAGGGGATCGGCGGCCAACGCCTCTTCGACCTCGGCCTGGACGAAGGCCACCAGGCGGAACGAACCGTTCCACGCGTCCTTGCCCGCCGGGTCGTACAGCACGACCAGCCGACCGAAGGCGTTGCCCGCGACGTCTGCCGAGACGAGATCGGCGTCGCCCTCCTCGGGTTGGTTGACCTCCACGCCGAGGGCGTAGCTGTAGGGCGCCAGCCGCTGCGGCGGCCGGATCGAGCCGATCTCGATCTCGCGGCGCACGACGGCGTCGTGAAGCGAGGCCACCGCGGTGCGGAATTCGGCCGGCTCGCTCGGGGCTCCAGAAGTGGTCACGGCGCCAGGTTAAGCCTCCCGGCCTGGCGTTGGTCGGAGGCGCGCCGCAGGAGGAACGGAGCCGAAGTGAGCGATCTCACCGGCCTAAGGGCGCCAGATGGCTAATGACGCGGCGTTGGTGGCAGAGTTGACGACATGACATCGATTCGAGGCCGTCGTTCGCCGAACCGGATGCCGTTGATCGCCGCCGCCACCGGCGCCACCCCGTCCCGCCGACCCGTCTGGTTCATGCGTCAAGCAGGGCGTTCGCTGCCCGAGTACCGAGAGATCCGCGCGGGCCGCGGGATGCTCGAATCGTGCTTCGACGCCGAACTCGTCGCCGAGATCACCATGCAGCCGGTCCGTCGACACGACACCGACGCCGCGATCCTGTTCTCCGACATCGTGGTCCCGCTGAAGGCCGCCGGGGTCGACCTCGACATCGTCGCCGGCACCGGACCGGTGATCGCCTCGCCGATCCGCACCGCCGCCGACGTGGCCGCCCTGCCGCGACTGGATCCGGCGGAGGTCGGCGCGGTCACCGCGGCGATCGGCGCGATCCTCGGCGAGCTGCCCGACGAGAAGTCGCTGATCGGGTTCGCCGGCGCGCCGTTCACGTTGGCGTCGTACCTGATCGAGGGCGGCCCCAGCCGCACCTATGAGCACACCAAGGCCATGATGCTCGCCGAGCCCGCGCTCTGGCACGACCTGATGGGCCGACTCACCGACATCACCATCGCCTTCCTGCGCGTGCAGCTCGATGCGGGCGTCGACGCCGTCCAGCTCTTCGACTCCTGGGCGGGCGCGCTGTCGAAGGCGTCGTACCTGGAGTACGTGGCACCACATTCGTCGCGTGTGCTGGCCGAAGTCGCCGAGTACGGGGTGCCGCGCATCCACTTCGGCGTCAACACCGGCGAGCTGCTCGGGGCGATGACCGACGCGGGCGCCGACGTGATCGGCGTCGACTGGCGCATCCCGCTCGACGAGGCGGCCGCGCGCGTCGGCCACCGCGTCGCCGTGCAGGGCAACCTGGACCCGACCGTGCTGCTGGCCGGCGACGACGAGGTGCTCGAGCGGGAGATCGACCGGGTGGTCGCGGCCGGTCGGCGCGCCGTCGACGCCGGCGCGCCCGGTCACATCTTCAACCTCGGTCACGGCGTGCTGCCGAACACCGACGCCGGCGTGATCACCAGGGCCGTCGAACTGATCCACTCGCTGTGAGCGGGGGCCGCACGCCGCGACTGGCGGTCATCGGGGCCGGAGTGTCCGGGCTGACCGCTGCGTTCCGGCTGCGGCAAGGTCTCGGCGACGACGCGGTCATCGACGTCTACGACGCGGCCTCGGAGCCGGGCGGGCTGCTGCACACCCGGACGGTCGGCGGCGTCGCGGTCGACGCCGGGGCCGAGGCCTTCATCGTCCGGCGGCCCGAGGCGCGCGACCTGGTCGCCGAGCTCGGCCTGGCCGAGCGAGTGGTCTCCCCGGGCGGGTTGCGGCCGGCGATCTTCGCCCGCGGTGCGCTGCACACGCTGCCGTCACCGGCCGTCATGGGAATCCCGGCCGATCCGTCGGTGACGGCCGGGCTGGCCGACCCCGACGACCTCGCCCGGATGACCGCCGAACCGGACACCGCGCTGGCGTGGACGGCGGGCGCCGATCCCTCGGTCGGCGACCTGGTCGCCGACCGATTCGGCCCGTCGGTGGTGGCCCGCAGCGTCGACCCGATGCTCGGCGGCGTCTACTCGGCGCTGGCCGGGCAACTCGGACTCCGGGAGACGATCCCGGCGCTGGCCCGCGCCCTCGACGACGGCGCCCCGTCGCTCACCGCGGCCGTCCGCACGGTGCTCGACGCGGGCTCGGCCGCTTCCGGGCCGGTCTTCGGCGCCTTGCGCGGCGGCTACCGGGAGCTCGTCGACGCGCTGGTCGCGGCCGGTCGGGCACACCTGCGCCTCGGCGTCGAGGTGATCGGCGTCGAGGCGCTCGGCGGCGAATCGGCCGGCGGTGGACCCGGTTTCGCGGTCCGTACCGCGACCGGCGGCGGCCGCGACGACGCCGTCGAGTACGACGGTGTCGTGGTCGCGGTCCCGATCTGGACGGCGGGCCGACTGCTGGCCGCGCTCGCGCCGGAACCGGCCGCGGTCTTCGCCGACGTCGCACCCGCGGGGTCGGCGATCGTGGCCGTCGCCGTCCCGGAAGCGGCCGCGCTGCCCGCACACTCGGGTGTCCTCGTGGCGACCGACGAGGATGCGGTCCGGCTGAAGGCGATCACGTTGAGCAGCCAGAAGTGGCCGCACCTGCGCGGCGGCCCGGTGGCCACGCTGCGCACCTCCTTCGGGCGACTCGGGGATCGGGTTGACGCCACCGACGACGAGCTCGTCCGCCTCGCCCTGGCCGACCTGGAGACGGTCTTCGGGGCCGCGGGGCTGGCGGCACCCGACATCGTCGACGCCGTGGTTCAGCGGTGGCCGACGGGTCTGCCGCACTACGCGCCCGGGCACCTGGCCCGGGTGGGGGCGGCGGCCGGGGACCTGCCGCGCGGGATCGCGGTCGCCGGTGCGGGCTACGCGGGTGTCGGAGTCCCCGCGTGCATCGGCACGGCGACGGCGGCAGTGGGTAAGGTCACCGCCGACCTGCGGACCTGAGGGCCCGTCACAGCGTCGGCGGTGGCACGATGGAGGCATGACTCGCCTCGACTACGCCGAACTCAATTCCACGATCCGCTACCTGATGTTCTCGGTCTTCAAGGTCCGAGCGGGCGAACTGCCCGAGGACCGGGAGGCCGTCGCCGCCGATCTGCAGCGGTTCCTGGACGAGATCGCCGACAAGGGCGTCGTGGTCCGCGGCATCTACGACATCGCGGGGATGCGCGGCGACTCCGACTTCATGTTCTGGTGGCACGCGGAGACGATCGAGCAGTTACAGGACGCGTACTCGACCTTCCGCCGCGCGACCGTCCTCGGCCGCGTCAGCGATCCCTTCTGGAGCGCGTCGGCACTGCACCGGCCGGCCGAGTTCAACAAGAGCCACATCCCGGCGTTCCTGGCCGGTGAGGACCCGGGTGCCTACATCTGCGTGTACCCCTTCGTCCGCTCGTACGACTGGTACCTGCTGCCCGACGCCGAGCGTCGCAAGATGCTCGCCGACCACGGCAAGGAGGCCCGCGACTACAAGGAGGTGCGGGCCAACACGGTTCCGGCGTTCGCGCTCGGCGACTACGAGTGGATCCTCGCCTTCGAGGGCCCGGAGCTGCACCGCATCGTCGACCTGATGCGCGACCTGCGCGCCACCGAGGCCCGCCGCCACGTGCGCGTCGAGATCCCGTTCTTCACCGGCCCGCGCATTGACGCGGCCAAGCTGGCGAACTCGCTGCCCTGATCCGGCTCCACCGGCGATCATCCCCGCAACAGCGATCAGCGGTGTGGTTCCCGTTCCTCTGACGGACGCTGAACCACACCGCTGGTTCTTGCTCGGAGCGACTGACTGCTTCAGTCCGCGAGCGGTTCGAAGCTCAGGCTGATCGAGTTGATGCAGTAGCGCAGGTCGGTGGGGGTCGGGTAGCCCTCACCGGCGAAGACGTGGCCGAGGTGGCTGCGGCAGTTGGCGCACAGCACCTCGGTGCGGGTCATGCCGAGCGAGTCGTCGACCCGTTCGATGATCGCCTCACCGGCGAGCGGCGAGAAGAACGACGGCCACCCGCAGTGCGAGCTGAACTTGGCGGTGCTCCGGAACAGCTCCGCGCCGCACGCCCGGCAGCGGTACACGCCGACGTCGGTGGCGTCGGTGTACTCGCCGGTGAAGGGCCGCTCGGTGCCCGCCTCCCGGAGGACGTGGAACTCCTGCGGCGTCAGACGTTCACGCCACTGTTCATCGGTGAGGTCGGTGAGATCGGTCGGCTGCTGGGTCATGACCCCAGGGTAGCGCGCGCTCCGTCGTCGGCGGCGGGTCCGCGGTCGGCGTTCTCACCGGCCTGCCGGATGTCGAGGTACCGGAACAGCAGCACGCAGAAGACGCTGATCATCAGCAGCGACCACCCCAGCGGCACCTTGTTGTACTCGAGGTAGCGGCCGAAGGGCTCCCACTCGTTCGACGCGAAGACGTCGAAGGTCATCGCGCCGTACACGCCCAGCCAGGCGGGCCAGTTGCGCATCGTCGAACCCGGCCGGAACACCGTCATCAGCAGCGGGAAGAGCATCATCGAGTAGTAGCCCTGGCCCAGCGAGCCGACGAGGAAGGTGGTGCCGAGCAGGACGCCCGACGAGGTCGCCAGCCACAGCAGCTCGTCGGTGCGACGGTAGTACTTGTACAGGAACCACAGCGAGAACGCGGCCATCGCGACGAAGGCGATCCGCAGCACCCAGGTGAGCCAGCCGTCGACGCCGAAGTATGCGGCGTTGCCGGTGATCGAGCTGTTGTAGTAGTCGCGGGTCTCGCCAAGGTACGGAACGGTCCGTTTGACGAAGTCCATCGGGTCGTTCGACAGCGGCCACGCCACGACGTTGAGCAGCAGCGGCACGCCGACGGCGGTGATCAGGATGCGCCACTGGCGGTTGAGCAGGACCAGCAGCAGCAGGGGCGCCAGGACGGGCTTGACCGCCAGCGTCAAGCCGATCGCGACGCCGGCCCACAGGTCGTGGCGGCCCAGCATCAGCATCATGAAGGCGAGCAGGCCCAGCAGCACGAAGGCGTTGAAGTTGGTGAAGATCAGCGTGTGCGCGACGGTCTCGGTGCTGAAGAAGAAGAACAGCACGACCGGCAGCACCCAGGACCGGTGGTCGAAGCCGAACATCCGGGTGAGCAGGTAGGCGCAGACGATCAAGACGACGACGCTGGCTGCGATGAACAGCCAGCGCGAGGTCTGCGGGTCGATCACGGCCAGGGGCGACATCAGCAGGGTGCCCGACGGCGGATACAGGTAGTGGGGGTCGACGGTGCTGTAGTTCTCGTTGTAGACCGGCAGCCGGTTGAGGAACTTGAAGGCGGCGTCGTAGACGGGTGTGAAGTCGTCGGTCCGGTGGCCGTTGACGCCGAGGATCAGCGACCGCTGGATGATCATCATCACGGTGATCGGCCACAGGATCAGTGGAATGATCCGCTGCGAATCCATTCGCGGGTACAGGGCTCGGTCGAGAACATTCACCCGCGCACCGTACTACATGCGGGGCTCACGCCGGGCACGTGCGTTCGGCGGGTGCCGTCAGCGGCGCCTCGCCGAGGTACTGGCCGATCAGGTCGGTCGCGCAGCGCGAGTGGGCCGCCACCGAGTAGCCGAGACCGTCCCAGGTGACGGTGGTCTGCGCGGTGTTCGCCGCCAACATGAGCGGGATCAGGTTCTGGGCGGCCTCGGCGCCGTTGATCGGATCGTTCTGACCCACCAGGATCAGCGGGTTCACCGCGAACCGGTCGGGGGCGGGCGGGGTGTCGGTGACGCCCCAGCCGTCGCACCGCACCAGGTCGAGGGCGCTGGTCGCGGCGGTCAGCGGCGCGCGCGCCGCCCAGTCGGCGGCGAGCGAGGCGACCCGGTCGGTTCCGGGGCGACCGCGCATGTCGTTGCAGCGGGCCACGATCTGCCCGTCGGCCAGGCGCAGCGGCCGGGAGCGGTCGGCGAGGGCGCGCAGCGCCGCGGTGTCGCCGCGGTCGGCGGCCGACAGCGCGTTGCCGAGTTCCTTCAACCCGGCGGGGGAGGTGTCGCCGACGGCGAGGGCGGTGGTGAGCGCTTGCAGGACCTCGGTGTCGGCGAGCGCGTCGTCGCCTGCGGTGGCCCCGCCCGACATCAGCCTGCCCAGGACCGCGCCGCCGTTAGCGCCGATCGAGCAGCCCGCGCCGGCGCAGCGCTGCACGAAGGCGGTGAGGGAGGCCTGCAGTCCGCGGGCCCGGGCGGCGGCGGCCTCGTCGGCCGTCACGTTGTATCCGACCGGCGTGTCGAGGATGAGACGGCCGACCGCGTCCGGATGAGCGGCCGCGTAGGCGAGCGCGACCGACGACCCGCTGCCGACGGCGAGCAGGGCGAGACGGTCGACGTTCCAGCGTTGGCGCAGTTGCTCCAGATCCTCGCCGGCGTCGGCGGCGGAGTAGTCGAGCTGATCGGGGTGCAGGGTGTCGTTGCACTGGTCGGCGGCGGTGCGCGCCGACTCCGACAGCTTCTCGGCCCGGTCGCCGATGCTGCGGCCGGGCCCGGCCGCATTGACGTCGTACGTCGCGCGCTGGGCGGTCGTCATGCAGTCGATCAGGCCGGAGGTGCCCATCCCGCGGTGGTCGACCGCGACGAGCGGGTGGCGGTCGAGCAGACTGCGGCCCGCACCGTCGGCGAAAGTCAGCAGGGTGCGGGAACTGGGCAGGTCGTCGCCGCTGGTGAGCACGATCGGCGCGGCGTCGGCGGGGGTGGCGGCGCTGCGGGCACGGACCGCGCCGACGCGGATCGTCGCACCCGATCTGTCGGTGGAGCTGACCGGCACGTCGTAGCGCGCGCACTCGAGGG
The DNA here is from genome assembly GCF_039946255.1 of Gordonia aichiensis. GTDB lineage: Bacteria > Actinomycetota > Actinomycetes > Mycobacteriales > Mycobacteriaceae > Gordonia > Gordonia aichiensis_A. The sequence goes on along the minus strand of NZ_JBCDWL010000001.1, from coordinate 214,502 downwards.
TGACGCCGTCGGGGGCCGACGTCCGGTACTGGGCGGCGAGGGCGCTCGCGCACGGGCGCCAGTTCAGGTCTCGTTCCGGAGCCTGCAGCGCGGGCTGCGTGACGATGTCGGCGGGTGCGGCGCCGCGGTCGCCGCGCACGATGTCGGGCCCGGTGTCGGGGCCGACGGCGCATCCGGCGAGCAGGGCGGCAGCGGTGAGCAGCCCGCCGGCGGTGGCCGCGAGGCGTCCGGAGAAAAGCATGTTCGCGAGCCTAGTCGGAGCGAGGGGCGTCGTCGCCGACGGCACGCTCCCACAGTTGGTACAGGTAGCCCTCGTCGTCGCCGAGCACGTGGCGCAGCCGCATCGGGGCCGAACCGTCCGCGCCGTGCGCGATTCGCGGAGCGGCGCCGCCGACCAGGATCGGGCTCACGGTGAGCGCCAACTCGTCGAGCAGCCCGGCAGCGGTCATCTCGGCCAGGAAGCGGGGGCCGCCCTCGCAGAGCACGTTTCGGTGTCCGCGCGCGGCCAGCTCGTCGAGCAGGATCTGCGGGTCGACGGTGTCGGTCCCGCAGTCGAACAGGGTGGCGCCCGCGTCGATCAGCCGCTCGCGCGCCTGCGCGGGGGCCTTCGCGCAGGTGGCGATGAGGACGTTCGGATCGGCCACGGCGGTGTAGTCGGGGGCGATCCCGAGCGAGCGGGTCACCAGGACCAGGGGCGGCGGGTCGGCCCGGCCCGTCGCCGCCCGTAGGTCGCGGTAGCGCTCGTCGACGGTCGGCGGGCGGTATCCCTCGGTGACCGCGGTCTGGGCGCCGACGACGATGACGTCGGCCAGGGCGCGCTGCAGATGGAAGATCGCGTTGTCGCCCGCACCGCCGAGCGCACCGGACCGACCGTCGGCGGTGGCCGCGCCGTCGATGCTCGCGACCATGTTGGCGCGGACCACGGGCCGGGACGATCCTGAGAAAGCGGAAGAATCCGGGAAGGCGGAGGAATCCGGGAAAGCGTAGGCCAGGGCCAGGTCGCGGGCTGTGACGTCAGTCGCTTTCTGCAGGGTGAACATGAGTCCATCATGGCGGTGGTCGTTACCCTTGGCTAATGCTGGCACGACTTAGCGATCGGAACCCGGTCCTGGCTCCCGACCAACTCATCGGTGAGATGATCCCGCCGACGATGTTCGACGAGGTGAGCTTCGACTCCTACATCCCCGACCCGAACGAGCCGAGCCAGACCGCGGCGGTCAACGCCACCCGCGACTTCGTCGCCCGCGCGTCGAAGGTGCGCAGCGGCGGCAAGCGGAGCTTCTTCCGCAAGGCGACGCCGCCGCACGGCATCGGGCTGTACCTGGACGGCGGCTTCGGCGTCGGCAAGACGCACCTGCTGGCGTCGATCTATCACTCGATGCCCGGACCGAAGGCGTTCGCGACCTTCGGCGAGGTCACCAACGTCGTCGGCGCGCTCGGCTATCTCGATGCGCTCGAGCGGCTCGCGGACCACAGCGTCCTGTGCATCGACGAGTTCGAGCTCGACGATCCGGGCGACACGATGGTCGTCTCACGGCTGCTCACCGAGCTGACTGCACGCGGCGTGTCGATTGTCGCCACGTCCAACACGCTGCCCGGCCAGCTCGGGGAGGGGCGCTTCGCCGCCCAGGACTTCCTGCGCGAGATCCAGAAGCTGTCGGCGATCTTCGAGACCGTCCGCGTCGACGGACCCGACTACCGGCACCGCGATCTGCCGCCCGCCCCCGAACCCCTCGGCACCGAGGAGCTCGAGGCGCTCGCGCAGAACACCGTCGGCGCCACGCTCGACACCTTCGACGACCTGGTCGCGCATCTGGCGAAACTGCATCCGTCCAAGTACAAGTCGCTGGTCAACGGGGTGAAGCTCGTCTGCGTCGAGAACGTGCGCCCGGCGCCCGACCAAGCCGTCGCCCTGCGCCTGGTGGCGCTCGCCGACCGGCTGTACGACGCCGAGATCCCGGTGAGCATCTCCGGGGCCAAGCTCGACGAGCTGTTCACCCCGGAGATGGTGGCGGGCGGCTACCGCAAGAAGTATCTGCGCGCCACGTCCCGTCTGCTCGCCCTGTCGCGATTCGCCGAAGCCAACGACTGATCGGGGACGAGTGCGGGATAGTCGGGGAATGTCGGACGACACGTCGGGGCACGGACGCCTCATTCTGCTGTCGCTGGGCGCCGGGGCGCTGCTGACGCATCTGCCGCCCGGTGACGGTGCCGAGCCCCTGCGCATCGGCTACATCGACGAGGCGCAGCGGCACCTGCTCGACGAGCCCTTCACCGGGCCCGAACGCGAACGGCTGGTCCGCTTCGGTTACCGAGTCGTCGACGTCGACCTGCGCCGCAGCGGGTTCGAGAGCGTGCTCGCAGGCGTCGACGCGGTGTATCTGTCCGGCGGCGACACCTTCGCGTTGATGTCCGGGCTGCGGCGCAGCGGCGCCGACACCGTGATCGCCGATCTGGTGCGCGCCGGGATGCCCTTCGTCGGACTCAGCGCGGGCGCCGTCGTCGCCGGCCCCGACATCGAACCGGCGGCCCTGATGGACGACCCGGGGATGGGACTGGACCTCGAGGACTTCCGCGGTCTGGGGCTGACCGAGACCGTGGTCATTCCACATGCCGACGGGCAGCTTCCGCCGTACCCGCTCGAGCTGATCGACCGGACGCTCACCGAGTACGGCGATCGTTTCACCCTGCTGCCGCTGTACGACGATCAGGCGCTGGTCGTCGACGACGAGGGCTCGCACGTGGTCCCGTCCGCCGACCCGATCGACTGACCGCTCACCGCGCGGCGTCGGGCTCCGTGCCGCGGGCCAGCACGTAGTCGTGCTCGATGGCGCCGTTCATGTCGAAGGTCTTGGTCCCGATCCGCTCGAAGCCCATCTTGGCGTAATAGCGCTTGGCACGTTCGTTGCCCGAGTGGACGCCCAGCCAGATCAGGGTCGCGCCGCGGTCGCGTGCGGCGTCGATCGCGTAGGCCATCAGGGCGTGCGCGGGGCGGGCGTCGCTGCGGGCCGAGTGGTGGTCGGGCAGCACGTACATCTTGGAGATCTCGGTGACGGTCCCGTCGGCGAGCGCCGCGGGGCCGCCCGGGGTCGACTGCAGGGCCGCGCGCACGTCGGGGTCGTCGGGTGCGGTGTGCACCAGCAGCGAGTACCCGAGGATCGGTCCGGCGGGATCGGCTCGGACGGTCAGGACCTGCCGGTCGGGATCGGCGAGGTACTCGGTGAATCGTTCGGCCGACAGCACGCGCTCGATGTGGGCCGCGATGTTCTCCGGCGTGGAGTGCGGGGGACAGGCCAGCGGGAAGGTGATCGCGGCGACCTGTGCGATCGCCGAGGCCGCGGCCGGATCGGCGACCGTCTCGATGACCAGATCATCGGTGGGAGCGGGGTGAATCGTCACCGCTCCATTCTGCCAGGATCACCGGTGCCGACCGGGTGTCGGCATGACGGTGCCCGCCGAACCTGCTGAGATGGGGGTAGCGCCCGCGCCCGGACGTTCGCCCGAGCTGATCGATAGGACAACCATCTCATGGGACCTCTGTTCGTCACCCTGTTCCAGACTCGTTCCGATACCGCTCTCGATGCGCAGGCCGTGCTCGATCAGATCCGTGAGGACTGGGGCGAGCGGCTCGCCGAGGAGTTCGACGAGGTCGGTGCGCGGACGCTCACCGGAGATCTCGGGCCCGGCCTGAGCCCAGATGCACGGGTGCTGAGCTTCGCCTTCGACGAGATGCGGATCATGGTGGCCCCGGCGCAGACGCAGTACGACCTGGACCTGGATGTCGAGGCCGCGGCGTCGGTGAGCCCCTTCTGGGACTCCCGCCGGGACCTTCCCGATGTGAACGGTCCGTCGCTGATGGTGATGGCGGTGCCGGATGCGACCGACGATGACGATTTGGAGGCCTACCTGCTCGATGAGGAGCGCGATGTCGTCGAGGAGGCCATGTGGGTCTCCAACGTGACCGCCTCGCTGGTCGCGTGCACCGACTCGGTGAGCGCGGTGTACCTGCCGACGTCCGAGCAGATCGCTGCCCCCGACCGCTATCGCGAAGCCGCGCTGGATGTCGCGCCCGACCTGCCGCTGACGATGTGGGTCGACTTCCTGGTGTCGGAGGAGGCGGGCGTGGTGACCGGGGAGACGCTCGGCATGAGCGATCTCGGTCTGATCGACATCGAGATCGACGAGTGCGAGCTGCCCGGCGAGGACGTGGTCAAGGTGCTCGTCGACGCGGCGGTCGTGCTCTACGACGACGGTCTCGTGATCGGCGACGGTGACATCGTCGAGAGCGATGGGGGGAACTTCACGGCCTCGATCGCCGCGTCGAAGTACGACCCCGAGCAGCCCGTCCTCCGGTTGTCCCTGGTCGTCGCCGCCAACCGGGCCCAGCGACGGGCCGCGGCCCGCAAGCGCGGGAGTCGCTGACGGGTTTGCGCCGACGGGGGTGCGCTGTCGGGTTTGCGCTGACTGGTTTGCGCTGACGTTGCCCGGCCGGCCCTCGCGACGGCCGAATTGTCAGACCCTGCCGCTAGTGTCGAACGTGAGTTCGTTACCGAGCGGAAGGTGCAGGTCATGGGAGCAGCAGTCGTGGACCGGGCCGGGGCGGGCACCGGGTCGTCGGTGAAGGTCACCGAGGACTCGGTGGTCATTCGGATCGGCCGTCCCGAAGCGTCCGACCGCGCGGCGCTGGTCGGTTTCGCGGCGCGCGCGGACTGCTACCAGGGGCTCGTGATGTGGCACCGCTACGAGGCGGTGTACACGGTGCTGCAGGACCGGACTGCCGAGCTGGCGGCCGACCCGGACGCCGACGCCTACACCCGGCTCTACGATCCGCAGTGCCAGGTCGCCGCCTCCTTCGCGGCCGCCTCGGGCGTGCGGCAGTGCACGGCCGAGTTCTTCCTCGAGCGCGCGATCGCGTGCATGGACCGCATTCCCGCCGTCGGCCGCCTGATGCGCGACGGGCTGATCACCCCGGCATGGTTCGCGCGGGCGGTCGAGCAGGTCTCGCTGGTGGTCGACGCCGATCTGTTGGCGGTCATCGACGCCGAGATCGCCCACCGGTTGGCGGGCATGGGCTCGTTGTCGGCGGCGCGTGTGGAGGCCGCCATCGCGGCGGTCGTCACCGAGTTCGACCCCGACGCCGTCACCTTGACGCGCGAGCAGGTCAAGGCCTCGAAGTCCGTGTCGGTCGAGCCGGTCAACGAGGACGTCTCGGCCTTGACGATCACCACCTCTGTCGAGGACGCCAAGCTGTGCTGGGAGGTGATCGAGGCGATCGCGGCCGGGGTGTGCCCGAACGACCCGCGCACCAAGGCCGCCCGTCGCGCGGATGCGGCCGTCGCCCGCCTGCAGGGCACCGAGTTCGGTTGCCAGTGCGGAGAGGACGATTGCCTCGCAGAGCTGTCGGCCGAGCAGGTCGCGGCGCGGTGCGCGCGGATCGTGCTGCACGTGGTGGTCCGTGAAGAGACCCTCGACGGTGCCGCCGACACGCCGGCATGGTTGGACGGGTTCGGGCCGGTCTCGGCGCCCCACGTGCGGGAGTTGGCGACACGCCGGGATGCGACACGCCGCCCGGTGAACCTCGACGAGGTGCTCGCCGGGCGGTGCGCTCGCGCCGGTGATCCGTACCGACCCACGACGGGGTGCGATGTGCTGGTGCGAGCCTTGTTCGGGACGTGCACGTGGGCGGGGTGCGACCGGCCGGCCTTCGACTGCGATCTCGATCATGTGGCCGAGTTCGACCACGTCGATCCGGCGGCGGGCGGTCCGACGTGCGTGTGCAATCTCAACCCGAAGTGCCGGTTCCACCACGGCCTGAAAACACATGCGGACGGCTGGCTCGACGACCAGATCGTCGACGCGAACGGGGTGATCTGGACCGAGGTCACCGGCCCGGAGGGGATCACGGCGCGTCAGCGGGCACAGAACCTGTGGCTGCTGCCCGAACTGGGCCACATGCAGTGCCGCCACGGCCAGGACATTGCGGGGTACGTGGTCTCGACGACACGCCCAGAATCGCGACACGCCGAGGATGAACCGGAACGGGCGCGGACCCGCACCCAGGCCAAGCACCGGTACCGTCGTCGGCAGCGGGCCGTCAACCGTCGTCGCCGAGAAGCGGTTGAAGCGGCGGCCGTCGCCTACGGGGAACCGCCCTTCTGACCGGGACTGCTACTTCCGCCCGAACCAGCGGCGCTTCTTCGGAGCGGGCCGGTCGTCGGGGACGTCGAGGTCCGGGAACTCCTCGCCGACGAACTCCAGCGCCAACACCGTCTTGTCGGCAGCCACCTGCGACGGGGCGTGCCGCGCCACGATCTCGGCGGTGTCGGTGGCACCGAGCGTGTCGCCGTCGCCGATGACCGGACCGTTCTCCAGCAGATAGATCGCGGTGTTGACGATGCGCCCGAAGGTCTCCTCCGCGGTCTCGTGGGAGGCGACGATCTCCACGTCGGGAAGTCCCAGCATGTCCAGACCGCGAGTATGGCCGGTCATGATGCCGTCGGGGCGCGGCGCGACATTGAGCGCGACCCAGGCCGGCAGCATCGGTTGGGGGAGGGTCTCCAGGGCCATCTCGCGGAATAAGGCGGGCAGCACGACGTGGTTGGCGCTGCCGAAGTAGACCGCCACGATCGACTCCGACAGCGCGACAGCGGCGGCGATGACCTTCGATGCCAGGATCGCGTCGGCGATTCCCTCCACGTGCGTGCCGTCGGGGCCGGGACGTCTGACGCTCACGATGGTGTGGGCGCCGTAGTCGGCGGGGACCGGTGCCTGGTGCGGCCACAGACGGCTGTAGGCGGCGATCTCCGCCAGATCATCACCGACCGGCTCCGGGGTGCCCAGGAGCAGGATCTGCTGGTCCCCGTAGGTCATCGACAGCGGAGCGTCGGCACCCGCGGACTCGTCGACGCGGAAACGGCCGGGATCGAGGTCGGGGAAGTCGGCGGACATCTGGGCGATCAGGCGGGCGGCAGTCAGGTCCGGGTCGAGTCGACTCTGGAACAGCATCGCAAGGCTCGGCACGAGATTCGGTCCTTTCGGTGTGGAACGAAAGCAGGCCCGAGCTTCTGCTCGGGCCTGCTTTTCATGGTGCGCGATACAAGGATTGAACTTGTGACCTCTTCCGTGTCAGGGAAGCGCTCTCCCACTGAGCTAATCGCGCAAGTATGTAATTCTCTGGTGGAGGTGGCGACGGGAATCGAACCCGTGTGCACGGCTTTGCAGGCCGTTGCCTCACCACTCGGCCACGCCACCGGGGAAGAACTCCGAGCGGATGACGGGATTCGAACCCGCGACCCTCACCTTGGCAAGGTGATGCGCTACCAGCTGCGCCACATCCGCATGCCGGCGAACTCGTCTTGTGGACGTGTTGCTCACCGGCGAGAACAAACACTAGCGGCACAGCGGCGGCATTTGCAAACTGGGGGTCTGGAACGGGGTGGAAAACGGTGTGTGACATGCAGATTCAGCGCGGGGGCGCATCGGGTGAACTGGGGAGCCGGATCAGCGTCAGCGACTGGGCGAGGGTGTCGAGGTGGACTGAGGCGAGCAGCGACGACTCGTCGGCGCTGGCGCGGAGTGCGTCGGCCGCGTGACGGTCGACGACGGCGTCGACGGTGTGATCGAAGTCGTCGATCGCCGTGGCGGCGTCGAGCCAAGCGCGCCGGTCGAGACGGTCCCGAACGTCGGCCACGCCGACCCGAAAGTCCTCGAGGGCGGCCACGCGCTCGGCGAGGGCATCGGTCCGGTCGTCGAGGGCGCGGGAGCGGTCGATGTAGGTACGGACGATCTCCGCGTCGCGAGCGCGCTGCCCGGTCGGGGTCGCGCCCAGGGTCTCCCATCCGCGGTGGACCTCGCGCGCGGTCGTCGCAGCGTGGGTCACCTCCGCGGCGAGGTCGACGCGAAGTCCGTATCGATCGAAGAAGTCGTTCTTCCACGCCGGGTCGTCGATCACCCGATCCGCGGCGGCGGCCGCGATGAGGGCGATGCGGCCGGCGTCATCGGCGTCGATCGTCGACAGCGCCTCCTTCTCCTCCGAATCGAGTCGATAGCGGCGGCGCAGCCTCATCTCGGAGTACTCGGGCGTCTCGTGGTGCTCGGGTGGGGCGACGAACGGCAGCCAACTCAGCCCTACCGCGCGGGCGCGGAGCGTGAAGTCCTTCCGCAGCCAGGTGTCGACCACGAGCGTGGTGAATCCGGAGGCGGTGCCGTCGGGGTCGAGTGGGGCCGCGTGGAGGCGCATCTGGGAGCTGCGGCGCGCACGGGCCATGGACAGGTCGGTGGCGTGGGCCGTCAACTCTGCTCCGAGCCGGTCGATGCGGGCGTGAACGCGGGGCGCGATGACGCGCACGCAGAAGCCCACGACCAGCAAAGCGGCCGCGATGGTGAGGATGGTGCCCATGCGAGGATGAAATCACACGGCTGTGACAGGGCGGACCGATGTCGATGACCGACAAGCAGTCGACGCCCGGCGATGAACCGGGCGTCGACTGCTTGTACGTGGTGCGCGATACAAGGATTGAACTTGTGACCTCTTCCGTGTCAGGGAAGCGCTCTCCCACTGAGCTAATCGCGCAAGTATGTAATTCTCTGGTGGAGGTGGCGACGGGAATCGAACCCGTGTGCACGGCTTTGCAGGCCGTTGCCTCACCACTCGGCCACGCCACCGGGGAAGAACTCCGAGCGGATGACGGGATTCGAACCCGCGACCCTCACCTTGGCAAGGTGATGCGCTACCAGCTGCGCCACATCCGCATGCTTGTGAGCTGCCTTGTGGGCGCTGCTCACCAGCGATGAGAACATTAGCGGGGTGCACGACGAGAACACAAATCGGCTGGTGAGCGACTTACAGCCGTGTGATTCGGGTGCGGTGGAGCCGGGGCCGACATGTTCGGCGCCGGTGGACTCCGGTGTATGCGCTTTCTGCCGTCAGGTGGAGCTTGCGTCGGGGCAGCGTGCGGCCGTCAGTCTGTGCCCGGTGGTGATGCGGCGGGAGGATGAGTCCGGGCGGAGTGTGCGGCAGGGAGGAGGGGTGCGGGCGCCCTTCAGGTCGAGGCCGAGACGGTGCTCCAGTCGGGGTCGTCGACCCGCGATGAGGCGGCTGCCCAGGGGATTTGGCAGGCCAGGTCAACGATGTGTAGTCTCATTTCTCGTGCGACGCCGAGGTGTTGCGCCGACTGCATGCGGTCGTCAACTTCATACGGTCCCGTGGCTCAGTGGAAGAGCGTCCCGTTCACACCGGGAAGGTCGCTGGTTCGATCCCAGCCGGGACCACAACGAAAACCGCCTGTTCGCAGGCGGTTTTTTCGTTCTCCAGGCGTTCAATATTCAGGTTCAGGGCCCGCGTCTGTCCTGGCCGGTGACGACGGCACCTGCCCTGCGGTCTCCACGCCGACCGGTGGTCGGAAGCAGGCGAAGTTCGCAACTTCGGTGGCCTGCCCGTGGCATGGTCCAAGGCGTGTCCACCTTTCGTGACTATGCCTGGATCGACGATCTCGTGCCCGACGAGTACCTGGTCAGCTTGATCCGCGACGCTACGGCGGACGGGGTCCTCGACGCACTCGGCGCGTTCAGCCGGCGAACACGCGGAATCGGCTTTCCCGGATTCATCACCAGGTCATACGAGTTCGAGGATCTGGGACTCAAAGAACCGATGGCGATGTGCGCGCAGACCGTCGGTGTCGCCGACCTCGGCGAGGGATGGGTGCTGATGGTCCAGACCGCCAGTGAGTACGTGGGCGTCACCGAAGAGCTGATGCGACCGATCATCGACGAGCACGAGGTCGTCAGTCACTTCTGCAACGTGAACGCAGTTTCGAGATTCGTCTGGTGGCGAGACGGCGAATGCCAGATCTCGTTCGACACTCTGTTGCCGGACTGGGACCTCGACCGCGCCGCGGAGCAGCCGACCGCCGGATCACGTCGAGTCCTCGAACTGATCGAGGAGGTCGGCGGCATCGCGCGCGAAGAGGGCGCCGAACCACGTACCGAATTCTTTCATGTCCCCGGCAGTTTCGCGCTCGCGGAACGGTTGACCGGCGTCCGCCTCACCGGGGAGGTCATCGCCGGTGCAGAGTTCACTGTGGCGTTGGCCCCCACCGTCCCCGAGTCGCGATGTGCAATGTCGCACGAACTGAACAGCGTCCGTCACTCGACGGCCTCCGCCCGCGCGTACAGGCGGGCGAACTCACCGCCCGCGGCCAACAGCTCATTCGCGGTGCCGGTCTCGATGATCCGACCGTCGGCGAGCACGGCCACCGTGTCGGCGGTGGCGAGAGTGGAGAAGCGGTGCGTCACGACCAGCGTGGTGGTGTGATCGCGCAGCGCCTGCAGTCCGCGGCCGATGACCAGTTCGGTGCGCGGATCGGCGGCGCTGGTCGCCTCGTCGAGGATCAAGACGTCGGGCGCGGCGGCCAACGCCCGCGCGACCGTCAGCAACTGCTTCTCGCCCGCGCTGAGCAGGCCGCTGTCGCCGGAGACGAGGGTGTCGCGGCCGTTGGGCAGGCCCGCCAGCAGCGAGTCGATCATCTCCCGATCGGGGACGCGCCCGTCCTGGGCGCCGAAGTCGACGTTCTCACCGGCCGTCCCGCTGAACAGCCATGGATCCTGGGTGACGACCGCCAACTGGGAGCGGACCGCCGAGCGCGACATCTGCGCGATGTCGGCGCCGTCGAACGTGATGGTGCCCTCGGTGGGTTCGGCGAACCGCTGCAGCAGCATCGTCAGGGTGGTCTTGCCCGACCCCGTGGCGCCGACCAGTGCGGTCGTGCGGCCTGCGGCCAATTCGAGCGTGACGCCCTGCAGGACAGGCGTGTCGCCGTATCCGAAATGGACGTCGTCGAAGACGATCCGCGGCGGCACTCGGCGCCGCCCGTGCTTCGGCTCGGGGGCGTCGTCGACGGCGGGGGAGGGCTCGTCGGGTTCGGCGAGGAAGTCGCGGATGCGACCGAACGAGATGAACCCCGACTGCAGCTTGGGCAGCGTACTGGTCAACTCCGAGACCGGTGACGCCAACTGCTGGGTGTAGAGCAGCACGGCCTGCAGGGTGCCGAGGGTGACGGCGCCGTCGAGCATCTTCAACGCGCCGAGCACCGCGAGCACCACGAAGACCAGCGCATTGCAGAAGGTCAGCACCGGGGTGATCGCACCGCTCCACGATTGGCCGCTGCGCGTGGCCCGCTGCAGTCGCCGGTTGAGCTCGTCGAACTCGCGCGTGGTCTGCCGGTGACCGTAGTATGCGGCGATCATGTCGCGCGCACCGTAGACGTCCTCGACGTGCGCGGTGATCGAAGCCGTGGTCTGCCACTGGCGTTTCATGTGCGGGCGGGCATAGCGCAGCACGACGACGGCGAGGACCACCGTCACCGGAATCGTCGCGAACGCGATGAGGGAGAAGAACGGAGAGATCACGATCAGCGCGGCCGCCACCGCGACGATCGTCAACACCAGGACCGGCAGTTGGACGAACAGCGGGCCGATGACCGTGGCGAAGTTGTCGACGTCGACGGTCATCGCGTTCAGGACCTCGCCGCGGCGCCTGCCCTCCAGCTCGGCCACCGGCAGCCGGTGGACCTTGTGCTCGACCCGCGCACGAAGACGTCGGACCGCGTTCTGCACGGCGGTGTTGACCAGCAGACCGCTCCCGATGCGGGAAGCGGTGACGATCACCAGGGCGACGCCGACATAGGCGGCGACCGTCCACAGCCGGGTCCAGTCGATGCCCGCCCCCGGGTCGACGTGCTGGCGGAGCACGATGTTCGCGCGGTCCGGATCGCCTGCTCGACGCAGCGCCTCCGCGGCCTGCTCGCGCGACTGCCCCGCGGGCAGTTCGGCGCCGATCACACCGGCGAAGATCACATCGGTGATGCGAGCGAGCAGGACGGGCACGATCACGGTGACCGCGGCCGCGATCACCGCCAGCACCAGCGCCGCCGTCAGCCGCCGATCGGAGCCGAGGAAGGCGCGCACCGCTCTGCGGCTGCCGCCCTTCACGGTGCGATCACCGGGGCCTGCGCGTCGGCGAACTCGCGGTACACCGCGCACCGGTCGACCAGTTCGTCGTGACCGCCGACGTCGACGACGCGCCCGGCATCGAGGACGGCGATCTGATCGGCGGCCCGCACGTGCTCGACCTGCTGGTCGGCCAGCAGGACCGCCGCATGGGGCAGCTCTGTCCTGATCGCGCGCAGGACCGCGTCCGCGGTGCTGCGATCCATCGCCGAGAACGAGGCGTCCAGGCACAGGACCCGCGGCCGGCGGACGAGGGCGCGCGCAATCGCCAGGCGCTGCCGCTGGCCGCCGGAGAAGTTGGCGCCCGCCTGCTTGACCTCGGCGTCCAGGCCGCCGCGCTCGGCGACGGTGTCGCCGATCTGCGCGGTCTGCAGCGCCCACCACAGCTCACCGTCGTCGGCGTCGGCGGCGCCGAGGCGCAGGTTCTGAGCGACGGTTCCGGCGATCATCGACTGCCCCTGGCCCACATGCGCGACCGCGGCGCGCAGTTGGGGGAGCGCCCACTGCTGGACGGGCAGGCCGCCGACCTCCACCGAACCCGAGGTCGGGTCGAGCAGACGCGGAATCAGGGACAGCAGCGTCGACTTTCCACTGGAGGTGCTGCCGATGATCGCGGTGACCATCGCCGGCGGGGCCGACAGCGTCACCTCGTCGAGCGCCGACCGGCCGGCATCCGGGTAGCGGACCGTCACCGACCGCAGGTTCACCGCCAGCGGACCGATCACCACGCCCCGGCCGCCGCGCGCGAGCCCCGACGGCCGGTCGATCACCTCCGCCAGCCGCGTCGCGCTGGCTCGGGCGCGCGGCAGGACGCCGGCGAGTGCGATGAACAGCGTGATTCCGGCGACGATCTGGATCAGATACCCGGTGAACGCGGTCAGCCCGCCGATCGTCAGGTCGCCGGACTCGATGAGCCGCGCACCGAACAGGCTCGTCGCCACCGTCGCCGCATTCGAGACCAGCAGCACACCGGGCAGCAACAGCAGTTGAATGGCGCCGACGCGCCGTGCCAGGGCCGTCAGGTCGGCGTTGGCGGCGTCGAACCGGTCGCTCGCCTGCTGCTCGCGGCGAAAGGTACGGATGATCCGGGTGCCGCTCAGCTGCTCGCGGACCACCCGGTTCACCGCGTCGACGGCGCGCTGGAGGCGCGCGGCGAGCGGTGTGACGAACGAGACGAAGACGCCGACGCCGATCCCGAGCACCACCGCGGCGACGACGATCACCGGCGCCAGACGGACCGATTCGCGCAACGACAGCACGACGGCCCCGATCGTGATCAGCGGCGCCGACACCGCGACGCTGGTGGTGAGGAAGACCGCCTGCCCGACCACCGCGGTGTCGAGTGAGGTCCGCGTCAGCATCGTCGCCGTGCCGAGTTCCTGATACGTCGCGGTGGAGTATTCGGCGACGCGCCCGTACACCTTGGCGCGCAGGTCGGCGGCCGTGCCGGCCGACAGGGCCGCGCCGAATGCGATGGCCGCCAGCGAGGCGATCAGTCCGCCGACGGCGACGGCCAGCATCCAGCCGCCCATCCGCTGGATGTAGCCCACGTCGCCGGCGATGACGCCGTTGTCGACGATCAGGGCGTTGAACGTCGGCTGCGCGAGGCTCGCACCCATGGCCGCGAGCTGCGCGAGGACGACCGCGGCGACGATTCCCCGGCGGCGGCGCAACGAGGACGCGGCGAGCTTCGACAGTGCGGCGCCGGACGACCGGTTGCGCGACGAGCGGTTCACGCCGGCGGACTCCCTTCTCAACAGCGAGGCTTCTCAACAGCGAAGTTCTCAACAGCAGTGCCTCCCAACGACACTGATCGCTGAGACAGTCAGTATGGCGAGTCCGACACGGTGAGAACGCGCAGACGGGCCGAACCGGGCGTAAACCAGGCTACGGGGCGCGCCGGCAGTACTATCGCGAGGTGATAATCAGCGGGGGGCGAACCCGACCGGTGACCTGGGCGATGGTGGCCCTCGCCGGAGTCGGTGCGCTGTTGATCGTGGCCTGGCACATCTGGGTGGTCCCGATCGGACATCCGACGTACGGGCTGTTCAATCTGGGCATCGACACCCGCGTCTATCGCGGCGGCGCCCTGGCGGTGTGGAACGGCACGCCGCTCTACGACCTTCCCGTCTACCGGGTGTGGCAGTTCACCTATCCGCCCTTCGCGGCGTTGATCCTGGTGCCGCTGGCCTGGCTGCCCGAGCACTCGGCCCAGTTCTGGTGGGACGTGGGCAATGTCGTGTGCCTGCTCGCCCTGATCGCGGTCTCGCTGCGGGCGCTGAGGTTCCGGGTCGACGCACGCTTCGTCGCCTTCACCGTCCTGTTCGGGGTGTCGGTGGTCAGTCTGGAGCCGGTCCACACCACCTTCTGGAACGGTCAGATCAACCTGCTGTTGGCCCTGATGGTCATCGGCGATCTGCTGCGGCGCAGCGGTCGCCTCCGCGGCATCGGCATCGGTCTGGCGGCCGGAATCAAACTGACGCCGATCTTCTTCACCGCCTACCTCGTCATCACCCGGCAGTGGCGGGCCGCGGTCGTCGCGGTGGCGACCTTCGCGGCGACGATCGCGGCCGGCCTGGTGGTGCTGGGCTCGGAGGCCCTGGGCTTCTGGACCGACAGCCTGTCGCAGACCGGGCGGATCGGCCCCCTCGAACACCCCGCGAACCAGTCGCTCAACGGCTTCTTCGCGCGGCTCGCGCCGATGGGGCTCGGGCACGCCCCGAGTTGGCTGTGGATCCCGACCGGTCTGGTCGTCGGCGTGCTCGGCCTGTGGGCCGCCTACGCCGCGCACCGCGACGGGCGGGAGCTGCTGGCGCTCGCCATCACCGGCATGACCTCGTGCGCGGTGTCGCCGTTCTCGTGGGGGCATCACTGGGTCTGGATCGTCCCGCTGCTGCTGGTGGCGATCACGCACTGCTTCGACACCGTCGACCTGCGGCGACCGCTGACCTGGCTGTGGTGGCTCGCACCGGCGACCATCGTCGCGATGACTTTCACCTGGTGGCACCGCACGGTGACGGTGGCCCCGAACGGTGACGAACGCCTCACCCTGACATTCGGCGTCTTCCGGGTGTTCCGTGCGCCGCGCGGGCCGGAATGGGAGTTGCCGCTGCGGTTGATCGGCAGCGGGGCCTACGTGCTGCTGCTGTTGCTGACGATCGCGGTCACGCTGTGGATGTGTCACGGACTGCGCGCGATACGATTCTCTGCGACCGTGTCTGATACCGGCCGACGCCCGGCCGCAGACGTATCCGCCGACACCGAATAGAGGAACCACGACCGTGCCCGACAACGTCGCGTCCGAAAGAGTCCGCCTGCCCGAGACCGTCCGGGTGCCGGCGGGCACTACCGCGGGCGCCGCGATGCGGGACGCGGACCTGCCCGACGGCGTCGAACTGCCCAACAAGGGACCGCAGGCGATCGTCGTGGTCCGCGAGTCCGACGGCACTCTGCGCGACCTGTCGTGGGCGCCCGACGCCGACACCGACGTGGAACCGGTGCCCGCAGACTCCGAGGACGGCCGCGCCGTGATCCGGCACTCCTGCGCGCACGTGCTCGCCCAGGCCGTGCAGGAGCTGAACCCGAAGGCGCACCTGGGCATCGGCCCGCCCATCACCGACGGCTTCTACTACGACTTCCAGGTCGACGAGCCGTTCACTCCCGAGGACCTCAAGGCCCTCGAGAAGCAGATGCGCAAGATCATCAAGTCGGGCCAGAAGTTCTCCCGCCGCGTCTACGACTCCAAGGAGTCCGCCCGCGAGGAGTTGGCGAACGAGCCCTTCAAGCTGGAGCTGATCGACGACAAGGGCGCCGCCGACGACGCTGAGATCATGGAGGTCGGCGGCGCCGAGCTGACCGCCTACGACAACCTGAACCCCCGCACCGGCGAGAAGGTCTGGGGCGACCTGTGCCGCGGCCCGCACGTGCCGACGACCAAGTACATCGCCGCCTTCAAGCTGACCCGCAGCTCGGCCGCCTATTGGCGCGGCGACCAGTCGCTGGCCGACCTGCAGCGCGTCTACGGCACCGCGTGGGAGTCGACCGAGGCGATGGACCTGTACCTCGACCGGCTGGCCGAGGCGGAGAAGCGCGATCACCGCAGGCTCGGCGCGGAGCTGGACCTGTTCAGCTTCCCCGACGAGCTGGGCTCGGGTCTGCCGGTCTTCCACCCCAAGGGCGGCATCATCCGCAAGGAGATGGAGGACTACTCCCGCGAGCAGCACGCGGCGGCCGACTACGAGTTCGTCAACACCCCGCACGTCACGAAGGGCCACCTGTTCGAGGTGTCGCGGCACCTGGACTGGTACGCCGAGGGCATGTTCCCGCCCATGCACCTGGACGCGGAGTACAACGAGGACGGCACCGTCCGCAAGCCCGGCCAGGACTACTACGTCAAGCCGATGAACTGCCCGATGCACAACCTGATCTACCGCTCCCGCGGTCGGTCGTATCGGGAGCTGCCGCTGCGGCTGTTCGAGTTCGGCTCGGTGTACCGCTACGAGAAGTCGGGCGTGGTGCACGGCCTGACGCGCGCCCGCGGCTTCACCCAGGACGACGCGCACATCTACTGCACGCAGGAGCAGGTGGTCGAAGAGCTCACCACGACCCTCAACTTCGTCCTCCAGCTGCTCAAGGACTACGGCCTGGACGACTTCTACCTGGAGCTGTCCACCAAGGACCCGGAGAAGTACGTCGGCACCGACGAGGTGTGGGAGGAGGCCACCGAGACCCTGCGCAAGGTCGGTGAGGCCTCCGGCCTGGAGCTGGTCCCGGATCCGGGCGGCGCCGCCTTCTACGGCCCCAAGATCTCCGTCCAGGTCAAGGATGCGCTGGGGCGCACCTGGCAGATGTCGACGCTGCAGCTGGACTTCTTCGAGCCGGAGCTGTTCGAGCTCGAGTACACCGCCACCGACGGCACCAAGAAGCGCCCGGTGATGATCCACCGTGCCCTGTTCGGCTCCATCGAGCGGTTCTTCGGCGTCCTCACCGAGCACTACGCCGGCGCCTTCCCGGTCTGGCTCTCGCCGGTCCAGGTGGTCGGGATCCCGGTCGCCGAGGCCTTCGCCGATCACCTGCAGACCGTCGTCCGGCGCCTCAAGGGCCGCCGGGTGCGCGCCGAGGTCGACTTCTCCGACGACCGGATGCAGAAGAAGATCCGCAATCACACCACCGCCAAGGTGCCGTTCATGCTGCTGGCCGGCGAACGCGACGTCGAGGCGGGTGCGGTGAGCTTCCGATTCCGCGACGGCACGCAGCTGAACGGGGTTCCGGTCGACGACGCGATCAACGCGATCGACGACTGGGAGGAGTCGCGGCGCAACGACTCGCCGACCGCCGACACGATGGGCGAGTTCCTCGAAGCCGCCCGGAAACGGCGATGAGCCGGGGCGCACGATGACTGATCCCGATCACCTGCAACGCCTGTGGACCCCGCATCGCATGAGCTACATCACCGCGGCCGCGCCCAAACGCGCGGCCGACGGCGGTGAGCTCACCGGGCATCCGTTCCTCGACATCCCGCGGATGTCGGACGAGGACGGGCTGATCGTCGCCCGCGGCGAGACGGTGTACACGGTGCTGAACCTCTACCCGTACAACCCCGGACACGCGATGGTCGTGCCGTACCGCCAGGTCGCCGACCTGGAGGACCTGACCGCCGCGGAGAGCGCCGAGCTCATGGAGTTCACCCAGCGCACCATCCGGGTCATCAAGTCGGTGTCGCGGCCCGACGCCTTCAACGTCGGCCTGAACCTCGGTGCGGCTGCGGGCGGCTCGCTGTCCGAGCACCTGCACCAGCACGTCGTGCCGCGATGGACGGGCGACGCGAACTTCATCACCGTCGTGGGGGACACGAAGGTGCTTCCGCAACTGCTCCAGGAGACCCGCGGTCTGCTGGCGCAGGCGTGGAACGAACTTCTGTAAGGACGGACATGCTCAGCATCCTCGGACGCGCTTCGGTCTCCAAGGTCACCTTGCCGATCGGGCGTGCACTCATCCGCACCGGTCTGACCCCGGACATGATGACGATCGCCGGGACCGTCGTCACGGTCGCGGCGTCGATCACGCTGTTCTCCCAGGGCTACCTGTTCGCCGGCGCCCTGGTGACGTGGGCGTTCGTGATGTTCGACATGCTCGACGGCGCGATGGCGCGCGCCCGCGGCGGCGGCACCCGGTTCGGCTCGGTCCTGGACGCGACGTGCGACCGGATCGCCGACGGCGCCATCTTCGGCGCGCTCGCGTGGTGGGCGGCGATCACGCAGCCGCACGAGCTGCTGCTGATCGCGACGCTGATCTGCCTGGTCACCTCCCAGGTGATCTCGTACGCCAAGGCGCGCGCCGAGGCCGCCGGACTGTACGGCGACGGCGGCCTCATCGAACGCCCCGACCGCCTCATCATCGTGCTCGTGGGCGCCGGATTCACCGATTTCCCGGGCCTGCACTGGAGCTGGGCCATCCACGTCGCGATGTGGGTGCTGGCGGCCGGTTCGATCATCACCGTCGGTCAGCGGATGTGGTCGATCTACGCCTCGCCGGGCGCCCGCGACCTGATCCCGACCGCGGTTTCCGACGATGAGGGGGCCGGGCGCGGCGACGCGTCGGGCGAACCCAAGGGCGAGGGCTGACCGATGCTCGGGCGACTTACCGATGCGGCGTCCGACCTCGGCTACCGGGCCGGATGGGCGGCCGTCCGCCATGCGCCGGAAGCGATGGCGCGCGGCCTGTTCGACGCGGTCGGCACCTTCGCCGGCCGTCGCGGCGGGGGACCGGACCAACTCCGCAAGAACTTGGCGCGGGTCATCGACGCGGCGCCCGAGGACGTGCCCGGCGAACTCGTCGAGCAGGCGATGCGCTCGTACGCGCGGTACTGGCGGGAGGCCTTCCGCCTGCCGTCGACCGATCCGGCGGACATCGTGGCGAGCGTCCGCATGTCCGACCACGACCGGCAGGTCGTCGACGAGGTCTGCACCTCCGGCAAGGGCGTCGTGATGGCGCTGCCGCATTCGGGGAACTGGGACGTCTGCGGCGTCTGGCTGGTCGCCCACTACGGACAGTTCGCGACCGTCGCCGAACGCCTCAAACCCGAATCGCTGTTCGACCAGTTCGTCGCCTATCGCGAGTCGCTGGGCTTCGAGGTCTTCCCGCTGACCGGCGGCGAGCAGCCGCCCTTCGAACTGCTCGCCCAGCGGCTGCGCGCCGGCGGCATCGTCTGCCTCATGGGCGACCGCGACCTGAGCCATCGCGGCGTCCCCGTCGAGCTGTTCGGGGAACGGACCCGCATGCCCGCCGGTCCGGCGAAGCTCGCCGTCGACACCGGCGCGACCCTGCTGGCCGTGCACCACAGCTACCTCGACGAGCACACCTCGCTGATCCGCTGCGGGACGGTCATCGACACCTCGGTCGGCGTCGCGGCCGCCACCCAGTCGCTGGCCGACGCCTTCGCCGAGGGCATCGCCGCCGCGCCCGCCGACTGGCACATGCTGCAACCGCTGTGGGAGAGCGACTGGTCGCAGGCCAGACGTGATCGGCTCGGGTCGGGTACCGACCGCGGAACCGGCGCGCCGAACGAAGCGGGCGAGGCGGGCGGCCGATGAAGATCGGCATGATCTGTCCGTATTCGTTCGACGTGCCCGGCGGCGTGCAGGCCCACGTGATCGAGTTGGCCGAGGTCTTCATCCGGCGCGGCCACGAGGTGCGGGTGCTGGCGCCGGCGGGCCCCGACCTGGATCTGCCCGACTACTTCGACTCCGCCGGGCCGGCGCTGGGCATCCCGTACAACGGCTCGGTGTCGCGAGTCACGTTCTCGCCCAAGGCCTATCACCGTCTCCGCCGGTGGATCGAGGTGAACTCCTTCGATGTGCTGCATGTGCACGAGCCCAATGCGCCGAGCCTGTCGATGCTCTCGCTGATGGTGGCGACCGGCCCCATCGTCACGACCTTCCACACCGCGACCACCAAGTCGCTGTGGCTGACGGTCTTCGACTCGATGCTGCGCCAGTACCGCGAGCGGATCTCCGGCAAGATCGCGGTCTCCGAGCTCGCGCGCCGCTGGCAGATGGAGTCGCTCGGCAACGACGCCGTCGAGATCCCCAACGGGATCGATGTCGCCTCGTTCGCCGACGCCGTCCCGCTCGAGGGCTTTCCGAAACCGGGCCGCACGGTGATGTTCCTGGGCCGCTACGACGAGCCGCGCAAGGGCATCGACATCCTGATGCGCGGGCTGCCCCGCATCGTCGAGGAGTTCCCCGACGTCACCGTCCTGGTGGTGGGCGGCGGCGACGAGAAGGCGCTGCGACGCCGGGCGCGCGAGCTGTCCGGGCACCTGCACTTCCTCGGCATGGTCGACGACGAGACCAAGGCGCGCGCGCTGGCCAGCGCCGACGTCTACGTCGCTCCGAATCTGGGCGGCGAGAGCTTCGGCATCGTGCTCGTGGAGGCGATGGCGGCCGGCGCCGCGGTGGTCGCCAGCGACCTGGTGGCCTTCCAACGGGTCCTCGACGGGGGCACCGCAGGCCGCGTCGTCGAAACCGGCTCCCCGGTGGCCCTCGCCGACGCCGTCGTCGAACTGCTCGGCGACGAGGGCGCGCGGCAGCAGCTGATCGCCCGCGGCCGCGCTCGCGCGGACCGCTACGACTGGAGCCGGGTCGCCGATCAGATCCAACGCGTCTACGACACCGTCACCCGCGGCGCCGGGCCGGTCGTGGTCTCGGACTAGGGGCGCGATGACTGGGAGTGCGATGACTGGGGGAGCGATGACCGGGGGTGCGATCGCTGGGGATGCGATGAGGAGAATCACATGACGGGGCCCGCGGTTGCATTGGTCGCCGTCGGGGTCGTCGCGGGCGCCGCGTTGATCTGGCTGGCGATTCTGGCCGCCACCCGGGCCACCCGCCTGGATCGGCTCAACATTCGGGTCGACCTGGCCTACGAGTCGCTGCTGGCCGCCCTGGAGCGGCGCGCGGTGGTCGCGCGCGCGATCGCCGCCACCGACCCGGCCGCGCCGGGCGCAGGTGAGCTCGCCGCCGCGGCGAACGCCGCCGAAGCGGCGCCGCGCGACCAACGCGAGGCCGCCGAGAACCGTCTGTCGGTGGCGTTGGCCAGCTGCTCGGACGGCGATCGCGCCGCGGGCCTGGTCGCCGAGCTGGCCGACGCGCAGACTCGGGTCACGATGGCCCGACGGTTCTACAACGACGCGGTCCGCGATGCGCGGGCGCTCGGCGGGCGGCGCATGGTGCGATGGCTCCGGTTGGGCGGACATTCGCGACTCCCGCAGTACTTCGAGATCACCGAGCGCGTCAGCGGCGCCGTCTGAGCAGCCCGCGACGAGGACCCGGCATCGCCGTGTGCGACTCGATCGGGTTTACTTGACGAGACATTCCGACACCACTGAACAGGGAGATCAATCAGTGTCCACTGAGGCTCAGAACGCACCGGCGACCGGTACTGCGCGCGTCAAGCGAGGCATGGCCGAAATGCTCAAGGGCGGCGTCATCATGGACGTGGTGACCCCGGAGCAGGCCAAGATCGCCGAGGACGCCGGCGCAGTGGCCGTCATGGCGCTCGAACGTGTTCCCGCCGACATCCGTGCTCAGGGCGGCGTCTCGCGGATGAGCGACCCGGACATGATCGACGGCATCATCGAAGCCGTCTCGATCCCGGTCATGGCCAAGGCCCGCATCGGCCACTTCGTCGAGGCCCAGATCCTGCAGAGCCTGGGCGTGGACTACATCGACGAGTCCGAGGTCCTGACCCCGGCCGACTACGAGAACCACATCGACAAGTTCTCGTTCACCGTTCCCTTCGTGTGCGGCGCCACCAACCTCGGTGAGGCGCTGCGCCGCATCAACGAGGGTGCCGCGATGATCCGGTCGAAGGGCGAGGCCGGCACCGGCGACGTCTCGAACGCCACCACCCACATGCGTCAGATCCGCCAGCAGCTGCGCCGCCTGTCGTCGCTGCCCGAGGACGAGCTGTACGTGGCCGCCAAGGAGCTGCAGGCCCCCTACGACCTCGTCGTCGAGGTCGCCAAGGCCGGCAAGCTGCCGGTGACGCTGTTCACCGCAGGCGGCATCGCGACCCCCGCGGACGCCGCGATGATGATGCAGCTCGGCGCCGAAGGGGTCTTCGTCGGCTCGGGCATCTTCAAGTCCGGCAACCCCGAGCAGCGCGCCGCGGCCATCGTCAAGGCGACCACCTTCTTCGACGATCCCGATCAGCTCGCCAATGTCTCGCGCGGACTGGGCGAGGCGATGGTCGGCATCAACGTCGACGACATCCCGGCACCGCACCGGCTCGCCGAGCGCGGCTGGTAGTCGACTTCTCACCAAGGCAAACGGGTCCACGCTGCGAGTTCCATGCAGCGTGGACCCGCGTCCTTGGGGCCGGTCAATCCCTGGTGCCAGTTGAATAGCGGACTGCCGTGCGCTGAAGCAGGGGCCGGGCCGAGCAACTCGATCAATGCGTCGAGGCGGGCGTAGACGGCCGCGCGGCGCGGAGCCAGTCAGATTCCAGGGGTTGCATTCGGGGCTCGTCGATCCGGACGTACCGCTGTCGGCGGTCTCGGAGGATGCGCTGGGGGAGCTGCTGTATCCGGAGGGGCTGCCGCTGACGAACCCCGATCCCGAGTATCCGAAGTCGAGCCGGTTCGACGGTGTGATTCCGAGGCTGCGCAACAGCTACCTGCGCAAGGCTCCGTCCCGGCTCACCGCCGATGAGCGCGCCGGCCTCGCCCGAGTCGTCTCCCGCGCGACCTGCCCGGACTGCGACGGGACGCGCGTGAACGCCGCCGCGCGCGCCAGCGTGATCGACGGCCGCTCGATCGCGGACTGGTCGTCGATACCGATCAGTGAGCTCATCGCCGTGGCCGGCGCGGTGCACGATCCGCGCGTGGCCCCGTCCGGCACCTCGGCAGCGCACTGAGCGAGGTCTGCTATGTCTTCGACGAACCCAGCGCAGGTCTGCACCCACACGACGTGCACCGGCTGCTGGGTCTGCTCGCCCAGCTGCGGGATGCTCGGAACACCGTCCTCGTCGTCGAACACCACCCGGCCGTGATCGCCGCCGCAGATCACGTGATCGACCTCGGCCCCGGCGCGGGAGCCGACGGAGGCCGGGTCCAGTTCGACGGCGCGCCCGACCACCTCGGCTCCGTTGACACCGCGACCGCCCGGATGCTGCGAGACCCGGTGCGACTGAACCACCGGCCGCGCGCGGGCTCAGGGGTCGTCACCGTCGATCGAGCCGATGCGCACAACCTCAAGTGCATCACGGTGAACGTTCCATTGGGTGTGCTCACCGCGGTGACCGGTGTCGCCGGGTCCGGCAAGAGCAGCCTCGCGGCCGACGAACTCCCACACCAGCATCCGGATTTCACGGTCGTCGGCCAGGAGCCGCTGCGGGGCGGCATCCGCTCGACCCCGGCTGCTGGCCAAACACCTCGCGAGCACGTCCGACGCTGCCTCGCTGAAAATCGTGTTGGACGAGCCGGTATCTGCGCAGGCACCGCCAGGGCTGAACCGCCGCCGAAATACGACTCAGGAGTCGGTGTCGCCGCGTCGAATGAGGCCGTCCACGAGTGCCCGCAGCCCCGCCCGATAGGTGTCGCGCCGGGTGATCTGAGGCCATTGTCCGGCCAGGCTCGCCAGTGTCGGCAGTCGGTCGGCGTCGAGTCCTTCGAAGACTGCGTCCCGGTAGTTGGGCCGGTTCTGTTCCGCTGCCCGCCGCGCGGAGTGAGAACGGACCAAGATCTCGCCGGCCGTGAAATACCAGATCGACCGATACAGGTCCGCTGCCGCGATGGGGGATAAGCCGCACTCGATGCCCGCGGCGACGATGGCTTCGACGGCCCACAGGGCGTCGTCCCCGACGAGGTCGTCGGCGATGAGGATCTCCGTCGCCCACGGGGCCGCGGCGAGCGTGTCGTGGATCGCGGTGGCCGCGACGAGGACACGTTCCATCGGATCCTCCGGCATGTCCGGGTGCGCCAGTTCGGCGGCGCGGTCGTTGAGCAGTTGGACGAGAAGATCCTCGCGATCACGCACGTGGCTGTAGAGCGTCGCTGCGCCGACGCCGAGATGCGAAGCGAGACGGCGAATCGTCAGCTTCTCCCATCCGTCGCTGTCGACGAGCTCGCGCGCACCGGCGAGGATCTGCGCTCGAGACGTCGACGGCGGGCGTCCGGTGCGTCCTGGGCCGGTGCGCTTCGTCATGTCGCCATCATCGCAGGACGGCTTGCCCAGGCTCATTCATGGTTGCCTCCCAACGTATCGAGTGCTACTTTCCGAACATGTTCGATAATGCCTCGGCTGCAGTCTCCGCTCCCACGGCAACACCGGTCTCGCGTGGTTCCGATCCGCCGTCGAGTGTGCGACCGATCCTGCTGGTGTGCGTCGCTGTGTTCGGCCTGATGACCGGGCAGCAGATGGTGACTCCGATCCTGGCCCCGCTGGCCCGTGAGCTCGGGCTCTCGGAGCTCGCCCTGGGCGTCGTGATGGCCGTCGGCGCATCAGGGGTCGTCTTCGCCAGCGGGTTCTGGGTCCGGCGCGCACACGCTCGGGGGCACCGGACGGTGCTGCTGACCTCGCTCGGCGGTGCGGCAGTGGGGCTGGCCGGCTTCGCACTCGTCGCACAGATCGGGCTGTCGGGTTCGCTACCGACATGGTTGGTGTTCGTCCTGGTCGTCCTGAGTCGAGGTCTGCTCTTCGGCATCGCCTGGGCCGCGACTCCGGCCACCGCGCAGTCCTATATCGCGGCCGCGACGGCGGGTGAGGTCGAGCGGGTCCGCGGCATGGCGAGTTTCGGTGCCGCGCAGGGTCTCGGGCTCGCTGTCGGGCCTGCACTCGGCGGACTGCTCAGCATCGGCGGGCTGCTGGTTCCGATGTACGCGGCCCCGGTCGTCCTCGTTCTGATCGCGATCGTGCTGGCTGCGCGCCTTCCGCGGGCCTCCGCTCAGCCACTCGGCGCTGCTCCGAAGCGGGTTCGGGTGCTCGATCGGCGGATCTGGCCCTTCCTGCTGATCGGCTCCGGTCTCTACAGCGCGATCACCATCGTCCTGATGACCGCGGGCTTCCTGCTGCAGGACCGCATGCACGTGCCCACCGACCGCACCGGCGTGCAGACCGGCCTGATCACCCTCGCCGGCGCGGCGCTGATCGTGGTCGTGCAGGCGGTCGTCGTCCGCAGGCTCGCATGGCCGCCGCACCGCCTCATCCGCGTGGGATGCGCAACGATGACAGCCGGAATGATCGTCGTCGCGGCCGCCCCCACTGCACTGTGGCTCGCCCTCGGGGTCGCGATGCTCGGAGCGGGGCTGGGGTTCGGGATGCCCGGCGTCTCCGCGGCACCGAGCCTGCGAGCGACCGCCGCGGAACAGGGGTCGGTGGCGAGCCTGGTCAACGCGACCGTCGCCGTGGCCTTCGCCGCCGCACCGCTGATCGGGAACGGGCTGTACGAAGTCGGTACCGCGGTGCCGTACCTGGTATCGGCCGCAGCCCTGCTCGCCCTCACCGGCTTCGCGATCGGCCACCGCGGCATCGGTCCCGACTCGACTCAGGCCGCGGTGAACCGGCCCGCCGACCCCCGAACCCATCCCCGAAATCCGAGTCTCCACCGGAAAGATCGTCAACAGGAAGGCACTCTCATGCGCACCACCACCACGTCCCACTCCGCGATCATCGCCATGTGTCTCGGGCTCGTCCTCACGGCGACGGTCACCGCCGTTCCGTTCCTGGGCTCGCCCCGCGGGGAACTGATTTCGCGGCACATCGCCTCGGGGTACCCGTCCTACTCGGCGTCCGAGGTGGCAACGGCCACCGACACGTACCTGGCCGGGCTGGCGATCGTCGGAGTCCTCGGCCTGATCTGCTGGGCCGCGTGCATCGCCGCCGCCTGGGTCGGCAAGCGATGGGCACCATGGGCGGCACTCGGCGGACTGATCGTCGGCGCGAGCATCGCACTTTTCGATCTAACGATCCGCGACACCTCCGGCGACACCGGCCTCCCGCCGCTGATCGGCTGGCTGGGCCTGCTGCCCAGCCTTGCGGGACTCGTCGCCGTCGCCCTGCTGTGGACCCGGCGCTCAGATCGATCGGCCGTCATCGGGCCTGTGCTGTGATGACGTACCGACGGCTGCGGCCGTCAGGTGAGCCGCTCCACGGCATCTCCGATGAGTTCCTCGGCCTCCTCCTCGGAGAACACGTCTGGGAGGGTGAGCCGCTCGACGATCAGCCAGTTCAGAGCAAGGTGCAGCAGTCGCACCGAGGTCGCGTCGCCGGGGAAGTCGGATGCCTGATGCGCCGACACGTTATCGTCGATGTCCTTCCGGACGTCGCGGGTGAGAACCGCTCGGATCTCGGGTCGGCGCGTGGCTTCGAGTCGAAGCTCGAGCAGTGCCAGGTAGCCCGAGCGAAACTCCGAGATCCGACGCACGGCCGCGCGCATCACGGTGACGAGATGGTCGCGGTCCTGCTCGCCGACGAGTTGGCGGGCGATGCTCTCCTCGTCTGGCCGAATCCGCTCGTACACGCGGGCGGCAATGTGACCGAGCAGGTCGTCGCGCCCTGCGAAGTAGTTCGACGCCGTCCCCGGCGGAACCTCTGCGGCCGCGTCGATGGCACGGAAGGTCAAACCGCGTGCACCCTGTTCCGCGAGCACCTCGATCGCAGCATCGACGAGTGTTGCCCTTCGGTGGCTGTTCCTCCGCACATTGAACCACTGTACCTGTAGTGGTAGTCTCCGGATCACTCCATTCGTAGTTGTCTGAAAGGGGTAAAGGTGCGCGAGCTCGTGTACATCGCAATCGACCATGGCGCAGGGCCGTCGAGCGTTCACCGCTCCCGTACAGTTCCACTCGCGTTCGGGCTCGTGATCGTCGCCATCGTGCCGTACGTCGCGCTCAAGGTGCTGTGGCTGACCGGATCGACCGTCGGGTTCAAGGATGCGAGCGCCGCCGCCGAGATGCACAGCACGCGCCTGGTCGTGGGAAACAACGTTACGATCGGGCTCGAGCTGATCGCCGTTGCATTGGCGATCGGGCTGATCCATCCGCGCGGCGTCAGGGTGCCGGCGTGGGTGATGCTGGGCATCGGCGCAAGTGCCACCGGTCTGCTGGCTCCGATCCTCATCGGGCTGCCGCTGGGCAGTCTCCTGCAACTCGCCGTCGACGGCGAGTTGCACACCGACGGGATGGACCACCTGAGCGGGTGGGTGTTCGCGCTCGTCTACGGCGGCTTCTGCCTGCTCGCGATCTCCCTGTTCTTGCTCGCCTGGCGCTACGCGCTCATCAGGTGGAGCTCTCGGCTGAACCGATTCCCACCGCTTCCCACGCGGTGGACGCTCCTGGCCGGCGTCCTGGGTCTCCTGCCCTTCGCCGCTGCCATGCTGTGGTGGGGCCTCTCCGGTCCCGGAAACAGCGGGCCCCAGTCCATGGACGCCATCGCGCAGCGGAGCGTCCTCGTCGTGGCCGGGCTGCTCGCACTCGGCGGGTTCCTCGCGCCGCTCGTGGCGCAGACCTGGCGGTGGCGGCCTCGCGTGGCCTGGCTGATCACCTGGACAGGCTGTACCACCGCCGCATTGCAATCGCCCGCGATGCTGCTGCTCGCCGATCAAGGCCGACCCACCCCGGCCGGTGCAGCCCTCGCATTGATCACCATCCCCGGGGCCACCGCCTACGGGCTGCTCGCGCTGCGCCAACCGTCATCGCGCCGACCCGCGCCTGCCGTCGGCGGCGGCAGACGACGGCGAGTCCGGTAGGTAGTCCGGACGCTCACACGCGAGTCAGTAACCTTCTTCCCAGGGGGTCCGGTTCGTCCTTCCAAGCACGCCTCCACCGCGCGGCTTCGGTGCCGACGCGCGAGTCCACTGGCAGTTGTCTGAGACTCTGGTAAGTAGACTCTGTGGCGTGACGCAATGCGGCACCATGGGGCGGACGGACAGACCGAACGGGCGCCCTGCCGGGCGCGGTCGGTGATCGACCGGTGAGCGCCGACATCTGATCGCAGGGAGCACGATGGACGAACCGAGGATTCTGCGCGACGAAGCAGTCGCCGGCCGCCACGAGATCGGCGACGTGAGCGTCGACTGGGCTGTGGCGTGCCACGTGGGACGGGTTCGAGAGGCCAACGAGGATGCGGCCCTGGCCAGTCCGGGCCGCTACATCGTCGCCGACGGCATGGGCGGGCACGACAGCGGCGAGCTGGCCAGCGAGGCGGCGCTGCGGACCCTGGCACAGGCGCCGGTCGGACAGGCCGTCGACGAGACCCGCGAGAACCTCAAGGACCTGCTCGTGCAGGCGCAGGATCGCATCGGCGAGCTCGGCTCCGAGACCGGGCGACGGGCCGGCACCACGGCGACCGGCGTCGTGCTGGCGATGGACAGGGGTGAGCCGCGCTGGGTGTCGTTCAACATCGGCGACTCCCGCACCTACCTGTACTCGGCCGGCCGGCTGAATCAGGTCAGCGTCGATCACTCGCAGGTCCAGGAGCTCGTCGACGCCGGGCTGCTGACGCCCGAGCAGGCGCGCGTGGACTCGCGCCGCAACGTCATCACCCGGGCTCTCGGCGCGGGGATGGCCGTGCCGGTCGCCGACTACTACGCCTTCGAGGCGACGCCGGGCGACATCGTGCTGCTGTGCTCGGACGGACTCGACGGCGAACTCGCCGACGACGAGATCGCGGTGATCCTGGAGACGGCGCCCGACAACGAGGTGGCGGCCGCGGCCCTGGTGGAGGCCGCCCTGGAGAGCGGTGCCCACGACAACGTCACGGTCGCCGTTCTGTCGGTCGACTTCGCGGTCGACGATGCCCCGACCGACGGCGCCCAGACCGAAGATGCACAGGTCGAAGAGGTGCAGACGGAGCAGGCTCAGACGGGCGACGCGCAGACGGGCAGCGCGCCGGCCGCGGAGTGACGGTGCCCCCGCAGGCGGGTTCCACCTTCGTCGAGTACTGCGGCGAACGGTGGCCGGTCGTGGCGGGCGCACCGTTCTACATCGGGCGCGAGGCCACCCTGTCCCTCGACGACAATCCGTACCTGCACCGTCGCTTCCTCGGGCTCCACGACGAGAACGGCATGTGGTGGCTGACCAACCTCGGCACCCATCTGTCGGCGACGGTGACCGCCGCCGACGCCGGTTTCACCGCGACCCTCGGACCGGGGGCGCGCATGCCGCTCGTCTTCGGCCGCACGAGCATCGTCTTCACCGCGGGCCCGACCACCTACGAGATCGGGGTCGAGGCCCGGCGACTCGACGTCAGCGCCCCGACCGTCGAATTCCTCATCGGCGGACAGACCACGCGCGGCGTGCCGAACTTCACCGACAGCCAGCGCCTCGCGATACTGGTGCTCGCGGAGGCGATTCTGCGGCGCGACGGAACCGGGGCCAGCGCCATCCCGACGTCGGCGCAGGCCGCACGCCGATTGGGCTGGTCGCTGACCAAGTTCAACCGCAAGCTCGACAACGTCTGCGACAAGCTCGACCTGATCGGGGTCAGCGGTCTGCGCGGCGGCGGCGGTCGCCTCGCCACCAACCGTCGGCTGCGGCTGGTGGAGTACGCCTTGTCGACACGGGTCGTCAGCCGCGACGACCTCGGCCTGCTCGACGCGGAGTACGCCCGCAATCGAGGCTCTGACCAGCAATGATGCCATGGGTAGTTCTCCCCATCGACGGCGGTGACCGAACGCCATAGCGTTCCCTTCATCAGCCGCGGACACTCGGGGTCCGTGCTACGGAAGGAACCCGCGATGACCGTCAGCGAAACCGTCCCACTGCTCGATCAGCGGCGGCGTGAGGCCCTCGATCGGCTCCGCAGGCGGGCCATGCCCCTGCCCGGACGACCCCTGCCCGGACGAGGGTTGTGCGCCGTCCCGGCACCCTCGGCACCCTCGGCACCTGCGCCGCAGCCGGTGAAGCCGCCGCGGCCGTCGCACCCGCACCCGGACCTGACCAGACGCGAGATCCAGGTGCTGCGCACCTGGTTGATGCTCGACTCGAAACCGGCCGTGGCGCAGGCGCTGTCGATCTCGCTCGGCACCGTCAACACCCACCTGACCCGGATTCGCGCCAAGTACGCCGATCTCGGCCGACCCGCGTCGACCAAGGCCGCGCTCGTCGCCCGCGCCATTCAGGACGGCATCGTCGACCTCGATGAGCTGTGATGCCGCGCGAGCACCCGCGTCGGCCTCAGCCGTGCCGGAGCATCGGCACGTCGAGGCAGACCTCGGGCACCCCGAAGGCGTCGACGAGTGCGCCGGCGTGCGGTCGCAGCGTTCCGCAGAGGTCGTTGACCCCGCGCCGGATCGCCTTGGCGCGCTCCACGCTCACGTGACGGTGCATCAGGAACCAGCCGAGATCGTCCTCCAGCAGCGAGTAGACGAACAGGTTGCGCACCTGCTTGAGGACGGTTCGGGTCTCGCAGTCGGTGACCTCGCCGATGGCGTCGACGAAGCTCTCCAGCACGATCCGCTCGATGTGCGCCTCACCGACCTTCACCAGGTGGTCCTGGGTGTCGGTGAAGACCTCCAGGGGGTCGGCGTCGTCGTCCCGGGCGCGCCGGATCCGGGCGGCAGCGGTGCGGGTCAGGTGATCCTCCCGGTTCCGCAGCAGCCGCAACTGGGTGCCCGGGTGGGTCAGCGCGCTGTTCTCCGGGTCCTCATCGGAGTCGTCGAGCAGGGTCTGCACCACCTGGCGTGCCGCGGTCTTCTCCAGGGCGACGTCGGTGGCCATGTTCGCGACGAACTTGATCCACCCGATCGCGTCGAGTCCCTCGACGTCCTCGGCGTAGGAGGTGAGCCGATGCTTGGCCACCAGCTGGGTGAGAACCAGGTTGTCGCCTTCGAAGGTGGTGAACACGTCGATGTCGCCGCGGAGGAGGGGGAGCAGGTTCTCCGACATGTAGCCCGCGCCGCCGCAGGCCTCGCGAGCCGCTGAGATCGCCTGCTGGGCGAGCGCGGTGTGGCCGGACTTGATGGCGGCGGCACGGGTCTCGAGCAGCCGGACCCGGTCGTGGTCGACGTCGTCGGGGTCGGCGGTCTGCAGCCGGTGCAGTTCGGCGGTCACCTCGTTCTGGGCGATCGCGAAGGCGTACGCCCGGGCCACCAGCGGCAGCAGCCTGCGCTGGTGGGTCCGGTAGTCCATCAGCAGCTGCTCGTGCTCGCCGTCGGGTGCCTGGAACTGGCGGCGCACCAGGGCGTACCGGACGGCGAGAGCGAGGCCGAAGCGGCCCGCGGCCCCGGCCGACGCGCCGACGGTGACGCGGCCGCGCACGAGGGTGCCCAGCATGGTGAAGAAGCGCCGGTTGTCGGACTCGATGGGACTGGAGTAGGTGCCGTCGGGAGCGACGTCGGCGTACCGGTTGAGCAGACTCTCGCGCGGGATGCGGACCCGGTCGAACATCAGTCGGCCGTTGTCGACGCCGGGCAGTCCGCCCTTGAAACCGCAGTCGGAGGTCTGGACGCCGGGCAGGTCGGCGCCGCCCTCGTCGCGGATCGGGACCACGAAGCAGTGCACGCCCCGACTCACCGGCGCCTCGCCCGGGCCGCCGGTCACCAACTGCGCGAACACCGCGGCGTATCGAGCGTGTGCGGCGGCGCCGCCGATGTAGTCCTTCCGGGAACTCGGTGTGGGAGAAGTGATCTCGAACTCTTCGGTGGCCGGGTCGTAGGTGGCGGTGGTCTCCAGTGACTGCACGTTGGAACCGTGGCCGGTCTCGGTCATCGCGAAGCAGCCGAGGATGTCGAGGTCGATCAGCCCGCGCACGTACTGCTCGTGATGCACGTCGGTGCCAAGGTTCTCGATCGCCCCGCCGAACAGTCCCCACTGGACTCCGGCCTTCACCATCAGCGACAGATCGCCGTAGCCGAGGGTCTCGATGGCGGTCACCGCCGCGCCGACGTCGCCGGTGCCGCCGTGGGCGGGTGCGAACCCGGCCGCCGGAAAGCCCAGCGGCACCATCGCACCCATCTCGTCGAGGACCCGGCTGCGATATTCGGCGAGCGACAGGTCGGTGCGCGGCAGGAGGTGGCGGTCGGTGATGTGGGCGCGGACCGCGTCGCGGGTGGAGCCCCACCTGCCGTCCAACACGGTGCGCAGTCGATCGGTCAGGGACTCGGACGTGCTCTCGTCGGCCATGTCGCCGACCATACCCGCGGGGCCCAGGACCACCCGGGCCGCCGACCGTCGCATGTCGCGGTGCGATAATCACGAAGTGGCGAGCATTGAAGAGATCCTGGCGGTGGAACGGATCGACAACGACATCTACCGCGGCGGGGCGTTCCCGAGCCAGCTGAGGCGGACCTTCGGCGGTCAGGTCGCCGGGCAGGCGCTGGTGGCGGCCACCCGGACGGTGGACCCCGCCTTCGCCGTGCACTCGCTGCACGGCTACTTCCTGCGCCCGGGACGGCCCGACAAGCCGGCCGTCTTCCTGGTCGACCGGATCCGTGACGGCCGGTCGTTCGTGACGCGCCGGGTCAACGGCGTGCAGGACGGCGAGACGATCTTCTCGATGTCGGCGTCCTTCCACATCACCGACGACCAGGGGATCGAGCATCAGGACACGATGCCGATCGCCCCCGACCCGGAGACCCTGCCGAGCGAGATCGACGTCGCGACCGACGCCCAGAAGATGCTCTTCGCCGAGTGGGACAACTTCGACGTCCGGATCGTCGGGCAGTCCGACACCGCGAAGTTCCCGGGTCTGGCCGCCCAGC
Source organism: Gordonia aichiensis (assembly GCF_039946255.1). Lineage (GTDB taxonomy): Bacteria > Actinomycetota > Actinomycetes > Mycobacteriales > Mycobacteriaceae > Gordonia > Gordonia aichiensis_A. The sequence continues at coordinate 181,796 of NZ_JBCDWL010000001.1, read as the reverse complement.
AGCGGGTGTGGTTCCGCTACCGCTTCCCGCTGCCCGACGACCATCTCCTGCACGTGTGCACGCTGGCGTACATGTCGGACATGACGCTGCTGGGGTCGTCGGCGGTGATCCACCCGGAGGAGAAGACGCAGAACGCCTCCCTCGACCACGCGATGTGGTTCCTGCGGCCCTTCCGGACCGACGACTGGCTGCTGTACGACCAGACCTCGCCGTCGGCGGGCGGCGGTCGCGCCCTCACCCAGGGGCGGATCTTCGACCGCGCGGGTCGGATGGTCGCGGCGGTCACTCAGGAGGGACTGACCCGCAGCGGGGTGCCCGCCTCCGCGGCCTCGATCATGAAGCCCGCGCAGTGACCCCGACGATCGGCGTCCTGGCCCTGCAGGGCGACGTCCGCGAGCATCTGGCCGCCCTGACCGCCTGCGGCGCCCGCGCGATCCCGGTTCGCCGCCGGGCCGAGCTGGAGTCGGTCGACGGCCTGGTGCTGCCGGGCGGCGAGTCGACGACGATGAGCCGCCTGCTCGGCGTCTTCGAGCTGTACGAGCCGCTGGTCGCCCGGCTGCGGGAGGGGCTGCCGGCCTACGGTTCGTGCGCGGGCATGATCCTGCTGTCCTCCCGCATCCTCGACACCCGGCCCGACGCCCGGCACCTCGACGCCCTCGACGTGACCGTGCGTCGCAACGCCTTCGGGCGCCAGGTGGCCTCCTTCGAGACCGATCTGGCCTTTGCGGGCATCACTGATCGACCCGACGCGGCGCCGCTGCGCGCGGTCTTCATCCGCGCGCCCTGGGTGGAGGAGACCGGCCCGGACGTCGAGATCCTGGCGAAGGTCGACCACGGCCCGGCGGCCGGGCGTGTCGTCGCGGTCCGCCAGCGAAACGTGCTGGCGACGTCGTTTCACCCCGAGGTCACCGGCGACGTGCGCGTGCACGAGTACTTCGTCGATATGGTGGCCACAGCGTAGAATCTGCCCGTGCCCTCACCGGCATCTGGACATTCAAGAAGGGAACACCACAATGAGCGGCCACTCCAAATGGGCCACCACCAAGCACAAGAAGGCTGTCATCGATGCCAAGCGCGGCAAGATGTTCGCCAAGCTGATCAAGAACATCGAGGTGGCAGCCCGCACGGGTGGTGGTGATCCGGCCGGCAATCCGACCCTGTTCGACGCGATTCAGAAGGCCAAGAAGTCGTCGGTCCCCAACGACAACATCGAGCGGGCGCGCAAGCGCGGCGGCGGTGAAGAGGGCGGCGGCGCGGACTGGCAGACGATCATGTACGAGGGCTACGGGCCGAACGGCGTGGCGGTGCTCATCGAGTGCCTGACCGACAACCGCAACCGTGCCGCCACCGAGGTGCGCGTGGCGATGACCCGGAACGGCGGCAACATGGCCGACCCGGGTTCGGTCTCGTACCTGTTCACCCGCAAGGGCGTGGTGACGCTGGAGAAGAACGGTCAGACCGAGGACGATGTCCTCATGGCGGTGCTCGACGCGGGCGCCGAAGAGGTCACCGACCTCGGCGAGAGCTTCGAAGTGGTCAGCGAGCCGGGCGATCTCGTCGCCGTCCGCAGCGCGCTGCAGGAGGCGGGCATCGACTACGACTCGGCCGAACCGGACTTCCGGGCGTCGGTGGAGGTCGCGGTCGACGCCGAGGGCGCCCGCAAGGTGATGAAGCTGATCGACGCGCTGGAAGACTCCGACGACGTCCAGAACGTGTACTCGAACGTCGACATCAGCGACGAGGTGCTCGCCGAACTCGAGAACGACTGATACGCTATCGAACAACTGTTCTCAAAGGCCGCCGCCGTACCCGGAACGGGTGCGGCGGCGGTTTTGATCGGCGGCGGTTCTTGATTGACCGTGGATTCTTGATCGGAGGTGGACTCGAGTGCGTGTGATGGGCGTCGACCCCGGCCTGACCAGGTGCGGCATCGCGCTGGTGGAGTCGGGCGCCGGGCGCACCGTGACCGCCCTCGACGTCGACGTGGTGCGCACTCCGGCCGACCAGGACCTCGCCGAGCGGCTGCTCGCGATACACGACGCCGCCGTCCACTGGATGCAAACCCATCGCCCCGAAGTGGTGGCGATCGAGCGGGTCTTCGCGCAGCGCCAGGTCAGCACTGCGATGGGCACCGCGCAGGCTGCGGGCGTCATCGCGCTCGCCGCGGCCCAGCGGGACATTCCGGTGCGCTTTCACACGCCCAGCGAGGTGAAGGCGGCGGTCACCGGCTCCGGCCGCGCCGACAAGGCGCAGGTCACCCTGATGGTCACCCGCATCCTCGGGATGCAGACCGCGCCCAAACCCGCCGACGCCGCCGATGCGTTGGCGCTGGCCATCTGCCACTGCTGGCGCGGACCGGTCAACGACCGGATGGAAGAGGCCGCCAAGAAGGCCCGCGCCGCACAGAACCGTCATCGGGCCCGCCTCAAGGCGGCCCAGGAAGAGGCCCGCGTCGTGCTGGGCGGAAAGGCTGCGCTGTGATCGCGTCGGTCTCCGGAGAAGTCATCGACATCGCGCTCGACCACGCGGTGGTGGAATGTGCCGGCGTCGGCTACCGGGTCCTCGCGACGCCGCCGACGCTCGGCACCCTCAAACGCGGAAGTCAGGTGCGGTTGCTGACCACCATGATGGTCCGCGAGGACTCGATGACCCTGTACGGCTTCACCGATCCTGAAGCCCGCGACCTGTTCGCGCTGCTGCAGACCGTCACCGGAGTGGGGCCGCGGCTCGCGATGGCGACCCTGGCCGTTCTCGAACCCGACAGCCTGCGGACGGCTCTGGCCGGCTCCGACGCCAAAGCGCTGACCGCGGTGCCGGGCATCGGCAAGCGGGTCGCCGAACGCCTCGTGGTGGAGCTGCGCGACAAGGTGACCGCCGCACCCGGGGCCGCCGGGGCGGTCGGGGCGCCCGTCGTCGGCGGCGTGAGCGGACAGGTCACCGAGGCGCTCGTCGGTCTCGGCTTCACCGAGCAGGCGGCGCAGAAGGCCGTGGCCGCGGTGGTCGCCGCCGATCCCGGCGCCGACTCGTCGACCCTCCTGCGCGCCGCGCTGTCGGCGCTCGGACCCCGCCGATGACGCCCGAGCCGGAGGTCGGCCCGTCGGATCTCGGGTTCGACGGCGACGACTTCCTGAGCGCGGGACCGCTGCCGGGCGATCGCGACCTCGACGCCGGTCTGCGACCGAGCAGCCTGGCCGATTTCATCGGACAACCGCGGGTGCGCGAGCAGCTCGAGCTGGTCTTGCACGCGGCGCGGGCACGCGGTCGGACCCCCGACCACATCCTGCTGTCCGGACCGCCTGGCCTCGGCAAGACCTCTCTGGCGATGATCATCGCCGCCGAGATGGGCGCCGCCATCCGCATCACCTCGGGGCCGGCGCTCGAACGCGCGGGCGACCTGGCCGCGATGCTCTCCAACCTGGTCGAGGGCGACGTCCTGTTCATCGACGAGATCCACCGCATCGCCCGACCGGCCGAGGAGATGCTGTACCTGGCGATGGAGGACTTCCGCGTCGACGTCGTCGTCGGCAAGGGCCCGGGTGCCACCTCCATTCCGCTGGAGGTGGCGCCGTTCACCCTGGTCGGCGCCACCACGCGGTCGGGCGCCCTCACCGGCCCGCTGCGCGACCGGTTCGGGTTCACCGCGCACATGGAGTTCTACGAGACCGGCGAACTGGTGCGGGTCATCACCCGCTCGGCCGCCATCCTGGGCATCCCGATCGAGCCGGACGCGGCCGCCGAGGTGGCCGGACGCTCGCGCGGGACCCCGCGCATCGCCAACCGCCTGCTGCGACGCGTGCGCGACTACGCGGAGGTGCGCGGCGACGGGCGAGTGGACGTGACCGCCGCGCGCGCGGCGCTCGCGGTGTACGACGTCGACGAACTCGGCCTGGACCGACTCGACCGCGCGGTGCTCGGCGCCCTGGTCCGCGGCTTCGGCGGCGGACCGGTCGGCGTCTCGACCCTGGCCGTGGCGGTCGGGGAGGAGCCCGCCACCGTCGAAGAGGTGTGCGAGCCCTTCCTGGTGCGCGCGGGCATGATCGCGCGAACGCCGCGCGGACGAGTCGCGACCGGGGCCGCCTGGGTCCACCTGGGGCTGACTCCGCCGCCCGACGCCGTGGACCAGGTGCACGGCGTCCGTGCGCGCGAGGACGGCACCGAGACCCTGTTCGACTGACCGACGGGTACCTGTTGGACGGCGCCCGGCCCGACGCCTGGCACACTGGTTCGCATGGAATCGTTGATCCTCCCGTTGATGCTGGCGCTGATGGCCGGCTTCATGTTCTTCAGCATCCGCAACCAGAAGAAGCGTGCGGCTGCGCAGAGCGAGATGCAGAACTCGCTGACCGCAGGCGCCCGCGTGCAACTGCACTCGGGCCTGTTCGCCACCGTCGTCGACGCCGACCAGGGCGACGTGGTGACCCTGGAAGTGGCGCCCGGCGTGGTGACCGAGTGGAATCGTCTCGCGATCCGCGAGGTCGTCGCCCCCGACACCGGCGACGCCGAGGAGTTCACGTCACTGGACGAATCCGCCGACGACACCGTGTCGCTCGACAAAGAGCAGAACGAAGAGAAGTAGAACACTCAGGTGACTAACCCCAATCCTCGCGGCGGGGGGAGCAGACTGCGGCCCGAGGTGCCGCCGTGGCAACCCCTCACGGTCTTCTTCATACTCCTGGGTCTGATCTACGCGCTGGTGTTCTTCACCGGCGGCGGCAGCCCCACGCCCAAGCTCGGCATCGACCTGCAGGGCGGCACCCGCGTGGTGCTGACCGCACGCACCGACGACGGCAAGGCGCCGACCGCCGAACAGCTCGACCAGGCCCGCCAGATCATCGATCAGCGCGTCAACGGTCTGGGCGTCGGCGGCTCCGAGGTCGTCGTCAACGGCAGCACGATCGTCATCACCGTTCCGGGCGACGACGGCAAGCAGGCCCGCGCGCTCGGCCAGACGGCCCGCCTCTACATTCGCCCGGTGGTGCAGCAGCTCCCCGCGCAGGTGCAGAAGCCGAACCCCGCCGCCAAGAAGGTCGCGGACATGACTCCCGCCGAGCAGGCCGCCGCCATCGAGGAGCAGCGGGCGCTGCGGCAGGCGCCGGCCAAGGCCGACGAGGCCACGCTGGCCAAGCTGCGGGAGGAGATGACCAAGCTCGACTGCTCGCCGTCGGCCAACGACCCCCTCATCGGCCACGACCGGCCCGGTGAGTACCTCGTGACCTGCGGTGACGGCGACGGCATGGTGTACCTGCTGGAGCCGATGCTGATCGACGGCCGCGACATCGCCGACGCCAAGGCGGGCCAGAACCAGGCGGGCGCCTGGACGGTGAACGTCGACTTCAAGGGCGACGGCAAGAAGACCTGGGCCGATTACACCGGCTCGCACGTCGGCACGCAGACCGCGGTGACGCTCGACACCCGCGTGCTGAGCGCCCCGGCGATCAACCAGCAGATCCTCGGCACCACCGAGATCAGCGGCAACTTCACCCAGGCCGAGGCCCAACAGCTGGCCAACGCCCTCAAGTACGGTTCGCTGCCGCTCTCGTTCGCGATGTCCGACGCCCAGACCGTCTCGGCGACCCTCGGCCTGCATTCGCTGCAGGCCGGTCTGATCGCCGGCCTGGTCGGTCTGATCCTCGTGCTCATCTACTCGCTGCTGTACTACCGGGCGATGGGCTTCCTGTCGGTGCTCTCGCTGGTCTTCGCCGGCGCCATGGTCTACGGCATCATCGTCCTGCTCGGGCGGTGGATCGGCTTCACCCTCGACCTGGCCGGCATCGCCGGTCTGATCATCGGCATCGGCATGACCGCCGACTCGTTCGTGGTCTACTTCGAACGCATCAAGGACGAGATGCGCGAAGGTCGCACCGTCCGGTCGTCGGTCACCCGCGGTTGGCAGAGCGCACGCCGCACGGTGTGGACCGGTAACGCCGTCAGCTTCATCGGCGCGGCGATCATCTACCTGCTCGCCGTCGGCGCCGTCCGCGGCTTCGCCTTCACCCTCGGCCTGACGACCCTGATCGACATCGTGATCGTGTTCATGGTCACCCATCCGATGGTGGTCCTGGCCAGCCGCAACGAATTCCTGTCGCGTCCGGCCGTCAACGGTCTGGGCGCGGTGTCGGAGGTGGCACGCGCCCGGCGTGCGGCCGCCGCGAAGGCCCGCACCGAGGCGACGGCCGCCGAGCGATCAGAGGAGGGGAGTCGCAGTGAGTGACAAGAAAGCGACGACCGAATGGGCCGACGCCGACTACGTCGCCGACACCAGTCAGTCGTTCCTGTCCCGGCTCTACTCGGGCACCGGAGCCTTCGACGTCATCGGCAAGCGGCGCATGTGGTACGCGATCTCCGGGGTGATGGTCGTCATCTGCCTGCTCTCGATCGTGATCCGCGGGTTCACCTTCGGCATCGACTTCGAGGGCGGCACGCAGGTGTCGGTCCCGGTTCGCGGCGCGGTCAGCACCAGTGAGGTGTCCAAGGTCTTCTCCGACACGCTCGGCAAGTCGCCGCAGTCGGTGCAGCAGGCGGGCACGGGCAACTCGGCGACCATCCAGCTTCGGACCGAGACGCTCTCCTCCGACGAGACCGGGCGACTGCTGCATGCGCTCGGCACGGCCTTCGCGCCCGAGGTGACCCAGGCCGATGTGAGCTCGTCGGACGTCAGCTCCACGTGGGGCAAGGAGATCACGCGCAAGATGCTGATCGCCCTGGCCGTGTTCCTGGTGGTGGCGTTCGTGTACATCGCCGTCCGCTTCGACAAGGAGATGTCGATAGCCGCGATGGCGTCGCTCATCTTCGACCTCGTGGTGACCGCCGGAATCTACTCGATCATCGGCTGGGAGATGACCCCGGCGACCGTCATCGGCCTGCTGACGATCCTCGGCTTCTCGGTCTACGACACCGTCGTGGTGTTCGACAAGGTCGAGGAGAACACCAGATCGGTGTTCGCGACCACCCGGCGCACCTACGCCGAGCAGACCAACCTCGCGGTCAACCAGACCCTGATGCGGTCGATCAACACCACCGTCATCTCGGTGCTGCCGATCATCGCGCTGATGGTCGTCGCCGTCTGGATGCTCGGGGTCGGCACGCTCAAGGACCTGGCGCTGATCCAGTTGGTCGGCGTCGTCGTGGGCACCTACTCGTCGGTGTTCCTCGCCTCCCCGTGGGTGGTGTCGATGAAGGAACGCAAGGCCGACGTCAAACGGCACACCGCCAAGGTCCTCGCGCGACGGGAGAAGGTCTCCGCATGAGTCACCCGCGGCTGCGCCGTGCCGCAGCATTGCTCGCGGTCGGCGCGGCCGCGGGCAGCGTGCTCGTCGCCTGCGGCGGCGCCGAGCGATCGGACGTCGACTACGTGATCGACGCCCGCGTCGCGTCGTACAACGCGAACACCGTCGACGGTCACGCCGACGGAGCCGTCATGGCGCTCACCCGGGTCCTGCCGGGCTTCTCGATCGTCGGACCCGAGGGACAGATCATCGCCGATCGCGACGTCGGCACCGTCACCCCGGTACCGGGGCCGGAACCGACCCTGCGCTACGAGTTCACCAAGGGTGCCGTCTTCTCCGACGGCACGCCGCTGGCCTGCGACGACCTGCTCCTGGCCGCCACCGCGATGAGCGGGACGACGCCGGGCTTCGCCGCGGCCACCAACGCGGGCTACCGCGACATCGCGCGCGTCGACTGCGGCGCGGGCGAACGCGCCGCGACCGTCGTCTTCAAGCGCGGCACGAATTACCGCCAGTGGAACGAGCTGTTCGGCGCCGGCACACTGCTGCCCGCCCACGTGGTCGCGAAGAAGGCCGGCGTGCCGAACGTCGTCGACCCGATCCGCCGCGGCGACAAGGCGGCGATCGCCAAGATCGCGCAGGCGTGGAACACCGGCTTCGCCCTCACCCCGGGCAAGGCCGTCGATGAGAACGCCTTCCCGTCAGCCGGGCCCTACCGGATCGAGTCCTACACCGTCGACGGCGGCCTGAAGCTCGTCGCGAACGACAAGTGGTGGGGTGCGGCGCCCGACTCCGACACCATCACCGTGTGGCCGCGCGGGACCGACGGCCAGTCGGCCCTGCAGGGATCGCGGGCGACGGTCGTCGACACCGGCGACCTCGCGCTCGCGGACAAGCTGTCCGGCGCCGCGTCGACGAGCGCCCCGGCCGACCGCACGGCGCTGCGCGAGCCGCCGCCGCTGTCGGTCACCCAGCTCGTCTTCGCCGCCAAGGGCGTCGCAGCCGATCCGCTCGTCCGCAAGGCCCTCGCCGCCTGCATGCCCCGCGACGCGCTCGCGCGGGAGTTCGGCGCCAACGGAATCGTGTGGAACCTGCGGTCGGCGTCGCCCGCCGACCCGCTGGGAACCTCGCTGAACGTCCAATACGGTCGGCGCTATCCGCGGTCGGATGTGCCCCGAGCACGAGACCTGTTGTCGCAGCGGGAGATCGATGACGGCGGTCGGCGCGCGAAGCCGACCGTCCGGATCGGCTACCTCGCCCCGGACCCGCAGTCGGCCCAGGCGGTGCGAATGATCGCCGACGCCTGCCGACCCGCCGGGCTCACCGTCACCGACGCGGCCTCGCCGGAGACGACGGTGACCGCACTCGGCGAGGACACCGACGCCCTGCTCCTGTCGGACGGGAGCTTCGCCGCGTCGAGCACCGCCTCGGGCTTTCCCGAGACGTTCTCCCTGTACCGCGGCGATCCGCTGAACCTGTCGGGTTTCCGCAGTAAGCCCGTCGACGACGCGATCGTCGAGCTGGCGGGCACCACCAGCGACAGCGCGCGGCTGCCGCTGCTGCGTACCATCGAGACCGCGGCGTGGGATCAGCTGCCGACGATCCCGCTGTTCGGCACCGTCCGGGCCCGCGAATCGGTGTCGGTGAATCAAGTGGTGCCCGGGTTCGGCGTGTCGGGCACGGGATGGAACATGGATCGGTGGACAGTCTCATGACGCTCGGGCAACCCTCGGCGCACTCCCTGACGCGCGCCCAGGCCGCGATCGAACGGCACGCACGCCTGGTGCCCGACTTCCCGTCGCCGGGCATCGCGTTCAAAGATCTGACGCCGGTCCTCGCCGACGCCGACGGTCTCGACGCCGTCGTCGACGCCCTGGCCCGCGCGTGCGACGGGGCCGACCTCGTCGCGGGCATCGATGCCCGCGGATTCCTGCTGGGCGGCGCCGTCGCGCGGCAACTGGGCACCGGTCTCGTCGCGGTCCGCAAGGGCGGGAAGCTGCCGCCGCCGGTCATCGGCGTCGACTACGCCCTCGAGTACGGCACCGCGAGACTGGAGATCCCCGCCGACGGCCTCGATCTCGCCGGCCGCCGGGTCGCCGTCATCGACGACGTGCTGGCCACCGGCGGAACCCTGGTCGCCGCCTCGCAACTGCTGCACCGCGCGGGCGCGCACGTGCACACCATCGCCGTCATCATGGAGTTGGCCGGATTCACCGGGCGGGAAGCGATTCGGTCGGGCATCGGTCCGGCCGTGCAGGTGCATACGCTCTGCGAAGGCTGAGTACGATCGCCCTATGAGCGATCCCGAGACCAGGCGCCCGGACGACGGTTCCCCGCTGAGCTCGCGCCGCGTGCGTGCGCGCTTGGCCCGCCGGATGACGGCGGCTCCCCGCAGCGGGGTCGCACCGGTGCTCGAGCCCCTGGTCACCCTGCACCGCGAGGTGTATCCGAAGGCCGACGTCGCCGTCCTGGCGCAGGCGTACGCGGTCGCCGACGAACATCACTCGGGGCAGTTCCGCAAGTCCGGCGACCCGTACATCACGCACCCGCTGGCGGTCGCGACCATTCTCGCCGACCTGGGCATGGACACGACCACGCTGGTCGCGGCCCTCCTGCACGACACCGTCGAAGACACCGGCTATTCACTGGAGGCCTTGGAGAAGGACTTCGGGATGGAGGTCGCGCACCTCGTCGACGGCGTGACCAAACTCGACAAGGTGGCGCTCGGCAGCGCCGCCGAGGCCGAGACCATCCGCAAGATGATCATCGCGATGGCGCGCGACCCGCGGGTGCTGGTGATCAAGGTCGCCGACCGGCTCCACAACATGCGCACCATGCGGTTCCTGCCGCCGGAGAAGCAGGCGCGCAAGGCCCGCGAGACGCTGGAGGTCATCGCGCCGCTCGCGCACCGACTCGGCATGGCGACCGTCAAATGGGAGCTCGAAGACCTTTCGTTCGCGATCCTGCATCCGAAGAAGTACGAGGAGATCGTTCGCCTCGTCGCCGACCGCGCCCCCAGCCGCGACACCTACCTGGCCCGGGTGCGCTCGGATCTGAACAACGCCCTCGCCGCCTCCCGCATCACCGCGACCGTCGAAGGGCGACCCAAGCACTACTGGTCGATCTATCAGAAGATGATCGTCAAGGGCAAGGACTTCGACGACATCCACGACCTGGTCGGGATGCGGATCCTCTGCGACGAGGTGCGCGACTGCTATGCGGCGATCGGCGTCGTCCACTCGCTGTGGCAGCCGATGGCCGGCCGCTTCAAGGACTACATCGCGCAGCCCAGCTTCGGCGTCTACCAGTCTCTGCACACGACGGTGATCGGACCCGAGGGCAAACCGCTCGAAGTGCAGATCCGCACCTTCGAGATGCACCGGACCGCCGAGTTCGGCATCGCCGCGCACTGGCGCTACAAGGAAGGCCGAAAAGGCAAGGGCCGCAAGTCGACCGATGTCGCCGAAGTCGACGACATGGCGTGGATGCGGCAGCTGCTCGACTGGCAGCGGGAAGCCGCGGATCCGGGGGAGTTCCTGGAATCGCTGCGCTACGACCTCGCGGTCAAGGAGATCTTCGTCTTCACCCCCAAGGGCGACGTCGTGACCCTGCCCGCCGGGTCGACGCCCGTCGACTTCGCCTACGCGGTGCACACGGAGGTCGGGCACCGGTGCATCGGCGCCCGCGTCAACGGTCGCCTGGTGGCGCTCGAACGGGCGCTGGAGAACGGCGAGGTCGTCGAGGTGTTCACCTCCAAGGCCGAGAACGCCGGGCCGAGCCAGGACTGGCAGAACTTCGTCGTCTCACCGCGCGCCAAGGCGAAGATTCGGCAGTGGTTCGCGAAGGAGCGCCGCGAAGAGGCGCTCGAGACCGGCAAGGACGCGATCGTCAAGGAGGTCCGGCGCGGCGGACTGCCCGTGCACCGCCTGGTGTCGGGGGAGTCGATCAACGCGCTGGCCAAGGAGTTCGGCTTCAACGACGTCGACGCGCTGTACACGGCGGTCGGCGAAGGCCATGTGCCCGCGGGCCGAGTGGTGCACCGGTTGGTCGCGATGCTCGGCGGAGTCGACGCGGCCGAAGAAGAGATCGCCGCCCGCGCGACGCCCTCGTCGACGAGCCGGCGCCGACAGTCCGGCGACAGCGGCGTGGTCGTGGAGGGCGTCGACAACGTTCTGGTCAAACTCGCCAAATGCTGCACGCCGGTGCCGGGCGACGAGATCCTCGGCTTCGTCACCCGGGGCGGCGGCGTCAGCGTCCACCGCGCCGACTGCACCAATGCCGACGACCTGCGGTCGCAGCCCGAGCGGCTGCTGCCGGTGAGCTGGGCGCCGAACCCGACGTCGGTCTTCCTCGTCGCGATCCAGGTCGAGGCCCTCGACCGCCACCGCCTCCTGTCGGACGTCACTCGAGTGCTGGCCGACGAACGCGTCAACATCCTCTCCGCGACCCTGACGACGAACCGGGACCGCGTCGCAGTCAGCAAGTTCACCTTCGAGATGGGCGACCCGAAGCACCTCGGCCACGTCCTCAACGTGGTCCGCAACGTCGAAGGCGTCTACGACGTCTACCGCGTCACCTCCGCGGCCTAGGGGAGCGAGCCGTTCCTTCCAGGCTGGTCGAGACCCGGGTGCGGGGGATCTCGCAGGCTTGCTCGACCAGCGTGGCCTTTTAGGGTGGTCGAGTAGGCCGAGGCGCTAGCCGAGGGCGTATCGAGACCCTTGGGGTGCTGGGTGATCTCGATGCGCTTGCTCGCTGCGCTCGCAGGCTTACTCGATCAGCCTGGGGCGCAGGAGCGGAGCGACGGAGCGCATCGAGACCGCGTGCGGTGATCTCGCAGGCTTGCTCGATCAGCGTGGCCTTTTAGGGTGGTCGAGTAGGCCGAGGCGCTAGCCGAGGGCGTATCGAGACCTGGGGGGTGCGGGGCGATCTCGATGCGCTTGCTCGCTGCGCTCGCAGGCTTACTCGATCAGCCTGGGGCGCAGGAGCGGAGCGACGGAGCGCATCGAGACCGCGTGCGGTGATCTCGCAGGCTTGCTCGATCAGCGTGGCCTTTTAGGGTGGTCGAGTAGGCCGAGGCGCTAGCCGAGGGCGTATCGAGACCTGGGGGTGCGGGTGGATCTCGATGCGCTTGCTCGCAGGCTTACTCGATCAGCCTGGGGCGCAGGAGCGGAGCGACGGAGCGCATCGAGACCGGGCGGGCTACGAGCTGATCGAGGCCGATTCGATCTTCAGCGGGGTCTTGGGGAAGCCGCTGGTCGGGGTGCCGACGGGGCCGGGGTCGATGCCACCGGCGACGACCTTGTCGACGATCTTCATCCCGGCCTCGTCGACCTTGCCGACCACCGACAGCGTCGGCTGCAGCTCCGAATCCTTGGTCACGATGAAGAACTGGGCGCTGCCGGTGTTCGTCACACCGCTCTGCTCGTCGTTCCGGTTGGCGATCGCGACGGTGCCGCGCGGGTAGATCACCGGCGGCGTCATGCCCAGCTGGAGCATCTGCGGATTGATCTCGCCGGGCTTGAGGTCGGTCGGATTCTCATCCGGGCTCGTCCAGCCGGGGGCGCCCGCACCCGTGCGGGTCGGGTCGCCGCATTGCAGGACGTGCAGCTTCGCCGACTCAGCCAGCCGGTGGCAGTCGGTTCCGTCGTAGTACTTGTTCTCGGTCAGCGAGATCAGCGCGTTCACATTGCACGCCGCCGACGACCGGTCGAGCGTGATCGGGATCTCGCCGAGATTCGTCTTCAACGTCCAGTCGACGGTCCCGGTGTTCCGGGTGCGGCTCTGCGGCATCGGGGAGGTCCGCACGTTCTTGCCGCCTTCGCGCATGAACGCCAGGTACTTCTCGCCCTCGGCCTTCTGATCGGCTGGCGCGGCCTTCACCTGCTCCTCGATCGACTTGAGCGTCTTGTCCCAGTCGTTCGCGGCCTTGGTGTAGGTGCAGTCGGTGTTCCGCTTGTCGTCCCAGTGGCGGTAGTAGAAGTAGCCGCCGACCGCGGCCGCGGCCAGCACGGCCACGCTGCAGACCGAGATGATCGTGATCCGCCGTTGGCGCGCGATGTGGCGCTCGCGTTCGAGGCGTTCCTCGAGCTTGCGGCGGGCGGCGTCGCGGCGCTCTTCGTTGGACGACACGCTGGTGGAACCTCCTGTGCGGCTGCGGGGTGGGGCACCGTGAAATCGACGCTGTCACGGCAGCGCGCACCATGCTATCGCAGGGTCCTGGGAAGCCGATGAGACAATGGCACCCGACGTGTCGTCCGGGCAGACCACCGGGCGCTGACGAGGAGGTCCACCACCGTGCTGATCGCCGGGTTCCCCGCTGGCATGTTCCAGACCAACTGCTATCTGGTCGCGCACGATCGCGGTCAGGACGCGGTCATCATCGATCCGGGGCAGGACGCGGCGTCGATGGTGCGTCAGGCACTGGCCGAGTACGAGCTGACGCCGGTGGCGATCTTCCTGACCCACGGCCATCTGGACCACACCTGGAACGCCACCGAACTCGCCGACGAGTACTCGATCCCCGTCTACATCCACGCCGACGACCGGTCGATGCTCACCGACCCCGGCATGGGCCTGGGCAGCGCCCTGTCGTCGATGATCGGCGACATGACCTTCACCGAACCGGAGAAGGTCATCGAGTTCGTCGACGGCGAGGACGTCGACGCCGCGGGCATCCGCTGGGGCGTCGACCATGCGCCCGGCCATTCGGCGGGAAGCGTGCTGCTCTCGCCGGACGCCGCGCCGGTCTGTTTCGCGGGCGACGTACTGTTCAATGGTTCGATCGGGCGCACCGACCTGCCCGGCGGCGACCACCGGCAACTCCTCGACTCGATCGCCGAGAAGCTGATGGGCCGCGACAACGACCTCGTGATCCTGCCGGGTCACGGACCCCAGACGACGATCGGCGCCGAGCGGGCCTCCAACCCGTTCCTGCTCGATCTTCCCGAAGCCAAGAAGAAAGGACGTTTCGGACTGTGAGTGGAGAGTTTGCGGCACCGAAGGGCATTCCCGACTACTACCCGCCCGCTTCGACGGACTTCCTCGCAGTACGCAACGCGTTGACCGAGGCCGCGCACCGCGCGGGATACGGGCACATCGAGCTGCCGATCTTCGAGGACACCGCGCTGTTCGCACGCGGCGTCGGCGAGTCGACCGATGTGGTCAGCAAGGAGATGTACACCTTCGCCGATCGCGGCGACCGGTCGGTGACCCTCCGGCCCGAAGGCACCGCCGGCGTGATGCGCGCGGTGATCCAGCACGGTCTCGACCGCGGCCAACTGCCGGTCAAGCTCTGCTACTCGGGTCCCTTCTTCCGCTACGAACGACCCCAGGCCGGGCGTTACCGGCAGCTCCAGCAGGTCGGTGTCGAGGCGATCGGCGTCGACGATCCGGCGTTGGACGCCGAGGTGATCGCCGTCGCCGACGAGGGCTACCGGCGGCTGGGCCTGTCCGGCTACCGGCTCGAACTCACCTCCCTCGGCGACGACACCTGCCGTCCCCAGTATCGGGAAGCCTTGCAGCAGTTCCTGTTCGGCCTCGACCTGGATGAGGCCACCCGGGAACGCGCGGCCATCAATCCGCTGCGCGTACTGGACGACAAGCGGCCCGAGATCAAGGAGATGACCGCGAACGCCCCGCTGATGCTCGATCACCTCAGTGAGAGCGCGGGGGAGCACTTCGCGCAGGTCCGCGCACACCTGGACCGCCTCGGCGTCGAGTACGTCATCAACCCGCGCCTGGTCCGCGGCCTGGACTACTACACCAAGACCACGTTCGAGTTCGTCCACGACGGCCTCGGCGCGCAGTCGGGCATCGGCGGCGGCGGCAGGTACGACGGCCTCATGCGGCAGATCGGCGGCAAGCAGGACCTGTCCGGCATCGGCTTCGGCATCGGCGTCGACCGCACCGTTCTGGCCCTGCAGGCCGAGGGCGTCTCGGTGGCGGGCGAGGGACGTGTGCAGGTCTTCGGCGTCCCGCTCGGCGCGGCAGCGAAGAGCGAGCTGGTGGCCGTGGCGGCGCAGCTGCGGGCGGCGGGCGTCAGCGTCGACCTCGCGTACGGCGACCGCGGAATCAAGGGCGCCATGAAGGCCGCCGACCGGTCCGGCGCGCGGCTGGCGCTGGTCCTGGGCGATCGCGAACTCGAGGAGCGGACGATCGAGCTGAAGGACCTCTCGAACGGTTCGCAGCGCAAGATCGGGCTCGACGACACGGTGTCGACCGTTCTCGCAGCGCTGGGCTGACCCCGCGGTGGGCTGAGCCGGCGCCGGACTGAGCCGGCGCCGGGTTGAGCCTCGACCGTCGTGCCGGCGACGTCGGAGGTCGCTGGTCGAGAAGTCAGAGGTCGTTGGTCGAGTAGTCAGAGGTCGTTGGTCGAGAAGGTGTCGCACTGGCGCGGATTGCCGTTGCGGTAGCCGATCTTGAACCACCGCACCCGCTGCGCGGCCGAACCGTGCGTCCAGCTCTCCGGGTTCGACCGCGATCCCTGGATGGTGTCGTCGCCGATGGCCTGGGCGGACTGGATGACCGTCTGGATCTGCTCCTCGGTCAGCGGTGCCAGCATGGCGTCGGGGCCCTTGTCGGCGTGGTAGGCCCACACCCCGGCCAGGCAGTCGGCCTGCAGCTCGATGCGGACCGAGCCGGCGTTGCCCATCCGCTGCCCCTTCGCCAGGACTCCGGTCAGGTTCTCGACGTGGTGGCCGAACTCGTGGGCGACGACGTACTCCTGGGCGAGCGGACCGTCGGATCCGCCCATGCGCTTGAGGTCGGCGAAGAACGACGGGTCGAAGTAGGCGGTCTGATCGGCGGGGCAGTAGAACGGGCCCATCGCCGACGACGCCGCGCCGCAGGCGGTGTTGATCCTGCCGCTGAAGATCCGCGTCTTCGGCTGGGTGTATCCCTTCATCTGCTGCGACCACACGCGGTTCAAGCTGTTGGTGGTGGCGACGATGCGGCAGACGTCGTCGGTGTTCGCCTTCTCGATGGTGCAGGAGTCGATGTGCTCCTGGAGCGCCTGATTGCTGCTCGCCCCCTGGCCGCCGGGCGCGGCCTGCCTGCCCGGATCGGCACCGCCGAGGATGTCCCCGGGATTCAGGCCGAACAGCAGCGCCACGATCGTGACGACCAGTCCGACGCCGCCGCCGAGCGCGATCCGTCCGCCACCGAATCCACCGCCGCCGCCCGACCCGCCGGCGGACACCCCGCCGGTGTCGAGCGGTCCGTTCCCCTGAAACGTCATGGACACACATTAGCGACGAGTCGTGGGCGACAGCGAGACGAGTCGTGGGCGACTGTCGGCGTGTCGGTGGCAGTCCGTAGAATTGTCCGGAACAGCTTGCATCCTGGCAGCTTCGTGCTGCGCAGAAGGAAGGAACCCAGTGCTCCGCACTCATTTCGCCGGATCGTTGCGTCCAGGCGACGCCTCGCAGACCGTCACCGTCGTCGGATGGGTGGCGCGCCGACGCGACCACGGAGGCGTCGTGTTCATCGATCTGCGCGACTCCTCGGGGCTGGTGCAGGTGGTCTTCCGCGACGAGCAGGTCGCGGAGGCGGCGCACCGACTGCGCGCCGAGTACTGCGTGCAGGTGACCGGCCAGGTGGAGCTGCGGCCCGAGGGCAGTGAGAACGCCGCCCTCGCGTCGGGCGGCATCGAGCTCAACGCCCGCGAACTGGTGGTGCTCAACGAGTCGGCACCGCTCCCGTTCCAGCTCGACGAGCATCCGGGTGAGGAGGCTCGCCTGCGCCACCGCTACCTGGATCTGCGTCGGGAGGGCCCGGCCAAGGCGATCCGGTTGCGCTCGCAGGTCAGCGCCGCGGCCCGTGCGGTGCTCGGTGCGCACGACTTCGTCGAGATCGAGACCCCGACCCTGACCCGGTCGACCCCGGAGGGTGCCCGCGACTTCCTGGTGCCCGCGCGATTGCAGCCGGGCTCGTTCTACGCATTGCCGCAGAGCCCGCAGCTGTTCAAGCAGCTGCTGATGGTGGCCGGCATGGAACGCTACTACCAGATCGCCCGCTGCTACCGCGACGAGGACTTCCGCGCCGACCGTCAGCCGGAGTTCACGCAGCTCGACATCGAGATGAGCTTCGTCGACGAGGACGACGTGATCGCTCTCGCCGAGGAGATCCTGGCGGCGCTGTGGAAGCTGATCGGGGTGGAGCTGACCACGCCGATCCCGCGGATGACCTACGCCGACGCCATGCGTCGCTTCGGCAGCGACAAGCCGGACCTGCGGTTCGACATCGAGCTCGTGGAGTGCACCGAGTTCTTCGCCGACTCGCCGTTCCGCGTGTTCAAGGCCCCGTACGTGGGCGCCGTGGTGATGCCCGGCGGCGCCTCGCAGCCCCGCCGTCAGCTCGACGCGTGGCAGGAGTGGGCCAAGCAGCGCGGCGCCAAGGGGCTCGCGTACGTGCTGGTGCAGGAGGACGGCACCCTCACCGGGCCGGTCGCCAAGAACATCTCCGACGCCGAGCGCGAGGGCATCGCCGCTCATGTCGGCGCACAGCCCGGCGACTGCATCTTCTTCGCTGCCGGACCGACCAAGGCCATGCGCGCTCTGCTGGGCGCCGCGCGCGGTGAGATCGCCGAGAAGCTCGGCCTGATCAAGGACGGCGACTGGGCGTTCACCTGGGTCGTCGACGCGCCGCTGTTCGAGCCCGCCGACGATGCGACCGCCGCGGGCGACGTCGCCGTCGGCGCGGGTGCCTGGACGGCCGTTCACCACGCCTTCACCTCGCCGAAGCCCGAATGCCTCGACACCCTGGAGCAGAACCCGGGCGAGGCGCTGGCCTACGCCTACGACATCGTCTGCAACGGCAACGAGATCGGTGGCGGCTCTATCCGAATCCACCGTCGCGACGTGCAGGAACGCGTGTTCAAGATCATGGGCATCAGCGAGGAGGACGCGCAGGAGAAGTTCGGCTTCCTGCTCGACGCCTTCTCGTACGGTGCGCCGCCGCACGGCGGCATCGCCTTCGGCTGGGACCGCATCACCGCGCTGCTGGCGGGCGAGCCGTCGATCCGCGAGGTCATCGCCTTCCCGAAGTCGGGCGGCGGCGTCGACCCGCTGACCGACGCGCCGGCGCCGATCACTCCCGAGCAGCGCAAGGAGAGCGGCATCGACGCCAAGCCGCAGAAGCCCGCAGTCAAGGAAGCCGCAGTGAAGGAAGCCGCAGTGAAGGAAGCTGCAGTGAAGGCACCCGAAGCGAAGGCACCCGAAGCCTGAGGACGATATGACCGTAATCGCTGACGAACGGATCGCCGCGGTCCTGCAAGCGGCCGAGGGGGTGCTCGCCAAACGGGCCGGTACCGCGGTGAAGCTCGACGGCCCCGAGGACCTCGGCGGCACCGGCCGCTCGACGGTCCTGCGGGTCCGAGTGCTCGACAACCCGGTCTCTCTCGACCGCACCGTGGTGGTCAAGGCGTTCGACGAGCAGACCCCGGCGTCACAGGTGCTGCGCGAGATCGCCTCGTACCGCTACGCCACCGCATTGCCGACCCGGTCCCGTCCGGGACCGCAGCTGCTCGCCTCCGAACTGGAGGCGCGCGTGCTGGTCCTGACCGATCTCGGTCACGGGCGGTCGATGGTCGATCTGCTCGGCTCCACCGACGCCGACGAGGTGGAGCGGGGCGTCAGCGCCTGGGGCCAGGCGCTGGGGCGGATGCATGCGGCGACCCTCGGCGGCGAAGAGGACTTCGCGACCCTCCTGCGCATCAGCGGGAAGGACCGCGGCGGGAAGCAGTCGCGCGTCACCGCGGCCGGCGGCGGCATCGCCGACGAGGCGGCGGCCGCGGTGGCCGCCTACGACGAGGTGCTGGCCGCGATCGACGCCGAGTTCGCACCCGGCTCGCGGGAGTTCCTGACCGAGGCGCTGAACCTGTTCGACGAAGGCGACTTCCGTGCGTTCAGCCCCGCCGACGTGGGGCCGGAGAACATCCTCATCAACGGCGACGGCGTCCAGTTCATGGACTACGAATGGGGTGTCTTCCGGGACGCGACGCTCGACGTCGCCTACGCGCTGGCGACCTTCCCGGCGCGTCTGTCGACCGATGTCCTCGCCGAACGACTCGACCTGGAGAAGTCGCTGGTCGACGCCTGGCGCGGCGAGGTGAAGCCGCTGTGGCCGTCGATCAGCGACCGGTCGCTCGGCCGGCGCATCTTCCAGGCGCGGGCCCTGTGGGTGTGGCTGTCGACCTACTGGATGATCCGCGGTTCCGGGGATCAGGAATGGGTCAGCGGACACGACTGGGCGCTGCACACGACCGACGCCCGCGTGGTGCTGTCGCGGTGGGCCGATCTGGCCGACGCCGCGGAGGCGGTGGGGGCCGAGGAGAGCTTCATCGACGGCGCCGACCGCTTGCAGGAAGCGTTGCGCGTCTACTGGTTCGGGTGAGAGCGGTGCGAGGGTGACCGAGTCGCTGTTCGCCGACGAACCCGAACCGACCGACCGCGGCGGCGGCTCGGAGGAGCCGCCGCGACCACCGCTGGCGGTGCGGATGCGGCCGGCCTCGCTCGACGAGATCGTCGGGCAGGAGCACCTGCTGGGCGAGCGCGCACCGCTGCGCCGGCTGATCGCGGGCTCGGGGGCGGCCTCGGTCCTGCTGTACGGGCCGCCCGGCACCGGCAAGACGACGATGGCCTCGCTGATCAGCCAGGCCACCGGCGGGCGCTTCGAGGCGCTGTCGGCGCTCTCGTCGGGGGTGAAGGAGGTCCGCGCGGTCATCGACATGGCGCGCCGCCGCCTCGCGCACGGCCAGCAGACCGTACTGTTCATCGACGAGGTGCACCGCTTCTCCAAGACCCAGCAGGACGCCCTGCTCGACGCCGTCGAGAACCGGATCGTGCTGCTGGTCGCGGCGACCACCGAGAACCCGTCGTTCTCGGTGGTGGCACCGCTGCTGTCGCGATCGCTGGTGCTGCAACTGCGTTCGCTGTCGGACGAGGACGTGGCCACGGTGCTCCGGCGGGCGGTGGCCGACCCGCGCGGGCTCGACGGCGCGGTGGAGCTGACCGACGACGCCGTCGACCACCTGGTGGCCGTCGCGGGCGGTGACGCCCGGCGCGCGCTCACCGCGCTGGAGGCCAGCGCCGACGCCGCCGAGGCCGGCGGGTCGATCCAGGTCGACGACGTCGAGGCGGCGATCGATCGGGCGGCGGTCCGCTACGACCGGGCAGGCGATCAGCACTACGACGTCACGAGTGCGTTCATCAAATCGATCCGGGGCTCGGACGTGGATGCGGCGCTGCACTATCTGGCACGGATGATCAGTGCGGGCGAGGATCCACGGTTCATCGCGCGGCGACTGATGATCCACGCCAGCGAGGACGTCGGCATGGCCGACCCGACGGCGCTGCAGGCGGCGGTCGCGGCGGCACAGGTGGTACAGCTGGTCGGCATGCCCGAGGCGCAGCTGGCGTTGGCGCAGGCCACCATTCATCTGGCCACCGCACCCAAGTCGGGGGCGGTCACCGCGGCGCTGGGCAAGGCGATGGCCGACATCGCCGCGGGCAAGGCGGGCGCGGTGCCGCCGGCGTTGCGCGACGGCCACTATGCGGGGGCGCGCAAACTGGGCAATGCGGTCGGTTACCGGTTCCCGCACGACGACCCCGACGGCGTCCTGGCTCAGCAGTATCCGCCCGACGCGCTCGTCGGCGTCGACTACTACGAACCGACCGACCACGGATTCGAGCGGGAACTGCTGCCCCGCGTCGGTCGGCTCCGCTCCATCGTGCGCGGCCTGCGTTCTCGGGGAGCGTCGGCGCGGCGTCCGAGCCCGTAGGCGTCCGAGCACACGGGCGTTCGAGTAGATAGGCGTTCGCGCACACGGGGGCGCTGGCGCGGGCGGAGTCTGATCGCAGCGTAAACTCGACTGTTGATTCCTGCCAGACTTCAACGAAGGACACCGCCGCAGTGCAGACGCATGAAATCCGGAAGCGCTTCCTGGATCACTTCATCCGGGCCGGACACACCGAGGTGCCGAGCGCCTCGCTGATCCTCGACGATCCGAATCTGCTGTTCGTCAATGCAGGCATGGTGCCCTTCAAGCCCTACTTCCTCGGTGACCAGACCCCGCCCTACGAGCGGGCCACCAGCGTGCAGAAGTGCGTGCGCACCCTCGACATCGAGGAGGTCGGCATCACCACGCGCCACAACACCTTCTTCCAGATGGCGGGCAACTTCTCGTTCGGCGACTACTTCAAGCGCGAGGCCATCACCTTCGCGTGGCAGCTGCTGACCAACCCGGTCGAAGAGGGCGGATACGGCATCGACCCGACCAGGCTGTGGCCGACGGTCTACCTCGACGACGACGAGGCCGAGCGCATCTGGCGCGAGGAGATCGGTGTGCCCGCCGAGCGGATCCAGCGTCGCGGGATGGCCGACAACTACTGGTCGATGGGCGTGCCCGGCCCGTGCGGCCCGTGCTCGGAGATCTTCTACGACCGCGGACCGGACTACGGCGCCCCGGGCGGTCCGGAAGCCGACGAGGACCGCTACATCGAGATCTGGAATCTCGTGTTCATGGAGAACGAACGCGGCGAGGGCACCAGCAAGGACGACTACCAGATCCTCGGTCCGCTGCCGAAGAAGAACATCGACACCGGCATGGGCATCGAGCGCGTGGCCTGCCTGCTGCAGGGCGTCGACAACGTGTACGAGACCGACCTGATGAAGCCGATCATCGACCTCGCCTCGCGTCTGACCGGTCGCGGCTACGGCGCAGGCAACCACGAGGACGACGTCCGGTTCCGCGTGGTCGCCGACCACGCGCGGACCGCCGCGATGCTGATCGGTGACGGCGTCGTGCCGTCCAACGACGGCCGCGGCTACGTCCTGCGCCGACTGCTGCGGCGCATCGTGCGGTCGATCCGCCTGCTCGGCGCCGAGAAGCCTGTGATGGAGCAGATCATCGGCGACGTCATCGATGTGATGAGCCCGTCGTACCCCGAACTGGAGGCGCAGCGCGCCCACATCGTCTCGGTGGCCGTCGCCGAGGAGACGACCTTCGCGCGGACCCTCAGCGCCGGCTCGAAACTGTTCTCGGAGGCCGCCGAAGCGACGCAGCGGGCCGGGCTCACCTCGATCAGCGGCAACGACGCCTTCACCCTTCACGACACCTACGGTTTCCCGATCGACCTGACGCTGGAGATGGCCGCCGAGGCCGGACTCGAGGTCGACCGCGACGGATTCGCCGAGCTGATGGGGGAGCAGCGTCGTCGTGCGAAGGCCGATGCCAACGCCCGCAAGTCCTCGCACGCCGACCACTCGGTGTACCGCGAGTTCCTCGACCGCGGTCCGACCGAGTTCACCGGATTCGACGAACTCGTCTCGCAGGCCCGCGTCCTCGGTCTGGTGGCCGACGGCACCCGCGTGCGGTCGGCGGCGCCGGGCACCGAACTGGAGCTGATCCTCGACCGCAGCCCGCTGTACGCGGAGTCGGGCGGTCAGCTCGCCGACCGCGGCACCATCACCACCGGCGACGGCGTGCGCCTGTCGGTTCAGGACGTGCAGAAGGTCGGCAAGCAGGTCTGGCTGCACAAGGTCGTCGTCGACGAGGGCGAGATCGTCGAAGGCGACGAGGTGCTCGCGGCGGTCGACGCCGGCTGGCGGCACGGCGCCACACAGGGCCACTCGGGCACCCACCTGGTGCACGCCGCGCTGCGGCAGGTCCTCGGCCCCACGGCCACGCAGGCCGGCTCCCTCAACCGACCCGGCTACCTGCGCTTCGACTTCCACGCGGGCACCGGACTGACCGAGCGCCAGCGCGAGGAGATCGAACAGATCGCCAACCAGGCGGTCGAAGCCAACTACCAGGTCAACACCTTCGAGACCGACCTGGCCAAGGCCAAGTCGATGGGTGCGATGGCGCTCTTCGGCGAGAACTACGGCGACCAGGTGCGCGTCGTCGAGATCGGCGGCCCGTTCTCGATGGAGCTGTGCGGCGGCACCCACGTGGCGAACTCGGCCCAGATCGGCCCCATCACCGTCATCGGTGAGTCCTCGGTCGGGTCGGGCACCCGCCGCGTGGAGGCCTATGTCGGCATGGACTCGTTCCGCTACCTGTCGAAGGAGCGGGCGCTGATGGCCGGGCTCGCGGCGTCGCTGAAGGTGCCGTCCGACCAGGTGCCCGACCGGGTCGAGCAGCTGGTTCACAAGCTCAAGGACGCGGAGAAGGCTCTCGAGTCGCTGCGCGCCGAACAGGCGCGTGCCGCCGTCGCCGGCCTGATCGACCAGGGCGTCACCGTCGGCGACACCCTGGTGGTGGCCGCCCGGGTGGCCGACGGCCTGGATGCGAACGGACTGCGCTCGCTGGTCACCGACCTGCGCGGCCGCGTCGCCGACCGCAACGCCGTCATCGCCCTGTTCTCGGCCGCAGGCGACAAGGTGCCGTTCGCGATCGGCACCACCGACGCCGCGCGCGGCGCCGGTGCCAAGGCCGGCGACCTGGTCCGCGAGGTCGCGCCGCTCGTGGCCGGGCGGGGTGGCGGAAAGCCGGACCTGGCGCAGGGCTCGGGCACCAACGCTGCCGGAATCGATGCGGCCCTGGCCCGGCTGCGCGAGCTCATCGGCGGCCGGTGATCGAGCCGCGCGGGCGTCGGATCGCGATCGACGTCGGAAGCGTCCGCGTCGGGGTCGCCGTGTGCGATCCCGACGGAATCCTCGCCACCCCCGTGGAGACGGTCCGCCGGGCCAAGGACGGCTCGGACATCGCCCGGATCGTGGAGATAATCGGCGAGTACGAGGCGGTGGGCGTGGTGATCGGACTGCCCCGCACGCTGCGCGGCGAGGAGGGGCCCGCGGTGCGGGCCGCACGCGGTTTCGGTAGGCAGTTGGCGACCGAACTCGACGACGTGCCAATAGAATTCGCCGACGAGAGGCTCACGACGGTGACCGCGACCGCGGCGCTGCGTGCTTCCGGGGTGAAGGCGATCAACGCGCGTGCCGTCGTGGATCAGGCCGCAGCAGTCGCTATCCTTCAGGGATGGCTGGACGCTCGACGATGAGTTCGGGGCCGGTGAGGCCCGAACCGACGAGGAGGATTTTTCCAAGTGTCTGATCGAGACGACCCGCGCCGCTCGGGAGGGGGGCCGTCGGAGTCCGACCGCCGCCGCTACTTCACCGAGTCGATGGGTGACGGGCAGCCGGGGCATCGTCATCGGCGACGTCGGGCACCCGGCGATCCGACGACCACCGGCAGCATTCCGATCGTGCGGGTCGGCGACTCGTTGCCCGATCCGACGATCGAGTATCGGACGCCGGAGCCCCCGGCCGGGGAACCGTCCCCGTACTTCCAGGTCCAGTACCGGCCGACGGAGGTGGAGGGGGTCAGTTTCACCGCTCCGCGCACCTCGCCGCAGGCGGCGGAGCCGCCGACCGTGATCAACCCGCCGGTGCCCGAGCCGGCGCCGCGGCCTGAACCGACCCCGCCGCCGGCTCCGACCGGACTGTTCGACATCCTCGACGCCGGACCCGATGACTACGCAGCGCCCGACTACGCAGCGCCCGACTACACAGCGCCCGATTACACAGCGCCCGGTCGTCCCGAGCCCGCGTACGAGTACCGGCGTGAGACCGAGGTGCCGCTGGCGGCCGAGCCGGTCCGCGCTCAGCCGGTCGAGATCCCGGCGGGCCCGGGCCGGGCCGATTTCGCGCCCGAGACCTCCGCTTCCGAGACCTATGCTCCCGAGGCCTATGCTTCCGAGACCTCCGCTCCAGGTGTCCCTGCATCCGGTGCTGTCGACTCCGGGCCCTTCGACGGCGATGACGACGAGGTCGTGGAGCGGGCGATGCCGGCCCGACGCCGCAATCGGAAGGTGCTGCTGAGCATCCTGGTGATCGCCATCGTGATCGTCCTGGTCCTGTCTGGTCTGGCGCTCAAGGCGCTCGGCGTCTTCGACTCCAACACCGACTACAGCAGCACCACCGGTCACGGCGTGGTCCTCGTCGAGATCCCGGCGGACTCGTCGATTCGGGGCATCGGCGACACCCTCGCCGCCGCGGGCGTCGTGGGCAGCCGCAACGCCTTCGTCGACGCCACCGGCAACGACACCGTCTCGGCGGGCTTCTACAAGCTGCCGAAGGGACTGTCGGCCCAGTCCGCCGTCGCGCACATGCAGGATCCGGCCAACCGCGCCGGATTCATGGTCCTGCCCGACGGGCTGCAGCTGGACACCAAACAGGGCATCGACGGAAAGTCCACGCCGGGCATCTT
This sequence comes from Gordonia aichiensis, assembly GCF_039946255.1. Classification (GTDB taxonomy): domain Bacteria; phylum Actinomycetota; class Actinomycetes; order Mycobacteriales; family Mycobacteriaceae; genus Gordonia; species Gordonia aichiensis_A. The sequence goes on along the minus strand of NZ_JBCDWL010000001.1, from coordinate 156,362 downwards.
CGAGAAGATCGCGGCGGCCACCACCGTCAAGACCGACGACGGCGACTACGGCGTCACCGTGCCGCAGCTGGTCAAGGCCGCCGAGAGCGCCAGCGCCACCGACTTGGGCATTCCGTCCTGGGCGCGGGCCGCCTTCGATCAGCTCGGTCGTGATCACCGCCGGATCGAGGGGTTGATCGCCGCCGGCGCCTGGGAGGATCTGGATCCCCGCCTGAATGCCGTCCAACTGCTGCATCGGCTGATCTCCGATTCGGCGAACCGCTTCACCGCCTGGGGGCTCGAGAGCGCCAACGAGACCGGCCTGGACCCGTACCAGACGCTGACCACGGCGTCGATCGTGGAGCGGGAGGCGCGCAAGGAGGAGGACTTCCCGAAGGTCGCGCGCGTGATCCTCAACCGACTCAAGGTCGACCAGCGGCTGGAGATGGACTCGACCGCCAATTACACCGCGCGGATCACCAACATCGACGTCTTCGGTGAGGCGTACAAGGACGAGAACGCCTGGAACACCTACCAGCACAAGGGGCTGCCGATCACGCCGATCGGTGCGGTCGGGGAGCGGGCGCTGCACGCCACGCTCAATCCGGCCGACGGCAACTGGCTGTACTTCGTGACCGTCGACAAGGAGGGCACCACGCTCTTCTCGCGCACCTACGACCAGCAGAAGAAGAATCGTGAGGTCGCGTGCAAGAACAAGCTGCTGACGACCGGGTGCGAATGACGGGCGACGGGCCGCGTCGCGCGGCAGTGCTGGGCTCGCCGGTCGCGCACTCGAAGTCGCCGGCGCTGCACCGCGCCGCGTACGCCGCGCTCGGGCTGACCGGGTGGACGTACGAGGCCATCGACACCACCGCCGAGCAGCTTCCGGGCCGCGTCCGCGCGGCCGGGCCGGAGTGGGCAGGCTTCTCGGTCACCATGCCGGGCAAGCTGGCGGCCCTGGCCGTCGCCGACGTGCGCACTCGGCGCGCGGAACTCGTCGGCTCGGCCAACACTCTGGTCCGCACCGACGAGGGCTGGCGCGCCGACTGCACCGACATCGACGGCATGGCCGGTGCACTGCGCGCCGCCGGGCTTCCCGCGCAGGCGCGACGGGCGGTGCTGATCGGCGCGGGCGGAACCGCTCTGCCCACGCTGGCGGCCCTGGCCGACGCGGGCATCGGCGAGGTGTCGGTCGTCGCACGCAGTGCCGAACGGGCCCGCGGCGTCCTCGACCTGGCACAGACGCTCGGCATGACCGCGCAGTTCATCGCCTTCGACGACGACCGGACGCTGCGGACCGCATGCGCAGTCACCGACGTCACGGTGTCGACGGTGCCCGCCTCTGCCGCGGCGTCCCTGGTGACCTCTGTCGCCGACACCGCGCGGCTCGTCGACGTCATCTACGATCCGTGGCCGACGCCGCTGGCGGCCGCCGTGTCGGCGGCGGGCGGCACCGTGGTCGGCGGGCTGGTGATGCTGTTGAATCAGGCCTACAGCCAGGTGGAGCAGTTCACCGGGCTGCCCGCGCCGCGCGAGGCGATGGCGGCCGCGCTCGACCTGTAGCCGCCGCTTTACCGGTAGCCGCGCTCGACCTGTAGCCACCCTGTGGATGCCGCGGTGGCGCCTGTCCCGCCGGTCCGGGCACGATCGGGCGATGGGGTGGATCGCGGCGATCTGGTTGGTGGCGGTGGCGGAGACCGACCGGCGGACGGGGTTGATCCCCAATGCGCTCGTCGGCCCGGCGCTGCTGGTGACCGGGGCGGCGGTGGCGGGCCGCCCGTCGCTGGTCCTGCCCGTGGCGGTCGCGACGGTTCCGTACCTGATCGCCTTCCTACGGCGGCAGTGCGGCGGCGGAGACGTGAAGCTGGCCGTGCCGTGCGGCGCGTTGGCCGCCGATCCGCTGGTCGCGGCCCTCGTCGTGGTCCTGGCGGCGGTCGGCACCCTGGTGATCGCCGGTCTGGCTCGGCGGGGGCGGGTGCGTCACGGTCCGGCCCTGGCCGGTGCCACGCTGGTGATGATGGCCTGGCGGTGACCACCGCCGGGGCTTCTGAAACAATTGACCTGTGTTGCGTTGGATAACTGCCGGAGAATCCCATGGGCCGGCTCTCGTGGCCCTCGTCGAGGGCATGGTCGCCGGGGTGGAGATCACCTCGTCGGACATCGCCGAACAGCTCGCCCGCCGCAGGCTCGGTTACGGGCGCGGCGCCCGCATGAAGTTCGAGGCCGACCAGGTCACGATGGTCGGCGGCGTCCGACACGGGCTGACGATGGGCGGCCCAGTGGCCGTCGAGATCGGAAACACCGAGTGGCCCAAGTGGGAGCAGGTGATGTCGGCCGACCCCGTCGATCCCGACGAACTGGCAGGCAGTGCGCGGAACGCGGCGCTGACCCGCCCCCGACCCGGCCACGCCGACTACTCGGGGATGCTCAAGTACGGCTTCGACGACGCCCGCCCCGTCCTCGAACGCGCCAGCGCGCGCGAGACGGCCGCGCGGGTGACCGCGGGCACGGTCGCGCGGAACTTCCTGCGGCAGGTGTTCGGCATCGAGATCGTCTCGCACGTCATCTCGATCGGCGCCAGCGAACCGTACGACGGTCCGGCGCCGGAGTACGGCGACCTCGAGGCGATCGACGCGAGCCCGGTACGGGCGTTCGGGAAGGCCGCCGAGCAGTCGATGATCGACGAGATCGAGGCGGCCAAGCGCGACGGCGACACCCTCGGCGGCGTCGTCGAAGTGATCGCGACGGGTGTGCCGGTGGGCCTGGGCTCCCACGTCAGCGGCGAGACCCGCCTGGATGCGCGCCTGGCCGGCGCGCTGATGGGCATCCAGGCCATCAAGGGCGTGGAGGTGGGCGACGGCTTCGCGACCGCGCGTCGCCGCGGCAGCCAGGCGCACGACGAGATGGTGCCCGGAGCCGACGGCGTGCTGCGCTCCACCAACCGCGCCGGCGGCCTCGAGGGCGGCATGACCAACGGCGAGAGCATCCGGGTGCGGGCGGCGATGAAGCCGATCTCCACGGTGCCCCGCGCCCTGGCGACCGTCGACATGAGCACCGGTGAGGCCGCGACCGCCATCCATCAGCGCAGCGACGTGTGCGCGGTGCCCGCCGCGGGCGTGGTCGCCGAGGCCATGGTGGCGCTGGTGGTCGCACAGGCGGCGCTGGAGAAGTTCGGCGGCGACTCCGCGGCCGAGACCGCCGCCAACCTGCGCGGTTACCTGGCGGCCATCGAGGCCCGGCCGCCGCACCCCCAGGCATGACGAGCCCGGACACGAAGCGACCGGGCATGACGGGCCCGGTCGCCGTGCTGGTGGGCCCGATGGGGGCGGGCAAGTCGACGGTGGGCCGCGCGCTGGCCGCCGACCTCGGCGTCGACTTCTGCGACACCGACCACGAGATCGAGAGGCGTGCCGGTCGCACCATCCCGGAGATCTTCGCCGGTGACGGCGAGGCGACCTTCCGCACGATGGAGGCCGACGTCGTCACCGACGTGCTGTCGCGGTTCCGGGGCGTGGTCGCGCTCGGCGGCGGAGCCGTCATGACCGCGGCCGTGCGCGAGGCGCTGGCGGGACACCCGGTGATCTATCTGGAGATCGGACCGGACGCGGGATTCTCCCGCGTCGAGTCGTCTTCGCGCCCCCTGCTCGATCACCCCGACCCCGCGGGTCGCTACGCCGCGCTGCTGGCGTCGCGGACACAGACCTATCGCAGCGTCGCCACCATCGTCGTCGACGGTGAGCGCGCGGCGGACATCGTCGTCGGCGACATCGGTGACCGACTGGGATCGGTGACCCGACTCGAAGGAGAGATCACGCATGAGTGAACCGGTGAAGGTGGCAGTGCGTGCCGCCAGCCCCTACGAGGTGACGATCGGACGCGGTCTCCTCGACGACGTCGCCCAGGCGGCGGTCGGCGCGGACCGGGTGACGATCGTCTATCAGCCACCGCTGCTGGAGACCGCCGAACAGATCCGCGCCTACCTCGCCGAGCGCGGCTTCGACGCGCACCGCGTCGAGATCCCGGACGCCGAGGACGGCAAGGATCTGGGTGTGGCCTCCTTCTGCTGGGAGGTCTTCGGTCGCATCGGGATGAAGCGCAACGACAAGGTCATCAGCCTGGGCGGCGGCGCGGCCACCGACCTCGCCGGCTTCGTCGCCGCCACCTGGATGCGCGGCATCGGCGTGATCCACGTCCCGACCACGCTGCTGGCGATGGTCGACGCCGCCGTCGGCGGCAAGACCGGCATCAACACCGACGCGGGCAAGAACCTGGTCGGCTCCTTCCACGAGCCCGACGCCGTGCTCATCGACCTCGCGACGCTGGAGACGGTCCCGCACAACGAGATCGTCGCCGGTCTGGCCGAGGTCATCAAGACCGGCTTCATCGCCGATCCGGTGATCCTCGAGTTGATCGAAGCCGATCCGGCGGCCGCGCTCGACCCCACCGGCCCGGTGCTTCCCGAGCTCATCCGACGGTCGGTGCAGGTCAAGGCCGATGTGGTGTCGGCCGACCTCAAGGAGTCCTCGCTGCGCGAGATCCTCAACTACGGTCACACGCTCGGGCACGCGATCGAACGCCGGGAGCGTTACAAGTGGCGTCACGGAGCCGCGATCTCGGTGGGCATGGTCTTCGCCGCCGAACTCGGGCGCCTGGCCGGCCGCCTCGACGACGAGACCGCCGACCGTCACCGTCGGATCCTGGAACTGGTCGGCCTGCCCACCGGCTACGACGAGGCCGCCTTCAACGAACTCCTGCAGACGATGGCCGGGGACAAGAAGAACCGGTCCGGCATGCTGCGGTTCGTCATCCTCGACGGACTGGCGAAGCCGGGCCGCCTGGAGGGCCCCGACCCGACACTGCTGGCCGCGGCCTACTCGGCCGTCGCCGCCGCGGGCGGCAAGGGCTCCGGCCCGGTCATGCTGTAGACCCGAACAGACGAGATCGGCCGGGAGTCCCGCGAGGGATTCCCGGCCGATCTCGCTTGTTCGTCTGGAGTGTCAGGCGGTGGTCGCGAACTGGGTTGTCTGCGCCTCGGCGGCGTCCTCGGCGGCCTGCTCGGCCTTGCGCTGGTCGCGGCGAACGAAGAAGCGGCCCAGGCTCACCCCGAAGAAGGCGGGCAGGTAGGTGATCAGGGTGATGAACGAGACGCCCGCGGTCATCTCGATCCAGAACGCCGCCTGGCCGATACCGTTGAGCCAGAAGGTGCCGAGGATCCAGCAGGTCAGGCAGGAGACGACGGCGGCGAACAGGCCGACCTTGAGCCAGCGGATCGTGAGATCCTCGTAGTCGTCGGGATCGGTGTGGGCGCGGGCATCCTTGATACCGTCGAGGCCGCCCCAGATCACCGCCACCAGCACGACGGCGATGACGGCGAGCCAGCGGCCCAGCGGTGAGGACAGCGGTGCGGTGATGACGACGACACCCAGGATGATTCGGGCGGCGATGTGCACGATCGACATCACGACGCCCCGCAGAAGCCACGAACTCATGGGAGCACCATACCGGGGTAGAACATGTTCAACAACGGTGACATGCGCGAAGTGCGTCATCGGAGGCAGGAAGGCGGCACGGAGATGAGCGGTGGGAACGGCAGGCACGCGGCACGGCGCGCGGCCCTGGCGGCCCGGCTGGGCAGCGAGGCGACCGACGGTCGGGTCGACGCCCTCCTCGTCACGGACCTGGTCAATGTGCGCTATCTGACCGGCTTCACCGGCAGCAACGGCGCGGTGCTCGTCTGGGCTCGCGGCACCGACCGCGAGACCGCCGAGGAGCGTGCCGATCTCGTCGCCACCGACGGCCGCTACCTCGCGCAGATCGCCGAACAGGTGCCCGATCTGACGGCCGAGATCTCCCGCGACACGGCCTCGGCGCTGTTGGCCGCGGCCGCCCGCGGTCGGGCGCGACTGCGGATCGGTGTGGAGGGGGATGCGATGAGCATCGCCCTGTTCGGCGAGCTGACCGATCAGGCGCGGGAAGTCGACGCCGACCTCACCGCGTTGCGCGGCGCCGTGGAGGCCCTGCGGACCGTCAAGGACGCCGACGAAGTGGAGTTGATCACGTCCGCGTGCCGGATCGGCGACCGGGCGCTGGGGGAGTTGATCGAGCGCGGTGCGATCGCCGCCGGCCGCACCGAACGCGAGGTGGCCCGCGATCTGGAATGGCAGATGTACGCCGACGGAGCCGACGCGATCGCCTTCGAGACGATCGTGGCGACCGGCGCGAACTCGGCGATTCCGCACCACCGGCCGACCGACGCGGTGCTCGCGGTCGGCGACCTGGTCAAGATCGATTTCGGGGCGGTGAGCAGCGGGTATCATTCCGACATGACCCGCACGTTCGTGCTGGGTGAACCGCAGGAGTGGCAGCGTGAGATCCATCGACTCGTGCAGGCCGCGCAGCAGGCCGGTCGCGAGGCCCTCGTGCCGGGGACGGAGCTGGCCGAGGTCGACGCCGCGGCGCGCCGGGTCATCGCCGACGCGGGCTACGGCGAGTACTACGTGCACGGGCTCGGTCACGGGGTGGGTCTGCAGATCCACGAAGGTCCGGGAATCGGTGCCGCCGCGAGCGGTACACTGCCTGTCGGCGCAACGGTCACCGTCGAACCGGGGATCTACCTCCCCGGGCGCGGCGGCGTCCGCATCGAAGACACCCTGGTCGTCACCGATGACGGACCACGATTGCTCACGACCACCCCCCGAGCGCTGCGCGCGCTCTGAACACACGTCCGAGGAGAACACACATATGGCGTCGACCGCCGATTTCAAGAACGGCCTCGTCCTCAAGATGGAGGGCCAGCTCTGGCAGATCCTGGAGTTCCAGCACGTGAAGCCGGGCAAGGGCCCCGCCTTCGTGCGCACCAAGATCAAGAACGTGCTGTCGGGCAAGATCGTCGACAAGACCTTCAACGCCGGCGTCAAGGTCGAGACCGCGACCGTCGACCGTCGCGACATGACCTACCTGTACAACGACGGCGCCGACTTCGTCTTCATGGACGGCGAGACCTTCGAGCAGATCAACATCGCGCCCGAGACCGTCGGCGACGGTGCCCGCTTCCTCCTCGAGAACATGACCGTGCAGGTCTCCACCCACGAGGGTGCGCCCCTGTCGGTGGAACTGCCCGTCACCGTCGAGCTCGAGGTCAAGCACACCGATCCGGGCCTGCAGGGCGACCGCTCGACCGGCGGCAGCAAGCCTGCGACGCTGGAGACCGGCGCCGAGGTGCAGGTTCCGCTGTTCATCAACACCGGCGACAAGCTGAAGATCGATTCGCGCGACGGCAACTACCTCGGTCGCGTCAACAACTGATCACCGCCGCCTCCCGTTCGTCCCGTCCCACCATCGCTAGATAAGGCACTGCAAGTCACGTGAAGAAACCCGGTACCCGCCACAAGGCACGCAAGCGCGCGGTGGACCTGCTGTTCGAGGCCGAGGCCAAGAACGTCCCGGCCACCCAGCTGATCGCCGAACGGCGCGAGATCTACCCTCGTGACGACAGTGTCGGCACCATGTACGAGTACACGGTGCGCGTGGTGGAGGGCGTCACCGCCGACGCCTCGCAGGTCGACGCGGTGATCGAATCCCATCTGGAGAACTGGAAGCTGCACCGGCTCCCGGCGGTCGACCGCGCCATCCTGCGGTTGGCCGTCTGGGAGCTGCTCTACGCCTCCGACGTCGATATCGACGTGGTGCTCGACGAGGCGGTGCAGCTGGCCAAGGAACTGTCCACCGACGATTCCCCGGCCTTCGTCAACGGGGTGCTGGGCAAGGTCGGGGAACTGGCCCCCCAGGTCCGGGCCGCAGCGGCCGCGGAGTAGACTCTTCCGCGAAGAGCGGTTCGCCGCGCTCACAAGAGATTTTCCTTTAACGATCCGTCCAGTGAGGCGGAGAAGGAGGTCGACTTGGCTTCGCCAGTCGATGGTGCACGCCCGCAGCGGGTGTTGCTCGACGCTTCGGACGTCGGGCGGACCGTGGCGCGAATGGCGCACCAGATCATCGAGAAGACCGCGCTCGACGCGGCCGACGCCCGGCGCGTCGTACTCATCGGCATTCCCACCCGCGGCACCTCGCTGGCCATGCGGCTGGCCGAGCGGATCGCCGAGTTCTCCGGCGTCGCGGTGCCCACCGGGTACCTCGACATCACCCTGTATCGCGACGATCTGCGCGACAAGCCGCACCGCCCGCTGGAGCGGACCCTGGTCCCCGAGGGCGGGGTCGACGGCGCCCTGGTGATCCTCGTGGACGACGTCCTGTTCTCCGGTCGGACCGTCCGCGCGGCCCTCGACGCCCTGCGCGACCTCGGCCGTCCCGCGGCCGTGCAGCTGGCGGTCCTCGTCGACCGCGGGCACCGCGAACTGCCGCTGCGCGCCGACTACGTCGGCAAGAACGTGCCGACCTCGCGCGACGAGGACGTGCAGGTGCACCTGTCCGAACACGACGATGTCGATCAGGTGGTGCTGCGATGAAGCATCTGCTCGGGACCGCCGACCTCTCCCGCGACGACGCGATCGACATTCTCGACGAGGCCCAGCGTTTCGAGCAGGCGCTCGCCGGCCGCGAGGTCCGCAAGCTGCCGACGCTGCGCGGCCGGACCGTGATGACCGTCTTCTACGAGAACTCCACCCGCACCCGGGTCTCCTTCGAGGTCGCGGCCAAATGGATGAGCGCCGACGCGATCAACATCAGCGCCTCCAGTTCGTCGGTCAGCAAGGGCGAATCGCTGCGCGACACCGCCAAGACCCTGCGCGCGCTGGGCGCCGACGCCCTGATCCTGCGTCACCCCGCCTCCGGCGCAGCCGCACAGGTCGCGCGCTGGACCAACGACGGCAGCGACGTGCTCGGCTTGTCGACCACGGGTCCGTCGATCATCAACGCCGGCGACGGGATGCACGAGCACCCCACCCAGGCCCTGCTGGACGCGTACACGATCCGACAGCGGCTCGGCGGGCTCGAGGGGCGCCGCGTCCTCATCGTCGGTGACATCCTCCACTCGCGCGTCGCTCGCTCGAATGCCCACCTGCTGACCACGCTCGGTGCCGAAGTGGTGCTGGTGGCCCCGCCGACGCTGCTGCCGACCGGGGTGCAGACCTGGCCGGTCCGGGTCGCGACCGACCTGGACGCCGAGCTCCCCGCCGCCGACGCGGTGATGATGCTCCGCGTGCAGGCCGAACGGATGAGCGGCGGCTTCTTCCCGAGCACGCGCGAATATGCGGTGCGATACGGACTGTCGGACGCGCGCAGGCGGCTGCTCCGCGACGACGCGGTCCTGCTCCACCCCGGCCCGATGCTCCGCGGCATGGAGATCGGCTTCAACGTCGCCGATGCGCCCCAGACCACCGTTCTCGAACAGGTCCGCAACGGTGTGCACGTGCGGATGGCCGTGCTGTTCCGCCTGATCGCAGGCGCCGAGAACGGTGCGGCCCAGAAATTGACCCCAGACGATCATCGAGGAGAGCAGTAGTGCCCGTCACCGGTTCGGTCCTGATCAAGAATGTCCGACCCTACGGTGACGGCCCCCCGCTCGACGTCGCTGTCACAGACGGCGAGATCACCGGGATCGGTGCTGCCCTGACGGCCCCCGAGGGCGCGGTGATCGTCGACGGCGACGGCGGCGTGCTGCTGCCCGGCTTCGTCGACCTGCACACGCACCTGCGCGAACCAGGTCGCGAGGACACCGAGACCGTCGAGTCCGGGTCCCGCGCCGCGGCCCGCGGCGGCTACACCGCGGTCTTCGCGATGGCGAACACCGCGCCGGTCGCCGACAACGCCGCCATCACCGACCACGTGTGGCGGATGGGACGCGAGGTCGGCCTCGTCGACGTCCACCCGGTCGGTGCGGTCACCGTGGGACTGGAGGGCGAACAGCTCGCCGAGATGGGCATGATGGCCGCGGGTGCCGCGCAGGTGAAGCTGTTCAGCGACGACGGCAAGTGCGTGCACGATCCGGTCATCATGAAGCGGGCGCTGGAGTACTCGAAGGGTCTCGGGGTCCTGATCTCGCAGCACTCGGAGGATCCACGGCTCACCGTCGGCGCGGTCGCCCACGACGGTCCGACCGCCGCGCGGCTCGGCCTGGCCGGCTGGCCGCGGGCCGCCGAGGAGTCGATCGTCGCCCGCGACGCCCTGCTGGCGCGCGACGCCGGCGCCCGCGTGCACATCGCACACGCCTCCACCGCCGGGACCGTGGAACTGCTCCGCTGGGCTCGCGGGCAGGGGATCGACATCACCGCCGAGGTGACGCCGCACCACCTGCTGCTCGACGACTCGCGGCTGGAGACCTACGACGGCGTCAACCGCGTCAACCCGCCGCTGCGGGAGGAGAGCGACAAGATGGCGCTGCGCACCGCGCTGGCCGAGGGCGTCATCGACTGCGTCGCCACCGACCACGCGCCGCACGCCTCCCAGGAGAAGTGCTGCGAGTTCTCGCAGGCCCGGCCGGGCATGCTCGGCCTGGAGACCGCGCTGTCGATCATCGTCGAGACGATGGTGCGGCCGGGGCTGCTCGACTGGCGCGGCGTGGCCCGGGTGATGAGCGAGAACCCGGCCCGGATCGTCGGACTCGACGACCAGGGGCGGCCGATCGCCGTCGGCGAACCGGCCAACCTGACGATCATCGCCCCGGACGCGGAGTGGACCGTGCGTGGTGCCGATCTGGCGAGCCGCTCGGAGAACACGCCGTTCGAGGAGATGACGCTGCCCGGCGTCGTCACCGCGACCGTGCTGCGCGGACGGATCACGGCCCGCCGCGACGAGACCGGCAGCGGTGCGGGCACGGGAGACGCCAACCCGGGGGACTGGGCATGAACAACTTCGTGTACTACACGCTCATCGCGGTCGTCGCGCTGATCGTGTGGCTGACGCTGGTCGCGATGGTGCTGCGCGGTTGGCGCAACCGCGGCCGACGCCAGGAGGAGGCGGTCGGGGAGTTCCCGGCGGTGCCCGCCGACCTCGGCGAGCCGGTCCGCGGGCCGCACACCGGCCTCTACCTGGGCAGCACCCTGGCGCCGAGCTGGCAGAACCGCATCGCGGTGGGCGACTACGGCGACCGCGCGACCGCCGAGCTGACGGCCTATCCGGCTGGACTGCTGCTGAGCCGCCACGGCGCCACCGACATCTGGATCCCCGAGGAGTCGATCGTCGCGGTCCGCACCGAACGGGGCATCGCGGGCAAGGCGATGAGCCGCGACGGCGTCCTGGTGATCCGATGGACTCTGCCCACCGGCACGCAGCTCGACTCGGGACTGCGCGCCGACGACAAGACCGTGTACCCGGCGTGGGTGGCCGCCTACGCCGAGATCACCGAGAAGGCATACCGCGAGCTCGACCTCGCGGACGAACGAGAATCTGGCACTGAGAAGAAGGACAAGAGATGAGCAAAGCGGTATTAGTGCTGGAGAACGGCCAGGTCTTCACCGGTCAGGCGTACGGCGCCACGGGCGCTACCCTGGGCGAGGCGGTCTTCTGCACCGCCATGACCGGCTACCAGGAGACGTTGACCGACCCGAGCTACCACCGGCAGATCCTGATCGCGACCGCCCCGCAGATCGGCAACACCGGCTGGAACACCGAGGACAGCGAGAGCCTGCTCGGCAAGCGCTCGGCGGTGAAGTGGGTGCCGGGAGCGGACGCGAGCGGGCCCTATCAGCAGTGGTCGGCGGACTTCACCGACCACAACGATCCGGGCAAGATCTGGGTCGCCGGGTACGCGGTCCGCAACCCCACCCGCCGGGTCTCGAGCTGGCGCGCCGGTTCGGCCTTGGAAGACGAGATGATCGGCCAGCAGGTGGTCGGCATCGCGGGCATCGACACCCGCGTGGTGGTCCGCGTGCTGCGCGACTCGGGCGCCATGCGCGCCGGGATCTTCTCCGGTGACGCGCTCGCCGACGTCGACGAGATGGTCGCGACCGTCCGCTCGCAGCCGTCGATGGCCGGCGCCGATCTGGCCGCCGAGGTCAGCACCGCCGAACCGTACATCGTCGAGGCGGCGGGCGGCACCCCGAAGTTCCGGGTCGCGGCCCTCGACCTCGGCATCAAGGCCAACACCCCGCGCATGCTCGCCGCACGCGGCATCGAGGTGCACGTGCTGCCCAGCAGCGCCACCTACGCCGACGTCAAGGCGCTGAACCCGGACGGCTTCTTCCTGTCCAACGGGCCGGGCGACCCGGTCACCGCCGACGCGGCGGTCGCCCTCACCAGTGAGGTCATCGACGCCGGCCTGCCGACCTTCGGCATCTGCTTCGGCAACCAGATCATCGGCCGGGCGTTCGGACGCAGTACCTACAAGCTGAAGTTCGGTCACCGCGGCATCAACATCCCCGTTCTCGACGTGGCGACCGGCCGGGTCGCGATCACCGCCCAGAACCACGGTTTCGCCCTCGAGGGCGAGGCGGGCGAAGAGTTCGACACCGACCTCGGCCGCGCCCGCGTCTCGCACGTGTGCGCCAACGACGGCGTCGTCGAAGGCTTGGAACTGCTCTCGGGCAAGGCCTTCTCCGTCCAGTACCACCCGGAGGCCGCGTCGGGCCCGCACGACGCCGCCAACCTCTTCGACAAGTTCGTTTCGGTCATGGAAGGATCGCGCTCCTAATGCCTCGTCGTACAGACCTCTCCCACGTTCTGGTGATCGGGTCCGGCCCGATCGTGATCGGCCAGGCCTGCGAATTCGACTACTCGGGCACCCAGGCGTGCCGCGTCCTCAAGGCCGAGGGCCTGCGGGTCTCGCTGGTCAACTCCAACCCGGCCACCATCATGACCGACCCGGAGTTCGCCGACGCCACCTACATCGAGCCGATCACTCCCGAGTACATCGAGAAGGTGATCGCGGCCGAGGCCGCGGGCGGCCATCCGATCGACGCCGTGCTGGCGACCCTCGGCGGCCAGACGGCGCTCAACGCGGCCGTCGGCCTGCACGAGAAGGGCATCCTCGCCAAGTACGACATCGAACTGATCGGCGCCGACTTCGACGCCATCCAGCGCGGTGAGGACCGGCAGATGTTCAAGGACATCGTCGCCAAGGTCGGCGGCGAGAGCGCCCGCTCGAAGGTCTGCCACACGATGGAGGAGGTGCACGCGACGGTCGCCGAGCTCGGCTACCCGGTCGTCGTGCGGCCCTCGTTCACCATGGGCGGGCTCGGCTCGGGCATGGCCTACGACGAGGACGACCTCGAACGCATCGCCGGCGGCGGCCTGGCCGCCTCGCCGACCGCGAACGTCCTGATCGAGGAGTCCATCCTCGGTTGGAAGGAGTTCGAGCTGGAGCTGATGCGCGACAACAAGGACAACGTCGTCGTCATCTGCTCCATCGAGAACGTCGATCCGGTCGGCGTGCACACCGGTGACTCGATCACCGTGGCCCCCGCGATGACCCTCACCGACCGCGAATACCAGGTGATGCGCGACCTGTCGATCGCGATCATCCGCGAGGTCGGCGTCGACACCGGCGGCTGCAACATCCAGTTCGCGCAGGACCCGAAGGACGGCCGCATGGTCGTCATCGAGATGAACCCGCGCGTGTCGCGGTCGTCGGCGCTGGCGTCGAAGGCCACCGGCTACCCGATCGCCAAGATGGCCGCCAAGCTGGCCATCGGCTACTCGCTCGACGAGATCATGAACGACATCACCAAGGTGACGCCCGCGTGCTTCGAGCCCGCGCTCGACTACGTGGTGGTCAAGGCCCCGCGCTTCGCCTTCGAGAAGTTCCCCGGCGCCGACGACACCCTCACCACGACCATGAAGTCGGTCGGCGAGGCGATGAGCCTGGGCCGCAGCTACGCCGAGGCCTTCGGCAAGGTGATGCGGTCGCTGGAGACCAAGGTCGCCGGTTTCTGGACCGAGGCCGACCGCCCCGATCCGGCGACCGTCGACATCGACGCGCTGCTGGCGGAGGTCAAGGTCCCGCGCGACGGCCGCATGTACCAGATCATGCTGCTGCTGGAGGCCGGTGCCACCATCGAGCAGGTCTACGAGGCCACCGCCATCGACCCCTGGTTCCTGGCCGAGATGGCCGCCGTCGCACAGATCGGGCACGAGGTCCGCGATGCGCAGATCCTCGACGAGGACCTGCTGCGCCTGGCCAAGAGCAACGGACTGTCGGACCGGCAGATCGCCGCGCTGCGCAGCGCGGGCGGCGACACCGCGCTGGCCGACGAGGACGCCGTCCGGGCGCACCGCATCGGTCTGGGCGTGCACCCGGTGTACAAGACGGTCGACACCTGCGCCGCCGAGTTCGAGGCCAAGACGCCGTACCACTACAGCAGCTACGAGCTCGATCCGGCCGCCGTCAGTGAGATCGCGCCGCAGACCGAGCGCCCCAAGGTGCTGATCCTGGGCTCGGGCCCCAACCGCATCGGCCAGGGCATCGAGTTCGACTACTCGTGCGTGCACGCCGCCCTCACCCTCTCGGAGGCCGGTTACGAGACGGTGATGGTCAACTGCAACCCGGAGACCGTCTCCACCGACTACGACACCGCCGACCGCCTGTACTTCGAGCCGCTGACCTTCGAGGACGTGATGGAGGTCTACCACGCGGAGTCGCAGTCGGGTACCGTCGCCGGCGTCATCGTCCAGCTCGGCGGACAGACCCCGCTGGGGCTGGCCGCACGCCTGGAGGCCGCCGGGGTGCCGATCGTCGGCACCAGTCCGTCGGCCATCGACCTGGCCGAGGACCGCGGCGAGTTCGGCAAGGTCCTGGTGGCCGCCGACCTGCCCGCCCCGAAGTTCGGGACCGCCACCACCTTCGAGGGCGCCCGCGACATCGCCGCCGACATCGGGTACCCGGTGCTCGTGCGTCCGTCGTACGTCCTCGGCGGCCGCGGCATGCAGATCGTCTACGACGAGGACGCGCTGGCCACCTACATCGCCAACGCCACCGAGATCTCCGACGACCGCCCGGTGCTGGTCGACCGCTTCCTGGAAGGCGCGGTCGAGATCGACGTCGACGCCCTCTGCGACGGTGACGAGGTCTTCATCGGCGGCATCATGGAGCACATCGAGGAGGCGGGCATCCACTCCGGCGACTCGGCGTGTGCACTGCCGCCGATCACCCTCGGCGCCGACGTCATCGAACGCGTTCGCGTCTCCACCACGGCGCTGGCCAAGGGCCTCGGGGTGCGCGGGCTGATGAACGTGCAGTACGCGCTCGCCGACGACGTCCTCTACGTGCTGGAGGCCAACCCGCGCGCCAGCCGTACGGTGCCCTTCGTCTCCAAGGCCACGGCGGTGCCGCTGGCCAAGGCCTGCGCCCGCGTGATGCTCGGCATGAGCATCGCCGAGCTGCGCACGCAGGGCATCCTGCCCGCGGCGGGCGACGGCGCCTCGGTGCCCGAGCACGCGCCGATCGCGGTCAAGGAGGCCGTCCTGCCGTTCAACCGGTTCCGCCGCAAGGACGGGACCGGCGTCGACACGCTGCTGAGCCCGGAGATGAAGTCGACCGGCGAGGTGATGGGCCTGGACGACGACTTCGGTCGCGCCTTCGCCAAGTCGCAGGAGGGTGCCGGGGGAGCACTGCCCACCTCGGGCACCGTGTTCGTCTCGGTCGCCGACCGCGACAAGGCCTCGATCATCTTCCCGATCAAGCGGCTCGCCGACCTGGGCTTCACCGTCCTGGCCACCGGCGGCACCGCAGAGGTGCTGCGTCGCAACGGCATCCAGGTCGAGTCGGTGCGCAAGTACTTCGAGGCCAAGGAGGGCGAGCCGACGGTGATCGACGCGATCCGCGACCACCGGGTCGACCTCATCATCAACACCCCGTTCGGCACCGCCGGACCGCGCGTGGACGGCTACGAGATCCGCGCCGCCGCGATCGCCGCGACGGTGCCCTTCATCACCACCGTGCAGGGTGCCGGCGCCGCCGTGCAGGGCATCGAGGCCGCGCTGGCGTCGACGATGGGCGTGCGGTCGCTGCAGCGTCGCCAGGCGGAGATGCGGGCCGCCCGGTGACCGACCCCGGTTTCGCGGCACGCTACCGGGCGGCGGTGGCCGAGCGCGGCAGGCTGTGCGCGGGCATCGACCCGCACGCCGCCCTCCTGGAGCAGTGGGGCCTGCCGGTCAGCATCGAGGGCCTGCGGGCCTTCGCCGAGGCCTGCGTCGCAGGCCTCGGCCCGACCGCGGCCGTCATCAAGCCGCAGGTGGCGTTCTTCGAGGTCTTCGGCTCGGCCGGTTTCGCGATCCTCGAAGAGACCATCGCCGGCTGCCGTGAAGCCGGCGCCCTCGTCCTGTCCGACGCCAAGCGCGGCGACATCGGTTCGACGATGGCCGCCTATACCGGCGCCTGGCTCGACGACGCCTCACCGCTGTGCTCGGATGCGGTGACCGTCTCGCCGTACCTCGGCTTCGGCTCCCTCGAACCCGCCGTCGGCCAGGCCCGCCGGACCGGTCGCGGGATCTTCACCCTCGCCCGGACCTCCAACCCCGACGGCGGCGCACTGCAGACCGCCGACGCCGGAGGGCGGACGGTCGCGCAGTCGATCGTGGACGCCGCCGCGGCGGTCAACGCCGACGGTTCGGGAACCGTCGGGGTGGTGGTCGGCGCGACGCGCGAGCACGGCCTCGACCTGTCCGCACTGGCCGGCCCCGTGCTGTCGCCGGGCCTGGGGGCGCAGGGCGCCACCGCGGCCGATCTGGCCCGCATCTTCGCCGGATCGGACCTGTCGTGGCTGCTGCCCGCGGCCAGCCGGAGCATCCTGCGGGCCGGCCCGGATCCGGCGGCGCTGGCCGCCGCCGTCGTCGCCACGCGCGACGAGATCGAGGCGGCCCTGAGGTAGCTGTTCTGCCCTGGCACAGCCTGTCTGGGCAGCAGCGTCTGTCTGGGCAGCGGCCCCGGCGGTCGCGGCGGGCTATAGCCGCGAGATGTTCTCGCGGAACGCCGCGATCGCCGGCCAGGTCTGCTGCTCGGCGTCGGCGCCGGTCAGCAGGCCCAGGTGGCTCGACTCCACCGTGTGGAACTCGGTGTGCACCGATTCGGTGAACAGTGTCGTGCCGTGCGCTGCGGCGGCATGGCTGACGATCGCGTCACGATGGGAGCCGACCATGAGGATCGGCGCGGTGATCGACGTGAGGTCGACCGTCTGCGAGTCGAACTCCAGCACTCCGTGCGCGATCTCGTTGCGCACGATCAAGTTCACCAGCATCTGTTCGCTCACCCGGCCCGGATAGCCGGGCAGTGAGTTCTGGAACCGGTCGATCACCTGCATGCGGACCAGCGCGTCGACGTCTTTGAGATTCTGCAGGATGTACTGCGGCTTGCGCAGTTCGCGGTCCCACGCGGTGGCGCGATAAGCGAGCTGCACCGCGAACGACGGAATCCCGCCCAGGGCGCGCAGCAGGTAGGTGACCGGGCGCCCGCCCGTGGGCGCCAGGAGTGCTCGCACCAGCGGGTACGGCTCGATCTTCTGGTAGTTCAAGGGCGTGCCGACGGTGATCACCGACCGGATCGGCAGGTCGCGCTGGGCGCCGGCGGTCAGCAGCGACAGCGTGCCGCCCAGACTCCATCCCATCAGGTCGACCGCGTCGGGTCCGGCGCGGAAGTCGTCGACCACCTCGGCGATCGCGCGCGGCACGATCACGTCGAAGTAGTCCTCGAATCCCAGGTGCCGGTCGGCGTAGCGCACGCCGCCGAAATCGATGACGTAGGGGATGGTCCCGGTGCTCAGCAGGAACTCCACCACGGAGTTCGCGGGCGCCGCACCCGGCGCCAGGTCGTAGCAGTGCGCGGGCACCGCCAGCGGCGGCACCAGCAGGACCGGGACCTGGCCGGATTCGCGTGCTGACCGCAGTTGCTCGGCCGATCCGTACCGGACCAAACGGGCGTGCGGACGGTCCGACAGCTGGACGCTCTGGGTCGCGGCGGACGGCGCCAAGTCGTCGGTCAACACGCGGGCGAGGGTCCGAAGGTCACTCAACATGGAGGGCACGGTACCTTGTTCGACGGCGCTTGCGACATGACCGGGTACCGTTTGTGCTGGTCCGCTTGCGTAAGACCGGGCACTGAGCGTTAGGCTGGATCAGATTCGCTCGTAGGGGGCTCGTTCCCCGAGGCGGAAAACGCACGAGATGTTCGTATAGCGTCGCGTGGACAAACCGAACTGTAGAAACGAAAGACGGAGGAACCGTGGCTCTTCCCCAGTTGACCGATGAGCAGCGCGCAGCAGCACTCGAGAAGGCGGCCGCCGCTCGCCGAGTGCGTGCGGAGCTCAAGAACCGCCTGAAGAGCGGTGGCACCAACCTGCAGCAGGTGCTGGCGGATGCCGAGAACGACGAGATCCTCGGCAAGATGAAGGTTTCGGCTCTCCTCGAGGCGCTGCCGAAGGTCGGCAAGGTCAAGGCGCAGGAGATCATGACCGAGCTGGAGATCGCACCGACGCGTCGCGTGCGCGGGCTCGGCGACCGCCAGCGCAAGGCACTGCTCGAGAAGTTCAGCTCCTGAGCGTGACTCGGGAGCAGACCCGACCGAGGGGCCGACTGGTTGTACTGGTCGGCCCCTCGGCCGTCGGGAAGTCGACGGTGGTGGCGAAGCTGCGCGAACTGGTGCCCGGGCTCTGGTTCAGCGTCTCGGCCACCACGCGCGATCCGCGGCCGGGAGAGGTCGACGGGCGCGACTACCACTTCGTCGGCCGCGAGCGCTTCGACGCGATGATCGAGGCGGACGAGCTGCTCGAATGGGCCGACATCCACGGCGGACTGCAGCGGTCGGGCACACCGGCCGCCCCGGTCCGCGAGGCGCTCGAGGGCGGCGCGCCGGTGCTGCTGGAGGTCGACCTGGTCGGCTTCCGCAACATCCGAGACGCCATGCCGGAGGCGATCAGCGTCTTCCTGGCGCCGCCGAGCTGGGACGTCCTGGTGGAGCGCCTGACCGGGAGAGGGACCGAATCCCAGGAGGCGATCGATCGTCGACTGGAGACCGCGCGGACCGAGATGGCCGCGCAGGGCGAGTTTCAACACGTCGTGGTGAACGACGATGTCGACGACGCCGCCCAACAGTTGGTAAACTTGCTGGTTGGGCCGTCATCGACTGAGAAGGCCCAGGCACAGACTTCGCAGGAGAATTGAGTGAGCACTCAGACTGAGACCGTTTCGACCGAGGCCGCGGACGAGGCCGTCTACGACACCCCGCTGGGTATCACCAATCCGCCCATCGACGAACTGCTCGAGCGGGCGTCGTCGAAGTACGCACTGGTGATCTTCGCCGCCAAGCGTGCCCGGCAGATCAACGACTACTACAACCAGCTCGCCGACGGCATCCTCGAGTACGTGGGCCCGCTGGTGGAGCCGGGCGTCCAGGAGAAGCCGCTGTCGATCGCGATGCGGGAGATCCACTCGGATCTGCTCGAGCACACCGAAGGCGAGTAGGCCGCGCCGGTGTCCAAAGCGCACATCCTGATCGGGGTGGGCGGCGGGATCGCGGCGTACAAGGTGTGCTCGGTCATCCGTCACTACACCGAGGCGGGCCACGACGTCCGCGTGATGCCGACCCGCGCCGCCCTCAACTTCGTGGGGGCCGCCACGTTCGAAGCGCTGTCGGGAAACCCGGTCAGCACCGAGGTCTTCGACGACGTCGACGAGGTCGCGCACGTCGCGCTCGGCAGGCAGGCGGATCTGGTCATCGTCGCGCCGGCCACCGCGGACCTGATGGCCCGCGCCGTGGCCGGGCGCGCCGACGATCTGCTCACCGCGTCGCTGCTGACCGTCTCCTGCCCGGTGCTGTTCGTCCCCGCGATGCACACCGAGATGTGGGAGCATCCGGCGACCGTCGCCAACGTCGCGACCCTGCGGGAGCGGGGCGTGACCGTCATGACGCCGGCGTCGGGCCGGCTCACCGGCTCCGACAGCGGTGCCGGTCGGATGCCCGAGCCCACCGAGATCGCCGCGCTCGGCGACCTGCTGCTCGACCGCCCCGACGCCCTGCCCTACGACCTGGCGGGCGTGCGGATGGTGATCAGCGCCGGCGGCACTCGCGAGGCGCTCGACCCCGTTCGGTACCTGGGCAACCACAGTTCCGGCAAGCAGGGCTACGCGCTGGCGCGGGCCGCCGCCCAGCGCGGCGCGCAGGTGACGCTGGTGTCGGGCGCGACGTCGAATCCGGGCCAGCCCGCGGCGGTCGAGGTGATCGACGTCGACTCCGCGCGGCAGATGCAGGCGGAGATGGCCGAGCGCGCCAAGGACGCCGACGTGGTGATCATGGCGGCGGCCGTCGCCGACTTCCGCCCGGTCTCCGTGGCCGACGCGAAGATCAAGAAGGGCGATGAGGGCCCCGCGCCCATCCACCTGGACACCAACCCCGACATTCTGGCCGGCCTGGTCCGCGATCGCACCGAGGGTGCGATCGCCTCGTCGACGGTCATCGTCGGTTTCGCCGCCGAGACCGGCGACGCCGACGGCGGCGTCCTGGATCACGGTCGGGCCAAGCTGCGCCGAAAGGGCTGCGACCTGCTGGTCGTCAACGCGGTCGGCGGCGGGAAGGCCTTCGGCACCGACGACAACACCGGCTGGGTGCTGTCCGCCGACAGCCGCGAGACCGGGCTGCCTTTCGGCTCAAAAACATTGATGGCGAGCAGAATCCTTGACGAAGTGGCCTCGCTCGTGCCAGATGGACAGGTGCCCCGCACCGACAGCGGCGGCAAGTAACTCACACACATGACTATCCGAGAGGAACCGATGAGCGCCTCAGCGTCCCGTCTATTCACGAGCGAATCCGTCACGGAGGGCCATCCCGACAAGATCTGTGACGCGATCAGCGACTCGATTCTCGACGCGATGCTGGCCGCCGATCCTCACGCGAAGGTGGCCGTGGAGACTCTCGTCACCACCGGTCAGGTGCACGTCGCGGGCGAGGTCAACACCACCGCGTACGTCGACATCCCCACCATCGTCCGCGAGCGGATCCTGGAGATCGGCTACGACTCGTCGACCAAGGGCTTCGACGGCGCCTCGTGCGGTGTCAACATCGCCATCGGTGCGCAGTCGCCGGAGATCAACCAGGGCCTGACGGATTCGCACGAGAAGCGCACCGGCACCCACGCCGACGAGATCGACCAGCAGGGCGCGGGCGATCAGGGCCTGATGTTCGGTTACGCCTCGGATGAGACGCCCGAGCTGATGCCGCTGCCGATCGCGCTCGCGCACCGGCTGTCGCGCCGGCTGACCCAGGTCCGCAAGGACGGCGTGCTGCCGTACCTGCGCCCCGACGGCAAGACCCAGGTCACCATCGAGTACGCCGGGGACACCCCGGTCCGTCTCGACACCGTTGTCGTGTCGACCCAGCACGCCGCCGGGATCGACATCGACGCGATGCTCGCGCCCGACATCCGCAAGCACGTGCTGGAGCCGGTCTTCGCCGAGCTGGATCTGCCGGTCAAGCTCGACACCTCGAACCCGCGCCTGCTGGTCAACCCGACCGGCAGCTTCGTGCTCGGCGGCCCGATGGGCGACGCCGGCCTGACTGGCCGCAAGATCATCGTCGACACCTACGGCGGCATGGCTCGCCACGGCGGAGGCGCCTTCTCGGGCAAGGATCCGTCGAAGGTCGACCGCAGCGCCGCGTACGCGATGCGCTGGGTCGCCAAGAACGCCGTCGCCGCCGGGCTGGCGAGCCGCATCGAGGTCCAGGTCGCCTATGCGATCGGCAAGGCCGCGCCGGTCGGACTGTTCGTGGAGACCTTCGGCACCGAGAAGGTCGACCCGGGGCTGATCCAGAAGGCCGTCTCCGAGGTCTTCGACCTGCGGCCGGGGGCGATCATCCGCGACCTCGACCTGCTGCAGCCGATCTACGCGCCGACCGCCGCCTACGGGCACTTCGGCCGCACCGACGTCGACCTGCCCTGGGAGCGCACCGACCGCGTCGAGGCCCTGCGCGCCGCCGCCGGTCTGTAGGCGAACCGCTCGACGAGCGAACGTACGCAACGCCCCGCCCGCCGCTGGAGACTCTCCGCGGCGGGCGGGGCGTTCGGCATCTGCGCGATCAGCTGCCGGAGCTGCCGGTGCCGAGACTGCCGTTGCCGATGCGGCCCAGGTCCAGGCTGCCGAAATCGAGACTGCCGTTGCCGGCTCCGGTCTTCTTGACGTTCGGTACCGCGGTCGGCGCGAGCACGTCGATGCGAACGACCGTCTGGGCGGTGCGACCCTCCGAGTCGGTGACCCGGAGCCTGACCTCACGCGGACCCGACCGTTCCGGCACGAAGCTGAAGGTCGTGCCCGGGGCAGGGGCGGAGAACGTGCCGTCGCCGTTGACGTCGAATTCGAACGTCAACGGCCCGGTTCCGGTGCTGGCGGCCGCGGAGAGCGCGACGGGGTGCCCGCTGAAGGCCGGGGTCGAGATCCCGAGGGCTGCCGTCGGTGCCGAGGCGGCGTGGTCGATGGCAGCCTGAATTGCCTCGGAGACGCGGTCCGCTTGAGAGATGTCGAAGACTTCGCCGCCCGAATCGGTCGAGAGCTTGCTCAATCCACGAGTCAGCGAGGCGTCGGCACTGAGAGTGTAGAGCGATGTCGGAATCGGCGTCGTCGAGGCGTCTGCCGCGACCGTGGCCCTGACCGCGGTACGCGCCGACGCGCGCCCGGGGATCGGCTTCTTGCCTGCGAGGAACTCGCCGATCTGGTCGGCGGTGTACCCGGTGACCGGTTCGGGATCGTGGGGCGGTGCATCGCCGATGACGAGGATCGATCGTCTTCCGGTCGGCGTCGGATCGAAGGATCGGAGGCTCTCGACGATGCCGGAGTAGACGGCCTCCGGGAAGTCGCCGCCGCCGAAAGCGCTCAGCGTGTCGACTCCGTTCTGGAACGCAGTGGCATTGGAGGTCGCGGGAACGACGGTGCGCGCGACGAAGGCGTCACCGTGGTCTCGATACTCGACGAGCGACACCTTGGAACCGTTGCGCGTGCTCAGGATCCGATTGGCGATCGCGGTGGCATTCGATCGAGCATTCGCGATGTAAGGACCCATCGACCCGGTCGTGTCGATGGCGATCGCGATGTCGGTGCGCGAGGCGGCGGGAGCCGGGGTGTCATCGGGTGATGAACCTGCCCTGCGGACCGCCTGGGCGAGACGGACCGCCTCCGTGGAGGCTTCCGCGGTGTTCGCGAAGTAGTTCGTGTGGGGACCGAAGTCGCCCTTGGTAGCGCGTACGAAACCGGTCCCGTCGACGGCACAGACGATGTCGTGTAGGTGGCACAGTGAGAAATGACTGAACTCCGTGCGCTCGTAATACTTGTCGGGGTGGGCGCCGGGGTACTGGGCTCGAAGGATTCCGGTGCCGCCGCCACCGTCTCCGGTCACTCCGAGCGCATTCGGCTTCTGCCACGGATCACCGTAGAGAAGAACCGCGTCGATGAGGCTGGGAAGGATGCCGGCGGTCTCCCGAGCGACCATCGCGCCCTGCGAGTATCCGACGAGCACGAACCTGGTCGACTTGCAGCCTCGGGAGTCATGATGTCGAAAGTCCCCGATCGCGCGCAGGGCCGCCGCGGTGCCCTTCGACGCGGACCGGTACAGCGGGCTGTTCGGCAGGAAGTCGTTGATCGCCTCTCTGCGGAGGGCGGAGGGGCTCTCGACCGCGATCGCCGGATAGGCCGGCCCCTTCACCTCGACGATCGGAACATCGGCCAGATCTGGGGCGCTGCGGTAGAAGGCGTCGAGCAGGCGCCGGAGCACCTGTCCCTCCCATCCCGAGGTGGACACGGCGGGGGTGAAGTTCTTGTCGGGCAGTTTGGTCTCTCCCGAACCGCGGATGGGAACGATCGCCACCGGGGCGCACCCCGGTGCGCCCGAGGCGGGTGGGCCGGGGACGACGAGTGCTGCGCAGAGCAGAGAGATGATGACGAGTAGACAGATGACGGCGGGGGTCCCGGCTGCGGAACGCTTGCGGGGCATGGCGACCTCTTCTTCGACGGGAGTGTCTTCATTTGAACGAGGAGTCTTCTTTTGATCGGGGACTCTTCTTCGGCGGCTGTGCGGCAAAACTGGGACATCTGAGACTGGAGTGACACAAGTTAATTTATGAGACTGGAGTGATGTGCGATATCGGCCAGATGGCGTAATGGTGAGCACCCGAACAGGTAGGCACTAGTCTCTGGGGGTGCCCACCGATGCTGCTGACCTCTCGCGCAATCAGCGGGTTCCGGCACCGCACCGACCCGTCGCCCGCGTGCTGCCGATGCTCGGTCTGGCCCACCTGGACCGGGCCTTCGACTACCTGGTGGACGCCCGAACCGACGGTGACGCACAGCCGGGAGTGCGTGTGCGCGTACGCTTCTCGGGCCGTCTGGTCGACGGCTACCTGCTGGAACGGGTGGAGCGCAGCGAGCATCACGGCAAACTGTCGTGGCTCGACCGCGTCGTCTCACCCGAACCCGTCCTGACCGCCGAGATCGCCGCGCTGAGCCGGGCCGTCGCCGATCGCTACGCAGGCACCATGGCTGACGTCCTCCGCTCGGCGATCCCGCCGCGTCATGCGCGGGTGGAGAAGGAAGACGTCAGCCACGACGTCCCGGCGCCCGTGCCGGCGCCCGCCGAGACCGCCTGGGACCTCTACACCGGCGGGGCGGCGTTCGTCGAGGCGACGATGCTCGGCGGGAATCCGCGCGTCGGCTGGCAGGCGATGCCCGGCGAAGACGTGACTGCGCGCCTCGCCGAACTCGCCGCGTGCGCGGCGGCCGCCGGGCGGGGCGTGGTGATCGTCGTCCCCGACCAGCGCGACCTCGACCGACTCGAGGCGGCGTGCGCCCCGCTCCTGGGCGAGCGGTGCGTCACCCTGGCCGCCGGCCTCGGCCCGACCGCCCGCTACCGGCGCTGGCTGTCGGTCCTGCGTGGCCGCGCGTCGGTGGTGATCGGCACGCGCAGCGCGATCTTCGCGCCCGTCCGCGACATCGGCCTGATCGTCGTCTTCGACGACGGCGACGACAGCCTCGACGAACCCCGCTCGCCGTACCCGCACCCGCGGGAGGTGGCCGTCCTGCGCGCACACGCCGCCGGGGCAGCGCTGCTCATCGGCGGGCACTCCCGCACCGCCGAGGTGCAGGCGCTCGTCGAATCGGGCTGGGCGTCCGACGTCGTCGCGCCGCGGGCCGTCGTCCGTGCCGCCATGCCGCGCGTCGACGGCCTGTCCGACGAGGACCGGCGGATCGCCGGCGACCCGCTCGCGCGATCCTCGCGCATCCCCGGCATCGCCTTCGACGCCGCCCGCCGCGCCCTGGACGCGGACCGGGCCGTCCTGTTCAGCGTCCCGCGGCGCGGCTACCTGCCCTCCGTCTCGTGCGCCCGGTGCCGGACGCACGCCCGCTGCCGGGCGTGCAACGGACCGCTGCAGATGGACGACCGCGGCGACCTCGCCTGCCGCTGGTGCGCCCGGCCGGAGAACCGCTTCGTCTGTCCGACCTGCGCGGGCACCGCGGTGCGCGCCCTCACCGTCGGCGACAAGCGGACCGCAGAAGAACTCGGCCGCGCCTTCCGCGGCGTGCCGGTGATCACCTCGGCGGGGGAGAAGATCGTCGACGAGATCCCGTCCGGCGCGCGCGTGGTCATCGCCACGCCCGGCGCGGCGCCCCGCGCTCCCGGCGGCTACGGTGCCGCCGTGCTGCTCGACACCTGGGCGCAACTGGACCGGGAGGACCTGCGGGCCGCCGAGGAGGCGGTCCGGGCGTGGATGGCGGTGGCCACCCTGGTCCGTACCCGTGAGGACGGCGGTCGGGTCGTCGTCGTCGCCGACGCGGGGGAGGCCCCCGTGCAGGCGCTGATCCGCTGGGATCCGATCGGGTTCGCCTCGGCCGAACTGCGTCAGCGCCTCGAGTTGGGCTTCCCGCCCGCGGTCACCATGGCCTCGGTCGACGGACCGCCCGCGGCCGTCGCCGCCTTCCTCGATCTGGTCGACCTCCCCGCCGACGCGCAGGCCCTCGGGCCGGTCCCGCTGCCGAAGGGTGTGCGCCGACCGGCCGGTCTGGACGAGTCCGGACCGGTGGACCGGATGCTGCTGCGCACCCCGCGCGCCTCCGGTCGCGCCCTGGCGCAGGCGCTGCGCACGGCCCAGGCGCTGCGCAACGCCCGACATGACGACACCGCGGGC
This sequence comes from Gordonia aichiensis, assembly GCF_039946255.1. Lineage (GTDB taxonomy): Bacteria > Actinomycetota > Actinomycetes > Mycobacteriales > Mycobacteriaceae > Gordonia > Gordonia aichiensis_A. The sequence goes on along the minus strand of NZ_JBCDWL010000001.1, from coordinate 130,341 downwards.
ATCCGGGTGCAAGTCGATCCCCCTACGATTGGTTGACATGAGGCTGGTGTTCGCAGGTACGCCCGAGGTGGCAGTGCCGACCCTGCAGGAACTGCTCGATTCGCCCGACCACCAGGTGGTCGGCGTCATCACCCGACCGGACACGACCGCGGGGCGCGGTCGTCGGGTCGTCCGGTCGGAGGTGGGGACCCTCGCCGACGCCCACGACATCGAGGTGATCACCCCCGCCCGGATGGGCGATCCCGAGGTCGCTGAGGCGCTGACCCGGTGGAACCCCGACCTGGGCGTCGTCGTCGCCTACGGCGGGCTGATCCCGCAGAGCGTGCTCGACCTGCTCCCGCACGGCTGGGTGAACCTGCACTTCTCCGTCCTGCCCGCATGGCGGGGCGCGGCGCCGGTGCAGGCCGCGATCGCCGCCGGCGACGAGATCAGCGGCGCCAGCGTCTTCGGGCTCGAAGCCGGACTCGACACCGGACCGGTGTACGGCACCCTCACCGAACGGATCCGGGACACCGACACCGCGGGCGACCTGCTGACCCGGCTGGCGGCCGCCGGCCCGGGCCTGGTGCGCGCGGTCGTCGACGGCATCGCGGCCGGGGAGCTCTCGCCCGTCGCGCAGGACGCCGACGGGGTCTCTCACGCGGGCAAGATCACGGTCGAGGACGCCCGCGTCCGGTGGACGCTGCCCTCGCATCTCATCGACCGCACGGTCCGCGCGCACACGCCGGCGCCCGGCGCATGGACGATGCTCGACGACGCGCGCATCAAGCTCGGCCCGGTGCGCCCGGTGGACGGGGAGCCGAACGTCCCCGCAGACCTGCAGCCGGGTGCTCTCGCTGCGACGAAGAAGGCCGTCTACGTCGGCACCGCCTCGGGTGCGGTCCGGTTGAGCACGGTGCAGGCCCCTGGCAAGAAGTCGATGAACGCCGCCGACTGGGCGCGCGGCAGCCGACTCGACGGAACGGAGCAGTTCGCGTGAGCAAGCATCAGGACGGCAAGCATCAGGACGGCAGGCATCGGGACGGCAAGTATCGGGATAAGGGGCTCGATCCGGCGCGCATCGCCGCCCGGGACGTGCTGCGCGCGGTTCGCGAGCGCGACGCCTACGCCAACCTGCTGCTGCCGAAGCTGCTGCGCGAACGCAGGATCATCGGCCGCGACGCCGCCCTCGCGACCGAGCTGACCTACGGCACCGCCCGGTCGGCGGGCTTCCTCGACGCGGTGATCTCGGCGGCGGCGGGCCGGCCGGCGGCCGAGATCGACGGCAAGCTGCTCGACGTGCTGCGGCTCGGCTCCTATCAGCTGCTGCGGACCCGGATCGGCTCGCACGCCGCCGTCTCCACGTCGGTCGACATCGCTCGCAGCGAGAACGGGCTGGGCCCTTCGGGATTCGTCAACGCGGTGCTGCGCAAGATCAGCCAGCGCGACGAACAGCTGTGGATCGACGAGCTGGCGCCGTCGATGATGGACGACCGCGTCGGCAACCTGGCCTTCACCTACGCGCATCCGCGGTGGATCGGCGAGGTCTTCTTCGAGGCGCTGGGCCGCTCGACCGGCGAGCTGCAGGCGGCACTGGCCGCCGACGACGAACGGCCGATCGTGCACCTGGTGGCCCGGCCGGGGCAGATCACCGCCGAGGAGCTCGCCCTGATCAGCGGCGGCGACGAAGGCCGATACTCGCCCTACTGCGTGTATCTGCCCGAAGGCGACCCGGGAACGCTCGACGCCGTCCGCGAAGGCTTCGCCGGCGTGCAGGACGAGGGCAGCCAGCTCGTCGCGGTCGCCCTGAGCCGTGCCGACGTCGGCGACGACGGCGGCCGCTGGCTCGACCTGTGCGCGGGTCCCGGCGGGAAGGCGGCGCTGCTCGGCTCGCTCGCCGACGTCGCGGGCGCGCATCTGGACGCGGTCGAGATCTCCGAGCACCGTGCCGAACTGATCGAGAAGGTCGTCGGCGGCCTCCCGGTCACCGTGCACGTCGCCGACGGTCGCGACGCCGGCCTGGCGCCGGGCTTCGACCGCATCCTCGTCGACGCGCCCTGCTCGGGTCTGGGGTCGCTGCGACGTCGCCCCGAGGCGCGCTGGCGGCGCCGGCCCGAGGACGTGCCGCCGCTGGTCGCACTGCAGAAGCAGTTGCTCACCGAGGCGCTGCGCCTGGTCCGGCCCGGCGGAACCGTCGTCTACTCCACGTGTTCGCCCCACCTCGCCGAGACCGTCGAGGTGGTCGACGCCGTCCTCGCCGAGGTGGACGGCATCACGCAGGTCGACGCCCGGCCGCTGGTGGCCGGGGAGGTCTTCGACACCGAGTCGCTGGGTCCCGGTCCGCACGTTCAGCTCTGGCCGCACCGGCAGGACACCGACGCGATGTTCTTGGCGGCCCTGCGCAAGGAGTGATGGGCATCCCTCGCTAAGCTGTGCTACGCAACACGCCCGACGAAAGGTGCACGCCGCATGGTCATCGCCGAATCCGCCTCGGCCGTCTCACGGATCGAGGAGTTCCTGGCCTCGCTGGGCAGCATCATCTGGGGGCCGTGGCTCCTGATCCCGCTGCTCCTCGGCACCGGCCTGTACCTGACGATCCGGTTGGGCGGCATTCAGTTCGTGCGGTTGGCCGCGGCGCTGCGGCTGGGGCTGCTCAAGCGCAAGGACGCCGACGCCGAGGGGGACATCTCCCAGTTCCAGGCGCTGACCACGGCGCTGGCCGCCACGGTCGGCACCGGCAACATCGTCGGCGTCGCCACCGCGATCGGCATCGGCGGCCCGGGTTCGCTGTTCTGGATGTGGGTGACCGGCCTGGTCGGCATGGCGTCCAAGTACTCCGAGGCCTACCTCGGCGTCCGCTTCCGCACCACCGATGCGGCCGGTGAGCGCAACGGCGGCCCGCAGCAGTACCTGGAGCGAGGCATCCGCGGACCGCTCGGCAAGGTCCTGGCGTGGATGTTCACCGTCTTCACGATCTTCGCCTGCTTCGGCATCGGCAACATGACGCAGGGCAACTCGGTCGCCATGAACGTCAAGGAGAGCACCTCCATCCCGACCTGGGCGACGGGTCTGTTCCTGACGGTGATCGCACTCGCCGTGCTCGTCGGCGGCATCAAGTCGATCGGCCGCGTCACCGCGGGCCTGGTGCCGGTGATGATCGTGTTCTATGTGGCCGCCGCACTGTTCATCCTGGTCGCCAACGTCGCCGACCTCCCCTCGGCCTTCGCGACGATCTTCTCCGACGCCTTCACCGGCACCGCCGCGGCTGGCGGCTTCGCCGGTTCGGTGATCATCGTCGCCGTGCAGATGGGTGTCGCGCGCGGCATCTTCTCCAACGAGTCCGGCATGGGTTCGGCGGCCATCGCGGCCTCGGCCGCCCAGACCTCGCACCCGGTGCGCCAGGGTCTGGTGTCGATGACGCAGACCTTCATCGACACGATCATCGTCGTGTCGATGACCGGCCTGGTCATCATCGTCACCGGTGCCTACAAGTTCACCACCCTCGGCGCCGACGGGACGCCCGAGCAGATGTCCGCGGCACTGATGACGAGCGAGGCGTTCACCCGCGGACTGCCCGGCACGTGGGGCCACTGGGTCGTCACCATCGGCATCTCCCTGTTCGCCTTCTCCACCCTGCTGGGGTGGTCGTACTACGGCGAACGCAACATCGAGAAGGTCTTCGGCCGGGCCGCGGTGCTGCCCTTCCGCATCTTCTTCTCCCTGATCGTCTACGTCGGCTGCGTCACCGAGCTGAAGGTCGTCTGGAACTTCTCCGACGTCATGAACGGCCTGATGGCGCTGCCGAACCTGATCGGCCTGCTGATCCTGTCCGGACTGGTCGCCAGGGAGACGCGCGCCTACCTGCGCCACGATCCCGGCCTGACCGCCACCACCGCCGAAGTGGAGGCCTTCATGGCCGACGACCCCGGCTACCAGGAATGGCGGCGCACCGAGGGCCTGGTCGACGCCAAGCAGCTCTCACGCGAGAGCTGAACCGTCGGGAGGCGGCCGGGGGCGTCCCACTAGACTCACCTGCATGTGCAACCCCGGCCGCCCGGCTCCGATGATCGCCCCGTCCATCCTGTCCGCAGACTTCGCGAACCTCGCCTCCGAGATCGCGGCGGTCGGCCCGTCCGCCGTCGACCCCGGCGTCGACTGGGTGCACGTGGACGTGATGGACAACCACTTCGTGCCCAACCTGACCCTCGGCATGCCGGTGGTCGAGAGCCTGCTCAAGGCCACCGACATCCCGCTCGACTGCCACCTGATGATCGAGGACCCGGGCCGTTGGGCACCGCCCTACGCCGAGGCCGGCGCCTACAACGTCACCTTCCACGCCGAGGCCACCGACGATCCGGTGTCCGTCGGCCGCGACATCCGCGCGGCGGGCGGAAAGGCCGGTCTCGCCATCAAGCCCGGCACCCCGCTCGAGCCGTACCTGGAGATCCTGCGCGAGTTCGACACGCTGCTCGTGATGAGCGTGGAGCCCGGCTTCGGCGGTCAGAAGTTCATGCCCGAGGTCCTCGACAAGGTCCGCACCATCCGCAAGATCGTCGACAGCGACGACCTGCGCCTGCTGATCGAGATCGACGGCGGGATCAGCACCTCGACGATCGAGCAGGCCGCCGAGGCCGGCGTCGACTGCTTCGTCGCCGGATCGGCCGTCTACGGCGGCGACGATCCGGCCGCCCGCGTCGCCGAACTGCGCCGTCTGGCGACCGCTGCCGCGAGCCACTGACGCCGATGGTTCCGATCGACGAGGCGATGGGGCTGGCGATCGCCGAATCGGCCGCCGCCCTGGGGTTCAGTTCGCCCAACCCCGCGGTCGGTGCGGTGATCCTGGACTGCGACGGCGCCGTCGCCGGGGTGGGGCACACGCAGCCGCCGGGTGGTCCGCACGCCGAGGTGATGGCGCTGCGGGCCGCGGGATCGCGGGCCCGCGGCGGTACCGCGGTGGTGACGCTGGAACCCTGCAATCACACCGGCCGGACCGGTCCGTGCGCGCAGGCGCTGATCGACGCCGGAGTCGCGGCCGTCCACTTCGCGGTCGCCGACCCGAACCCGGCCGCGGCCGGGGGAGCCGCGCGTCTGCGGGAGGCCGGTGTCGAGGTCCACGCCGGTCGGCACGAGGCGCAGGCGCGCGGAGGCCCGCTCCGGTACTGGCTGCTGCGCCAGGATCTGGGCCGACCGTTCGTCACCGTCAAGATCGCGGCCACCCTCGACGGTCGGATCGCCGCACTCGACGGCACCAGTCAGTGGATCACCGGCGCCGCGGCGCGCGAGCACGCGCACCGCGTCCGCGCGCAGCTCGATGCGATCGTCGTCGGCACCGGCACCGTCCTCGCCGATGATCCGTCGTTGACGGCCCGCCGGCCGGACGGTTCGCTCGCCGCACGTCAACCGACGCGCGTGGTCCTCGGCCGCCGGGACGTCCCGACCGCGGCGCGGCTGCGCGACGGCGTCTCACCGCTGGTCCACGTCGTCGGCCGCGATCCCCGCGACGTCCTGGCGGCCCTGCCCGAGTCGCTGCATGTGCTGGTGGAGGGCGGTCCGGCGATCATCGGCGCCTTCCTCGCCGCGGGCGTGGTCGACGAGATCCAGGCGTACCTCGCACCGACCGTGCTGGGGGCCGGCCGCAGCGCCGTCGACGACGTCACGGTCGGCACCCTGGCGCAGGCCCACCGTTTCGTCCGCACGGCGGTCACCGAACTCGGCGAAGATCTGCTCGTGGTGCTGCAAGCAGCACGCTGACGGGCCGCTTCCGGAAGATTGCCGGCGGAGCCCGCTCAGCGTGCTGCTTGTGACGGCATCGGGACGGTCAGGCCTTCTTGCTCGGTCGACGGCCGACCATGACGCCGCAGACGAAGGCGATCACCGTGACGACGGTGAGGGTGAGCCACAGGGGCGCGTTGAACGAGAACCAGAACAGGGTGGTGCTAGTGCCGTCTCGGTTCTGCGCGATGAACACGATCGCGAGGACGGCGAGCAGGATCGGGAGCCAATAGCGGCGAAGGAAGGTGATCGCCGGCGAGCCGGTCTGTTCCGGTGCGCTCATCTGGAGGCCTTTCGGGGGAGAATGCGGCTTTCGGTGGATCACACTGTAACCCGCCCCGGCGGGGATCGAGACCCGAACCGGAACAGTATGGGGCAGAACGATTTACACATCGGCGCGCGGCGTCCGTGTCACCTCTGAACTGGCCTGATCCCGCTGATCGGGAAGCCGGGCACGCACGGTGGCGGCTCCACATGATAATTTCGATGTTGAGTTCTCGGGGCGGGGTGAAATTCCCCACCGGCGGAGATGCCCCCGATCGGGGGACGAGCCCGCGAGCGCCCGCACTTCGGTGCGGGGTCAGCAGACTCCGGTGAGACCCCGGGGCCGACGGTCACAGTCCGGATACGAGAGAACAGCAGCGCGGCGGCCCGTCGTGACCTGCCCGTCCCGAGCGCACCATGCAAAGGAGAGACGGGTGTTCACGGGAATCGTGGAGGAGCGGGGCCAGATCACCGCGCGCGACGACCTCACGGAGGCCGCGCGTTTTCGCATCAAGGGTCCGCTGGTGACCAGCGACGCTCACTTCGGCGACTCGATCGCCGTCAACGGTGTCTGTCTGACCGTCACCGAACTGTCCGACGACGAGTTCACCGTCGACGTGATGGCAGAGACCCTACGGCGCAGTTCGCTCGACCGGCTCGGCGCCGGCGCCGTGGTCAACCTCGAACGCGCCATGCCGGCCGGGGGCCGTTTCGGCGGACACATCGTCCAGGGGCACGTCGACGGCGTCGGCGTGATCGCGACCGTGTCGCCGAGCGAGAACTGGACCGTCGTGCGGATCGCGATTCCGGCGGACCTGGCCCGCTACGTGGTCGAGAAGGGATCGATCACCGTCGACGGGATCTCCCTGACCGTCTCGGCGGTCGGCGACGACGCCGGGTCCGGCGCCTGGCTCGAGGTGTCGCTGATCCCTACGACCCTGGCCGAGACCAACCTCTCCGACGCCGCTCCCGGCGTGCGAGTCAATCTTGAAGTCGATGTCATCGCGAAGTATGTCGAGCGCCTCACCGGCATCGGCCGACCCGCGACCAGTGGTGTGGAAGGCAGTGAGTCCGAATGAGCGAGGCACAGATGAGTGAGACCGGCGAGCAGACGACCGGCGAGCACGCGACCGTCGACTTCGACACCGTCGAGCGGGCGATCGCCGACATCGCGGCCGGCAAGGCGGTCGTCGTCGTCGACGACGAGGACCGCGAGAACGAGGGCGACCTGATCTTCGCCGCCGAGAAGGCGACGCCCGAACTGGTGGCGTTCATGGTCCGCTACACCTCCGGCTACCTGTGCGTGCCGTTGGCGGGCGACGACTGCGACCGCCTCGGCCTGCCGCCGATGTACTCGGTGAACCAGGACAAGCACGGCACCGCGTACACGGTGACCGTCGACGCCCGCGAAGGCATCGGGACCGGCATCAGCGCCGCCGACCGCGCGACCACCATGCGGACGCTGGCCGACCCGAACTCCGAGGCGCACGACCTGACCCGTCCCGGTCACGTGGTGCCCCTGCGCGCCAAGGAGGGCGGCGTCCTGCGTCGGCCCGGGCACACCGAGGCGGCCGTCGACCTGGCCAAGGCGGCCGGTCTGGCGCCCGCGGGCGTGATCTGCGAGATCGTCAGCCAGAAGGACCCCGGGCACATGGCCCGGACCGAGGAGCTGCGCGCCTTCGCCGACGAGCACGGACTGGCGATGATCTCGATCGCGGCGCTCATCTCCTGGCGTCGTCACCACGAGAAGCACGTGGTCAAGGTCGCCGACGCCCGCATCCCGACCGAGTACGGCACCTTCCGCGCGGTCGGCTACCAGAGCCCCTACGACGACGCCGAGCACGTCGCGCTGGTGATGGGCGACATCGACGGACCCGACGGCGACGGCGAGGGCGTCCTGGTGCGGGTGCACTCGGAGTGCCTGACCGGCGACGTCTTCGGGTCGCTGCGCTGCGACTGCGGCCCGCAGTTGCAGGCCGCCATGGAGATGGTCGGCCGGGAGGGTCGCGGCGTGGTCCTGTACATGCGGGGTCACGAGGGTCGCGGCATCGGCCTGATGCACAAGCTGCAGGCCTACCAGCTGCAGGACGCCGGCGCCGACACCGTCGACGCGAACCTGGAGCTGGGGCTGCCCGCCGATGCCCGCGACTACGGCCTCGGCGCGCAGATTCTGGTAGACCTGGGCGTGCGGTCGATGCGCCTGCTGACCAACAACCCGGCCAAGCGCGTCGGCCTCGACGGGTACGGTCTGGAGATCGTCGAGCGCGTGCCGATGCCGGTGCGCGCCAACGCCGAGAACCTGCGTTACCTGCGGACCAAACGCGACCGGATGGGCCACGTCCTGGACGGTCTCGACGACATCGTGCCGAGTGCGGCCGACGGAACTGGAGAAGGTGCATGAGCGGCAGCGGTGAACCCACGCTCGATCTGGCCGATGCGAGCGGGCTGAAGGTCGCGATCGTCGCCTCGCAGTGGCACGAGACCATCTGCACGGCGCTGCTCGAGGGCGCCAAGAGGGCGGCGGCGGCCAACGGCGTCGTCGCACCGACCGTCATTCAGGTGGCGGGCGCCATCGAACTGCCGGTGATCACGCAGGCACTGGCCCGCACCCACGACGCCGTCGTCGCGCTCGGCGTCGTCATCAAGGGGGAGACCCCGCACTTCGAGTACGTCTGCGATGCGGTGACCGCGGGTCTGACCCGCGTCAGCCTCGACGAGTCGACTCCGGTCGGCAACGGTGTGCTCACCACGCTCAACGAGGCGCAGGCCCTGAATCGGGCCGGCCTGCCCGACTCGGCCGAGGACAAGGGCGCGCAGGCCATGACGGCCGCGCTCGCGTCCGCCCTCGTCCTCAAGGGTCTGGCATGACCGAGACGCGACGCGGCGACGCGGGCGGCGGGAACACCGACCGCCGCGACGCCGCCGGCGGCGAGTGGGAGTACGTCTACCGTCCGCGGTGGATGAAGAAGGCGGCCTGGGTGGCCATCGGCATCGTCCTGGTGATCCACGTGACTTTCGGCCTGCTGCTCAACATCTCCTACACCGGGGTCAACGTCGACTGGTTCGACAAGTTGTCGCTGATCGGGGTCGGCGTGGTGATCTGCGGGGTGATCCTGTTCCTGACGCGGGCGCGGCTGCGGCTCGGCCCCGACGGGGTCGGCGTGCTGAACCTGGTGTCCGAGCGTGTCTTCACCTGGGACGAGATCACCGGCATGGAGTACCCGGAGAACTGGTTCTGCGCACGCCTGCTGTTCCCGAGCGACGAGCACATCCCGGTGATGGCGATCCAGGCGCGCGACGGCGACCTCGCGGTGACCGCGATGGAACGGTTCCGCGAGTTCCACCACAAGTACGCCCCGACCGAATCCTGACCCGCCGCCCTCGCGGTCCGCGGCCCAGGGCATGATCGGGGTCATGGAGCTCGTCGCAACCTACCTGGGCGTTGTCTTCGCCGGCGGCCTGGTGGCGCGGCTGATCAGAATGCCGCCGCTGATCGGGTTCCTGGCCGCCGGATTCGTCCTCAATGCGATCGGCGTGGAGCATCTGGCCGGCCTGGACGTGATGGCCGAGCTGGGCGTCACGCTCATGCTGTTCGCGATCGGGCTCCGGCTCGATCTCAAGAGCCTGGCGAAGAAGGAGGTCTGGCTCAACGCGGGCGCCCACATGCTGGTCATGACGATCGTCGGCGTCGGCTTCCTGGCCGGGATCAGCGCGCTCGGCGCGTTCGGGCCCGAACCCTTCCGGGTGCTGGTCGCGATGAGCTTCGTCCTCTCGTTCTCCAGCACCATCGTGGTGGTCAAGATCCTGCAGGACCGCGGCGACGATCAAGCCCTGTACGGCCGCATCTCCATCGGCGTGCTGGTGATGCAGGACATCGCCGCGGTGGTCCTGATCTCGATCTCTCGCGGCGAGCCGCCCAGCCTGTGGTCGATCGGGCTGGTTGTCGCGGTGCCCGCCCTGGCGTGGGCCACCAAGTACTGGTATCGGATCGGCCACGGCGAGATGACCGCGCTGTTCGGCATCGTGATGGCGCTGATCCCCGGTTATCTGCTGTTCACCTGGCTCGGCCTGTCGGGCAGTCTGGGCGCGCTGATCATGGGTTTGATCCTCGCGCCGCGACCGGGGTCGGACGAGCTGTCGCGGACGCTGTTCACGGTCAAGGAACTGCTCCTGGTCGGCTTCTTTGTCACGATCGGCTTCCACGGCCTCCCGTCGTGGCAGAACGTCGTCGTCGGACTGGCCCTGCTCGCGCTGCTGCCCGTCCAGGGCGTCTTCTACTGGCTGCTGCTGTGGATGCTCGGGATGCGCAACCGCACCGCGCTGCTTGCCGGACTGCTGCTGGCGAACTACTCCGAGTTCGCGCTGATCATCGCCGAGATGGGCGCCCTGGACGGCTGGTTGTCGGAGGACTGGCTGCTGTCGCTGGTGATCGCGGTCGCGGGCAGCTTCGTCATCGCCGCACTGATCAATCCGACCGGCGTGTCGGGGGTGTCGAAGTTCGCCAAACGGCTGCCGGCACGACCACCGGACAAGATCCACCCCGAGGACCGGCCGATCGACGTCGGCGACGCGCAGGCGATCGTCCTCGGCATGGGCCGCGTCGGTTCGGCCGCCTACGCGCAGCTGGTCGGCGAGTACGGCCTGCGCGTGCTCGGCGTGGAGCACGACCCCAACCGGGTGCGGCAGCTGCTCAAGCAGGGCGTCAACGTCATCGAGGGCGACGCCACCGACTACGACTTCTGGACCCGCGCGGTGGGTGCCGGCCAGACCAAGATGATCGTGCTGGCCATGCCCGCGCAGTACGCCAACGTGGAGGCGTTGCGCGAACTGCGCCGGATCGGCGACGGCGGCGCCACCGTCGCCTCGGTGGCCCTGTACCGCGAAGACGTCAAGGAGCTCGAGGAGCTGGGCCTCGACGTGGTCATCCACCTGTACGAGGGCGCCGGTGAGGCCCTCGCCGACCGGACCGTGCAGGCCCGGGCAGCCAAGAGCCTCGACGACAGCGAGTGACGGGGAGCGTTGCTGCGGGGTCAGGCCTCGTTCTCTCCCGGAAGCGTTCCCACGCGGCTACGGAGCCGGTGCGGTGAATCCGTCTCGGAGGCGCTGGGCGAGCCGATCCACGTCGAGGTGAGCGGAACTGGCCTCGATGATCAGGTCGTACGCCGCGTCGTCGCCGAGGGTCCACGTCCGGCGGTCGTTGCGGAAGTAGAGGAGGCGGATCGCGATCCAGGCACATCTCTTGTCGCCGTCGACGAGGGCGTGATTGCGGCACAGTGAGTCCAGGAGGGCGGCGGCCTTGAGGTCGATCGAGGCGTACTGCTCCTCCCCGAACAAGGTGATCATCGGCCGAGTGATGCTGCTCTGTAGCAGCCCTGCGTCGCGAATCTCGGGATCAGCGCCGTAAATCGTGCGGTAGACGAGGAAGACGTCGGCGATTCGCGGCGTCCAGATCACTGCACGTTCCCCAGCCGATCCAAGAGGGCCTTGTCGTTGCTGACGATGTCGTTGACTGCGTCGTCCATGGAGTGCAGGCGCTGCTCGCGAAGGCCGCGCTGGACCTGTTCGGTGACGGACTGGCTGACCTGACCCTTAGGGCATGGCCGAGCGTAGTTCGTCGGCGATGTCGTCGAGTCGTCCGCGCATGGATCTCGACACCGGCTCCGCTTCGCTCCGCCGGGCTCGATCAGCCTGTGGGGCGGCCCGCGGTGAGGCTCAGGGATGCGATCAACCTGCGGGGCGGCCCGCGGTGAGGCTCCGGGATGCGATCAACCTGCGGGGTGGCCCGCGGTGAGGTCTCGGGGGTGCTCAGCGCGGCCCGGGTAATGGTCCTGCGACTAACCTGGTGTCCGTGGCTGATCCGTCGACTTACCGCCCCGCCTCGGGCACCATTCCCACCGATCCCGGCGTCTACAAGTTCCGGGATCAGCATGGGCGGGTCATCTATGTCGGCAAGGCCAAGAGTCTGCGGCAGCGCCTCACGTCGTACTTCGCCGACCTGACCACCCTGCATCCGCGGACCCGGCAGATGGTGACCACCGCCGCCTCGGTGGAGTGGACGGTCGTCGGCACCGAGGTGGAGGCGCTGCAGCTCGAATACAACTGGATCAAGGAGTTCGACCCGCGGTTCAACGTCCGCTACCGCGACGACAAGACCTACCCGATGCTCGCGGTGACGCTCAACGAGGAGTACCCGCGCGTGTTCGTCTACCGCGGTCCACGCCGACCGGGCGTGCGGTACTTCGGGCCCTACTCGCACGCCTGGGCCATCCGCGAGACGGTCGACCTCCTGACCCGCGTCTTCGGGGTCCGCACGTGCTCGAAGGGCGTCTTCCGGCGCAGCGAGCAGATGGGCCGCCCGTGCCTGCTCGGCTACATCGACAAGTGCTCGGCGCCGTGTGTCGGGCGCGTGTCGGCGGCCGAGCACCGGCAGATCGTCGGCGACTTCTGCGACTTCCTCTCCGGCAAGACCGACGGACTCATCCGCCGACTCGAACGGGAGATGACGCAGGCCGCCGAAGAACTCGACTTCGAACGGGCCGCGCGCCTGCGCGACGACGTCTCCGCACTGCGCCGCGCCATGGAGAAGCAGGCGGTGGTCCTCGGCAGCGGCACCGACGCCGACGTGATCGCCATGGTCGGCGACGAACTCGAAGCGTCGGTCAAGATCTTCCATGTGCGCGACGGACGCGTCCGCGGCGAACGCGGCTGGGTGGTCGAGATCCAGGAGAACGCGAGCCTGGCCGACCAGGTCGGCACCTTCCTGACCCAGTTCTACGGCGCCGAATCGGAGATGAGCTCGGGGATCCCGCGCGAGGTGCTGGTGCCCGCCCTGCCCGACGACGCGCCGCAGGTCGAACAGTGGCTCACCCAGCGGCGCGGCGCGCACGTGAGCCTGCGGGTGCCGCAACGCGGGGACAAGCGGACGCTGATGACGACCGTCGAACTCAACGCCACCGAGGCCCTGGCCCGGCACAAGCTGGCCCGCGCGGGCGACCTCACCACCCGCTCGGCGGCCCTCACCGAACTGCAGGAGGCCCTCGGCCTGGACGTGGCACCCCTGCGCATCGAGTGCATCGACATCTCGCACGTGCAGGGCACCGACGTCGTCGCCTCGATGGTCGTCTTCGAAGACGGCCTGGCCCGCAAGTCCGATTATCGGCACTACGCCATCAAGGAGGCCGCCGGCGACGGCCACTCCGACGACGTCGCGTCCATCGCCGAGGTGACCCGCCGCCGCTTCGCGCGCTACCACGAGGGCGCCGTGGTGCCACCGCCGGAGAACTCCGGCGAAGTCGAGGCGGACGACGAGCGCGCCTCGCGGAAGGCCAAACGGTTCGCCTACCCGCCCAACCTGTTCGTCGTCGACGGCGGCGCCCCGCAGGCGCACGCGGCGGCGAGCGTGCTCGACGAACTGGGCGTCGCCGACGTCGCGGTGGTGGGTCTGGCGAAACGACTGGAAGAGGTGTGGATTCCGGGTGATGATGAGCCGGTGATCCTGCCACGCAACAGCGAAGCGCTGTTCCTGCTGCAGCGGGTGCGCGACGAGGCCCACCGGTTCGCGATCACCTTCCACCGCAGCAAACGGAGCAAGCGGATGACCGCGTCGGCGCTCGACGGCATCGCCGGGCTCGGCGCCTCCCGCCGCACCGCACTCGTGACGCACTTCGGGTCGGTCGCCAACCTCAAACGCGCGGCCGTCGACGAGATCGCCGAGGTGAAGGGGATAGGTCCGGCGACCGCACAGGCCGTCTACGACGCCCTGCGGGCCGACACGGCAGGTCCCGACACGCAGCTCTCCGAGACGAAGGAACAGGTAAGTTGACTGAACCGGACAACCGCACTACGGTGCTGTTCGTCACCGGCATGTCCGGTGCCGGACGCACCTCGGTGGCCAATGTGCTCGAAGACGACGGCTGGTACGTCAGCGACAACGTGCCGATCTCGCTGATCGCACAGCTGGTCGAGATGGTGCGCACCAGCGAGGTCGGCGCCCAGCGCATTGCGATGGTGGTCCGCGGCGGTCACCCCTCGTTCGCCTCCGCGATGGCGACTCTGCGCCGCGACCTGGAGGACGGCGGCGCCAGCACCTCGATGATGTTCGTCGACGCCTCCGACGACGTGCTGGTCCGACGCTTCGAGCAGGTGCGTCGCAGGCATCCGCTGCAGGGCACCGGCACGTTGAGCGAGGGGATCGCCGCCGAGCGAGCGATCACCGCACCGGTCGCCGAGGCGGCCGACACCGTCATCGACACCTCCAACCTCAGCGCGACGCGTCTGCGGTCGATCGTCGAGAACGTCTTCCCGCACGTGGCCGGCCGTCGACTGTCGATCGCGGTGCAGTCCTTCGGCTTCAAGTACGGGCTGCCGATCGACTGCGACCTGGTCGCCGACGTCCGCTTCCTGCCCAACCCGTACTGGATTCCCGAACTGCGTGAGCACAACGGTCGTGCCCCGCAGGTCCGCGACTACGTCCTGGGACAGGACGACGCCGCGGAGTTCCTCGACCGATACGTGGAGCTGGTCGGCATCGTCGGACGCGGCTACCTGCGAGAAGGCAAGGGATACATGACACTCGGGGTCGGCTGCACCGGCGGAAAGCACCGGAGCGTGGCGATGTCCGAAGAGCTCGCGCGCCGGCTCGGTGAGATCGTCGACGACGACGGGCACCGCCTGTACGACGTCGAAGTGACCCACCGCGATCTGGGCCGCGAATGATGCGCATCGACGGGCTGTCGGCGGTCGCGCTCGGCGGCGGACACGGGCTGTTCAACACGCTGACCGCGCTGCGGTACCTGACCCCGGAGGTGACCGCCGTGGTGACCGTCGCCGACGACGGCGGCTCCTCCGGTCGGCTGCGCGCCGAGCTCGGCCTGATCCCGCCCGGCGACCTGCGGATGGCGATCGCGGCGCTGATGGCGGCGCCCGCGGCGCTCGAGGACCGGCGGAGGGTCGACCCGCGCTCGGCCGACCGGCATGAGCGGTGGGCGCGATTCCTCCAGCACCGGCTCGGCGGCTACGGCGCGCTCGCCGGCCACCCGATCGGGAATCTGCTGCTCAGCGGCCTCAACGAGGTCACCGACGACGTCGTCGAGGCCCTCGACGACATGATCGACCTGTTCGACGTCGACGGCCGAGTCCTGCCGATGACCGAGGTGCCGCTGGTCATCGAGGCGGACGTGACCGGGCTGGAATCGGACCCGCGGGTGAGCCGGGTGATCCGCGGACAGGTCGCCGTCGCGACCACGCCGGGCAAGCCGCGCCGGGTCCGCCTCATCCCGGAGGACCCCGACCCGTGCCCGGCCGCCACCGAGGCGATCCTGGCCGCCGACGTCGTCACCCTCGGACCCGGCTCCTGGTTCTCCAGCGTGATTCCGCACGTGCTGGTCCCCGGGCAGCTCGACGCGCTCCGCGAGACCGCGGCGCGCAAGATGCTGTTCGTGAATCTGGCCGCAGAACCGGGGGAGACCACCGGTTTCTCGGTGGAGCGGCACCTGCACGTGCTGCACGCGCACGCGCCGACCCTGCGCGTCGACGACGTCGTCGTCGACGCCGCCTCGGTGCCGGCCGGCCTCGAACGCGAGCATCTGGAACGCGCCGCCGGCCGGTTCGGCGCGCAGCTGCGCGTGGCCGACCTCGCCGTGCCGGGAACGGCCGTTCACGACCCGCTGCGGACGGCGTCGACCGTGGTCGGACTCCTCGGCGGCCGTGACCGCCGGTAAGCTGACACCAGCAAATTTCTGGGGGAAATCCAGGGGACAGGAGGCTTCTCACCGTGGCTATGACAGGGGCGGTCAAGGACGAGTTGAGTCGGTTGGCGGTGACACAGATCAGCTGCCGCAAAGCGGAGGTGTCGGCGCTGCTTCGATTCGCCGGCGGCCTGCAGATCGTCTCGGGCCGCGTCGTTGTGGAAGCCGAAGTCGATCTCGGCAACGTCGCCCGACGGCTCAAGTACGAGATCCACGGGCTCTTCGGCTACCAGGCCGAGGTGCACGTGCTGCGCTCGGGTCCCGGCTCGGGATCGGGCCAGGTGCGCAAGAGCGCGCGGTACATCGTGCGCGTCACCAAGGACGGTGCGGCCCTGGCGCGCCAGACCGGACTGCTCGACCTGCGGGGGCGCCCGGTGCGCGGGCTGCCCACCCAGGTGGTCGGCGGCAGCATCGGCGACGCCGAGGCCGCCTGGCGCGGGGCCTTCCTGGCGCACGGTTCGCTGACCGAACCGGGCCGCTCGTCGTCCCTGGAGGTCAGCTGCCCGGGGCCGGAGGCGGCCCTCGCCCTCGTCGGTGCCGCCCGGCGGCTCGGGATCGCCGCGAAGGCGCGCGACGTGCGCGGCAGCGACCGCGTCGTCATCCGCGACGGGGAGGCGATCGGCGCGCTGCTGACCCGGATGGGTGCGCACGACACCCGCCTGGTGTGGGAGGAGCGCCGGATGCGCCGCGAGGTGCGGGCGACCGCCAACCGGCTCGCGAACTTCGACGACGCCAACCTGCGGCGGTCCGCGCGCGCCGCGGTCGCCGCCGCCGCCCGCGTCGAACGCGCCCTGGAGATCCTCGGCGACGACGTGCCCGACCACCTGATCGCCGCCGGGCGCCTGCGCGTGGAGCATCGGCAGGCCTCGCTGGAGGAGCTCGGCCAGCTGGCCGATCCGCCGATGACCAAGGACGCGGTGGCCGGGCGGATCCGGCGGCTCCTGTCGATGGCCGACAAGCGGGCCCGCGCCGACGGGATGCCCGACACCGAGTCGGCGGTCACGACGGACCTGCTCGACGACGTCTGACACAGGTCACATGCGACCTTCCGGTGACCTCGCGGACCCGGGCCATTAGGCTGGTGGGAGCGGGCCGGTAGCGAACCGCCGGCTCATCACTCACCGCTTAAGGAGCAACTTGTGACTGTTCGGGTAGGCGTCAACGGCTTCGGCCGCATCGGCCGCAACTTCTTCCGCGCCGTCGAGGCGCAGAAGGCGCTCGGAACCACCGACATCGAGATCGTCGCCGTCAACGACCTGACGGACAACGCCACGCTGGCTCACCTGCTGAAGTTCGACAGCATCCTGGGCCGTCTGCCCCAGGACGTTCGCCTGGAGGGCGACGACACCATCGTCGTCGGCGACATCAAGATCAAGGCGCTCGAGGTCAAGGAAGGCCCGGCGGCGCTCCCGTGGGGCGACCTGGGCGTCGACGTCGTCGTCGAGTCCACCGGCATCTTCACCGCTCGCGCCAAGGCCCAGGGCCACCTGGACGCCGGCGCCAAGAAGGTCATCATCTCCGCTCCGGCGTCGGATGAGGACATCACCATCGTGATGGGCGTCAACGACGACAAGTACGACGGCAGCCAGAACATCATCTCGAACGCCTCGTGCACCACCAACTGCCTCGGCCCGATGGCCAAGGTGCTGAACGACGAGTTCGGCATCGAAAAGGGTCTGATGACCACCATCCACGCCTACACCCAGGACCAGAACCTGCAGGACGGCCCGCACAAGGACCTGCGTCGCGCCCGCGCCGCCGCCGTCAACATCGTTCCGACCGGCACCGGTGCGGCCAAGGCCATCGGCCTGGTCCTGCCCGAGCTGCTCGGCAAGCTCGACGGTTACGCCCTGCGTGTGCCGATCCCCACCGGCTCGGTCACCGACCTCACCTCGGAGCTCAAGAAGTCGGCCAGCGCCGCGGACATCAACGCCGCGTTCCAGGCCGCCGCCGAGGGCCCGCTCAAGGGCATCATGAAGTACTACGACGCGCCGATCGTCTCCAGCGACATCGTCACCGATCCGCACTCGTCGCTGATCGACGCCGGCCTGACCAAGGTCATCGGCAACCAGGCCAAGACCATCTCCTGGTACGACAACGAGTGGGGCTACTCGAACCGCCTCGTCGACCTCATCGGCCTCGTCGGGAAGTCGCTGTAGGAACCATGTCAGTTCGCACTCTGGAAGACCTTCTGGCCGAAGGAGTCTCGGGCCGCGGTGTGCTGGTCCGGTCCGATCTCAACGTCCCGCTCGACGGCGGCGAGATCACCGACCCGGGTCGGATCGT
The DNA here is from genome assembly GCF_039946255.1 of Gordonia aichiensis. Taxonomy (GTDB): domain Bacteria; phylum Actinomycetota; class Actinomycetes; order Mycobacteriales; family Mycobacteriaceae; genus Gordonia; species Gordonia aichiensis_A. The sequence goes on along the minus strand of NZ_JBCDWL010000001.1, from coordinate 112,294 downwards.
CGCTTCGGCGCCGACCATCGCGAAGCTGGTGGACGCCGGTGCCAAGGTCATCGTCACCGCCCATCTGGGTCGTCCCAAGGGCGAGCCGGATCCGGCGCTGTCGTTGGCGCCGGTCGCCGCGCGGCTGTCGGAGGAGCTGGGCCGCAACGTCCAGCTCGCCGGCGACGTCGTCGGGTCCGACGCCCTGGCCCGCGCCGAGGGATTGACCGACGGTGATGTCCTCCTGCTGGAGAACATCCGCTTCGATCCGCGTGAGACCAGCAAGGACGACGCCGAGCGGGCCCAGCTCGCCGCGGCGATCGTCGAGCTGGTCGGCGACGACGGCGCCTTCGTCTCCGACGGCTTCGGCGTCGTCCACCGCAAGCAGGCGTCGGTCTACGACGTCGCCAAGCTGCTCCCGTCGTACGCGGGCGACCTGGTCGCGACCGAGGTGGAGGTGCTGCGCAAGCTCAGCAGCTCCGACGCCGAGCGTCCGTACGCCGTCGTGCTGGGCGGTTCGAAGGTCTCCGACAAGCTCGGTGTCATCGAAGCCCTCGCACCCAAGGTCGACACGCTGGTGATCGGCGGCGGCATGGCGTTCACGTTCATCAAGGCGCAGGGAAGCCCGGTCGGCGATTCGCTGATGCAGGAAGACATGATCGACACCTGCAAGGGTCTGCTCGACAAGTACGGCGACGTGATCCACCTGCCGCACGACATCGTCGTCGCCGACAAGTTCGCGGCCGACGCCGAGACGTCCATCGCCACCACCGCCGACGGCTTCGAGTCGGGCATGGGCCTGGACATCGGTCCGGGCACGGTGGAGCGGTTCGCCACCGTCCTGCGCGGTGCCAAGACGATCTTCTGGAACGGCCCGTCGGGCGTGTTCGAGTTCGAGAAGTTCGCCGAGGGCACCCGCGGCGTGGCCGAGGCGATCGTCGAAGCCACCCGGGGCGGCGCGTACAGCGTCGTCGGCGGCGGCGACTCGGCGGCCGCGGTCCGCGCGCTGGGCATCCCGGACGAGGCGTTCTCGCACATCTCGACCGGCGGCGGCGCCTCGCTGGAGTACCTGGAGGGCAAGCAGCTCCCGGGTCTGACCGTCCTGGAGGTCGTCGAATGAGCCGCAAGCCGCTCATCGCGGGCAACTGGAAGATGAATCTGAACCACTACGAGGCCATCGCGCTGGTTCAGAAGATCGCCTTCGCCCTGCCGGAGAAGTACTTCGACAAGGTCGACGTGACGGTGATTCCGCCGTTCACCGACATCCGCAGCGTGCAGACCATCGTCGACGGCGACAAGCTGCTGCTCACCTACGGTGCGCAGGACCTGTCGCAGCACGACTCGGGCGCATACACGGGCGAGATCAGCGGAGCCTTCCTGGCGAAGCTGGGCTGCACCTACGTCGTCGTCGGGCACTCGGAGCGTCGCACCCTGCACGGGGAGAGCAACGAGACCGTCCTGGCGAAGACGAAGGCGGCACTGCGTCACGAGCTGACGCCGATCGTCTGCATCGGCGAAGGCCTCGAGGTCCGTGAGGCCGGCGAGCACGTGGCCTACAACGTCGAGCAGATCAAGGCGTCCCTGGCGGGCCTGTCGACGGCGGAGATCGCGAAGACCGTCGTCGCCTACGAGCCGGTCTGGGCCATCGGCACCGGCCGCGTCGCCAGTGCCGCCGACGCCCAGGAGGTCTGCGCAGCGGTGCGCGCCGCGGTCGCGGAGCTGTCCGATCAGGCCACCGCCGACGCCGTGCGCGTCCTGTACGGCGGCTCGGTCAACGCCAAGAACGTCGGCGAGATCGTCTCGCAGAACGACGTCGACGGCGCCCTGGTGGGCGGTGCCTCGTTGAAGGCGGACGAGTTCGCTCAGCTGTCGGCCATCGCGGCCGGCGGGCCGCTGCTGTAGGGCCGAACACCCATCGAGTAGACTGTGGCAGGTTGCGTCCGAGAAGGTCGCGACCTGCCACAGCCATCTTCTGCTACGACGAACGGGACCATCGACTCGTGACTATCGCGCTCAACATCGGCTTGATCATCACCAGCGTGCTGCTGATCGTTCTGGTTCTGCTGCATCGCGCCAAGGGTGGTGGCCTGTCCTCGCTGTTCGGCGGCGGCGTCCAGTCCAGCCTCTCCGGCTCGTCGGTCGTCGAGAAGAACCTCGACCGACTGACCGTCTTCGTCGGCATCGTCTGGGTCATCCTCATCGTCGGCGTCGGCCTGGACATCAAGTTCTCCTGATCCCGGGTTCTCCTGAGCCTCGACTTCTGCTGAGCCCCGCGCGTCGGCGGACCCGGACTTCGGGTCCCGTGGATCGACGAGCATCGGTACGTTGGGAGCATGGGTAACCCGCCGCTGACGTCAGAGGCGCTGGCACGCGCCATCGCCACCCCCATGGTCGACCGCATCAGCGTCGACGACACCGGCCGCGCGCTCACCGAGCCGCTGCGCGACGACATCCGATTCCTCGGCGGACTGCTCGGCGACGCCGTCCGCGATCACGCCGGGCAGGACGTCTTCGAGCTCGTCGAGAACTCCCGGCGCGACGCCTTCGGCATCCGTTACAGCGACGTCGGGCGCGACGACCTCGCCGCCCGCTACGTCGACCGACAGACCGGCGAGCTGATGCCGGTGATCCGCGCGTTCACCAACTTCGCATTGCTGGCCAATCTCGCCGAAGACCTGCACCGGGAACGACGACGCCGCATTCATCTGCGCGCCGGCGACCCGCCGCAGGCCTCGTCGCTGACGGCGACCTTCGGCGCGCTGTCGGCCGCTCGGCTCCCGGCGGCGACCGTCGCCGACATGCTGCGCGACGCACAGGTGGTCCCGGTGATCACCGCCCACCCCACCGAGACCCGCCGCCGCAGCGTCTTCGACGCGCAGAATCGGATCACCGAACTGATGCGGACGCGCAGCCGCACCGAGCTGACGCCGGTGGAGGACGCCGCCCTGACCGTCGACATCGCGCGGCAGATCCAGCTGCTGTGGCAGACGGCGCTCATCCGGCTGCGCAAACTCACCATCTCCGACGAGATCAACACCGGCCTGCGCTACTACGACGCCTCCTTCTTCCAGGTGGTGCCCGCGTTGAACAACGATGTGCGACGCGCGCTGACGGCGGCCTACCCGGACGCCGAGTTCGACGAGCTGTCGATGATCTCGATGGGATCGTGGATCGGCGGCGACCGCGACGGCAACCCGTTCGTCACCGGCGAGGTGGTCGCCGAGGCGACCGCGAGCGCGGCGACCGCCGTCGTCGGACATCACCTCGCCGAGTTGGCGGCACTGCATCGCGAACTCAGCCTGTCGGCGCGGCTCATCGGCCCGGTGCCGCCCGAACTGACGGCGCTGGCGGGCGCGCAGGACCTCGATCACACCGGGTTCGACGAGGCGCGCACCGACGAGCCGTTCCGGGCGGCGCTCGACACCGTCCGCTCGCGGGTCGCCGCCCGCGCGGCGGCGACCCTGGGGGAGGACGTGCTGGAGCCGGCCGACCGGCTCCTCGCCGCGGCCGCCGTGCCGTACGCCGACGCCGCCGAGTTCCTCGCCGACCTCGACGTGATCGACGCGAGCCTGCGGGCCGTCGACGACGCCGCGATCGCCGACGACCGGCTGGCCGCGCTGCGAGAAGCGGTGCGCACCTTCGGCTTCCATCTGTCCGGACTCGACCTGCGGCAGAACTCCGAGACCCACGAGCAGGTGGTCGGCGAACTGCTGGCCTGGGCCGGGGTCTGCCCCGACTACCTCGCCCTCGACGAGAACGCCCGCGTCGACCTGCTCGTCGGCGAGCTCACCTCCCGTCGACCGCTCACCTCGCCGGAGGCGCAGCTCAGCGAACTGGCGACCAAGGAGCTCGGCGTCATGCACGCGGCGGCCGCGGCCGTCGAACGCTTCGGTCCCGCGGCGATTCCGAACTACGTGATCAGCATGTGCACGTCGGTCTCCGACATGCTCGAAGCCCTGATCCTGCTCAAGGAGTGCGGCCTCTACGTCATCGACGGCGACGGCCCCCGCTGCCCGGTCCGCGTGGTGCCGCTGTTCGAGACGATCGACGATCTCCGCGGTGGTGCGTCCACGCTGACCGCGACCCTGGCGCTGCCCTTCTACCGGGAGCTGGTCGGTGCCCAGGGCCGATTGCACGAGGTGATGCTCGGCTACTCCGACTCCAACAAGGACGGCGGCTATCTCACCGCCAACTGGGCGCTGTACCGGGCCGAACTCGATCTGGTGGCGGCGGCCCGGGCCGCGGGCGTCCGCCTGCGACTGTTCCACGGTCGCGGCGGCACCGTCGGCCGCGGCGGCGGCCCCAGCTACGACGCGATCCTGGCGCAGCCGCCGGGTGCGGTGCAGGGATCGCTGCGGCTCACCGAGCAGGGGGAGATCATCGCCGCCAAGTACGCGAACCCCGTCAGCGCGCGCCGCAACCTGGAATCGCTGCTCGCGGCGACCATCGAGTCGTCGCTGCTCGACACCGAGGGGCTCGGCGCCGATTCGGAGCGGGCCTACGCGGACTTCGACGAGATCGCCGACCTGGCGCGGGGCGCCTACAGCGAGCTGGTCCACCAGACGCCAGGTTTCGTCGAGTACTTCACCGCGTCGACCCCGCTGTCGGAGATCGGCGCCCTCAACATCGGCAGCCGGCCCACCTCGCGCAAGCAGACCACCGCGATCGCCGACCTGCGGGCGATCCCGTGGGTGCTGTCGTGGACGCAGTGCCGGGTGATGCTGCCCGGCTGGTACGGCGTCGGCAGCGCCTTCGAGCAGTGGATCGGCGACGACGCCGACCGGCTCGCGACCCTGTCGGACTATCACCGCCGCTGGCCCTTCTTCCGGTCGGTGATGTCGAACATGGCGCAGGTCCTCGCCAAATCCGACATGGGGCTGGCGCACCGCTACGCGCAGCTGGTGCCCGACGCCGAGCTGCGCGATCGGGTGTTCTCGATGATCGTCGCCGAGCACGAGCGGACCATCGCGATGCACGCGGCGGTCACCGGCAGCGCCGACCTGCTGGCCGACAACGATGCGCTGAAGCGGTCGGTGCACAACCGCTTCCCATACCTGGAGCCGCTCAACCTGCTGCAGGTGGAACTGCTGCGCCGCTACCGCTCCGGCGACGCCTCGCCGTTGATCAGCCGGGGCATCCAGTTGACGATGAACGGGCTGGCGACCGCACTGCGCAACAGCGGGTAGCGGGCCGAGCCGTCACAGCACGGCCTTGAGGAACTCCTTGGTCCGTTCGTTGCGCGGGTCGCCGAAGATCTGTTCCGGCGGGCCCTCCTCCGCGACGCGGCCGGCGTCGAACATCATCACGCGGTCGGAGACCTCGCGGGCGAACCGCATCTCGTGGGTGACGATCAGCATGGTGATGTCGGCGCTGCTCGCGATCTCGCGGAGCACCGCGAGCACGCCGTCGACGAGCTCCGGATCCAGTGCCGAGGTGACCTCGTCGAGCAGCATCACTCGGGGACTCATCGCGAGGGCGCGAGCGATCGCGACACGCTGCTGCTGACCGCCGGACAACTGGGACGGGTGCGCGGTCTCGCGGTCGGCCAGACCCACCATGTCGAGCAGTTCCCGTGCGCGCTGCACGGCCTCGTCGCGGCTCTGGCCGAGCACGTGGATCGGCGCCTCGGTGACATTGGTCAGCACGTCCATGTTCGGGAACAGGTTGAACTGCTGGAAGACCATCCCGATGCTCTTACGGGCCTGCCGCAGGTGCTTCTCGTTCGCGCGGATCAGCCGATCGCCGCGTCGTCGGTGACTCAACGGCTCACCGTCCACCCAGATCACGCCGTCGGACACCGTCTCCAAGGTCATCAGCAGGCGCAGGATGGTCGTCTTGCCCGAGCCGCTCGGCCCGATCAGTGTCACCTTCTCGCCCCGGTCGACGGTGAAGTCGAGCTCGTCGAGGACCACCTGGTCGCCGAACCTCTTCACCACGTGATCGAAGCGGATCATCTCGGCGGTGCTGCGGTCGGGACTTCCAGTAGGCTCGTGGCTTTCAGCAGGCTCGGGACTTTCAGTAGACAAGGCGTTTCTCCAGTAGGCGGATGAGAACCGAGGTCGGGTAGCTGGCGACGAGGAAGAACGCTCCCGCCAGGGTGAAGGCCTCCAGGTAGGCGAAGTGGGCGGCGCCGTACGTCTGGGCGGCCGTCACCAGCTCGACGACGGTGATCGTGAACAGGTACGGCGTGTCCTTGAACATCGAGACCGCATTGTTGCCGAGCGCGGGCAGCGAGTTGCGCATCACCTGGGGCAGGATCACCGCCCGCCAGATCCGCAGCGGCGGCAGCGAGAGTGCGCGAGCGCCCTCCCACTGTCCCTGCGGGACCTCCTCGATGCCGGCGCGGTACACCTCGGCCATGTAGCTGGAGTAGTGCACGCCGAGGACGGTGACACCGATGGTCAGGGCGGTGAACTGGGGCGCCAGCGCGTACACGAACAGCAGTTGCACGACGATCGGGGTCAGTCGTACGAACTCGGCCGCCGCCTGCACCGGCATCGCCAGCCAGCGCGGCGCCGACCGTCGGATGATCGCGATCAGCAGACCCAGCACCGCGGCGATGAGGAAGCCGATGAACGTGGCCAGCAGGGTGATCTGGAATCCGTCCCACAGGACCGGCAGCGAATCCTGGGCGCGCTGCCAACTCCAATCGATCATCGGAGCGCACCTCCCGCCTCGTTCGGCGTGGCCGGGCGGAAGCTCAAGACCTCGCGCAGGGACGGACCTCGGCCCAGTCGGTGCTTGGCGCGGGCTTCGGCCACATTGATCAGCAGGGTCACCAGATAGGCCAGGACGAGGTAGATCACCAGGCCGATCCCGAACGAGAACAGCGTGTCGCCCGTGGTCTTCTGCAGGTCGACGATGCCCGCCGTGAGGTCCTGCAGGGTGATGAACGAGGCGAACGCGGTGCCCTTGAGCAGGTGGATGAGCAGATTTCCCAGCGACGGGATCATCATCGCCCAGGCCTGCGGGAACACCACGCGGCTCATCCGCTGCCACGGACTGAAGTCGAGGGCGACCGCGGCCTCCACCTGGGCGGCGGGTACCGCGTTCAGCGCCCCTCGCACCACTTCGGCTCCGTAGGCGCCGTAGTTGAGACCGAGGGCGAGGATGCCGCACAGGATCGGGTCGAGCTGGTAGCCGAACAGCGGCAGCACGTAGAACAGCCAGAACAGTTGGACCACCAGCGAGGTGCCGCGGAAGAACTCGATGAGCACCCGCGCGACGAACCGGGCCGGGAGCCATCGGACGCGGACGACGGTGCCGAGCAGCACCGCGAGCGCGAAGGCCAGCAGCCCGCCGCCCGCGGTGAGCTCCAGGGTGACGACGATGCCCCGCCCGAGTGCCGGGAGGGCGTCGACGAAGGCGTTGAAGTTGTGATTCACCTGGCGCGCGGGCCCGTCACTCGGCGTTGCAGAGCTGCTCGGTGGTCAGCGACGGATCGGGGATGTTCTCCTCGGTGAAACCGTACGGACCCAGGATCCTCAGGTACTCGGCCTTGTTGGAGAGGATCTTCTTGACCTCAGCGTTGTACGCGTCGCGCAGGGCGGTGTCCTGCTTGCGGAACACCGTCGCCCCCGCAGGATTCTGCGGTTTGCCGTTGATGACGGCGATGAACGGCTTGGTGACCTCCACGTTCAGTCCGGGCGTGTGGTCCTTGGCGTAGTTCAGCGAGACGGCGGTCAGCGCGAAGACGTCGACGCGCCCGGAGTTGACCGCGTCGATGCCCGACTGCTGGTCCTTGACCAGCACCGGGTTCGGGATGTCGAGCTCGCGGGCGTAGTCGGCCTCGATGGCGCCGGTCATCGCGGCCATCTTGGCGCCGGTGCGCTTGATGGAATCCATGTCGGTCAGCTGCATCGGGTTGCCCGGCTTGACCATCAGCGCGGTCGTGTAATTGATCTCCGGCACGCTGAAGGCGGCCTGTTTGCAGCGTTCGGGCGTGATCGACATGCCTGCGCTGACCAGGTCGTACCGCTTGGCGTTCAGACCCGGGATCAGTCCGCCCCAATCGGTCTTGACACCCTCCAGGTTCGGCACCCCGAGGCGTTTGAAGACCTCCCGGTGCAGGGAGATGGTGCCGCCCGTGACATTGCCGTGATCGTCGAACGAGTAGGGCGCCTCATTCGCGTAGGCGACGGTGACCGTGCCCTTGTCGCGCAACCCCTCGATCGTCGTACTGTCCGCCGAATCAGTCTTGGTGCAGGCGGTCAGCGCGGTCGCGGCCAGTAGGACGGTTGCGGCGGCGGCGACGGCCGCGCGGCCCCGTCGCCGGCGGCGCCGGAGGGGTGTTGCCTGGTGAAAATCGTTCTGTATCAGCATCGTTCCGTATCCATCTCGCCCAAGTTCAATCGTTCAAGTTCTTGACTTTGCAGGGTGGATCGACCGTAACAACGATGGTCGCCGGATCCGTTGGGTTGACGAAGATGGCGCCGAACCCGCTCCTCGGGGCGCCCGCATAGTGGTTCTCGCCTGCGCGTCCGCACTCGTTGCGAGATATCCCATCTGGAATTCGTACATATGAGCGATTCGAATCGTCTCGGTCGGTGACGGCTTCGAGTGCCGATCGTCGGCTCGCGCCGGGACGGCGCCGACGTGGTGACATGATCACCGGTGTGACTGCTGACAAGAACGCGGCCGACCTGCCGCTGTCCGGTGTCCGTGTCGTCGCGGTGGAACAGGCGGTCGCCGCACCGCTGGCCACCCGTCACCTGGCCGACCTCGGTGCCGAGGTGATCAAGGTCGAACGGGTGGGGGAGGGCGACTTCGCCCGGGCCTACGACGACGCCGTCAACGGACTGGGCTCGCACTTCGTCTGGCTCAATCGCGGCAAGAAGTCCGTCGCCGTCGATCTGAAGTCCCCGGAGGGGATCGAGCTGGTGCGCGCCCTGATCGCCGACGCCGACGTCTTCGTCCAGAACCTGGCACCGGGCGCCGCGGAACGTCTCGGACTGTCGGCGCAGGCGCTGCGCGAGCGGGATCCGCGGCTCGTCGTGGTCGACTTGAGCGGCTACGGCACCGCCGGGCCGGGTGCCGAGCGCAAGGCGTACGACATGCTGGTGCAGGCCGAGACAGGCCTGATCTCGCTCACCGGAACGCCCGAGCACGCTGCGAAGACCGGTGTGCCGACCGCCGACATCGCCGCGGGAATGTACGTCGTCACCGCCGTGCTCAGTGCGCTGTTTCGGCGCGAACGCACCGGGGCCGGGGCGTCGATCGACGTGTCGATGTTCGACGCGACGGCCGAGTGGCTCGGGCACCCGATGTACGTCGCCATGTACGCGGGCCGGCAGCTGCCGCGGATGGGTTTGAGCCATGCGGCGATCGTCCCGTACGACGGCTATCGCACCGCCGACGGGCAGATCCTCCTCGGGGTCCAGAACGATCGCGGCTGGGATCTGCTATGCCGCGAGGTGTTCGACGACGCCGACCTGGCCGCAGACCCGCGCTTCGCCACCAATGTGCTGCGAGTGCAGCACCGCGCCGAATGCGACGCCGAGGTCGCGGCTCGTACGGCCGCGGCGACCACCGCCGAACTGGCCGACCGCCTCGCTCGGGTCGGTGTCGCCGCCGCCCAAGTCAACGACATGTTCGGGCTCATCGCGCACCCGCAGCTGACCGAGCGCGACCGCTGGCGCGAGGTCGGCACGCCCGCAGGCCCCATCCGCGCACTGCTCCCGCCGATGACATACGACGACGTCGAACTGGTGATGGGCGAGGTCCCCGCCCTCGGCGCCCACACCGCCGACGTCCTGCGCCGCGTGGGCGTCGACGCCGCCCGCTTCGACGACCTCCGCCGCCGCGGCGTCGTCGAGTAGAGCAGGCCGCGCTCCTCCCAGGGTTGTCGAGCCGTATCGACACGAAGTTGCGGGATCTCGATGCGCGTCCTGCGCTTCGCTTCGGTCGCTTACTCGATCAGCCTGGGGGCGTGGAGTGGGTGAGCGGCGGAGCAGGCTTCTCTTAGGGTTGTCGAGTAGGTGAGGAGTGTTGGCGACGAGCCGTATCGAGACGATGTTGCGGTGGATCTCGATGCGCGTCCTGCGCTTCGCTTCGGTCGCTTACTCGATCAGCCTGGGGGCGGCAGTTGCCCAGGGTTGTCGAGCAGGTGAGCGGCGGAGCAGGCTTCTCTTAGGGTTGTCGAGTAGGTGAGGAGCGCTAGCGACGAGCCGTATCGAGACGATGTTGCGGTGAATCTCGATGCGCGTCCTGCGCTTCGCTTCGGTCGCTTACTCGATCAGCCTGGGGCGTGGAGTGGGTGAGCGGCGGAACAGGCTTCTCTTAGGGTTGTCGAGTAGGTGAGGAGCGCTAGCGACGAGCCGTATCGAGACGACGTCGACCGGATTCGATCAGCCTGGGGGACGACCTCTCCACGGTCGTCGATACAGTCGGAAGATGAGCATCGACGACCGGCCCGCACCCCACTGGTTCACCGAAGCGCTGGCGCAGCCGGGGGCGGAGGGGAGGGTCGAGGTCGACGGCGCGACCATCGTGTACCGGGCCTGGGGTGAACCCGACACGCCGGGCATCGTGCTGATCCACGGTGGCATGGCGCATCTGCACTGGTGGGACCACATCGCTCCGTTCCTGGCGACCGATCGGCGGGTCGTCGCGCTCGACCTGGGCGGGCACGGCGACAGCGACCGTCGCGACGATTACCGCTTCGAGCAGTTCATCGACGAAGTCCTCGCGGTCGCGCGGGCGGGCCGCATCGCCGGACCGCCGGTTCTCGTCGGACACAGCATGGGCGGCATCGTCGCCTACGCCGCCGCGGTCAGATGCCCGGAGGATCTCGACGGCATCGTCGTCTTCGACTCGCCGATCCGCGACCTCACCCCGGAGGAACGCGAACTGCGCGCGAGCCAGACCACCCACACCCCGCGCGTCTACCCGAGCCTCGACGACGCGCTCGCACGCTACCGGCTGGTGCCCGCGCAGGACCACGCCGAGCCCTACATCGTCGAGCACATCGCGCGACTGTCGTTGACCGAAGTCGACGGCGGCTGGGGCTGGAAGTTCGACCACCTGCGGATGGGCCGCTCGGACTCGCGCAGCCTGGACGGCACCACCGCGGGCACCCGCGTCGCCTTCTTCCGCAGCGAGAACGGCATCGTCGACGACGAGCTGATGGCGCGCATGCGACCGATGTTCGGCCCCGACGCGTGGATCGTCGAGCTGCCCGAAGCCGGCCACCATCCGATGTTCGACCAACCCCTCGCCATGATCACCGGCATCCGCACGGTGCTCGCCGCCTGGCGACGCTGATCGGCCCGCGCGGTCAGCTCGGCAGCTGCGAAGCTGCCGCCCGATCCAGGAACCACACGGTGTTCTCCGTGCCGTGAGCTCCGGCGCACGGCCAGTCGTGGCGCGACGCGCCGGCGGCCGCCGCGGCGACGGCTTCGGCCTTCTCCGCGCCGGAGACCAGGAACCACACCTCGCGGGAGGCGTTGATCGCGGGGAAGGTCAGGCTGATGCGACGCGGCGGCGGCTTCGGCGAGTCGGTCACGGCGACGACGCTGCGCGTGTCCTCCGCGGTCGCATCGGTGTGCGGGAACAGCGAGTTGATGTGGCCCTCACCGCCCATGCCGAGCAGGTGGATGTCGAAGACCGTGTCGGGCCCGACCACCGTCGCATACGCTGCTGCGGCGGCGTCGATGTCGTCGCCGAACTCGCCGTCGGACGCCGGGATCATGTGGATGCGCGCCGGGTCGACGTCGATGTGATCGAGGAGGGCCTCCTGCGCCTGCAGCGCGTTGCGCTCCGGGTCGGCGGCGGGGACGAAACGTTCGTCGCCCCAGTACAAGTCGAGGCGCGAGAAGTCGATCGACGCGCTGTCGGCGGCCAACACGCGCAGCAGAGCGATGCCGTTGCTGCCGCCGGTCAGTGCGACGGAGGCGACGCCCCGGGCCTCCTGGGCGGCCGCGACGGTCGCGATGAATCGGGCCGCCGCGGTCGACACCAGGTCGGCCGACGACTCGAAGATCAGATGCTCGTACGGAAAACTCACTGACTACTCCTCGTGGGTGACGCCCGACAGCCCCTGCAGGGCCACCTCGTACACCTCGTCGGCGTCGAGTCGGCGCAATTCTTCGGCGAGACATTCGGCGGTGCTGCGGCGCGCCCACGCCGAGCGACCATCGGGATGCCCGGTGCTGCGCAGCAGGCCGCCCTCGGGGCCGACGCTCATCGACAGCTCACCGTGCTCCCGGATCAGGGTGACGGACATGTCGCCGACCCCGCGGGTGACGGGCACCCCGAGCTCGCCGGCGATCCAGCCGGCGAACAGGTCCAGGCCGGCCAGATCCCGCGGGCCGGTGACGCGGGCCGCGGTGATCGCGGTGTGCGGCGGACGGTCGAGCGCCGAGACCAGCATCCCGCGCCACTGGGTGATCGCCGACCACGCCAGATCGGTGTCGCCGGGCGCATATCCGACGCGGCGCGCACTGAGCAGGGCGCCGGGGTCGTCGCTGCGTCGACTGTCGGTGATCCGGCGCGAGGCGAGCTTCCCCAGCTTGTCGTCGACGGGGCGGGCCGGCGCGCGTCCCGGCCACCAGGTGACCACCGGGGTGTCGGGCAGCAGGAACGGGGTCACGACCGCATGCGGGTGATCGGCGAGCGTCCCGTTCAGATGAAGGACCACCACCTCGGAGGCGCCGGCGTCGCCGCCGACCCGGATCTGCGCATCCAGCCGCGTCTGCGCGGTCCGATCCTGGCGCACCACCATGATGACGCGGCACGGATGTTCGCGGCTGGCCTTGTTCGACGCCTCCACCGCGTCCTCGGCGCCTGCCTCCACGTCGAGGTCGATGATGAGGGTCAGCACGCGGCCGAGCGTCACGGCGCCGCCGGTGCGACGCATCTGCACCAGTTTCTTGCTCACCTCGAGGGTCGAGGTGTCGGGCAGATCGACGATCACGGTCGCCTCCAGGTTCGTCCGGTGCGGGCCAGCATCTCATCGGCGGACGCCGGCCCCCAGGTGCCCGACTCGTACTCGTCGGGGGCGCCGGCGGCGGCCCACTCGTCGAGCACCGGGTCGAGGATCTGCCAGCTCAGTTCCACCTCTTCGTCGACGGGGAACAACGACGGCTCACCCAGCAGGACGTCGAGCAGCAGGCGTTCGTAGGCCTCCGGCGACGACACGGTGAAGGCGCCGCCGTACGAGAAGTCCATGTTGACGTCGCGGACCTCCATGCTGGTGCCGGGCACCTTGGAGCCGAACCGCAGGGTGACGCCCTCGTCGGGCTGCACCCGGATCACCAGCGCGTTCTGCCCCAGCTCGGCGGTCATGGTGTCGTCGAAGGGCAGGTGCGGTGCACGCTTGAAGACGAGCGCGATCTCGGTGACGCGCCGCCCCAGCCGCTTGCCCGACCGCAGGTAGAAGGGCACGCCGGCCCAGCGTCGGGTGTCGACCTCCAGCGCGATGGCCGCGAAGGTCTCGGTGGTCGAGTCGGGGGAGAAACCGTCCTCCTCCTTGAGTCCGACCACCGGCTCGGACCCCTGCCAGCCCGGACCGTACTGGCCCCGCGCGGAGTTCTCCGCGATCGGCAGGATGTTCCGGGTGGACGAGAGGACCTTGATCTTCTCGGTCTGCAGATGCCGCGGCGAGAACGAGACCGGCTCCTCCATCGCCACGAGCGCCAGCAGCTGCAGCAGGTGATTCTGGATCACATCGCGCGCCGCCCCGATGCCGTCGTAGTAGCCGGCGCGACCGCCGAGACCGATGTCCTCGGCCATCGTGATCTGCACGTGGTCGACGTAGTGGGCGCTCCACAGCGGGTCGAACAGCTGGTTCGCGAACCGCAGGGCCAGAATGTTCTGGACCGTCTCCTTGCCGAGGTAGTGGTCGATGCGGAACACCGACTCCTCGGGGAAGACGCTGCCGACGAGCGCGTTGAGCTCGCGGGCACTGTCGAGGTCGTGTCCGAAGGGCTTCTCGATGACCACTCGGCGCCAGCGGTCACCGCCCTGATCGGCCATGCCGGTGCGTCGCAGCTGGCTCAGCACGACGGGGAAGGCCTTCGGCGGGATCGACAGGTAGTAGGCGTGGTTGCCGTCGGTGCCGCGCTCGCGGTCCAGGTCGGCGAGCGTCTGCTGCAGCGTCGCGAACGCCTCGTCGTCCTCGAAGGTGCCTGCGACGAACCGGATCCCTTCGGCCAGCCGGTCCCACACCTCCTGCCGGAAACCGGTGCGCGATCCGGCCTCGACGGCTTCGCGCACCACCGCGGCGAAGTCCTCGTGCTCCCAGTCGCGGCGTGCGAAACCGATGAGCGCGAAGCTCGGCGGCAGCAGGCCGCGATTGGCCAGGTCGTAGATCGCCGGCATCAGCTTGCGACGGGCGAGGTCGCCGGTGACGCCGAAGATCACCAGCACGGACGGGCCGGCGATCCTCGGCAGGCGGGCGTCGTGAGGGTCACGCAGCGGATTGACCCACGACGACCCGCTGTTCACCGTACGTCCCACCGGGTCAGCCGCGTGCCGCGTCGAGCTGCGTCTGGGTGGCCGCCAGCAGGTCGTCCCACGCCTCGTCGAACTTGCTGACGCCCTCGGACTCGAGCACCTCGAAGACGTCGGGCAGGTCGACGCCGACCGCGGTCAGCGCGTCGAAGACCTCGCGCGAGGCCTGCTCCTGACCGATGATCGAGTCGGTGTTCACCCAGCCGTGGTCGGCGAAGGCGGCGAGCGTCTTCACCGGGACGGTGTTGACGGTGTTCGGCGCCACCAGTTCGCTGACGTACAGGGTGTCGGGGTAGTCGGCGTTCTTGGTGCCGGTCGACGCCCACAGCGCACGCTGCGGAAGCGCACCGTGCGCCTGCAGATCGGGGAACCGGACCTGCGTCTCGAAGACCTCGCGGTAGGCGGCGTACGCCAGACGCGCGTTCGCCAGCCCGGCCTTGCCGCGCAGTTCGAGCGCCTCGGGCGTGCCGATGGCCTCGAGCCGCTTGTCGACCTCCGAGTCGACGCGCGAGACGAAGAACGACGCGACCGACTCGATCTTGGCGGCGTCGTGGCCGTTCTGGAGTGCGGCGTCCAGACCGTCCAGGTAGGCGTCCATCACTTCGCGGTACCGCTCCACCGAGAAGATCAGCGTCACGTTGACGCTGATGCCCTCGGCGATGACGCGGGCGATCGCGGGGATCCCGGCCTTGGTGGCGGGGATCTTGATGAACAGGTTCGGGCGGTCGACGATCTTCCACAGCTCGATCGCCTGCGCGACCGTCTCGTCGGTCTTGTGCGCCAGCCGCGGATCGACCTCGATCGACACCCGGCCGTCGTGACCGTCGGTGGCGGCGAAGACCGGCGCCAGCACATCGCACGCCGCGCGGACGTCGTCGGTGGTCAGCGCGGTGAGCGCGGCGTCGACGTCGGCGCCGCGGGCCGCCAGCTCGGTGATCTGCGCGGCGTAGGCGTCGGACTTGGAGATGGCGTTCTGGAAGATCGACGGGTTGGTCGTGACTCCGACGATCGAATGGGTGTCGATCTCCTCCTGCAGTGCGCCCGAGTCGATCAGGTCACGCGAGAGATCGTCGAGCCAGATCGAGACGCCCGCTTCCGACAGTGCGGCGAGGTTCTTGTTCTGCGACATGGGGAACTCCTCTGCTCCGAATGAATGTGTTCAGCATGTGCGGGTCAGCGACCCAGGGTGCGGCGAGCGGCCGCGGCGACGGCGTCGGCGGTGATGCCGAACTCCGCGTAGAGCTTCTGGTACGGGGCCGAGGCGCCGTAGTGCTCGAGGGAGACGATCTCGCCGCCGGCGACGATCGCGTGCCACGGCATCGCGATGCCCGCCTCGACGGCGACACGCGGGACCCCGGTCGGCAGAACCGACTCGCGGTACTCGGCGTCCTGCTCGGCGAACCACTCCAGCGACGGCATCGAGACGACGCGTGCGCGGATGCCGTCGGCGGCCAGCGCCTCGGCGGCGTCGACGGCCAGCGAGACCTCCGACCCGGTGCCGATGAGGACCACGTCGACCTCGCCGTCGCCGGAGAGCACGTAGCCGCCGCGGGAGACGCCCTCGAAGCTGGTGCCGGCCAGCACCGGAACGTTCTGGCGGGTGAGCGCCAGCCCGACCGGGCGGTTGCGGCGGGTCAGCAGGTGACGCCAGGCGTGTGCGGTCTCATTGGCGTCGGCGGGCCGGACCACGTCGAGGTGCGGGATGGCGCGCAGCGCCGCCAGGTGCTCCACCGGCTGGTGGGTGGGGCCGTCTTCGCCGAGGCCGATCGAGTCGTGCGTCCACACGTAGATGGGGTCGATCTCCATCAGCGCCGCCAGCCGAACGGCCGGGCGCATGTAGTCGGCGAACTGCAGGAACGTGCCGCCGTACGCGCGGGTCGGGCCGTGCAGCACGATGCCCGACAGGATCGAGCCCATCGCGTGCTCGCGGATGCCGAAGTGCAGGGTGCGGCCGTACGGGTCGGCGGTCCAGGTGTCGGTGCTGATCGACGCGGGGCCGAACGAGGTGGCGCCGTCCATCGTGGTGTTGTTGGAGCCCGCGAGGTCGGCCGAACCGCCCCACAGCTCCGGCAGCACCGGTGCCAGCGCGGACAGCACCTTGCCCGACGCCGCGCGGGTCGCGACGTCCTTGTCGCCGACCTCCCACGACGGGAGCGCGTCGGTCCAGCCCTCGGGCAGCTCGTGGGCGGTGAGTCGGTCCAGGAGCGCCTTGCGCTCGGGGTTCCCGGCGGCCCAGGCGTCGAAGCTCTGCTGCCACTCGGCGCGGTCGGCGGCGGCGCGGTCGGCGAGGGTGCGGGTGTGCTTGATGACGAGGTCGTCGACGTCGAACTGCTTGGCCGGGTCGAAGCCGAGGAGCTCCTTGGTGGCGGCCACTTCGTCGGCGCCCAGCGCCGAACCGTGCGAGGCGCCGGTGTTCATCTTGGTCGGTGCGGGCCAGGCGATGATGGTGCGCAGGCAGATGATCGACGGCTTGTCGGTGACGGCCTTGGCCTTCTCGATGGCCTCTTCGATCGCGACGATGTCCTCGCCGCCTTCGACGATCTGCACGTGCCAGCCGTAGGCCTCGTACCGCTTGGCGGTGTCCTCGGTGAGCGCGATCTGCGTGTCGTCCTCGATCGAGATGTGGTTCTGGTCGTAGAAGACGATCAGGTTGCCGAGCTGCTGGGTGCCCGCCAGGGAGCTGGCCTCGGAGGTGACGCCCTCTTCGATGTCACCGTCGGAGGCGATCACGTAGACGTGGTGGTCGAACGGGCTCTGGCCGGCCGCGGCCTCGGGGTCGAACAGGCCGCGTTCGCGGCGAGCGGCCATCGCCATGCCGACCGCCGACGCCAGTCCCTGTCCGAGGGGGCCGGTGGTGATCTCGACGCCCTTGGTGTGGCGGAACTCCGGGTGGCCGGGGGTAAGCGAACCCCAGGTGCGGAGTGCTTCGAGGTCGCCGAGCTCGAGGCCAAACCCGCCCAGGTAAAGCTGGATGTACTGGGTGAGGCTCGAGTGACCGCACGAGAGGACGAACCGGTCGCGGCCGAGCCAGCTGGGGTCGGTCGGATCGTGGCGCATCACCCGCTGATAGAGGGTGTAGGCGAGGGGAGCCAGGCTCATCGCCGTGCCAGGATGACCGCTCCCGCAGTGTTGGACCGCGTCGGCGGCCAGAATGCGGGCCGTGTCCACGGCCTTGGTGTCCAGATCGGTCCAGTCGCCGGGGTAGACCTGCTGGGTCAGCTCGCGGATCTCGTCGGTAATCGCCACGGTGGTGGAGTCTCCTGTGCCTTGTTCTCGGTGCTCGTGCAGATTGCGGTTCCAGCCTAGCCGCCGAACAGGTATACGTGCGCGTCCGCCTGTGGATCCAGTGAAGTGTGATCTGGACACCGTCGATTCTGTTATATGCGACCTTCGGGTCTACCATCGTGTGTAGTAGCGGAGTCGGTGCGCCGTAGCGATTCGGACGCCCGCTGAGGTCGCAGGTCAGTGCGATCGGCAGGCCGTGCCATCGGCACCGGCACGTAATGTGAGGAGCATCTGTGAGTATTGGGGAAAGCGCGGACACCGACGCCTCCTCGACCTCGATGGCTACCGAGGGCTCGACGGGATCCGGCAGCGTGGGAACGCGGCTGTGGAACACCGTTCTGGCGTACATCGCGCTGACCAAGCCCCGAGTGATCGAGCTGCTGCTGATCTCGACGATCCCGGTCATGCTGCAGGCCCATCGCGGCACCGTCGACATCGCCCTGATCCTGATCACCGTCGTCGGCGGCTGGCTCGGCGCGGCGAGCGCCAACAGCTTGAACATGGTGGCCGACGCCGACATCGATCAGAAGATGAAGCGAACGCAGCGTCGTCCGCTGGCGCGCCACGCGGTCCCGGT
The DNA here is from genome assembly GCF_039946255.1 of Gordonia aichiensis. GTDB lineage: Bacteria > Actinomycetota > Actinomycetes > Mycobacteriales > Mycobacteriaceae > Gordonia > Gordonia aichiensis_A. The sequence continues at coordinate 94,002 of NZ_JBCDWL010000001.1, read as the reverse complement.
TCGCAATGCGCTGATCTTCGGCATCGTGCTCGCCATCGCGTCGTTCGCCGTCCTCTACTTCGGTACCGGCAACAAGTGGTTGCCGCCGGTCCTGGTGTGGATCACCATCGGCTTCTACGCCGGCGTGTACACCCTGATCCTCAAGCGCCGGACCTGGCAGAACGTGATCTGGGGCGGCGCCGCGGGCTGCACCCCGGCCCTCGTCGGCTGGGCCGCCGTCACCGGTTCGCTGAGCTGGCAGCCCTTCGTGATGTTCATGGTCGTCTTCTTCTGGACGCCGCCGCACACGTGGGCGCTGGCCATGCGCTATCGCGAGGACTACCGCGCCGCAGGCGTCCCGATGTTCCCGGTCATCGCCTCCGACGAGCGCGTCACCACCCACATGCTCGTGTACACGTGGCTGACCGTGCTGACCTCGTTCCTGCTGATCCCGGTGACCAGCTGGATCTATCTGGTGATCGCGGTGGGCGCCGGCGCCTGGTTCATCTACCGGGTCACCAAGCTGTACCTGGAGACCCGTCGCGGCGTCGAGCTGAAGCCGCTGAAGATCTTCCTGACCTCCAACGAGTATCTGGCACTGGTGTTCTGCGGCCTCGCCGTCGACGCCGTCATCAACATGCCGACCATCGCCAGCTACTTCTGATCCGGCCCTGCGCGATGGCTTAGCTCTAAGCCGACTCCATTGCTCAACTCTCCGCGATCGACAGCATCGTCGAACCGGTCGTCGCCCGCGACTCGAGTGCGCGGTGCGCGTCGGCAGCCGCGGCGAGCGGGAACGACTGCCCGACGTTGACGGTGAGCGTGCCGTCGCCGATCGCGGTGAAGAACTCGTCGGCGCGCCACGCGTACTCGGCCGGGTCGGCGACGAAGTGCGCCAGCGTCGGTCGGGTCACCGACAGCGAGCCCGCGGGATTGAGGCGCTGCAGGTCGAACGGCGGTACCGGACCGCTCGCCGCGCCGAACAAGACGATGGTTCCGCGGACCGCGGTCGCGGCGAGGGACTGCTCGAAGGTGCTCGCGCCCACCCCGTCGTAGACGACCGAGACGCCGCGCCCGTCGGTCAGATCACGCACCGCCTGCGCCACGTGGTCGCCGTAGCGGAGCACCTCGGCCGCACCCGCCGCCCGCGACAGTTCCTCCTTCTCGTCGGTGGAGACCGTCGTGATGACCCGGATGCCGCGGGCGGTCGCCCACTGCGTGAGGATCTGACCGACGCCGCCGGCGCCGGCGTGGACCAGCACGGTGTCGCCGGGGCGCGGATGAGCACTCCCGTCGAGCAGGTAGTGCGCGGTGAGCCCGCGCAGCAGCGACGACCCGGCGATCGCGGAGTCGACGCCGGCCGGGACCGCCACCACCAGCTCTGCGCGCAGCGACACCTGCTCGGCGTAACTGGAGTGACCACCGCACCAGGCGACGCGGTCGCCGACCGTCAGGTGCGTGACGCCCTCGCCGACGGCGATCACCTCGCCGCAGCCCTCGATGCCCGGAACGTAGCGCGGGGTGGACGGATACATCCCCGCGCGCAGATAGGTGTCGATGAAGTTGACGCCCGCCGCGTGGACGGCGATGAGGACTTCGCCTTCTGCCGCTTGCGGATTCGGGAGTTCGACGAGTTCGAGGACGTCTGGGCCGCCGTGTTCGGTCACTTCGATCGCGCGCATGAGTCCATTCTGGCACGCCGGTATACTCGTCAGTCATGAGCGAACAGACCGCCGTTTCCACGGCTCCCGAGTCCGCTGTCGGCGCACCCAGCGAGGTCGTGTCCTCGATCCGCAAGTTCGTGGCTGCCGAGGGCGGATCCGCCAAGGCCGTCATCCAGCCCATCGGGGCGGCCGGTGTCCGCATCACCCTCGTCGGCGCCGAGGGCGGGATCCTGGGTGATCGAGTGGTCGACAGCGTCGCGATCGCGAACGCCGTCGTCGATGCCGTCGACGGCCTCGAATCCGCCGAGTGGGACCGGGAGCTGACCTCGGTCGCGAACGTCCGGCCGTCGCACTGGCGCAAGATGGCCGGTTGGGTGGCGCACCAGCGGCGGTTCCCGAAGGCCCGCAACCGCAAGATCGTCGACTGACCGGCAAAATCTCTGCACAGACGAATCACCCCCTGATCGCGGACGCGATCAGGGGGGTGATTCGTTCGTTTCAGCGGCGGGTGGCCAGCACCAGCGTGGTGGCGCCGATCATCAGCAGGGCGCTGCCGAACATGTGCAGGATCACCAGGACCTCGGGGAGACCCGCCGCGTACTGGACGTACCCGATGACGCCCTGAACGACGATCACCGCACCGAACCACCCGGCGGCACGGCGCAGCGACGAGACGGCGGCGATCGTCAGCAGGATCAGTGCGATCGTGAGTCCCACGAGGGTCCAGACCGCGTCCACGTGCAGCTGGGTGGCCTGCGTCGGCTCGAGCCCGTTGCGGTGGGCCTTGATGTCGCCGGCGTGGGGCCCCGAGCCGGTGACGACGGTGCCCAGGTAGATCGTCACCCAGGTCAGGGCGTAGATCGCCCACGCGATGAGCACGGCGAATCGCCGCAGCACCGCGGACTGCTCGGCGTCGACGCCGACCGCCGGCCGGCCCGGGCGTGTGTGGACCACGAGCCAGGTGGCCGCCGAGATGATCACCATCGTCGCCAGGAAGTGGAACGAGACGATCCACGGGTTCAGATTGGTCAGCACGGTGATGCCGCCGATGATCGCCTGCAGCGGTACGCCCATCGCGACGGCGATCGACAGCTTGCGCGCCAGCGGGTCGACCGGCACCCGTCGCCAGGCGGCGACGAAGGTCGCCACGGCGACGGCGACCAGGACCCAGGTGAGCATCCGGTTGCCGAACTCGATGACGCCGTGGATGCCCATCGCGGCGTGCGGGGTCACCGAACCCGACGTGCACTGCGGCCAGGTGGGGCAGCCGAGGCCGGAGTCGGTGACACGGACGGCGCCGCCGGTGACCACCAGTACGACGTTGGCCGTGACGTTCGCGATGGCCCAGTAGTACAGGAACTTCGCGGTGGGTCGTTTGAAGCCGAACCAGGTCGCAATCATTGGAAGCGGAACCACCTAACTGCCAGCGCGCCGCCGACCGCGGCCCACACGATCAGGACGCAGAAGCCGACGACGTCGAAGGATGAATCGAGCGCCCGGGCGAGGGTCTCGGTGAGTGCGCCGGACGGCGAGAGTCGAGCGATGAGGTGCATGGCGCCCGGGACGTGGTCGTCGAAGACGACCAGCCCGGCCAGACCCAGCAGCACGAACCAGATCAGGTTGCCGAGCGCGAGGACGACCTCGGCTTTGAGTGTGCCGCCGAGCAGCAGGCCCAGGCTAGCGAAGGCTACCGTGCCCGCGGCGATGCCGAGTGCGCCGATCGCGAGACCGACGATTCCGGGCCGCCAGCCGAAGGCCATCCCGATGCCGCCGATCAGCAGGCTCTGCAGGACGACGACGATCAGCACGGCCAGGGACTTGCCCGCGATGATGCCCCAACGCGGGATCGGCGTGGCGCCGAGGCGTTTGAGGGCGCCGTAGCGGCGGTCGAAGCCGACGGCGATCGCCTGCCCGGTGAACGCCGTCGACATGATCGCGACCGCGAGGACGGCGGGGACGAAGGTCGCCGCGCGCGCCGCGGGCGTGGCACCCGCTTCGGTCGCCAGGGGCAGGAGGCTCAGGCCGATCAGCATGGTGATCGGAATGAACATGGTCAGGAGCAGTTGCTCGCCGTTGCGCAGCAGCAGCACCAGCTCCATCCGCGTCTGCGCCGCCAGCATGCGCGACAGCGGCGCCGGCCGCGGCCCGGGGGTGAAGGTCCCACTCGGGAACCGGTTGGTCGAGGGCACCTCGGTGCTCACGCGCGGACCTCCCGTCCGGTCAGGTTCAAGAAGACGTCCTGCAAGCTGTTGGACGCCACGTCGAGGGACTCGATGAGCACGCCGCGTTCGGCGCAGGCGGCGGCGATCGCGCTGACCAGCGCCGGGGTGATCTCGCCGGTGACCAGGTGCTCGCCGGTCGGCGTACGCGTCGCCCGGCAGCCGTCGGGCAGTGCGGCCTGCAGGGCCTCGTCGTCGAGTCCGGCGGCGGTGAACCGAAGCTGGCCGTCGGCGTCCTGTCGGACGAGGTCGGCGGGGGCGCCTGCGGCCACGGCTCGTCCCTGATCGATGATCACGATCTGGTCGGCCAGTTCTTCGGCCTCGTCGAGCAGGTGGGTGGTCAGCAGGATCGACACTCCGTCGGCGCGCAGGCGCGAGATCAGCTCCCACACCATGATGCGGGCGTGCGCATCGAGTCCGGCGGTCGGCTCGTCGAGGAAGACCAGTTCGGGGCGGCCCACCAGGGCGCAGGCCAACGACAGTCGCTGCTGCTGACCGCCCGAGAGGCGCCGGAAACCGGTGCGCGCGACCTCGGTGAGACCCAGCGCCTCCATCAGCCAGTCGGGGTCCAGCGGATCGGCGCTATAGGCCGCGCACAGGGCGAGCATCTCTTCGGCCTTGGCGCCGGGGTAGGCCCCGCCGCCCTGCAGCATGACGCCGATGCGGGCGCGGAGCCGATCGTTGTCGGCGACCGGGTCCATGCCCAGGACGCGGACCGAGCCTGCGTCGGGGCGGGTGAAGCCTTCGCAGATCTCGACCGTGGTGGTCTTGCCCGCGCCGTTGGGGCCCAGGAGCGCGAGGATCTCGCCGCGGGGAAGGGTCAGGTCGAGACCGTCGACGGCGGTCTTGTCACCGAAGCGTTTGACCAGACCGCGGACAGCCAACGCCGGTGGCGAGAGGGGATCATGCACGAGCACCAGCCTAGGCTAGCGGCCCAGGTCAACGGCCTGCGGGTGCTCGCCCCGGGCGCGGGCCAGCCGTTGCCGGAGGACCGCGAAAACACCGTCCCTACTGGGCTTTTCGGGCGCGCCGCTGCCGAATCCAGCTTCGGAGCGGGCTGTCGATGAAGAAGAAGGTCGCCGCGACTGCGACCATGATCACACCGGTGGCCAGTCCCTGGACGACCACGAGGGGACTGGTGTCCGAACTGGTCGGCATCACAACCACGGCGATGATGCCGGAGATCACGACGGTGCCGATCCGGAACCAGCGGGTGGTGGCCCACGCGGCGAGCGGGATCACCGCCCACAGCAGGTACCAGGCCTGCACGAACGGGAAGAAGATCACCACGCTGGCCATGGCGATGCCCAGTCCGCCGAGCGGGTGGATCCGTCCGGCGAGGCAGGCCAGCAGCCAGCGGACGACGAGGACGGCGGCGACCAGCTGACCGATCGGGCGGGCGATGTCGAGGATCGCCTGCGTCTGCTCGCCGAGCCCGAGCCACAGACCGACCCGGCCCGAGACCACCGACAGAAGCGTCGGCATCGACATCCACGACCGGACGATGCCGCCGGTGCTGAGCGTCTGCGTCCACCCGAAGCCGAGTCCGGTCCCGACGCAGATCACGCCGACGACCACCGCGGTCACGGCGCCGGACAGGCCGGCCGCCGCGGCCAGCGCCGCGACCGACTTCTTCGACCGTCCCCACCACTGCCGGATCGGCGCGTGCCGCAGGGCGGGCAGCGTCGCGCCCCAGCGCCGGGCCAGGATCACGCCGACGAAGCCCAGGGCCAGCATCGACGTCACCTTGATCATCGAAGAGGCGGCGATCATCGAGATGCCCGCGAGCAGGATCCAGCCGGCGCGCGAGGGGAGCGGTCGGTGGGGGTCGCGGAGGCGGGCGTCGCCGTAGACGGCGCGGAAGCACCACTCGAGGCCGACCAGCATCATGCCGATCATCAGCGCCTCGTTGTGAATGCCGCCGACCAGGTGCAGCACCACGAGCGGGTTGAGGGCGCCGAGCCAGAGGGCGGCCACCGTCGAGACGCCGCACCGTCGTGCCAGCCGGGGCAGCGCCCACACGATCATCAGCACGCCGCCGATCGCGACGAGTCGGTGCAGGAGCACCGCGAGGGTGATGTTCTCGCCGGTGACGGCGGTGATCCGTTCACCGATCCACAGGAACAGCGGCCCGTAGGGCGCCGGCGTGTCCTTCCACAGATTCGGTACCGACAGGGTCAGCGCGTGGTCGACCCCGAGCCCGCGCATGGGGCTGTACTTGTAGGGGTCCATGCCCTGGTAGGCGATGGCGCTCTGCGCCAGGTACGAGTACACGTCCTTGCTGAGCAGCGGTGGTGCCACCACGAGCGGCGCCACCCACATCAGCAGGGTGCGGTCGGCCTGACCGCGCGTCATCCGCCGGTCGGGGCTGCGTCCCTCGGCGACCTCGACGCGATAGCGTCCGATCGCGTATCTCCCGAGCATCACCCAGGCGACGACGAGCATGATCGCCCCGCCGATGGAGATGGTCAGCGCCGTCGAGTACATCCGGGACGGCAGCGACAGGAGTCGGGTGCCGACGATCGGATTCTGCAGCACCGGCAGCATGCCGGTGCCGAGCGAGCCGATCAGGATGAGCATCGATCCGGTGGTCCCGAACAGCCGGATCCGGCGCATGCGCAGCGTCTCGTAGCGGTTGAGGGGGCCGACCTCGTGCTCGTCGTCGTGCATCCGCGCGACCGTGGTTCCGAAGTCACCGATGCGGTCGGCGTCGCGTTCGACGGCGGGCCGGCTCAGCCCGAGGTAGTCGAGCGACCGTCGCATGAGGGGGAGTCCAGACACATCGAAGACTCTAACGGGTGCCGCCGGGAGTGCCCCGCCACCACCGGAACTCGGATTTAGGCGACCCTTGCTAGCTAGGCGGGAAGCATTTAGGTAACAATATTGTTGTGAAAAGCATGAGCGACGACAGTAGGCTGCTGCCTGTGCAGCCCGCGGACGGGACCGGCCCCGACGGCCAGACCCGCGCCGCTGTCGTTGCGATGCTGGTGGAAGAGGGTCCGATGACTGCGGGCGACATCGCCCGACGCCTCGGAATCTCGCCCGCCGGCGTGCGACGCCATCTGGAGAATCTGACGGCCGACGGCGACATCGAAGTCGCGCCGTCCGGATTCGGCAAGGGCGGGCGGGGCAAGTCCTCGCGCGGACGGCCGGCCAAATGGTTCCAACTCACCCCGTCGGGTCGGGGGAAACTCCGGCACGCGTACGACGATCTGGCCGGTGCCGTGCTGCGCAAACTGCGTGACGTGGCGGGCCAGCAGGCCGTCGAAGAGTTCGCCCACGAGCGGATCTCCGGTCTCGTGGCCGACGTCGAGCCGGCCACCGAGTCCGGTTCGGTGATCGCGACGGTCGAACAGATCACCGACGCGCTCACCGCGGGCGGCTACGCCGCCAACACCCGCGAGGTCGGTGCCGGCGTTCAGATCTGCCAGCACCACTGCCCGGTCGCTCACGTGGCGGCCGAGTTCCCGGAGCTCTGCGAGGCCGAGACGGCCATGTTCACCGAGCTCCTCGGTACTCACGTCCAGCGGTTGGCGACCATCGCCAACGGCGACTGCGTGTGTACGACGCACGTTCCCGTGCATGTCACGACCACGGAGACCGCTCAGCCCGCGGACTCCGCCACCCCCGATGGAAAGGTTCTCCGATGACGGTCACCGATCCCGCCGCCACGCAGTTGACGCAGGAAGAGACAATCGCTTCCTTCGATCGCTACGGCTACGGCTGGTCCGACAGCGACGAGGCGGGTGCGTCCGCCAAGCGCGGTCTGTCCGAGGCCGTCGTCCGCGACATCTCCGGCAAGAAGAACGAGCCCGAGTGGATGCTCGAGGCGCGTCTGAAGGCGCTGCGCATCTTCGATCGCAAGCCCATGCCCAGCTGGGGCGGCGACCTCGACGGCATCGACTTCGACAACATCAAGTACTTCGTGCGGTCGACCGAGAAGCAGGCCGAGTCCTGGGAGGACCTGCCCGAGGACATCAAGAACACCTACGACCGCCTCGGCATCCCGGAGGCCGAGAAGCAGCGTCTGGTGGCCGGCGTCGCCGCGCAGTACGAGTCGGAGGTCGTCTACCACCAGATCCGCGAGGACCTGGAGGAGAAGGGCGTCATCTTCCTCGACACCGACTCCGGTCTGCGCGAGCACCCCGAGATCTTCCAGGAGTACTTCGGCAGCGTCATCCCCGCGGGCGACAACAAGTTCTCCGCGCTGAACACCGCCGTCTGGTCGGGCGGGTCGTTCATCTACGTGCCGCCGGGGGTCCACGTCGACATCCCGCTGCAGGCCTACTTCCGCATCAACACCGAGAACATGGGCCAGTTCGAGCGCACGCTCATCATCGTCGACGAGGGCGCCTACGTGCACTACGTCGAGGGCTGCACCGCGCCGATCTACAAGTCCGACTCGCTGCACTCGGCGGTCGTGGAGATCATCGTCAAGAAGGGCGGCCGCTGCCGCTACACGACCATCCAGAACTGGTCGAACAACGTCTACAACCTGGTGACCAAGCGTGCCAAGGCCGAGGCCGGCGCCACCATGGAGTGGGTCGACGGCAACATCGGCTCCAAGGTCACCATGAAGTACCCGGCCGTCTGGCTCACCGGCGAGTACGCCAAGGGCGAGGTCCTCTCGGTCGCCTTCGCCGGCGAGGGACAGCACCAGGACACCGGCTCAAAGATGGTCCACCTGGCGCCGCACACCTCGAGCAACATCGTCAGCAAGTCGGTCGCCCGAGGTGGCGGACGCTCGTCGTACCGCGGCCTGATCAAGATCAACCCGGGCGCCTACGGCAGCCGATCCACCGTGCAGTGCGATGCGCTGCTGGTCGATCAGATCAGCCGCAGCGACACCTACCCGTACGTTGACATCCGCGAGGACGACGTCACGATGGGGCATGAGGCGACGGTCTCGAAGGTCAACGACGATCAGTTGTTCTACCTGATGAGCCGCGGCATGACCGAGGAAGAGGCGATGGCGATGGTCGTGCGCGGCTTCGTCGAGCCGATCGCCAAGGAACTGCCCATGGAGTACGCGCTCGAGCTCAACAGGCTCATTGAACTGCAGATGGAAGGATCGGTCGGCTGATGGCGGACTCCGCAGCGACCACCGCGACGCCGGTGGTCGTCAACAAGGGTGAACTCTTCACCTCCTACGACGTGGCGGCCTTCGAGGTCCCCTCGCAGCGGGAAGAGGCGTGGCGGTTCACCCCGTTCCGCCGTCTGCACGGGCTGCACGACGGCACCGCGGCCGCGACCGGCACGACCACCGTCGAAGTCACCGGCGTCGTGGACGGCGTGACCGCGGAGACCGTCGGTCGCGACGACGAGCGGCTCGGCCGGGCCGGCGTGCCCTTCGACCGCGTGTCGGCGCAGGCGTACTCCACGTTCCCCGAGGCCACCGTCGTGACGATCGCCAAGGACGCCCAGGTCGACGAGCCGGTCACGATCACCGTCGACGGCCCCGGACTCGACCTGGTCGCGTACTCGCACATCCAGATCCGCGCCGAGGCCTTCTCGAAGGCCGTCGTGGTCCTCGACCAGCGCGGCAGCGGCGTGATCGGCGAGAACGTCGAGATCATCGTCGACGACAGCGCCCACCTGACCGTGGTCAACGTGCACGAGTGGAACGACGACGCCACCCACGTCACCACCCACCACGTCTCGCTGGGTCGCGACAGCGTCGTCAAGCACTTCGCGGTGAGCCTGGGCGGGCACACCGTGCGGCTGTCCCCGCACGTGCAGTACACCGGTCCCGGCGGCGACGCCGAACTGTGGGGCCTGTACTTCGCCGACGGCGGACAGCACCTCGAGCAGCGTCTGCTGATCGACCACTCGCAGCCGCACTGCCGGTCGCACGTGGTCTACAAGGGCGCCCTGCAGGGCGATCCGTCGGGCGACAAGCGCAAGGAAGCGCACACCGTCTGGATCGGCGACGTGCTGATCCGTCCGGCGGCCGAGGGCACCGACACCTACGAGCTCAACCGCAACCTGGTGCTCACCGACAATGCGCGGGCCGACTCGGTGCCGAACCTCGAGATCGAGACCGGCGAGATCGTCGGCGCAGGCCATGCCAGCGCCACCGGCCGGTTCGACGACGAGCAGCTGTTCTACCTGCAGGCCCGCGGTATCCCCGAGGATGTGGCCCGCCGCCTGGTGGTCCGCGGATTCTTCGGCGAGGTGCTCGCCAAGATCGCCGTGCCGGAATTGCGCGAGCGGCTCGAAGCGGCCATCGAAGCCGAACTCGAAACCGCCGGCGCCTGATCGCCGCCGCCCCACACACACTTACGAAGGAATCACCACTGATGACCACCCTGGAAATCCGCGACCTGCACGTCGACGTCGCCCAGTCCGATCCCGACGCCGAACCGATCCACATCCTCAAGGGTGTGGACCTGACGGTGAACTCGGGCCAGACCCACGCGATCATGGGTCCCAACGGCTCGGGCAAGTCGACGCTGTCGTACGCGATCGCCGGCCACCCCAAGTACGAGGTGACCTCCGGTTCCATCACCCTCGACGGCGAGGACGTCCTGGCGATGTCGGTCGACGAGCGCGCCCGCGCCGGACTGTTCCTGGCGATGCAGTACCCGGTCGAGGTCCCCGGCGTCTCGATGTCGAACTTCCTGCGCAGCGCGGCGACCGCGGTGCGCGGCGAGGCCCCCAAGCTGCGTCACTGGGTCAAGGAGACCAAGCAGGCGATGGCCGAGCTGGAGATCGACCCCGCGTTCGGTGAGCGCAGCGTCAACGAGGGCTTCTCGGGCGGCGAGAAGAAGCGCCACGAGATCCTGCAGCTGAGCCTGCTCAAGCCGAAGATCGCGATCCTCGACGAGACCGACTCCGGCCTCGACGTCGACGCCCTCCGGATCGTCTCCGAAGGCGTCAACCACTACAAGGAGCGCGAGACCGGCGGTCTGCTGCTGATCACGCACTACACCCGCATCCTGCGCTACATCAAGCCCGACTTCGTGCACGTCTTCGTCGACGGCCGCGTCGTCGAGTCCGCCGGACCCGAATTGGCCGACGAACTCGAGGAGAACGGCTACGAGCGCTTCACCGCGGCACCGGCCAAGTAGTCATGACCACCGCCGCCGCTCTCGACGTCACGGCCCTGCGGGCGGATTTCCCGATCCTGTCCCGCAAGGTCCGCGATGGAAAGCCGTTGGTCTACCTCGACTCGGGTGCCACCTCGCAGCGTCCGCTGCAGGTGCTCGACGCCGAGCGTGACTTCCTGCTGAACCACAACGCCGCCGTCCATCGGGGCGCGCACCAGCTCGCCGAGGAGGCGACCGACGCGTACGAGCACGCGCGCGCCGCGATCGCCGGGTTCGTGGGTGCGGCGGTCGACGAGGTGGTGTTCACCAAGAACGCCACCGAGTCGCTCAACCTGGTCGCCCACACCCTCGGCGACGATCGCTCCGGCGCCGTGTTCGGCGGCAAGCCGCTCGGCCCGGGCGACACCGTGGTCGTCACCGAACTGGAGCACCACGCCAACCTGGTGCCCTGGCAGGAGCTCTGCCGGCGCTCCGGCGCGACGCTGCGCTGGTACGGAGTCACCGCCGACGGCCGCATCGATCTGGACTCGCTCCAGCTCGACGAGACGGTCAAGGTCGTCGCCTTCACGCACCAGTCCAATGTGACCGGCGCCGTGGCGGACGTGCCGGAGATGGTCCGGCGCGCGCGGGAGGTCGGCGCCCTGGTGGTCCTCGACGCCTGCCAGTCGGTGCCGCACATGGCCGTCGACTTCGCCGCTCTCGGCGTCGACTTCGCGGCGTTCTCCGGCCACAAGATGCTCGGGCCCTCCGGGGTCGGCGTCCTGTACGGGCGGGCCGCGCTGCTCGCGCAGCTGCCGCCCTTCCTGACCGGCGGATCGATGATCGAGACCGTCACGATGGAGTCGTCGACGTACGCGCCGCCGCCGCAGCGGTTCGAGGCGGGCGTCCCGATGACCTCGCAGGTCGTCGGACTCGGCGCGGCCGTCGAGTATCTCGAGAGAATCGGGATGGACAACGTCGCCGCGCACGAGCACGAACTCACCGTGCGAGCACTGGCCCGGCTCAGCGCCATCGACGGCCTGCGGCTGGTCGGCCCGGCCGACGCCCACATGCGCGGCGGAGCGGTCTCGTTCGACGTCGACGGTGTCCACGCCCACGACCTCGGGCAGATCCTCGACGACGAGGGCGTCGCGATCCGCGTGGGCCACCACTGCGCCTGGCCGCTGCACCGCACCTTCGGCGTGCAGGCCAGCGCCCGCGCGTCGTTCGCGGTGTACAACACGCTCGAGGAGGTCGACGCGCTCGCCGATGCGATCGGCGTCGCACAGCGCTTCTTCGGCGCGGATCGCTGAGAGGAGGAACGCGATGAGAATGGAACAGATGTACCAGGAAGTGATCCTGGACCACTACAAGCATCCGCACGGGCGGGGACTGCGCGAGGACTACGACGCCGAGGTCCACCACGTGAACCCGACCTGCGGCGACGAGGTCACGCTCCGCGTTCACGTCGAGGACGGTGTCGTCGCCGACATCTCCTACGATGGCCAGGGGTGCTCGATCTCGCAGGCCTCCACGTCGGTCCTATACGACCAGGTGGTCGGGCAGTCGATCGACGAGGCGATGGCCACGCTCGACTCGTTCAACACCATGATGACCTCGCGCGGCGCCGACGCCGGCGACGAGGAGCTGATCGGCGACGGCGTGGCCTTCGCCGGCGTCAGCAAGTACCCGGCGCGCGTGAAGTGCGCGCTGCTCGGGTGGATGGCCTTCAAGGACGCGCTCTCCCAGAGCGTCGCCGACCGGCTCACCCCGATCCTTTCCGATCCCGCATAGGAGAAGTCCCATGAGCGAGACAACCGACACCTCGACAACCGACACCTCGGCGACCAACACCTCGCTGCCGTCCGTCGACGATGTCGAAGAGGCGATGCGCGATGTCGTCGACCCCGAACTGGGCATCAACGTCGTCGACCTCGGCTTGGTCTACGGACTCGAGATCGACGACGACGCCGCCGTCAAGATCGACATGACCCTCACGTCACCGGCCTGCCCCCTGCAGGACGTGATCGAGGATCAGGTCCGCGGCGTGCTGATCAACACCGGCCTGTGCACCGACATGGAGATCAACTGGACGTGGATCCCCGCGTGGGGCCCGGACAAGATCACCGACGACGGGCGCGAACAGCTACGTGCGCTGGGCTTCACCGTCTAGCCCGACCCGCACTCGCGCTCCGCGCGCAGTGTGGACGGGAACCCCCGGAGGACTCGCATCCGCTCAGGCGGTGCGAGTTCTCCGCTGGTACCTGTCCTGCTCGACCCTCCTGTACACGATCGGGGTGGCGCTGACGGTGCTGCCGCCGTTCCTGTCGTCCGACGTCGAGCGGATCACCGCGAACATCACCGGCGGCGTCATCGCCATCGTGCTGGGCGTCCTTGCCCTGGGCTGGCTGGCCGTGTTCCCGACGCGGACGTTCCTCCCCGTCGTGGTCGCGGGCGTCGCCACGCCCGTGGTGATCTCCTTCCACGTGATGTCGACGGCCGAGTTCATCTGTGTCCTGGGGCCGATCTTCCTCGCGGTGTACGTCCGCGGCTTCTACCCGGTCGGGAGGGCGCGTCTGCTCACCGCCGGTCTCACCGTGCTGACCGTGGTCGCGATGCTGATCTCGCCTGCACCGGAATATCCTTCGGCGTACATCATCGTGGCGATCCTGATCCCCGCCGCCGCCGAGAGCTTCGGCGGACTGACCAGCTCGCTCCTGTCGGCGGCGTGCACCGATCCGCTGACCGGACTGCTCAACCGCGCGGGCTGGGAGCTGCAGACCGCCGCGCGCCTGCAGAGCCGCCGTCGGCCGCAGCAGACCGCGCTCGTCGCCCTCGACATCGACGACTTCAAGACCGTCAACGACCGGCTGGGGCACGCCGCGGGCGATCGGCGGCTGGTGGCCGTCGCCCACGCGCTGCGCGAGGTGTTCCCCGAGGCGATCATCGCGCGGTCCGGCGGCGACGAGTTCACCGTGCTGATCGACGCGGCGACGGCCGAGCACACCGCCGAACTGTCGGTATTGCTCGCCGGCCGACTGCCGGATGTCTCGGCGGGTTGGGCCTTCACGGAGGAGCCGGACATCGACATCCGCGCTCTCGGCGAGCGAGCAGACGCCGACCTGCGCGTCGCCAAGGCGCAGCGGATGCGACGGAGCAGCCGACCCGCTCACCCGACCGGCCCGCGGCTGGAATATCGGGCCGAGGCATCGGGTTAGATACACACATGGCAACCATTGATTTGACCGGTACCGACTTCGAACAGACCATCGTCGACAACGAGATCGTCCTCGTGGACTTCTGGGCGAGCTGGTGCGGCCCGTGCCGCCAGTTCGCGCCGACCTTCAAGGCCGCCTCGGACAAGCACGAGGACATCGTCTTCGCCAAGGTCGACACCGAGGCCGAGCAGCAGCTCGCCGCGGCCGCCAGCATCCGATCGATCCCGACCATCATGGCGTTCAAACAGGGCCGCCTGGTCTTCAACGAGTCGGGTGCGCTGCCGCCGCAGGCGCTGGACAATCTGATCGATCAGCTCAAGGCCCTCGACGTCGAGCAGGCGCTCAAGGACAGCGGCCAGGCCTGAGCGCCGCCGCGGTCCGGGTCGCCACCCTCACCTGCAGCCGCACCGGGCAGCGGACGAACACCGCCGCCATCGCGGCCAGCACGCCGCCCGCGTCGTCGCGCGCAGACAGGTAGGCCCGTTGCCGACGGACCGACAGCCGGAAGAAGGCGTCGAAGAAGCGGACGAGATCGTCGGCCGACAGACCGAGCAGCACTGACAGCCCGATCAGCTGCAGACGATAGGTGAGCCGGGCCCGTAGCGGCCACAGCGCCCTGCGGGGGTCGTCGCCGGCGGCTACGGCGGCCACGACGACGTCGACGGCGGCAAGCGATTGCGCCACGCTGTAGCCGGTCGCCGGATTCATCAACCCGCCGGCCGCTCCGAAGCGCAGCGCCTCGTCGGGTCCGGCCTTGCGCCAGGGGCACGGACGATCGAGCAGCGGGAAGTCGACGATCTCCACATCGGCGGTATGTGTGTCGGCGACATCTGTGTCGGCGGTTTCCGCCGCGGGATGTCGGGCCCGTGCTCGGCGTTCGAGTTCGGCGATCGCCAGCGGCGGCCGCGCGGCCAGACAGGTCTCTTCGACGAGCCGCCCGCGCGCGGTCGGCACCCGATAGCTGAACGACGGCGCTCCCGCGGCGTCGCCGACTGCGGGCCGCCAGTCCATGAGGACCGCCTCACCGGCTTCGCCGTCCCGGTCCGGCGACGAGTCGAACACACCGAACGCGGACTGCCGGGGGAGACGGTCGTCGCGGCGTCCGGCGCTGCCTCGCGCGTCCACGACGCAGTCGGCCGTCAGGACGGTCCCGTCGGGGAGCGTCACGGCGGTCGCGGTGATCGAGGCGGCAGCGGCGGCGACGACCGTCACCGAGTCGAGCGACAGCGCCCGCTGAAGGCGGACCGGATCGAAGACCGTGTAGCCGCGGGCGAGGCGCCGACGTGCGGGTGTGTAGACGACGGTCTCGTCGGTGCGCGCGGCCGCCGCAGCGTAGTCGAGCCACGGCGGGACGTCGTCGGAGAACATGCCGTACGTCGCATGCCACGGTCGGTCGGGGGCCGGGTCGACGAGGGTCACCCGCAGCCCGGCGGCCCCGGCCCGGTGCGCGAGCGCGCGACCGGCCGGACCTGCGCCGACCACGATCAACACCGGCGCGTTCACATGCTGCCGGTCGCCAGTTTTCCGCCGTCCACCCGGACCGTCTCGCCGGTGATCCACGACGCGGCATCGCTGACCAGGAAGGCGACCGCGTCGGCGATGTCGGCCGGCGCCCCGACGCGCTGCATCGGGTAGCCGGCGGCGACCGCGTCCTCACCCGCGGACAGCAGCACGTCGGCGAACTTGGTCTTGACCAGGCCGGGAGCGACCGCGTTGACGCGGATCTGCGGACCGAGCTGCCAGGCGAGCTCCTCCGTCAGATGGATCAGTGCCGCCTTGGACGCGCCGTACGCCGCGATGAGCCCGGTGGCGCGAAGGCCGGCGATGGACGCGATGTTGACGATCGCCCCGCCCGAGTCCTTCATGCCCGCCCGGTAGGCCTCCTGAATGAAGCCGAGGGCGGCGACGACGTTGGTGTCGAAGGTCTTGCGGACCGCGCCCAGATCGGCGTCCATCAGCGGTCCGGCGGTCGGATTGATCCCGGTGTTGTTGACCAGGATGTCGATGCCGCCGTTGGCGACAGCGGCGGCGACCGCCGCCGCGCGATGATCTTCGTCACCGGTGTTTCCCGCGACCGGCGTCACGACCGCCCCCGGCACCTCGGTGCGGAGTGCCGCCGCGGCGTCGGCGAGCGGTTCGGCCTTGCGTCCGGTGATGACCACCGCGGCGCCCCGACGGGCCAGTTCCAGGGCGATCGCATACCCGATGCCCCGGCTGGCGCCCGTCACGAGCGCGCTGCGGCCCGCCAGGTCGGCGGGACGGTCGGATTCGGCGGTAGTCGCATCAGTCATGAGTCCACCGTAGTTTCTTCGGATTCGGGTTCGTCGGGCCGGTGTCGGTAGAGTGGTTCGCCGTGATCACCGCGACCGACCTGGAAGTACGAGCGGGCGCGAGGACTCTCCTTTCCGCGCCCGGAGACGCGCTGCGCGTGGCGCCCGGCGACCGGATCGGTCTGGTCGGGCGCAACGGTGCCGGCAAGACCACCACGCTGCGCATCCTGGCCGGTGAGACGCAGCCCTACGGCGGACACGTCCGTTCGTCGGGCCCCATCGGGTACCTCCCGCAGGACCCGAAGGAGGGCGACCTGGACGTCCTGGCGAAGGACCGCGTCCTGGCCGCGCGCGGGCTCGACGAGATCCTCGCGAGCATGGCCAAGCAGCAGGAGATCATGGAGACCGCGCCCGACGCGAAGTTCCGGGACCGCGCCATCGCCAAGTACGCGCGCCTGGAGGAGCGGTTCGGCACCCTCGGCGGCTACCTCGCCGAGTCGGAGGCCGCGCGGATCTGCAACAGCCTCGGTCTGCCCGACCGTGTCCTCGCGCAGCCGCTGCACACCCTGTCGGGCGGTCAGCGTCGTCGAATCGAGTTGGCGCGCATCCTGTTCGCCGCGTCGGACGGTTCCGGGAAGTCCGACACCACGCTGCTCCTCGACGAGCCGACCAACCACCTCGACGCCGACTCGATCACCTGGCTGCGCAGCTTCCTGCAGAACCACGACGGCGGTCTGATCGTGATCAGCCACGACGTCGAGCTGCTGGCCGACGTCGTCAACCGCGTGTGGTTCCTCGACGCCGTGCGCGGGGAGGCCGACGTCTACAACATGGGGTGGAAGCGGTACCTGGACGCGCGCGCGACCGACGAGCAGCGACGCAAGCGCGAACGCGCCAACGCGGAGAAGAAGGCGTCCGCACTCCGGACGCAGGCCGCCAAGCTGGGGGCCAAGGCCACCAAGGCCACCGCGGCGCAGCAGATGCTCAAGCGCGCCGAGAAGATGATCGACAACCTCGACGAGGAGCGGGTGGCCGACAAGACCGCGCACATCCGCTTCCCGGAGCCCGCCGCCTGCGGCCGCACCCCGCTCACCGCCAAGGAGCTGACGAAGGTCTACGGCTCGCTCGAGATCTTCACCGGCGTCGACCTGGCCATCGACAAGGGCTCGCGCGTGGTGGTCCTGGGGCTCAACGGCGCGGGCAAGACGACCCTGCTGCGGTTGCTGGCCGGCACCGAGGAACCCGATCTCGGCGAGGTGGTTCCCGGGCACGGGCTCAAGCTCGGCTACTTCGCCCAGGAGCACGACACCCTCGACGACGAGGCCTCGGTGTGGGAGAACATCCGGCACGCCGCGCCCGACGCCGGCGAGCAGGATCTGCGCGGACTGCTGGGCGCCTTCATGTTCACCGGACCCCAGCTGGAGCAGCCCGCGGGCACCCTGTCCGGCGGTGAGAAGACCCGTCTGGCCCTGGCCGGGCTGGTCTCGTCGGCCGCCAACGTGCTGCTCCTCGACGAGCCGACCAACAACCTCGACCCCATCTCGCGCGAGCAGGTCCTCGAAGCGCTGCGCAGCTACACCGGGGCCGTCGTCCTGGTGACGCACGACCCCGGTGCCGCCGCGGCGCTCGATCCCCAGCGGGTCATCCTGCTTCCCGACGGGACCGAGGACCACTGGTCCGACGAGTACCAGGAGATCATCGAGCTGGCCTGACGGTCGCCGGATCGACGATCCCCGGGTTCGACGATCCCGCCCCTCCTCGCGGTGTCGGTCAGTACATGCGGCCCGACGGCACCGACTTCAGGGGCACCCGCGCGTCGGGATTCCGGGTCACCCGGTAGCCGATCGGGAGGTCGTACACCTTGACCGTCGTGTGCGAGCCTGCGGACACCTCGATGCGATGGACCGACTCATCGGCCAGATACCCCTTTGGCGGGGCGGACTCGACGATGTTCCAGCATCCGACCGGCAACTCGTCGATGCCGAACGTGCCGTCCGCGAGGGTCTGCGTCCGCACGTACAGTCCGCCGTCGCACGGGCGGACCTCGAAGGTGGCGCCCGGAAGGGTGCGCCCGGTCAACCGATCGACCTTGACCACCGTCAGACGACCGACCGCGCCGGGGAGAAGGTGGAAGGAGAACGGCAGGGTCCCGTCGGCGGCCAGGGTGCCGTTCAGGTTTCCGGGTGAGACGAGCCGGTAGCCGTCCGGCACGCCCGTCACGGTCGCCGAGACATGACCGGCGGCGAAGTCGACGCTCGCCGGAGTGACGGCGCTGCGCTGCATGGTCGGGCCGGCCAACTGGACGGTGACCCCGGCCAGTGATTCACCGGTCCTGACGTCCGTCGCCCCGACGGTGACGACTCCGGTCTGCTGGTCGGGCGGCGTGCTCGTCTCGGGCGGCGTGGTCGATGTGGGTGGGGTGCTTGAGTCGGGAGGCGTTTCGGAGGCTGGGGGCTCGGTCGTCTGTGTCGTCTGCGGTGGCTGTGATGTCTGGGGTGGCTGTGACGTCTGCGTGGTCGCGGCCGGGCCGGTGTCGATGGCGTCGGCGAAGGCCGGCGGGGTGGCCACCGTGACGGCCAGCGTCAACGCTGTCGGCACGGTCAGTGCGGCGAGCAGTGCTCGTCGGATGCGGTTCATGGTGAACTCCTTCGGTGTCTTCCCCGACCCCGGTGTGTTCCCGACCCGTTGGTGCTCGGCGGCTGGTTCTCGCCGATGCTGCTGGTCGATGTGGTCGCATCAGGCCGGAGAGGCGAAGACCACGACGTTGTCGCGGTATCCGAGCGGCGGTCCGACGAACGGACCGCCGCAGGTGATCAGCGCGAGCGTCTCCGGTCCGTCACGCCGGTTCAGCTCGCTGACGGGCAGCCCTGCCGACCCGGTCGCCTCCTTGTCACTCGTCACCGTGCGGGTGACGAGGTAGCGGTGTGCCTGCCGGTCCGCCGTGGTGACTGTGATGACGTCCCCGTCACGCAGACGCGCGAACCGGGCCGCGAAGCCGGTGCCCTGCGCGATGTCGTCGACGTGCCCGGTCATCACGATGGTGCCGGCACCCGAACCGGGCAGCGATGAATCGACCCACCAACCGGTCCGGGAGATGTCCTGTGGCGGGAGGAGGACGCCTGCGGTGTCGGTCGCGACGGCATCGGTGGGCGAGGACGCACCGTCGACGGTCAGCTCGGCCGGCGTCGACGGCGCTCCCGAACTCGCGGACACCGGTGCGGGCATGTCTGCCTGCGCATGCCGCGGAGGCGATGCGCACCCGCCGACCAAGACGAGAGCGGCGAGCGTTGCCACCGCGAGAATCGATCGCGGCCGCCAGATACCGGGGTGCTTCATGAGGACTCCTCATCCGCTGTGTGTCTTACCCCGACATGGGATAGATCCACCCGACGACCTCCGGCGTTAACCGCGCAACCCGGGTCCGTCGGTCAGCCGAATGACGGAAGTGCCGGAATCGGCGATCGCTGAGCCGGGGGCGATCCGGTGGTCTGTTCGGGGTGTCGAGGCGGGGCATCTGGATACGCTCGCTCTCTTCCTTCGCGGGTGCGCGGCGGTCTGTTCAGGATTGTCGAGTAGCCACCGAGGGCAGCGAGGCGGCGTATCGAGACTGGGCGATCTCGATACGCTCGCTCTCTTCGTTCGCGGGTGCGCGGCGGTTGGTTCAGGGTTGTCGAGTAGCCACCGAGCGCAGCGAGGCGGCGTATCGAGACTCGGCCATCTCGATACGCTCGCTCACTACGTTCACGGGCTACTCGATGAGCCTGGGAGTGTGCGGCGCGGCAGTCCGTTCTGGTCCTGGGGTCGGTGCGGAGTGTGCGGTGCGGCGGTTGGTTCAGGGTTGTCGAGTAGCCACCGAGCGCAGCGAGGCGGCGTATCGAGACTCGGCCATCTCGATACGCTCGCTCACTACGTTCACGGGCTACTCGATGAGCCTGGGGCGGGGCGGCAGTCCGTTCTGGTCCTGGGGTCGGTGCGGAGTGTGCGGTGCGGCGGTTTGTTCAGGGTTGTCGAGTAGCCACCGAGCGGAGCGAGGCGGCGTATCGAGACTGGGTCATCTCGATACGCTCGCTCACTACGTTCACGGGCTACTCGATGAGCCTGGGGCGGGGCGGCAGTCCGTTCTGGTCCTGGGGTCGGTGCGGAGTGTGCGGTGCGGCGGTTTGTTCAGGGTTGTCGAGTAGCTACCGAGCGGAGCGAGGCGGCGTATCGAGACTGGGTCATCTCGATACGCTCGCTCACTACGTTCACGGGCTACTCGATGAGCCTGGGGCGGGGCGGCAGTCCGTTCTGGTCCTGGGGTCGGTGCGGAGTGTGCGGTGCGGCGGTTTGTTCAGGGTTGTCGAGTAGCCACCGAGCGGAGCGAGGCGGCGTATCGAGACTGGGTCATCTCGATACGCTCGCTCACTACGTTCACGGGCTACTCGATGAGCCTGGGGGCGGCGCCGGGGTATGCACCGGACTCGATGAGCGGGTCAGGCGCCCAGGACCTGCTTGCGCAGCTCGCCCTTGACCAGCTTCCCGGTCGGGGTGCGGGGCAGTTCGGCGACGAAGCGGATCTCCTTCGGAACCTTGAAGGCGGCCAGCTCGACCATCGCGAAATCGACGAGCTCGGCCGCCAAGGCCTCCGACGGGGCCGCCTCGTCCATCAGTTGGACGAAGCCGACCGGGCGCTCGCCCAGATCGTCGTCGGGCAGGCCGATCACCGCGACGTCGTACACCGCCGGATGATTGATGAGGACGTTCTCCGATTCCTGCGGATAGATGTTGACGCCGCCGGAGATGATCGTGAACGCCTTCCGATCGGTGAGGTACAGGAAGCCCTCGTCGTCGAGGTAACCGAGGTCGCCGGTGGTCGCCCAGTTGGGGTGCCGCGGATGCTGCGCCTCCGCGGTCTTGACCGGATCGTTGTGGTAGACGAAGGGCATCTCGTCGCGCTCGAAGTAAACGGTGCCGACCTCGCCGACGGGCAGGTCGTCGCCGTCCGGGCCGCAGATGTGCACGACGCCGAGCACGGCCCGGCCCACCGAACCCGGATGCGTCAGCGCCTCCGCCGACCCGATCAGCGTGACGCCCGCGGCTTCGGTCGCCGCGTAGTACTCGTTGATGACCGGACCCCACCAGTCGATCATCTTCGCCTTGACCTCGGCGGGGCACGGGGCGGCCGCATGGATGGCGACCTTCATGCTCGACACGTCGTACCGCTGCCTGACCTCGGCCGGCAGCTTCAACATCCGAACGAACATCGTCGGCACCCACTGACTGTGGGTGACGCCGTACTCGTCGATGTACTTCAGCGCCGCCTCGGGCTCGAAGTGATCCATCACGATCACGGTTCCGCCGAGGGAGTCGACCATCGCGCAGTACCGCAGCGGCGCGGCGTGGTACAGCGGCGCGGGGGACAGGTACACGGTCTCGGGGCCGAACCCGTAGGCGGGCCCGAACACCTGCGAGACCATGTCGAGCGCCTCGTCGACCTGCACGCCGGGAAGCGCCGGCTTGATCCCCTTGGGCCGACCCGTGGTGCCGGAGGAGTAGAGCATGTCGGTACCGCGCGGCTGGGAGGCGGGAGGTGATGCCTCGGCCCCGGCCAGGATCGCGTCGTAGTCGGTGAAGCCGTCGACCGGACCGGCCCAGGCGATGCGCCGCGCCGGGTCTGCCAACGCTTCGATCTCGTGCACGCGGGCCAGCGCGGGCGCGACCGCCGCCGACCCGAAGACGACCCGCGCCTGGCAGTCCTCCAGGATGTAGTTCACCTCGGCGGGGGTCAGGTGGTGGTTGACCGCGGTCACGTACATGCCGCTGCGGACCGCACCCCAGTACGCGTCGAACACCCGCAGATCGTTGTCGGACACGATCGCGATCGTGTCGCCTTCCCCGATGCCCAACTCTCGCAGGTGATTCGCGATCCGCGCCGAGTTGTCCGCCAACTGGCGGTAGGTGACCGTCTCGCCTGTCGCGGGTCGGATCAGAGCGGGCTTGTCGGGGGTGGTCTCAGCGAATGTTCCTGGGTACACGGGCGCTCCTGAGTGTGATGGGAATCTCAGAAGCAACCGTACCGAGCAATCGCTCGCTCAGCAGGAGTTCGTGTCAGGCGCCCTCGGCGCGGAAGGAGACCGCCTGCAACAGGATTGCGCCGATGTCCTTGGGATCGCGGGCGACGAAGGAACTGCCGTCGGTCGCCTGCGCGATCTTGCGCAGCGCCGCCGCGTCCGCGTCCTCGGAGATGCCGATCGTGATGATCGGAATCCGTCGAGCGGGATTCTTCATGATGTTCAGTTCCGAGACCAGATGCGACAGCGTGATGCTGTCGCGGTCCTCGTTGCGGCCGTCGGTCATGATGATGACGCTGTTCGAGTACGCCGGATCGTACGAGTCGTACACCGTCTTGAAGGCGGCCAGCGTCGTGTCGTAGAGCCCGGTGCCGCCGCCGAGATTGCCGAGCGTCTCACGGATCGCATCGGCCAGCCGACTGCGATGCGTGCGTCCGTCGACCTCCTGCGAGATCGGGGCGAGCGGCATCACCTCGCGGTAGTCCTGCCCCTTTCCGCCGCGGTCGATGCTGAACTCCCAGTACCCGAGCGCAGTGTTCTTCGGGAAGCGCTCCAACCCGAACAGCGAAGCGTCCCGGAGCAATTCGGCTCGGGTCCGACCGCCGGCGTCGCGCGACATCGACCCCGACACGTCCTGTACCACCAGGGCGCGGATCGGTCGGGTCAGCGCCGTCCACTTGCGCAGCATGTTGTCGACCAGTTCTCGTGCCGGCTGAGCCATGGTCGACGCGGTGCCGAGTCCGACGCCGTCGGCGAGCGGATCGCCGTCGACCGACCGGACGCCCTCCTCGGCGCGGATCCGACGGCCGTCGTCGGTCTGCAGGGTCTCGACCAGCGCGCGGATCGCCTCGCCGGCCATCGCCTGGTCGACGGGCTGTGCGACGTTGGCGGCGCGGTAGTCGAGGTCGACGGTCCCGGAGTCGGGCACCCACGCCTCGAGCTGAGCATCGGGGTTGCCGCGCTTGAACTTCGCGTAGGCGCTCTCGGTGGTCAGGGTCGCCATCGGCTCGGAGGCCACGGCGATCTCCGACAGCCGAGTCGAGCCGTCGTTGTCGTTCATCATCAGCGCGCGCTTGGTGAGCACCTCCACCAGGGCGCTGTGGGTCAGCGAGCCGGTCGAGACCTCCGACAGCGCGCCGACGACCGCCGCATTGCTGACGTCACTCTGTGCGGGCGGGTCGACGCGGAGCTCGGGCATCGTCAGCACTTCGGTCCACGACGGGCGGCGCGGCACCTGCGTCCCGACGACCACGACCGGCGACACCCCGAGCGAGGGTCCGATGTCCGACCAGGACCGCCCCAGCGAGGTGCGCACCTGGCGGACGCGGGACTGCGATTCGGCGATCCAGATGTGCGGGGTGGCCGCCTGGGTCAGGCGCTCCGCGGTGTGGCTGGGCGGGACCGCATCGACGGCGAAGTCGAAGCAGGTGTTCGCCTCGGTCCGCTCGGCCAGCCGGTCGACGTACCCGGCGACGCCGCTGTCGGCGATCACCGACACCTTGCGCACCTGCGGGCAGTCGCTGCGATTCATGTCCCAGACCAGGTAGACCCCGCCCGCGAGCAGGACCGCCAACGCCACCGAGAGGCCGACGCGCAGCGGAGTGGCGACGCGGCTGGAATCAGACTGTCCGGCCGAGGAGGAGCCGAGGGAAGGCCGCGGTGCATGTCGATGTTGGCCCATCCGGTGGACCCCTCCTCGTTCAAAAGTCAATAGTGCGAATGAAGGCTATCCCACACGTGAGTTCCGCCACGTGTCGGGTCTCAATTTCTTCTCAGGTAAGTTGTGTTATGCGAAAGGCCCGGGTCTCGGCGTTGTCGAGACCCGGGCCTTTCATCGCGCGTGTCAGTCGCCGGCGGGCACCCGGACCGATGCCTCGACCAGGTCGAGGACGGCGTGCAGATCATCGGTGGACTGCCCGGACGCCAATCGGGTGACGATCCCGTCGAGGATGACGTCGAGGTACGTGACGAGAACCTCGGGTGGCACGTCTTTGCGCAAGCTGCCGGCTCGGCGCTTGCGCTCCAGCCGGGCGAGGGTCGCCGCTTCGCGATCGGCGGACTGCGATTCCCACGCCTCCCGGAACCCGGGATCGGTGCGGATCTTGCGCACGATCTCGAGGCGGGTGCTCAGCCAGTCGAAATCCTTCGGACGCGCCAGGATGTCCCGCATCACCTGAACCAGACCCTCTTGCGAGGCGACGTCGGCCATCCGGTCCGCGTCCTCCCGAGCCAAGGCGAGGAAGAGGGCTTCCTTGTCCTTGAAATGGTGAAAGATCGCACCCCGGGAGAGGCCGGTTTCTTCTTCGAGGCGTTTGACCGTGGCTCCGTCGTAGCCGTATGCGGCGAAGCAATGACGCGCGCCGTCGAGAATCTCTCGACGGCGCGCGGCAAGCCGGTCATCGCTGACCCGTGGCATTCGAAAATCCCGTCGTGCCGCTAGATCAGCTCTTGATCATGTTCCGCAGGACGTACTGCAGAATGCCGCCGTTGCGGTAGTAGTCGGCCTCACCGGGGGTGTCGATGCGGACGACGGCGTCGAACTCGACCTTGTCGCCGTTCGCCTTGGTCGCCGTCACCCGGATGGTCTCCGGCGTGACGCCCTCGTTGAGCTTCTCGATGCCGGTGAAGTCGTAGACCTCGGTGCCGTCCAGACCCAGGGTCTTGGCCGACTCGCCGGCCGGGAACTGCAGCGGGACCACGCCCATGCCGATCAGGTTCGAGCGGTGGATGCGCTCGAACGACTCGGCCAGGACCACCTTGACGCCGAGCAGGACGGTGCCCTTGGCGGCCCAGTCGCGCGACGAGCCGGAGCCGTACTCCTTGCCGCCGATGACGACCAGCGGGATGCCCGCGGCCTGGTAGTTCTGCGACGCGTCGTAGATGAACGCCTGCGGGCCGTCGGCCTGGGTGAAGTCGCGGGTGTAGCCGCCCGAGACGCCGTCGAGCAGCTGGTTCTGCAGACGGATGTTCGCGAACGTGCCGCGGATCATCACCTCGTGGTTGCCGCGACGGCTGCCCAGCGAGTTGTAGTCCTTGCGGGCCACACCGTGGCTGTCCAGGTACTGGGCGGCCGGGGTGCCGGGCTTGATGGGGCCGGCCGGGCTGATGTGGTCGGTGGTGACCGAGTCGCCCAGCAGCGCCAGCACGCGGGCGCCGGTGACGTCGGAGACGGGCTGCGGCTCCAGCGTCATGCCGTCGAAGTACGGCGCCTTGCGGACGTAGGTCGAGTCCTCGCCCCACGAGAAGGTGTCGCCCTCGGGGGTGTCCAGGCCGCGCCAGCGCTCGTCACCGGCGAACACGTCGGCGTAGGACTTGCGGAACATGTCCTGGCTGATCGCGGTCTTGATGGTGTCGTCGATCTCCTGCGCCGACGGCCAGATGTCCTTCAGGAAGACGTCGTTGCCGTCGGTGTCCTTGCCGAGGGCCTCGGTCTCGAAGTCGAAGTCCATGGTGCCGGCGAGGGCGTAGGCGATGACCAGCGGCGGGGAGGCCAGGTAGTTCATCTTGACGTCGGGGGAGATGCGTCCCTCGAAGTTGCGGTTGCCCGAGAGCACCGCGGTGACCGACAGGTCGTTGTCGTTGACGGCCTTGCTGATCTCCTCCGGCAGCGGGCCGGTGTTGCCGATGCAGGTGGTGCAGCCGTATCCGCCCAGGTAGAAGCCGAGCTTCTCCAGGTAGGGCCACAGGCCGGCCTTCTCGTAGTAGTCGGTGACGACCTGCGAGCCGGGAGCCATGTTGGTCTTGACCCACGGCTTGGTGCTCAGGCCCTTCTCGACGGCGTTGCGGGCCAGCAGGGCCGCGCCGATCATGACCGACGGGTTCGAGGTGTTGGTGCACGAGGTGATGCCCGCGACCGCGACCGCGCCGTGATCGAGGACGAACTCGCCGTGCTCGGCGCTGACGACCTTGACCGGCTTGCTCGGGCGGCCCTCGGCTCCGTTGGCCGCCGACTGGACGTTGACGGCGCCGTCGTCGGCGAAGCTCAGCTTGGCCGGATCCGAAGCCGGGAACGACTCCTCGATGGCCTCGTCGAGCTTGGTGTGCGGGGTCGGCAGGTTCTCTTCCACGTAGTTGTGGATGTCCTTGCGGAAGGCGGTCTTGGCCTCCGACAGCAGGATGCGGTCCTGCGGGCGCTTGGGGCCGGCGATCGCCGGGACCACGGTGCTCAGGTCGAGCTCGAGGTACTCGGAGTAGGCCGGCTCGTTCTCCGGGTCGTGCCACATGCCCTGCTCCTTGGCGTAAGCCTCGACCAGAGCGAGCTGCTCGTCGTCGCGGCCGGTCAGGCGCAGGTAGTTGATGGTCTCATCGTCGATCGGGAAGATCGCGCAGGTGGAACCGAACTCGGGGCTCATGTTGCCCAGGGTGGCGCGGTTCGCGAGGGGGACCTCGGCGACGCCCTTGCCGTAGAACTCGACGAACTTGC
The DNA here is from genome assembly GCF_039946255.1 of Gordonia aichiensis. GTDB lineage: Bacteria > Actinomycetota > Actinomycetes > Mycobacteriales > Mycobacteriaceae > Gordonia > Gordonia aichiensis_A. The sequence goes on along the minus strand of NZ_JBCDWL010000001.1, from coordinate 67,151 downwards.
CGACGACGCCGTGCTGACGCAGCATGTCGGTCACGGTGAGCACCACGTCGGTGGCGGTGACGCCCGGCTTGATCTCACCGGTCAGCTTGAAGCCGACCACGCGCGGGATCAGCATGGAGACCGGCTGGCCGAGCATCGCGGCCTCGGCCTCGATGCCGCCGACGCCCCAGCCCAGGACGCCCAGACCGTTCTGCATGGTGGTGTGCGAGTCGGTGCCGACGCAGGTGTCGGGGTAGGCCTTGCCGTCGCGGACCATGACGCTGCGGGCCAGGTACTCGATGTTGACCTGGTGCACGATGCCGGTGCCCGGCGGGACGACCTTGAAGTCGTCGAAGGCGCCCTGGCCCCAACGCAGGAAGCGGTAGCGCTCGCTGTTGCGCTGGTATTCGAGCTCCACATTGCGCTCGAAGGCGTCGGCGCGGCCGAACACGTCGAGGATGACCGAGTGGTCGATGACCATCTCGGCGGGTGAGAGCGGGTTGACCTTGTTGGGGTCGCCGCCCAGCGCGGTGATCGCCTCGCGCATGGTGGCGAGGTCGACCACGCAGGGAACACCGGTGAAGTCCTGCATCAGCACGCGAGCGGGGGTGAACTGGATCTCGACGCTCGGCTCGGCCGAGGGATCCCAGTTCGCCAGGGCGTTGATGTGATCGGTGGTGATATTGGCGCCGTCTTCGGTGCGCAGCAGGTTCTCGGCGAGAACCTTCAGCGCGTACGGCAGCTTCTCGGTGCCGGGCACGGCCTTGAGGCGGAAGATCTCGTAGGAGTTCTCGCCGACCTCAAGGGTGCCACGGGAATCAAAGGAATTGATGCTCACGTGTGCTCCACTCGTTTCGTGCAGTTTCCGCCGACGGGCTGCGCCGACGGGAGTTCGTCAGAAGCGTCGCAGCACAGCGACGGGCTGCAGCCGCGGTGCTACGCCACCATCGTAGCAGTACGGGCGTACTGGTTTGTCGAATACCCCGAGCAGACGCGGTGAGTTCATCTCCGACGGGGTGGCGGGCAGGCAGGGACCGCCCGCTGCCGTAGTCTTGGCGCCGAGTTCACCCCCGCCGATATAGGGAGCCCCATCCGATGAATCCGGGTCCAGCCGACGTCGTTCTCGCCTCGCCGACCGCGCAGCCGCCGACGGATGTCTGGTCGAATCTGGACATGGCGGCCATCGAGTCCTCGCTGAACCAGACCGGCGTCTGGGCCCCGGCCGATCAGCAGCCGGCCCTCAAGAAGCTGGTGCAGCAGGCGCACGCGGATGGACACGAGCTGCACGTGGTGATCCTCGACCAGGCCTATCCCAAGTTCACCGCCTACCGCGACATCGCGACACAGCTGCAGTCGTCGGTGGGCGGCACCGTCCTGGTCTTCGGCCCCTCGGGCAGCGGCACCGCCTCCAGCGAGTTCAGCCGCGTGCAGCTCGAAGACGCGTCCAGCGATGTGACGAAGGGGTCGACGGCCACGGAGGCCGCGACGCAGATCTACCACCACGCGATCGATCCGAACGTCGACTGGACCGGGGTGACGATCGGCCTCGTCGTGGTGGTCGTCCTCGGGGCCGTGGTCGCCCGCCTCCGGATGAAGCGGCGTGCGGCCGTCACGACACCGGTCGACGCCGCGCCCGCAGTCGCCGACGACGGCCAGACGCCGCTCGGCTGACCGGTGGTCGCCCCGAACGGGGCCGCTCCGAGCGGGATCTCTCCACGGAAGCTCTCCGACCGCAGAACCGGAGATCTTCGACGAAACGTGAATGACGGTGATACCGGTCATGGCGTTACTCAACTGTAACTGGATTCTAAGGTTCGCCCGTTCCCGCGCGTGACCTGCATATCCGCAGGTAATCACCGCTTTGTAATTCGGTCCTTCCGGTTTCAAGAGTTGTTGTTGTGACGTACGGTGCAGAAGACGCTTAATGGTGTCCCGGGGGTTCAGAGTTTCGAGGGAGTACTGGAGTTGAAGCCAGCTATGAACGGTGCACGCCTGGCGCGGCGCGGCACGACTGTGGGTGCGGTGATGATCGTCAGCGTCCTCGGAGCCGGTCCGGCGCTCGGTGAACCGACGCAGGCGAACTCGGTCGCCTCCCTCATCAACCAGATCGCTGACGTCGACCAGAACCTGTCGGACCTCAGCGGCGCGGTCGCCGCCAAGCAGGAGAACGTCAACCGCACGCTCGTCGACTTCCAGAACGCCATGGCGGCGCAGCAGGTCGCCGCCGCCGCCAGTCGCAGCGCCAAGGACTCGCTCACTGCGGTGAGCGGCAAGGTCGACGCGGCGCAGAAGGAGTTCAACGACTTCGTCCGCACGGTGTATCGGCAGGGCGACAACCGCGGCGCGATGACCAAGTACGTCGCCTCCGACGACCCCGACACCGTCCTGAACCAGATGTCGGACATCGATCGCGTGACCCGCCAGCAGCAGACGACGATCCGCAAGCTGCAGGTCGCCCGCAACCAGCAGGCCAACCGCGTGGCGGCGACCGAAGCGACCCGACAGCAGACCGCGATGGCCGCGCAGGACGCGGCCGCGCGCCGCAACGATGCGATCGTCGCCGTCCAGCAGGCTCAGGAAGCAGTCCGCACCCAGCAGGCCAAGCGCACCGCACTCGTCTCCCAACGCAACACGCTCGCCGCCAAGCTCGACGAACTGCGCAAGTCCGCGCCCAAGCGAAACGTCGACGCCCCGGCGACGCCGGCGCCGGGATCCCCGCTCGACCAGGTCGGCAAGGTGCTCGAGGCGATCCCGGCCAAACCCGTCGCCGGCGACGACCTCGTCGCGCAGGCCGCCGAAGCCGCCGCCAAGCTCGCCCTCGACGCGGGCCAGGCGCTCCTGGCGAGCCTCATCGGGCAACAGCAGATCCCGCACTCGCAGCTGTTCGACGAACTGGGCATCGGCGGCTCGAGTCCGTTCGTCGAAGGCCCCGACAACACGTTCACCCGGTTGGGCAACGGCTCCCTGGGCACGCTGTTCTCCGGAACCGGGCAGGGCGGCGGCGGCGTCCAACGCCCCGGTCTGCGCGGACCCGAGGCCATCGAGCTCGTCGTCAACCGGATGAAGTCGCAGTTGGGCATCACCTACGCGTGGGGCGGCGGTGACGCGAACGGTCCGACGCTCGGCATCCGCGACGGCGGCGTCGCCGACAGCTACGGCGACTACCAGAAGGTCGGCTTCGACTGCTCGGGCCTGATGATCTACGGCTTCGCCGGCGTCGGCATCGACCTGCCGCACTACACCGGCTACCAGTACACGTCCGGCCCACAGGTGCCGCTGTCGGAGATGAAGCGCGGCGACATGATCTTCTACGGTCCCAACGCCAGCGCGCACGTGGCGCTCATCCTCGGCGACGGCACCATGATCGAGGCGCCTCAGTCCGGCGACGTCGTCAAGATCTCGCCGGTCCGGACCGCCGGCGCCATGCCGTATGTCGTCCGGCTCCTCTGACGTCTCGCCGATCCCGCTACTGTGGGCTACGGCAGAACGCACGCCTCAATCGGCAGGAGCAACGGCTTGACTTCCACAGGCAGCAGCGGACCGGACCGCAGCGGCACCGACACCCTCACCTTCACACCCGATGACGCCAAACTCATCGAGCGGGCCATGTTCGAGGTCAAGCGGGTCATCGTCGGACAGGACAAGCTCGTCGAACGGATCCTCACCGGACTGCTCGCCCGCGGCCACATCCTCCTGGAAGGCGTTCCCGGCGTCGCCAAGACGCTCGCGGTGGAGACCTTCGCGACGGTGATCGGCGGCAGCTTCTCGCGCGTCCAGTTCACCCCGGACCTGGTCCCGTCCGACCTCATCGGCACGCGCATCTACCGACAGGGCCGCGAAGAGTTCGACACCGAGCTCGGCCCGGTCGAAGCCAACTTCCTCCTCGCCGACGAGATCAACCGCGCCCCGGCCAAGGTCCAGTCGGCGCTGCTGGAGGTGATGGCCGAACGCCACGTGTCGATCGGCGGCACCACCTTCCCGATGCCCGACCCGTTCCTGGTCATGGCCACCCAGAACCCCATCGAGAACGAGGGCGTGTACCCGCTGCCGGAGGCGCAGCGCGACCGCTTCCTGTTCAAGGTGCTCGTCGACTACCCGTCGGTGGAGGAGGAGCGCGAGATCGTCTACCGGATGGGCAACGTCCCGCCGACCGCCTCGCAGATCCTCGACCCCGAAGCCACCCTGCGGCTGCAGAAGCTGGCCGCCAACGTCTTCGTCCACCACGCCCTCGTCGACTACGTGGTGCGGGTCATCAACGCCACTCGGCGCCCGGCCGAGGTCGGACTGACGGAGGTGGGGCAGTGGCTGTCGTACGGTGCGTCGCCGCGCGCCACGCTCGGCATCGTCGCCGCCGCGCGCGCCCTGGCCCTCATCAACGGCCGCGACTACGTGATCCCGCAGGACGTCGTCGAGGTGATCCCCGACGTGCTGCGCCACCGGCTGGTGCTCTCGTACGACGCGCTCGCCGACGAGGTGACGCCCGACACGATCATCACCCGGATCCTGCAGACCGTAGGACTGCCGCAGGTGGCGGCGTCGACGACGCCGGCCCCGGCCGCGCCGCAGGCCGCTGCCCCGCAGGCGGCTGCCCCGCAGGCGGCTGCCCCGCAGGCGGCTGCACCGCAGGCGGCGCCCGTGCCGGCGCAGGCGCCGATCCCGCAGCAGGGCAATGTCGGCCAGTAGCACGCTGCCCTCGTTCGCCGGGGGAGAGCTCGACGAACCCGAACTGACCGCTGCGCTCAAGACACTGGAGCTGACCGTCCGACGCAAGCTCGACGGGGTCCTGCAAGGCGAGCACCTGGGCTTGATCCCAGGCCCGGGCTCCGAACCGGGGGAAGCGCGCGAATACCAGCCGGGCGACGACATCCGCCGCATGGAGTGGTCGGTCACCGCCCGCACCGGCACCCCGCACGTGCGGCAGATGATCGCCGACCGCGAGCTCGAGACGTGGTTCGTCGTCGACGCGTCGGCCAGCCTCGACTTCGGCACGGTCGGGCACAGCAAGCGTGATCTGGCGCTGGCCGCCGTGTCGGCCGTCGTGCATCTGACCGCGGGCGGCGGCAACCGCCACGGCGCGATCATCGTCACCGGCGACGACGTCGTCAGGGTGCCGGCCCGCGCCGGTCGTGCACACGACCAGGCGCTCCTCAAGACCATCGCCACCACCCGGCGCAGTTCGCCGGGGGTGCGCGGCGACCTCGACGCGGGCCTCGAGGCGCTGCGCCGTCCGCAGCGTCGACGCGGCCTGGCCGTCGTGGTCAGCGACTTCCTCGGGGAGATCGACTGGGCGCGCTCCCTGCGAGCGATCGGCGCGCACCACGAGCTGCTGGGCGTGGAGGTGCTCGATCCGCGCGATGTGGAGCTGCCCCCGGTGGGGCCGGTGACCCTGCGCGACGCCGAATCGGGCGACGTCGTCGACATCGATGTGACGCCGCAGGTGCGCGCCGACTACGCGCGCGCGTCGGCCGACCACCGCGCCGAGGTGCTGCGGACCTTCCGCACCGCGGGCGGACCGGTGCTGTCCCTGCGCAGCGACCGCGACTGGCTCGCCGACACCGTCCGGTTCGTCGGCAGGCGACGGCGCATCGCAGGGGCGCGATGATGAGCGATCTGTTCGCCCACCCGTGGTGGTTGCTGTCCACACTTCTGGTCGCCGCGCTGATCGCGACCTACGTCTACGTGATGCGGCGGCGCCGCGCGCGGGCATTGGCCTTCGCCAACCTCGACCTGCTCCGGTCGGTGACCCCGCGCAACCAGGACCGCTTCAAGCACATTCCGGTCGGCATCCTGCTGACCGGGCTTCTGCTGCTGACGATCGCGATGGCCGGACCGATGGCCGAGCGTGACGTCCCGCGCAACCGCGCCACGGTGATGCTGGTGGTCGACGTGTCGAACTCGATGAAGTCGACCGACGTCGCGCCGAGCAGGCTCAAGGCCGCCCAGGCCGCGGGCAAGCGCTTCGCCGACGACCTCACCGACGGCATCAATCTGGGTCTCATCTCGTTCGCCGGGACCGCGTCGACCCTCGTCTCGCCGACGCCCGACCACAATGCGACCAAGAACGCTCTCGACCGGCTCAAACTGGCCGACAAGACGGCCACCGGCGAAGGCATCTTCGCCGCGCTGCAGCAGATCCAGACGCTCAATGCGGTGCTCGGCGGCCCGGAAGGCGCACCGCCGGCCCGCATCGTCCTGCTCTCGGACGGCAAGCAGACGGTCCCGGACAGCCCGGACGATCCGCGGGGCGGATTCACCGCGGCGCGCAAGGCCAAGGAGAAGGGCATCCCGGTTTCGACGATCTCCTTCGGCACGCTCACCGGAACCGTCGACCTGGAGACGCCCAGCGGCGGCGTCGAGCGGGTGAACGTCCCGGTCGACGACGAGTCGCTGCACAAGATCGCCAATCTCTCCGGCGGCGACTTCTTCACCGCCTCGAGTCTGGACGAGTTGAACAAGGTGTATTCGACACTGCAGAAGCAGATCGGCTACGAGCGTCAGCGCGGCGACAATTCGCGGCCGTGGCTGATCGCGGGCACCCTGCTCGCGGTGGCGGGCGCTTTCGCCGCCCTGTTCCTGAACCGGCGACTGCCCTGAGATAGGTTGTATGGCCATGGCAGACTATTCCCCCATCCCCGCACAGACTCCGCGTTCGGTCCTGGTGACCGGCGGCAACCGCGGCATCGGCCTGGCCGTCGCGCAGCGGCTGGCCGCCGACGGTCACAAGGTGGCCGTGACCCATCGCGGGTCCGGTGCTCCCGAGGGCCTGTTCGGTGTGCAGTGCGATGTCACCGACAACGCCTCGGTGGAGCGGGCCTTCGCCGAGGTCGCCGAGCACCAGGGGCCGGTGGAGGTGCTGGTCGCCAATGCGGGCATCACCGACAACATGCTGCTGATGCGGCTCAGTGAGGAGAGCTTCGAGAAGGTCGTCGACGCGAACCTCACCGGTGCCTTCCGCTGCGCGAAGGCCGCGACCAAGGGCATGCAGCGCGCCCGCTTCGGCCGGATGATCTTCCTCGGCTCGGTGGTCGCCACCTCCGGCATCCCCGGACAGGCGAACTACGCGGCGTCGAAGGCCGGCCTGATCGGTCTGGCGCGTTCCATCGCCCGCGAGGTCGGTTCCCGCAACATCACCGCCAACGTCGTCGCACCCGGGTTCATCGAGACCGACATGACCGCGGCGATGGAGGATCGGTACATCGACATGGCCAAGCAGGCCATCCCGCTGGGCCGGACCGGTCAGCCCGAGGACGTCGCGGCCGCCATCAGTTTCCTCGCCTCCGACCAGGGCGGCTACATCACCGGTGCCGTGCTGCCGGTGGACGGCGGCATGGGCATGGGTCACTGAGCCCTCCGCTCCGACCCGCGCTGCGCGCATCAGACGAACCCTCCCTCCGATCCCAGAGGAGAATTCCGTGAGCGGAATCCTTGCAGGCAAGACCATTCTCGTCACCGGCATCATCACCGACGCCTCGATCGCCTTCCACACCGCCAAGGTGGCGCAGGAACAGGGCGCCACGGTGATCATCACCGGCATCCCCGAGCGGCTGCGGCTCATCGACCGCATCGCCAAGCGACTGCCCCAGGAGGTGCCGCCGGCGATCCCCCTCGACGTGACCGACGAGGAGAGCCTCGGCGCCCTGGCCGACCGGGTCCGCGATCTCGCACCGCAGGGCGTCGACGGCCTCGTGCACTCGATCGCCTTCGCCCCCAAGACGCTGATGGGCCCGGACGCGCTGCCCTTCCTGGAGGGGCCCGGTCCGGATGTCGCGCGCTCGTTCGAGATCTCCGCGTGGAGCTACGCTTCGCTGGCCCGCGCCGCGCTGCCGGTCATGAACGAGGGCGGGTCCATCGTCGGCATGGACTTCGATCCGCGCACCGCGCTGCCGGACTACAACTGGATGGGTGTGGCGAAGGCCGCCCTGGAGTCGGTGAACCGCTACGTGGCGCGCGAGGTCGGCGAAGCCAAGCGCATCCGGTCCAACCTCGTTGCCGCAGGCCCGATCAAAACCCTTGCCGCCAAGGCGATCTCGGGTACCGCGACCGACGACGCCCGCAAGCTCAACATGCTCAACGAGTACTGGGACGGCGCCTCGCCCATCGGCTGGAACGTCGACGATCCGGGCGTGGTCGGCACCAGCGTGTGCACGGTCCTCTCGGACTTCCTGCCCGGCACCACCGGTTCGATCATCTACGTCGACGGCGGCGCCAGCCACAACACCTGGTTCCCCGAGAACTTCCTGGGATAGCGGTGAGCGCTGATTCCGTCGGCTCCGGCGGCCCCGTCGACTCGGGCGGGGCCTTCGACGCGCTGCTGTTCCTGTCGTTCGGCGGTCCGGAGAAGCCCGCGGACGTGCGCCCGTTCCTGGAGAATGTGACGCGCGGGCGCGGCGTGCCGCCCGAACGGCTCGACGAGGTCGTCGAGCACTACCTGCATTTCGGGGGAGTCTCGCCGATCAACCAGCTCAACCTGGAGATGATCGACGAGATCCGCGCCGAACTGGCCCGCCGGGGCCGCGATCTGCCGGTGTACTTCGGGAACCGCAACTGGCATCCGTACGTCGGCGAGGTGACCGAGGCGATGCATCGGGACGGGCATCGGCGGATCCTGGTGTTCCCGACGTCGGCGTGGGGCGGATACTCCGGCTGCCGGCAGTACCACGAGGACATCGCGGGGGCGGTCGCCGGTGTCGACGATCCGACCCTGGTGCTGCGGAAGCTGCCGCAGTTCGCGGTCGAGGCGGGGTTCCGGGCGAGCGTCGCCGACGTGCTTCGCGCGGCGATGGACGATCTGGGCTTCATCGACTCCGAGCGGGTCGTGTTCACCGCTCACTCGATTCCGGAGTCCGCCGATCGGGCGGCGGGTCCGGCCGCCGACGGCGGTCACCTGTACTCCCGGCAGGTCAACGAGGCTGCGGCGGAGGTCGCGCGCCTGGCCGACGTCGACGAGTTCGACGTCGTCTGGCAGTCGCGGTCGGGTCCGCCGCAGGTGCCGTGGTTGGAGCCGGACATCTGTGATCATCTGCGCACGCTGGCGGCGCGGGGTGTCTCGCGCGTGGTGGTGTGCCCGATCGGCTTCATCTCCGACCACCTGGAGGTGGTGTGGGATCTGGATTCGGAGGCCGCCGACCTCGCCGCCGAACTCGGGCTGGAGTATGTCCGGGTGCCGACCGTCGGAACCGATCCGCTGTTCATCGACCTGATCGCCGACCTGGTCGAGCGCTACGCCGACGGCGGCGGTGACCTCACGGCGATGGGCTGCGGCGACAACGGAACGGTCTGCCGCCCCGACTGCTGCGTCCCGGTGAGACGCCCCACCCGCGGGTAGTGCGCGACCGGCCTGGGTGTGTGCGTGCCTGTATTCAGGTTGGTCGAGTAGCCCGCGAACGCAGTGAGCGAGCGTATCGAGACCCGGCGCCACGAGGCCTCGATACGCGTCCTGCGCTTCGCTCCGGTCGCTACTCGACCAGCTGGGGGGTGCTGTTCGCAGGCTTGTCGGCTCGTGCGCGTGCCGTTTACAGGCTGGTCGAGTAGCCCGCGAACGCAGTGAGCGAGCGTATCGAGACCCGGCGCCACGGGGCCTCGATACGCGTCCTGCGCTTCGCTCCGGTCGCTACTCGACCAGCTGGGGGGTGCTGTTCGCAGGCTTGTCGGCTCGTGCGCGTGCCGTTTACAGGCTGGCCGAGTAGCCCGCGAACGCAGTGAGCGAGTGTATCGAGACCCGGCGCCACGGGGCCTCGATACGCGTCCTGCGCTTCGCTCCGGTCGCTACTCGACCAGCTGGGGGGTGCTGTTCGCAGGCTTGTCGGCTCGTGCGCGTGCCGTTTACAGGCTGGCCGAGTAGCCCGCGAACGAAGTGAGCGAGCGTATCGAGACCCGGAGCGCCGAGGCCTCGATACGCGTCTTGCGCTTCGCTTCGGTCGCTGCTCGACCACCCTGGGCGTGTGCGTGCCTGCATCTAGGCTGGTCGAGTAGCCCGCGAACGAAGTGAGCGAGCGTATCGAGACCCGGAGCGCCGAGGCCTCGATACGCGTCTTGCGCTTCGCTTCGGTCGCTGCTCGACCACCCTGGGCGTGTGCGTGCCTGCATCTAGGCTGGTCGAGTAGCCCGCGAACGGAGTGAGCGAGTGTATCGAGATCCGGCGTGACGGGGTCTCGATACACTCGACCAGCCTGGGGGTGCGCCGTTCGCAGGGTGGTCGACGAGTGACCCGGGGCCTCGACTACTCCACCCCGACGGTGACGAAGTCGATCAACTCCTCCACGCTGCGCAGCAGGGGGACCTCCAGATCGCGGAAGCTCGACACGCCGGCGAGCACGCGGCGCCAGCCGTCTTGCGGTGTGCCCCAACCGAGTTCGTTGCAGATGCCGGTCTTCCAGTCAATGCCCATCGGGATGGTCGGCCAGGCGTCGATCTTCACCGACGCCGGCTTCACCGCCTGCCACACGTCGACGTAGGGGTGACCGCACACCAGAACGTTCGGTCCGACGCTCGCGGTCAGCTTCTCCTCCTTGGAACCGGACACCAGATGGTCGACCAGCACGCCCGCCTTGCGGTGCGGTGCGGGCTCGAATTCGGCGAGCGCCTCGTCGAGGTTGTCGAGGCCGTCGAGACTGATCACGACGACGCCCTCGGCGCGCAGGTCGTCGCCCCACACCCGTTCCAGGAGAGTCGCGTCGTGCACTCCTTCGACGAAGATCCGGCTGGCCCGAGCCGTGCGGGCCCGCTGCTTGGGCGCCACGCGCGAACCGGACGCGGTGTGAGCGGGGGCGGCCGGACCGCGGCCGCGCGGGCGGACGAGGGTGACGGGTTTGCCGTCGATCAAGAACGCGGCCGGATACATGTGGAAGACGCGCGTCTGGCCGCGCCTGTCCTCGAGCCGAACCATGTCGCCGGCGTAGCTCTTCTCCATCCCGACCACGGCTCCACAGAAGCCGGTGGCGGCGTCTTCGACCACCAGGTCGCGTTCGGCCGCCACCTCGGGGGCCTTGGGCTTGCTCTTGCGGGGCGAGGCCAGCACATCGCGGCCGTAACGGTCATCGAACACGAGTCCCAAGGGTAGGGGAGTGCTGCCGCGGACACGGCGCGACGCACCGGTCGACACCGATTCGACGGGTACCCTGGCGAGGGCGATGACCAGTTCCTCCCTTGCCCTGATGCGGCCCTGGCTGGCGAGCGCGTTCGCCGCCTGGGCCGCCGCTCGCGACGCCGGTGCGTGCAGCGCCGACGACGTGCTGCACACCCTGCACGACTACGCCCAGGCGCACGAGCTCGATCCCGGCGGCGGAGGTCCGCTGGATCTGCTCGCGGCGGTGTCGGGCGCGGCTCACCTGTGCGTGCGACTGCCCGCGCCGGGCGATGCGCAGGGGCTGGGTCCGGGCACGCTCACCGATGCGGCGATGGCCGCGGGCGAGGTGATCCTCGTCGATGATCGCCCCCGGCCCGCCGCCGGACCATCGCGACCGCTGGCACTGGTACCGCTCGGGACCAGCGAGCGCTGCCGCTGGCAGGTGTTTCGGTACCCGTCGGAGATCGCCGTCGACGTGCTCGGCTCAGACGTCTCACTGGGGGAGGTCGAGTACGACCTGAAGTCGGCGGTCACCGGCGCGGCGTCGATCATCGCCGGCCTGAGTGGCGCGCGGCGCGGCTCGCCCGCCGACCTGCGCGATGCTCTCGCCGCCCGCACCGAGGCCGGTCGCATCGACCTGCCGCCGCACGACTATCCGCGCGTGGACCGCGTGCTGGCATCCACCGCGCAGATCGACGCGATCATCTCCCTCGTCGGCAGCGGCACGCTGGGCGACTCGGGTTCGCAGCTCGCCACCGCCGACGACGAGCTCCGCCGACTGTCGGCGCTGTCGCGGCGCGCGCGGGCGGCCGCGATCAACACGCTGATCGGGGAGTACCGGTACCGGTAGAGCGGTGCACTGCCCGAGGGTGTCGACGATCCGTGTCGTCTCGACTGCCACCGTTGTGACGCGTTTGATGAGGTCGACGACGTGGGTCGGCTGGTCTTGCTCGTCGCACCCGGGTCGGCGCCCTTTTCCGCTGTACGTCCAGCTCGTACATCCCTGAATTTCGGGGGGACCTCAACTGTTGAGCGCGATGGGGTCGCGGCGATGGCGCCGACGTGGTCGGCCCTTGTTCCAGTCGATGTCAGACCCCCGATCTAGTATCGAACACAAGTTCGGAATGTCTGGGGAGGGGTGTTCATGATGATGACGGATGGTTCGGCGGTGGCGGTGGGCTCGTCGGTGTCGGTCACGGAGGAGGCGATCGTGATTCGGATCGTACGGCCTGCGGAGGCCGGGAGGGCGCGGTCGGATCGTGCGGCGAGGCTGGCGTTCGCAGCGCGCGGGGACGCGTATGCAGGCCTGATCATGTGGCATCGGTTCGAGGCTGTGTACGCGGTGCTGGCCGACCGGGTCGCGGCGGTCGACCCGGCAGAGCAGGACGTGTACACGCGGGTGTACGACCCGCTGTGCCAGGTGGCCGCCTCCTATGCGGTGGCCGCCGGGGTCCGGCAGCACTCCGCCGAGCTGTTCGTCGAGGACTCGGTGGCCTGCTTCGAACGTATTCCGGCGGTGGGCAGGCTGATGCGCGACGGGGTGATCGCACCGTCGTGGTTTCGCCGCGCGGTCGAGCAGACCTCGTTGGTCGAAGACGCCGATCTGCTGGAGTTCATCGACGACGAGATCGCCCATCGGCTGACGGTGATCGGCGGTCTGACGGCCAAGCGGGTCGAGCATGCGGTGGCCGAGATCGTCGCCGAGCACGACCCTGATGCGGCCGTGCTCACGCGTGAGCAGGTGAAGGCCCACAAGCAGGTCGTGGTCAACCCGCTGACTGACGGGATGTCGGAGCTGATCGTCACCGCGTCGGCGGAGGACGCCGCGGTCTGCAAGGACGCGGTGGATGCGGTGATCGCCGGTGTCTGCCGTCACGACCGCCGAACCAAGGGGCAGTTGCGTTCGGACGCTGCGGTGGCCCGCCTGACCGGGGCCGCGTTCGAGTGTGCGTGCGGGCGGCACGACTGCGACGCCGAACTCTCGGAGGCGGCCGTCGCCGCCCGCTGTGCCCGGATCGTGCTGCACGTGGTGGTCCGCAAGGAGACCCTGGACGGTACGGCACAGACTCCGGCACTGTTGGACGGGTACGGGCCGATCTCGGCGGCGCACGCTCGCGAGCTGGCCAGCCGCGCCGAGTCCGTGCGGCGGGAGTTGAACCTCGACGACCTCGTCGCGCACCCGGCGCAGGAAGGGAACGCCTACCGACCGTCGACGGCGCTCGACACGGCGGTGCGCGGTCTGTTCGGGACGTGCTCGTGGATCGGCTGCGATCGTCCAGCATGGAAGTGCGATCTGGATCATGTGACCGAGTTCAACCATGCCGACCCGGCCGCCGGCGGCCCCACCTGCCATTGCAACCTGAACCCGAAATGCAAGTTCCATCACGGGTTGAAGACCCACGCCGGCGGTTGGCTCGACGATCAGGTCGTGGATGCCAACGGGGTGATCTGGACCGAGGTCACCACACCGGAGGGGCTGACGGTGCGGCGGCAGGCGGCGAACCAGTGGCTGCTGCCCGAGCTCGGATCGATTCCGTGCCGCCACGGCGGGTCGGCACAATCAGGGTCGACACGCCCGGAGAACGGACACGCCGAACTCGACCCGAAACGCGCACGGACCCGGCTGGAGGCCAAGCATGCTTACCGCCGCCGGCAACGTGCGGCGAACCGCCGGGCTCACGAGGCCGCGCGGGCGGAGTTCGAAGCCGCAGACGACCTGCCGCCGTTCTGAACCGGCGGTGCCGCTGTCGGTTCTCGTCCGACCTCGGCGTGTCGGGTTCGTGGGCGCGTCGGGTCACTCCGGATGCGCCCGGTCGCCGACCGCGGCGTCGAGGAAGGCGATGAACGCATCGGCCGCGGGCACCGAGACGAACTCGGCGATGTCGCGGGGTTCGCCGTCGGGGTTCAGCAGCCCGAGGACCTCGCCGTCGGTGCTCGGCAGCGCCCACAGTCGGCGGGTGCCGGCGCCGGTGAGTCGGACAGCGGGGTCGGGATCGTCGACGATCTCGGCGGGCGCGACCCACTCCACTCCGGGGTGATCGGTGTCAGCGCCGGCCAGGATGTGCTTGCCGCCGATCCGCAGGTGCTCGGGCATCCGGACCAGGTGCCCGAGGAGGTCGGCGGTGCGTCGCGCCGCCTCCTCGTCGTAGGCGAAAGCGAGGGCGTCCCACTGCTGATCGTCGTCGGTGTAGATCAGCGCGTACGTGCCGTCCTGGGCGGCGACGGCCAAGTGGGCGGTGACGGCACCGGGCAGGGTCGCGGTCCACCGGCCGAGGATTTCGATCTGGTTGCTCACGTTCGTCGAGGGTACGGGCTCGCCGCGGCGGCTCGCCGATCAGTGGCCGGCCAGATGCCCGACCCCGGCGAACGCCGCCGCCCACAGCACCGACGCGAACGTGCCGAGAATGAACTGTTCACTGGCGCGAGGTGCGCGCAGTTCGGAGAAGCGCGCCAGGCTCTTGACGGCGAGGATCACGCCGATGCCCGCGGGCCAGGCCAGCAGCAGGGACACGGTCACGGCGGTGCGCTCGAGCATGCCGATGACTCGGCCGCCGCGCAGCGGGGTCTCCGGTTCGTCGTCGTGGTTGTCGGCGCGAGTCGGGATGCCGCCCGAGGCGAGGACGATGCGGACCGCGCTCGAGCCGGTCGCGGCGGCTCCGACCACCGCGACCGTCTGGATCGCCACCAGGGCGGCCCCGCTGTACGGCGATGCCACCGCCGCGAGCCAGGCCGCGGCGACGAGGAGAACGGCGATGACCGCCGCAGCGATGAGGTCCGTGCGCAGCACCGCGGCGTCGGCGACCGCCGGATCGTCGACGAGTCGCCGGCGCAGCAGCGACGTCGCGACCGACACGACGACGGCGAGGACAAGGAGAACGGCGATGAACATTCAGACGCTCCGATCGGCGGCGTCGAGAAGTCGGGAGAACAGTGCCCGCGCGCCGGGCTCGACGTCCCAGCGCGCATGTTGCAGGCGCAACGACATCGCCTGCGGGGTGATGCCGACGTGACGGGCCGCCGCGGCTTGGCTCCGGCCGCCGGAGACGAGAGCGACCGCCTCGCGACCGGCGTCGGAGCGGTCCGCGAGGACGTCGACCAGCAGCCGGCCGGCGGACTGGGCGTGCGGACACCACGACGACGGTCCGGCGACGCACAGGTGCCAGCGGTTCCTCTTCGCCGCCTCCACCGCGTCGCGGGCGGCGAGGAAGGCCGGCCCGCGGCCGGCGCGGGTCTGGGTCGGGAGCGGCTGATCGACGGCGCCGACACCGATGCCGACACTCCAGTGACCGGACGCCGCGAGGTCCACGGCCAGCCGGGACAACGTCTCTGGGGAGTCGAACACGGCTTGCACTTCGTCGCCCGCGGTGCGTTCGAACGCTCGAATCATGCCGTTGGGGGCCGGCAAGGCCAGCACTTGCGGTACCCGGTCCGGCCCCGACCGGCTGCCCCGTTGATCAACGGTTAACACGAACATCGTGGCCTCCTCGACCGTTCCCACCTCAGACAAGCGTAAATGCTTGATATGGGTTAGATCAAGCAATTATGCTTGCTGATTGGCGACGGGCAGCCTGGTGTCGACGATCAACCCGACCACTCCGACGGCGAACAGCCCGGCAGACAGCAGCAAGCTCACCGGACTGCCGGAGCCGGCCAGGGCGTCGCCGAGGAAGATCACCGCGGCGTTGCCCGGTGTCATGCCGACGACCGTCGCGAGCAGGTAGGGCGTCGCCCGGATGCTCGACAGTCCCGCGAGGTAGTTCACGAGTGAGAACGGACACACCGCGATCAGCCGCAGCGAGCCGACGGCGAGCCAGCCGCGCTGTTGCAGGCGGTACTCCACCGCGGCGACCGCCGGATGCCGGAGGTAGGGACGCACGCGTTCCCTGCCGAGTCTGCGCGCCAGCCAGAACGCCAGCGCCGCCGCGATCGTGGAGGAGATCGTCGCGCCGACGAAGGCGACCGCGGGCGGAAACAGCACCCCCGCGGCAAGGGTGAAGGCGGTCCGCGGGATCGGTGCCACCGGAATCACGGCGTAGGCCAGGAAGAACAGCACGCCGAACCACGGCCCGAGCGACTCCGACCAGGTCCGGGCGGTCGTCACCGACGGGAGCGGGACCAGGTACGCACCGGCCAGCAGCGCGATCACCACGACCATCACGACGATGCCGCGGATCACCGCGGCGCGCGTCGGGCTGCGGCGCGGACCGACGCCGTCGGGCGGCGGCGCCGTCGGACCGCCGCTGAGATCGACCGACTCCTCGACCGGCTCCGCCGACCTCGGTGAAATGATGCGCACGGGAGGTCATTTTACGGGTCAGATCACATCCCGCAGGACGGGCCGAGCGTTCGATCGGTTATCGTTTCTACGACGACTACAGATGGCCTAGCTATGGAGGTAAGCGAGCCGATGACGGCAAGTGACGACCCCGTGCAGCCGCTCAGTGCCCAGGCTCTGCAGCAGGCGTACGACGATTGGTCCGACGCGGCCGCCGGTGTCCTGGCGAAATCGCGCAAGGTGACCGTCGACGAACTGCCCGGCACCGCCGAAGCACTCCTGTCGACCCGCACCGG
The DNA here is from genome assembly GCF_039946255.1 of Gordonia aichiensis. Classification (GTDB taxonomy): domain Bacteria; phylum Actinomycetota; class Actinomycetes; order Mycobacteriales; family Mycobacteriaceae; genus Gordonia; species Gordonia aichiensis_A. The sequence goes on along the minus strand of NZ_JBCDWL010000001.1, from coordinate 50,536 downwards.
CGACGGAACCGTGGTGCGCCCGCTGTACACCCGCAAGGACGAGACCGCCGAGCAGGGCGTGCCCGGGCAGTTCCCGTTCGTGCGCGGCGCCGATCCGGTGCGCGACGTCAACGTCGGCTGGCGGGTCACCGAACGCTTCGGCGACGAACCCGTCGCCGACGCTGCGGCCCTCAACGAGCAGATCCTCGACGCGGCCGGCAACGGCACCAGCGGCCTGTGGCTCAAGCTTGGCGGCGCCGTCGGCGTGGCCGACCTCGCCTCGGTGCTGGCCGGGGTCTACCTCGATCTGATGCCGGTCACCCTCGACGCGGGCGCCGACGGCATCGCCGCCGCCCGCGCCTATCTGGCCTTGCGTGCAGCCGCCCCCGCGGCGCCGCAGGCCGCACCGCCGAGTGCGGCTACGGTGCAGAGCCTCGGCCTGTCGCCGTACACCGCCGCGTTCTCCGGTCGCGCCACCGTTCCGGCGGCCGAGGCCACCGCGGTGGCCGCCGACGTCCCCGCAGGCGTGCGCACCTTCCGCGTCGACGGCACGGACTTCAGCCAGGCCGGGGCCAACAACCCGCAGGAACTCGGCTTCGCCGTCGCCGCGGCGGTCGCGCACGTGCGCGACCTGGTCGGTGCGGGCATGAGCCGCGCCGACGCCCTGCGCCAGCTCACCTTCGCCGTCTCGGTCGACGACGATCAGTTCGCGGGCATCGCGAAGCTGCGCGCGCTGCGCTCGGTGTGGGCGCGGGTGGCCGACGTCCTCGGCGAGCCCGATGCCGGTGCCGCGATCACGCACGCGGTCACCGACCTGGCGATGCTCACCCAGCGCGATCCGTGGGTCAACATGCTCCGCTCGACCGTCGCCGCGTTCGGCGCGGGTGTCGGCGGCGCCGATCAGGTCACCGTGCTCGGCTACGACGCCGCACTGCCCGCCGAGCAGCGCTCGTCGAGCGTGTCGTTCTCGCACCGCATGGCCCGCAACACCCAGCTGATCCTGCTCGAGGAATCGAATCTCGGCCGCGTGCTCGACCCCGCGGGCGGCTCCTGGTTCGTCGAATCGCTGACCGCGGATCTGGCCGCCGCCGCATGGGAGGTCTTCACCGAGGTCGAGCGTCGCGGCGGATTCCACGCGGCACTCGAGGCGGGGTGGATCGGCGAGCAGGTGGCCGAGTCGCTCGCCGCGCGCGACGCCGCCGTCGCCCACCGCAAGGCCCCGCTCACCGGCGTCAGCGAGTTCCCGAACATCGACGAGGCCGCGCGCCCGGCGGGCACCGCGCAGACCGTCGACGTCGCGACCGCGACGCCGAAGCTGGCCCGCGTCGCCAGGCAGTTCGAGTCGCTGCGCGACCGCGCCGACGCGGCCGCCGAGTCGGGCTCCCGCCCGACCGTGCTGCTGCTGCCGCTGGGCAGCGTCGCCGAGCACAACGGCCGCACGACCTTCGTCGCCAACCTGCTGGCTGCGGGTGGTATCGCCGTGATCAACCCGGGCCCGGTGGAGCCCGAGCAGATCGCCTCGCTGGTGGCCGACAACGGTGCCACGATCGCCGTCGTGTGCGGCACCGCCAAGCGGTACGCCTCGGACGGTCCGGCGGCCCTGGCCGCCGCCCGCGCCGCGGGCCTGGACCGCGTGCTGCTCGCCGGTCCCGACCGCGAATGGCCGCAGGACGCGGCCCCCGTCGACGGTTCGCTGCGGGTCGGCATCGATGCCGTCGCGACCCTGACCGACCTTCTCGACAACCTGACCGCCGGGAGTGCATCCGCATGAGTGACACCGTTTCCCAGAACGTCGTTCCCAGCTTCGCCGACGTCCCGCTGAGCGGCGAGCGTTCGGCGCCGTCGGCCGGTGCGGGCGCCGAGCAGACCGCGTCGCTGGCGCAGGCGCACGGCTACACCGCCGAGCAGGTCACCTGGAACACCCCCGAACAGATCGCCGTGCAGCCGGTGTTCACCCGCACCGACCGTGACGAGGCCGCGGCCGACGGCGGCTATCCGCTCGACTCGATCCCGGGCACCGCACCGTTCATCCGCGGTCCGTACCCGACGATGTACGTCAACCAGCCGTGGACCATCCGCCAGTACGCGGGCTTCTCCACCGCCGCCGAGTCGAACGCCTTCTACCGCCGCAACCTCGCGTCGGGCCAGAAGGGCCTGTCGGTGGCCTTCGACCTCGCCACCCACCGCGGCTACGACTCCGACCATCCGCGCGTGGCCGGCGACGTCGGCATGGCCGGGGTGGCGATCGACTCGATCCTGGACATGCGCCAGCTGTTCGACGGCATCGACCTGGGCAGCGTCTCGGTGTCGATGACCATGAACGGCGCCGTGCTGCCGATCCTCGCGCTCTACGTGGTGGCCGCCGAAGAGCAGGGCGTGCCGCCGGAGAAGCTGGCCGGAACCATTCAGAACGACATTCTGAAGGAGTTCATGGTCCGCAACACATACATCTATCCGCCGACCCCGTCGATGCGGATCATCTCCGACATCTTCGCGTACACCTCGCAGAAGATGCCGAAGTTCAACTCCATCTCGATCTCCGGCTACCACATCCAGGAAGCCGGCGCGACCGCCGACCTGGAGCTGGCCTACACCCTGGCCGACGGCGTCGAGTACATCCGCGCCGGCCTCGAAGCCGGGCTGGACATCGACAAGTTCGCCCCGCGCCTGTCGTTCTTCTGGGGCATCGGGATGAACTTCTTCATGGAGGTCGCCAAGCTCCGTGCCGCACGCCTCATCTGGAGCGAACTGGTCGCGAAGTTCGAGCCGCGCAATCCCAAGAGCCTGTCGCTGCGGACGCACTCGCAGACCTCGGGCTGGTCGCTGACCGCGCAGGACGTGTTCAACAATGTCGCGCGCACCTGCGTGGAGGCGATGGCCGCCACCCAGGGGCACACCCAGTCGCTGCACACCAACGCGCTCGACGAGGCGATCGCCCTGCCGACGGACTTCTCGGCGCGCATCGCACGAAACACCCAGCTGCTGCTGCAGCAGGAGTCCGGCACCACGCGCCCGATCGATCCGTGGGCGGGGTCCAACTACGTCGAGTGGCTCACCCACGAGCTCGCCGAGAAGGCCCGCGCGCACATCGCCGAGGTCGAGGAGGCCGGCGGCATGACGCAGGCCATCAACGAGGGCCTGCCGAAGCTGCGCATCGAGGAGGCCGCCGCCCGCACGCAGGCCCGCATCGACTCCGGCCAGCAGCCGCTGATCGGTGTCAACAAGTACCGGGTCGACGAGGACGAGGAGATCGAGGTCCTCAAGGTCGACAACTCGAAGGTGCGCGCCGAGCAGCTGGCGAAGCTGGAGAAGCTGCGTGCCGAGCGCGACTCGGCCGCCGTCGAGGCCGCCCTGGCGAACCTGACGCGCGCCGCGGCCGAGCCGGGCGGTTCGAATCTGGACAACAACTTGATGGCCCTGGCCATCGAAGCCGCCCGCCACGGCGCGACCGGCGGCGAGATCTCGGACGCGATGGAGAAGGTCTACGGCCGTCACCAGGCCGAGATCCGCACCATCAGCGGCGTCTACCGCAACGAGGCAGGTGAATCCGTGAGCAACATCGACGACGCCATGGCGGTGGTCGACGCCTTCGCCGACGCGGAGGGACGTCGTCCGCGCGTCCTGGTCGCCAAGATGGGACAGGACGGCCACGACCGAGGCCAGAAGGTGATCGCCACGGCGTTCGCCGACCTCGGCTTCGACGTCGACGTGGGCCCCCTGTTCGCCACCCCCGAGGAGGTGGCCGCCCAGGCCGCGGACAACGACGTGCACGTCGTCGGTGTCTCGTCGCTGGCGGCCGGTCATCTCACGCTGGTGCCCGCGCTCAAGCAGGCACTGGCCGACGTCGGCCGCGAGGACATCATGATCGTGGTCGGCGGCGTCATCCCGCCGGGCGACTTCGACGAACTGTATGAGGCCGGCGCCGCGGCGATCTTCCCCCCGGGAACGGTCATCGCCGACAGCGCCGTCGACCTGATCACCAAGCTCGCCGACCAGCTCGGGCTGGAACTGGCCGTCGGGCAGGAGTGAGGTCGCACCGATGAGAACGGTCGACGTCGACGCGCTGACCGAAGGGGTGCTGTCGGGGAACCGGTCCCAACTCGCGCGGGCGATCACGCTCGTCGAGTCGGTCCGCCCCGACCACCGCGCCGCCGCCCAGCAGCTGCTGCTGAACCTGACCCCGCACGCGGGACGGTCGTTCCGCGTCGGGATCACCGGCGTCCCCGGGGTCGGCAAGTCGACGACCATCGAGACGCTCGGCATGCACCTGATCGATCTCGGTCACCGGGTGGCGGTGCTGGCCGTGGACCCGTCGTCGACGCGCACCAAGGGCTCGATCCTCGGCGACAAGACGCGGATGGGCCGACTGTCGGCGGCGCCGCAGGCCTATGTGCGGCCCTCGCCGAGCTCGGGCACGCTGGGCGGGGTCACCAAGGCGACCCGCGAGACGATCGTGCTGGTGGAGGCCGCGGGCTACGACGTCGTGCTCGTCGAGACGGTCGGCGTCGGGCAGTCGGAGGTGAGCGTCGCGAACATGGTCGACGTCTTCACCTTCCTCACCCTGGCCCGCACCGGCGACTCGCTGCAGGGCATCAAGAAGGGAGTCCTGGAACTCGCCGAGATCGTCGTGGTGAACAAGGCCGACGGCAAGCACGTCAACGAGGCCAGGGGAGCGGCGCGCGAGTTGCGCAATGCGCTGAACCTGATCTACCCGCACGATGCGCCGTGGCATCCGCCGGTGCTCACCATGAGCGCGATCGAGAACACCGGCGTCGACGAGTACTGGCGGGCGATTCTCAAACACCGCGAGACCTTCGCCGCCGCAGGGCAGTTCGAGAAGCGCCGGGCGCAGCAGCAGGTGGACTGGATGTGGAGCATGGTCCGCGAGGCGATGCTCAACCGCCTGGAAGAGGATCCGGAGGTGCGTCGCGTCCGGCGCGCCGCCGAGGCCGGCGTCATGGCGGGCACCCTGACGCCGGCGCTGGGCGCCGAGCAGATCGCCGACGCCGCCGGCTTCTGACGCACCACTTCACGCGCTATCGCACCGCTTTCGTTCTACGCCCCCAGTCGCGACCGGGTGCGCAGAACGAAAGCGGTGCGATAGCCGTCTTCGGGGTCAGCGCACCTGCGCTCGCGACCGGATCCGGCTGAGCAGACCCAGGATCGCGACGCTCACCAGCACCAGCAGCAGGGTGTTGGCGGCGGCGGAGAACAGGTCGCCGCGGTCGGACTGGGTGAAGATCGTCACCGGCAGCGTCCGCCACGAGGCCGGATACACCATGATCGTCGCCCCCAGCTCACCCATGCACAGCGCCACCGACAGGCCGGCCGCGGCGGCGATCGACGGGGCCAGCAGCGGAAGCGTCACCGTGAACAGGGTGCGCGAGGGCCGTGCGCCGAGCGAGTCGGCGACCTGATCCAGGGCCGGGTCCAGGGACTTCGCGGCCGCCGAGACCATCGAGAAGGCGAACGACAGGACCAGCAGGGACTGCACCAGGATGACGATGGTCGGGGTGCCGTTGAGCACCAGCGGCGGCTTGGAGAAGGCGATGAGCACCGCCAGGCCGACGACGACCGACGGGACGGCCACCGGGATGTGGTAGGCGGCGTCGATCAGACCGCGCAGACGCGGCGGCGCCTTCCGCGCGGCGAGTGCGGCCCACGTGCCGATCGCCACCGCGACCGCCGAGGCCATCAGTGCGGTCTGCACCGACACGATGACGCTCTGCAGGTTCTCGGCGGAGAGGGCGTCGCCCATGTGCGCAGTCGTCAGGTCCGACGGGAGCACCGAGTTCCACGACGAGGCGAAGGCCGTCAGCGCGGTCACCGCGATCGGCGTGATGATCAGGACCGTCACGATCACCGCGCACACCAGCCACACGCCCCATCGGGCGCTGCGATTGCGAATCAACATCTCTCAGGCTCCGGTCTGCGAGTCGAACCGCGCGACGATGGCGCGGTATCCGAGGTAGACGGCCACCGACAGCACCAGCTGCATGGTCGCCAGGACGGCGGCGGTCGCGAAGTCCGACGACACCATCGAACGCGTGTAGATCATCATCGGCAGGGTCATCACGTCCTTGGCGCCGGTGAACAGCACGATCCCGAACTCGTTGAGGGTCAGCAGGAAGGTGAGGGCCGCGGCGGCGGCCAGGGCCGGCCACACCCGCGGCAGGATCACCCGGCCGGCGATGCGCAGCGGACCGGCTCCCAGCGAGGAGGCGACGTCGATGTGCGCGGTGGGGAACTGGGTGAAGGCGGCCAGCAGCGGCCGGACCACGAACGGGGTGTAGAAGGCGATCTCGGCCAGGACCACTCCGGTCACCGAGCTCATGAAGGTGAACTGGTGGCCGGTCGACGCCGACACCACCCCGACCGGACCGAACAGGACGCCCAGTGCCAGCGGGATCAGGAAGGACGGCAACGAGACGACGGCCTCGATGATCCGGGCCACGCCGCCGGCTCCGGGGAAGGGCACGAAGGCCAGGACGAAGGCCAGGAAGGTGCCGACCGCCACGCAGCCGAGGGTCGAGTACGCGGCGATCTCGAGGGTCCGCCACACCGCCTTGTGCACGGCGGGGTCGGAGAGGGTGGCCGACCAGGTGGCTCCGCCGACGAAGACGTCGTCGCGGTCGGTCATCGAGCGGGACACGACCCACGCGAGCGGATAGCCGAGTCCGACGGCCAGCACGACCAGCGGACCGACGATCAGCGCGATCCGCGGGGCCTGCGACCAGCGGCTGCTCGTCGGCGTCGGCGGAGCGACCGCCGGCGGGGCGGTCGGCGTGGCGATGCTCATGCGCTCTTCTCCGCCGGGACCACGTGCACGTCGTCGGGGTCGACGCCGACCCACAGGCGATCGCCGGGGGCGGGAGCGGCGTGCAGCACCGGGACGTCGACGCCGATCGGCTGATCGGTCTGCACCACACGTGCCCGCACGTGCCGGGTCGCGCCCCGCCACTGGAGGTCGACGACGTCGACCTCGAAACCGTTGCGCGGCACCGTGTCGCTGAACTGCCACGCCCACGGCCGGACGGCGAGCGCCACGTGCTTGCCCGACATCACGGCCTGCGCCGAGCGGGCCTGCAGCGGGACCCCGCCGTGATCGACGACGCCGACCGCGCCGGCGCCGATCGTCTCGAGCGCCTGCACCGGCAGGATGTCGGCGCCGCCGAGGAAGGTGGCGGCGAATTCGCTCGGGGGCGCGTGGAACAGGCGCTCGGCGGTGTCGATGGCCTCGAGGCGGGCGTTGCGCATCAGTCCGATCCGGTCGGCCAGGGCCAGGGCCTCGGCCTGGTCGTGGGTGACGTGGACGATGGCGATGTCGGGCAGGTCGGTGCGCAGCTGCTGCAGTTCGACGATCATGTCCTGCCGCAGGCGGGTGTCGAGGGCGGAGAGGGGCTCGTCGAGCAGGAGCAGGTCGGGCCGACCGGCCAGGGCGCGGGCGATCGCCACGCGCTGCTGCTGGCCGCCCGACAGTTCGCGGGGCAGCCGGTCGGCGTACGCCAGCATCCCGACCATCCGCAGCACCTCGTTGACGCGGGGCGCGATCTCGGCCCGCGCGACCCGATGCGCCTTGAGACCGAAGGCCACGTTGGCCCGGACGGTCAGGTGGGGGAACAGTGCGTACTGCTGGACGACGAAGCCGACGCCGCGCCGCCGAGGCGCGAGTTCGGTCACGTCGCGACCGTCGATCTCGACACGTCCGGCGACCACGTTCTCGAATCCGGCGATGGCCTTGAGGGCGGTCGACTTCCCGGACCCGGACGGCCCGAGCAGGGCGACGGTCTCGCCGCGGGCGACGTCGAAGGAGCAGTCGGCCAGCGCGACGGTCTGCCCGTAGGCGACCGTCACCTCGCGGAGACTGACGGCGTGCTGCTCGCCCGTCGGAGCGGCCGCGGCCAGCGATCGCTGCCGGGACGAGGTCTTGCGGGTGCGAAGGTTCACTGGCCGGTCGCCTTGTTGTAGGCGTCGATGAGCGCCTGGAAGTTGGCGTTGACGTCGGTCCAGTCCGGCTGCCACACCTCGGCGCCGGCGATGGCCTTGGTGATCGCGTCGTAGTTGGGGCCGCTGGCCTGCACGTCGGCGCGCGCCGACATGCCGAAGGCCTTGTCGGCGAGGGTCTTCTGGACGTCGGCCGACATCAGGAAGTCGATCAGCTTCTGGGCGTTCTCCGCGTGCGGCGCGTCGGCGGCCTTCCCCATGAAGTAGGGAAGCGCCAGCGTGGCGCGCTTGCCGTCGGCGGCGGCGGGCAGGAAGGTCTCGAACGCCGCCTTGTCGCTCGAGATCGAGGCGAGCGCCATCTGCACATCGCTGTTGGCGACGGCCAGTTCGCCCTTGGAGACCTTGGGGCCGAGCTTGCCGGTGGACGCCGACGGTCCGACGTTGTTGGCCTGCAGCTTGCCGAGGTAGTCCAGGGCCTGCTGGTCGCCCATCACATGGCGCAGCAGCAGGAGCAGTGCGGTGCCGTCGCCGGCCTGTCCGGGCGTGGAGTACTGCACCTTGTGCTTGAAGCGGGGGTCGAGCAGGTCGGCCCAGGTGTCGGCCTTCGGGGTCACCGAGGTGCCGCGGATCATCGTGAAGTAGTTGTTGGCGAGGGCCACGTAGTGTCCGTTGGGGGCCTTGGCGCTCGCCGGGAGGGCGGCGTCGTCGGCGATCTTCGTCTCCCCGAGCGTGCCCTGCTTGTCGGCCTGCTGGATGAACGGCGGGAGCGTGACGATGACGTCGACCTGCGGGTTCGACTTCTCCTTCTCGGCGCGGGAGACCACCTCGCCGGACCCGCCCTCGACGTATTCGACCTTGATGCCGGTCTTCTCCTGGAACGCCTTGAACTGCACGTTGTACCAGTCGGCGAGACCATCGGCGCTGTACAGGGTCACCGTGGCGGAGTCGGTCGAGCCGCCGGTGCCGCCGCAGGCGGCCACACCGGTCAGGGACACTGCGGCCACCGCGACGGCGGCCATGCGGAAGTACTTCTTCATCAGATTCTCTTCTCTGTTCAGGAAGCGGAGACGGGGTGGGGCAGGTTGCCTGCGAGGCTGCGGGCGGCCAGCTCGAGGCCGACGGTCATGCCGACCCCCGTGGTGACCGAGCAGGCGTGGACGTTGGGAGCGAGGCTGGTGTGCAGGTAGGGGGCGTCGGGGCTGCTGGCGTAGACGCCCTGCCACCGCTGCCGGATCGTCAGGTCGGCGCCGAGGACGTCTTCGATCTCGCGGCGGATGAGGTCGGAGACGTCTTCGGTGAGGAACGGTGCGGTCGAGGTCTCGATCCGGTGCGAGTCACCGATCAGGATCCCGCCGTCGGGGCGCTGGGTGAACATGATGTTGGTGTCGGCGGCGATCAGGGCCGGCCGCTCATCGGTGATGCGGGTCCGCAGCGCACCGACGGCCTCGGTGTCGGCGAACGCCCCGTAGCGCAGCAACGAGGTTCCGGTCAGGACGGCCGGGCGCACCCGGAATCCCGGATCGTCGGTCAGCATCATCTGCAGTGCGCAGCGCTTCATTCCGGCGGCATCGGCGGCTTCGGGCGCGACGTAGTCCAGATCGTGTCCGACGCAGACGAAGACGCGGGCGGCGCGGACGGTGCCGCGCGAGGTCCGGACTCGGACGCCCGACTCGGTCGCCTCGTCGATCCCGAGATAGGAGGTGCGCCAGCCGAACTGCACGCCGGTCCGGTCCGCGAGCCACGCGGCCAGTCGGGGCACCGCGGTGCGGGGATCCACCCGCAGGTCGTCGCCCAGCCGGGCGCCGCCGACGATGCTGTCGCCGCCGGTGCCGCCCAACTGGTCGCGGACCTGCGCCGCGGTCAGCATGGTCACCGAGTCGCGGGTGCTCGCGAGTTCGTCGATCACCGCGAGCTCATCGGTATGCCGGGCGACGGCGGCGCCGGCCTGCTCGGCGACCTCGAGTCCGGCGCGCGACGCCGCCGACAGCCAGCGCTCGCGGGCGCCCAGTGCGAGGTCGCGGAGCACACCGCTCTGTCCGGTGGCGCACACGTGGCCGAAGTTGCGGACCGACGCGCCCACGGGACGGTCGTCGCGATCGATCACGATGACGGAGAGTCCTTGGTCGGCTGCGGCGAGGGCGTGGCCGAGCCCCACCACGCCGGCACCGACCACCAGGACGTCACATTCGGAGTTGTTCACGCCGTTGACAGTTGTCGGCGGCGGGTCACTTCGCAACCCGAGAACGACTGTTGTCTGTACAAGTTGGCCAACGCTTCACATGGGCAACGAAGCGTTCACCGTTCGTTCACGGAGGGAGATGGAACCGGTGATCGTGCAGATTCGGCGACATAGGAAGCGAATGATTGCCCGAATCGGCCGGTAATTATCAAGGAAAATAACTTGATTTAAGTCTGATCAAGCATTCATGCATGATGAACGGCGTCGAATGTCGGCCGACTCGTCGGTCATCGACATGCGGAACTTCTCCGAGTCGACAGGAGTTCATCTGCCGGTTCCCGAGCAGACAGGCACGGTTACGATCTACTTGTATTATCAAGTTGTGTCGTCCCCTCTGCATCAACAGCTCAGTCGAGAGTTCAGGTCGCGGATCGCCTCGGGACAGTGGCCCGAAGGCGTCCGTGCCCCGAGCGAAGCAGCACTGTGCGCCGAGTTCGGCGTCTCCCGCGGGCCGATCCGCCAGGCGATGGCCTCCCTGCGGGCCGACGGCCTGCTGGTCGGCGGCCAGGGTCGCCCACCGCTGGTCCGCCGGAACGTACCCGAGCACTCGGCCACCGTGCTGGGGTCGTTCACCGCGTGGGCCGACAGCGAAGGGCACCGGCCCGGGCAGCGCACCCTGCTGCAGTCGCGGCACGCCGCCGACGCCCACCTCGCCGAATCGTTGGGGGTCGAGGTCGCAGATCCGGTCCTGACCATCGTCCGGGTGCGGACTCTCGACGACGAGCCCGCGCTGATCGAACGCGCCACGTTCATCTGGGAGATCGGTCGCCGGCTCATGGAGTTCGATCCCGACTCCGGGTCGATCAACCGCTTCCTGCTCGACAACGACGTCGACCTCTACAGTTCGGATCACCTGCTCGACGCCGTCGCGGCAGACGCCGAGGACGCCGAAGCCCTCGGCGTGGACGTCGGATCACCGCTGATGCGCGTCCGTCGGCGGACCCAGGACTCGGCCGGACGCATCATCGAGTGCGCCGACGACCGCTATGTGCCCGGGCACTGCAGCATTCGCATCACCAACCACCTGACCGCGGCGGCCGGCGGCATGGGCAAGATCCGCCTCGCCTGACACCCCCGCTGCATCCTCATTTCCACCTCATCCAGCACACCCGTCTGACAGGACCCCTCATGATCAGCCTCGCAGCCTTCGACATCGCAGGCACCACCGTCGACGACGGCGGCGCCGTCTACGTCGCACTCCGCACCGCAGTCGAAGAGACCGGAGCCACCGTCGCCGATGCCGACCTCTCGCACTGGATGGGCACCGACAAGGTGACCGCGATCGCGAACCTGGCGCGCATCGGCGGTGTCGAGCTCGACGCCGACCGGGTGCAGCAGACCTTCGTCCGCTTCGGCGAGGTGCTGGCCGACTCGTACCGCAACGATCCGCCCAAGCCCGTCGCCGGGGGAGAGGCGGCCATCGCCCGCCTCCAGGAGGCGGGCGTCAAGGTCGCGCTCACCACCGGTTTCGACCGCGCGGTGGTCGAGCCGCTGCTCGCGTCGCTCAACTGGGGTGTCCGCGGTGAAGGCGAGGGCTTCGCCCTGACCCTCGACGCGGTGGTCACCACCGACGACGTCGAGGCGGGCAGGCCCGCCCCCTACATGATCTTCCGGGCGATGGAGCGCTGCGGGGTCGCCGCGGTGTCGGAGGTGCTCGCCGCGGGCGACACGGCCGTCGACGTCCAGGCCGCCAACAACGCCGGAGCGGTCTCGGTGGGCGTGCTCACCGGGCAGACCCCGCGCGCGACCCTGGAGGCCAACTCGGCCGACCACGTGCTCGCCTCGATCGTCGACATCGTCGACCTCGACGGCGTCTTGAACTGATCGCCCGGGGCCGTCATCGGCGCCGGTGCAACGGATCCTCCAGATAGCTGTGCAGCATTCGGGTGCGCAGGGAGTCGTACACCGGCGCCGAGCCGGCCAATGACGCGGTGACCACGCTCGCCGTCACCGCGACGATCATCGGAATGGTCAGCGCGGTGACGGCGGTCATCTCGATCACCAGGACGACCGCGGTCAGCGGCACCCGGACCACTGCGGCGAACAGCGTGCTCATCCCGACGATGATCAACGCGGGCGTCAGCTCGGCGTACAGGGACTCGTCGAACACCTCCAGCAGCCGACCGAAGATGACGCCCGACAGCGCGCCGAGCGCGAGCATGGGCGCGAACAGTCCGCCGGGGGCGCCGGTCCCGTACGACAGGGGACCGGTGAGCATTCGCAGCGCGAGGAATCCGATCAGCGTCCAGAGGGCGAGCCGCTGGCCGTCGAGCATGCGTTGCGCGAGAGCGTCTCCGCCGCCGACCGCTTCGGGGACGGTCAGCGCCAGCACGCCGATGACGGCGCCGACGCCCGCGCCGATCGGCACCGGGGACAGGCGGATGCGACCGAACAGGTCGACGGCCCACATCACCGCCCTGCTGTAGAGCACCCCCAGTCCGCCGACCAGGACGCCGAAGACCAGGAAGATCCACAGCCGGCTCGGCGACGGATTGTCGATGCCGCCGGCCCGGAAGTCCGGGTGGTCGCCGAGGATCATCCGACTGAACACCACGGCCGTGGCCACCGCGGCGAGCGTCCAGACCGCGTACCGCAGGCGGATCTTCTTGGCGACCTCCTCGAACGTGAACAGCGCTCCGCCGATCGGGGCGTTGAAGGCCACCGCCAGGCCCGCACCGGCCATCGCCGTCTGCATCACCCGGATCTCATCGGCACTCGCCCGAACCAGGCGGCCGGCGGCCGCGCCGATCGCCGCACCCATGTGCACCGTGGGCCCCTCGCGGCCCAGCACCATGCCACCGGCGCCCATGCTGAGCAGACCGCCGAAGAACCGTGCGGGCACCACCGTCCACGGCGCCGCCGCGGACTGCTTGTCTTCGACCGCCTCCACCTGCTGGATGCCGCTTCCGCCCGCCAACGGCACCCACTGCACGATCCACACGGCCGCACCCGCGCACACCGCCGACAGCCCGATCACTGCGGCCACGCCGAGCGCTCCGTGCGAATGCGACCAGTCGAGCACCGTGGAGCGCCAGTCCTCGGCACGGACCAGCAACCAGCGGAAGGCGCCGCCGACCACACCGGTCAACGCGCCGGCCACCGCGGCGACGACGGCGAGGGCGATCAGGACCCGAGGTCCCGGGAACTCCGAATCGGGGCCGGGCTCGGGGGCCTCGTGCGGCCGGTCGCACTGGTCACCACTCACGCGAGACACCGTAACCCGACGAGAATCGCGACACCGGTATCGGTGTCGCGATTCTCGTTTGCGGTGTCCGAGGGGGGACTTGAACCCCCACGTCCGTTAATAGGACACTAGCACCTCAAGCTAGCGCGTCTGCCATTCCGCCACTCGGACTCATTCAGTTGTGCGCTCGCTTTTCGCTCGCGCCGCATAACAATAACCACTGTTGCCCCCGGATCCCAAATCCCCTACGAATGAAGAGGTGACAGGCTTACGCGCGACCGATGAAGTTGTCGATCTGGTCAGTCGGCTCATCCGCTTCGACACGTCGAACACGGGGGTGCCCGAGACCACCAAGGGAGAGGCCGACTGTGCCAAATGGGTTGCGGCGCAACTCGAAGAGGTCGGCTACACGACCGAGTACGTCGAATCGGGCAGGCCCGGCCGAGGGAACGTCTTCGCCCGGCTCGCCGGCGCCGATCCGGGCCGCGGTGCCCTGCTGATCCACGTCCACCTCGACGTGGTGCCCGCCGAGGCGGGCGACTGGAGCGTCCATCCGTTCTCCGGGTCGGTCCAGGACGGCTACATCTGGGGTCGGGGCGCGGTCGACATGAAGGACATGGCCGGCATGGTGCTGGCCCTGGCTCGGCAGTTCAAACGCGAGGGCACGGTCCCGCCGCGTGATCTCGTCTTCGCCTTCCTCGCCGACGAGGAGGCCGGCGGCACCTGGGGCTCGCACTGGCTGATCGAGCACCGCCCCGACCTGTTCGACGGGGTGACCGAGGCGGTCGGCGAGGTCGGCGGCTTCTCGCTCACCGTTGACCGACCCGACGGCACCGTGCGCAGGCTGTATCTGGTCGAGACGGCGGAGAAGGGGCTGTCGTGGATGAAGCTCACCTGCGACGCCCAGGCCGGCCACGGCTCGTTCCTGGCCGCCGAGAACGCCGTCACCGAGATCGCCGCAGCGGTCGCCCGCATCGGCGCCCACCGGTTCCCACTGGTGATGACCGAGTCGGTCAGCGAGTTCCTCACCGCGCTGTCGGAGGAGACCGGGCTCGACTTCAGCCCCGAGACCCCCGACCTGGAATCGGCGCTGTTCAAGATCGGCAACCTGGCCCGGATCATCGGCGCGACCCTGCGCGACACGGCGAATCCGACCATGCTCTCGGCCGGCTACAAGGCCAACGTGATCCCGCAGCACGCCGAGGCCGTCATCGACTGCCGAGTGCTGCCCGGGCGGCAGGAGGAGTTCGAGCGGACGATCGACGAGCTCATCGGACCGAACGTCAAGCGCGAGTGGATCACCCATCTGGACGCCTACGAGACCACCTTCGACGGCGACCTGGTGACGGCGATGAGCGATGCGCTGCTGGCCCACGACGAGAACGCGCGCGCGGTGCCCTACATGCTCTCGGGCGGCACCGACGCCAAGGCCTTCGCCAAGCTCGGAATCCGCTGCTTCGGCTTCGCGCCGCTGCAGCTGCCGCCGGACCTCGACTTCGCGGCCCTGTTCCACGGTGTCGACGAACGGGTGCCCGTAGACTCGGTTCTGTTCGGTACCAAGGTTTTCGAGCATTTCCTCCGCAACTGCTGACTGCTGTCGGCAGAGTGTGATTCGTCGAAAGGATCCGATTGTGACGACTTACCACCCGTATGAGGCGCTACCGCCGCTGCCGGAGATCACGGTGACCTCGTCCGACTTCACCGAGGGACAGACGCTGCCGATGCCGCAGGTGTCGGCGATCTTCGGGGCCGGCGGGGAGGACGTCTCCCCGCAGCTGAGCTGGTCGGGCTTCCCGGCAGAGACCAAGAGCTTCGTGGTCACCTGCTTCGATCCGGATGCGCCGACGGCGTCGGGCTTCTGGCACTGGGCCGTCGCCGACATCCCGGCCTCGGTCACCTCGCTCGCGACCGGCGCGGGCAGCCCCGGCTCGGCGGACCTGCCGGCCGGGGCCGTCACGCTGGGCAACGATGCGAGCCTCAAGCAGTTCGTCGGCGCCGGACCGCCTCCCGGCCACGGTCCGCACCGCTACATGTTCGCCGTCCACGCGGTGGACGTGGAGTCCCTGGACCTGCCGGAGTCGGCGACCCCGGGATTCCTCGGCTTCAACCTCTACTCGAGGGCGATCGCCCGAGGTGTCCTCACCGGCATCTACGAGCAGCCCTCCGAGTAGCCGGCCGAGCGCCGCACTCGTTGGAGCCTCAGTCTTTTGGAGCCGCAGTCTTGCACCCCGCGGGGGGCTCAGGTCATGGGGCTCGGGTCATGGCGGGTCAGGCCATCGAGCCGACCGCCTGGCGGATCGACCGGAAGCCCGCGGCATGGACGCGGGCGGCGAGGCCCTCGTTCAACTCACGCAGCCACACCGGACCGCCGTAGATGAAGCCGGTGTAGACCTGGAGCAGGTCGGCGCCCGCGCAGATCCGCTCCCAGGCCTGCTCGACGGTCTCGATCCCGCCGACGCTGATCAACGCCATCCGGCCCCCGACGCGCGCATGGAGCCGACGCAGCACCTCCAGGGATCGATCGGCGACGGGCGCACCCGACAGGCCTCCCGCCCCGCAGTCGGCGACGACCGCCGCCGGGGTGACCAGCCCGTCGCGTCGGATGGTGGTGTTGGTCGCGACGATCCCCGCCAGGCCCAGCTCGAGTGCCAGATCGGCGACCGCGTCGACGTCCTCGTCGGACAGGTCGGGGGCGATCTTCACCAGAACCGGCTTGTCGACCGCCTCCAGAACGGCGGCCAGGATCGGGCGCAGGGAGTCGACGGCCTGCAGGTCGCGCAAACCCGGGGTGTTGGGGGAACTGACGTTCACCACCACGAAGTCGGCGAGCGGGCCGAGCAGACGCGCGCTGTGCCGGTAGTCGTCGACCGCCGACTCGACCGGCACCACCTTCGTCTTGCCGATGTTGGCGCCGATGGGTACCCGGACCGGTCCCGGTCGCGGCCGCGCCAGCTTCACCGCGGCGGCGTCGGCGCCGGGATTGTTGAAGCCCATCCGGTTGATCAGCGCCCGATCGGCGGGGAGGCGGAACAGTCGCGGCGCCGGATTGCCGGGCTGCCCCTGCCCGGTGATCGTGCCGATCTCGGCGAAACCGAAGCCCAGCTGCCCCCACGCGTTGACGCTCGAGGCGCTCTTGTCGAAGCCGGCGGCCAGCCCGACGGGGGCCGGGAAGTCGACACCGAAGACCTCGTTGCGCAGAACTGGGTCGTGTCGGGCGAACAGCCGGGCCATCACGGTGCGCAGACCGGGCGCATGTCCTGCGCTCCGGATCACCGCGGCGACGATCCGGTGGATTCGCTCCGGGTCGACCAGGAACATGAGCTTGAGCAGCGGCGGATAGAGGAACCGGTTCAGGATGTTCAGCATGGGGTCTCTGCCTTCGTCGATCGGGGAGTGCGGCTACTTGACGGCATCGGGGGCGACGACCTGCAGCGCACCGTCGCGCCCGGACAGGACCAGCAGCGCGCCGCTGACCGGATCGACGTCCATCGAGGTGACCTGCGGGACGCTCGGGATCCGATGCTTCTCGACCGCCTCACCCGTGTCGAGCGCGTAGGCGGTGATCTCGTTGGTCGCCGTGCTCGAGACCCACAGCAGCTTGCGCTGATCGTCGAAGGCCAGCGCGTACGGGCTGTCGGCGACGGGGGCGCGCAGGCGCATCATGATCGGCTGGCCGTAGAACGCGTACACCTCGTTGTTCCGAGTGCCCGCGACCAGGACGCGCCCGTACTCGTCGACGATGGCGGTCGTCGCGCCGTCGCCGGCACGCAGCGCCGCCTTCAGTTCGCCGGAGTCGATGTCGACCGGCGTCACCGCCGACTGCGCTCGATCCAGCACCATCACCTGGCCGGCGAACTCGCCGGCCGTGCTCGGGGCGACCGTGATGTCCTCGATGCCGACGAACCCGCCGATGTCGCGCTGGAGCCGCCCGTCGCGCTCCAAGACCAGCAGGTGCCCGCGGTCGGTGCCGACCAGGATCCGCCCGTCGGCGGCGACGGCGATCGCCTGCGCGCCCCGCAGATCGGCCGGCTGCTCGGTGACGGCGCCGGCGGCGTCGATGCGGACCAGACCGCCCTCGCCCGCGCACAGGAAGCCGTCGCCCTCGGCGGTCAGCGCGGTCACCGTCGGCACCTTCACCCGCAGCGGCGCCGGCGCATCGGCGGCACCGGGCGCGGTGAAGATCTCGACGGTCTGCCCGCCGTCGGCGAGGACCGCGGCCCGCGACGCGCCGCCGCGGGCCGCCACCACCGTGGTCCCCGCGGACGCTGCGATCACCGTGCCCGCGGGCGCCGCCGAGCCGGCGGGGGACTGCGCCGCACTCGCCGGTGTGACAGTGGGCACATTCTGCTTCGGGCCCTCGTCGGATTGGCCGCAGGCGGTGAGTGCGGAGGCGGTGGCCACAGCCATGAGCAGGGCAGAGATTCTGGTTCGCACGCGCATGACACCATCTTGCGCGATGGCCTTGCCCGGCCGCGTGCATGGGTAGCATCAGCGCTCGTGATTGAGACGATGACGTGGCTCCAGGCGATCGTGCTGGGGGCCGTACAAGGCTTGACCGAGTTCCTGCCGATCTCCTCCTCCGGACACCTGCGGATCGTGTCGCAGATCTGGTTCGGACAGGACGCCGGCGCCTCGTTCACCGCGGTCACCCAGTTGGGAACCGAACTGGCGGTGCTCATCTACTTCGCCAAGGACATCTGGCGGATCGTCTGCGCCTGGTTCGCCGGTCTGCGCGACCAGACCAAGCGCGGGCTCGACTACCGCGTCGGGTGGTACGTGATTCTCGCCACCATCCCGATCGGCGTGCTCGGTTTCGCCTTCAAGGACCAGATCCGCACCGCGGGCCGCAACCTCTGGCTCGTCGCGATCATGCTGATCGCCTTCTCGTTCGTCTTCATCGCCGCCGAGCGGTTCGCGTCGCGGGCCCGGCCGCTGGAGAAGATCACCGGTCGTGACGCGCTCATCATGGGCGCCGCCCAGTGCCTGGCGCTGATCCCCGGGGTCTCCCGCTCCGGCGCCACGGCCAGCGCCGGCCTGTTCGTGGGTCTGCAACGCGAGGCGGCCTTCCGGTTCTCGTTCCTGATCGCCATCCCCGCCGTCCTCGCCTCCGGACTGTTCAGCCTCAAAGACGTCTTCGAGCCCGCGGGCGAAGGCGTCGCGGCCAGCGGTCCCCAGATCCTCGTCGCGACCGTGGTCGCCTTCGTCCTCGGCTACATCTCGATCGCCTGGCTGCTCAAGTTCGTCTCGCATCATTCGATGAGCTGGTTCGCGGGGTACCGGATCGCGCTCGGCCTGCTGGTGATCGTGCTGCTCTCGACCGGCGTCATCGTCCAGTAGCAGTAGCCTGTCCCCATGACGGTGATCCTCATCCGGCACGGGCGGTCGACGGCCAACACCTCCGGGCTGCTCGCCGGCCGCACCCCGGGCATCGGCCTCGACGACCGCGGTCGATCGCAGGCGGCCGATCTGCCCGCCCGCCTCGGCCCGCTGGTGTCCGAGCTGACCGCGGTGGTCCGCTCGCCCCTGCAGCGCTGCGCCGAAACCGTCGAACCGCTGGTGTCGGCGTGCGGCGACGTGCCCTACCTCGCCGAACCCGGTCTCGCCGAGGTGGATTACGGCGAGTGGAGCAACCGCAAGATCGCCGATCTGCTGACCGAGCCGCTGTGGAAGGTGGTGCAGCAGCAGCCCTCGGCCGCGGTGTTTCCCGGCGGGGAGGGGCTCCTCGACGTGTCCCGGCGCGCGACCGCCACGGTCCGCGACCTCGACCGCCGCCACGGCGGTCCCGACGGCCGCGGACTGTGGGTGGCGTGCTCGCACGGCGACGTCATCAAGTCGATCCTCGCCGACGCGCTGGGCATGCACCTGGACCAGTTCCAGCGGATCATCGTCGACCCCGGCTCCATCAGCGTCATCCACTACGGTCCGGCCCGCCCGTACGTCCACACGGTGAACAACAGCGGCGTGCTCGACCTGCCGCGACCGCCGATGGCCGCGGGCGCCACGGTGGGCGGCTCCACCGGCGCATGAGGCGCCGCAGCGGAAGGTAACGTTGGTCTCATGGCCCGTACGATCTACGAATTCCGGAGCCCGCGCCGTTTCGTCGCAGGCACCGTCGGCCAGCCGGGCGACCGCACCTTCTACATCCAGGTGTCGCAGGACTCGCGGCTGATGAGCGTCGAACTCGAGAAGCAGCAGGTCCTCATCCTCGCCGATCGGCTCGGCTATCTGCTCGACGAGGTCCGTCGCCGGTTCGGCACGCCGATCCCGCCCGAGGTCACCGACGTCGACGACGTCTCCCCGCTGGAGAGCCCGATCGACGCCGAGTTCCGTGTCGGGTCGATGGGACTGGGATGGGACGCCGACGCCGGCTCGGTCGTGGTCGAACTGCTCGCCGCCACCGAGCAGCCGCTCGACGAGTCCGTCATCCTCGACGACACCGAGGAGGGACCGGACACCGTCCGCGTCTTCCTGAAAGCCGATGCGGCCCGCGAGTTCAGTGCCCGCTCGCTGCGCGTCATCGCCGCCGGCCGCGCCCTGTGCCCGCTGTGCAACCAGCCGCTCGATCCGGGCGGGCACATCTGCGCGCGCAGCAACGGCTACAAGCGTGATGCCGAGTTCAGCCGTTCCCTCGAATTCGTCGACCCCGAGGTGCTGGCGAGCCTGAGCCGACTGGTGCCGGGCTTCGACGCCTCGTTCACCGTCGACGAGGAGGGCGACGACGATGAGGCCGACGACGATGACATGAACGACGACGATCTCAGCGACGACGACATCAACGACGACGGGCAGGCGACCGGCGAGGACGGGGACGACACCGAGCGGTGAACGCAGACTGCCTCGACCTGCTCGCCACCGGTGAACTGACGGTCCTCGGCGCGATCGGCTCGGCCAGCAATCTGACGGTGGCGTGCGAGGTGAGCGACGGCGCCGTCACCATGCGCTGCGTGTACAAGCCGGTCCGCGGCGAGGAACCGCTGTGGGACTTCCCGGACGGCACCCTCGCCGGCCGCGAGGTCGCCTCCTATCTGATCAGCGACGCCCTCGGCTGGGACCTCATACCGGACACCGTGCTGCGCGCGGACGGACCCGCCGACGTCGACCTCGGACCCGGAATGGTCCAGCGGTGGATCACAGCGCACCCCGACGACGGGGACGGAGACGACGGCCCGGGGGACGACGGCACCGGGGACGAACGCATCGAGGCCGTCGACATCGTGCCGGCCGGCGCCGTCCCGCCGGGTTACTGCCGCGTCCTGAACGCCTACGACCAGCGCGGCAACCACGTGGTGCTGGTCCACGAGAACAGCGATCGCCTGCGCCGACTCGCGGTCCTCGACGTGATCCTCAACAACGCCGACCGCAAGGGCGGGCACATCCTGGTCGACCGGGACCGGCGGCTGTACGGGATCGACCACGGCATCTGCCTGCACCGCGAACGCAAACTCCGCACCGTCCTGTGGGGATGGGCCCGCACCCCGGTCCCGGAGTCGGACATCGCCGATCTGCGTCGCCTCGGCACCGCCCTCGACGATCCGCGCGGACCACTGGTCACCCGACTGTCCGCATTGATCACCGAAGCGGAGATCGACGCCCTCGCGCGCCGCGTGGCGACGCTGGTCGGCGACCCGATCATGCCGGCCCCGCCCGCCGACCGGGCGATCCCGTGGCCGCCCTTCTGAGCCCGGCCGGCGGCAGGCACCACCCGGTCATCCCCGCGTCCACGCGCGGCACATACAGTTGACGGCATGCATTCGTGGCCGTCGCCCCCGATCCCGTCCGTGCCGGGCCCCGCTGTCCCGCTGCGCCTCTACGACACCTCCGACGCGCAGGTGAAGCCGGTCAGCCCCGGCGAGGTCGCGACCATGTACGTCTGCGGCATCACGCCGTACGACGCCACCCATCTCGGGCACGCGGCCACCTACGTCACCTTCGACGTCATCAACCGGGTGCTGCGCGACGGCGGCCACGACGTGCACTACGTGCAGAACATCACCGACGTCGACGATCCGCTGTTCGAGCGCGCGCAGCGTGACGGCATCGACTGGCGCGATCTCGGGTCGCGCGAGATCGACCTGTTCCGCGACGACATGGCGGCCCTGCGGGTGCTCGCGCCGCGCGACTACATCGGCGCCGTCGAATCCATCGACGAGGTCGTCGTGGCGGTCGGCGCCCTGCTCGAATCGGGTGCCGCCTACGTCGTCGACGACCCGGACCACCCCGACGTGTACTTCAGCGTCGACGCGACGCCCCAGTTCGGTTACGAGTCCGGCTACGACGACGCGACCATGGCGACCTTCTTCGCTGAGCGCGGCGGCGACCCCGACCGCCCCGGCAAGCGCAACCCGCTCGACGCCCTGCTGTGGCGTGCGGCCCGCGACGGCGAGCCGTCGTGGGAGTCGCCGATGGGGCCGGGGCGACCGGGCTGGCACATCGAGTGCTCGGCGATCGCCCTCAACCGACTCGGGATGGCGTTCGACATCCAGGGCGGCGGCAGCGATCTGATCTTCCCGCACCACGAGTTCTCGGCGGCCCACGCCGAGGCGCTGACCGGCGGGCGGCGGTTCGCCCGCCACTACGTGCACACCGGCATGATCGGGCTCGACGGCGAGAAGATGTCCAAGAGTCTCGGCAACCTGGTGCTGGTGTCGAAGCTGCGCGCCGCCGGCGTCGACCCGGGCGCGGTCCGTCTCGGTCTGCTGTCCGCGCACTACCGCGCCGACCGCATGTGGACCGACGACATCCTCGCGCAGGGGGAGCGTCGCCTGGCGAACTGGCGTCGCGCCGCCAAGCGGGAGACCGCACCCGACGCCACCGACACTCTGGCCCGGCTCCGACAGCACCTGGCCGACGACCTCGACACGCCGAAGGCGCTCGCCGCCGTCGACGCCTGGGCCGCCGACACGATCCTCGGGATCGGGTCGTCGACGACCGCCGGGCCGCTGATGATCGACGCCGTCGACGCACTCCTCGGTGTCGACATCGCCCCGGTCGGCTAGGCTTCGGCCGTGGCACGAGTTCAGGAGATCCCCGACGGCACCGCTGAAGGCGTCTGGACGGTCCTCACCCGCACCTCGACGTACCTCATCGACCTCGACGCGATGACCCTGCTGCGGGCGCCCGGCGTCGGCCGCACCGACGACCACCGCTGGGAGGTCAGCGAACTGCGGCGCGACTCGCAGGACATCCCGCTGCTGAGCATGAAGAGCTGCCGCGTCGGCGAACCCGCGCAGTTCTGGGTCCGCGCCGCCGACGACCCCGAGGTGCGAACGTGGCGGGTCACGACGCCGGTCGTGGAGATCGAACGGATCGGCTGACCGAGTCGGCCCCGCCGGGGACACGACGAGCCGGGGTCAGTCGGTGCCGTCGCCCCGACGGCGCAGATACTTCTCGAACTCGGCGGCGATCTCGTCGCCGTCGATCCGGAGCATCGCATCGCTCAGATCCTCGTCGGAGGCCTGTTCGAGTTCATGGACGTAGGCGGCCATGTCCTCGTCGTCCATCGTCATCTCGCTGATGGTGTCCTCCCACTCCTGAGCCTGCTGGGGGAAGGCACCGAGGGGGATCGGCAGCCCGGTCACCGACGCGAGATTGCGCAGCAGCGCCAGCGTCGCCTTCGGGTTCGGGGTGTGCGCGACGTAGTGGGGGACCGCGGCCCACAGCGACACCGACGGGATCCCGTCCTGCACGAACGCATCGGCCAGCACCCCGGTGATCCCGGTGGGGCCCTCGTAACGACTGAGCTCGAGCCCGAGCCGCTTGGCCGAGTCCGGGGACTCGGCGGTCCCCGAGACCGGCACCGGACGGGTGTGCGGGGTGTCGGCCAGCAGCGCGCCCAACAGGACCGCGGTCTCCACGCCCCGCGCCTGCGCCAGATCCACCAGCCGGGAACAGAAGGCCCGCCACCGATAGTTCGGCTCCGGGCCGAGGACGAGGATCACGTCGCGATCGTGGTCGGGCAGGACGCACGCCGAAACGCTGGTCACCGGCCACTCGATCCGCCGGGTGACACCGTCCTTCTGCCGGATCGTCGGGCGGGTGGCCTGGTAGTCGTAGAACTCGTCCGGGTCGATCTCCCAGATCGACGCCGCATCCCATGCCAGCGCCAGGTGCTCGACGGCCGCCGTGGCGGCGTCGGCGCCGTCGTTCCAACCCGAGAACGCCGCAATTAGAATCGGCCTGCGTAAAACTGGAAGGTCCGGTCGACGCCGTGGATCTGCCTGCTCAGCAGGACTTTCGTCCGGATTCGAATACATTCCACAGAGCCTACGGCGATGCCGAATCCGGCGCGAACTAACCTGCTAGGTATGGCATCGCATTCTTCGACAATCACCGGCTACGACTCGACCTTCCTACAGGCGATGTCGCGGCGCGTATTGATCGGTGACGGCGCGATGGGGACGATGCTGCAGGCGGCCGACCTCACACTCGAGGACTTCCGCGATCTCGAGGGCTGCAACGAGATCCTCAACGACACCCGACAGGACGTGCTGGCCGACATCCACCGCGCCTACTTCGAAGCGGGCGCCGACGCCGTCGAGACCAACACCTTCGGCTGCAACCTGTCGAACCTCGGCGACTACGACATCGCCGACCGGATCCGCGAGCTCGCCTACAAGGGCACCTCCATCGCTCGCGGCGTCGCCGACGAGTTCGGCCCGTCGGCCGACGGCACCGATCGCTTCGTCCTCGGCTCGATCGGTCCGGGCACCAAGCTCCCGAGCCTGGGCCACACCACCTTCCAGGTGATCCGGGACGCCTACGTCGAGTGCGTCCTCGGCATGTTGGAGGGCGGCGCCGACGGCATCCTCATCGAGACCTCGCAGGACCTGCTGCAGCTCAAGGCCGCCGTCATCGCCGCTCGCCGCGCCATGGCCCAGTACGGCCGTCACCTGCCGATCATCACGCACGTCACCGTCGAGACCACCGGCACCATGCTCGTCGGGTCGGAGATCGGCGCGGCACTGGCCGCCATCGAACCGCTCGGCGTCGACGTCGTCGGCCTCAACTGCGCCACCGGGCCCGCGGAGATGAGCGAGCACCTGCGCTACCTGTCGAAGCA
This sequence comes from Gordonia aichiensis, assembly GCF_039946255.1. Taxonomy (GTDB): domain Bacteria; phylum Actinomycetota; class Actinomycetes; order Mycobacteriales; family Mycobacteriaceae; genus Gordonia; species Gordonia aichiensis_A. The sequence continues at coordinate 26,131 of NZ_JBCDWL010000001.1, read as the reverse complement.
TTCGCGGATCCCGGTGTCGGTGATGCCCAATGCCGGCCTGCCGGTCCTCGGCAAGAACGGCGCGGAGTACCCGCTGACCCCCGAGGAGATGGCCGCGGCGCTGTCCGGGTTCGTCGCCGACTACGGACTGCAGTTCGTCGGCGGCTGTTGCGGCAGCACGCCCGAGCACATCCGCCAGGTCGCCGAGGCGGTCGCGAAGGTCACGCCCGCCGTCCGCGCGCCCCAGCACGAGTCCGAGACCTCCTCGCTCTACACCGCGGTGCCCTTCGACCAGGACGCGAGCTTCCTGGTGATCGCCGAACGCACCAACTCCAACGGTTCCAAGGCCTTCCGCGAGGCGATGATCGGCGGCGACTACCAGAAGTGTCTGGAGATCGCGAAGGACCAGACCCGCGACGGCGCGCACATGCTCGACCTCAACGTCGACTACGTGGGCCGCGACGGTGCCGCCGACATGACCGAGCTCGCCTCCCGGTTCGCGACCGCCTCGACGCTGCCGATCATGATCGACTCCACCGAGCCGGAGGTCATCCGGGCCGGCCTGGAGCACCTCGGCGGACGCTGCGCCGTCAACTCGGTCAACTACGAGGACGGTGACGCGCCGGATTCGCGGTTCGCGCGGATCATGGCGCACGTCGTCGAGCACGGCGCGGCCGTGGTCGCGCTGACCATCGACGAGCAGGGGCAGGCGCGCACCGCCGACCACAAGGTCGCCATCGCCGAACGGCTGATCACCGATCTGACGACCAACTGGGGTCTGGAGGAGGAGGACATCATCATCGACGCCCTCACCTTCCCGATCTCCACCGGCCAGGAGGAGGTGCGCCGCGACGGGATCGAGACCATCGAGGCCATCCGACGGCTCAAGCAGGCCCATCCGACGATCCACTTCACCCTGGGCATCTCGAACATCTCGTTCGGTCTCAACCCGGCCGCCCGCCAGGTGCTGAACTCCGTCTTCCTCCACGAGTGCGTGAAGGCCGGACTCGACACCGCGATCGTGCACGCGTCGAAGATCCTGCCGATGGCGCGGATTCCGGACGAGCACCGGCAGACCGCCCTCGACCTGGTGTACAACAACCGCCGCGAGAGCGGCACCGACGGTCCGGACGACCCCGGCTACGATCCGCTGCAGAAGCTGATGGAACTGTTCGAGGGCGTCTCGGCGGCCTCGGCGCGCGAATCACGCGCGGCCGAACTGGCGGCGCTGCCGCTGTTCGAGCGGCTGGAACGACGGATCGTCGACGGCGACCGCAACGGGCTGATCGAAGACCTCGACGAGGCCCGCAAGACGGTGCCGCCGCTGTCGATCGTCAACGACACCCTGCTCTCGGGCATGAAGACGGTCGGTGAGCTCTTCGGCTCCGGCCAGATGCAGCTCCCGTTCGTGCTGCAGTCCGCGGAGGTCATGAAGGCCTCGGTCGCGCACCTGGAGCAGTTCATGGAGGCCACCGACGAAGCGGGCAAGGGCAAGATCGTCCTCGCCACCGTCAAGGGCGACGTCCACGACATCGGCAAGAACCTCGTCGACATCATCCTGAGCAACAACGGCTACGACGTGGTCAACATCGGCATCAAGCAGCCGATCGCCACCATCCTGTCGGCGGCCGAGGAGAGCGGCGCCGACGTCATCGGCATGTCCGGGCTGCTGGTCAAGTCGACCGTGGTGATGAAGGAGAACCTGGAGGCGCTCAACTCGCAGGGCAAGAGCTCGTTCCCGGTCCTGCTCGGCGGCGCGGCACTGACCCGCACCTACGTGGAGGGCGATCTCGCCGACGTGTACGACGGGGACGTCCGCTATGCGCGCGACGCCTTCGAAGGGCTGAGCCTGATGGACGAGATCATGGCCATCAAGCGCGGCGAGGGCCCCGACCCCGACAGCGAGGAGGCCAAGGCCGCCGCGGCGAAGGTCGCCGAACGCAAGGCCCGCCGCGAGCGGTCCAAGCGCATCGCCGAGAAGCGCAAGGCCGCCGAGGTCCCGGTCGAGGTGCCTGCACGCTCCGACGTGGCCGCCGACAACGAGGTCCCGACCCCGCCCTTCTGGGGAACCCGCATCGTGAAGGGCATCCCGGTCAGCGACTACCTGGCGATGCTCGACGAGCGCGCGCTGTTCCTGGGCCAGTGGGGGCTGCGCGGCACGCGCGGCGACGGGGGACCGGACTACGACGAGCTCGTCGAGACCGAGGGCCGTCCGCGACTGCGGGAGTGGATCGATCGGCTGTCGACCGAAGGGATCCTGCAGCACGCCGCCGTCGTCTACGGGTACTTCCCGGCGGTCAGCGAGGGCGACGTGGTGCACGTGCTCGAGTCGCCCGATCCGTCGTCGCAGATCCGGCACAGCTTCGCCTTCCCGCGCCAGCAGCGGTCGCGGTTCCTGTGCATCGCCGACTTCATCCGCTCCAAGGAACAGGCGCTCGCCGACGGCAAGGTCGACGTCCTGCCGTTCCAGCTGGTGACGATGGGGGCGCCGATCGCCGACTTCGCCAACGAGCTGTTCGCCGCGAACTCGTACCGCGACTACCTGGAGGTGCACGGGATCGGCGTGCAGCTGACCGAGGCGCTCGCCGAGTACTGGCACCAGCGCGTCCGCAGCGAGCTGGCGTTCGTCGGCGGTGCGATGGCCGACGAGGATCCCGATCAGCCGCAGGGCTTCTTCGATCTCGAATACCGCGGCGCGCGCTACAGTTTCGGTTACGGCGCGTGTCCGGATCTGGAAGATCGTGCCAAAATGATCGATTTGCTCGAACCGGGGCGGATCGGTGTGGAACTGTCGGAGGAGCTGCAGCTGCACCCGGAGCAGTCGACCGACGCGTTCGTGCTGCACCACCCCGAAGCCAAGTACTTCAACACCTAGAAGCCGACTACCAGTCGGCCGGGCAGCGCGCGGAGCCGCCCAGTTGCTTGAGGAGAACAGTTGACCGCACTCGCCGTGGCCCTCGCCCTCGTGGCGGCCCTGCTGTTCGCGGTCGCCGCGGTCCTGCAGGAGAAGGGCACGCAGGGACTGCCCGACGACGGGGCGACCGGCGTCGGCTTCCTGACCACGCTCGCCCGCCGGAAGGTCTGGGTCCTCGGGATCATCGCCGACATCGGCGGATTCGCGGTTCAGGCGGCGGCGCTGGCGGTCGGCAGCCTGCTGATGGTGCAGCCGCTGCTGGTCTCGACGCTGCTGTTCGCGCTGCCCCTGGCCGCGTGGTCGCAGAAGCGGCGCCTGGTGCCGCGGGAGTGGTTCTGGGCGGCGGTCCTGACCGCGTCGCTGATCGTCTTCATCGTGGTCGGCGAACCCGGTCCCGGCATCAGCGCACCGTCCGGTCAGTCGTGGATCGTGCCGATCGCGCTGATGATCCCGGTCGTCGCAGGCTGCGTGATCTGGGCCGGCCGGATGCCGCACGGCACTCGGCGGTCGCTGGTGCTGGCGCTGGCGGCCGGGCTGCTGCTCGGCTACTCGGCGCCCTTCACCAAGACCGGTGTCGACGCCTTCGGCGGCGGCCTGCTCGCGGGCCTGTCGAGCTGGGAGTTCTGGATGATGGCGGTCACCGCCACCCTGGGCACGCTGTGGCAGCAGTCCAGCTACCAGGCGGGCGACGTGCAGACCAGCCTCCCGACGGTGACCGTCCTCAAACCGATCGTCGCGATGGCGCTCGGGCTGACCATCTATCAGGAGCACCTGAAGGTGGGGCACCTCGGCGACGGAATCGTCATCGCCGCCCTGATCGTCATGTGCATCGCGACGATCGCGCTCGGACGGCTCGGCGCCCCGGCCGACGACGGCGCCTCGGCGCCTGCCGGGTCCGTCGCCTGACGTCGCCTACGCTGGATGTCATGCCGCACCGCGCGGTGGACGACTGCAGAAGGACGATTGTCAGTGGCCGACGACCTGGTGCTCCCGCGAGCCGTGTTCTGGGACATGGATGGAACCCTCCTCGACACCGAACCCCTGTGGGGCCGGGCGATGGACCGCTTCGCCGCCAAGATCGGCGCGCAGATGACCCCCGAGCTGCGCGCCGCCACCATGGGCAATAGCTCGGTCGACGCGCTCACCAAGGTCTACGACGCCGCGCTCGTTCCCGACTCCGGTCGGGACTTCGACGGCGACGAGGCGTGGATGGTCGAATGCGTGCTGGCGATGTTCGCCGAGGACCTGCAGTGGCGGCCCGGCGCGCTCGACGCCCTGGCGATGATCGCCGACGCGGGCATCCCGATGGTGTTGGTCACCAACACCATCCGCGAGGTCACCGACGTCATGCTCGAAACGCTCGACCGGTCGCGGTTCGTCGCCACCGTCTGCGGCGACGAGGTGGAGGCGGGCAAGCCGGAACCGCACATCTACCGCCGGGCGGCCGAACTGGTCGGCGCCGCGCCCCGTGAGTGCCTGGCGTTCGAGGACTCGCCGGTCGGCGCGGCCGCGACCCACGCGGCCGGCGTGCCCGCGATCATCATCCCGTCGGCGCTGCCGGTGCCGCCGAAGCCGACGTACACCTATCGCGAGTCGCTGACGGGCCTGACGCTCGCCGACCTGGCGGCCGCAACCGGCTGAGGCGGGGCCGACCGGGCGGCCCCGGTCGCGACGTGCAAAAATACCTATCGTGAAAACCTTCGACGAACTCTTCTCTGAGCTGGCCGACAAGGCGCAGACCCGCCCCGAAGGCAGCGGCACCGTCGCCGCACTCGACAAGGGGATCCATACGCTCGGGAAGAAGATCATCGAAGAAGCCGGCGAAGTGTGGTTGGCGGCCGAGCACGAGTCCGACGAGTCGTTGTCCGAGGAGATCTCGCAGCTCATCTACTGGCTGCAGGTGATGATGATCAAGCGCGGCCTGAGCCCGGCCGACGTCTACCGCTACCTCTGACCGCCGCCCCACTTTCAATAGGAGTCTGCCAGCATGCTGCGCGTCGCCGTCCCCAACAAGGGCGCCCTGTCCGAAGCCGCCGCCGCGATCTTGTCCGAAGCCGGATATCGGAAGCGGTCGGACCCCAAGGACCTCAACGTCATCGACGTCGCCAACGACGTCGAGTTCTACTTCCTGCGCCCCAAGGACGTGGCGATCTACGTCAGCGCGGGCACCCTCGACCTCGGCATCACCGGCCGTGACCTGGCCGCCGACTCGGGCTCGGAGGTGATCGAGGAGGTGGCGCTCGGATTCGGCGCGTCGACCTTCCGGTACGCCGCCCCCAGCGACGAGGAGTGGACCGTCGCCGACCTCGCGGGCAAGCGCATCGCGACGTCGTACCCGAACCTGGTCCGCCGCGACCTCGCCGCGCGCGGCATGGAGGCCGAGATCATCCGCCTCGACGGCGCCGTCGAGATCTCGATCCACCTCGGCGTCGCCGACGCGATCGCCGACGTCGTCGGTTCGGGCCGCACGCTGCGCCTGCACGACCTCAAGGCCTTCGGCGAGTCCCTGTGCGACTCCGAGGCGGTCCTGGTCCGCAATCCGGCGAACCCGGAGCCGTCGAAGGCCGCGCACCAGTTCATCAAGCGCGTCCAGGGCGTCGTCTTCGGTCAGCAGTACGTGATGATCGACTACGACTGCCCGAAGGAACTGCTCGATCAGGCCGTCGAGATGACCCCTGGCCTGGAATCGCCGACCATCTCGGCGATGGCCGACCCGGACTGGATCGCGGTGCGCGCCATGGTGCCGCGCAAGACGCACCAGTCGCTGATGGACGATCTGTCGGAGATCGGCGTCCGCGCCATCCTCGCCTCCGACATCCGCTCCTGCCGCTTCTGACCCCGCAGACCGCTATCGCACCTCTTCCGTTCACCGCACCGTGTCGCGACCGAGTGCGGAGAACAGAAGAGGTGCGATAGCTGCGTCAGCGCTGAGCGGCGATGAGGTCGGTCTGCGCCGACCGCCCCAGGAATCCGGTGACGTCGTAGAGGTCGGCGAAGGTCGCACCGTAGCCGCGCGGGCCGATCGCCAGTTCGGCGTCGATGCCGAGCCACGGCGTGCTCGGCTGACCGGTCAGATGGACGGTGGTGTCCATGTTCATCCACGACCAGTCACGCGGATCCAGCCGCGTGCCGATGCCGTTGGCGACGTCGAGCACGGTGAAGATCGACTCCAGGTGCGACGTCGCCTCGCCCAGGACCAGCGGGATCGCCGGCCGCAGCCACAGGGACGGGGTGTGCCCCTTGCGCCCGGGCTGACGCGCGGTGACGGTGGTGCCGATGAATCCGACCTTCCCCCACGGCACCGCGTCCTCGTCTTCGACCGGAAAGCCGACGATCTGCGCCAGTTCGTCGGGGGAGGCCGTCAACGGCTCGTGCGGGGTGTTCTCGACGGCCGTCGTGTCGGAGGCCAGCAGCCGCCACGCGACCGACCGGGCGACGAGGCGGAACTCGCCGCCGGGCTGCTGCGCCTCCAGATCGGCCTGCACCATGCTGATCCGTCGGCCCGGCCGCGGAATGGACGTCCGCACCCGGTTCACGCCCAACCCGACCGAACCGATGATCTCGGTGGTGACCCGGGTGAACTCCTGACCGTCGCCGGGCACCGCGCGCATCATCGCCCGCATCAGCAGCCCGGACGGCGGGCCGCCGTGCTGCATGTCCGACGACCAGACGCTCGCCGTGGCGAGCGTCGGCTGGAAGTACTCGTAGTCGGGATCGGCGTCGTGCGGAGCTGCCAGGGGTTCGTAGTAGCACCGGTAGGGCACTTCACTGATGTCCATAACGGCACTCTATGACAGCCCCGGCGGCACGCTGTGACAAGGTTGGCGGGGCGCATTTCGGGTGGCGGACCAGCCGTGCCCGCGTCCAGACGCAGGCACGAGAACCGGCCGACGACGCCGGTTCGATTGGAGGACCAGAACACGATGGCCAACACCGGACCCTTCGCGGTAGGCGACCGCGTGCAGCTCACCGACTCGAAGGGACGCAAGTTCACCGTCCTGCTCGAGGAGGGCAAGCAGTTCCACACCCACCGCGGCGGTATCCTGCACGACGACCTGATCGGCAGCCCGGAGGGCTCGATCGTCGAGGCGACGTCGGGCACCCAGTACCTGGCGCTGCGACCGCTGCTGACCGACTACGTGGTCTCGATGCCGCGCGGAGCCCAGGTGATCTACCCCAAGGACTCGGCGCAGATCGTCGCCGAGGGCGACATCTTCCCCGGCGCTCGCGTGCTGGAGGCGGGCGCAGGCTCCGGCGCCCTGACCCTGTCGCTGCTGCGCGCCGTCGGCAGCACGGGTTCGGTCCTGTCGTACGAGGTGCGTGAGGACCACGCCGAACACGCCGTCCGCAATGTCAAGACCTTCCTCGGCGAGCGACCGGACAACTGGACGCTGCGGATCGGCGATCTCGCCGACCACGATCCGGCCGAGCAGGTCGACCGGATCGTGCTCGACATGCTGGCCCCGTGGGACTGCCTCGACGTGGTCGCCAAGACCCTGCGCCCCGGCGGCGTCCTCATCGTGTACGTCGCCACCGTCACCCAGCTGTCGAAGGTGATCGAGGGCCTGCGCGAGCAGCAGTGCTGGACCGAACCGCGCGCCTGGGAGTCGCTGGTGCGCGACTGGAGCGCGGTGGGACTGGCCGTGCGACCGGAGCACCGCATGCAGGGACACACGGCATTCCTGATCACCGCCCGCCGACTCGCCGACGGCACCGAAACCCTTCGCGTCCAACGTCGCCCCACACGCGGGTAGCGTGGAGTGCATACCGCAGACGCGGAGTACGCCCCGCAGAACTGAGGAGGCACGATGACCGAGTCCGAGCGTTCACCCAGCAGCAGCGTCGAGTTCTCGTCCATGCAGCAGCGCGTCGAGAGTCTCACGGTGCGCAACAGCAAGCTCACCGAGATGCTGAAGGAGGCGCGACTCCAGCTGATCGCACTGCGCGAGGAGGTCGACAACCTCGGTCAGCCGCCCAGCGGCTACGGCGTGCTCCTGGCCGTCTGCGACGACGACACCGTCGACGTCTTCACCTCCGGGCGCAAGATGCGGCTGACCATGTCGCCCAACATCGACCCGACCACCCTGCGGCGCGGCCAGTCGTTGCGGCTCAACGAGGCGCTGACCGTCGTCGAAGCCCTCGATTACGATCCGGTCGGCGAGATCAGCACCCTCCGCGAGGTGCTGGCCGACGGCCACCGTGCACTGGTGGTCGGGCACAGCGACGAGGAGCGGATCGTCCAACTGGCGAACTCGCTGATCCAGGTCGCCGACGGCGGCGAGTCGACGCGGAAGCTGCGTCCGGGCGACTCGCTGATGATCGACAGCAAGGCGGGCTTCGCGCTCGAGCGGATCCCGAAGGCCGAAGTCGAAGACCTCGTCCTGGAAGAGGTCCCCGATGTCGACTACGAGGACATCGGCGGTCTGCGCAGGCAGATCGAGCAGATCCGCGACGCCGTCGAACTGCCCTTCCTGCACAAGGACCTGTTCCGCGAGTACGCGCTGCGGCCGCCCAAGGGCGTCCTCCTGTACGGTCCGCCCGGATGCGGCAAGACCCTGATCGCCAAGGCCGTCGCCAACTCGCTCGCGCGCAAGATCGCCGAGTCCCGCGGCGACGACGCGCAGGAGGCCAAGAGCTACTTCCTCAACATCAAGGGCCCGGAGCTGCTCAACAAGTTCGTCGGCGAGACCGAGCGGCACATCCGGCTGATCTTCCAGCGCGCCCGCGAGAAGGCCTCCGAGGGCACCCCGGTCATCGTCTTCTTCGACGAGATGGATTCGATCTTCCGCACCCGCGGCTCGGGCGTGTCGTCGGACGTCGAGACCACCGTCGTCCCGCAGCTGCTCAGTGAGATCGACGGCGTCGAAGGCCTGGAGAACGTCATCGTCATCGGCGCCTCCAACCGCGAGGACATGATCGATCCGGCGATCCTGCGGCCGGGCCGGTTGGATGTGAAGATCAAGATCGAGCGGCCCGACGCGGAGTCTGCGGTCGACATCTTCTCCAAGTACCTGACCCCCGATCTGCCCCTGCATCCGGACGACCTCGCCGAGTTCGGCGGCGACGGGCAGCGGTGCGTCGACGGCATGATCCAGCGCGTCGTGGAGCGGATGTACGCCGAGTCCGACGACAACCGGTTCCTCGAGGTCACCTACGCCAACGGCGACAAGGAGATCATGTACTTCAAGGACTTCAACTCGGGCGCGATGATCCAGAACGTCGTCGACCGGGCCAAGAAGTACGCGATCAAGGCCTTCCTCGACACCGGTCAGAGCGGCCTGCGGATCACGCATCTGCTCGACTCGATCCTCGACGAGTTCTCCGAGAACGAGGACCTGCCGAACACCACCAATCCCGACGACTGGGCTCGGATCTCGGGCAAGAAGGGCGAACGGATCGTCTACATCCGCACGCTGGTCACCGGCAAGTCCGGCGGGGCCAGCCGCGCGATCGACACCGAGTCGAACACCGGGCAGTACCTGTAGCCCCCGGCCGCGGGCATCGCGTCCCGCTCCGGCGGCGGCCGGGGCGGGCGGGGCGACTCGCTACAGTTACCGGCGATGAACACGACAGCAATCACACCGCTGCGCGTCCGGGTCGCTTCGGCCCGGCCGCAGGTGGTGCGAACCACACCTGTGACCCTGGGTCGCACGCCGGACAACGACGTGGTGGTCAACCACCCGTTGGTCTCGCGCACGCACCTGGCGATCGAGTGGTCCGATGGCTGGCATGTCGTCGACCGGGGGAGCACGAACGGGTTCTTCGTCGACGGCGCGCGGCAGTCTCGGATCCGCCTCGACCGAACCCTTCACATCCGGCTCGGTGACGCGATGACCGGCCCCGTCGTCGAACTGGCGCCGCAACCGCCGGCGGGCCCGACGATCGTGCCGCCGTCGCAGCCGGTGCCGGCGCAGGGGCCGCCTGCCCGGATGCCGGCGCCAGGGCCGCCGAGCGGGATGCCGCCGCGATTCGGCGCACTGCCCGACGCCCCGCACCTGGCGGCCCTGCACCAGAACGCCTCGGCGGTGTACGAGGTGCCGGGGCATCTGCGCGGCCGCGAGACCATCTCGCTGCGCGGGGTGCAGACGATCGGCCGCACCCCCGACAACGACATCGTCGTCAGCGACGTGCTGGCGTCCCGCAGACACGCGCGGCTCTCGAGCACCCCGCAGGGGCTGTTGCTGGAGGATCTGGACAGCGTCAACGGCACCTTCGTCAACGGCCGACGCGTCATGTCTCATCGCCTGAGCGAGAACGACGTCGTCACCATCGGAAACTCCGATTTCGTCGTCTCCGGCGGCACCCTGATGCGCGGACGGGCCCGGTCGCAGGTCGCCGGCGGGCTCCGCGTGCACGGCGTCGGCCTCACCATCGACGGCAAGGCCCTGCTCAACGACATCTCGTTCTCGGCGGCGCCGGGCACCCTGACCGCGGTCATCGGACCGTCGGGCGCAGGCAAGTCGACCGTCTCGAAGATCGTCGCGGGTCTGAACGATCCGACCGTCGGCGCGGTGACCTTCGAGGGCCGCGGCGTGCACCGCGAGTACGAGGCGCTGCGCTCGCGCATCGGCATGGTTCCCCAGGACGACGTCCTGCACCAGAAGCTGACCCTGCGCCAGGCCCTGCGGTACGCCGCCGAACTCCGCCTGCCCGCCGACCTGTCGACCGCCGACCGCGACCGGGTGATCGACGGGGTGCTGTCGGAGCTGCAGCTGAGCGAACACGTGGACACCCGGGTCGACAAGCTGTCGGGCGGACAGCGCAAACGCGCGTCGGTCGCGATGGAACTGCTCACCGGCCCGTCGCTGCTGATCTTGGACGAGCCGACCTCCGGGCTCGACCCGGCGCTGGATCAGCAGGTGATGCGGACCCTGCGCCGACTCGCCGACGCGGGCCGCGTGGTCCTCGTCGTCACGCACTCGCTGACCCACCTCGACCTGTGCGATCAGGTCCTGCTGTTGGCGCCGGGCGGCAAGACCTCGTTCTGCGGGGCACCCGGCGCGGTCGCCGCGGAGATGGGCACCGGGGACTGGGCCGAGATCTTCTCCTTCGTCGCCGCCCGACCCGACCAGGCGTGGGCCCAGTACCGGCATCGGCATCCGCACACCGCTGCGCTGCCGGTCGCGCATCCGCCGGGTCCGGCGCCGACGCCGATCAAGGCGGGTCTGCTCCGACAGACCGGCACCGTCGCCCGACGGCAGGTCCGACTGGTGTGGGCCGACACCGGCTACCTGGTGGTCCTGCTCCTGATGCCGATCGTGCTGGGACTGCTGACTCTCGTCATCCCCGGCGACAAGGGCTTCCGCCGGGCGCCGACCCCGGCCCGCGACGCGCTCGTCCCGCCGAAGGATCCCGGTGAGGCCCTGCAGATCCTCACCGTCCTGGTGATCGGCGCCGCCTTCATGGGGACCGCGCTGGCGGTGCGCGACCTGGTCGGCGAACGCGGCATCTTCGAGCGCGAACGCGCCGTGGGACTGCGGCCGGGCGCCTACCTGACCGCCAAGGTGCTCGTCTTCTCGCTGATGAGCATCGTGCAGGTCGCCATCATGGTGGCGATCACCTACGGCCTGCGGGCGATGCCGAAGGCCGCGGACATCGTCGCGCCGGGCGACCGGCTGCCGCTGATCCCGCCCGCGGTCACCCTGTTCATCGCCGTCGCGACGCTGGCGTGCGTCAGCGTGCTGGTGGGGTTGGCGATCTCGGCGGCCGTCCGGTCCACCGAGCAGACCATGCCGCCGCTGGTGATCGCCGTCATGGTGCAGTTGGTGCTCTCGGGCGGTCTGTTCGCCATCGGGTCGGCCTTCGTCAAACCGATCACCTGGCTCTTTCCCACCTACTGGGGCTACACCAATGCCGCGCAGGCGGTGAACCTGCCGTGGATCGCCGACCGGGTGCCGCAGGTCGCGATCGAGGCGCCGGGTGAGGAGATGATGTACCCGCTGTGGGAGCCGTCGGCCCTGCACGCGGTGATCAGCTATGCGGCCTTGGCGGCGATCGCGGCCGCGCTCACCCTTTTCATCTTCTCCCGCCTCCGGTTGCGCAGACGCTGACCCGTGCCGCGCCGGGCGTCCCCGGGCGCGGCGGGGGTCGATACTTGTTTAGGGTGGAATGCATGGAGCGCATCATCGGCACCGAAGTCGAGTACGGGATCTCGGCCCCGGGGTCCCCGTCCGCCAACCCGATCATGACCTCGACGCAGGCGGTGCTGGCGTATGCCGCGGCGGCGAAGGTGCCGCGACGGGATCGTCGGACCCGATGGGACTACGAGGTCGAGTCCCCGATGCGCGACGCGCGCGGCTTCGACCTCGGGCGCAGCGGGGGACCGGCGCCGATCATCGACGCCGACGAGATCGGCGCGGCCAACATGATCCTGACCAACGGGGCGCGCCTCTACGTCGATCACGCCCACCCGGAGTACTCGGCACCCGAGGTGACCGATCCGCTCGACGCGGTGATCTGGGACAAGGCGGGCGAGCGGGTGATGGATCAGGCCGCACGGCATGTGGCCAGCGTCCCCGGCGCACCGCGGCTGCAGCTGTACAAGAACAACATCGACGGCAAGGGCGCCTCGTACGGCACGCACGAGAACTACCTGATGCGGCGCGACACCCCGTTCGAGTCCATCGTCGCGGGCCTGATGCCCTTCTTCGCCTCCCGTCAGGTGATCTGCGGCTCGGGCCGGGTGGGGATCGGTCAGCGGGGGGAGGAGTCGGGCTTCCAGCTGTCTCAGCGCGCCGACTACATCGAGGTCGAGGTGGGGCTGGAGACCACGCTCAAGCGCGGCATCATCAACACTCGCGACGAGCCGCACGCCGATCCCGACAAGTACCGACGCCTGCACGTGATCATCGGCGACGCCAACCTCGCAGAGACCGCCACCTACCTGAAGGTCGGCACCACCGCGCTCGTCCTGGACCTGATCGAGGCGCGGGTCGACCTCTCTGATCTGGCCCTGGCCCGACCGGTGGACGCCGTGCACACGATCAGCCACGACCCGACCCTGCGCGCGACCGTCGCGCTCGACGACGGGCGCGAGCTGACCGGGCTGGCGCTGCAGCGGGAGTACCTGGCCCGCGCCCAGGCCCTCCACGACGACCGTCATCCCGACGACACCCGTGCCGCGCACGTCCTCGCGACCTGGGCCGACGTCCTCGACAAGCTCGAACGCGACCCGATGGAGTGCGCCGACCTGCTCGACTGGCCGGCCAAGCTGCGCCTGCTGGAGGGCTTCCGCAGCCGGGAGGGACTGTCGTGGTCCGCCTCCCGTCTGCACCTGATCGATCTGCAGTACTCCGACGTCCGTCTCGACAAGGGCCTGTACAACCGGCTCGTGGCCCGCGGCTCCATGAAGCGGATGGTCACCGAGGAGCAGGTGATGCATGCGGTCGAGAACCCGCCGCTGAGCACCCGCGCCTACTTCCGCGGCGAGGCGGTCCGCCGGTTCGGCGCCGACATCGCCGCCGCCAGCTGGGACTCGGTGATCTTCGATCTCGGCGGCGATTCGCTGGTCCGGATCCCGATGCTCGAACCGCTGCGCGGCACCGCCGCGCACGTGTCCGATCTGCTCGACGAGGCGCGTTCGGCGACCGAGCTCGTCGAACGGCTCACCGCGTCCTGATCTCGGCGCCGACCGAGCCGCACTGCTGACCAGGTCGGATCGACTCGGGCACAACACGTTCGCGAGCCAACACCGTCGCGTCCGCCCGCACGGGCGGTCGACACCGGTAGGGTTGAAGTCACAACGATTGTCTTCCCAGGAGGCGAACATGGCGCAGGAGCAGACCAAGCGTGGCGGCGGCAACGACGACGACGATGCCATCGGCGGCGGCGCGGCCGGCCAGGAGCGGCGGGAGAAGCTGACCGGGGAGACCGACGACCTGCTCGACGAGATCGACGACGTGCTGGAGGAGAACGCCGAGGACTTCGTCCGGGCGTACGTCCAGAAGGGCGGGCAGTGACCTCGGTGCCGGGCGCGGCGGGTGCCGGCGGAATCTCGTCGTTCACCGAGTACCTCCGCGTGCACGCACCGGACCGGTTGCCGCACAACATGATCGCCCCGGGTACCGACTCGGCGGCGACCGGTCTCGTGCCGCACGGCACGACGATCGTCGCCGTCAGCCATCCGGGCGGAGTCGTCCTGGCGGGCGATCGTCGCGCGACGATGGGCAACCTCATCGCCACCCGCGACGTCGACAAGGTGTACGTCACCGACGAGTTCACCGCGGCGGGCATCGCGGGCACGGCGGGCATCGCGATCGAGATGATCCGACTGTTCGCCGTCGAACTAGAGCACTACGAGAAGATCGAGGGCGTCCCGCTGACCCTCGACGGGAAGGCCTCGCGCCTGGCGACCATGGTCCGCAGCAACCTCGGTGCGGCGCTGCAGGGCCTGGCGGCGGTGCCGCTGCTCGTGGGCTTCGACGCCGAGGGCGACGCCGACGGCCGCGGCCGGATCTTCTCCTTCGACGTGGCGGGCTCGCGGCACGAGGAGCGCGGCGGCTACGCGGCGATCGGATCCGGCTCGGCGTTCGCGCGGTCGTCGCTGAAGAAGCTGTATCAGCCCGACCTGTCGGCGGCCCAGGCGCTCGACGTCGCAGTCGAGGCCCTGTACGACGCCGCCGACGACGATTCGGCGACCGGCGGCCCCGACCTGGTCCGACGGATCTTCCCGACCGCGGCCCGCGTGACCGCCGAGGGCGCCGACCTGGTCGCCGAGACCGAGATCGAGAACGCTGCGGAGGCCGTCGTCGCCCGGCGTCGCGCCGACCAGGAGGGGGAGCGGGCATGACCTTCCCGTACTACGCCAGTGCCGAACAGATCATGCGCGACCGGTCCGAGCTGGCGCGCAAGGGGATCGCTCGCGGTCGCAGCGTGCTGGCGCTGACCTACGCGGACGGGGTGCTGTTCGTGGCGCACAATCCCTCGAACACTCTGCGGAAGGTCAGCGAGATCTACGACCGGCTCGGCTTCGCCGCGGTCGGCAAGTACAACGAGTTCGAGAGCCTGCGCAAGGCGGGCATCCAGATGGCCGACCTGCGCGGCTACAGCTACGACCGCGCCGACGTGACGGGTCTGTCGCTGGCCAGCGCCTACGCGAACACGCTCGGCGCCGTGTTCACCGAGCAGGCCAAACCCTTCGAGGTCGAGTTGTGCGTCGGCGAGGTCGCCCGGCCCGGAAGCAGCACCCCGTCGCAGCTGTACCGGATCGGCTACGACGGGGCGATCTTCGATGAGACCTCGTTCATCGTGATGGGCGGTGCCACCGAGCCCATCAACGCCGCGATGAAGGACGCCTACGAGGCCGACCTGCCGCTTGCCGACGCGCTGTCGCTGGCGGTCCGCGCCCTGTCGACACCGGCCGAGAAGGCGGAGAAGGCAGCCGCCGACAAGGCGAACGGCGATGGCGCCGCAGCCGGTGACGCGTCGCTCACCGCGCACGACGTCGAGGTCGCGATCCTCGACCGGAACCGCCCCCGCCGGGCGTTCAAGCGCCTGCGCCGCGCCGACATCGCGAACCTTCTCGGACAGGAGTGAACGCCATGGAACGACGGATCATGGGTATCGAAACCGAGTACGGCGTCACGTGCACCTTCAAGGGGCAGCGCAGGCTGAGCCCCGACGAGGTGGCCCGCTACCTGTTTCGGCGGGTCGTCGCCTGGGGCCGATCGTCGAACGTCTTCCTCACCAACGGCGCGCGCCTGTACCTCGACGTGGGTTCGCACCCCGAGTACGCGACCGCCGAATGCGATTCGGTGGCCCAACTGGTCACCCACGACCGGGCCGGTGAACGGATCCTGGAGGAGCTGCTCGTCGACGCCGAGGAGCGCCTCGCGGCCGAGGGCATCGGCGGCGACATCTATCTGTTCAAGAACAACACCGACTCCGCGGGCAACTCGTACGGATGCCACGAGAACTACCTGGTCAGCCGGGTCGGCGAGTTCGGTCGGGTCTCCGATGTGCTGCTGCCCTTCCTGGTCACCCGGCAGCTGATCTGCGGCGCGGGCAAGGTGCTCACCGTGGGACACGAGGCCAAGTTCTGCCTGTCGCAGCGCGCCGACCACATCTGGGAGGGCGTCTCCTCGGCCACCACCCGGTCGCGGCCGATCATCAACACCCGCGACGAGCCGCACGCCGACGCCGAGAAGTACCGCAGACTGCACGTCATCGTCGGCGACTCCAACATGGCCGAGACCACCACCATGCTCAAGGTCGGGTCGGCGCTGCTGGTGCTGGAGATGATCGAGTCGGGCATCTCGTTCCACGACTTCGCGCTCGACAATCCGATCCGCGCGATCCGCGACATCAGCCACGACCCGTCGGGGCGACGCGAGATCCGGCTGGCCGGCGGTCGGACGACGACCGCGCTGGCCGTCCAGCGCGAGTACCACGCCCGCGCAGTCCGACATCTGGCCACCCGGACACCGGATCCGACGATGGACCGCGTGGTCGACCTGTGGGGCCGAGTGCTGGACGCGGTGGAGGCCGACGACTTCAGCGGCGTCGACACCGAGATCGACTGGGTGATCAAGCGCAAGCTGATGCAGCGGTACCAGGACCGCTACTCGATGGAGCTGACCGACCCGAAGATCGCCCAACTCGATCTCGCCTACCACGACATCCGCCGCGGCCGCGGCGTCTTCGACGTGCTGACCCGCAAGGGCTTGGCGGCCCGGGTCAGCACCGACGAGGCGATCGACGAGGCCACCACCACGCCGCCGCAGACCACGCGGGCCAAACTGCGGGGCGACTTCATCACCGCGGCGCAGCAGGCCGGCCGCGACTTCACCGTCGACTGGGTGCATTTGAAGATCAACGATCAAGCGCAGCGAAACGTCCTGTGCAAGGACCCCTTCCGCAGCGTCGACGAGCGCGTCGATCGGCTCATCGCCTCCATGTAGCGCTTAAGGTGAGTCCGTGGCCTCGAAGAACGAACGGATCGTCAACCTCGTCGTCTGCCTGATGTCGGCTCGCCAGTACGTCACGGCCGCCTACCTGCGAGCGAACGTGCAGGGCTACGGCGCCGACGGACAGAGTGACGAGTCGTTCAAGCGGATGCTCGAACGCGACAAGGCCGAGTTGCGCGAGATGGGCATCCCGGTGGAGACCGGCCGCAACCCGACCGGCGACGAGGGCTATCGAATCGACCCCGAGCAGTACGCCCTGCCCGACATCACGCTCGACCGCGCCGAGGCCGCCGCGGTGGCTGCGGCCGCCGCCGTCTGGCACGAACCGTCGGTGGCCGCCGTCTTCCAGACCGCCGTGCTCAAACTGCAGGCCGCCGGAATCGAGGTGGTCCCGGACGACGAGATCGGCGTGACGCACGGCGGGACGACGCGCTCGCTCGGCGACGAGCGGGTCATCACCGCGCTGCTCTCGGCCATCGACGACGGCCGGCCGGTGCGCTTCACCCACCGGTCCGGCCGCGGACGGCGGACCCGGACCCTGGAGCCGTGGGGCATCGCCTCCAACGGCGGCCGCTGGTACGTCGCGGGCCACGACCGCGACCGCGACGCGGTGCGCACCTTCCGCATCTCCCGGGTCTCCGAGGTCGAACCCTTCGGCGAGGCCGGCTCGGTCCAGGTGCCCGCGGGCATCAATCTCAGCGCGATCGTCGCCGCCTCGGTCGAGAACGCGTCCGACGGCGGGACCAGCGCACAGGTGTGGGTGGCGCGCGGCCGGGCGCACGGCCTGCGTCGGATGGCGACCTCGAGCAGGCCGCAGCCCGTCCCCGGCGGCACCGAGGCCGGCGACCTGCTGACCATCGACATCTCGTCCCGCTCGGCGCTGCGCCGGGCGATCCTCGGCGCCGGGGCAGACGCCGTGGTGGTGTCCCCGCCCGACCTGCGAGCGTCGGTGATCGCCGACCTCGACCGGCTGATCGCACAGGAGGCGAGCGCATGAACACGGTGGCGAAGGCGGCCGATCCGAGCCCGTCACGCCTGTCGCGGCTGCTGGCGATGGTCCCGTACTTCCTGGCCCGTCCCGGCATCAAGCTGACCACCGCGGCCGCCGACCTCGGCGTCACCGTCAAGATGCTGACCGCCGACCTGGAGCAGCTCTACGTCTGCGGTCTGCCCGGTTACGGTCCCGAACACCTCATCGACATCCAGTTCTGGGACGACTACGTCAGCGTGGTCTTCACCGCGGGCATGGACCGGCCGCTACGGCTGACCGGACCGGAGGCGAACCTGCTGCTGATGGCGCTCAACATGCTCTCGGAGACCCGCGGCGCGACCGATGTCGACGCGGTCCGCAATGCGATCGCGAAGATCGAGGAGGCGATGGGCCTCACCTACCGGGCGGTCAGCAGCAAGGCCGCACCCGGGCGGGCACCACGCACCGTCGACGGAGTCATCCGGCAGGCGCTGGCCGACGGCGAGGCACTGACCATCACCTATTATTCGGCGAGCCGGGATGCGGTGACGCAGCGGACCGTCGACCCGATCCGGATCCGCGCGATCGACCAGAACAGCTATCTGGAGGCGTGGTGTCGCTCCTCGGAGGGCGTCCGGATGTTCCGGTTCGACCGCGTCGAGTCGGCGGCGTCGACCGGCGAGCCCGCACAGCCGCCCGCCGAGGCGGTCGCCGCGACCGAACCGGCGGGCGTTCACCTGCTGACCGGGCAACTGCCGTCGGCGCACATCGAGATCGACCCCGAAGCACTGTGGATCCTCGAGTACTACGACGCCGAACCCGATGAACCGCTCGACGAGGAGCCCACCGGTCCGGTCGCGGCGACCCTGCGCTACGGCTCGCCCGAATGGCTCGCGCGATTCATCCTCGGCTTCGGCGGGCGAGTCCGGCTGCTGAGCGACGTGCCCGCGGTCCCGGACCTCGTCGCCGGATCGGCGGTCGCGGCCCGCGACCGATACCGCGACGCGAGCGCGTGAATCTCGGTGCGCCGGCGGCCGCGGTCTTCGCTAGACTGAGGTATTGACACCGGTGGCCTCGGCGCCGGTTCGTGTCGACACTGACTTCGTCTGAAGGGTTTTTGATTATGGGTGCGATGTCGCCGTGGCACTGGGCAATCGTTCTGCTCGTGCTGGTGCTGCTGTTCGGCTCGGCGAAGCTCCCCGCGGCAGCACGCGGCCTCGGCCGGTCGCTGCGCATCTTCAAGTCGGAGATGCAGGAGATGCAGAACGAGGGCAAGGCGCCGGAGGCGGGCGAGGCCGCACGTGAGCTGCCGAGCGCAGACAAGTCCGTCTCGAACGGCGACCGGTCGGCCGATCCGTCGCAGCCGACCGATAAGAAGACCGCTTAGCGCGGCATCGTCGACGAGTGAGCAGGAAGTTCTCTCTCGGCCGACTCGACCCCCGGAACCGTCGCAGCAAGGTCAATCCCGACGGGTCGATGCCGTTGGCCGAACATCTCTACGAGCTGCGCAACCGGCTCGTCATCTCGATGCTGGCGATCGTGGTGACCACGATCGTCGGCTTCTTCTGGTACAGCCACGGGGTGTGGCGCATCGAATCACTGGGCGAGCTGCTGCGGCAGCCCTACTGTGATCTGCCTGCGTCCACGCGTGCCTCGCTGACCCCCGACGGCGAATGCCGACTCCTGGCGACCGGGCCCTTCGACCAGTTCATGCTGCGACTGCAGGTGGCGCTGACCGCAGGCGTCGTGCTGGCGTGCCCGGTCTGGCTGCTGCAGATCTGGCGTTTCATCACTCCCGGCCTGCGCAAGAACGAACGCCGCTACGGCTTCACCTTCGCGGTGGCGGCCAGCACCCTGTTCGTCGGCGGCGCCGTCCTGGCCTACCTGGTGATCTCGAAGGCCTTCGAGTTCCTGTTGACGATCGGCAACGACGTCCAGGTCACCGCCCTGTCCGGCGACCAGTACTTCAGCTTCCTGCTGCACCTGCTGATCCTGTTCGGGATCAGCTTCGAGCTCCCGCTGCTGATCGTCGCGCTCAACCTCGTCGGCGTCCTCACCTACGAGCGGCTCACCCGCTGGCGTCGCGGCCTCATCTTCACGATGTTCGTCTTCGCTGCGATCGTCACCCCCGGCCAGGACCCGTTCACGATGCTGGCGCTGGCACTGGCGCTGACCGTCCTGTTGGAGATCGCGATTCAGGTCGCCCGCATCCATGACCGGCGCAAGGCCCGTCGCAACCCCGACTGGCTGGACCTGCCCGACGAGCAGGCGTCGCCGCTGACCGGTCCGACGGCCGCCGACACCGTGCGGGGAGTCGGCTCGACGAGCCCGATCCAACCCGCGGGCCCCCTCGGTGCGAGCATCGACCGCCGAGCCATTCGGACGTCGGACGCTTTCGATGACATCCTGTAAGGGATGACCACCCACGACCTTCCCGAATCCGGCCCGCAGCTGACCGCGTTCAGCGCCCGGCTCGGTTTCGCCCTCGATCCCTTCCAGCGGCAGGCCTGCGTCGAACTCGAATCCGGGCGCGGTGTCCTGGTCTGTGCACCCACCGGCGCGGGCAAGACCATCGTCGGCGAGTTCGCGGTGCATCTCGCACTCGCGAACGGCACCAAGTGCTTCTACACCACACCGATCAAGGCGCTGAGCAACCAGAAGTTCCACGATCTGGCCGCCGTCCACGGCGACGAGAACGTGGGCCTGCTGACCGGCGACAACTCGATCAACTCCGCCGCACCGGTGGTGGTGATGACCACCGAGGTCCTGCGCAACATGCTGTACGCGGAATCGTCGGCGCTCGCGGGACTCTCGCATGTGGTGATGGACGAGGTGCACTTCCTGGCCGACCGGTTCCGCGGCGCGGTGTGGGAGGAGGTCATCCTCGGACTCGACCCGTCGGTGTCGGTGGTCAGCCTGTCGGCCACGGTGAGCAATGCCGAGGAGTTCGGCGACTGGATCACCACGGTCCGCGGCGACACCGCGGTCATCGTCGACGAGCACCGTCCCGTCCCGCTGCACCAGCACATGCTGGTGGGGAACCGGCTCTTCGGCCTGTTCGACCGCAAGCACACCCGGCAGGTCAATCCCGAACTCACCCGGCACATCAAGCACAAGCTGCTCGCCGACGACGCCGTCGGCGGTTACCGCGAACGCGTCGCCCGCGAACGTCGCCGGGGCGGTACCGGGGTCTCCCGGCCGCATCTGATCCGACTCCTCGAAGAGGACGGGCTGCTGCCTGCGATCACGTTCATCTTCTCCCGGAAGGGTTGCGACGCCGCGCTCGTGCAGTGCCTGCGGTCCGACCTGAACCTGTTGGAGCCGGGGCAGGTGGCGCGCGTCGACGAGATCGTCGACCGGCACCTGACGGCACTGGCACCGGGCGACGCGGCGGTCCTGGGCGTCGACGACTGGCGTGACGGACTGCGACGCGGCTTCGCGGCCCACCACGCGGGTCTGCTGCCGACCTTCCGCCAGGCGGTCGAGGAGTTGTTCGTCGCCGGGCTCGTGAAAGTGGTCTTCGCCACCGAGACCCTGGCCCTCGGCATCAACATGCCCGCCCGCAGCGTCGTCCTGGAACGGTTGATCAAGTACAACGGCGAGGCGCACGTCGACCTGACACCGGGGGAGTACACGCAGCTGACCGGGCGCGCCGGCCGGCGCGGCATCGACGTGGAGGGCCACGCCGTCGTGGTCTGGACACCCGAGGTGATCCCCGACCGGGTGGCCGGGCTCGCCGGCGCGCGGACCTTCCCGCTGCGCAGTTCGTTCTCGCCCGAGTACAACATGGCGATGAACCTGATCGACCGGCTCGGCGTCGAAGGGTCCCGCGATCTGCTGCGCCGATCGTTCGCGCAGTTCCAGACCGACCGATCGGTGGTCGGGCAGGCGCGCCAGCTCGACCGCGCCCGGATGACCGTGCGCAAGGTCGAGGTGGAGCTGGATCAGTCGAGCGACCGCAAGGGCGTCGCCGCCGACGCCTTCCTGGAGTACATGGCCCTGCGCGAAGACATCCGCAGGCAGGAGCGCGCCGCCAAGTTCATGCGGCGGATGCAGACGACCGAGGCCGTCTCCGACGATCTGCTGGCGCTCAAGCCCGGTCACGTCATCGCGCTCAACACCGGCAGGCACCGCGGTCTGGCGGTGGTCCTGGAGCCGGCCGCGATCGACCTCGACCCCAAACCGCTGGTGCTGTGCGAAGACGGCTGGACCGGCCGGGTGGGGGTGCGCGACTTCGTCAACCCGCCCGAGGTGCTCGGCCACCTGCGCATTCCGAAGTCGGCCAACCGGCGCAGCGCGCACGGTCGGCGCGAGCTGGTGGCGATGCTGCGCACCAGCGGGATCGAGCGACCGCGCGGGCGCAACACCAAACGGAAGAAGGAGACCCCGAGCGACGCCCGGCTGGTCGAGTTGCGCAATAGGCTGCGCAAGCATCCGGTGCACAAGCTGACCGGCATCGACGACCTCCATCGACTCGCCGAACGCCGGAGCCGACTCCTGCGCGACATCGCGAGTCTGGAGAAGGCGGTCGACGAGCGGACGGCCGCCCTGGAGACGGAGTTCGACGCGATCACCGGCGTCCTGACCGAGCTGTCCTACCTGGAGACCGATGACACCGGTGAGCTGGTGGTCACCCCGACCGGCACGGTGTTGCGCCGCATCTACTCGGAGAGCGATCTGCTCGTCGCCGAGTGCATCCGCGCCGGGATCTGGGATCGGCTCGGCGCCGCCGATCTGGCGGCGGTGGTCTCGACGATGGTGTACGAGTCGCGACGCGATTCGTATGCGGGCGGCATCGACTCCATGCCGGGCAACCGGGCACTGCGCGACGCGTTGATCGCCACGGTGCAGGTCTGGGAGGCGACCAACGAGATCCAGGAGCGCCACGGCGTCGCCCCGACCCGCGAGCCGGACACCGGTTTCTGCGTCGCGGTCGGCGCCTGGGCGTCCGGCCGCTCGTTACGCGAGTCGCTGATCGCGGCGTCCGAACGCGGGCAGATGCTCTCGCCGGGCGATTTCGTCCGCTGGAATCGGCAGGTCGTCGATCTGCTCGAACAGATCCGCGGGAGCGTCGACCCCGACACGAGTCTGGCGGCCGCGGCCCGCCGGGCGATCAAGGGAGTGCGACGCGGCGTCGTGGCGTCGGAGCTGGACGCCGGTCCTGCGGTAACGTGAGCGCCGCCGACGCGGATCGGGCCGCTGACTGAGGAGGTAGTCGCACCATGACCTACGGAAGCGGGCCCACCGGTCCGAGCGATCGCGACGGATCCGGCCGCAATCCGTGGCAGGCTCCCGGCTCCGGTCCCGCGCCTGCCCCGCAGTACGGTCAGGCGCAGTACGGTCAGGCGCAGTACGGTCAGGCTCAGTACGGTCAGCCGCAGTACGCGCCGCCGCCTCACGCCCAGCCCGGTCAGTTCGGTCAACCCGGTCAGTTCGGTCAACCCGGTCAGTTCGGGCCGCCGCCGGTGACGCCTCCCGAGGGCAGGCGTGCGGGGAAGATCGTCGCGGCGGGCGCAGGTGTGGTCGTCGTGCTCGCCGGAGTCATCGCGCTGACCGCGTTCGTGTGGCCTGGATGGGCACCGAAGACTCTGAATCAGACAGCGGTGCAGGACGGTGTCACCGAGATCCTGACCGGCGCCGCGCCGGAGGGCTACGGCATCCGGGACGTCAGCTCGGTCGAGTGCCCGAGCGGCGAGTCGGTCGAGGTGGGCCACGTCTTCACCTGCTCGGTGAAGGTGAACGGCGAGAACAAGTCGGTGACGATCACCGTGCAGGACAGGACGGGCACCTACGAGGTGTCGCGCCCGACGAACTGATCCTCCCGGGCTCGCTCCAGGATTTCCACTCGGGCCAGGATTCCCGACCGGCCTAGGCCTCCCAGCCGAGCGCGGTGCTCAACCGCCCGATGCTCGCCGCGATGCCGAGGTCTTCGACGAGGGCGTCGAGGCCGGAGCGGTCGGCGGGTGCGGCCGGCAGCGCGGACGACTCGGTGCTGTCGATGGTGTCGGCGTCGGTGCGGACGGCGACCACGGTACGTGCGGCCGCCAGGTAGTCGCGCGAGTCGCGGATCGAGTTGCGGGCACGGGTCGGGACGGCCGATGCGTCGTCGTACGCCGCCGCTTCGAGGGCGTCGAGGCTCCCGAACTGGTTGAGCAGTTTGGCCGCGGTCTTCTCGCCGATGCCGGGAACGCCGGGCAGACCGTCCGACGGGTCACCGCGCAGAATCGACATCTCGGCGTAGGCGACGCCTGCGCGCTCGGGCGTCAGCCCGTACTTCGCCGACACCTCCTCCGGGCCCATGAGCTCGGCCTTCGCCAGACCGCGACCGACGTAGAGCACGCGGACCGGCACCGGATCGTCGGCGACCACTTGGAGGAGGTCGCGGTCGCCGCTGACGACGAGGACGTCGTCGTCGGCCTCATGGAAGGCCAGGGTGCCGATCACGTCGTCGGCTTCGCAGCCGAGGGCGCCGGACGTCGCGATGCCCGCGCAGCGCAGGACGTCGAGGATCATGTCGACCTGAGGGGTGAGCGTCGCGGGCACCTCCTCGGCGCCGTCTCCGTCTGCGGCGACCCGATGCGCCTTGTAGGTGGGGATGAGGTCGGTGCGGAACGCCGGACGCCAGTCCAGATCCAGGCAGACCACCAATCGGGTCGGCTCATGGGTGGTCACCAGAGCGGCGATGGTGTCGACGAAGCCGCGGACGGCGTTCACCGGGCGGCCGTCGGGCGCCGTCATCTTCTCGGGCAGGGCGTAGAACGAACGAAACCACAGACTCGCGCCGTCGAGGAGCATCACCGATCCGGTCATGGTGAACACCTTTTCACATCCGGGGTGAAATACCCTGGACGCATGCCCACCAGATTCGATTCCGACGTGTACGCCCGCCGCCTAGCCCGCGCCGCCGACCTGACCTGCGAGGCCGGATTCGACGCCGTCATCGTCGGTACCGGGCCCGACTTCCGCTATCTGACCGGCTCGGAGGCGGAGACCTTCGAGCGGCTCACCGCGCTGGTGATCCCGGCGCGGGGACCGGTGCGGGTGGTGACGGCGCGTCTGGAGCTGGCGTCGCTGCGTGAATCGGCCATCGGCGACCTCGACCTGCCGATCAGCGACTGGGTCGACGGACAGGATCCCTACGCGCTGGCTTTGGACGGCTTGGGCCCGGATGCGCGGATCGCCGTCTCCGATGCGCTGCCCGCGCTGCACGTGGTTCCGCTGAGCACCCGAACGTCGGTGCCGCCGGAGTTGGCGACGCCCGTCCTGCGCGAGCTGCGGATGATCAAGGACGAGGCGGAGGCGGCGGCGTTGCGTCGGGCCGGCGCGGCGATCGATCGGGTGCACGCGCGGATGGCCGAGTTCCTGAGGCCCGGCCGCACCGAGGCCGCGGTGGCCGCCGACATCGATGCCGCGATCCGCGCGGAGGGGCACACGCACGCGGAGTTCATCATCGTCGGATCCGGACCCAACGGCGCCGACCCGCACCACGAGAAGTCCGACCGCGTGATCGGCGCCGACGACATCGTCGTCATCGACATCGGCGGCCCGGTGGCGCCCGGCTACAACTCCGACTCCACCCGCACCTACTGCTTCGGTGCGCCGCGGCCCGACATCGCCGCGGCCTATGACGCGCTGCAGCGCGCCCAGGCGGCGGCGGTCGCTGCGGTGCGCCCGGGCGTCACCGCGCAGAGCATCGACGCCGCCGCCCGCGACGTCCTCGTCGAGGCAGGCCTGGGCGAGCAGTTCATTCACCGCACCGGCCACGGGATCGGGCTGTCGGTGCACGAGGAGCCGTACATCGTCGCGGGCAACGACGACGTCCTGCGCGAGGGCATGGCCTTCAGCATCGAACCGGGCGTGTACTTCAGCGGCGACTGGGGCGCCCGCATCGAGGACATCGTCGTCGTCACCGCCGACGGCTGCGAGCCCCTCAACAACCGCCCCCACGAGTTGGTCGTCCTCCCCGCCGAATAGCGGCAGCCCGACGCTCCGCCTGCCGTCCGCCTTCCCCTAGCCCTAGGTTGGTCGAGTAGCCACCGAGCGCAGCGAGGCGGCGTATCGAGACCCTGCGTATCGTGCGAGGTCTCGATACGCCCTCGGCTAGCTGTACTCCCCGAACACGTTGTGAACGTCTGATGTAGGCGAAGACCTCCGGGCAGGATGTGGGTTACCACACTCACCATCTAGCCACGGAGGTCTTCGTGACTCACGCTAACGCACCTTTGACTCCGGAGGGCCGTCGCCGCCTCGCCGTCCTCGTCGTGGACCAGGGATGGCCGATCCGACGGGCCGCCGAACGATTCCAATGCGCTCACGCAACAGCGAAGAAGTGGTCGGACCGATATCGTGCCGGCGAGCCGATGA